>CAWHJY010000016.1:0-71320 GCA_963829775.1 uncultured beta proteobacterium | reverse complement strand
AAGCGTCCGGTCTGACCGCTCTGCCGCGATGTGATGGTGCGGGATAGTGTCCACCATCGATAGTGGACACTATGGTGCTGGACGTGGCGCGGCGGACGAAGCGGCTTTGGACGGATGAGGAGAAGCGGTCGATCTGCTTGCAGACGACTGCGCCGGGTGTTTCGGTTGCGCAGGTGGCGCGGCGCTATGCGGTGAACGCCAACCTGATCTTCAAATGGTTGCGCGATCCCGTTATGCGCCTGAGGCGCTGGCTCGAAGCAGCTGGTTCGCGCTTTCTGCCGGTGGAGATCGTCGCGGAGGCGAAGGCGCCCTGCGGTGCCCGGCCGATGCCTGTCGCCGCAGCGAACCACATCGAGATCGAACTGGCGGGCGGGCACCGGATGCGGATCAGCGGCGGCTATGATCCCGAGGCCCTGGCGCGGCTGATCCGGGGGCTGTCGGTGTGATCCCGGTTCCGGCCAACACGCGGGTCTGGCTGGCGGCGGGCGTCACCGACATGCGCAAGGGCTTTGCGGCGCTGGCGGCGCAGGCCGAGGCGGTGCTGAAGCAGGACCCGTTTGCCGGGCATCTGTTTGTCTTCCGTGGCCGTCGGGGTGACCTGGTCAAGGTGATCTGGTGGGATGGTCAGGGGGCCTGCATGTTCCTGAAGCGGCTGGAGAAGGGGCGGTTCGTCTGGCCCTCGGCCAAGGAGGGGAAGGTGGCGCTGACGCCTGCACAGTTGTCGATGCTCCTGGAAGGGATCGACTGGCGGGCACCGCAGCGGACGTGGCGGCCCTTGGCAGCGGGATAATCTGTCCGCCCTGCAATCAATGATTCCCACAAGGAATACAGTGGGATAAACTTCTCGCATGCTCGATCAGACCCTGACCTTGCCGGAAGACCCCGAGGAGCTGCGCAGCTTCACCGCGCGGCTTCTGGCCGAGGTGAAGGCGCAGGCGATCCTGATCGAGAAGCTGCGGCATCAGCTGGCCGGGCACCGGGCGCACCGGTTTGGCGCGTCGTCCGAGACGGCGGAACAGCTGCAACTGGCCCTGGAGACCAGCGAGATCGCCGCCGCCGCGATGACCGCGCGGATGAAGCTGCCGGACATCGAGGAGAAGGACAAACCGAAGCGCCGTCCGATCCCGGATCACATCCCGCGGATGGAAGTGGAACTGACCCCGGGTGCCGATGCCTGTGCCGATTGCGGCGGCCGCCTGCGCCGGATCGGCGAGGATGTGACCGAAGAACTGGAATACGTCCCCGGACGCTTCATCGTGAACCGGATCGTCCGCCCCCGGCTGACCTGCGCCTGCTGCGAACGCTTCGTCCAGGCTCCGCTGCCCTCGCGCCCCATCGAGCGGGGCCGCCCGGGGCCGGGCCTGCTGGCCCATGTGCTGGTCAGCAAATATGCCGACCATCTTCCGCTTTATCGCCAAAGCCAGATCTTCGACCGCGAAGGCCTCGACCTCGACCGCTCCACCCTGGCCGACTGGGTCGGCAAGACCACCGCCCTGCTGGAACCGCTGGCCGATGCCATCGGCCGCCATGTCCTGTCGGCCGAGGCGATCTTTGCCGATGACACGCCGATCAGCATGCTCGCCCCCGGCACCGGCAAGACCCAGACCGCCCGGCTCTGGACCTATGCCCGCGACGAACGCCCCTGGGGCGGCGATGCGCCCCCGGCCGCCTGGTATCGCTTCTCCGGCGACCGCAAGGGCCAGCACCCCAAGGATCATCTCGCCCGCTACCGCGGCTGGATGCATGCCGATGGCTATGCCGGGTTCGAAGACCTCTATCGCTCCGGCGCCATCCGCGAGGTCGCCTGCATGGCCCATGTCCGGCGCAAGTTCGTCGACATCCACCGGTCGCAAGGCTCCCCGATCGCCGAAGAGGCCATCGGCCGGATCGCCCAACTCTATGCCGTCGAGAAGGAGGCCAGAGGCTCCCCGCCGGATCGCCGCGTCGAACTGCGAAGGCCCATGCCGCCCCGGTCTTCGACGATCTGGAGCGATGGCTGGCCATGCAACTCACCACGATCTCGGGCAAATCCCCGCTCGCGGCCGCCATCCGCTATGCCCTGACCCGCATGGAACGCCTGCGCCCCTACCTCGACCACGGCATCCTGGAACTGGACAACAACGCCGCCGAACGCGGCATGCGCGCCATCGCCCTCGGGCGGAAGAACTACCTCTTCGTCGGCTCCGAGGCAGGCGGCAAGGCCGCCGCCATCGCCTACACCCTGATCGAAACGGCCAAGCTCAACGCCGTCGATCCCCACGCCTGGCTCGCCGACACCCTCGCCCGCATCCCGGACTACAAGATCACCAAGGTCGACGACCTGCTGCCCTGGCGCTGGAACGGATAGCGGTCAGACCGGACGCTTACGATGAATGTGCTGCGCGACACAGCGATTTCGCGTGCCAAACCTTCGGCAGTCCACGGTGTCGCGATATTGTGATGAACTAGCACAAGCGCTCTCCCTATACTTGGATCTTTGAGCGCCTTAAGCCAACCGACTTCGTTCTCACCGAGACTCTCAGCATAGCGCCGCACCGCTTCAATCAAAAGCAATTCAGATAGCCTTGATATTACGTCGCCATCGGCAAGTCGCCCCTGTGAAAGTTCGCTTACCGCAAACTTGATTGATGCTTCTACCAAGTTCTTGGACGCCGCCTCCCGCATGTCGATGACAAGGACGCGTGGCAACGCCGCGATCAGCGGGTTACAACCGTCTTCGCAGCCGAGGAACCCACAGAACAGCCGCGCCGCCGCGCCGCCGCCTCCGTAGTTGATTTGCGCCAGGGGATTGCCTGGAGAAGTCTCGATGAGACTATGTCCATCAACCGGTGCGATGCCTGCCGCGCTCGCAGCGACGTGGACATCGTTACGCGGCAGGAGCACGATTTCGCCTTCCTTAACCCGGATCGTGCCCTCACCATCTATCGACAGCGCCATCTGCCCCTCGATCACCATGTGATAGGCGATCAGTTGCGAAGGTCGCGACAGGAGAGGCTTGCAGGCCTCCGACGTCACCACGGAGTCGACCGCCCAGGGGGAGGTTAAGCGCGCGTCAAGAAACACGCCGCCTCTTAAGCGCACGCTCCGCAGGATATCGGACAGCATGTCGGTCGTCTGCTCGCTCCGCGAATTGGACGAATGATCAACAAACTCGGATTGGTGACCATTCTAGGCACCGGCCTGTTCAGGGTAGCCTTTCTCATCGCGACAACCGCCGCTGGCGGGGTTCGACACGCCCGCGCAAACTAAAGAATGGACCACGCAAATGACCCGCGTCATTGTAATGCTTTATGGTGTATTTTGCTACGCACTGGGGCTCGCCAGCATTCTCTACGCCGTGGGCTTCACAACAGGCCTTCTCGTGCCGAAGGCCGTTGACACGGGCGTTGAAATCGCCTTGATTAAGGCGACTACAATCGACGTTCTACTGGTTTCGTTGTTTGCGGCGCAACATAGCCTCATGGCGCGTCAATCGTTTAAGTCCTGGTGGACGCGCTTCGTACCGAAATCGATCGAGCGTAGCACCTATGTGATGTTTTCAAGCTTTGCTCTGACCACGATGCTTTGGCAGTGGCGACCGATCAGTGGGGTCGTTTGGAGCGTCAATGATCCGACACTCGCGGCGACGATCACTGCGCTGTCTCTCTTTGGCTGGCTTCTGGTCGTCGCGAGCACATTTCTGATCAACCATTTCGAGCTGTTCGGCTTGCAACAGGTCACGAGCCATCTGCTGGGGCGCGCAATGCCATCGCCGAGGTTCGGCACGCCGTTATTCTACAAGCTCGTGCGCCATCCGCTCTATCTCGGTCTCATCGTCGCGTTCTGGGCAGCGCCGTCGATGACAGTGGGTCACCTGCTGTTCGCGGTGCTCAACACCGCTTACATCCTTGTCGGCATCATGCTCGAGGAGCGCGATCTGACCGCACTCTTTGGCGATGAATACCGCCGCTACAGGGCGCGCGTGCCGAAGCTGATCCCATTTCGTGGCCGCGGCACGGAAGACGCCCCAGGCCAGCATTCTCACTGATCGGATCGAGATCAACGGTTTGGAGAGGAGGTGACGCGCTCGCTCACCTCCTTCGTCTCGGTCGTAAGCGCGACGCCGACCACCTGCTGCCCTTGCTGCCCTGATCGGGCCATCCTCTGCGCGCACGCAGGGCGGAGGGGTAAGCGTCCGGTCTGACCGCTACCGGCTCCAGCGCCAGGGGAGCAGTTCGTCGACCTTGGTGATCTTGTAGTCCGGGATGCGCGCCAGGGTGTCGGCGAGCCAGGCTTGGGGATCGACGCCGTTGAGCTTGGCGGTTTCGATCAGGGTGTAGGCGATGGCGGCGGCCTTTCCGCCGGCCTCGGAGCCGACGAAGAGGTAGTTCTTCCGGCCCAGGGCGATGGCGCGCATTCCGCGCTCGGCGGCGTTGTTGTCCAGCTCGAGGATGCCGCTGGTCGAGGTAGGGCCGCATGCGCTCCATCCGCGTCAGGGCGTAGCGGATCGCGGCGGCGAGGGGCGACTTGCCGGAGATGCGGGCCAGCTGCTGGGCGAGCCAGGCTTCGAGATCGTCGAACGCCGGGGCGGCCTTGGCCTGGCGGAGTTCCACCCGGCGCTCGGGCGGGGAGCCGCGGGCCTGCTTCTCGACGGCGTAGAGCTGGGCGATGCGCTGGATGGCCTCCTCGGCGATCGGCGAGGCCTGCGACCGATGGATGTCGACGAACTTGCGCCGGACATGGGCCATGCAGGCGACCTCGCGGATCGCGCCGGAGCGGTAGAGGTCGTCGAAGCCGGCATAGCCGTCGGCATGCATCAAGCCGCGGAAGCGGGCGAGATGATCCTTCGGATGCTGCCCCTTCCGGTCGCCCGAGAAGCGATACCAGGCGGCCGGCGCGCGCGGCGCCGCCCCAAGGGCGCTCGTCGCGGGCATAGGTCCAGAGCCGGGCGGTCTGGGTCCTGCCCGTGCCGGGCGCGAGCATGCTGGATCGGCGTGTCGTCGGCGAAGATCGCCTCGGCCGCGAGCACATGCCGGCCGATGGCGTCGGCCAGCGGCGCGAGCAGCGCGGTGGACTTGCCGACCCAGTCGGCGAGCGTGGAGCGGTCGAGGTCGAGCCCGTCGCGCTCGAAGATCTGGGACTGGCGATAGAGCGGCAGATGATCGGCGTACTTGCTGACCAGCACATGGGCGAGCAGGCCCGGACCCGGGCGGCCGCGCTCGATGGGGCGGGACGGCAGCGGCGCCTGGACGAAGCGTTCGCAGCCCGAGCAGGTCAGCCGGGGCCGGACGATCCGGTTCACGATGAAGCGTCCGGGGACATATTCCAGCTCCTCGGTCACGTCCTCGCCGATCCGGCGCAGCTTGCCGCCGCAGTCGGCACAGGCGTCGGCCGCCGGGCTGAGCTCCACCTCCATGCGCGGGATGTGATCCGGGATCGGCCGGCGCTTCGGCTGGCCCTTCTCCTCGACGTCGGGCAGGCGCAGCCGCGCCGTCATCGCCGCCGCGGCGATCTCGCTCGTCTCCAGCGCCAGCTGCAGCTGCTCGGCCGTCTCGGAGGAGGCGCCGAAGCGATGCGCCCGGTGCCCGGCCAGCTGGTGGCGCAGCTTCTCGATCAGGATCGCCTGCGCCTTCACCTCGGCCAGAAGCCGCGCCGTGAAGGCCCGCAGCTCCTCGGGGTCTTCCGGCAAGGGGACGATCTCATCGAGCATGATCGAGTTTATCCCACGGGATTTCCTATGGGAATCCTCGGATCACCGCGAGCGCCGATTATCCCGCGGCCAACGGCTGCCAGGTCCGCTGCGGCGTCCGCCAGTCGATGCCCTCGAGCAGCATCGCCAGCTGCGCCGGCGTCAGCGACACCTTGCCCTCCTTCGCCGAGGGCCAGACGAACCGGCCCGCGCTCCAGCCGCTTCACGAACAGGCAGGCCCCCTGGCCGTCCCACCAGATCACCTTCACCAGATCGCCGCGCCGACCCCGGAACACGAAGAGATGCCCGGCGAACGGGTCCTGCTGCAGCGTCGCCTCGGCCTGCGCCGCCAGCGCCGCGAAGCCACGCCGCATGTCCGTCACCCCGGCCGCCAGCCAGACCTTCGTGGTGGCGGGGACGGGGATCACCCGGACAGGCCCCGGATCAGCCGGGCGAGAGCCTCGGGATCGTAGCGGCCGCTGATCCGCATCCGGTGGCCGCCCGCCAGATCGATCTCGATCGTGCCGCCCGGGCCCCGGGCATCGCCCGACGCAGGAGCATCTTCTCGAACGGGGTGCTCGACGACCTCGACGGGAAGGAAGAGGGGACCCTCCGTCGGGGTGGCGTCCGGGTCCGGCGCAAACCGCGGGTCACGCAGCCATTTGAAGATGAGGTTGGCGTTCAGCGCATAGCGCCGCGCCACCTGCGCCACGGAAACACCCGGCCGCCGTCGTCTGCAGACAGATCGACCGCTTCTCCTCCACGGTCCAGAGCCGCTTCGTTCGACGCGCCATCGGCAGGCCCATAGTGTCCGCTATCCAAAGCGGACACTATCCGACGCGACATGAGCGGGGTTGGGTGTCAGTGCCGACCAGCACCAGGACGAGCTGCGTAGCATCGGCGGAGTTGATCGAGCCGCTGCCGTTCACGTCGCCAAGTTGCGTTCGAGGCGACGGTGACGGCGATGCGGCGGGGGAAGCGACCGACGCCGGGTTGCCGTTGTGATCGGTGTGGCCGATCTTCAGGCCGCCGGGGGTGCTGGCGGCGAACTTCGAAAGCGTTGCGACCGCGAGCGTGACGTTGGTCGAGCCGTGCCTGAGGGAGGGTAACATGATGCCCATGAGCGTGGCGATGATGGCAATGACGACGAGCAATTCGATCAACGTGAGAATGCCAGGACCGGGCGACGAACAGGTGTTTTGATTCGACGCATGGTGCATTCCTCCGCGAACCGGTTTCGCGTCGCGTGCGGCGGACCAACCGCTTCCGCCGCACGCTCGGCGGCTCGAACAGAACGCTCCTTCCCCTCCGGAAAGCTGGGCGCCCCTCCGATCAATCCATCCACCGGCGGCGTCGCGCTGCGGCGTGCCACCGACCGAACGCGGCGATGCTAGCCGGGCGGTGTCAAACGCCAGTCAAAGTTGTATTAAGGTTTGGTGAGCCGGGGCCGACCGGGGAACGAGCGATGGGCGACGACCGCAGAAAGAAGTTCGACCTGGGCAAGAGCGGCAGCATCACCTGCCATCTGTCCGAGGATGCCAGGCGGCTCCTGATCGAGTTCGACGTCGACAAGGAGGGCCTGACCAAGACCGGCGTCAACGGCCTGATCGACGCCCTGAAGAAAGTCCGCGAGAAGATGATCCGGTAGCCCGCCCGACCGGCAGCCCACCGAAGGGCGGCCGGCCTGCGGGCGCGGCGGCCTGCCGCTCACCCACTTCCGATGCCCTTCGCCTACTACGCCCGACTGTCGCCGAAACGCCAGGCGATCTACCGGAAGAGCGACGCCATCGAGACGCTGGCGCTGCCCGAGGGCATCGACGGCGGCGCCGACCTCGTCGCGATGAAGGCCGCGTTGGCCGCCGACGACCGGGCAGGCGTCCAGTCCGCCGGCCAGCGGCTGATCGACGCGCTGGTAAGGGGCTTCGGCGTGCCGCCGATCCGCGTGCGGGCGCTGGCGGTCCGGCCGGCCGACGAAACCGGCGAGCTGCACGGCCTGTACGAGCCGGAGGACGGCCCGACCGTCGCGCGGATCACCGTCTGGATGCGCACCGCGGTCCACGGCAAGCCGGTGGCGTTCCGGTCGCTGACGCGCACGCTGATCCACGAGCTCTGCCACCACCTCGACTACGAGCTCTTCCGGCTGGAGGAGACGTTTCACACCGAGGGCTTCTACAAGCGCGAGTCGAGCCTCGCCAACGCGCTTTTCATGCAGGAGGCGGCGGGCGCCGAGCGGCAGGGCAGGATAGTCTGAACGTGGTTGCGGGTGGGATCTGACGTAAGCGTCATCCCGAACCCGCTGCCGAACGACATCGAAACGATAAAGCAGCTTCCTCCGCAGAGCGAGGCGTTGATCGCCAAGCTGGTGGACGCGACCGCGCGGCTCAACCGCCGGCAATTCGGCGGGAGGTCGCGACGCCGCCAATCAACACCGACATGCGTTTAGCCGCTCTTCCTCCCGACTTCAATACGACGCAGTCCGGTGATGACTACAACAAGCCCCAGAAGCGCGAGGAGCGGAAGCGAAAGTGCGGGAATCGCCTCCGCGGCAGGGTCACTCGCTACGACAAAAGTGGTCTGTAAGCAGCACAACAAATGGTCCGATAGGAACGCCTTGTTGGTTGCACCGAGCGACGGAGTACGTAACGCCATACGTACCCGCCGGCAACACGCCTACCGGAACATCCAGCGTGTAGTTGACGATCCCGGGGAAGCTCGGCGTTGGATAGCAGCCTTCCACTGCGAGCAGCGACCCTGAACGCGTCGACCTATACAGGACAACGCCGGCCGGGAACGATGTCGAAACGCCCTGGAACCGCAGAACCGTCGAAGTCGTCTCGGTTGGCGCTGCCGGAATCAACGTCAGCGTCTCTGCGCGGGCTGATGAGATCGCAAGACACAGAACCAATGCGATGACCCATCCTGTCGGCGAAGGGAACCTCATTTTCCTTCCGATTGGTCCGGCAATGCCAGGTGGTTCTGCCTTGCGCGTAGGAGCCTTCGACGTCCGGTCGCAATTGCTCCGATCCAGAACACGCCGCCAGACGGGAATTCTGCCCTCGCGTGACGTCGAGTGCAACCTCGGCTCGACTGTTGCCTCCCCGCCGTTTGTCCAGGCCGGGGAGCCCGGTCGGGCACTGGTATAATCCGCGCTCCCCCGAGGAGCGCTGCAATCCGCGCCGCGATGCCGCAGTCCCGGACTGTGCGCATCGATCGGCCGCCGGACCAGGCTCGGGGCGTCCATGTTCCAACGGCGCTCGTTGACCCGTGACCGCTCACGGGTGGCGAGCGACCATTCGCTGCCCCCGTGCGCGGTCGATGACGAGGAGTTTTCGACCGATGAACGCCCGCACCGAGACCAAGCCCTTCACCGACTTCGCCGTCGCCGACCTCAAGCTCGCCGGCTGGGGCCGCAAGGAAATCGCCATCGCCGAGACCGAGATGCCCGGCCTGATGGCGATCCGCGACGAGTTCGCCCCCGAGCAGCCGCTGCGCGGCGCCCGCATCGCCGGCTCGCTGCACATGACCATCCAGACCGCGGTGCTGATCGAGACGCTGCAGGCGCTCGGCGCCGAGGTGCGCTGGGCGTCGTGCAACATCTACTCGACGCAGGACCACGCCGCCGCCGCGATCGCCGCGCGCGGCACGCCGGTGTTCGCGCACAAGGGCGAGTCGCTGGCCGAGTACTGGGACTTCACCCACCGCATCTTCGAGTGGAAGGACGGCGCCGACCAGGCCGGCCCCAACATGATCCTCGACGACGGCGGCGACGCGACGCTGCTGGTGCACCTCGGCACCCGCGCCGAGACCGATCCCTCGTGCCTCAACCACGCGACCTGCGAGGAAGAGGTCGAGCTCTTCGCGTCGATCAAGGCGCGGCTGGCGAAGGACCCGAAGTTCTACTCGCGGATCAAGGCCGGCATCAAGGGCGTGACCGAGGAGACGACGACCGGCGTCAAGCGGCTCTACCAGATGCACAAGGAAGGCCGGCTGGGCTTTCCCGCGATCAACGTCAACGACTCGGTCACCAAGAGCAAGTTCGACAACCTCTACGGCTGCCGCGAGTCGCTGGTCGACGGCATCAAGCGCGCGACCGACGTGATGGTCGCCGGCAAGGTGGCCGTCGTCGCGGGCTACGGCGACGTCGGCAAGGGCAGCGCGCAGGCGCTGCGCGCGCTGTCGGCGCAGGTGTGGATCACCGAGATCGACCCGATCTGCGCGCTGCAGGCGGCGATGGAGGGCTACCGCGTCGTCACCATGGACTACGCCTGCGAGCACGGCGACATCTTCGTCACCGCGACCGGCAACATCGACGTCATCACCTTCGATCACATGAAGCGGATGAAGAACCAGGCGATCGTCTGCAACATCGGCCACTTCGACAACGAGATCGACGTCGCCGGCCTCAAGGCGTGCACCTGGGAGAACATCAAGCCGCAGGTCGACCACATCATCTTCCCCGACGGCAAGCGGATCATCCTGCTGGCCGAGGGCCGGCTGGTGAACCTCGGCTGCGGCACCGGCCACCCGTCGTACGTGATGAGCTCGTCGTTCGCCAACCAGGTGATGGCGCAGATCGAGCTGTGGGCCGACGCGGTCGAGGGCACGAAGAAGTACCCGGTCGGCGTCTACGTGCTGCCCAAGCACCTCGACGAGAAGGTCGCGCGGCTGCAGCTGTCGAAGCTGGGGGCGACGCTGACCGAGCTCTCCGACAAGCAGGCGCGCTACATCGGCGTGGCGAAGGCCGGCCCGTACAAGGCCGACGCCTACCGCTACTGACGCCCGGGCCGCGGCGGCGCCCGGCGCGCCCGTGGCCCGCCGAATCGCAACATCGAAGGAGGTTCTCATGCGCATCCTGCTCGCCTGGGTCATCAACGCCGTCGCGCTGTTCCTGCTGCCCTACGTGTTCAAGTGGGTGCAGGTCGATTCGTGGCAGGCCGCGGCGATCGCGGCGCTGGTGCTCGGCCTCGTCAATGCGCTGATCCGGCCGCTGCTGGTGCTGCTGACGCTGCCGGCGACGATCCTCACGCTGGGCCTGTTCATCTTCGTCATCAACGGCCTGCTGTTCTGGGCGGTCGGGTCCTACCTCGACGGCTTCCGGGTCAGCGGCTTCTGGTCGGGCGTGTTCGGCGCCATCGTCTACAGCCTCATCTCCTGGGCGCTGTCGTCGCTGCTGCTGCCGTCCGGCAAGCACCGCGCGCCGCAATGAGCGCAGCGCAAGGCCAGTTCAGCCTCGAGTTCTTTCCGCCGCGCACGCCGGAGGGCGTGGCGAAGCTCGCCGCGACGCGCGCGCAGCTCGCGCAGCTCAAGCCGGGCTTCTGCTCGGTGACCTTCGGCGCCGGCGGATCGACGCGCGAGGGCACGCTGGCGACCGTGCTGGCCATCCGCGCGGAGGGCCTCGCCGCGGCGCCGCACCTTTCGTGCATCGGCAGCACGAGGGAAACGCTGCGCGCGGTGCTCGAGGCGTACCGCGGCCACGGCATCGACCACCTCGTCGCGCTGCGCGGCGACCTGCCGTCCGGGCACCGCCGACGCCGGCGAGTTCCGCTATGCGAGCGAGCTCGTCGCGTTCATCCGCAGCGAGACCGGCGACGCGTTCCACATCGACGTCGCCGCGTACCCCGAGGCGCATCCCGAGGCGCCGAGCCCCGACGCCGATCTCGCCAACTTCAGGCGCAAGATCGACGCGGGCGCCGACTCGGCGATCACGCAGTATTTCTACAACGCGGACGCGTACTTCGACTTCGTCGACCGCGCCGCCGGCGCGGGCGTGACGCGTGCCGATCGTGCCGGGCATCATGCCGATCGCCAGCGCGACGAAGCTCGCGCGCTTCTCCGATTCGTGCGGCGCGGAGATCCCGCGCTGGATCCGCCGCCGGCTGGAAGGCTACGGCGACGACGCCGCCTCGATCCGCGCCTTCGGGCTGGACGTCGTCACCGACCTCTGCTCGAGGCTGCTGGCCGGCGGCGCGCCGGGCCTGCACTTCTACACGCTGAACCAGGCGGCGCTGACGACGACGATCTGGCAGCGGCTCGGCCTGCAGGCCTGACGCCGGCGCCAACGGGCGGCGGTCTCGTCGGGCGCCTGGCGCGGAGTCCTTCGCCGCCCGCGCTCAGCCGCCGCGGCGGAACTCGGTCAGCGAGAACCGCGCATGCTGTGAGCGGATCGCGACCGCGTTGCGCATGTCGCCCTTCTCGAGGTACTGGGCGTCGCGTTCCTCGAGCACGGTGCCGCCGATCGACGGCGCATAGTGGAAGAACTGGTTGCACTCGGTCGCGTGGCGCCAGAACGTCTCGTCGTCGAGGCGGATCAGGAGGCGCAGGCCCAGGGTGTCGTAGGTCATGCCGCCGACGGTGGTCCTGTCCCAGCCCGACACGCGGACGAAATAGTTGATTTGCCCCGTCGCGTCGGTGGCCGGGTCGAGGCTGTTCGCGAACAGGCTCCAGCGCTGTCCGGACGACAGCGGGAATTCGAAGCGCGGCAGCGGCGGCGTGAAGCTGCGCATCTCGTTGTCCATCAGCGCGCCCGAGCGGAGCTGTCCGGGCGACGGCCAATGCTCGACCCGCGTGTTGTCGACGGTCGGCCCCTTCTGCGTCACCCGCAACTGGAAGCCCTCGGCCCCGGCGGCGACGATCTCGCGCGTCTCGGTCCAGACCACCGGCGTACGGAAGCCGTCGGTCGCGGCATAGGTCCAGCGGTCCCCGAGGCGCCACTCGGGGGCCTTGGCGGCAGGTCCGTCGCCGGGACTGCTGGTCGTGGCACAGGCGGACAGCAGCGGCAGCGTTGGCGTCGCGGCCACAGCGAGAAGCAGGCGCCGGCGCAACGGATCGACGGCGTCGTCGTGGTTGCGATCGGGGGAGCGATCGGGGGAGCGATCGGGGCAGAACATGGCAGCGTCTCCCGGGGTGGGCGGTTCAGGCATCGGCCGCGCCGAGGCGCAGGCCGACGACGCCGATGATGATGAGCGCGAGGCAGCCGACCTGGACCGGCGTCAGCGATTCGCGGAACCCGAACACGCCGATCAGCGTGATCGCCGCCGTGCCGACGGCCGACCAGATCGCGTACGACACGCTCATGTCGATGCGCTTGACCGCGATCGTCATCAGCGCGAACGAGGCCGCGTAGAACACGAAGATCAGCACCGACGGCAGCGTGCGGGTGAAGCCCTGCGACAGCTTCATCGACACGGTGCCGGCGATCTCCAGGGCGATGGCGCCGGCGAGGGCGGACCAATAGAGCGTCATGGGCGTCGGTGTCGGGAGAGGGTTCAAATGGCCATCGGGGTGGGCCGGCCGAATGGCAACGTCGCGGGGGGAACGGGTCAGCGAGGGGCCGGCTCAAGACGGGAGCCGGTCAGCGCTGGGCGGGCAGCACCTCGAGCACGGCGTCGTCGAGCCAGACGGTGCCCGGCCCGAACAGGTTCATGCCGACCTCGATCTGCTGCGCGTCGGCGGGCACGGCGAGCTCGAGTTCGTAACGCGTCCAATCGGTCGTGCCTCCGATCGCATCGCGTCGCATCTGCTTCACCGCTTCGGGGTAGCCGTTCTTCATCGCCTGCAGCTTGAGCCCCGCACCCTTGCCGAAGCGGTTGCCCTTGGTCTCCTTCGTCTTCATCCAGGCGGAGAACGCGAGCGTCCGGCCCCGGTACGGTGCGGCATCCACGATCTGGTAGACGGCGCCGTACGGCTCGGGCCCGACGTTGTCGACGCGCAGGCTGCGCTTGCCGGACCGCGGAGCGTCGTGGTCCGGTGTGAACAGGTACGACACGTCGCCCGCGTGCTGGATCGTGACCCAGCCTTCGGGCTGTCCCGCCGATGCGATGGCGCCTTCGAAGCCGGGATTGGTCAGCGGCACGACGGTGCGCTCCTTCGGTTCGGTCGGCGCCTTCACGGCCGCGGCCGCCGCGACCGGTGCCTTCGGCAGCGCCGGAGGCGAAGCCTGCGCCGGACGAAGGCCGAGCCCGGCCACCGTTGCGGCGAGCAGCGTCGCGACGCCGGTGGCCGCCCGCACGAAGGACAACGCGTTCACCGGGCGGCAGCCGTTCGCGGCGAAGCGGCTATTCACCGCCATCGGTGATCGCGCCGCGGCTCGCGGTCGACACGAGCCGCATGTACTTGGCGAGCAAGCCGCGGGTGTAGCGGGGCGCCGGCCGCCGCCAGCGCGCGCGACGCGCGGCCAGCACGTCGTCGCCGACGTTGAGCTGGATCAGCAGCCGGTGCGCGTCGATGGTGATCGAATCGCCTTCCTCGACCAGCGCGATGTTGCCGCCGGCGTAGGCCTCGGGCGCGACGTGGCCGACGACCATGCCCCAGGTGCCGCCGGAGAACCGCCCGTCGGTGATGAGGCCGACCGATTCGCCGAGGCCCTGGCCGATCAGCGCCGAGGTCGGCGCCAGCATCTCCTGCATCCCGGGACCGCCTTTAGGTCCCTCGTAGCGGATGACGACGACGTCGCCGGCGCGGATCTTCCGGCCCATGATCGCCTCCATCACCGCGGGCTCGGAGTCGAACACGCGCGCGGGTCCGGTGATCGTCGGGTTCTTGAGGCCGGTGATCTTGGCGACGCAGCCTTCGGGCGCGAGGTTGCCCTTGAGGATCGCGAGGTGGCCGTGCTCGTACATCGGCTTCGCCCACGGCCGGATCACTTCCTGGTCGGCGCGCGGCTCGTCGGGGATCGCGGCGAGCTCCTCGGCGATCGTGCGGCCGGTGATCGTCATGCAGTCGCCGTGCAGCAGGCCGTGGACCAGCAGCATCTTGAGCACCTGCGGCACGCCGCCCGCCGAGTGGAAGTCGGTCGCGACGAAGCGGCCCGAGGGCTTGAGGTCGCACAGCACCGGCACGCGCTGGCGCACGCGCTCGAAGTCGTCGATCGTCCACTCGACCTCGGCGGCCGAGGCGATGGCGAGATAGTGGAGCACCGCGTTGGTCGACCCGCCGGTCGCCATCACCAGCGCGATCGCGTTCTCGATCGACTTCCTGGTGATGATGTCGCGCGGCTTGATGTCGCGCTTGATCGCCTCGACCAGCACGCGCGCGGACTCGGCGGCCGAGTCCGCCTTTTCGGGATCCGGCGACGCCATCTGGGAGCTGCCCATCAGGCTGATTCCCAGCGCCTCGAACGACGAGCTCATCGTGTTGGCGGTGTACATGCCGCCGCAGGCGCCGACCGACGGGCAGGCGTGCCGCTCGATGCCGTCGTAGTCCTCCTTCGACATCGTGCCCGCACTGAAGGCGCCGACCGCCTCGAACGGCGACACGATGGTCAGCGCCTTGCCCTTCCACTCGCCGGGCTTGATCGTCCCGGCGTAGACGAAGATGCCCGGGACGTTCATCCGCGCCATCGCCATCACGCCGGCGGGCATGTTCTTGTCGCAGCCGCCGGCGACGAGCACGCCGTCCATGCACTGTCCGTTCACCGAGGTCTCGATCGCGTCGGCGATCACCTCGCGCGAGACCAGCGAGTACTTCATGCCCTCGGTGCCCATGCCGATGCCGTCGGTCACCGTCGGGATGCCGAAGACCTGCGGCATCGCGCCCGCCGACGTCAACGCGGCCATCGCGCGGTCGACCAGCGGCTGGATGCCGGCGTTGCAGGGGTTCATCGTCGAATGGCCGTTGGCCACGCCGACGATGGGCTTCTCGAAGTCGCCGTCGGTGAAGCCGACGGCGCGCAGCATCGCGCGATTCGGGGAGCGGGCGATGCCCTGCGTGATCAGGCGGGAACGGCGGTTGTAGCTCATGCGGCAATCCTCGTGGGCGTTCGCCAGCGGCGATGGGGGGGCGGGTGGCGGCGGGCGCCTGCCCGGCGGCGCGGCCGCCCGGCACCGGCTCTCGTATAATGCCCCGATTCTAGCGCACGGTCGTCGGTGCGCCGCCTGGCAGCGACCCTCCGCGGCGCCGCATGGCGACCCGGTTCTCGCGGCCGCTCGCCGACACCACCCCCGCCAACCCCCACCGATGCTCGTCCATCCGCAATTCGACCCGATCGCGTTCTCGGTCGGCCCGCTCGCGGTGCGCTGGTACGGGCTCATGTACCTGATCGGATTCGTGCTGTTCGTCGTGCTCGGGCGCCACCGCGCGCGCCAGAACATGCTGACCGGCTGGCGTCCGCGCGACATCGACGACATGCTGTATTACGGCGTGTTCGGCGTCATCCTCGGCGGCCGGCTCGGCTACGTCCTGTTCTACAAGCCGCTGTACTACCTGCAGCACCCGCTCGAGGTGTTCGCGCTGTGGCAGGGCGGCATGAGCTTCCACGGCGGGTTCCTCGGCGTGATCTTTGCGATGTGGCTGTTCGCGCGCGGCCGCCGCAAGCGCTGGCTCGACGTCACCGACTTCATCGCGCCGCTGGTGCCGCTGGGGCTGGCGGCAGGGCGCCTTGGCAATTTCATCAACGGCGAGCTGTGGGGGCGCGTGACGCAGGGGCCCTGGGGGATGGTGTTTCCGCAGGCCGGTCCCGAGCCGCGGCACATGTCGCAGCTCTACCAGTTCGGGCTCGAGGGGCTGCTGCTGTTTGTCGTGCTCTGGCTGTACACCAGGCGGCGACGGCCGACCGGCGCGACGTCGGGGCTGTTCCTCGTGGGATACGGCGGGTGCCGCTTCGTCGCCGAATTTGCCCGGGAGCCGGACGCGTTCCTGGGCCCGCTGGCGCTGGGCCTGTCGATGGGGCAGTGGCTGTCGCTGCCGATGATCGTCGCCGGCGTCGGCCTGATGATCTGGGCCTACCGGCGCGCCGACCGGTCGGAGCCGACCGTCTACGACCGGCTCAAGTGACGGCGCGGCTCAGTCGAGCCGCCGCCAGTCGCCCTCGATGGCGTCGAAACGCTGACCCCTCGCCGCGGCCTCGATCCGGCGCCCGACGTTGATCGGCAGCGCGAGCAGCAGCAGCGCGACCAGGTCGCTGACGACGCCGGGCAGAATCAGCAGCATCGCCGCCAGCACCTTGCGGCCGCTGTCGACGAGCCCGCGCAGTAGCGACTGCTCGCCGTGCAGCGCGGCGACCGTGCGCGCGCGGAACGCCGTCCGCTCGTTGCGCAGCAGCAGGAACCCTCCGACCATCGCGACGCCGATCCAGGCCCACACCGGAACGCCGGTCCAGCGCGCGAAGCGCACCGTGACGTAGAGGTCGAGGACCGGGAAAGCCATTACAATCGCAAGGACGACAAAGCGCATGGAGGCTCCTTGGCCGGTGCGGCGCTGCTGGTGCTGACGCAATTCCCGGACCGGGACGGCGCGCAACGCCTGGCGCGTCGGCTGGTCGAATCAAGGCTCGCCGCCTGCGTCAGCGTCGGCGCGCCGGTGGACTCACTCTATCACTGGCAGGGCGCGATCGAAACTGCGCGCGAGTTGCCGGTCGTGATCAAAACCGTGGCGGATCGCTTCCCCGAGGTGGTGGCGACGATCCGCGAATGCCATCCCTACGAACTTCCGGAAATCATCGCTGTCCCCATTACCGATGGATTCGCTCCCTACCTCGACTGGATCGGCGCCGAGACGGCCCCCCGCTGACGCCCGCGGCGACGGCGCGCCAGCTCCGGGACGGCCGGCCTCCCGCGGCACCGGGGCGAGTCATGCGCAGATCCGCGCGCGGGCGTTGTTGCGGCCGCGGCCGGGCGCGGCCGTCGTCGCCCTGGCGTCGGTGGCCATCGTGGTCGGGTGGGCTGCCCCCGCGGCGGCCCAGCTCAAGCTGCTCGAACCCGAGCGCGCCTTCGCCTTTGCTGCCCGCGGCGTCGACGAACGTACGGTCGAGGCCCGCTTCGTCGTCGCCGACGGCTATTACCTTTATCGGGACAAGCTCAGATTCAGCGTCGACGGCGCCCTGCTCGGGGCCGCGGCCGCACTGCCGCCGGGCAAGGTCAAGCAGGACGAGTTCTTCGGCAACGTCGAGACGTATCGGGGCATGCTGGTGGTCAAGCTGCCGCTCGACGCGGCGGCACCCGGACGGTCGCTGACGGTCCGCGCCGAATCGCAGGGCTGCGCCGATGTCGGGGTGTGCTATCCCCCGCAGGTTCAGCAGGTCACCATCGCGATGCCGGCCGCCGGCGGCAAGCCCGGGTTTCCGGTCGAGGCTGCGCCGGAGAAGAAGCGCTGGTTCAATTGATTCCCGCCAATCGTACCAAGGCTTTTGGTGCGGGTGAGCGCTTGCTCTCGTCCCGTCGCCGGCGTTCGTTGCCATGCTCGCCCGCCGCCTGATCCTGATGCTCGCGGCCGTTGCCGCAGCCCTCGCGCTCGTCGCCGGAGTCTACTTCGGCCGCAGCACGTTCGGCATCGGCGGCTCGGATGAACGCGGCCGCGATGCGGCCACGCTGCTTGCGGTCACCCTGCCGGACACCGCCGGCAAGGAGCAGGCGCTGGCGCAGTGGCGCGGCAAGGTGCTGGTCGTCAATTTCTGGGCGACCTGGTGCGCGCCGTGTCGCGAGGAAATGCCAGAGTTTGTCCGCGCCCAGGGCGACCTCGGCGGGCGCGGGCTGCAATTCGTCGGCATCGCGATCGATTCGCCCGACAAGGTGCGGCCTTTCATCGAGGAAATCGGGCTCAACTACCCGTCGCTGATCGGGGGCTACGGCGCGATGGAACTGTCGAAGACGCTGGGCAACCGCCTGATGGCGCTGCCGTTCACGGTCGTCGTCGACCGGCGGGGCGCGATCGTCCACACCCAATTGGGGCCATTGCGGGACGCCCAACTCCGCGCGATCGTCGCGCAACTTCTTTGAACCTGGCGATATAAGGTTCCAAAAGCGGCCAACGGCCGGTCCTGCGACCGCGGAGGCCGATCGGCGGCAGCGGCCATCGCGCCGCGATCCCGGTACACGTCACGCCACCGAAGAGTTTGCCGCCGCGCGGCGGGCCGCCGCCGATCCCGGAGGGGGCGCCGCCCACCCGGACATGACCACAATTTCGGTCAACGGCTGGACAACGTGCCGCTAACTGCGGCAAACTTCCGCGCTGGATTCCCAACAGGAAGGAAGCGCGGGCGATGGCATCCCCCCGACGCACTTCGCCGGTCGCCCCGACATGGGCTTCGGCGCGCAGTACCCCGATTTCGTCCGACCGGCGCATGGCGCCGAGTTTTTCGCTGCAGTGCGGCAGGGGCTGACCCATGGACCTGCGCAAGCTCAAGACGCTGATCGATCTGGTCGAGAACTCCGGCATCGCCGAGCTGGAAATCCAGGAAGGCGAGGAACGCGTCCGGATCACGCGGGCGCTCTCGCCGACCCAGCAGGCGGCGATGCTGCAGGCCTCGACCGTGGCTCACGCCGCGCCGCCTCAACCCGCGGCCCCCGCCGCGGCCGTCGCGCCGCCTCCCGTCGAACTTCCGCCGGCCGAGCCCGAGGGGCACCTGGTCAAGAGCCCGATGGTCGGCACGTTCTATCGCTCGGCGTCCCCGGGATCGAAGGCCTTCGTCGAGGTCGGCGACACCGTCCAGGCCGGCGACACGCTCTGCATCATCGAGGCGATGAAGCTGATGAACGAGATCGAGTCCGACCAGGCCGGGGTGGTCAAGGAGATCCTCGTCGAGAACGGCCAGCCGGTCGAGTTCGGCCAGCCGATGGTCGTCATCGGTTGAGCCCCGCCCTCGTGCCCGCGAAGAACCCCGACCAGCTGTTCGGCAAGATCCTGATCGCCAACCGCGGCGAGATCGCGCTGCGCATCCAGCGGGCGTGCCGCGAGCTCAACATCAAGACGGTCGTCGTCCATTCGGAGGCCGACCGCGACGCCAAGTACGTGCGCCTGGCCGACGAGTCGGTCTGCATCGGCCCGCCGCCGTCGGCCCAGAGCTACCTCCACGTCCCGGCGATCATCGCCGCGGCCGAGGTCACCGACGCCCAGGCGATCCACCCCGGCTACGGCTTCCTGTCCGAGAACGCCGACTTCGCCGAGAAGGTCGAGCGATCGGGATTCGTGTTCATCGGACCGCGTCCCGACACGATCCGGCTGATGGGCGACAAGGTCAGCGCCAAGGCCGCGATGACCAAGGCCGGCGTGCCCTGTGTCCCCGGTTCCGAGGGTGCGCTGCCCGAGGACCCGAAGGAAGTCGTGCGCATGGCGCGCGCCACCGGCTACCCGGTGATCATCAAGGCGGCCGGCGGCGGCGGCGGTCGCGGCATGCGCGTCGTCCACACCGAGGCGGCGCTGCTCTCGGCGGTGACGCTGACGCGCTCCGAGGCGCAGGCGGCGTTCGGCAATCCGACCGTCTACATGGAGAAGTTCCTCGCCAACCCGCGCCACATCGAGATCCAGGTGCTCGCCGACGAGCACCGCAATGCGGTCTACCTGTTCGAGCGCGACTGCTCGATGCAGCGCCGGCACCAGAAGATCATCGAGGAGGCGCCCGGCGCCGGGCATCTCGGCGCGCGCGCTGACCCGCATCGGCGAGCGCTGCGCCGACGCCTGCCGCAAGATCAACTACCGCGGCGCCGGCACCTTCGAGTTCCTGTACGAGAACGACGAGTTCTTCTTCATCGAGATGAACACGCGGGTGCAGGTCGAGCACCCGGTCACCGAGATGATCACCGGCATCGACATCGTGCAGGAGCAGATCCGCGTCGCCGCGGGCCAGAAGCTGCGCTTCCGCCAGCGCGACATCGTGCGGCGCGGCCACGCGATCGAGTGCCGGATCAACGCCGAGGACCCGTACACCTTCGTGCCTTCGCCGGGGCGAATCACGTCGTGGCACGCGCCGGGCGGACCCGGCATCCGCGTCGATTCGCACGCGTACCAGAACTACTTCGTGCCGCCGTACTACGACTCGATGATCGGCAAGGTCATCGCGTACGGCGACACGCGGGAACAGGCGATCGCCCGGATGCGCGTCGCGCTGTCCGAGATGATCGTCGAAGGCATCAGGACGAACATCCCGCTGCACCAGGAACTTCTGCTCGACGACAAGTTCATCCGCGGCGGCACCTCGATCCACTACCTCGAGGAAAAGCTCGCCAAGCGTCGTCTCGCGGCGGGCTGATCCGCCATCGGCGTGAGCTACCTCGCCGTGCGCTTCGATGCGGACGCCGCGACGGCCGACGCCTGGTCCGACGCGCTGCTTGCCGCCGGCGCGCTGTCGGTGGATGCCGCGGACCCGCGCGCCGGCACCGCCGGCGAGACGCCCATCTACGGCGAGCCCGGCGAAGACGCCGGCGCCATGTGGCCGGTGTCGCGGCTCACCGCGCTGTTCGCCGGCGACGCCGACCCCGAGGCGGCGCTCGCCGCGGCTGCGGCCGACATGGGCGCGGCCGCGCCGCCGCACGAGCGCTTCGCCGTCGCCGACCTGGACTGGGTGCGCGCGACGCAGGCGCAGTTCGCGCCGATCCGGGTCGCCGATGGACTCTGGATCGTGCCGTCCTGGTGCGATCCGGTGGATCCGGGTGCATGCAACCTGCTGCTCGATCCGGGCCTCGCCTTCGGCACCGGCTCGCATCCGACGACGCGCCTGTGCCTGCGCTGGCTGGCGGCAAACCTGCGGCGCGGGGCCTCGGTCCTCGACTACGGCTGCGGATCGGGGATTCTCGCCATCGCCGCTGCGCGGCTCGGCGCCGGCATCGTGGCCGGTACCGACGTCGATCCGCAGGCGATCGCCGCGAGCCGGGCCAACGCCGAACGCAACGGCGTCGTCGCGACGTTCGCGCTGCCCGACGAGCACGGTCGCGCGCTGCACGCCGCGCTTCCCGCCGAGGCCGGCGGGCGCTACGACATCGTGGTGGCCAACATTCTCGCCAACCCGCTGCGGCTGCTGGCCCCGGCGCTGGCGGCACGCGTGCGGCCCGGTGGCGCCATCGTGCTGTCGGGCGTCCTCGCCGCCCAGGCCGACGACGTGGCCGCAGCCTACGCGCGGTGGTTTAGAATCGACGTCTGGGATCGCGACGAGGATTGGGTCGCGCTCGCCGGGGTTCGCAACGCGGTCCCGGCGGGCTGAAGCGCCCGCCTCCGCTGCCCGATCCTCCCGTCCACCGCCGCCTGCGCGACGCCTTGGCTCAAGAACAATACACCCGCTGTCCCGGCTGCAAGACGATCTTCCGCGTGACCCAGCAGCAGCTGGCGATGCGCGCGGGCCAGGTCCGCTGCGGCCATTGCAAGACCGTCTTCGACGGCACCGCGCACCTCATCTCGCTGGCGCCGCGTCCGCGGCCCGAGGCCGACGCGCCCTACGACGAGGCGGCGCTCGGACCACCGACAGTCACGTTGCGCAGCAGCCTGGCGCTGGAGCCGTCCGGCGGCGAGCCGTCGGGCGCTCGCGCCGCCGATGCCCCCGACACGATCGGCGGCGGCGGGACCGATCCGATGCGCGAGATCGCCTACGAGGAGCGATTCGCTCCGCCCAGGCACCGGCGATCGTCCCCGATCGCGCGCGCGCTGCTCGTCGCCGCGGTGCCGCTGCTGCTGCTCGCGCTGGGCGCGCAGGCGGCGCTCCATTGGCGCGACGTGCTGGGCGCGCATTTTCCGGCGACGCGGCCGCTGCTTGCCGGCGCCTGCGCGGCGCTCGGCTGCTCGGTCCGGCCTCTGCACGACATTGCCGGCCTGTCGATCGAAGCGTCGGATCTGCAGGCCGATCCCGCGCATCGCGGGCTGCTCATCCTGTCGGCGACCCTGCGCAATCGCGCCGCCTGGCCGCTGGCCTTTCCGCACCTGGAACTCACGCTCACCGACGGGCAGGACCAGCCGGTGGTGCGGCGCGCGCTGGCCCCCGCCGAATACGCCGGCGGAACGATCGACGTCGCCACCGGCATGCCGGGGAACGGCGAGGCCGCCATCAAGCTGTTCATCGATGCCAGCGCGACGACGCAGTCGGGTTATCGCCTGTATATGTTCTATCCGTAGTGAATGCACCAATGTAGTGCGCCACCCTCGTACTGGGTGGCGTTCGTCAACCTATATAAATCAGATTCTTGGAGATTTTCTGCTGCAATATCCGGACGATCGACGCCCGCGGCTCCCCGGTTCGGCGCGCTGATCGCGCGGTTCTTTTGCACTGCGATATGGATTCGGCGATGTCGGGGGCAGAATCGCACCATGCTTGTGCTGGACCTTGCGCAGGCGCACTATTTGAGTGCGAACCGACTTGCGCGTCGGAAGTGGCCTGACCGACCGGCCTTGCCAAACAGGCACTTCGGTGGCCCCGTCCCATGGCACGCTTCTCGCTAAACCCTTCCCGCCTTTTTTGCAACGCAATGCGCGCCCGCTGGGCGCTTGACGCCATCAGGAGAAGAATCGCATGACCACCCCCGCCGACGTGCTCAAGATGATCAAGGAAAAAGAGGTCAAGTTCGTCGACCTCCGGTTCACGGACACCCGCGGCAAGGAGCAGCATGTCACGGTGCCGGCGAGGCAGTTCAATGCTGACAAGTTCGAGTCCGGGCACGCGTTCGACGGATCGTCCATCGCCGGCTGGAAGGGAATCCAGGCGTCGGACATGCTGCTGATGCCGGACGCGGGCACGGCCAACCTCGACCCGTTCATGGACGAGACGACGCTGCTGATCACCTGCGACGTCGTCGAGCCGTCGGATGGCAAGGGCTACGAGCGCGATCCGCGCTCGCTGGCGAAGCGCGCCGAGGCGTACCTGAAGAGCACCAAGCTCGGCGACACCGTGTACTTCGGCCCCGAACCCGAATTCTTCATCTTCGACGCCGTCGAATGGTCGGTCGACATGTCCGGCAGCTACTGCAAGGTCTTCTCGGAGGAGGCCGCATGGTCGACCGCCGACAAGTTCGAGGGCGGCAACCTCGGTCACCGGCCGACGGTCAAGGGCGGCTACTTCCCGGTGCCGCCGGTCGACCAGCTGCAGGACATCCGCTCGGCGATGTGTCTGGCTCTCGAGCAGATGGGCGTCGAGGTCGAGGTGCACCACCACGAAGTCGCGAACGCAGGCCAGTGCGAGATCGGCACCAAGTTCGAGACGCTGGTCAAGCGCGCCGACTGGCTGCAGATCATGAAGTACGTCATCCACAACACCGCGCACGCCTACGGCAAGACGGCGACGTTCATGCCCAAGCCGATCGTCGGCGACAACGGATCGGGCATGCACGTGCACCAGTCGGTCTGGAAGGACGGCAAGAACCTGTTCGCGGGCGACGGTTATTCGGGCCTGTCGGAATTCGCGCTCTATTACATCGGCGGCATCATCAAGCACGCGCGCGCGCTGAACGCGATCACCAACCCCGGCACGAACTCGTACAAGCGGCTGGTGCCCGGCTTCGAGGCCCCGGTCAAGCTCGCGTACTCGGCGCGCAACCGCTCGGCGTCGATCCGCATCCCGTACGTCGCCAACCCCAAGGGCCGCCGAATCGAGGTCCGCTTCCCGGACCCGACCGCGAATCCGTACCTCGCGTTCGCCGCGATGCTGATGGCCGGTCTCGACGGCGTGCAGAACAAGATCCACCCCGGCGACCCTGCGGACAAGAACCTGTACGATCTGCCGCCGGAAGAGGATGCCAAGATCCCGACCGTGTGCTCGTCGCTCGACCAGGCGCTCGAGTATCTCGACAAGGATCGCGAGTTCCTGACCCGCGGCGGCGTGTTCACCAACGACATGATCGACGCGTACATCGCGCTCAAGTCGGAGGAGGTCACCCGCTTCCGCATGACGACCCATCCGGTCGAATACGACATGTACTTCAGCCTGTAAACCGGACGCGCCGCGTGCGCGTTGAAAGCGTGAGCGGGGGGCGGGCTGCGTGCCCGCCCCTTTTGCTTCACTCCTTCGACGGTTACACTGCAGCGCGATGCTTCGAAGTGACCCACCTCAGGAAACCCGGTCCGGACCGGCGACATTCCGCGCGTTCGCGCTTGCCGCGTTGTTCGCCGGCGGGTACGCGACCGCTCCCGGTGCCGGCGCCGCCACGCTCGCCGAGAAGGCGCGCGAGTCGGGCTGCGTCAGCAAGCCGAGCGTCGTCGAAGGCAATACCTATCGCTGCGTCACGGAGTCCGGCGCCTACTCGTACTTCAACGTGCCGGGATCGTCCGAGCCGCTGGCGCCGGCCGGCTCGGCGCCGCGCGTCAATCGCGCGGTCACGCCCGCGCCGGCCGGCTTTCCCAAGGTCGACAGCGCGACGCAGAAGGGTCGCGACGACATCCGCCGCAAGGTCCTGGGTGACGAACTCGCGAGCGAGGAGAAGCTCCTCGTCGAGGCGCGAACCGCGTACGCCGACGGCGCCCCCGTGCCGTTGGCCGAGGAGCGAAACGACGCGGAGAAGTACCGGGCGCGCATCGCCCGGCTGCGCCAGGCGGTCACCGTGCACGAGCGCAACATCGAGGCGCTGCGCAAAGAAATCGGCAGCACGCGCTGACGACGCGCGCGGCCCCGCCGCCGCTCTGTCCCGAAGCTGTCGCCGGGCCGACCACCGGCAGCGCCGATTTGGCGCGTCGCGCGTTCGTCGGTGGTGCAGAGTCCGGGGCGCGCGTGTCGCGCGGCGCGCGCCGACGGCTTTCGAGCGCGCGGACGCGATGCGTCGTTGGTGCGGCGTGGATATTGCTAATGCTCTGGCGTGGCCTTCCCGTCCCTTTCCCGCACGGCGCCTGCGCCGGCCCGGCCCGTGACGAGCCTCGTGCATCCTGCCCCGGTGTCGCCGGAGTTCGCCGGTTTCGAGGTGCTCTCGACCGGCGTGATCCTGCTCGACGGCGGGCGCGCGATCGTCTATGCGAATCCTGCCGCGGAAAACCTGTTCGAGATCTCCGAGCGGCAGCTCGTCGGCCACTCGCTGCGCACCGTGTTCGGCGACTCGCCGGCGCTGACGGCGGCGATCGGCAAGGCGGTGGCGAGCGGCGCGGCGTATACCGAGCAGGAACTCGAACTCGCCGCGCCCGGGAAGGTGAAGCTTCACCTCAACGCGACGGTGTCCCCCGTGGAGATGTCCAGGGCCGCGCTGCTGATCGAGTTTCGCCACATCGACCAGCAGCTGAAGATCGCGCGCGAGGAACGCCTGCTCGAGCAGCACCAGGCCAATCGCGAGCTCGTCCGCAGTCTCGCGCACGAGATCAAGAATCCACTCGGCGGCATCCGCGGCGCCGCGCAGCTGCTCGAACGGGAGCTCGACCGGCCGCAGCTCATCGAGTACACACAGGTGATCATCGGCGAGGCCGACCGGTTGCAGTCGCTGGTCAACCGCCTGCTCACGCCGCACCGGCTGCCGACGTACCGGCGGACCAACATCCACGAGATCCTCGTGCGGGTGAAGGGCGTGGTGCAGGCCGAGTTCCGCGACATCGACTTCGTCTGCGACTTCGACACCAGCCTCCCGGAAATCGAGGCCGACGCCGAGCAGCTGACGCAGTCCGTGCTCAACATCGTGCGCAACGCCGCCCAGGCCGTGACCGGCGCCACCGCGGGTCCGCGCATCGTGCTGCGGACGCGCGTCGCGCGCTACGTCACGCTGGCGCGCAAGCGCTACCGGCTGGCCCTCGCGATTGCCGTCGAGGACAACGGCCCCGGCGTGCCGCCGGAGCTCGCCGACCGCATCTTCTTCCCGCTGGTGTCCGGGCGCGAGGGCGGCAGCGGACTCGGACTCACCATCGCGCAGACGTTCGTCGCCCAGCACCACGGCACGATCGAATGCGAAAGCGCCCCCGGGCGCACGACCTTCACGATCCTGCTGCCGCTCGAGAGCGGCCGCACCCTCTAGCGAAGCCCGAAAGGCGCCGACATGCATGCGTACGATTACGAGCCGCCGCGGGGCCTGGTCATGAAGCCGGTATGGGTCGTCGACGACGACCGGTCGATCCGCTGGGTGCTGGAAAAGGCGCTCGCGCGCGAAGGCATCCCGCACAAGACCTTCGCCTCGGCCTACGAAGTGCTGCAGGCGCTGGCGGTTGCGCAGCCGTCGGTGCTCGTCTCCGACATCCGGATGCCCGGCGAGTCGGGGCTCGTGCTGCTCAACAAGATCAAGGAGCAGCATCCGCAGATCCCGGTCATCATCATGACCGCGTACTCCGACCTCGACAGCGCCGTGGCCGCGTTCCAGGGTGGCGCGTTCGAGTACCTGCCCAAGCCGTTCGACGTCGACCACGCGCTGGCGCTCATCCGGAGGGCGACGACCGAGACGCCGCTCGCGCTTCCGCCCGCGGCCGGGGCCGGAGGGGAAACGCCCGAGATGCTGGGCCAGGCGCCGGCGATGCAGGAAGTGTTCCGCGCGATCGGGCGCCTGTCGCAGTCGAGCGCCACGGTGCTGATCACCGGCGAGAGCGGCACCGGCAAGGAACTGGTCGCCCATGCGCTGCACCGCCACAGTCCGCGCGCTGCGGGCCCGTTCGTCGCGATCAATACGGCGGCGATCCCGAAGGACCTGCTCGAGAGCGAGCTTTTCGGCCACGAGCGCGGTGCGTTCACGGGGGCGCAGAGCGCGCGCCGCGGCCGCTTCGAGCAGGCCGAGGGCGGCACGCTGTTCCTCGACGAGATCGGCGACATGCCCGCCGACCTGCAGGTGCGCCTGCTGCGGGTGCTCGCCGACGGCGAGTACTACCGGGTCGGTGGCCACGCGCCGCTGAAGGCCAACGTCCGCGTCATCGCGGCGACGCACCAGAATCTCGAGGAGCGCGTGCGGCAGGGGTTGTTCCGCGAGGACCTGATGCACCGGCTCAACGTCGTCCGGCTGCGCCTGCCCCCCCTGCGGGAGCGCGCCGAGGACATCGCGCCGCTGGTGCGGCACTTCCTGCAGAAGAGCGCGCGCGATCTCGCCGTCGAGCCCAAGGCCATGTCGGAGGCGGCCCTGAAAGTCCTCTCTGCGTTCCGTTTTCCGGGCAACGTGCGCCAGCTGGAGAACATCTGTCACTGGTTGACGGTGATGGCTCCCGGACAGCGGGTCGAGGTGGCCGACCTGCCGCCGGAACTGCGCGAGCCGGCGGGAGCTGCGGAGGGCGACGAAGGCTCGTGGCGGCAAGCGCTCGACCGTGAACTCGCGCAGGCGCTCGCGCGCGGCGAGCGGGGGGTCGGCGACCGGCTGGAAAAGGAGTTCGAGAAGACGCTGATCCTGCGCGCGCTCGCGCACACCGGCGGTCATCGGATGGAAGCGGCGGCATGGCTGGGCTGGGGCCGGAACACGTTGACGCGCAAGATCCAGGAACTGGGCCTCGAGCCGGAGTTGCGCAAGGGCGGAGAGCGCGCCGGCTGACTGCGCCAACGCGGGACTGGGGGGTGGGCATGGGCCGCGCGTCCCGCCCGCCGCCGCCGCGCTCGGGCTCGACCACCCCACTCGCCCGATCGCGTCGGCGTTTGGCGCGCCGCGCTGCGGCACGGGCATTTCGGATCGGTGAGGGCCTCGATGGAGGCGACCGCGTTACGTTACGACGGCGCCATTGGCGAAGAGCGTCGGATTCGGTGGCCCCGCGCGTAGCGAGTGGGGTGGTCGAGCAGCGCGCGGGGCCGCCGAGTCCGGCGCGGGGCAGGGTTGGGCACGGGGCGCGCGTCCCGCCCATCGCTGCCGAGTCCGGCGCGGGCCAAGGTTGGGCACGGTCGGCGCTATCGGCCCGCCACCGCCGCGTCGTCAAACGTCGAACTGCGCGATCACCGGCGCGTGGTCGGACGGCTTCTCGCCCTTGCGCTCGTTGCGGTCGATCGTGCACGAGGTGCAACTCGCCGCGAGCGGCGCCGACAGCAGGATGTGATCGATGCGCAGGCCGTGATTCTTGGGGAAGCCCAGCATCCGGTAATCCCACCAGCTGAAGGTCCCCGGCGGCTGGTCGAACAGCCGGAACGCGTCGGCCAGTCCCAGCGCCGCCCAGGCGCGGAACACCTGCCGTTCGGGCTCGCTGCACAGCACCTGCCCTGCCCACGCGACGGGGTCGTGCACGTCGCGGTCCTCCGGCGCGATGTTGAAATCGCCGACCACGGCGAGGCGCGGATGCGCCGCGAGCTCGGCCCGCAGGAATGCCGTCGCGGCGCGGCACCAGTCGAGCTTGTACCGGTACTTGTCGGAGTCGATCGACTGGCCGTTGGGCACATAGAAGTTGACGACGCGCAGGTCGCCGAAGCTGGCGGCAATCACGCGCTTCTGGTCATCGGCAAACTCGGGCAGCGCGCGGACCGCTGCGGCCGCCACCGGCAGCGTCTTGCGCGCCAGGAGCGCCACGCCGTTGTACGTTCTCTGCCCGGTGAAGTGCGCGACGTAGCCCGCCGCGTCGAGCTCGAGCGCGGGAAACGCCGGATCGTCGACCTTGGTTTCCTGCAGGCACAGCACGTCCGGTCGGTGTCGCGCGAGCCAGTCCAGCACGCGGGGCAGGCGCATCTTCAGCGAATTGACGTTCCAGGTGGCGAGCTTCACGTGGGTCGACGGCGGCGGAGGACCGGTGCGGGAGCAATCGGGAACGGGGGCGGGCCGCGACGACGACACCGCCGTGACGGCCGTCGGCCCCGGAAAACGACGACGGGCGCGAAGTCCGCGCCCGCCGGCCGTCCCCGGCGCGGGCGTCAGTTCTTGGGGTACCCGCCGCCCGGGGTGGGGGCGACGGTCGGGGCCGGCGTGTTGGCGACGAGCTCCGCCGGCGGACGCGCCGGCGTGCTCCGGCGCGAGGCCGGCGCCTTCGGGTAACCGGCCTCGTCGAGCAGCGCCGTCCAGCGCGGCTCGCTGTAGCCCTTGCCGATCAGCTTGTCGCCGACCTTCAGCACCGGCGCGTTGAGTTCGCCGGTGAGATTCTTCAGCTGCTCCGCGCCCTTGGGATCCTCGACGTTGACCGTCGTGAACGGAACGCCGCGGCGGTTGAGCAGCGTCTCGGCGCTCTGGCAGAGCTCGCCGCAGGGAAAGGTGTAGAGCGTCACCGGGTAGCGCTCGGCCGCCTGCTGCGCCGCCAGCGGCACTTCGGTGGTCTCGATGAAATTGGAACCCAGCCGCTTGGGCTGGACATCCTTGGCGTCGCCGGGCGGCGCACGGTCGCTGTAGACGATGCGGCCGTCCTTCTCGACGTAGCGGTAGACGGGCTTATCCTGCTGCGCAAGCGCGTTCCCGGCCAGGACCGCGGCGAGCGCGGTCAGGGTCGCGAGAATGCCGGCCGCGCGGGCAATCGGGCGTGCACTGCGAGCCATGATCCCTCCGTCATGATGACATCGTCATTCCATTATGCCGCAGAAGTGCGTCGATTTGGGGCGGGCGGCCACGGAAGGCGATGAAGGACTCCAGGGCGGTCCGGCTGCCGCCGCGGGCGAGCACCTCGTCGCGGAACCTTGCGCCGGCCACGGGCGACAGGACACCCGCCTCCTCGAACAGGCTGTAGGCGTCGGCGGACAGCACCTCGGCCCACTTGTAGCTGTAGTAGCCGGCCGCGTAGCCGCCGGCGAAGATGTGGCCGAACCCGTTGAGATAGCGGTCGTACGGCGCGCGCGGCGTCACCGCGAACTCGCGGCGGACCTCGCCCAGCACGTCGTAAGGCGGGCGCGGCGCCGCGGGGTCGTAGTCGGCATGCAGCCGCATGTCGACGGTGGCCATCTCGATCTGGCGCATCATCTGGAGGCCCGACTGGAAGTTCTTCGCCGCCAGCATCCGGTCGAACAGCGCCCGCGGAATCGGCTCCCCGGTGTCGACGTGGGCGGTCATCGACCGCACGACGTCCCATTCCCAGCAGAAGTTCTCCATGAACTGCGACGGCAGCTCGACCGCGTCCCACTCGACGCCGGAGAGGCCCGACACCGCCGCGACGTCGACCTGCGTCAGCAGATGATGAAGGCCGTGGCCGAATTCGTGGAAGATCGTCAGCACTTCGTCGTGGGTGAAGGTGGCGGGCTTGCCGTCCACCGGCGCCGACAGATTGCAGGTCAGGTAGGTGACCGGCAGCTGCACGTGGGCGCCGGCGCGGCGGCGGCTGATCGCGTCGTCCATCCACGCGCCGCCCTGCTTGCCTTCGCGCGCGTAGTTGTCGAGAAAGAACTGCCCGACCACGCTGCCCGTGCCGTCCACCACCTCGTAGAACCGGACGTCCGCGTGCCAGGCGACGGCCTTCGCCGCGCGGATGCCGACGCCGTAGATCGTCCCGACCAGACCGAACAGGCCGGCCAGCACGCGCTCCTCGGGGAAGTACTGGCGCACTTCCTGGTCCGAGAACGAATACCGCGCCGCCTTGAGCTTTTCCGACGCATACGCGAGATCACACGGCGCGAGCTCGGGCAGTCCCAGCTCGTCGCGGGCGAACGCGGCGAGCTCGGCGAAGTCGCGCTCCGCCCACGATTTGGATCGCGTCGCGAGGTCGCGCAGGAAGGCGAGCACCTCGGCCGCGTCGCGCGCCATCTTCGGCGCCAGGGACACCTCGGCGAAGTTGGGAAACCCGAGGAGCCGCGCCGCCTCGTGCCGCAGCGCGAGCGTGCGATCGATGATCGCCGTGTTGTCCCACGCGGGATCGGCGCCGAGCTCCGAGCCGCGCGTCGTGTACGCGCGGTGCAGCGCGGCGCGCAGATCGCGGTCGTCGGCGTACTGCATCACCGGCAGGTAGCACGGCATCCGCAGAGTGAGCTTCCAGCCCGGCTTGCCGTCGGCCTTCGCCGCGGCCCGTGCGGCGGACACCACATCGGCGGGAACGCCGGCGAGCCTGGCAACGTCGTCGATGTACAGCGACCACGCATTGGTCGCGTCGAGCACGTTGTCGTCGAACTTCGCGGCGAGGTTGGCGAGCTCTTCCTCGACTTCCTTCAGCCGGGCCTTCTGCGCCGGGGGCAGCTCGGCGCCCGACAGGCGGAAGTCGCGCAGCGCGTTGTCGATGGCCTTCTTCTGCGCCGGCGTGAAGGTGGCGTGCGCGGGGGTCGCCACGAGCGCCTTGTAGCGCGCGTACAGGCGCTCGTCCTGGCCGAGGTCGGTGTGGAACGCCGTCACCTTCGGCAGGTTGCCGTTGTAGGCTTCGCGCAGGGCGGGCGTGCTGACGACCGAGTTGAGGTGGTTGACCGCGCCCCACGCGCGGTCGAGGCGGTCGAGCGCATCGTCGAGCGGTTCGACGACGTTGTCCCAGGTCGGCGGACGGGGGTCCGTCGCGACGGCGTCGACCGCGGCGCGCGCGGCGGCGACCAGCGCCTCGACGGCGGGGGTCACGTGCTCGGCGCGGATGGCGTCGAAGCGCGGCAGACCCGAAAAGTCGAGCAGCGGGTTGGCGGGGGCGGCAGCGTGGGTCATCGGTCGTTTCCTTGGGCAATGGCGCGCGGGTTGGTGCGGCGCGCCGGAGGACGTCAGGCCGGGTCGGCCAGCGCCGCGTCGAGCCGGGCGAGGTCGTCGGGAGTGCCGACGTTCGCCCACGGCCCGTCGAATCGCTCGCCGGAGACGATGCCGGCAGCGATCCACTTCTGGAACAAGGGCAGCAATTTGAGCTTCGTCCCGCGTGGAAGTTCGGCGAACAGCGCGGAGTCGTAGACGCCGATGTTGCCGAAGGTCAGCGGGGCGGGGCCGGCTGCCGCGTCGCCGTCCCGCTCGGCGGGCGGCGGTGAACTCAACGGACCGGCCTGTGGGCCGATCGGCGGCGGACTCCCCGGCCCCGCGCCCGGCTCGACCACCCCACTCGCCCGGCGTGGGCCCGGGGAGTCCGCCTCGGTGGTGCCGGATGGGGCGGTGCCGGATGGGGTGGTGCCGGATGGCGGCGACGCTGGGTGGGACGGTGGCGGAGGGAAGGATGGCGGAGGGAAGGGTGGCAGCCGGGAGAGCGACGATTCGTCCGGATTTGGTGCCCGGCGGGGGTGTCGCTCCCGGTGGGTCGGCTTGCTCGGGGGGCAGCAGCGCGAAGTCGCCGCGCGGGTGATACGGAGGGTTGGGCACCATGACGAGGTGGACGCGCGGGCCGTCGCGGCGGACACCGCGCATCGCCGCGATCGTCGGCGCCAGCGAGGCGTAGTCGTACCCGGTCCAGATGTCGCCCGAGACGATCAGCACCGGGCCCGATGCCAGCAGCGGAAACGCGGTGGCGATGCCGCCCGCGGTTTCCAGCGGCTCGGGTTCGCGCGACCAGTGAATGCGGACGCCGAATGCGGCGCCGTCGCCGATCGCGTCGACCAGCCGTTCGCGCGAGGTGCGCAGCGTTGATCGCGATGTCGCGGTGTCCGGCCCGGGCGAGCGCTTCGATCTGATGCGCGATCAGCGGCTTGCCGCGCAGCGCGAGCAGCGGCTTCGGGCAGGTGTCGGTCAGCGGCCGCATCCGCTCGCCGCGCCCGGCGGCGAGGATCATCGCGGTGGCGGCGCCGGCCATCAGCGAGGCGTGGCCCGTCACCGGCGCCGGACGCGCGTCGACGGCATCGACGAGTTCGAGCAGCGGGCCGAGCTCGCGATAGCGGGCGCAGGCGCCGCGCAGGTACGCGCTCACGCGCGGCATGTCGTCGAGGTAGCCCGTCTTGCCGTCGCGATGGGCGAGCCGCGCGAAGATTCCGAGCACCTTGAGCTGTCGCTGCACGCCCATCCACTCGAAATCGCGCCAGAACGCGCCGAAGTCGGCGTCGACCGGCAGGCCGGCCTGCTTCGCGCGCTCCCAGTAGCGCACCGCCCAGTCGATCTGGCGCTCCTCGTCCCACGCGACGTAGGCGTCGCGCAGCAGCGAGACGAGATCGTAGGTGATCGGTCCGTGGACGGCGTCCTGGAAATCCAGCACGCCGGGATTCGGCGCGCTGACCATCAGGTTGCGCGAGTGGTAGTCGCGGTGGACGAACACGCGCGGCTGCGCGAGATTGTTGGCGAGGATGCGCGCGAACGCGTCGTCGAGCACCGCGCGCTGCGCTGCCGTCAGCGTGACGCCGCGGTGGCGGGCGACGTACCAGTCGGGGTAGAGCGCGAGCTCGCGCGCCAGCAGCGCCTCGTCGTAAGGCGCGAGCTCGCCGTCGCGGCTCGTGCGCTGGAAGCGGATCAGCGCGTCGATGGCGTCGAGGTAGAGGCCGTGCGCGGAATGCGCGATCGAGCGCGTCGAGGTAGGTGACGGTGCCGAGGTCGCCGAGCAGCAGGAAGCCGCGGTCGAGGTCCTGCGCCAGCACCGGCGGCGCGTTGACGCCGGCGGCGGCGAGCAGCGTCGCGACGTGGACGAACGGCCGGCAGTCTTCCATCGGCGGGGGGGCGTCCATCGCGATCAGCGTCGTCCGCCCCTGCCACGGCGCGACCGGCGCCACGCGGAAATAGCGGCGGAAACTCGCGTCGGCCGACGCCGGCACGAGCGACGGTGCCGACTCGCCGACGAGCCCGCTGACCCAGCGGGTCAGCGCGGCAAGGCGTTCGTCGGGGGCGATGGGCATCGGAAATCCGGGCGCGGAAGGCAACGGCGCCCGGGGCGATGCGGACGGCACGCTAGAATGCATCATTTTACACGCGCCACCCGCTGACTCGCCCCCGCGCGCCCGCACCCACCTTCCGCCGCCCGGACCGACTCCCCCGCATGAGGTTGCGCCCAACCCCGCTTGCGCTGGCGCTCGCCGTCGCCCTGCCTGCCGCCTACGCCGACGTGCGGGCGCAGGCCCCGACGCCCGGGCCGGTGGCTGCCGTCGAAGCGGCGAGCCCGTCGCCGCCGGTCCTGAAGCTCGCCCCCGAACTCACGCCGCCACCGTTGCGTTCGGGCGCGTCGGCCGGGACTCCCGCGGCCGGCGCGCCCGCCGCGAAACCACCGGATGCTCCGCCGCTGCGGCTCGCGCCGATCGCGCCGGGCGCGGGGCCGGTGTTCATGCGCGCCGACCGGCTCGACGGTGTCGCCGGCAAGTACGTCGAGGCGGGGGGCAAGGTCGAGCTGCGGACGCGCAGCGAAACGGTGCTCGCGGACTGGTTGCGTTACGACTTCGAGATCGACGAGATCTGGGGCAAGGGCGGCGTGCTGCTGCGCCGGGGCGCCGATTCGATCTCGGGGCCGGAAGCGAAATTCAAGCGCGGCACCGAGACCGGCTACTTCCTCGAGCCGAAATTCATCATCGGCACCAACGGCGCGCGCGGCTCCGCCGCCACGCTGACCTTCAAGGGCGCCGATCGCTACGAAGTCACCGACGGCCGCTACTCCACCTGCGTCGCCCCGCGGGAGGACTGGTATGTGCGGATGGACGAGCTGGAAATCGACCAGAGCCGGCGCGTGGGCACGGGCCGCAACGCCACGGTGCGCTTCTTCGACGTGCCGATCGCGTACACGCCCTGGTTCGAGTTTCCGCTCGACAACCAGCGCAAGAGCGGCTTCCTGGTGCCGACGCTGGGCGCGACCGGCATCCGCGGCTTCGAGGCGGCCATTCCGTACTACCTGAACCTGGCGCCGAACTACGACGCGACCATCACGCCGCGCCTGATGACCAAGCGCGGGCTGCAGCTCGGCGGACAGGGGCGCTACCTGTTCGAAACCTTCGCGGGCGAACTCAACGCCGAGTACCTGCCGAACGACCGCCAGACCGGCACCGACCGCTTCGGCGTCTCGTTCCGGCACAACCAGAACCTCGATGCGATCACGCCGGGGCTGGCGGCGTTCCTCAACCTGAACAAGGTGTCGGACGACACGTACTTCGCCGACCTGTCCGACCGCATCGCGGTGACCTCGCAGAGCTCGCTGCCGCGCGAAGGGGGCTTCACCTGGTCGCGGGGGCCGTGGCAGGTCCTCGCGCGGGCGCAGGGCTTCCAGACGCTGCAGGATCCCGGCTCGCCGCCGGTCACGCCGCCGTACAACCGGGTGCCACAACTCGCGGGCCGGCTGCTCGAGACCGACTGGCTCGGCTTGTCGTTCGAGGGCACCGCCGAGTACGTGTACTTCCGGCAGTCGAAGCTGACTCCGACCGGCCAGCGCATGTACATCTACCCGGGCGTCGCGTGGAACCGGCAGGGCGCGGCCTGGACCTTGACTGCGCGCGGCGCGGTCCATGCGCGGCAATACTGGCTCGACGGGGCGGAAACGACCGACTCGACGCCCTCGGTGGCGGTGCCCATCGCGAGCGTCGACGGCGGGCTGGTGTTCGAGCGCGACTGGGATGCGTTCGGCACGAAATTCCTGCAGACGCTCGAGCCGCGGGCGTTCTACGTCTACGTCCCGTACCGCAGCCAGAACAGCCTGCCGAATTTCGATGGTGCGCAGGACGACTTCAACTTCGCCCAGCTCTTCAGCGTCAACCGCTACCTCGGCAACGATCGCATCGGCGACGCGAACCAGCTGACGCTCGCGCTGACGTCGCGGCTGATCGAGCCGGCGACCGGCGCCGAGCGGCTTCGCGTCGCCGTCGGCCAGCGCTTCTACTTCGCGGACCAGCGGGTCACGCTGGGGAACGAAAAGCCGCAGGCGGCCGGGACCTCGGACCTGCTGGCGCTGGCGGAGGGACGGATCACCGACGCCTGGGCGATCGCCGGCCTGGTCCAGTACAACTTCGACAGCTCGCAGACCGAGCGCTTCGACGTCGGCGTGCGCTGGACGCCCGGCCCCGGTCGTGTCGTGAACGCGGGCTACCGCTACGACCTCAACAACGAGAACGCGGCGCCCGGCACCGGGGGCCTGCTCAAGCAGTTCGACATCTCGGCGCAATGGCCGGTGGCGCCGCGCTGGACGGTGCTCGGGCGGTGGAACTACTCGATCGCCGACGGGAAGACGCTGGAGGCGGTGATGGGGGTCGAGTACAATGCCGACTGCTGGTCGCTGCGCGTCGCCGCGCAGCGCCTGACGACGACCACCGAGACGACGACCACGTCCGTCTACGCCCAGATCGAGCTGAGCGGTCTCGCGCGCTTCGGGACCAGCCCGCTGGACCTCATGCGTCGCAGCGTTCCGGGTTACCAGCGCTCGAACGACCCGACGATCACCCCGCGCGAGCAGGGCGATCTTTTCCCGGATTACTGAAGTCGAGGATTGCATGGATCATCGCAACTCGTTTTCCGCCGTCGCGGCGTGCGCGCTGGGTTCGGTCCTCGCGCTCGTCGCGCTGTCGTCCCCGGCACAGGGGCCGACGCAGCCGTCCCGCCCGCCCGCCGGTGCGCCGGCGGCGATGCCCGCGCCGGGCCCCCGCCCGGCCGCCGCGACGCCCCCCGCCGCCGGCGCGCGCCCCGCGGGCACGTCGGCGGCCTCCCCGTCGTCCGGCGATCGCGTCGTCCTGCTCGACCGTGTCGTCGCGATCGTCAACGAGGAGGCGGTCACGCAGTACGACGTCAACGAGCAGCAGCGGATCGTCATGCAGCAGATGAAAAGCGAGAAGGTGACGCCGCCTCCGCCCGACGTGATGCAGAAGCAGCTGCTCGAGCGGCTGATCACCGAGCGCGTGCTGATGCAGTTCGCCAAGGAGACCGGCATCCGCGTCGACGACGTCACGGTCGAGCGCACGATCCAGCGCATCGCCCAGGAGAACAAGGTCTCGCCCGAGGAGTTCCGCAAGCTGCTCGACCGGGAGGGGATCGCCTACCCGAAGTACCGCGAGGACATCCGGCGCGAGATCACGGTGCAGCGGTTGCGCGAGCGCGAGGTCGAGAGCCGCATCATCGTCACCGATGCCGAAGTCGACGGCTTCCTCGCCACGGTCAGCGCGCAGGTCGGCGGCGACGTCGAGTACCGGCTGTCGCACGTGCTGGTGCTGGTGCCGGAACAGGCCACGCCGGACCAGGCCGACGCCAAGCGCCGCCGCGCCGAGGAGGCGCTGAAGCAGATCGAGGCCGGCACCGATTTCAGCCAGGTCGCCGCCGGCTTTTCCGACGCGCCGGACGCGCTTTCGGGCGGCAGCATGGGCTGGCGCACCGCGGCGCGGCTGCCGACGGTCTTTGCCGATCCGGTGCGCGGGCTCAAGCCCGGCCAGGTCTCCGGGCTGCTGCGCTCGTCGGCGGGTTTCCACATCGTCAAGCTGCTCGAGACGCGCAGCACGAACCAGCCGACGGTGGTCGACCAGTTCCGCGCCCGCCACATCCTGGTCAAGGTGAGCGAGACCGCGTCGGAAGCCGAAGGCAAGGTGAAGATCGAGCGCCTCCGCGAGCGGATCGCGCTGGGCGCGAAGTTCGAGGAAATGGCCAAGCTCAATTCCGAGGACGGCAGCAGCGTCAAGGGCGGCGACCTCGGCTGGCTGTCGCCGGGGGACACCGTTCCCGAGTTCGAGGCGGCGATGAAAGCGCTCTCCGGCGACGACGTTTCCGCTCCGGTCCGCTCGCCGTTCGGGTGGCACCTGATCCAGGTCACCGGACGACGGACGCAGGACATCACCGCCGAGAAGCAGCGCGAGCAGGCGCGGCTGGCGCTGCGACTGCGCAAGTCGGACGAGGCGTTCCAGGATTGGATCCGGCAGCAGCGCGACCGCGCGTACGTCGAGATCAAGCCCGAGGAGCGCGGCTGACCCCGGCGCCCGCGCGTCGCCGGCGCCCCGTCGTCGGGATCCCCGTCAGCGTCCCGGCGGCAGCAGCGCGATTCGCGACAGCGGCGCCGGCGCGCCGTCGGCGAATTCGAGCTCGATCCTGAGCCGGTCGACCGCCACCCCCCGCGGCGTGGCGGGCAACGTCAGCGGCACGACCAGGCCGGCGGGCGCGCGCGCGAGTTTCGACGCATCCGCGACGTCCGCGACGCGCTGCCACGGGCTCGTTTCCCCCGCGCGAGCGTCGACGCGCAGCCGCAGCGGAAAATGCGGCGGCAGCGGCGTGCCGGCGGCGTCGCCAGCGGAGCCTCTGCGCGGCGGCAACGGCGCATCGGCGGTCGGCGCACCGGAAGCGCTGCCCGCGGGCGACGCCGCGGTCACGAATCCCAGCACCAGGCGATCGAAGCCGCGCGCGGTCAGCGCGAGCTCGTGCGGTGAACGCAGCACCACGCGGCCGTCGGTCGCCGTCAACGCGAGCTGACCGGGCCGCGCCGCCAGCGCGCCGACCTCGGCCTGCCAGCCGTCGGCGTCCGCGTGCGCTGCCGCGCCGAAGGTCCACAGCCGTGCCCGCGGCGACAATCCCGCGCGGGCCAGCATGAAATCCTTCGCCGCCTCCTCGAACGGCGTGTTGAGCCAGGAGGTGTAGGGCACGAACCCCGGCTGCCCGGCGAACAGGCCGTTCGAGCCGTTCCAGGCCATCGGCGAGACGAACGCGGCGCCGTGGTTCCACAGGGCCGACAGGCCGCGGTGCCCGCTGGCGTAACCCGGCAGCTTGTCCGGCTGGCGCAGGTCGGCGGGGTTGTACTCGACCGCCGCCCAGCGCGGATCGACCGCGCGCAGCGTGGCGAACAGGCTCAGCGGTCCCTCCATCCGGATGTCGTTGGCGGCGGCCGGACCGTAGAGGATCGCGCCCAGGTGACCGTCGCGCGGCTTCGCGCCTTCGACGGTCATTCCGCCGGTGTCGTAGTTCTTGCTCGGGCTGTCGAGGCGCACCGCGAAAGGCTGCGCGGTCGCGTGCGGCGCCATGAAGCCCTGCGACGACCAGATGCGGTCCCGCGGGATCCCGGCGTCGACGAGCCAGCGCGCGAGCTCGTCGTAGTGCAGATGGACGAGATGGCGGCGGAAGAGCTCCCATTCGCGCGTCCACGGGTCGTCGGCGAACGCCGGTCGGCCGTCCCGCGGCGCGCGCGGGAACACGCGCGGCGGATCGACGTCGTTCCAGCGCGCGAATGACCGGCCGGACAGCGCGGAGACCTCGGCCAGCGAAAGCGGACGCGCGCGTCGGTAGCCCGACAGGTCCGGCACCCCCGGCGCGTCGGGACGGCCGGCGTAGGGTCCGCTGCCGGCGAGCCAGTGGCGGAACTGACGCAGCGTGCCCGGGTTGTAGTCGTACCACTGCTTCTCCTCGAAGAACGGATTCAGGTAGCTGTCCGGATCGAGGTTGACGCCGACGAAAAGGTCGGGGTGCGCGCGCGCGAACCCGGCCAGCAAGCGTGCCGCCTGCTGCAGGTTGCGCTGCTTGTACCGGCGGACGTCGCGCGCGTAGACGTTGAACGTCAGCGACCGGCCGAGCTCGGGTGCCGCCTGCGAGCCGGGCAGGTGCGACAGCGCGTCGTCGGCCATCACGGCGTTCTGCTCGTTCCACTGGCAGTTCGCCGGGTCCTGCTCGAGGCGATCGTTGATGTCCCAGGCCGGGACGTCGCAGGCGGCGTCGGCCCAGATCCCGCCGTTGAGCGTCACCAGCAGCGGCAGCCGCTTCGCCTTCGCGTGCGCGATGGTTCCGGACAGCGAGTCGTCGGCGATCCGCCGCGCGCCGCAGCGCCGCTCGATGTCCCAGTCCGGGTCGAAGGCGAAGTCGGCGGCCGCGCCGCGCGTCGTGCGCAGGTAGAGGATCGGCACGCGCAGGCCCACGCCGACCGTCGGCGACACGTAGGACCGGTAACGCGTTTCGAGGCCGCGCGCGTCGCCGATGCCGATGCCCGACAGCGCGGGCAGCACCCGGAACGGCGGCTCGCCGCGGGCCGGCGTGGCGGCGGCGCCGGTCCAGCGGGCGAACGCCGCGGGGTCGATCAGGTCCTTGCGCGCGAGTTCCGTCTCGACGCCGTTGTTGCCGATGGCGACGATCGACAACGGCCGCCGGTCGGCGGCCGGCGCCGCGGCGAGCGCGGCCAGGTCGATCCGCGCCTCGAAGCCGGCGCCCGGATTGCCCGGGTAGCCGGGCTTGGCCTGCGCGACGTCGGGGCGCGCGACCCCCATTTTCGCGGCGACCGTGATCCCGGGCATCCGCAGCTCCACCGCCCGCACGCCGTCGCGCGCCAGCGCCCAGCCGGTGACCGTCAGCGGACCGGCGGCCAGCGTCTCGCCTTCGGGCGAGTCGACGAAGCCGAAGGGGGCCGCTGCCGCCGCGTCCGCGGACGGAGCGGCCGCCTGGCCGGGCGGGGCGGGCGCGCGCGGGGGCTGGGGCTGGGGGCTGGCGGGGGCGGCGGCGGGGGCGGCGGGGGTGGGCGCGGCGGACGGGCCGGTCGGGCTGCCGGTGGGCGCCGCAGGCGCGGACGCCGGGACCGACGGCGCCGCTGGTCGCCCCTCGGGCGGCCCCCCCGGGCGCGATCGCGTGACCGCCACGAATTCGATCGCCGCCCACGACGGCGACCGCGGCCAGCACGCCGGCGAACAGGCGCCGGCTGCCGCGGCGGGCCTGCGCCCGGCGGGTCGCCTCGTCGGCGTCGCGGTTCAGCGGATCGGACACGGGGATTCCGGCGGGACCAGCGCCTTGCTCATCACCATGCACCGAAGCGCGACGCCCGGCGCCAGAGCATGCTGCGCCGCGGTATCGACCTCGAAACCCAGCGCCAGGTAGAACGGCACCGAGTTGAGCGAGGCCTCGAGCGCCAGCGTCCGCGCACCCCGGGTCCGTGCCTCCCGTTCCAGCGCGGCGACCAGCGCAGCGCCGACGCCGCGGCGGCCGGCGTCGGGATCGACGTAGACCGCCTCGATCAGGCCTTCGGCGGCCAGCAGCTGGCCGAAGCCGAGCACGCGCGGGGGCGAATCGGCGGTTTCGGCGACGACCACGTGACGCCCGGCGATCGCGGCAAGATAGTCCGCCGGCGTGCGCCCCCCCACCCACGCCTCGCGCTCGTCGTGCGTGTAGTGGCCGACGGTGCCGCGGATGGCGCGCCCGTGGACGGCGTGGATCGCCGTGGCGTCATCGGGGCGCGCCGGGCGCAAGCGGAGGCCCGCGGGAACCGGGGCGGTCATCGGCAGACCGCGGCGGTCGGGCCTAGTCGCCGCTCTGGTAGACGTAAGGCTGCTGCGGCACGCGGCCTTCGTCCATCCGGCGGCCCTCGGACAGCGCCTGCGGCGTCTTGTCCCACCAGATCGCGCGCCCCGCCTGCTGGTCCGCGGCGAGCTGCGGCTTCCTCTCCAGCAGTTCGCGCATGAAGCGCGTGTGGTCGGAGACGTAGTGGCGGGAGGGCAGCATCATGGCGTCGGATTCCGGGCGGAAGTGGTTGCCGGGCCAGTTTATCAGGCCGCCCCCTGCGACGGGGTGTCGCACCCATGTCCGCCGGCTTGTTGCGGCGCGCCAACACGGCCACCCGGAAGTTCCCGCCGGCTGCGGGGAAGTTGATCCAAGTCAACCGGCGGGCTTTGCGGTCCCGACACCATTCGTTACATCGCGCCCGAATCGGGCGCAACGGCCTTTCCGACCAGACCACCGGTCGCGACACAGCGGGAAAAAAAGGGGGTTTCACATGCGACTCAAGTCAATCATTGCGGCAGCCGGGTTCGTGACCGCTCTCGCGGCATTCGCCGCGTCTCCGGCGCTGGCGCAGGAGAAGAGGGTTTACGAAAAGGCCGACAACGCCTCGCCCGTATGCGCCGGCTGCCACGAGCAGGCGCACATGACGACGAGGTTGACCGCGCACGGCGCGCAGAACGACGCCGACGGCTCGTCCTGCCAGGCCTGCCACGGCGACGCGTCGCTGCACCTCAAGGATCCGGCCAAGAACAGGCCGACCAACGCGCTGACCACCAAGGGCGCGACGGCCGAGCAGAAGTCGGCGATCTGCCTGACCTGCCACGCCGGATCGCGGCATCTCGAGACCTGGACGTCGAGCAAGCACCGCAAGGTCGACGTCGGCTGCGTCAGCTGCCACAACATCCACGGCACGCAGTCCGCGGCGAATCCGCGCAACATCAACAACGCGCAGTTCGCCGGATCGCCGTACACGACGACCGAGCGCAGCCTGGCCTACAAGGTCTGCGTCGGCTGCCACCGCGACACGCGCGCCGAGATCCTGAAGCCCTCGCACCACCCGATCATCGAAGGCAAGGTCACCTGCCAGGACTGCCACGACCCGCACGGCTCGCTGAACGTCGCGTCGCTGAAGAGCGAATCCGCGCACGACCTGTGCGTCAGCTGTCACGCCGACAAGCGCGGCCCGTGGATCCACGAGCACCCGCCGGTGATGGAAAACTGCGCCACCTGCCACACGCCGCACGGCTCGGCCCACAACCGCCTGCTCGCGCAGAAGCCGCCGGCGCTCTGTGCCGACTGCCACCCGGGCGGCCACACGCACGGCATCTACGACGGCCGCGGCACGCTGCCCAACACGCTTCCGGGCAACATCCGCTTCGAGGGCACCGGCTGCGTCGCCTGCCACCGGCAGATCCACGGCAGCAATGCGCCGCCGTCCGCCTACGGCCAATTCTTCCTCCGCTGAGATAAGGGAACAATCATGAGAAACAAGAAGCTGATTGCCATTCTCGTGGCCGGCCTCTTCGCGGAAGGTACCGCATGGGCTGACGACAATTTCAACTGGTCGGGCAATCTGGAGCTCGGCGGCCGCGCCACCAACACCGACGGCGCGACGCGCAACGGCGCCCGCGGCACGTCGGCGACCACGCTGACCCCGTTCACGGGTCCGGAGGACGGCGCCAAGGCGCAGGAGTACCAGGATCCGTCCAGCGGCGTCATCGGCGTCATCGACGTCCGCGGCAGCAACCGCGCCTACTACATGAGCCTGTTCGGCGAGAACCTCGGCCGCGACGACCAGTACATCTATGCGCGCGGCGGCGGCTACGACGTGTTCAAGGTCGGGTTCTACAGCGACCGCATGCCGCACAACCTGTCGTTCAACGCGCTGACGCCGCTGAACTGGCCCGGCAGCTCGCTGCAGCCCGCGCCGGCCGGCGCGTATCCGCCGGCGACCAATCCGGCGACGTGGAACAACTTCGAGTACGGCCTCCAGCGCAACACCATCGGCGGCAACGTCGAGGTCAACGCGCGGTCGCCGTTCTTCTTCCGCGTCGACTACAACGAAGTGCAGACGACGGGCATCCGGCCGTCCAGCGGCCAGCTCGGAACCGGCTCCGGCAACGGGCTGATCGAGTTCGGGCTTCCCACCGACTACACGACCAAGAACTCGGTGCTCGAGGGCGGCTACAAGGGCAGGAACTGGAACGTCAAGCTCGGCTTCCTCGACAGCAAGTTCAGCAGCAACACCGGCGACACCGCGCAGTGGGGCAACTTCTACATGCGCAGCGCGCTCGACACGTCGCTGCAGCCGCAGGACAACGAGCTCCAGAAGTGGAGCCTCAACTTCGCCATGCGCGACCTGTGGCTCGACTCGACGGTGCTGGTGCGCCTGACGCAGAGCAAGCTGACCAGCGACTTCGGCGTCGAGAGCTGCCGGCCTCAAGCCGACCAGCACCGCCACGCAGGCGCCGTCCGGCATCCCGGCCGGTGTCGGCTACCTGGTCACCGCGCCGAGCTCGTCGACGTTCTACGGCGAGCACAAGACGACGACGGCGACGTTCTCGCTGCAGTCGACGCCGATGCCGGGGTCTGGGCACGCGGCTCTACTACGAGTACTACGACAAGCAGAACGACTCGACGCAGATCAACTACGCGGCGGGCGGGCTGGGGTCGAGCGGCAGCGACCGTGCCCGGGCAGCAACAACGCCGACGCGCGGTTCTGCATCACGGCGTTCGAGGCGCCCGAGCCCTTCGAGTACACGAAGAACGAGTACGGTCTCGACCTCACCTACGGCATCGGCAGGTACGGCAAGCTGCTGGGCGGCCTCAACTTCGTCTACACCGACCGCAATCTCGAGCCGGCGCCGCAGACCGACGACATGCGGATCTGGGCCGAGTGGCGCGCGAGCATGGGCGACACGCTGAGCGGGCGCCTGAAGTACCAGTTCCTGCAGCGCGATTCGGAACTCAACCCCAGCTACACGAACAACGCCTCCAACGTCTCGCCGACGACGGTCCCGTACTACTTCCGGGCCTACGACGTCGGCAACTTCGACCAGAACATGGTCAAGTTCAACGTCGACTGGAACCCGATGGCGCTGCTCACCATCGGCTTCGGGGCGACGTGGCGGCAGACCGACTACAAGGACTTCTACTTCGGCCGCAACGAGGACACGACGCAGAACTACGACCTGACCGTCAGTTACGGCAATGCGGACAAGTTCCTGCTGACCGGCATCGCCAACTGGGGCGAGACCACGTTTGACCAGTCGTATCGCAACACTGCGAGCGGCGCGAGCCCGACCCCGGGCGGCACGCAGACAGCGACGACGTTCGACTGGGGCACCCACAATACCCAGGAGAACTGGCTGTTCGCGGTGCTGGCCGACTGGATGGCGACCGACAAGCTGAAGCTGACCGGCTCGGCCAGCTGGTCCGAAACCAACGGTGGCGTGGACTTCTGGTCGGGCAGCTATGCCGGCGCCGGCGGCTTCAACGGCGGCCCGCTGGTCAACTACATCACCGACAACACCAGGACCGAGCGCTACCAGATCAAGGGCGAGTACCGGATCAACAGGAACTGGAGCGCCACGGCCGGCTACGCGTACGAGAAGTACGACTACGAAGACGACCAGATGCGCGGCTACGCCAGCTTCTACCCGTATTACCAGAACCTGGGCGGCACGAACAACACCTGGAACAGCGGCGCGTTCACCAACCCCAGCTACAAGAACAACATCTTCTTCATCACGGCCAAGTACAGCTTCGACACGCCGCAGACCCCGGCGCGGTTGGTGGCCCAGGCTCCGGCCCCGGCTCCGGTCGCGAGGCCGGCACCGCCCCCACCGGCACCGGCGCCCGCTCCGGCGCCCGCGCCGACGGTGCAGAAGATCACGCTGGACTCGAAGGTGCTGTTCGACTTCGACAAGGCGGTGCTGAAGCCTGAAGGGAAGGCGGCGATCGACAGCCAGGTGGTGGGCAAGCTGGCGCAGATCCAGAAGCTGGAAGTGGTGCTGGTGAGCGGTCACACCGATCCGCTGGGCACCGATGCGTACAACCAGAAGCTGTCGGAGCGTCGTGCGGAGACGGTGCGCGACTATCTGGTGAGCAAGGGCGTGCCGAAGGACAAGATCGAGGCGCTGGGCCTGGGCGAGAAGCAGCTGGTGCCGGGCGTGGTGTGCGAGCAGAAGAATCTGAAGGAGAAGATTGCCTGCCTGCAGCCGCATCGCCGGGTCGAGATCCAGGCGAAGGGTGAAGCGGTCAAGCGCTGACCCGCGGTCGCAACATCAAGAGCCCCGCTTCGGCGGGGCTTTTTTTCGGGCCGGCGGTGCGTCGCGGCGCGATGTTCCCAGCGCGGCCCCGACGGGTCCCGACGCGGTCCGGCGCGCCGGCGACGGCTATGCGCGCGGCTCCCGCCCCGGCCGCCCGGCGACGATGTCGAAGCGGAACAGCCGGCACTCGATCGCGCCGTTCCACAGCGGCGTGCGCCGCGACGGCTTGAGTCCGATCAGCTTGGCGAGCCGCAGGTCGCCGGTGAGGAAACACGCGGTCCAGCCGGCGTAGCGCGCCTTGAGCGCGTCGCCGAGACGCGGATACAGCGCCGCGAGTGCGTCCTCGTTCTCCAGCCGCACGCCGTACGGCGGATTGGCGATGAGGATGCCCGAGGGCCACGGCGCCGGCTGCGCCAGCGCGTCGGCGACGCCGAAGTCGATCCAGCCTTCGACGCCGGCCGCCGCGGCGTTCGAGCGGGCATTCGCGACGGCGCGCGGATCGACGTCGCTGGCGGCGATGAGCGCCTTCGCCGGCGCGGGCCGCGCGCGGTCGCGCGCCTTCTGCTTCAGCCGCTGCCAGGCCGGGCCGTCGAACCACGCGAGCTTCTGGAAGCCGAAGCTGCGGTGCAGGCCGGGTGCGACGTCGGCGGCGATCATCGCCGCCTCGATCGGAATCGTGCCGCCGCCGCACATCGGGTCGAGCAGCGGCGTCTGCGGCGTCCAGCCGGCGAGCGCCAGCACCCCGGCCGCGAGGTTCTCGCGCAGCGGCGCGGCGTCGGCGTCGCGCCGCCAGCCGCGCTTGAACAGCGGCTCGCCCGAGGTGTCGAGGTACAGCGTCGCCTCGCGCTCGGTCAGGTAGGCGTGGATGCGGACGTCGGCGTGCTCCTTGTCGACCGACGGGCGCGATCCGGTGTCGGCGCGGAAGCGGTCGCAGACCGCGTCCTTGATCTTCAGCGTAGCGAACTCGAGGCTGGTCAGCGGCGAGCGCGTCGCGGCGACGTCGACGCGGATCGTGCGGTCGCCGCGGAAGTATCGCGGCCAGTCCTGGCGGTGGACGAGCGCGTAGAGGTCGTCCTCGCTGCGGTAGCCGCCGTGCGCGACACGCCACAGTACGCGGCTCGCGAGCCTCGACTCGAGGTTCGCGCGGTACGCGAGGTCGAGCGGACCGGCGAAGGCGACGCCGCCGTCGACGGGCCCGATGTAGGTGGCGCCCAGCGCCGTCAGCTCGGCGGCGAGCGGCGCCTCGAGGCCGCGCGGGCAGGGCGCGAAAAACGACTGCGTGGCCGCGAGGTCCGCCGGCCCCGTCGACGCCCCCTTGCCCGCCGGGCGGCTCATCGCGCGAGCCGCCGGCGCGTCAGCACCAGCGCGATCTGGAACGCGACGAGCGGCGTACGCCAGCAGCACCGCGACGTGCAGCGCGATGTCCGATGGCACCCGGTCCAGCATCAACGGACGGGCCAGGTCGATCGCGTGCTTGAGCGGCAGCGCACCGGCAACCGCCTGCAGCGCGGCGGGCATCTGCTCGACCGGGAAGAAGACGCCGGACAGCAGCAGCATCGGCGTCAGCACCAGCGTGAAGAAGTAGGTGAAGAAGTCGTAGCGCGGGCGCCAGCGCGGTCATCACCAGCCCGAATGCGCCGAACGTGAGCCCGACGAGGAAGCCGACGGGAAGCACCCACAGCGCCAGCGGGCTGCGGCCGTAGCCCAGCACCATCAGCACCAGCAGGATCGCCGCGGTGGAGATGACCGCCTTCGACGCCGCCCACACCCATTCGGCGACGACGACGTCGTCCAGCGCGACCGGCGCGTTGACGATGGCTTCCCAGGTGCGCTGCATCTGCATCCGCGAGAACGCCGAGTACATCGCCTCGAAGCTCGACGTGAACATCGCGCTCTGGCAGACCATGCCGGTGCCGATGAACGCGATGTACGGCATGCCGCCGATCTCGCCGACGAGGGCCCCGATGCCGTAGCCCAGCGCGACCATGTAGAGCAGCGGGTCGGCGATGTTGCCGAGCACGCTGGCGATCGCGAGCTTCCTCCACACCAGCAGGTTGCGCCGCCAGACGGGGAAGAAGCGCAGCGAGAATTCGGGCAGGCGCAGGTGGCGGGCGTTCATGGCCGGTGCGTGTCCGTGGCTCAGTCGCGAAGCTCGCGGCCGGTGAGCTTGATGAACAGGTCCTCGAGGTTCGCCGGCCGGTGGAGGTAGCGGACCTTCGCCGCGTGCGCCAGCGCGGCGAGCAGCGGCTGCGGATCCTGCGCGTAGCAGAACGCGGTCTCGCCGGCGACCTCGACGCGGGCGGCGAGCGCGCGGCCCTGGCCGTCGGCCCACGCGCGCGCGTCGTCGCCGTAGACCTCGATGACCTCGGGCTCGACGTGCGCCTCGATCAGCGCCTGCGGCGTGTCGCAGGCGATGAGCTGGCCGTGGTCGATGACGGCGAGCCGCGTCGCCAGCCGCTCGGCCTCGTCCATGAAGTGCGTCGTCAGCAGGATCGTCTTGCCCTGGCCCAGCAGCTGGCGCAGGCCGTTCCAGATCAGGTGCCGCGCCTGCGGGTCGAGCCCCGTCGTCGGCTCGTCGAGGATCAGCAGGTCGGGGTCGTTGACCAGCGCGCGGGCGAGCGTGAGCCGTCGCTTCATGCCGCCGGACAGCGCGCGGATCGCCGCGTCGGCGCGGTGCCCGAGACCCGCGAATTCGAGCAGCTTCGGGATGCGCGCCGCCAGCGTCGCACGGTCGATGCCGAAGTAGCGGCCGTAGACGAGCAGGTTCTCGGTGACGGTGAAGTCGGGGTCGAGGTTGTCCAGCTGCGGCACGACGCCGACGCGGATGCGCGCGACGCGCGCCGCCCTCGGCACCGGCTCGCCGACCATCGTGATCTCGCCGCCGTCGGGGTCGACGAGGCCGAGGCAGCAGCGCAGCGTCGTCGTCTTGCCCGCGCCGTTGGGGCCGAGCAGGCCGAAGCACTCGCCGCGACGGATCTCGAACGACAGTCCGCGGACGACCTCGGCGTCGCCGTAGCGCTTGACGAGGCCGCGGACCGAGAGCACGGCATCGGCGTCGGCGGGCGCGGTCGTGCCGGTCGCATCGGATTCCGCGCGTCGCATCCCGCGGGCGTCGCCGCCCGGGACGTCGTCCCCGCAGCGGGCGCGCCGATCGTCATGCGCCCGGGATCACCGGCGCCGGGCCGTGCCACATGCCGGCGACGGTCTGCTGCAGGCGCGCGAGCCGGCCGTGGAAGAAATGTCCGCAGCCGGGAAAGACGACCACCGGCAGCTCCTGCGGGCGCGCCCACCGGAGCACGTCGGACAGCGGCACGACGTCGTCTTCCTCGCCGTGAACGACGATGGTGTCGGCGGGGACGGGCGCGACCGGGAACCGGTTGACCGCGGGGCCGACGAGCACGAGGCGCTCGGCGTCCACCGCCTCGCGCACGCGCGTCTGCACGTACGAGCCGAACGAGAAGCCCGCCAGCGCGACAGGCAGGCCATGACCGTGCTCGAGCCGGGACCGCGCATGGGCGAGCGCGGCCAGCGCGTCGTCGGTCTCGCCGCGCCCTTCGTCGAACCCGCCGTCGGACGCGCCCACGCCGCGGAAGTTGAAGCGCACCGCGGCGTAGCCCAGCGCGTAGAACGTCTTCGCCAGCGTCTGCGCGACCTTGTTGTCGAGCGTCCCGCCCTGCAGCGGATGCGGGTGCGCGACCAGCGCGATCCCGCGCGGCGGCACGGGCGGCAGGTTGAGCGCGACCTCGAGCGCGCCGGCGGGGCCGGGGATCGTGTAGCGCTCGGTGGTCCTGGGGGTCAAATCTTCAGCCTCTCGACGACCTCGCCGCCGACGACGTGCCGGTCGATGATCTCGTCGATGTCGCTCCTGTCGACGTAGGTGTACCAGACCGCCTCGGGGTAGACGACCAGCACCGGGCCTTCCTCGCAGCGGTCGAGGCAGCCGGCGCGGTTCATCCGCACCTTGCCCTTGCCGGACAGGCCGAGCGCCTTGACGCGCTCCTTCGCATACTTGTGCATGTCGTCGGCGGCGTGGTCGGCGCAGCAGGCCTCCGGCGGCTCGCGCCGGTTGCAGCAGAAGAAGACGTGGCGCTGGTAGTGGCTCATCGGCGGGTCCGGCGGGCGTGGCGGGGGGGCCCGGGGCGGCGGCGCATCGCGCGCGGCGGCCCGGGAAGCGGCCGATGATTATAGCCGAGCGCCGGGGTCGCCCCAGCCGGGGCGGCCGGCCAGCGCGAACAGCCAGATCGCCGCCGCGACGGGCCACGCGAGCAGGATCGAGCGCGTCAGGCCGTTGAAGTTGAGCAGGTGGCCGTAGCTCCAGTTGAACAGCGTCAGCGGCGCCCGCGTCGAGCACGAGGTCCGGCACCAACAGCATGACCAGCAGCGACGAGAGCAGCGCGATCGCGGCCAGCGCGACCTGCATCGGGCGCGGCAGCCAGATCGCCGCCGTCAGCGCCAGCGCGCCGGCGGCGACGCCGGTCGACACGCCGGGGGTCAGCCAGCCCTCCCAGGCGGCGGGCTTGAGCAGCACCGTCGCCGCGATGCCCTTGACCAGCAGCGCCGCGCCGATGAGGACGAACACCGCGCCGCCGACGAAGCGACGGTCGCGCAGCAGCAGGGCGAGCACCAGGCCGACGCCCAGCAGCTGGAACCCGCTGTGGGCGGCCTCGACCAGCGTCGCGGCGACATCGGGCGTCGCGGCGAGTCCGGCCGCAACCGCTCCGGGCAGGGGCTGCGGTCTCGTACATCGTCGCGAACAGCGGGATGCCGGGATTCACCTGGGCGGCGATCCAGACCGCGATCAGCGCGAGCCCGACGTCGCCGAGCGCGCCGTGCACGAAGGTGTGCGCGCGCCACGTCGCGAGGGCGCGTCGGGCGCGGGCGTCGCCGACGAACGCCAGCGCGGCGAGCCCACCCAGGCCCGCGCCGGCGGTGTTGCCGAGCAGGTCGATCAGGTTCGCGTCGCGCGGCGGCATGAACATCTGCAGCGTCTCCATCGCGAACGACAGCGCGGCCCCGGCCGCCACCGCCACCGACAGCCGCGCTCCCGCCGGCCGCCGGCGCGGCATCAATGCCACGAAGAAGCCGAACGGAATGTACGAGAGGACGTTGGCCGCGAGGTCGAAGCGCGTCCAGCGCGGCGGCCACGGCGCGAACACGAAGAACGGGCTGTCGGGCGGCGGCGCGATCCACGGCGCGAACGGCTGCAGGCTCGCGTAGGCGAGCGACAGCGCGCTGATCAGCGCGAGGAAGTGCGGCAGCAGCGTGCGGTGGCGGCGGCGTGGCACCGGGGCTTCGATCGCGATCAGCGCGGCGGCGCGAGTGTCCGGCGCACGATGGTGAGATCCTCGGTGGCGCCGATCCGCAGGAAGCCCGCCGCCTCGAACAGCGACGCCGGGCCGTGATAGTGGTCGGTGGCGTCGCTGCTGTCCCCGGTCCGGAACGGGAACGCGTCGACGACGGTGATGCCGCGCGCATCGAACGACGCCAGCGCGCCGTCGAGCAGCGCGCGGGCGACACCGCGGCGGCGCCACGCCGGCGCGACGACGAAGCAGACGATCGCGGCCGCCTCGTGCGGCGGCACGGGCAGCGGCAGCGGCTCGACGCCCAGCCGGGCGAGGCAGTGCGGCAGCCTGGCGTAGGGCTGCGCGTTGAGCCAGCCGACGACCTCGTCGCCGGCGTAGGCGAGAAACCCCTCGGCCTCGCCGGTGTCGATGCGCGCGGCCATCGCCGTGCGGTTCTGCGCGGCCGTGAAGTCCTTCCACGGCAGCGCCTTCGGCACGTGGTAGTAGTGGCAGTAACAGCGCGCCCACTCGGGGTTGTCGGCGAAGGCCGGCCCGCGCTCGTGGTCGAAGAACGCGAGGAAGTCGTCGCGGCGCGACGGCGCGAGACGCTCGACTCGGAGGGCGGCGTGATTCATCGGCGGCGACGCGGCGGCGCGCCCGGCGGGCGTCACCGGACCTTGATCTCGGTCCACAGCCGGTTCAGGAGCCGGCGGTCCTTGCGGTCGTAGTCCTTCAGCATCTGCAGCTTCTTCATGCCCTCCGGGCCCGGAAAGACCGCCTTGTTGCTCTTCACGTCGTCGTCGATGAACGGCATCGCCGCGGCGTTGGCATTGCCCGATCCGATCATGTTCGACAGCTCGGCGGAATTCTTCCCATCGAGCATGAAGTTGATGAACTGGTAGGCGAGGTCCGGCGCGGGGCCGCTCCGGTGCAGCACCATGCTGTCGACGGCGAGCACCGCGCCTTCCTTCGGCGTGGTCGACGCGATCGTGAACGGGCGATTGGCCTTTTTCGCGTCGGCGGCGGCCTGGAACATGTCGTTCGAGTAGCCGTGCGCGACCCAGATGTTGCCGATCGTCAGCTCCTTGATGTACGACGACGCGTTGAACGCCGCCCAGTACGGCTTCGCGCGCAGGATCAGGTCGCGCGCCTCCTTCAGCTTGTCCGGGTCCGTTTCGTTGGCGGAATGGCCGAGGTAGATCAGCGCCGCGGCGAACAGCTCGCGCTGGCTGTCGAGCACCGTCACCTTGCCCTTCAGCTTCTCGAGGTGGCGCGGCTCGAAGATCAGCGCCCAGGTGTCGGTCGGAAGCCCCAGCTCCTTCATCTTCTGCTCGTTGTAGCCGAGCAGCGTGACCGAGTACGCGTACGGCACCGAGTAGCGGTTGCCCTTGTCGAAGAACAGGTCGAGGAACTCGGGCTTGATGTTCTCCATGCCCCGGATCTTCGACTTGTCGAGCTCGCGCAGCGCGCCCTGCGCGATCAGCGTCTCGACCGCGTTGCCGGTGGGCACCAGGATGTCGTAGCCGGTCGCCCCGGCGGCGAGCTTGGCCAGCAGCTCCTCGTTGTCCGAGTAGTAGTCCTGCACCAGCTTGCACTTGCACGATTCCTCGAACCGCTTCGCCGTTTCCTCGGCGAGGTAGTTGTTCCAGTTGTACAGGTGCAGTTCCGGCACGTCGCCCGCGGCCGCCTTCTTCTCCGCCGCCTCCGCCTTCTCGGCGTCGGTCTTCGGCGTGCAGCCGGTCAGCGCCAGCGCGGCGGCGAGCGCGAGGACGCAGCGCGGGCCAGCGCAGGCGATCGGCGAAGGTGCGCATGTCAGCCCTTGCCCCGCAGCGCGTCCGGCGCGACGCGGCCGGCGACGACGATCATCGTCAGCGTCAGCAGCATCAGCAGCGTCGACAGCGCGTTGACTTCCGGCGTCACCGCGATCTTGATCATCGTGTAGATGGTGAGCGGCAGCGTCGGCACGCCCGCGCCCGCGGTGAAGAACGTGATGACGAAGTCGTCGATCGACAGCGTGAACGCCATCAGCGCGCCGGCGACGACGCCGGGCATGATCAGCGGCAGCGTGACCAGGCGGAACGACTGCCACGGCGTCGCGCCGAGGTCGCGTGCCGCCTCGAAGATCGACTCGTCCATGCCCGACAGCCGCGCGCGGACGATGATCGCGACGAAGCCGATGCAGAACGTCGTGTGCGCCACGATCACCGTCAGCAGTGACAGCGACTCCTCGCCGAACGTCGAGATGAAGAAGATCAGCAGCGACACGCCGAGCAGGATCTCGGGCATCGCCACCGGCGTCAGCGTCAGGAACGGCAGCACGCGCGATCGGTAGCGGTGCATCGCGATCCCCGCCATCGTGCCCAGCACCGTCGCCAGCCCGGCGGCGGAGAACGCGATGATCAGCGAGTTCACCGCGGCCTTCAGCATCTCCTCGTTGCCCATCAGCTTGCGGTACCAGTCGAGCGTGAAGCCCACCCACTCGGCGTTCAGCTTGGAATCGTTGAAGCTGAAGATGACGACGACGACCAGCGGGATGTACAGGAACGCGTACACCGCGATCGCGCTGGCCCACAGCAGCGGCGACCTACGCACGGCTCACCCCCCGCCGCGCGAGCCAGGCCGCGGCGCCGGCGATCGCCAGCACCGCCAGTGTGAGCATGATCGACAGCATCGACCCGAAGGGCCAGTCGCGGGTGCCGAGGAACGATTCCTTGATCAGGTTGCCGACCAGCCAGTCGTCCTTGCCGCCCAGGATCTCGGGGATCGCGAACATTCCCAGCACCGGGATGAACACCAGCGCCGAGCCGGAGAAGATGCCGGGCAGCGACAGCGGGAAGGTGACGCGCCAGAACCGCTGCCAGGCGTTGGCGCCCAGGTCCTGCGCGGCGTCGAGCAGCGTCGGGTCGTGCTTCTCGAGGTTCGTGTACAGCGGCAGGATCATGAACGGCAGGTGGACGTACACCATCCCGACGATGACCGCGAAGCGCGAGAACAGCAGGTCGAAGGGGCCGAGGATGATCATCCAGGCGTAGACGCGGACGAGGAAGTTGCTGGCGAACGGCAGCACGCACAGCAGCACCATCAGGTCGCGATGCCGCTTCGGGCTGCGCGCGATCAGCAGCGCGACCGGATACGCCATGACGAGGCAGATCAGCGTCGTCAGCGCGGCGACGCCGAAGCTCTTGAGGAAGATCTGCGCGTAGATGAAGTCGCCGAAGAAGACGCGGTAGTTCTCGAGCGTGAGCCCGGCGTCCTCGCCCGGCTTGCCGCCGAACAGCGGCGCGAGCGCGCCGTACTCGCCCGGATAGCGGACGCTCGCGCCGACCATGATCAGCGCCGGCAGCAGGAAGAAGACGAGCAGGAAGACGAGCGGCGGGCCGCTCACCAGCCACTTGGTCAGCCGGCCGCCCTGCGTGCGGCTCGCGGTTTCGCCTTGCATCGCGGGCCCCGTCGCGTCAGGCGTCGAGGAAGGCGCCGGCTTCGGCCTTCCACGAGACGCGCACGGCGTCGCCGACCTCGAAGAACTTGGCGCGGCCCGGCGCCGAGTTCGCGAGCAGCGCCTCGATGCGCGCGCCGTTGGCGAGGTCGACGATGTAGGTCGTCACGTCGCCGATGTAGAGGAAGTCCCAGACCTTGCCCTCGAACTGGTTGGGGTCGGCCGAAGGCGGCTCGGTCACCGCGCGGATCGAGACGTGCTCGGGCCGGATGACGAAGGCGCCGGGAGTGCCGGCCTTCGCTCCGTCCCGTGCCGGCGCCGCGATGGTGCCGAGCTTCGGGCACGTGAGCTTCAGCGGCGCGCCCGCCTCGGCCACGGTGACCTCGAGCAGGTTGACGTTGCCGATGAAGTCGGCGACGAAGCGGTTCTTCGGGAAGCCGTAGAGCCGCGACGGCTCGTCGAGCTGCTCGATCCGGCCGTGGTTCATCACGGCGATGCGGTGCGACAGCGCCAGCGCCTCGGCCTGCGCGTGCGTCACGAAGACGAAGGTGACGCCGGAGTCCTTCTGCAGGCGGATCAGCTCGAGCTGCATCTGCTCGCGCAGCTTGGCGTCGAGCGCCCCCAGCGGCTCGTCGAGCAGCAGCAGGCGCGGCCGGTTGACGAGGCCCCGGGCCAGCGCGACCCGCTGCTTCTGGCCGCCGGACAGCTCGTGCGGGAAGCTGCCGCCCTTGTCGGTGAGCTTGACCTGGTCGAGCGCGGCCCTGACCTTGGCGCCGAGGTCGGCCTCGTTCTGCCCGGCCATCCTGAGCGGGAACGCGATGTTCTGCGCCACCGTCATGTGCGGGAACAGCGCGTAGCTCTGGAAGACCGTGTGGATCGGGCGCCGTTCGGGCGGGGTCGCCCGGAGGTCGACGCCGTCGAGGACGATGCTGCCGGCGTCGGGCAGGTCGAACCCGGCGATCATCCGCAGCAGCGTGGTCTTGCCGCAGCCGGACGGGCCGAGCAGGGTGAAGAATTCGCCGGCCCTGACCTCGAAGCTGACGTTGTCGACGGCGAGAAAGTCGCCGAAGCGGCGGGAAACGTTCTTGATCTCGAGGAGCGCCATGCGGTGCGTCGTCCGGGCTCGAAGGGGCGGGAAGTGCCGCAAATTGTAAAGCAAATCCGGGGGATCCCCTGCCCGGCGGTGCCCCGCAGGGACGCTCGGCACGCCGCGTTGGTGCGGCGCAGCAACACCGCGACTGCGGCATTTCGGCACGACCGTTGCTTTGGCCCGGGGAGCTTCCGCGCAAAAGCGCGACAGTCGGGATGCCGATGTCATAGAATCGCGAGCTCCCCGTACCGTTCCGTCACGACTGCCGCCGCGCCCCGAATCCATGCCCGACGCCTCCGCCAAGCCAACGCTGCTCGAACAACTGCGCGTCGCAGTCCGAGACGATGCGCGCCGGCGAAACGGCCGCGCGCCGCCCGGTCGAGGAAGCGCTGCAGGCGATCGACCGGTCGCTCTGGCACGCGTTCAAGTGGCTCGACGAGGCGCTCGGCCATCTGGAGGTGATCCGGCCGAAGGTCGTCCACCAGTACCGGCTCGACGGCGTGCTGACGATCGTGAATCCCCAGTACGACCGCGGATTCGTGTCGTACCGCCGGAAGCCGCTCGCGGGGCTCGACGTGCTCGAGCACGTCGAACTCTTCTACCGGCTGGTCGGCGAGACGCCGGTCGTCGTCAAGTGCCAGCCGGCCGCCGCCGGTCCCATCGAGGACAAGCTGCGCGCGGCGCACGTGCCGTATCACTACCAGACCGAGCACGACGAGGCGCGTGTCGTGCGCACCGGCGTCTTCACCATCACGCCGGCGATCACCGCGTCGGTCCGGTTCGCGCCCGACTACCGGCGCCAGGTCGTCGTCGCGACGGTCCGCAACATCGACCGCTTCGAGACGCTGACGATGGAGTTTCCCGGCGAGGGCGTCACCGAGGCGGTGCTCGAGGACCTGATCCGCTTCGTCCTCGGCGAGGCGAACACCTTCCTGCGTCGTGCGCCGCTCGCCGGCGTCGGCACCCGGCGCGAGACGCCGATGGTCGCCGAGCCGCCCGTGTACTACATCGAGAAGACGGCCCGGGTTCGCTGACGCGGCTACCGGACGACGACCGTCTCGTCGTCCATCGACTGGTCGAACGGCGACGAGACGGAGATGCGGTTGGTGAAGGCCGCGTTGACCGTGCACCGACCCTCGGTCATGGTCGCGGTGGAGCCGACCAGGTCGTAGCGGACCGCAAACCGGTAGGAAAATCCGACCAGCAGGTCGTACTGCAGGGTGTGCGTCACATGGGACCAGATGCCGGCGCCGGACGCGCCGGTCCGCGGCTCCACCGCCGAGCCCGTCGGGGTGAACCATGTGGCGCCGCTATCGATCGAAGCGTAAATGTAGATGCGGTAATTCGCCGCCCCGTCGAAAACCGCGCTGTACGCGGCGTTGACGACGGCGCGACGCGGAAAGTCAGTGACCGGGAAATCCTGCGTCTGGCAATTGTAGGTTGCGGGAGCGTTGGCCACCCCGCTCGTCGCGCGGATGTTCGCCGGCGTCAGCGCGCCTCCCAGGCGGGCCATGAACGCGGCCATCGACAGCCGGGTGACCACGTCGGTCGGGCAGTAGGTGGTGGCGGACGTGCAGCCGGTCGTGATGGCGCGGTTCTTCAGCCATTCGACGCTCCCGCAGAACGGGCTGGTGCTGTCCACGTCGGTGAATCCCGCGCAGGGCAGGGCCAGTGCGGGCATCGCGGCGATCCCGGTGGCGGCGACGAGGGACAGCGAAAGCAGGTGGCGTTTCATTTCGGTATCCTCCGGTCGTGCATCGATGAGCGAACCTGGCCCGGTGCGCGCGGACGCACATCGCCATGCCGGCCCGCAACCGCGGAGAATACGCCGACCGCATCGGGGTTGCCATTGGCGGAGAGCCCGGCAGGGAAGGTCGGCCGCCTTTCGGCGCGGCCGCGTGAAGTCGCTGGAGTCCACCGCGCGACCAGCGGCACCCGCCGTCGAAATGTCTTGACGCACACCTGGCCTGCTTGCAGCATGACCCGCCGGCGATCGGGGCCGCGGGCGATCGCCGCCGCGGACCGCGACCCGCAGGAACCCAGTTGCCCGAACCATCGACACGGGAGCACCCATGCGATCTCCGGACCTCATCGACCCCGCGCGCGACGCCGTGGGGTGACGCCGCGTCCGCGGCGAGCCGTGCCTTCGGGAAGGTCGCGCTGGCCGCCGCTCTCGCGGTGGTTGCCGCATCCGCCATCGCGCAGCCATCGGCGCAGGAGCGCGGTCGGTACCTCGTCACCGACGATCATGGCCTGCGGGAACTGCCACACGCCCAAGGATGCCGAGGGTCGACCCGTGCCCGGCAAGGAGCTGTCCGGCGGCGGCGTCGGCTTCGACATCCAGCCCTTTGCCGGCACCGCCCCGAACATCACGCCCGACCGGGAAACCGGGATCGGCCTGTGGAGCGACGACGAGATCAAGCGCGCGATCACGCAGGGGGCTCGTCCGAATCACGGCCCGCTCGCGGGGAAGCCGCTGGGCGACCCGATGGCGGCGAACTTCTTCAAGGCGCTCCTGCCCGCCGACCTCGACGCCGTGGTCGCGTACCTGCGCTCGATCCCGGCCGTGCGCAACGCCACGCCGCCGCCCGTCTATCGCATGCCGGTCAAGCGCGAGGCGTTCGCCGAGGCGGAGCGCGGTTTCACCGAGCGCGACCTGACCGACAAGGTCCGCCGTGGCGCGTATCTCGCGACGATCGCGCACTGCCTGGAATGCCACACGCCGATGCAGCAGGGCACGTTGCTGTTCGGGACCGCGCTCGGCGCGGGCGGCAGGCCGTTCCTGCCCTCGTTCGTGAAGGGCCTGCCGCGAGAGCTGGAAGGGCGCGGTTTCGCGCAACATCACGCCCCATCCCGAACAGGGGCTCGGAAAATGGAGCGACGCCGAGATCAAGCGCGCCATATCCCAGGGCATCGGCCGCGACGGCCGCAAGCTCGAGCTGCCGATGGCCTTCGCCTGGTACGCCGGCATCCGCGACGAGGACCTCGACGCCATCGTCGCGTATCTTCGCTCGCTGCCGCCGCTGCCGCGCTGATCGTCGGTGGCGCGTCGCCGGGCTCCGTGGAACGCCGTCAGCGCCAGAGCACCGTGACCAGCACGGCGGCCAGCAGCGCCGCCGTCACCATCAGCAGGCGGTTGCGCACGCGCTGCGCGGCGGTGAGCTCCTTCATAACTTCGTCGGACGCCGACGGCGGCGCCGACAGCCGCAGGTGCAGCAACCGCGGCAGTTCGGGCAGCGCGGCGGCGAGGTAGGGCGCCTCGGCGAGGAACCGGCGGCGCAGCGCCGGCAGCCCGACCTGGTTCTCCATCCAGCGCTCGAGGAAGGGCTTGGCGGTGACCCACAGGTCGAGGTCGGGGTCGAGCTGGCGGCCCAGGCCCTCGATGTTCAGCAGCGTCTTCTGCAGCAGCACGAGCTGCGGCTGGATCTCGACGTTGAAGCGGCGTGACGCGCGGAAGAGCTGCAGCAGCACGCGGCCCAGCGAGATTTCCTTCAGCGGGCGGTCGAAGATCGGCTCGCAGACGACGCGAATCTCGGTCTCCAGCTCGTCGATGCGCGTGTCCGGCGGAACCCAGCCCGACTCGATGTGCGCGGTGGCGACGCGGCGGTAGTCGCGGCGGAAGAACGCGAGAAAATTCTGCGCGAGGTAGCCCTGGTCGCGCTCGGACAGCGTGCCGACGATGCCGAAGTCGAGCGCGACGTACTTGCCGAAGTTCGGCGGGTCGACGGCGATGAAGATGTTGCCCGGATGCATGTCGGCGTGGAAGAAGCCGTCGCGGAACACCTGCGTGAAGAAGAGCTCGACGCCGGCGCGCGCCAGCCGCTTCAGGTCGACGCCGGCGGCGCGCAGCTCGTCGGTGCGGGCGATGGGGATGCCGGCCATCCGCTCCATCACCATCACCTCGGGCGTGCACCAGTCCCAGTGCACGGCGGGCACGAGCAGCAGCGGCGAGTGCAGGAAGTTGCGGCGCAGCTGCGAGCAGTTGGCGGCCTCGCGCGACAGGTCCAGCTCGTCGCGCAGCGACCGCTCGAACTCGGTGACCACCGCGCGCGGCTTCAGCCGCTTGCCGTCGGACCAGAGCTTCTCGACGAGCATCGCCGCGGCCTGCATCAGCCCGAGGTCCTTCTCGATGACGGCGCCGATGTTCGGCCGCAGCACCTTGACCGCCACCTCGGTGCCGTCGGGCAGCACGGCGAAATGGACCTGCGCCACCGACGCGCTCGCGACCGGCGTCCGGTCGAACGACCGGAACATCTCGCGTCACCGGCTTGCGGTAGCTCTTCTCCATCGTGGCCAGGAACTGCTCGACCGGAAACGGCGGCACGCGGTCCTGAAGCTTCGCGAGCTCGTCGGCGATGTCCGGCGGCATCAGGTCGCGCCGGGTCGACAGCATCTGCCCGAACTTGACGAAGATCGGCCCGAGGTCCTCGAGCGCGAGGCGCAGCCGGACGGCGCGCGGCGCGGAGACGTCGCGCCAGAACGTGAGCGTGCGGGCGAGCGGGCGCACCGCGTGGAACCGTTCGTGTCCGAGCAGGAATTCGTCCAGGCCGTAGCGGAGGGCGACCTGGACGATGCGGGCGAGACGCAGGATGCGCATCCCCCGCATTCTACGGGAATGGGCCGGACGTCCCGTCGCCGCGGGTGCTGCGGGTGTCGCGGATCGGGTCGGACGGTCGGCGGCACGGGCGCCGTGCGCCTCAGCCGGGCTTTCCGCACGTTGGCGAAGAGATTCGCCGCGAACGCGAACAGCCCGAGCAGCGTCATCGTCGCGCCTGCCTTCACCGCCGCGAGGGCCGCCGGATTGCCGGCCAGCATCACCGCCAACGCGACCATGAAGATCGGCAGGCCCAGGTTGTGCAGCCAGAAATGGACGCGGGCGAGCCGCGTCTCGGCCGCGGCCGGATACAGGTGGTAGATGACGCCGACGAGGGCGAGCGACGCCCAGCCGAGCAGGTTGAGGTGCGCGTGCACTGGCGCGTACTGGAAGGCCTCGGTGATGCCCATCACGTAGCCCACGACGGACGCCGACGATCAGATAGACGGTGGCGATGCGAAGAAACTGGAGTCCCACGGGTGCCTCCCTGGCGGTGGTTCGATTGCCGCGGTGCGCGGCAATCTGCCGCACCCCGCGAGCGACCGCCATTCTGGCACCGTCGGCGGTGCCGGCACCAGCCCGCGGATGTTGTCCGGCCGGGCGGCGCGTCAGCGCACCGCGGCGAGCCGCGGCAGCCGCGCTTCGAGCGCGGCGAGGCGCTGCTCCAGCGCGTCGGTGCGTTCGGCCATCCTTGCCGCCTCGGCGGCGAAGACGCGCGCCTCGTCGCCGCGCGCGAGCAGGCCTGCCTCGTCGCGCGCATAGCCGGCGATGTTGTCGCCCAGGCGCTCCGCCACGTATTCGGGGACGCCCAGCAGCCGCCGGCCGGCGTCGGCGGCGCGCTGGCCGACGGCCGGACCGAGCAGGCCGGCGAACGCCCGCTCGACGAACCACGGCAGCGTCAGCGCGAGATCCTTGAACGTCGCCGCGAGCGCTTCGTCGCCGTCGGCGACGACGAACTCGTCCCAGCGCGCGGGGCGCGCCCAGGAACGCCGGCAGCACCAGCGGCGAGATCGACAGGGTGAGGTCCGGCGCGCCGGGCGCAGGCTCCGGATCGATCAGGCCCGACGCGTCGATCGCGAACGGCGCGCCAGCGGCCCGACGGCGAGCCTGACGCGCTGCCCGGCGTGCGCGGCGAGGCGCTCGCGCGCCCAGGTCTCGCGCTCGAGCGCGCGGTTGGCGAGCGCGCCTACCGGATGCCGCATGGCCTCGCTGCGTCCCTCTGGTCGCCCGGTCAGGCCTGTTCGAGTTGCTGGATGCCCGACAGCAGCCATCCGCTGCGCCCGTTGACCGGCTTGGACAGGTGCCAGACTTCGTCGAAGGGCACCGGCTGCGCACCGCCGTCCTCGCGGATCAGGCCGTACAGCCGGACGCTGGCCCAGTGCTTGTCGGCCTCGGTGGTCACTTCCAGCACCTGCCCCTCGACGTTGACGACTTCGCTGGCGACGTGGCTGCCCCGCGCGTCGAAGTCGCGGCCGATCTCGGCGAGCATTTCCGCCGTCATGACGTCGGCCAGCGCGGCGCGGTCGCCCGAGTCGTACGCGGCCTGCAGCTTGCGGAACTGCAGCTTGGCCTGGTTGACGAAACCGGCCGCGTCGAAGTCGGGAGGCAACGGGCGGGCGGCCGGCGCGGATGCCGGCGTCGTCCCCGCCGTCACGGGCGTGTCGTCCTTCGGTGCCGCACCGCCCCAAGTCGGCGGGGCCTGCGTTTCGTAGCCGCCGGGAGCCGCGCCCAAGCCGCTGGGGCCGGCGTACCGGAGCGGCTGCTTGGCGGGCTCGGCGCGGCGAGCGAGCAGGAACCGCAGCGCGACGACGACTGCGACCACGATCAGCGCCAGCATCACGAATCCGGCAAACGCTTCGGACAGGCCGAGGTGCGACAGCAGCGCAGCGATGCCCAGGCCCGCGGCGAGGCCGACCAGCGGGCCCATCCACTTCGACATCCCGGTCCGGGCAGCGCCTGCGGCCGCGGCCGGCGCGGCCTGCTTCGCCATCGCGGCGCCGGGCTGCGCCGGCAGCACCGGGTTGGCGGCGCCTCCGGGCACGGTCGCCGGGGCGGCGGGCGGGGTCGCCGCGGGCGGCGCCACGCTCTGGCGCTGGGCGCCGAAACTGCGCCCGCCGGACATCCGCGCGGCGTCGGCGATTTCGATCGCCTGGAACGTCAGGGCGGCGACGACGGCGGTGGCGAGTATCCAGGTTCGTTTCAAGGCTGTTCTCCAGTGTCCTCGCGTCAGCAGGCGTAGCCCAGGTGCAGGGCGACGACGCCCGCCGCGAGGTTGTGGACTTCGACACGGTCGAAGCCCGATTGTTCCATCATCGCCTTCAACGCCGCCTGGTCGGGATGCATGCGGATCGACTCCGCAAGGTAGCGGTAGCTGGCATCGTCGCGGGTGACGAGGCGGCCCAGGCGCGGGAGCACGTTGAAGCTGTACCAGTCGTACGCCGGCTTCAGCGGCGCCCACACCTGGGAGAATTCGAGCACGGCGGCGACGCCGCCGGGCTTCAGCACCCGCTTCATCTCGGCGAGCGCCGCCTCCTTGCGGGTGACGTTGCGCAGGCCGAAGGCGATCGACACGCCGTCGAAATGTCCGGCGGGGAACGGCAGCTTCTCGGCGTCGCACTGCACGGCCGGCAGCGGCCGCCCCGCGTCGATCATCCGGTCGCGGCCGACCGCGAGCATCGCGTGGTTGATGTCGGTCAGGATCACCTCGCCGCCGGGGCCGACGCGGTCGGCGAACAGCCGCGCGAGGTCGCCGGTGCCTCCGGCGAGGTCGAGCACGCGCGCGCCTTCGCGCAGGCCCGTCGCGTTGACGGCAAAGCGCTTCCACAGCCGGTGCAGCCCCGCCGACATCAGGTCGTTCATCAGGTCGTACTTGCCGGCGACCGAATCGAAGACGCCGCGCACGCGCTTCGCCTTCTGGTCGAGCGGGACGTTCTCGTACCCGAAATGCGTCGAATCGCTCATCGCCGTTCCTGCGCCGTCATGCCGGATCGCGGCTCGCGCCCGCCTCGGCGAGCCGCGCGAGGTAGCGCTGCCAGAGCTCGTCGTGGCGCGTGCCGAGATCGTGGAGGTAGTCCCACGAATAGATGCCGGTATCGTGGCCGTCGGAAAACGTCGGGCGGATCGCGTAGTGGCCGACCGCCTCGACCTCCTTGATCGCCACGTCGCGCTTGCCGGTCTGCAGCGTCTCCTGGCCCGGCCCGTGGCCGCGCACCTCGGCCGACGGCGAGTGGACGCGGAGGAACTCGTACGAGAGTCGGAAATGCGCGCCGTCGGCGAACGCGAGCTCGAGCACCCGCGATGCCTGGTGCAGCTTGATCTCGGTGGGGTGCGGGGTGGTCGCGTCGAGGCCGGACATGGTCGCGCCGGGCGGGGCCGGCGGGCGGAAGTGGCGGGGCGGCCATTATGGCACGCGGCCGCCGCCACGCGCCGGCCGGTCAGAGCCGGCTCAGGTTCGACGCCGGCGCGTTGTTCGTCGACTCGGGCACGATGTCGAGGTTGCCGAGGCCCGAGAAGATGTTGCGGTTCTTCGACTCCTTGCCGTGCAGCTTGATCTCGAGCCGCAGGTCGTTGAGCGAGTCGGCGTTGCGCAGCGCGTCCTCGTAGCTGATGAGGCCCGCCTCGTAGAGCTCGAACAGCGACTGGTCGAACGTCTGCATCCCGAGCTCGCGCGACTTCTTCATGATTTCCTTGATGCCGCCGACGTCGCCCTTGAAGATCAGGTCGGAGATCAGCGGCGAGTTGAGCAGCACCTCGACCGCGGGCACGCGGCCGCGGCCGTCGCGGCGGGGGATGAGCCGCTGGGCGACGAACGCGCGCACGTTGAGCGACAGGTCCATCAGCAGCTGGGCCCGGCGCTCCTCGGGAAAGAAGTTGATGATCCGGTCGAGCGCCTGGTTGGTGTTGTTCGCGTGCAGCGTGGCGAGGCACAGGTGCCCGGTTTCCGCGAACGAGATCGCATAGTCCATCGTCTCGCGCTCGCGCACCTCGCCGATGAGGATGACGTCGGGCGCCTGCCGCAGCGTGTTCTTCAGCGCGATCATCCAGCTGTCGGTGTCGACGCCGATCTCGCGCTGCGTCAGGATGCAGTTGCGGTGATCGTGGACGAACTCGATCGGGTCCTCGATCGTGATGATGTGGCCGAAGCTGTTCTCGTTGCGGTAGCCGAGCAGCGATGCCATCGACGTCGACTTGCCCGAGCCGGTCGCGCCGACGAACAGCATGATGCCGCGCTTGGACATGATCACGTCCTTCAGCACCGGCGGCAGGCCGAGCTCCTCGAACTTGGGGATCTCGGTGGTGATCGTGCGCAGCACCATGCCCACGCGCGACTGCTGGACGAAGGCGTTGACGCGGAACCGTCCCACGCCCGGCGGGCTGATCGCGAAGTTGCACTCCTTCGTGGACTCGAACTCCGACGCCTGCTTGTCGTTCATCACGCTGCGCACCAGCTCGATGGTGTGCTGCGGCGACAGCGGGGTCTTCGAGACCGGCGAGATCTTGCCGTCGACCTTCACCGCCGGCGGAAAGCCCGCGGTGATGAACAGGTCGGAACCCTTCTGCTTGACCAGCAGGTCGAGCAGCTCGTGGATGAACTTGGTGGCGCGTTCTCGTTCCATGGTTTCCTTGCTCCTTCCGCCCCGGGCGGTGCCGTCAGCCCGGGAAGAGATCCTTGTTGGCCGCGCGGTTGCGCGCCTCGGAGACCGACACGACGTTGCGGCGGACCAGCTCGACGAGGCACTGGTCGAGGGTCTGCATGCCGGCGGCCTGGCTGGTCTGGATCGCCGAGTACATCTGCGCGACCTTGTTCTCGCGGATCAGGTTGCGGATCGCCGGCGTGCCGATCATGATCTCGTGCGCCGCGACGCGACCCTGTCCGTCCTTGGTCTTCAGCAGCGTCTGCGCGACCACGCACACCAGCGACTCCGACAGCATCGCGCGGACCATGTCCTTCTCGGCGGCCGGGAACACGTCGATGATGCGGTCGATGGTCTTGGCGGCCGAGCTCGTGTGCAGCGTCCCGAACACGAGGTGACCGGTTTCGGCGGCGGTCAGCGCGAGCCGGATGGTCTCGAGGTCGCGCATTTCGCCGACCAGGATGTAATCGGGGTCCTCGCGCAGCGCGGCGCGCAGCGCGTTCGGGAACGACAGCGTGTGCGGTCCCAGCTCGCGCTGGTTGATCAGGCACTTCTTGGACTCGTGCAGGAACTCGATCGGGTCCTCGATGGTGAGGATGTGCCCGTACTCGTTCTCGTTGACGTGGTTGGTCATCGCCGCCAGCGTCGTCGACTTGCCGGAGCCGGTCGGACCCGTGCACAGGATCAGGCCGCGCGGCCGGTTGGTGAGCTCGGCGAAGATCTTGGGCGCGTTCAGCTCCTCGAGCGACAGCACCTTGGCCGGAATGGTCCGGAACGCCGCGGCGGCGCCGCGCGACTGGTTGAAGGCGTTGACGCGGAAGCGGGCGAGGTTCGGGACCGCGAAGCTGAAGTCGCACTCGAGGCTCTCCTCGTACGTCTTCCGCTGGTGGTCGCTCATGATGTCGTACACCATGGCGTGGACGTCCTCGTGCTCCATCGGCGGCAGGTTGATGCGCCGGATGTCGCCGTGCACGCGGATCATCGGCGGCAGGCCGGCCGAAAGGTGCAGGTCCGAAGCCTTGTTCTTGACGGCGAAGGCGAGCAGTTCGGTGATGTCCATGGGGCTGACCCTTATAATCGGCGATTCGCAGCCCTTACGCGCTGCAACAGAAGACGGCATGCAATTCGCGTGCCGGAATGCGGCGCATGCCGACGTCATTCGATTATGGGCCACTTGGAGAAGGGCTTGCAAGCGACCCGCGGGCGCATCGACGCCGCGGCGCGGGCGGCCGGCCGCGATCCGGCGTCGGTCGCGTTGCTGGCCGTCAGCAAGACCTTTCCGGCCGCCGCCGTGGCTGCGGCGCGGGCGGCCGGGCAGCGGTGCTTCGGCGAGAATTACGTGCAGGAGGCGGTGGCGAAGATCGACGCGCTGGCCGGCCTCGCGGACATCGAATGGCACCTGATCGGCCCCTTGCAGAGCAACAAGGCGAAGCTCGCCGCCGAGCGCTTCGACTGGGTGCAGTCGGTCGACCGGGAGAAGATCGCCCGGGCGCTGGCCGCCGCGCGCCCCGCCGGCCGGCCCCCGTTGTCGGTCTGCGTCCAGGTCAACGTCAGCGGCGAGCCGACCAAGTCGGGGGTGCGGCCGGAGGAGGCGCTGGCGCTCGCGACCACGGTCGCGGCGCTGCCCGGGCTGCGGCTGCGCGGCATCATGGGCATTCCCGAGCCGACGGCGGACCCGGTGCGGGAGCGGGCGCAGTTCCGCGCGCTCGCCGGTTGCTTCCGGCAATGCCGCGACGCGGGCCTCGCGGTCGACACGCTGTCGATGGGCATGTCGGCCGATCTCGAGGCCGCGATCGCCGAGGGCGCCACGATGGTTCGCGTGGGCACCGCGATCTTCGGCGCCCGGCCGCGATGATCCCGCGCCCCGCCGGCCGCGCGCGGGTTCCCTTCCGGAATGGATGACATGACGACTCTTTTCATCGGCGGCGGCAACATGGCCTCGGCGCTCATCGGCGGGCTGATCGCGCGGGGGCGGTCCCCGGCGTCGCTCGCCGTCGTCGAGCCCGTCGCGGCGCAGCGCGACCGGCTGGCCGCGCGGTTTCCCGGCGTCGCGCTGCACGCCGCGGTCGGCGCCGACGCGGTGCGCGGGGTCGCGCTGGTCGTGCTGGCCGTCAAGCCGCAGTACATGCGCGAGGCTTGCGAGGCGCTCGCACCGTTCGTTTCGGCCCCGGCCACCGCCTCGGGTCGCATCGCCCGGCGACTCGCCGGGCGCCTCGCCTGCCGCGTCGGCGGCCATCCCCCTCGGCTGCGTGCTGTCGATCGCGGCGGGGACTCGCAGCGCCGACATCGCGCGATGGCTGGGCGGCTTCGACCGCATCGTTCGCGCCATGCCCAATACGCCGGCCATGGTGGGCAAGGGCATCGCCGGGGTCCACGCCGCGCCGACGGTGGACGCGACGGGGCACGCCGAGGCCGCGGCCGTGCTCGAGGCGGGCGGCGAGGTCGTCTGGGTCGAGTCCGAGGCGATGCTCGACGCGATCACCGGCGTCTCCGGCAGCGGACCGGCGTACGTCTTCTATTTCCTGGAGGCGCTGGAGGCGGCGGCGCGGGCGCAGGGTTTCGCGCCGGCCGACGCGCGCCGGCTCGCCTACGCGACGTTCGACGGCGCCGTCGCGCTGGCGCACGCGTCCGCCGAGGACCCGGCGACGCTGCGCGCGCAGGTGACGTCGAAGGGCGGCACCACCGAGCGCGGCATCGCCGCGCTGGAGGGCGCCGGCGTCCGGGCGGCGGTCGTCGCCGCCGTCGCCGCCGCCACCGCGCGCGCGGCCGAACTCGGCGCCGGCAAGTAGGCCCGCTCCGCCATGGTCGACCAAGCCGCGCGGTTCCTGCTCGACACGCTGTTCGGGCTCCTCACCTACGCGTTCCTGCTGCGCTTCGCGATGCAGTGGCTGCGCGCGTCGTTCCGCAACCCGTTCGGCCAGGCGCTGATCGCCGCGACCGACTGGGCGGTCAAGCCGCTGCGCCGCGTGATCCCCGGCGTGCGCGGCATCGACTGGTCGACGCTGCTGCTGGCCTGGCTCGCCCAGGTCGCGTGGATGTTCGCGCTGCACCTCGTGCTGGGTCGCGGCGCGTTCAGCGCCTCGACGGTGCCGGTGCTGCTGCTGCTCGCCGCGGTCGAGCTGCTCAAGGCGGCGCTGTGGATGCTGATCGTCGTCGTCATCGCGCAGGCGATCCTGTCCTGGGTCGCCCCGGACGGACCGCTCGCGGGCCTGCTCAACGCGCTGACGTTCCGGTTCCTGCGGCCGATTCGCCGCGTCGTGCCGCCGCTCGGCGGAACGCTCGACCTCTCGCCGCTGATCCTGATCGTGCTGCTGCAGCTCCTGCTGATGCTGCCGGTGCGCTGGCTCGAGATGGCCGTGCTGGGGCTGTACCGCGGATGACTCCGACGGCGGCCTGGTGCCGGACCGACGGCGACGCGCTGGTGCTGTCGCTGCACGTGCAGCCCGGCGCGAAGCGCACGGAAGTCGCCGGCGTCCACGGCGACGGAGCGGACGCGCGGCTGAAGATCCGCCTGGCCGCGCCGCCGGTCGACGGCAAGGCGAACTCGACGCTGCTCGCCTTCCTGGCCGGTGCCTATGGCGTGGCGCTGCGCGACGTCACGCTGGTGCGGGGCGAAACCTCGCGGCAGAAGACGGTCCGCGTCGAGCGGCCCGCGCGGCGCCCGGACGCGCAATGGTGAGGGTTCCGCGCGGCGCGCGTGCGCCTGAGTTCGCCTGCCGCGGCGAATCGCGGCGCCGTCGCGCTGCGATGCCGGAGTGCGCCCGGTGAGCGACTCCGCCCGCGACGGTCCGCGCCGCCGCCGCGGCGATCGCCTCGGCCGATGCGCTGATCTTCGCCGCCGGGGCCGGGATGGGCGTCGACTCGGGCCTCCCGGACTTCCGCGGCAACGAGGGATTCTGGGCCGCGTATCCGGCGCTGGGCCGCGAGCGCATCGACTTCACGGCGATCGCGTCGCCCGACGCCTTCGCGTCGGATCCGCGTCGCGCCTGGGGGTTCTACGGCCACCGGCTCGCGCTGTACCGCCGCACCGTGCCGCATGCCGGCTTCGCGACGCTGCGTCGCTGGCGCGAGCGCGTTCCGCACGGCGCGTTCGTCTTCACCAGCAACGTCGACGGCCAGTTCCAGAAGGCGGGAACGCCGCCGGACCGCGTCGTCGAATGCCACGGCTCGATCCATCATCTGCAGTGCCTCAGGAACTGCGCCGGCGCGATCTGGCCGGCCGACAGCTTCGTGCCGAACGTCGACGAGGCCGCATGCCGGCTGGTCAACGACCCGCCCGCCTGCCCGACCTGTGGCGGACTTGCCCGGCCGAACGTGCTGATGTTCGGCGACTGGGGATGGCTGGCCGCGCGGGCGCGGGCGCAGGAGGCGCGGCTGGAGGCGTGGCTGGCGCGTGTCCATCGCCCGGTCGTGATCGAGTTGGGCGCCGGCGTCGCCATCCCTTCGGTGCGCGATTTCGCCGAAGGCGTGGTCACCCACTACGGCGGCACGCTCGTGCGGATCAATCCGCGCGAGCCCGAGGTCGAGCGCGGCTACGGCGTCGGCCTGCGCGACGGCGCGCTCGCCGGACTCGCGGCGATCGACGCGGCGCTCGCCGCCGGCTGACGCGCCTGCCGACCCGATAACGTCGGGCCGATCGCGCGGCCGATCACACCGACATCCGCGGGCACGCGAATCACGCGGTGCCGGCGAGCCGGTTGGCAAGCCGGACGAAATCCCCGATCGCCAGCGTTTCGCCGCGCGCCGACGGGTCGATGCCGACGGCAACGAGGTCGGCGGGAGTCGCGAGCGCCGACAGCGCGTTGCGCAGCGTCTTGCGCCGCTGCCCGAACGCGTGCTGGACGACGTCGGCGAACAGCGCCTCGTCGGCGATCGCCGGCTTCGCGGCGCCGAGCGGTGTCAGTCGCGCCACCGCCGACTCGACCTTCGGCGCCGGCGAGAACGCGCCCGCCGGAACGACGAACAGGCGCCGCACGGCGAACTTCGCGCGCAGCATGACGGTGAGCCGTCCGTAGTCGGCGGTCGCCGGCTCCGCCGTCATCCGCGCGACGACCTCCCGCTGCAGCATCACGTGCAGGTCGACGATCTGCGTGTCGTAGCGTGCGAGGCGGAAGAGCAGCGGCGAGCTGATGTTGTACGGCAGGTTGCCGACGACGCGCAGCGCCGGCCCCAGCGTCGCGAAGTCGAAGTCGAGCGCGTCGGCGACGTGCAGCGTCAGCCGGTCCGGCGGAAAGCGCTGCTCGAGCCGGGCCGCGAGGTCGCGGTCGATCTCGACGGCGCTGATCCGTCCCGCGCGTTCGATCAGCGGAGCGGTGAGCGCGCCGAGCCCCGGTCCGATCTCGACCAGGTTGTCCCCCGGCTGCGGATCGACGGCGGCGACGATTCTCGCGACGTAATGCGGATCGGCGAGAAAATTCTGGCCGAAGCGCTTGCGGGCGGTGTGGCCGTCCATGGGGCCGGTGGCGCGGGGTCAGCGCGCCGAGGCGAGCTGCAGCGCGAGTTCGAGCGCGGCGATGAGGCTGCCCGGATCGGCGGTCCTGGCGCGCGCGGTGTCGGCGGCGAGGTCGAGCGCCGTGCCGTGGTCGACCGACGTGCGCACGTACGGCAGGCCGAGGGTCACGTTGACGCCGCCGCCGAACGACAGGGCCTTCAGCACCGGCAGCCCCTGGTCGTGGTACATCGCGATGATCGCGTCGGACGCGGCGATCCGGTCCGGGACGAACGCGGTGTCGGCCGGCAGGGGGCCGACGACGTCGATGCCCCGGTCTCGCGCGTCGGCGATCGCGGGGGCGATCGCGTCGATCTCCTCGCGGCCGAGGTGGCCGCCTTCGCCCGCATGCGGATTGAGGCCGCAGACGGCAAGGCGTGGCGAGTCGATGCCGAACCGGGCCGTGAGCTCGCGGGCGACGATGTCGATCGTCTCGAACACCGCGTCGCGGGTGATCGCCGCCGGCACCGCCGCCAGCGGCAGGTGCGTGGTGACCAGCGCGACGCGCAGCGGATGGCGACCGGCGCCGCCGACCAGCATCATCACCACGCGCGCCACGCCGGCGCGCCGGGCGAAGAACTCGGTGTGGCCCGAGAAGGGAATGCCGGCGCCGAGCAGCGCGCTCTTCTGCACCGGAGCGGTGACCAGCGCGTCGAACCGGCCCGCCGCGCACGCGTCCGCGGCCGCGCCCAGCATCGCGATGGTCGAGTACGCGTTGGTCGTGTCCGGGCGTCCGGGCAGCGCCGGCGCCGCGAGCGGCTGGCGCCAGATTTCGCAGGCGCCGCCCGGTGGCGCGAACGACGCCGGATCGTATTCGGCGAGGTGCGGCGCGAGGCCGATCCGCCGCGCGCGCTGCACGAGGAGGTCGCCGTCGCCGACGAACACCAGGCGGGCCCGGAAACGGCACGCGCGCGTGGCGGTCGGCGATCATCGCGCACAGTTCCGGGCCGATTCCCGCAGGCTCGCCGAGGGTGATGGCGACCGAGGGCAGCGGGGTGGTCACAGCGCGGTCACCGTCACCGCGCGGCCGCGTCGCCGAAGACCTCGACCGGGATGCCGGCCGCGATCGCCAGCACGGGGGCGCCGTCCGCTCCGGTCGCCTCGACGGTGCGCGCCTGCGCGAAGCCCTCGAGCGGGTTCGTCGGGCGGCCGAAGACCCAGAGCCGCTCGAGCGGCGCCGCGGGATCGATCTCGCCGGTGTGCTGGACGGCCGGGCCGAGCGGCAGCACGTGGCCTTCGCGCGCGAACACCGGGAACTGGTCGAGCGCGGCCTGGTAGCGGATCACGCGTCCTCCGCCGATGCGCTGCCGCGAGTTGAGGTCGTACCACGCGCCCGGCGGCATCGCGATCTCGACCGTGCCGCCTTCCTGCACGATCGGCGCGACGAGCAGCGCGTCGCCGCACATG
>CAWHJY010000015.1:0-73431 GCA_963829775.1 uncultured beta proteobacterium | reverse complement strand
GCGCCAATACCGCGACCGGCGCCGGACGAAGCGCCGGCGCGGACCTGCCTGCCGGCCGGCTGCGGCCGGCGCGGACCACGACCGGCCGACCACCGCAGTCGACCCGGATCATCACCTGCCGACCACCTGCACCGGCACGCCTTGGAGGAGTCGATGGAGCAGCTCGCGACCCCGCAGTTCTGGGTGGCCGTCGTCCAGATCATCGTCATCGACATCCTGCTCGCCGGGGACAACGCGGTGGTCATCGCGCTGGCGTGCCGCAACCTGCCGCCGGACCTGCGGAAAAGGGGCATCTTCTGGGGCGTGGCCGGCGCCATCGGGCTGCGCGTCGCGCTCACCGCGTTCGCGGCGACCTTGCTGACGCTGCCCGGCCTCAAGCTGGTGGGCGGCCTCGCGCTGCTGTGGATCGGCATCAAGCTGCTCGGCCCGTCCGAGGAGGAGGGGCACGAGATCGAGGGCAGCGCCAGCCTGTCCGGCGCGATCCGGACGGTGATCATCGCCGACTTCGTGATGAGCCTCGACAACGTCATCGGCGTCGCCGGGGCGGCGAAGGGCAATTTCATGCTGCTGGTGTTCGGCCTGCTGGTCAGCATTCCGCTGGTCGTCGTCGGCAGCAAGCTGGTCCTGCGCGCGCTGGACCGCTTTCCGGCGGTCATCGTGCTGGGCGGCGCGCTGCTCGGCTGGATCGCCGGCGAGCTGATCGCCACCGACCCGCTGACGGCGCCGCACCTCGCGGGCCTGCCCTCGTGGACCCACCTACGCCTTCTCGGCGACCGGGGCGTTCCTGGTCGTCGTGGTCGCCAAGTGGCTGCTGCGACGGCATGCGGCCGCGCGCGACTCGCGCGAAACGCCCTGACGCCGGTAAACTGCGCCTCGACCCGCTCAACCGTCCACCCCCCACCACCCGACCCCGATGCCGCCGCCCCGCACCCCGCTCGACGTTGCCAGCCTGTCCCATCCGGGGATGGTCCGTTCGCACAACGAGGACACCGTCTTCGTCGACGCCGACGCCGGCATCGCGGTGCTCGCCGACGGCATGGGCGGCTACAACGCCGGCGAGGTCGCGAGCGGCATCGCCGTCAGCGTGATCAGCAACGGCATGATGCCCAACCTGGTGTCGGGCCGCGAGCTGTCGAAGATCGACGTCGCCAGCGGCCTCACGCACGGCGCGCTGCTGATGCAGCAGCAGATCGCGCTGGCCAACAAGGGCATCTACGAGGCGGCGCAGGCGCGGCCCGAGTGCGCCGGCATGGGCACGACGCTGGTCACCGCGGTGTTCTGCGGCAACCGCGTCTCGATCGGCCACATCGGCGATTCGCGCTGCTACCGGCTGCGCGGCGAGAAGTTCGAGCAGCTGACGCACGACCACTCGCTGCTGCAGGAGCAGATCGACAGCGGCGTGCTGACGCCCGAGCAGGCCAAGTACTCGCTCAACAAGAACCTGGTCACGCGCGCGCTCGGCATCGAGGCGATCGTCCCCGCCGACATCGTCGAGTACCGGCTCGAGGCCAACGACATCTACCTCCTCAACTCGGACGGGCTCACCGACATGGTCGAGCCCGACGCCATCCACTCGATCATCGAGGACAAGCGCGCGGACCTGGCCGAGGTCGCCGCCGAGCTGATCGACGTCGCCAACAAGAACGGCGGCCGCGACAACATCTCGGTGGTCCTGGTCCACGTGCCGCCGGAGTTCCTGCCGACGTCCGGCTGGGCGCAGCGCTGGCTGGCGAAGAAAAAAGCGGGCTGACCGGGGACCGCCATGGGCAAGCTCGTCGTCTTCCTTCCCGACGGCCGCAACGTCGACGTCAAGCTCGACCGCGAGCGCGTCACCATCGGCCGCCGCCCCGACAACGACCTGTGCCTGCCGTACCCGGCCGTCTCCGGCGAGCACGCCGCCGTCGTCACCATCCTCGCCGACTCGTTCCTCGAGGACGTGGGCAGCACCAACGGCACGCTCGTCAACGGCAAGCCGGTCGCCAAGCACTTCCTGCGCGACCGCGACCGCATCGACATCGGCAAGCAGAAGATCATCTACGTCGCCGACGATTCGGTGAAGCTCGACCCGGACCCGCCGGACGTCGCCCGCGTCGACATCAGGATGCTGGCCGAGCGCGTCGACAAGGCGCGGGCGAGGGCGGCGCTGCAATCGGCCGGGCAGGAGCGGCCCGCCCCGAAGCCCGCCGTCGATCCCGAGCTCGCTGCGCTCGACGCCGAGCTGGCCGCGATGCCGGAGTCGGCGAGCGTCGACTCGCTGCATCGATGCACCGGGGCCGGGGCCTGCTGGGCGGCGGGGCTGCCGCGACCGCGACGGTCGGCGGCGACGGTGACGGCGGCGCGGGCGGTGCCGGCGCCGGCACGGCGGTGCCGCGCGCTCCCCCGGTGCCTCCGTCGCTGCGCGTGCTCAACGGACCCGCCGCCGGCCACGAACTCGCGCTGTCCAAGGACGAGGTGACGATCGGCCGCCCGGGCCGCGCCGTGGCGGCGATCCGGCGGACGCCGGCCGGGCGGATGCTGGTGCCGGTCGAAGGCGGGCCGGCGACCGTCAACGGCGTGATCGCCCCGACCGAGGGCCTCCCGGTCGCGCCGGGCGACCGGATCGAGATCGGCGGCGTCGCGCTCGAGATCGTCGCGCCCGACGGTCCGGGCGACTGACGCGCAGCGTCACCTCGACGTCACGGCGTCAGCCGAGGCCCGTCAAGCGCCCCGCAACGCCGGGGCCACGGGTGACCGTTCGTCGCCGGCTTCCGGAGCGGCTGTTCACAAAAAGGTAATTTAAACAATGTGTTGCGACGTCATCCGTCCGGTCGAAGGTCGTTGGCACGCGCTGGCACACCGGTTGCGTTAGAAGGACCAGCATCGCTGGATGCGTAGTTTTTTGGGTCGCATCGGGTTCTTTCACAACACACGCTACGGAGCTAAACCATGAAGCGCGTACAACAAGGTTTCACCCTGATCGAACTGATGATTGTTGTCGCGATCATCGGCATCCTGGCGGCCATCGCCATCCCGCAGTACGCGGAATACACGAACCGGGCCAAGGTGTCGGAAGGCCTGCAACTGTCCACCGGTGCGAAGACCGCGCTCGCCGAGTTCTACAGCGCCAACGCCGTCTGGCCGGCGACCGGGCTCGACGCCGGTATCGATCCCGAACATCGCCGGCAATCACGTCTCGAGCGTCACCAGCGCGCTGAACGTCATCACGATCACCTTCAAGGCCCCGGCGCTGGCGGCCGACCGTGGCAACGTGTGGTGGGGGCGTCACGCTGACGCTGACCGGTGCCGACGACGGCGGTTCGGTGACATGGACGCCGGCCACCGCGATGAACAAGCGTTGCCTGCCGGCCAGCATCCGCGCCGTCACTGGCACGTAATCTAACGGTCGCAGCCGGTTCCGAGCGGGCGGGTCGAGCGATCGACCCGCCCGTTTTCATCCGCGCGGTGCCCAATGCGCGAGGCCCATGTTCCAGAGTTCGGCGGCCACTTCGCCCTGTATCACGTTGGTCCATGGCCACCGATTGCGCCTCCGCATCCCTGCCCGCAGGCTATCGACCCGCCCGGGCAATGACGGGCCTGCCCACTTCAACCGAAATGGAACGCATCGAACTCACGATCCTCATGCCCTGCCTCGATGAGGCGGAGACCGTCGGGACTTGCGTGCGCAAGGCGCGCGCGTTCCTGGACCGCACCGGGATCGCGGGCGAGGTGCTGGTGGCGGACAACGGGTCGACCGACGGTTCACAGCAGTTGGCGGTCGCCGCCGGGGCGCGGGTTGCGCAGGTCGCCGAACGCGGCTACGGGAGCGCACTGACAGGCGGTATCGGTGCCGCGCGCGGCCGCTATGTGATCATGGCGGATGCGGACGACAGCTACGATTTTGGCCGGCTCGACGCGTTCGTCGAGCGACTCCGGGCGGGAGACGAGTTGGTGATGGGCAATCGCTTTCGTGGCGGCATCGCGCGGGGCGCGATGCCGCCGATGCACCGATATCTGGGGAACCCGGTGCTCAGTTTTGTCGGGCGCCTCCTGTTCCGGTCGAACATCGGTGACTTCCACTGCGGCCTGCGCGGGTTCGACCGCGCGACAATTCTTCGCCTCGGGCTGGTATCGACGGGCATGGAGTTTGCCAGCGAGATGGTCGTGAAGGCGACGTTGGCGGGGGTCCGCGTCGGCGAGGTCCCCACGACGTTGTCCGCGGATGGGCGGTCGCGTGCGCCCCACCTGCGCAGCTGGCGAGACGGCTGGCGTCACCTCAGGTTCCTGCTGATGATGAGTCCGCGCTGGCTGCTGTTCTATCCGGGTCTCGCACTGATGCTGCTCGGCCTCGTTGCACAGCTGGCGATTCTGCGGGGCCCGGTCGTCATCCGCGGCGTAGGGTTCGACATCCACACAATGCTGTACGCCGCGGGCGCGTCGATCCTCGGCCTGCAGCTCGTCGTGTTCGCACTGTTGGCGCGGGCAATTGGTTGCGTCAAGGGGGTACTGCCGATGACGCCGGCCTTCCGACGCCAGCTGCAGTGGTTCACCCTTGAGCGCGGCATCGTCACGGGGCTGCTGGTCGCCTGCAGCGGCCTCGCGCTTGCTGTACATTCGGTCGATGTCTGGCTCGGCGGCCATCTCGCCGCGCTCGACCCCGCGGCGATGATGCGGTTCGCGATTCCATCGGTCACGTTGATGATTGCCGGTGCAGAGATGGTGTTTGCATCGTTCGTCCTCAGTTTCGTCGAGCCGCTGCGTTCCGCGCGTGTGCCCGATCCCGCGACATGATCGACACAGTGCCCTCGACTTCACCCACATCGCCGGTTGCGACGGCGCGCCGCGTGCGGGCGGAGTCGGCGTGGAGGCTGTTCGCCTACGTGACCGCCGCGGTGTTCGCCGTGGGCTGGACGATCGCCCTCGGCAAGGACTTGCACTGGGACGGGGTAAATTACCACCTCTATCTTGGGTACAGCGCTCTCACCGATCGTTTCCCGAATGACTTCTTCGGAGCTGGCACGCCGTCCTATGTCAATCCATACGCCTATGTACCCCTCTATCTGATGTCACGCGCCGGAGTCCCGGCGCTGTGGATGGCAGTCGCGTTCGCGGTCGTCCACGCAGGAATTCTCTGGCTGACTTGGGAACTGGCAATCGTCGTCGCCATACGGGATCGACGTGACACGAGGTTCGGCTTTGCGTTGCTGGCGCTGTTGCTTGCAGTGATCAATCCGGTGTTTCTCCACGGCGTCGGTTCGACATTCACCGACCTCAGCATCGGTGTTGTGGTGGTCGGAGGCTGGCTAGCGCTCGCGCATGCGTTGTCGCGAGGTGGCAAAGGCAGTGTCGCGATGGCAGGAGCCCTGCTGGGCATCGCAACTGCATTGAAGCTTTCCAACGCGGCGTACGCGTTGGCAGCGGTTCCGGTCATCGCGATGCTGCCCTGTTCTCCAGGTCGCCGGCTGATGGCCGCTTTGCTTTTTGGAACTTTCTGCACCCTGGGCTTCGCACTGGTCGCGCTGCCGTGGGCATGGCCGCTCTGGCGCGAGTTCGGAAATCCATTCTTTCCATTCCTGAACCACTGGTTCGGCTCGCCCGACTTTACGTCCGAGCCGTTGCGATCCACGCGCTTTCTCCCTTCCTCGTGGGGGAGTTACTTCACGAGACCCTTCGACATGCTCGCGGCCAGGAGCATGGTCCATACGGAAGCGCGATCCCCCGACTTGCGCTATGTCGCGCTGTTGTCTGCGGTTGTCGGGTGGGGAATCCATCGAGTGATGCGCGCCCGCGCCCGCGGGCGTCCGGCGCTGGTCGGTGTGGGGTCTCCGGCCAACGGAATGAACGGCGCCGCGGATGGGGCAGCGAACCGGGTCCTGACAGGGTTGATTGTCGGCCTGGCGATTTCGTGGTGCCTGTGGCTCGTCACGTCGGGCAATAGCCGGTATTTCCTTCCGATGTCCTGCGTCGCGAGCGTGGTGCTCGCTGCAATCCTCCAGCGATCTTTCCAGCGGTGGCCGGATACCACAGTTGTCGGGATCCTCCTCGTCGTTGGAGCCCAGATCGTCCAGCTGGCATTTGGTGCGGACCTGAAGCGTGAGTCGCACCCATGGGGCGGCCCGTGGCTGAGCGTCGAGGTCCCCGAGCGGTTCCGAAAGGAGCCACATTTTTACCTGTCCCTGGCATTCCAGTCAGGCAGTGCCTTCATGCCCTACCTGCATCCGGATTCCGGGATCATGACGGTGTCCGGCTTTCACACCATCGGACCGGATGGCCCCGGCGGACTGCGCGCCATGCGACTGATCGAAAAGAACGCTGGACGCCTGCGGATGCTGATCCTGCTGCCTAGTGGCGCGGACCGGCCTGACGCCCTCCCTGGCTCGCCGGCGGAGCTCTCGGTGCTTGTCCGGCGCTTCGGCCTGCGGGTCGACGCCTCCGATTGCGACTTCTTCCGGTTCGACGGGAATCTGCGCGGTACGATTGCGGGCGCGCCGGAGGCGGCCGCGGCCTCCCCGTCGACGTCCAAGACCCGGTTCCTGACCTGTCGATTGGCGCTGGCTCCGGATGACGCGGCTGCCTACGTCCGAGAGGTCCGGGATGTCGATGTGGTGCTGGACCGGGTGGAGGCCGCGTGCCCCACGCTGTTCCATCCGCCGCATTCGGTGACCGAGCAGCGGCCGCAATGGGTGCGCACCTACAACATGGGTTCGGAGTTCCAACTCTGGGTTGATGGCGGCCGCATCAAATACCTCAATCCGGTACGCGGTGGAGACCCGATCGACATAGGCACATTCGCTGAATGGAGCAAGGCCCCGCAGCCGATCGATTGTTCGCGAAAGTCTGCGCCGGCGTGGGGTGGGCTGCTCAAGTGAGCATCGATTCGACCGGGCTCCGCTTTGAGCCGCTCGAGCGCCTGCGCGTGCCGCGCCCGGTCGACCGGATCCCCTTCGTCGTCGCTCAGTGCCGCGGCAAGTCCGTGCTCGACCTGGGGGCGATGGACGAGACCGCCGTCGATGCCAAGCGCGGGCGCGGGACATGGCTGCACGAGGCGATCGCGCAGGTGGCTGCGCGCGTCGTCGGCGTCGACAGTTCGCCGCAGGTCCCCGCTGAGGGCTTGTCGACGGCCCCAAACGCCGAGATCCTGCGCGGCGACGTCACCGATCTCGGCGGGTTGCTGGCGGCTCGCGATTTCATGCCGGACGTCGTCGTCGCGGGGGAACTGATCGAGCACCTGCCGAATCCGCTGCAGTTCCTCAAGTCGCTGGCGGCAATCGAGCGCCTGCGCGGCCGCACGCTGATCCTGACCACTCCCAACGCAACCGCCGCGCACAACGTGGCGATCGGGCTAGTGTCCCGCGAATCGACGCACCACGATCATCTCTGCATCCTGTCGTTCAAGACACTGCACACGCTGTGCCGCCGCGCCGGGCTCGCCTCATGGGAGGTGATACCCTATCGCGCCTCGTTCCCGGAAATGCGCGCGCGCCATCCCGGCGCGTCCGGGCTGCTGGTCGCGGGCGGCGAGCGGGCGGTGAACGTCGTCGAATGGCTGTTCCCGCTGCTGTCCTTCGGCCATGTCGTCCGGGCGCGCATCTGACGCCGCGGCGCCGCGCCCGGCGATGACGCCGGGTCGGCTCGCCCGCATGCTGCTGGGTGAGCGTCGTTCGCGCATCGCCGGCCGCGCCTACCGGGCGCTGTTCGTCGATCTCGGCAAGGCCGCGGACGCGATCGCCTCGGAAATTCCGCCGCGGGCGCACGTGCTCGACGTCGGCGGCGGCGACGGCGAGCCGCTCAACGCGCTGCTCGACCGGCGCGACGACATCCGCGTGACGACGATCGATGTCGCGCCGGTCGTGGGCCAGTGGATCGAGGCGAGGCATGCCCACCGCGTCCGGCGCCTTCCCGCGACCCGCTTGCAGGATTTCCCGGGCCCCGGCGACCAACCGCCCGACGTGCTGCTGATCGCCGACGTGGTCCACCACATCCCGGTCGCGGAGCGCGATGCGTTCTTCGTCACCATCGCCGGGCTGCTGCACCAGTCGCCGGACCTGCGCATCATCTTCAAGGACGTCGAGCCGGGGCACGCGCGGGCGACGCTCGGCTACCTGTCGGACCGGTTCGTCAGCGGCGATCGTTCGGTCCGCCTTATCGGCCGCGACGAACTGCTCGCGGCGATGCGGCACGCGGCCGACGGCGTCCGGTGGAAGGAGACTTCGCTGTTCGCGCGGGACCGGCCCAACTACGCGCTGGTATTCTGGCGATGAAGGGAGCGCCATGCTGACCAAGTTCCTCATTCTGGTGGTCGTCTGCAACTCCGCGGCGAGCCAGCTGCTGCTCAAGCGCGCGGTGAACGATATCGGAGCCCCCGCCGCCTACCCCGGGCTGCTGCAGTTCTTCGTCGCGGCCGCCGGATCGCCGGCGGTCTGGATTTCACTGGTGCTGCAGGTCCTCGGCTATGCACTTTGGATCATCGTGCTGACGCAGGAGAAGGTCGGCGTCGCCGTGGCGATGCTGGGTCGGGCTTCTATCTGCTGATGGCACTGCTCGCATGGGTGTTCTTCGACGAGCAGCTCGGTCCGGTCCAGTGGGCGGGCGTCGCGCTGATCACCGTCGGCGTCGCCTGCATGTTTCAGCCCCAGGCCTAGGTGAGCGGCGATGCAGCTACCGCATGCAATCCGGGGCATGGCAGCGGCGGCAGTCTACCGTGCGGCACGAGCACTATTTCCGGGCGTCTACGCGCAGGACGGATTGATCAGCGTCCACAATCACGAGTTCCTGCGGGACCCCGCGTTCCTGCGCGCCTACGCACGCGGAGTCGCGGCGCTCGGCGGGCACGAGGACTACCGCTGGCACTGGCGCGTGCATGTGGGCCTGTGGGCGGCGGCGACCGCAAGCCGCGTCCACGGCGATTTCGTCGAGTGTGGCGTCAACCGCGGCTTCATGAGCAGCGCCGTCATGGAGTCGCTCGACTGGGACCGCCGGGGCCGGACGTTCTGGCTGCTGGACACCTTCGCCGGGCTGGACGAGCGCTACGTCTCCACGCAGGAAGTCGAGCGGGGCGCGCTTGAGCGCAACCGCGCGAGCTGCGCGACGGTTTCTACGTCGACGGCCCCGCGAGCGTGGTGGCGAACTTCGCGCAGTGGCGGAACACGCGGATCGTCGTCGGATCCATTCCGGAGACCCTGCCAAAGGTAGAAGCCCAGCGGATCGCCTACCTGCATCTCGACCTCAACTGTGCGCCGCCGGAAGTCGCCGCGGCGACTTACTTCTGGGACCGGCTCGCCCCCGGGGCGGTCATCCTGCTCGACGACTACGCGTACCTCGGCTACGAGACGCAGAAGCATGCAATGGACGACTTTGCCGCGGCGAAGGGCATCGCTGTTTGCGCGCTCCCCACCGGGCAGGGGCTGATGATCAAGCCGCCTGCACTGGATGTGTCCGCGGCCGGCCGACCGGCGCCCTGAGATCCTGCAAGGCGCCTTGCATTCGCCTGCCGGTCAGCTTCGATTCGCGCGAAAGCTGGTGCGGTAGACACGGGTGAGCAGCGAGGCCACCGGAGCCGGCCACACGCGTCCGAACATCTGACGGTCCTCGGCCTCGCGTTGCCGGTCGGCGATCGCCGCCGACGTTTCGCTTTGTTCGTGGATTCTGCGGACGACCAGCGGCTCGCGGACGTAGATGTAGTCACCGGCGCAATCGGCCAGGCGCATCCAGGCGTCCCAGTCGAGGTTGCTCCGCATCGACTCGATGAAGCGGAAATCGGGGACACGCGCGCGGTTGAGGATCACGCTCGGACAGCAGATGGGGTTGCCCAGCGACAGCAGCCGGCGCCGCGCCGAGACCGACGTCAATACTTTGCGGCGTCCGAAGTTGGCCCGACACAGCAGCCGCTTGATGCGCAGATTGAGGTTGTCGGGTCGGGGTCCGGCGTGCGTGACCTCGCGGTAGTCGCAGAACGCGATCAGCGCTTCGGATCGTGCGCGCATCGCGGCCAGCAGCGTCTCGGCGTAGCGGGGCTCGTAGCAGTCGTCCTGGTGTGCCAGCGTCACGCACTCGGCGCCGGTTGTGGTCAGGGCGAAATTCCAGTCGCTGCCGATGTTACGGCGCCGCGGATTGATCCGCAGCTCGACCAAATGTTCGGCTGCAACGGCCTCGATCTGCCGAGCGGCGTCGATGTAGTGACGACGATCTCGCTGCCGGCAAGGGTCTGCCGCTGCAGCGAAACGAGGCAGTCGCGGAGGTACGGCGAGTCGCCGTACGCGGGAACCACGAAGGCGTGGTTCATGCGATCGGACACCATTCAACCCCGCCCCGTGCTCCCGAACCCGCCCGCCGCCCGCGCGCTCTCCTCGAAGCTCCCCACCACCTCGAACCGCGCCTGCACCACCGGCACGATGACGAGCTGCGCCAGCCGGTCGAGCGGATGCAGCGTGAACGGCTCGTGGCCGCGGTTCCAGCAGCTCACCATCAGCGGGCCCTGGTAGTCGCTGTCGATCAGGCCGACGAGATTCCCGAGCACGATGCCGTGCTTGTGGCCGAGCCCCGAGCGCGGCAGGATCACCGCGGCGAGGCCGGGATCGCCGATGTGGATCGAGACGCCGGTCGGCACGAGTTCGGTGTGGCCGGGGGCGAGCGACGAGCGGCGCCTCGATGCAGGCGCGCAGGTCCATGCCGGCGGAGCCGGGCGTCGCGTACGCGGGCAGGTGGGGGCGGATGCGCTCGTCGAGGACGCGCAGTTCGATGGTCGGAGCGTCGTTCATTTCGGTGCGGGCAGGCGGCGCGCGATCTCGGCGACGAGCGTGCGCGCGAGCGCGAGCTTTTCCATCCGCGGCAGCGGGTGCGCGCCGGCGTCGTCGATCAGCGTGACGGCGTTGTCGGCGGCGCCCAGCGTGTCCTGCGACGCGGTTGGCGATCATCAGCGGCACGTTCTTGCGCCGCCGCTTGTCCTGCGCGTGCGCCTCGACGTCGTGGCTCTCGGCGGCGAAGCCGACGCAATACGGCGCGCCGGCGCGGGCGGCGACCTGCGCGAGGATGTCGACCGTGGGCTCGAGCGTCAGCGTCAGCGGCGCGTCGGCCTTCTTGAGCTTGCGCTCGGACGGCTGCGCGGGCGTGTAGTCGGCGACGGCGGCGACGGCGATGAACACGTCGCAGCGGGCGACGCGCGACGTCGACGGCGCGCGCCATGTCGGCGGCGCTGCACGACGTCGACGCGCGTCACGCCCCACGGTGTGGCCAGCGCGGTCGGCCCGCTGACCAGCGTCACGTCGGCGCCGGCGTCGGCGGCCGCCTGCGCCAGCGCGTAGCCCATGCGGCCCGAGCTCGAATTGGTGATGCCGCGCACCGGGTCGATCGCCTCGAAGGTCGGGCCGGCGGTGACGAGCACGCGCTTGCCGGCGAGAACCTTCGGCTGCGCCAGCGCGACCGCGGCGGCGAAGATTTCCTCGGGCTCCAGCATGCGGCCGTCGCCGACCTCGCCGCAGGCCTGGTCGCCGCTGCCGGGGCCGAGCACGACGACGCCGTCGGCGACGAGCTGCGCGACGTTGCGCTGCGTGGCGGCGTGGCTCCACATCTGCCGGTTCATCGCCGGTGCCACGGCCAGCCTGCAGTCGCGCGCGAGGCAGAGCGAGGCGAGCAGGTCGTCGGCGCGACCCTGCGCGAGCCGCGCCAGGAAGTCGGCCGACGCCGGGGCGACGACGATGAGGTCGGCGCCGCGCGAGAGGTCGATGTGGCCCATGCCGTTGTCGCTGCCGGTCGCCCAGAGGTCGGTCAGCACCGGCCGGCCCGACAGCGCCTGCAAGGTGATCGGCCCGATGAAGCGCGTCGCGGCGTCGGTCATCACGACGTCGACGGCGATGCCGGCCTTGACGAACAGCCGCGTCAGCTCGGCGGCCTTGTACGCGGCGATGCCGCCGGTGATGCCGAGGACGACGCGGGTGAGCGCGGGTCCGCCGTCCGCGTGAAGGCCGGCCGAGAATGCGGCGATCGGCGCGACTGCGAGGTGCCTTGCGGCGCTGGCGGCGCCGGCAGCAGAAGCGGGGGCAGGGGGGGTGGCGGGGGGTGTCGTGGCCACGGCGTCGTCCATCCGGCCGATGGAGGGACCGGAGCGGCGAAGTTTACACTGGGCCGCATGGAGACTTCGACGATGCGCGCGCGGCGGCCGCGCGATCCCGTTTCGCGGCCGGCGCCGGTCGCGGCTTTGCCCGAGCGCCCGCGCGAGCGGCTGCTCGCCCGCGGCGTCGGCGGACTGACCGACGCCGAGCTCGTCGCGGTGCTGCTCGGGTCCGGCGTCGCCGGGCGCGGCGCGCTGGCGGTGGCCCGCGACGTCGTCGGCGGCTGCGGCGGGCTCGCCGGGCTGGTCGCCGCCGTCCCCGCGGCGCTGGCGGCGGTCCGCGGCGTCGGTCCGGCGCGGGCCGCGCGGCTCGCGGCGGCGGCGGAAATCGGCCGGCGCGCCGCCGCCGAGGCCGCCGCCGGGGCCGACGCGCTGACGTCGCCGCAGGCGGTGCGCGACTACCTGCGGCAACTGCTGGCCGGGCGGCCGCACGAGGTCTTCGTCGCGCTCTACCTCGACAGCCAGAACCGGCTGGTCGCGAGCGAGGAGCTCTTCCGCGGCACGCTGGCGCAGACCAGCGTCTACCCGCGCGAGGTCGTCAAGGCGGCGCTGGCGCGCAACGCGGCGGCGATGATCTTCGCCCACAACCACCCGTCGGGGGTCGCGGAGCCCAGCCGCGCCGACGAGCTGCTGACGCAGGCGCTGAAGCAGGCGCTGGCGCTGGTCGACGTCCGCACGCTCGACCACTTCGTCGTCGCCGGCGGGCGGCTCACGTCGCTGGCGGAGCGGGGGCTGCTGTAGCGGACCAGCCGCCGAAGCCGCTTGAGTTCTTCGCGATGCGGCTTGCTGTTTCGTCGTGTTCCGGGCTATAATTTCGAGCTTTGCAGCAACCCAAGATTTCAAGGAGCGAGCCATGGCTCGAGTCTGTCAAGTGACCGGCAAGGCCCCGATGGTGGGCAACAACGTTTCGCACGCGAACAACAAGACCAAGCGCCGCTTTCTGCCGAACCTGCAGCGTCGCCGGTTCTGGGTCGAGAGCGAGAACCGCTGGATCAACCTGCGTCTGACCAACGCCGCGCTGCGCACGATCGACAAGAACGGCATCGACTCGGTGCTCGCCGACCTGCGCGCCCGCGGCGAGCACGTCTGAACCTCCCGACGAAAGGACGCTAGACCATGGCCTCCAAGGTCCGCGAAAAGATCAAGCTCGAGTCGACGGCCGGCACCGGCCATTTCTACACGACGTCGAAGAACAAGAAGCTGATGCCCGAGAAGATGGCGATCAAGAAGTACGATCCCGTCGTCCGCAAGCACGTCGAGTACAAGGAAACGAAGCTCAAGTAGCCGCGTTTCCGGGCGCCCGGCGCCCGCTCGCAGCAACGGCCCGTCACGCGGGCCGTTTTCATTTGCGCCGGACGATTCGCGCCTCCCGGATCGCCCGGCTGCCTGCCCGGGACGGTTCCGGGTGTGCAATCGCCCGGAAGCGGATAGAATCCCCCCGGCGTTCGACCCCAACCACCCGGAAGACAGGAGAAGTCCATGAAAACGCTCATCGCCGCGCTGGCCATCGCGCTGCTCGCCACGACCGGCACCGCGCTCGCCGCGGACGCACCGGCGAAGACCGCCGCACCCGCGCGGCCAAGGCCGCCGCGCCCGCGCCGCGCGAAGACCGAGGCGCTGCTCGACCTCAACACGGCCTCCCGCGAGGACCTGATCAAGCTCAAGGGCATCGGCGAAGCGCGCGCCGACGCGATCATCAAGGGCCGCCCCTACAAGGGCAAGAACGAGCTCCTCGACCGCAAGATCGTGCCGGAGAGCGTCTACAACGACATCAAGGACCTGGTCATCGCGAAGCAGGTCACCGCGAAGCCGCCGCCGAGCCCAAGAAGAAGAAGGGCGGCTGCTGAGGAAGCGGTCGCGCGGCGGCGCCGCGTCAGGTTCTGCCCCGACGATGCCCGCAGGCGACTGCGGGCATTTTTTTAATCACGCGTAGCGCCTGAGCCCCACCGAGAACTGCGCCAGCGGCGCGATGCCCGAGGTCTCGGCGCGGTGGCACCAGTCCTGCAGCCGGGCGAGCAGCTGCTCGCTCGAATCGGTCGAGCGCTCCCACAGCGCGTTGAGTTCCTGGCGCATCGAGTAGATGGTCGCCAGCGGCTTGCTCTTCTCCATCGCCGAGGCGATGGCCGGGCGGTCGCGCTCGGCCAGCGCATTGGCGCTGGCGGTCGCGAGCCAGGCCTTCAGGCGACGCAGCGACGGCGCCGGCAGCGACGCCGCGGCACCACGGCCGGCGCGCTCGCGCAGCTTCTCGATCTCGGCCGCGCAGGCGGTCTTGAGATCGTGGGCGTATTCGGCCGCGATCGTGTAGCGGTGGGTGATCACCGCGTGCAGCGTGGCGTGGTCGGGCACCGGCCTCGGCGTCGGCTCGACCGTCAGCTTCGGCGCGACCTTGCGCACCTTGGCGAGGCCGAGGAACGCGAGGACGCGGATGTACATCCAGCCCAGGTCGAACTCGTACCAGCGCGACGAGAACTTCGCCGACGACCCGAAGGCGTGGTGGTTGTTGTGCAGCTCCTCGCCGCCGATCAGGATGCCCCAGGGCACGATGTTCGTCGACGCGTCGGCGCACTCGAAGTTGCGGTAGCCCCAGTAGTGGCCGATGCCGTTGATGACGCCGGCGGCGTTGATCGGGATCCACGCCATCTGCACGGCCCAGATGGTGAGGCCGGGGGCGCCGAACAGCATCAGGTTGACGATCAGCATCAGGCCGAGCCCGTGCCACGAGAAGCGCGTGTAGACGTTGCGCTCCATCCAGTCGTCCGGCGTGCCGCGGCCGTACTTTTCCAGCGTCTCGGCGTTCTTCGCCTCGGCGCGGTAGAGCTCGGCGCCCTGCCAGAACACCGTCGACAGGCCGCGCGTCTGCGGGCTGTGCGGATCCTCGTCGGTCTCGCACTTGGCGTGGTGCTTGCGGTGGATCGCCGTCCACTCCTTCGTGCCCATGCCGGTGGTCAGCCACAGCCAGAAGCGGAAGAAATGGGCGACGGCGGGGTGAAGGTCCAGCGCGCGGTGCGCCGAGTGCCGGTGCAGGTAGATCGTCACCGCGGCGATGGTGACGTGGGTCAGCGCCAGCGCGACGACGACGTAGCCCCACCACGGCAGGGGCAGCAGGCCGTGGGCGACGAAGTTCAGCAGATCGGTCATGTAGGCGGTCCGGGACGCCAGGCGCGTGCCGGACGACCAATGATTGTAATCTGTTGATTATACACCACTGCCGGGGCCGCGACCCGCCGACGCAGGTCACGGCGCCCGGAGGGTCCGCCGGCGGTTGCCGCCGGCCCGCTCCGGACGAGTTCGGCGGCGTTGACGACCCGCACTTCCCGCTGCGGGAACGGAATGGTGATGCCGTTGGCACGGAACGCCGCCAGGATGCCCTGGTTGAGCACGCTGCGCAGGCCGAGCTGGCCGTTCTCCGGATCGGCGATCCAGACGCCGAGCTCGAGCTCGACGCCCGACTCGCCGAACCGCGCGAGGAACGCCATCGGTCCGTTCGGTGCGGTCATCACGCGCGGCTGGGCGCGGGCCTCGGCTTCCATCAGCGCCAGCGCTTTCGCGATGTCGGTGTCGTAGGCCACGCCGATCGTGATCGCCATCCGGGCCTCGCGCGACGTGTACGAGTGATTCAGCACCGTCGTCGTGACCAGCGTCTCGTTGGGCACGATCGCCTCGACGCCGTCGAGGCTGCGCACGACGACGTAGCGCGACGTCACCTTGGACACCAGGCCCTGCCGGCCGTCGACGGTGACCATGTCGCCCAGCCGGATCGACCGGTCGAGCAGGATCGTGAACCCCGCGATGTAGTTGCTCGCGAGCTTCTGCAGGCCCAGCCCGATGCCGACGCCCAGCGCGCCGCCGAACACCGACAGCAGCGTGAGGTCGAAGCCGATCGCCCGCAGCGCGATCAGCACGCCGACGACGATCATCACCGCGCGCACCGCCTTGCCGAGCACGACGCGCATGCTCATGTCGGTCGACGGCAGCGACAGCAGCCGCTGCTCGACCAGGCCCGACACCCAGAGTGTGGCCACCAGCGTCAGCGCGACCACCGCGAGCCCCTTGCCGACGGTCAGCAGCGACGTCTCGCTCTTGCCGAGCGGCAGGTAAACCTCGTCGAGGATGCGCTCGATTTCCGGCAGCACGCCGACGAAATAGAGCACCACCGCGGCCCAGATGGTGAACGCGATCGCGCGCTCGGACGACGGCAGCCAGCGGCTGCCGGGGAACATCCGGCGCAGCGCGTAGACCAGCATCCGGATCGCCACCAGCGCGTAGAACGCGGGCAGCGCGATCGTGACGAAGAACGGCGGCCAGCTCTGGAGCGCGACGCGCAGGATGCCCAGGAGCAGCAGCGCGACGACGGGAAAGATCACCCGGACGACGCCGCCGGGCAGGCCCGGCGCTCCGGTCGCGGCCAGGCGCGCCTTTCGCGCCCGCTCGACCCTGCGGTCGACGACGAACGCGATCGCGATGCAGGCGAGCGACGAGCGCGAACTCGATCCAGCCGCGCGTCGTGCCGAGCGCCGCCTCGATCCGGTTGAAGTCGATGGTGGAAATCACGGGCGAGAGTCTACCGGATTTCGCGCCTGGCCCTGCGGCGCGAAGGTGCGGGCGCGCGGTGGCGGGTTGGTGCTGCGCGCGTCAGGCGTGCGGCCGGCCGGGGCGGTGCCGGCGCGCTACCGGCCGTCCGACTCGGGCGCGCCGCTCGACTCAGGCGCGCCGCTCGACGACGGCCGCGAAGAAGCCGTCGCAGCCGTGGCGGTGCGGGGCGAGCCGCAGCGTCGGCCCGGTGTCGAGCGCCACGCCGGCGCGCGCGAGTTCCGCCGCGGCGTCGACCGCCGCGAATCCCGGGTGCTCGGCGAGGAACGTCGCCACCTGCGCCTCGTTCTCGTCGGGCAGCACGCTGCAGGTGGCGTAGACGAGGCGTCCGCCCGGCTTGACCAGCGTCGCCGCGGCGCGAAGGATCGTCTGCTGCTTGAGGACGAGCTCGGCCAGGTCGCGCTCGGTCTGCCGCCACTTGAGGTCGGGGTTGCGCCGCAGCGTGCCGAAGCCGGTGCACGGCGCGTCGACCAGCACGCGGTCGATCTTGCCGGCGAGGCGCTTCACCTTGGCGTCCCGCTCGTGCGCGATCAGCTGCGGGTGCACGTTCGACAGCCCCGACCGCGCGAGCCGCGGCTTCAGGTTCGCGAGGCGCTTTTCGGACACGTCGAACGCGTAGAGGCGTCCCTGCGAGCGCATCAGCGCGCCGAGCAGCAGCGTCTTGCCGCCGGCGCCGGCGCAGAAGTCGACGACCATGTCGTTGCGCTTCGGCGCGAGCAGCAGGCCGACGAGCTGGCTGCCCTCGTCCTGCACCTCGAGCGCGCCGTCGAGGTACAGCGGATGCTCGTTGATCGCGGGCCGGCCGGCGACGCGCAGGCCCAGCGGCGAATGGGCGGTGGGCTTCGCGTCGATGCCGGCGGCGGCGAGCGCCGCGCGCGCCGCGTCGCGCGTCGTCTTCAGCGGATTGATGCGCAGGTCGAGCGGCGCCGCGGCGAGCAGGCCCTGCGCGAGCGCCGCGCGCTCGGCGTCGCCGTACGCCGCGCCCAGCCGTTCCCACACCCAGTCGGGCAGGTCGGCGGCGACGGCCGGCGGCAGCGGCGTCGCGAGCCGTGCCTTGAACGCGCGCAGCCACGCGGCGTCGCGCTCGGAGATCAACGGCTCGAGTTCGCGGACCGACAGTCCGAGCTCGCGCGTCGCGACCGCCAGCGCCAGCGCGCGCGGGCTCGTCGTCTCGGCGAGCGTCTCCAGCGAGCGGCGCCGCCGCAGCCACGCGAAGATCCCCTCGGCGATGAACGCCCGGTCGGCGCGGCCGGCCTCCGGGTGCGCGCGGAAGAACTGGCGCAGCAGCGCGTCGGCCGGGCCGGTCAGCGTCTGCAGCGCGGCGATCGCATCGGCGAGTGCGGCGATCTGGTTCGGGCGCACGCTCATGGCGTCAGTCGCCGCGGGTGCGGCGTCGGATGCCGGAGGCGGTGCAACCGGAGGCGCGAAGTCCGGAGCTGGGAGAAGACGGAGGGCATGGGCATGGGGGCGGGGGGGCGGATGGCCGGCGCGGCGTCGGCGGGCGTCGCCGCCGCCGCGACCGGCGTGGAGGCCGCCTCGCGGTCGGGCTCGTCGACGCGGATCGCGTCGAGCACCACCTCCAGCGTGCCGCGATCGGTGTTGCTGACGCGGATCTTCACCGGAATGAAGTTGAGCTTCGGCGCGAGCCAGATCAGCGCGTCGGTCTTGCCGTCGGCGGAGACGCGGTGCCACACCTCGGTGTCGAGCTCGCCGTTCGGCCAGGCGATCGTTTCGGTGCCGGTGCGGGTGACGGTGTAGGTCACCACGCGGCGCGTCGTGGCGATGCTGATCGTCTGCTCGTCGGCCGTCGGCGGAGAAAAATAGTACTGCCACATCAATGCGAGCGGATCGAACGTCGGCAGCATCAGCGCGGCGGTCTTGTCCTCGTGCAGGCTCACGATGCCGGACTCCCAGTCGAAGGTGGCGCGCTCGCGGCGGTCGCGCGAGCCGCGCTCGGCGATGAATTCGTACGGCTGCAGCCCCGCGGCGGTGATCGTGCCGCGGCTCTCGAGCTTGCCCTGGCCGCGCAGCAGCAGCGCGGCGAGGCCGCGCGCCTCGCCGACGGTCGAGATCCGGTAGCGGTTGTCGGCGTGCTCGAAGCGGTACGTCGCCTCGCCGATCAGGAAGCCGCGGGTGCCGAAGAACACCTTGTACGCGAGATCGACGCGCGGCGGCAGGATTTTCGCCGGCGGCGGCGGCGTGTCCGGCGCGACGGCCTCGGCGAATGCCGGCGGTGCGGCCGCGTCGGCTTCCGCGGCTGCCTCGCTGGCCGCGCGCTCGTCGGCCGCGGGTTCCGCGGCCGTTTCGGCGGCGGGCGCGGGCTCGGCGGTGGCGACGGGCGGCGGCGGCGCGTCGGCGCGGCGCGGCTTCTTCCGTGGCTTCGGGGCCGGTGCCGGCGCGGCGGTCGTGGGCGGCGGCGGCAGCTCGGTGATCGTCGCCTGCAGCGGGATCGCGTCCGGCACCGCGTCGTCGTCCACCGGCCACAGCGTGAAGGCGACGTGCAGCAGCAGCGAGCCGGCGAGCGCCCACAGCAACGCGCGCGACGGCCGCCAGCGCCGCGATCGGGTCGGCGCAGCGGGCGTGTTCGCGGGCAGGGCAATCGCTGCGGTGAGCGTGGCGGTCACGGGACGTTGGAGAGGATTGCCGCTGCCGGGTTCCCGGCGACGGACGGAAAGCGGTCCGATCGGACGCGACGGCGTGTCGCCGCGCCCGGGCGCGGGAGGCTCAATCCGGCTGCGGGGATTCGAACGTGCCCGCCGCCGGCACCGTCCCTTCAACGCGGACCCGGCCTCCGGCGATGACCAGGCGCCCCTCGCAGTGCGCGCGCACCGCTGCGGGCAGCAGCCGATGCTCGACCGCCAGCACCCTCGCGGCGAGTGTCGCCTCGTCGTCGTCGTCGTGCACGGCGACGGCGCCCTGCGCGACGATCGGGCCGTGGTCGAGTTCCGGCGTCACGAAATGGATGGTGCAGCCGTGGATGCGCACGCCGTCGGCCAGCGCGCGGCGGTGCGTGTGCAGCCCCGGGTAGAGCGGCAGCAGCGACGGATGCACGTTGATCATCCGGCCCTCGTAGCGCCGGACCAGCGCGGCGTCGAGGATGCGCAGGAAGCCGGCGAGCACGACGAGATCCGGCGCGCTCGCCGCGATCGCCGTGTCCAGCGCGGCGTCGAACGCGGCGCGGTCGGCGAACGCCCGGTGGTCGACCACCGTGGTCGCCACGCCGCGTTCGCGCGCCGACGCCAGGCCCTGCGCCATCGGGTTGTTCGAGATCACCGCCACGACGCGGCCGCCGCCCAGCCGGCTCTTCCTGCTGGGCGTCGAGCAGCGCGCCGAGGTTCGAGCCGCGCCCGGAGATCAGGACGGCGATGCGCGGAGCAGGCATCGCGGTGCGCGTCAGGCGACCACGGTGGCCGGCGCGCCGGGCGCTCGCGGCACCACCTCGCCGATCCGGTACACCGTCTCGCCCGCGGCGGCGAGCAGGCGCTGCGCCTCGTCGGCGTGGTCCGGGCCGACGACGACGACCATGCCGATGCCGCAGTTGAACACGCGGTGCATTTCCGCGTCGGCGACGTTGCCGTGCCGCTGCAGCCAGGCGAACACCGGCGGCTGCGGCCAGCGCTCGCGGTGCAGGCGCGCGGCGACGTGGTCCGGAAACATCCGGTGCGTGTTCTCGACGAGACCGCCGCCGGTGATGTGCGCCATGCCCTTGACCGGCAGCGCGGCGATCAGCGCCAGCAGCGGCTTCACGTAGATGCGCGTCGGCTCGAGCAGCGTCTCGCCCAGCGTGCGCGTGCGCCGCGCCGGCGATCGGCGCCTCCGTGTCGGCCCCGGCCAGCGGCGCGGAAAGGTCCGCGCCGGCGGCGTCGACGATGCGGCGGATCAGCGAAAAGCCGTTCGAATGCGGCCCGCTCGACGCGAGGCCGAGCAGCACGTCGCCGGCGCGCGATCGAGCGGCCGTCGATCGCGCGGCTCTTCTCGACGACGCCGACGGCGAAGCCGGCGAGGTCGTACTCGCCCGCCGCGTACATGCCGGGCATCTCGGCGGTCTCGCCGCCGATCAGCGCGCAGCCGGCCTGCTCGCAGCCCGCGGCGATGCCCTTGATGACGTCGGCGGCGACGTCGACGTCGAGCTTGCCGCAGGCGAAGTAATCGAGGAAGAACAGCGGCTCGGCGCCCTGCACCAGGATGTCGTTGACGCTCATCGCGACCAGGTCGATGCCGACGGTGTCGTGGCGGTCGAGCGCGAAGGCGAGCTTGAGCTTGGTGCCGACGCCGTCGGTGCCCGCGACCAGCACCGGCTCGCGAAAGCGCTTGCCGATCTCGATCAGCGCGCCGAAGCCGCCGATGCCGGCGATGACCTCGGGGCGCATCGTCCGTTTGGCGAACGGCTTGATGCGCTCGACCAGCGCGTCGCCCGCGTCGATGTCGACCCCGGCGTCACGGTACGACAGCGAGGGGGAGGGAGGGCGCTCGGAGTGGGTCATCGGCGGGAAGGAGGTCGGTGGATCGCGCGGGGCCGGGGGGCAGCGGGACGGGGACGATTGCACCGGGGCGAGCGCTGCGGGTAGAGTGGCGGGCTTGCGCGCCGCGGCAGTCGCGGGCCGGAGTCCCGGCCGATCCCGCTGCGCTTTCCCGGATTTTACCGTAGATGGCCTCGCCACCGCCCCCGCACGATCCCGAACCCGGCGCCGCTTCCGTGCCGCCGGCGCCGCCGGAGGGCGCCCTGCCGCGCGACGCGCCGTCGGCACCGCGCGGGCGAATCGCGGGTCAGGCCGCGGCAGTACCTGTGGATCGTCGGCGCCGCGCTGGCGCTGTTCGCGGCGCTGCGCTGGCTGGGCCCGGTGCTGACGCCGTTCCTGGTCGGGGCGATCCTCGCCTACCTCGGCCGTCCGATCGTCCGCCGCTGCGAAGGCTGGGGCATCCACCGCACCGCGGGCACCCTGCTGGCCTGCGTGGTGATGCTGGCGGCGGCGCTGGGCATCGCCTTCGTCGTCATCCCGCTGGTGCAGGCCGAGGTCACGATCCTCGCGCGGATGCTGCCCGATCTCGCCGAGCGCTTCTCGATCCACGTCGCGCCGTGGCTGCGCGAGAACTTCGGGTTCGAGATCGCGCTGGACCTGTCGACGCTGCGGCAGGTGATCGTCGACAACCTCGAAAGCGCGCGCGAGCTGGGCCTGCGCCTGCTGTCCGGAGTGAGGAGCGGCGGCGCCGTGGTGCTGGCGCTGCTGGTGAACCTGGCGCTGATCCCGGTGGTGATGTTCTACCTGCTGCGCGACTGGCCGTCGCTGGTCGCGCGCGTCGACGACCTCGTTCCCCGCCGCTGGCTGCCGCAGGTCGCGCGGGATGGCGACCGAGATCGATCACGTGCTGGCCGAGTTCCTCCACGGCCAGGGGATCGTCATGCTGTCGCTGGCGGCGTACTACGCGATCGCGCTGTCGATCGCCGGGCTGCAGTTCGCGGTCCCGATCGGCCTGCTGACGGGGCTGCTGGTGTTCATCCCCTACGTCGGCTTCGGCATCGGCTTCACGCTGGGCGTGCTGGCCGCGCTGCTGCAGTGGAGCGGCTGGCCGGGCTTCGTCGCGGTGCTGGTCGTCTACGGCATCGGGCAGCTCATCGAGAACTACGTGCTGCTGCCGTACGTCGTCGGCGACCGCATCGGACTGCATCCGCTGGCGGTGATCTTCGCGCTGCTCGCCTTCGGCCAGCTGTTCGGGTTCGCCGGCGTGCTGCTCGCGCTGCCGGTGTCGGCGGCGATGCTGGTCGCGCTGCGGCGGGTGCGCGCGGCGTACGTCGATTCGCCACTGTACCGCGAATGATGGAACAGCTCGTCTTCGAACTCGCGCCGCCGGAGCCGCCGGCGTTCGCGAATTTCGTCACCGGGCGCAACGCCGAGGCGCTGGCCGCGCTGGCCGCGCTGGCCGCCGGTCGAGGCAGCGAGACCGGCGTCGTGCTGTGGGGCCCCGCGGGTGTCGGCAAGTCGCACCTGCTGCGGGCGACCGTCGCGGCGGCGACCCCGGCGGGCCGGACGGCCGTCTATGCCGCTTCGCCCGGCGCGCTGGTGGCGGACCCCCAGGTGCTGGCGCGTTCCGCGCTGGTCGCGGTCGACCAGGTCGAGACGGCAGACGCCGACGCGCAGGCGCGGCTGTTCACGCTGTACAACGCGCTGCGCGCCGCGGGCGGGGCGCTGCTGGTCGCTGCCGGCGCCGCGCCGGCCACGCTGCCGCTGCGCGACGACCTGCGTTCCCGGCTGGGCTGGGGCCTGGTGTTCGAGGTCCTGCCGCTGGCGGACGACGAGAAGCCGGCGGCGCTCGTCGCCTGGGCGCGGCTGCGCGGCCTGACGCTGTCCGACGAAGTCGTCGCGTATCTGCTCGCCCATGGCCGCCGCGACATGGCGTCGCTGCTGGCGACGCTGACCGCGCTCGACCGGCATTCGCTGGCGACGCGGCGGGCGATCACCGTGCCGCTGGTTCGCGACTGGCTGCAGCGGGACATCGGGTTCACGGCGCGCCCGGGCTGACGGGACGGCATCGACCACGGCGCCGGATCGGTCGGCGGCAGTTGGGCGATGGCGGCACGGTCGCGCGCTCGCCATGCGCGCCTCTCCCCGAAGATCCAATTTAAATTCATTAAAAACAATGACTTGTCGCGGCGCACCCATTCGCGCGCTGCCGTTGTGTCAACCGGTTGCCAAGCACCCCCGTTGATGGCCGCAGGGTGCGACGGAAATCGCACCCGGGCAATCTCCATGAATGCACGGAAGTCGTTGTTCGGTTTGTGGAATTGCCAGTTTCCCGCTATACTTTCGTGGTTTTACAATTTCGTATAACGAGCCGCGACAAGTCAGCACAAGCAGCCAAATCCATCCGGCCGATCATGCGTAAGCACTGAAAATTCCACCACCACTGAGATAGGACCCACCATGAACAAGCTCCTCGTTGCGCTGATCGCCAGCACGTTCGCCACCGTCGCTGCCGCTCAAACCGCCGCCCCGAGCTGCCCCCGCTGCCGCCGCGCCCGCCACCAAGGCCGAAGTGAACAAGGCGAAGCAAGAGGTCGTCAAGTCGACGACCGAAGCCGGCTCGACGGGCAGCACGACCGCCGCCGACGCCGCCATGCAGAAGAAGAACGTCGAAGCGTCCAAGAAGACCGCGAAGCCGCTGGCCGACAAGTCGCTCGAAGCAGAAGGCCGTCGCCTCGACGACCGAAGCCGCCGCGACGGCGAACACGACCGCTGCCGACGCCGCCAAGGCGAAGGCGAACGTCGCCGCGACCAAGAACGACCCGAAGGCCGTCAAGCCCGACATGAAGGACCCGGCGGTGCAGAAGGCGATGCAGAAGGCCGCGACGCCCTAAGCGTTCCGCCTTTCCTGAACGAGGCAGGGACCGCGAGGTTCCTGCCTTTTTCATTTCGGCCGGCCCCGCCTCATGCGTGAAGTCGAACTTCCCCGTCCCGCCGTCACCGTCGCGACCGTCGTCGAGCGCGACGGCGCATTCCTGTTCGTCGAGGAAATGACGCGGTCGGGACTGCGGCTCAACCAGCCCGCCGGGCATCTCGAGGCGGCGGAGACGCTGACCGACGCCGCCGTGCGCGAAACGCTGGAGGAAACCCGCTACCGCGTCGCGCCGGGCGCGATCGTCGGCATCTACCGCTGGCAGGCCGCCGACACCGGGGCGACGTTCGTGCGCTTCGCCTTCGCCGCCGACATCGTCGGCCACGAGCCCGACCGCGCGCTCGACGACGGCATCGTCCGCGCGCTGTGGCTCACCTACGACGAACTCGTCGCGAAGCGCGCGATGCACCGCAGCCCGCTGGTGCTGCAGTGCGTCGACGACTGGCGCGCCGGGCGCCGGCTGCCGCTCGCCACCGTCACCGAGGTCGGCTGATGGCGCGACGGCGCAAGGTCGTGGTCGGCATGTCGGGCGGCGTCGACTCGTCGGTCGCCGCGTGGCTGCTGAAGCAGCAGGGCTTCGACGTCGTCGGCCTGTTCATGAAGAACTGGGAGGACGACGACACCGACGAGCATTGCACGACGCGCGCGGACCTCGTCGACGCGGCGAGCGTCGCCGACGTCATCGGCATCGACCTCGAGGCGGTGAACTTCGCGGCCGAATACCGCGAGCGCGTGTTCGCGCATTTCCTGACCGAGTACCGCGCCGGCCGGACGCCGAACCCCGACGTGCTGTGCAACAGCGAGATCAAGTTCCGCGCATTCCTCGACCACGCGCTGGCGCTGGGCGCGGACGCGATCGCGACGGGGCACTACGCGCGGGTCCGGCGCGTCGGCGACGGCCCGGCGGAACCGCGCGGCATGCCGGACGAGGCGGCACGCTCGTCGCACGGTCCCGCCGGCGGCCCGCGCGTCGAGCTGCTGAAGGCGCTCGATGCCGGCAAGGACCAGAGCTACTTCCTGCACCGGCTGACGCAGGCGCAGCTCGCGCCGGTGCTGTTCCCGCTGGGCGAGCTGCAGAAGCGAGACGTGCGCGCGATCGCGAAGCGCGAGGGCATCCCGACCTGGGCGAAGAAGGACTCGACCGGGATCTGCTTCATCGGCGAGCGGCCGTTCCGCGAGTTCCTCGCCCGCTACCTGCCGCGCACGCCGGGTCCGATGCGGACGCCCGACGGCGTCGACGTCGGCCGGCACGACGGGCTCGCGTACTACACGCTGGGGCAGCGCCAGGGGCTGGGGATCGGCGGCACGAGGGACGGCGGCGCCGCGCCGTGGTTCGTCGCCGGCAAGGACATGGCGAACGAACAGTTTGATCGTCGTGCAGGGCCACGACCATGCGCTGCTGTACCGCGATGCCGTCGACGCGGCAGACCTGCACTGGATCGCCGGCGCGCCGCCGGCGGCGGATGCGCTGGCGCGGCTCGGCGCGAAGACGCGGTACCGGATGCCGGACGCGCCGTGCGTGCTGGTGCTCGACGGCGAGGGTGGCGGTCGCGCGACGTTCGCGGCGCCGCAATGGGCGCCGACGCCGGGCCAGTACCTGGTGCTCTACGACGGCGAGGTGTGCCTCGGGGGCGGGGTCATCGTCGAACGCGAGACCGCGGCGATTCGGCAGCCCGATTCGTCAGCCGCCTGACCGCGCCGAACGGCGCGGCAACGTGACGGGCGCACCGGGCGCCCGCATGTCCTAGAACGGAATGTCGTCGTCGAAGTCGTCGGTCTTCTTGGCCGGCGGCTTGGCCGCGCCGCGCGCGCCGCCGGAGGACGAACCGCCGCCGGGCGCCGAGCTGCCGCCACCGCCCCGCTGCCGCCGCCCGAGAACTCGACGTCGCCGCCGCCACCGCCGCCGCCTTCACGCGCGCCGCCGATCAGCTGCATGCGGTCAGCGACGATCTCGGTCGAGTACTTCTCGACGCCTTCCTTGTCGGTCCACTTGCGCGTCTGCAGCCGGCCCTCGATGTAGACCGAGCGGCCCTTCTTCAGGTACTCGCCGGCGACTTCCGCCTGGCGGCCGAACAGCACGACCGAGTGCCACTCGGTCTTCTCCTGCTTCTCGCCGCTCTTGTCCTTCCACTGCTCGGTGGTCGCGATGCGCAGGTTGGTGACCGCGTCGCCGCCGGTCGTGTAGCGCGTTTCGGGATCGCGGCCGAGATTGCCGAGCAGGATTACCTTGTTGACCGAGGCCATCTTATGTTTCTCCCATCGAAAGTTCGGGGCGATTGTACGCCGGGGCGGCGCTCATCGTGGCGCCGGCGACCAGCCACAGCGCGGTCAGCGCGAGGCAGAAGCCGAACACCGCCGGCGGACCGTGGTGCTGCGACAGCCAGCCCCCGACCGCGCCGCCGGCGAAGACGCCGAGGAACTGCACGCTCGAGTAGACGCCGCTCGCGGTGCCGCGCGCCGAAGGCGGCGCGTACTTGGACACCATCGACGGCAGCTTGGACTCGAGCAGGTTGAACGCGGTGAAGAACACGACCAGTGCGGTGACGATGAGCGCGAGCGAGGCGCCGGCCAGCGCCAGCAGCGCCTGCCCGACGAACAGCAGCGCGACCGCGCCGACGAATATCGGCTTGCCGCGGCCCGGGCGGTCGGCGTTCATCATCGCCGGCAGCATCAGCACGACGGAGCCCAGCAGCACCGGCAGGTAGACCAGCCAGTGGCGCGGCGCGGCGAGGCCGGCGTCGCGCAGCATGAACGGGACCTGGACGAACAGCGCCATCAGCGCGGCGTGCAGCGCGAAGATGCCGTAGTTGAGCCGCAGCAGCTGGCCGTCGGCGAGCACGCGCCGCCAGTCGCCTTCGGCCGGCGCGACCGGCGGCGGCGCCATCGGCACGACCCGCTGCAGCGCGACGATCGCCGTCAGCGCCAGCACGCCGGTGAGCACGAAGATGCCGGGCACGCCGATCACGTTGGTCAGCAGCGGGCCGGCGATCAGCGACAGCGCGAACGTGGCGCCGATGGTCATGCCGATCGCCGCCATCGCGCGGGTGCGGACGGCGTCGCGGGTGAGGTCCGCGGTCAGCGCCAGCACCGCGGCCGAAATCGCGCCGGCGCCCTGCAGCACGCGGCCGGCGATGGTCCAGTGGATGGTCGGTGCCCACGCGGCGACGAAGCTGCCGAGCGCGAAGATGACGAGGCCCGCGACGATGACGGGCTTTCTGCCCCAGCGGTCGGACGCGAAGCCGAAGGGCACCTGCAGCACCGCCTGCGCGAGGCCGTAGGCGCCGAGCGCGATGCCGACCAGCGTGTGGTCGGCGCCGCCGGGAAGGCCTTCGGCGTAGAGCGCCAGCACCGGCAGCACGATGAACATCCCGAGCATGCGCAGGCCGAAGATGCCGGCCAGCCCCGTCGTCGCGCGGCGTTCGGCCGCAGTCATGCGGACCCTGGCGGAACGATCGGGGCCCGGCGCCGGCGAAGCGGTGGCCGGGGCCGTCGCATCGGGCGATGACGCGGCGGGTGAAGACGCGGCGGATGAGGTCGCGGCGGGGTCGCGCACGGGCTTGCCTGGATGGGGATGCTGCGGAGTCGAAACGGACGGGCGAATGGCAGTATAGTAACAGGTTGCCCCGCGTTTCTCTCTCGGCCGGACGGCCGAGACCCGCCGCCCAACCCTGCCGCAGCCGTTGCGCGGCGTGTCGTGCCGGGAGCGAGCGCCGGGGCGCCACCAGACACGAACCGGAACCGATGGACTACATCCGCATCCGCGGCGCACGCACGCACAACCTGAAGAACGTCAACCTCGACCTGCCGCGGCACAAGCTCATCGTGCTGACCGGCCTGTCCGGGTCGGGCAAGAGCTCCCTCGCGTTCGACACGCTCTACGCCGAGGGCCAGCGCCGCTACGTCGAGTCGCTGTCGGCGTACGCGCGGCAGTTCCTGCAGCTGATGGAAAAGCCGGACGTCGACCTGATCGAAGGCCTGTCGCCGGCGATCTCGATCGAGCAGAAGGCGACCAGCCACAACCCGCGCTCGACCGTCGGCACCGTCACCGAGATCCACGACTACCTGCGCCTGCTGTTCGCGCGCGTCGGCGACCCGTACTGTCCCGACCATCCGGAGCAGAAGCTCGCCGCGATGACGATCTCGCAGATGGTCGACGCCACGCTCGCGTTCCCCGAGGACACGAAGCTCGCGATCCTGGCGCCGGTGGTGGTCAACCGCAAGGGCGAGCAGGCCGAGCTCTTCATCGAGCTGCGGGCGAAGGGCTTCGTCCGCGTCCGCGTCGACGGCACGATGCACGAGATCGACGCCACGCCGAAGCTCGCGAAGACGACCAAGCACACGATCGAGGTCGTCGTCGACCGGCTCAAGGTGCGCGCCGACATGAAGCAGCGGCTGGCCGAGTCGTACGAGACGGCGCTGCGCCACGGCGACTCGCGCGCGATCGTGCTGGAACTCGACACCGGCCGCGAGCACCTGTTCTCGGCCAAGTTCGCGTGCCCGGTCTGCAACTACGCGCTGGCCGAGCTCGAGCCGCGACTCTTCTCGTTCAACAACCCGGCGGGCGCCTGCCCGCGCTGCGACGGGCTGGGCACGATCAGCTTCTTCGACCCCAAGCGCGTCGTCGCGTTTCCGCAGCTCTCGCTCGCCTCCGGCGCGATCAAGGGCTGGGACCGGCGCAACCAGTTCTATTTCCAGATGCTGCAGAGCCTGGCGAAGCACTACCGGTTCGACCTGGAAAAGCCGTTCTCCAAGCTGCCCGAGCGGGTGCAGACGCTGATCCTCGAGGGCAGCGGCGAGGAGGCGGTGCCGTTCGCGTACCTGTCCGAGCGCGGCCGCGCGGCGGTCCGCGAGCACCCGTTCGAGGGCATCCTGCCGAACCTCGAGCGCCGCTACCGCGAGACCGACTCGGTGATGGTGCGCGAGGAGCTGGCCAAGTACCTCAACAGCCGGCCGTGTCCCGCCTGCGACGGCACGCGCCTGAAGCGCGAGGCGCGCAACGTCAAGGTCGGCGACGGCGCCGACGCCCGCGCGATCTACGAGATCTCGGCGGCGCCGCTGCGCGAGTCGGCGGCGTATTTCGCGCGGCTGAAGCTCGACGGCCAGCGCGCGGCGATCGCCGACAAGATCGTCAAGGAACTCGGCTCGCGGCTCGCGTTCCTCAACAACGTCGGCCTCGACTACCTGTCGCTCGACCGCTCGGCCGAGACGCTGTCGGGCGGCGAGGCGCAGCGCATCCGCCTCGCGTCGCAGATCGGCTCGGGCCTCACCGGCGTCATGTACGTGCTCGACGAGCCGTCGATCGGACTGCACCAGCGCGACAACGACCGGCTGCTCGACACGCTGAAGCACCTGCGCGACCTCGGCAACAGCGTCATCGTCGTCGAGCACGACCAGGACGCCATCCTGTCGGCCGACTACGTCGTCGACATGGGACCGGGCGCCGGCGAGCACGGCGGGCAGGTCGTCGCGCAGGGCACGCCGGACGAGGTGCGTCGCGCGCCGCAATCGCTGACCGGTCAGTACCTGTCCGGGACCCGGCAGATCCCGATCCCCGCGCGCCGGCATCGCGGCGACGCGCAGAACGCGCTGGTGATCGAGGGCGCGTCGGGCAACAACCTGCGCGACGTGACGCTGCGGCTGCCGGTCGGGCTGTTCGTCTGCGTGACCGGCGTGTCCGGGTCGGGCAAGTCGACGCTGATCAACGACACGCTCTACCACGCCGTCGCGCGGCAGCTCTACGGCAGCACCACCGAGCCCGCCGCGCACGAGGAGATGCACGGGCTCGAGCACTTCGACAAGGTGATCAGCGTCGACCAGAGCCCGATCGGCCGCACGCCGCGCTCGAACCCGGCGACGTACACCGGGCTGTTCACGCCGATCCGCGAGCTGTTCGCGCAGGTCCGCGAGGCGCGCGAGCGCGGCTACGGTCCCGGCCGGTTCTCGTTCAACGTCAAGGGCGGCCGCTGCGAAGCCTGCCAGGGCGACGGCCTGATCAAGGTCGAGATGCACTTCCTGCCCGACGTCTACGTGCCCTGCGACGTCTGCCACGGCCAGCGCTACAACCGCGAGACGCTGGAGATCCGCTACAAGGACCGGAACATCCACGACGTGCTGGCGATGACGGTCGAGCAGGCGCACGCGTTCTTCGAGCCGGTGCCGACGGTCGCGCGCAAGCTCGCGACGCTGCTCGACGTGGGCCTCGGCTACATCACGCTGGGCCAGTCGGCGACCACGCTGTCCGGCGGCGAGGCGCAGCGCGTCAAGCTGGCGCTGGAGCTGTCGAAGCGCGACACCGGCCGCACGCTGTACATCCTCGACGAGCCGACGACGGGCCTGCACTTCCACGACATCGAGCTGCTGCTCACCGTGCTGCACCGGCTGCGCGACCACGGCAACACGGTGGTCGTGATCGAGCACAACCTCGACGTCATCAAGACCGCCGACTGGATCATCGACCTCGGGCCGGAAGGCGGCGCCGGCGGCGGCATGATCGTAGCCGAGGGCGCGCCGGAGGACATCGTCAAGGTCGCCGCCAGCCACACCGGCAGGTACCTGAAGCCGGTGCTCGTCGCCGCGGCCGCGCGGGCGGCCCGCGCCGCGCCGGCGCCGCGGGCCGGCGTCGGCCGGGGCCGCAAGGCGGCAGGGGACCTGCTGGGGTGAGCGCGACGCCGCAGCTCGAGCTGCGACGTCCCGACGTCCGTCGGTTCGCCGAGGAGTCGGACGCGCTCGCCGCGCTGTTCGCGGCGTCGCGCCGGGCCGCGATGCCGTGGCTGCGCGTCGTCCACGACGACGCGGAGACCCGGGCGTGGATGCGCAACGAGGTGCTGCCGAAGCAGTCGGTCCGGGTGGCGACGCTGCGCCGCGAGATCGTCGGCTTCGCCGCGCGCGACGGCACCTGGCTGATGCACCTCTACGTCAAGTCGGGCTGGACCCGCCACGGGATCGGCCAGCAGCTGCTCGACGCGACCATCGCCGAGGCGACGGCGAAGACACCGGTGCTGCGGGTTGCCACGTTCCAGCGCAACACGGGCGCGCGCCGCTTCTACGAGCGCAACGGCTTCGTCGCCGTGAGGCTCGGCGACGGCAAGGGCAACGAGGAAGGCGAGCCCGACGTCGTCTACGAGCTCGCGCTGGCGCGCTGACCGGACCCGGCGCGCGCCGCGGCTAGGCGGCGAGCCACGCGGCGAGGTCGCGCTTCAGCTTCATCATGTCGGCCTCGCGCGTGTACATCATGTGGCCGGCGTCGTAGTAGTGGTGCTCGACGCGCGCGAGCACGTCGGCGGGCACGTCGAGCTGCGCCAGCGACCAGTTGGACGCGCTGTACGGCGTCCCGAGGTCGTAGTGGCCGCTCGCGACCAGCACGCGCAGGTGCGGGTTCCGGCGCAGCGCGCGCGACAGGTCGGGGCTGGTGCACGCGAAGCTGTTGCCCTTCGCCTCGCCGCGGTTCCAGTTCCACTGCTTGTGCGCGTCCTCGGACAGGACCTCGTAGCGCGCCTGCGTATCCACGCCCAGGCTCTCGCTCATGTACGCGTGCGCCGCCATCGTGTACGGCGCGACGATCGCCTCGATGCCCGGGTCGAATTCCCAGTCGTGCGAGCGGCTGGCGGCCATCGGCCCGGTGACCCGCGCCTCGAGGCGGCCGACGATCAGGCCGCGGTCGCGCAGCAGCTCGACGAAGAACGTCTGGTCGCTGATGCGCAGGTTCTTTTCCTCGACCAGCGCCGGCGCGAGCCCGGTCAGTTGCGCGATGCGGCCGGCGACGCGCCGCCGGGCGGCTTTCGACAGCCGCGACCCGGCGTGGAGCGCGCCGAGGTACTCGTCGTCGACGAATGCCTCGGCAGCGGCGCGCGCCGCGGCCGGCGACTCGCCGAGGCTTCCCTTGAGCTTCCCGTGGTACTGCGCGACGGACGCGAACGCCGGCAGGAACAGCGCGTACGGCAGGTCGTTGCGCGGCGCGAACACGATGCTCTGCAGGTCCATCGCGCAGGAGACGAGCACGAGCCCGGACAACGCGACGCCGATGTCCTGCAGCTTGTCCGCAAGCGCCGCGCCGCGCGTCGTGCCGTAGCTCTCGCCGGCGACGTAGACGGGCGAGCTCCAGCGCCGATGCCGTCCCAGCCAGGTGCGGATGCACTCGGCGAGCGCGTCGACGTCGCCGTCGACCGACAGCATCTTCTTCCGCGCCTCCGCGCTGGCGGTGACCGAGTAGCCGGTGTGCGGCGGATCGATGAACACGAGGTCGAAGTGCTCGAACCACGACTCCTGGTTGTCGGTCACCGTGTACGGGGGCGGCGGCATCGTGCCGTCCTCGCGGATCACCACGCGCTTCGGCCCGAGCGCGCCCAGGTGCAGCCAGATCGACGCCGAGCCGGGCCCCCCGTTGAACACGAAGCACACCGGCCGCGTCGCGGGATCGGCGGCGTCGAGGAGATACGACGTCGTGAAGATCGCAGCCTCGGGGTCGCCGCGCTTGTCGTCGACGCCGCCGGCGACGACCGGGACGAACTCGGCGATCGCGCGGTACTTGAGCGTGCGCCCGTTCAGCACGATCGAGCCCTCGCTGCGGCACGGGTCGCGGGCGAGCAGCTTGTCGAGCTTCTCGCGCATGCGCTTGGCCGGGTCCTCCGGGATCGGAGCCGGGGCCGGGGTCGGGGCTTGCGTCGGTTCGCTCATGGTCGATGCCTTGTCGGAAGGGGGTGCGGCCGGCCAGTATTCGAGGGAGTGGCGCCCGCGGTCAATCCGGGGTGCCGACACCGGGATCCGCCGTCGCCGGTTCCGCCGCGCTCGCATGGCGCGTGACCGCGGCGAGGATGCCCTGCAGCAGCGCGGTGGGCGTCGGCGGGCAGCCGGGGACCTCGACGTCGACGGGAATCACGTTGGCGACGCGGCCGAGGCTCGCGTAGCTCTCGCCGAAGATTCCCCCGTTGCAGCCGCAGTCGCCGACGGCGACGACGAGCTTCGGCTCCGGCGTCGCGTCGTACGTGCGCCGGAGCGCGATCGCCATGTGCTTCGACACCGGGCCGGTGACCAGCAGCAGGTCGGCGTGGCGCGGACTGGCGACGAACCGGATGCCCATGCCCTCGATGTTGTAGTAGGGGTTGCCGAGCGCGTGGATCTCGAGCTCGCAGCCGTTGCACGACCCGGCGTCGACCTGGCGGATGGTCAGCGCGCGGCCGAGCGTGCGCAGCACCTGCCGCTGCAGCCGCGCGACGGCTGCGCCCTCGTCGGCCGGGGCGGGAACCGGAGCGGCTTCGGTCTTGATGCCGGTGCGGATGATCTGGTGCAGGACGTGGAGCATGGCGTCGGGGGAGCGGGCTCGAGGTCGGGACGGGTCGGAGGGGCGGCGGTCGCGGACGGCGCGGCGCGCCTCAGAGGTCGTGCCCGCTGTAGGAGAGGTTGAACGACTTGTTGATCAGCGGGAAGTCGGGAACGATGTTGCCGATCACCGCGTGCTCCAGCACCGGCCAGTTCGACCACGAGGGGTCGTGCGGATGGCAGCGGCGGATCGAGCCGCCGGGCCCGCTCTCCAGCCCGACCAGCACGGGGCCGCGCCAGCCCTCGACGCACCCGACGGACAGCCGATGCGCGGGCCACGCGGCGGCCCCGGGCAGCGCCTCGCGGCAGTCGCCTGCCGGCAGCGCGTCGACGATCGCCCGGACCAGGCGCAGCGACTCCAGCGCCTCGTCGAAGCGCACCGCGACGCGGGCCGCGACGTCGCCGTCGGCGTGCCCGGCCTTGCGTACCTCCAGCGTGTCGTAGGGCGCGATCGGGAAATCGCAGCGCAGGTCGCGCGCCTGGCCGCTGGCGCGGGCGGGAAGGCCGACGAGCCCCAGCTGCGCGGCGAGCTCCGGAGTGACCCGCCCGCAGGTGCGGAAGCGGTCCTGCAGCCCGGCGTGGTCGTCGTAGATGTCGCGCAGCGTGCGGATCTCGGCTTCCAGCGACGTGCTCTGCTGCCGCATGGCCGCGGCGTCCACCGCGGCGAGATCGTGCGCCACGCCGCCCGGGACCACGACGTCCATCAGCAGCCGGTGGCCGAACGCCGCGCGGTTGGCGCGCAGCACGTCCTCCCTGAGGCGCGAGAACTGCGCGAGTCCGAACGCGAAGCCGCCGTCGTTGCCGAGGGCGCCGAGGTCGCCCAGGTGATTGGCGATGCGCTCGCGCTCGAGCAGCAGCGCGCGCAGCCAGACCGCGCGCGCGCGGCACGGCGACGCCGGCGATCGCCTCGGCGGCCTGCGCGTAGGCCAGCGCGTACGCCACGGTGCTGTCGCCCGACACGCGGCCTGCGAGCCGGTAACCGTCGGCGAGCGACATCGACTCGAAGCGCTTCTCGATGCCCTTGTGCACCCAGCCCAGCCGCTCTTCCAGCCGCAGCACCTTCTCGCCGACGATCTGGAAGCGGAAATGCCCCGGCTCGATGATGCCCGCGTGCACGGGGCCGACCGGGATTTCGTGGACGCCATCGCCGGCGACGCGGACGAACGGGTAGTCCTCCTGCCCGGGCTCCCACTTCGGCGAGGCCTCGAAATCGCGGCGCAGCGGGAAGCGGTCGATCGGCCAGCTCGCCATCCACAGCCACGGCCGCTGGTCGTCGGACTCGGAAGCCACGCCGACCAGGTCGAAGGCCGCCCGCTGCATCCGGTTGGCGGCAGGGAAGATGAGGCAGAGGTCGGGGCAGGTCGGGTCGTTCGGCGGCAGCGACTGCTCGAGCACGGTCAGGCCGTCGGCGTCGGACAGCACGACGCGCAGCAGGAAGCCGCGGTCGCGGTCGCGCTCGTCGCTCGCCCACAGCGCGGCGAGCTGGCCGCCGCGCTCCCAGGCCAGGCGGCACGCCGGCAGCAGCTGGCCGGAACTGACGGGCACGCGCTGCGTCGGGATCGACGAGGGCAGCGCGGCGGCCGAGAGTCCGAGGGGGTTGACGTTCATCGCGGGAGGCCTGTCGGTCATCCGATCATCCGCGCCGCCTGCCGGTACCATTCGGCGAGCCAGGGCGGGATCCACAGTCCCGAGCATCAGCACCAGCGCGAGGTGCACGAACACCGGCAGCATCGCGGGCCGCAGCGGCAGCCGCTGCGCCGTCGTCTCGCCGAACACCATCGGCTGCACCTTGGAAAACACCGCGGCGAACGCGACGCCGAGCGCCAGCAGCAGGAACGGCGTCGCCCACGGCTGCTCGCGCATCGCCGTGGTGAGGATCAGGAACTCGCTGGCGAACACGCCGAACGGCGGCATGCCCAGGATCGCCAGCGTGCCCAGCGCCAGCCCCCAGCCGATCGCCGGGCTGATCGTGACCAGCCCGCGGATGCCGTCGATCATCTGCGTCCCGGTCTTCTGCGCTGCGTGGCCGACGGCGTAGAAGATCGCCGACTTGGTCAGCGAGTGCACCGTCATGTGCAGCAGCGCGGCGAAGTTGGCGATCGGCCCGCCCATGCCGAAGGCGAAGGTGATGATGCCCATGTGCTCGATCGACGAGTAGGCGAACAGCCGCTTGATGTCCTTCTGTCGCGACAGCAGGAACGCGGCGACGACCACCGAGAGCAGGCCGAAGCCCATCATCAGCGTGCTCGCGATGCCCGTGTGCACGGCGCCCTCGACCAGCACCTTGCAGCGCACGACGGCGTACAGCGCGACGTTGAGCAGCAGCCCGGACAGCACCGCCGACACGGGGGTCGGACCCTCGGCGTGCGCGTCGGGCAGCCAGTTGTGCAGCGGCACCAGGCCGACCTTGGTGCCGTAGCCGACCAGCAGGAACACGAACGCCAGCAGCAGCACCGTCGGCTCGAGCTGGCCCTTGACGTGGTTGAGCTCGGTCCACAGCAGCGCGCCGCCTTCCGCGCCGAGCAGCTTCTCCGCGGCGAAGAAGAGCAGGATCGTCCCGAACAGCGCCTGCGCGATGCCGACCCCGCAGAGGATGAAGTACTTCCACGCGGCCTCGAGGCTCGCCGGCGTCCGGTACAGCGAGACCAGCAGCACCGTGGTCAGCGTCGCCGCCTCCATCGCCACCCACAGGATGCCCATGTTGTTGGTGAGCAGCGCGACCAGCATCGTGAAATTGAACAGCTGGTACATGCTGTGGTAGAGGCGCAGCCGCGCGGCGCCGAGCTTCCCGCGCTCGTGCTCGATGCGCATGTACGGCCGCGAGAAGATCGACGTGGTGAAGCCGACGAACGCCGTCAGCGCGACCAGGAACACGTTGAAGGGGTCGACGAAGAACTGCCGGTCCAGCACCAGCAGCGGGCCGTCGGCGATCACGCGAACGGTGAGCGCGATCGCGGCCGCGAAGGTGAGGAAGCTCGCGACCACGTTGACGGCGGGCGCCTCGTCACGCTCGCCGATGATCGCGAGCGCGAGCGCGCCGGCAAGCGGGAAGCCGAGGACGGCGAGGATCTCGATCACTCGCCCTCCTTCAGCTTTTCCAGGTGCTTCAGGTCGAGGCTGTCGAACTGCTCGCGGATCTGGAAGAAGAACACGCCCAGGATCAGCATGCCGACCAGCACGTCGAGCGCGATGCCGAGCTCGACCACCATCGGCATGCCGTAGGTCGCGCTGGTCGCGGCGAAGAAGAGCCCGTTCTCCATCGACAGGAAGCCGACGACCTGGGTGATCGCCTTGCGGCGCGTGATCATCATCAGGAAGGACAGCATGACGCAGGCCAGCGCGATGCCCAGCGTCGCCCGCGTCACCGTGCTCGCGAGCTGCGAGATCGGCACGGCGAGATTGAACGAGAAGACGACCAGCACGATGCCGACCAGCATCGTCGTCGGGATGTTGATCAGCGGCTCGACGTCCCACCTGACCTCGAGCTGCCGGATCAGCCGGTAGAGCAGCCACGGCAGCAGGATCACCTTGAGCAGCAGCGTCAGCCCGGCGGACCAGTAGAGGTGCGACTGCCCGGTGCCCCAGGCGACGATCGCGGTCGACGCCGCGAGCGCCAGGCCCTGCGCCGCGAACAGGTTGATCAGCGACAGCACCCGGCGCTGCGTCAGCATCGCGAAGGCGAGCAGCAGCAGCAGCGCCGCGAAGAGGTTGATGAGCTGGGCGTAGAACGGGAGCGCGGCCACGGTCAGCTTCCCAGCAGCAGGTGGACCAGCATCGCCAGCACCGCGAGCAGGAACGCGGTGCCCAGGTACTCCGGCGCGCGGAAGATCCGCATCTTGGCCGAGAGCGTCTCGATCAGCGCCAGCGCGAAGCCGCCGACCAGGAGCTTGGCGACCAGCGCGGGCGCCGCGCCGAGGATCGCGAGCCAGTCGCCGCTGCCGGCCGCGATGCCGAACGGAAAGAAGATCGCGAGTCCGATGCAGGAGTAGTTGAAGAGCTTCAGCGCCGACGCCCACTCGATCAGCGCCAGGTGCCGCGCCGAGTACTCGAGGATCATCGCCTCGTGGATCATCGTCAGCTCGAGGTGCGTCGCGGGATTGTCGACGGGGATGCGCGCGTTCTCGGCCAGCGACACCATCGTGAACGCGACGCCGGCGAGCGCCAGGCTCGGATAGATCGCGAGCTCGCGGTGCGCCAGCGTGTCGACGATCGTCGGCAGCGACGTCGATCCCGAGATCAGCGACGCCGTGAACAGCACCATCAGCAGCGCCGGCTCGGCGAGGAAGCCGACGAACATCTCGCGCCGCGCGCCCATCGAGCCGAACGCGGTGCCGATGTCCATCGCCGCCAGCGCGATGAACACGCGGGCGAGCGCGAACAGGCCGACCAGCGCGATCGCGTCGGCGGCCCGCGCGAACGGCAGGTCGGTCGCGAGCGAGGGCACGATCGCCGCCGCGCAGCACATGGCGCCGAACACCACGTACGGCGTCATCCGGAACAGCGGCGACGCGTTCGCCGCGACGACGGCGTCCTTCATGAACAGCTTGCGGATCGTCCGGTACGGCAGGAACAGCGACGGCGCCGACTTGTTCTGCAGCCAGGACCGGCACTGGTTGATCCAGCCGACCAGCAGCGGCGCCAGCGCGAGCGCGATGGCGAGCTGCAGCAGCTGCGACAGGAAGCCGTAGGCGGTCATCGGACGAAGAACAGCAGCGCCAGCAGCGTGAAGAAGCTGTAGGTCAGGTAGACCGAGATTCGGCCCTGCTGGATCCGGCCGATCAGCCGGGCCGCGAATTCGGCCGCGCGCGCGATTGGCAGGTACAGCCAGTGCCACCAGTGGTCGCCGGCCTTGACCGAGTAGAAGGGCGCCTGGTCGAACGGGTCGGGCAACTGCCGCTCCATGCGGAAGAACGGCTCGAACACCTGCCGGATCGGCTGCCCGAAGCCCTCGGCGGTGTCCTGCATCCGCGGCGTCTGCGCCGGGAAGCCGCAGTCCCACGCCGGCGCGCGGCGCACCCGGCCGTGGTAGAGGCGGTGGACGATCTGCGTGGTCAGCAGCACGATGACGGCGATCACCGCCAGCACGATCAGCGGGCTGTAGCTGGCGCGGTCGGCGCTGATCGGCGTCAGCAGCAGCCAGTTGCCGGTGACCGAGCGGATCGCCGTGGAGCCGAGCAGCATGTCGTTGATCGGGTCGATCGCGGTGATGACGGTCACCGGAAACACGCCGAGCAGCACGCAGCCGGCGGCGAGCCAGATCAGCGCGACCCGCTCCGGCCAGCCGGCGTCGTGCGCGTGGGCGAGGTTCGCCTCGCGCGGCTGGCCGAGGAAGATCACGCCGTAGAATTTCACCATCACGTACGCGGCCAGCGCGGCGGCGAGCACCAGCGCCGCCGCCGCCAGCGGCACCAGCATGTTGACGAACGACTGCGGCAGCGTCGGCGTGAACAGGAACGCCTGCAGCAGCAGCCACTCCGACACGAAGCCGTTGAGCGGCGGCAGGCCGGCGATCGCCAGCGTGCCGACCAGCGCCAGCCAGGCGACCCACGGCATCCGGTGGATGAGGCCGCCGAGCTTGCCGAGGCTGCGCTCCTTCGTCGCGTGCAGCACCGAGCCGGTCGCGAGGAACAGCAGGCTCTTGAAGAACGCGTGGTTCAGCGTGTGGTAGAGCACCGCGGTCAGCGTGACGGCCGCCAGCAGCGACTTGTCGTAGGCCTTGAACAGGATGGTCAGGCCGATGCCGGCGACGATGATGCCGATGTTCTCGATCGACGAATACGCGAGCAGGCGCTTCATGTCGGTCTGCACGGCCGCGAAGATCACGCCGAACAGCGCCGTGACCAGGCCGAGCGAGAGCGCGATCACGCCCCACCACCACAATTGCGCGTCGAGCAGGTCGAAGGTCACGCGCAGCAGGCCGTAGATCGCCGTCTTCAGCATCACGCCGCTCATCAGCGCCGACACCGGCGACGGCGCCGCCGGATGCGCCTCGGGCAGCCAGACGTGCAGCGGAACGATCCCCGCCTTGGCCCCGAAGCCGAACAGCGCGAGGAAGAACGCCGCCGACGGCCACGCGCCGGCGAGCTTCGCCGAGCGCATCGCGTCGAAGGTGTAGTCGCCGCTGCCGCCCTGCAGCACCCCGAAGCAGAGCAGGATGCCGATCGCCCCGACGTGCGCGATCAGCAGGTAGAGAAAGCCGGCGCGGCGGATCTCGGGAATCCGGTGCTCGGTGGTGACGAGGAAGTAGGAGGACAGCGCCATCGACTCCCACGCGACCATGAACGCGTACGCGTCGTCGGCGATCAGCACCAGCGCCATCGACGCCAGGAAGACGTGGTACTGGGCGCAGATGACGCCGGGGGCGGTGCCCTCGCTGGAGCGGAAGTACCCGATGGAGAAGACCGAGATCGCGGCGCTGGCGGCCCCCAGCAGCAGCAGGAAGAACGACGACAGCGCGTCGAGGCGCAGGTGGAACGGCAGGTCCGGCAGCCCCAGCGGCAGCACCAGGGTCCGCGGCGGGGAGGCGATGCCGACGAAGCCGACGACGGCGAGCGCCAGTCCGACCGCGGCGCCGAGCGGGAACAGGACGCGGCTGACGAACCCGAGGTGCCGCGGTCGCGCGAGCCCGAGCGCGCCGATCAGGAGCCAGGCGGCAATCGCCGCGACCGCCAGCGCCAGCAGCTCCGGGCGCAGCCCGCTCATGGACTACCTTCGTGCTGCGCACTCCGGTGTTCGCCCTTGGGACGGCCCGGCGGGCTCACTGCCGCGTTCATCGGCAGGCGCACCACGCGGCGGAATCGCTGCCGGTCATTTCACGCGCATGCCGGGGGCCGCGCCGCTGTCGGGGGCGAGCAGGAAGATGCCCGGGCCGTCGCCCGAAGCGGCGAGCACCATGCCCTCCGACAGGCCGAACTTCATCTTGCGCGGCGCCAGATTGGCGACCATCGGGGTCAGGCGGCCGACGAGGTCCTCGGGACGGTACGCCGACTTGATCCCGGCGAACACCGTCCGGTGGCGGCCCTCGCCGACGTCGAGCGTGAGCTTCAGCAGCTTCTCGGCGCCGTCGATGTGCTCGGCGGCGACGATGCGCGCGATGCGCAGGTCGACCTTGACGAAATCGTCGATGCCGATGGTCGCGGTAGCGCCGGCCGTGCCGGCGGACGCGGACGTGGGTCCCGACGGCGCGGCCGCGGGTGCCGCCTTCGGCGCGACGACGCTGGTGGCGCCGCCGGACGCAGGCATCGCGGCAGCGGCCGCGGCGACGGCCTTCGGTCCCTCGAGCAGCGCGTCGACGTCCTTCGGCTCGATGCGGGAGATCAGGTGGCGGTACGGCCCGATGCGAGCCGGCGTCTTCCACGCGTCGGCCCAGACGTAGTCGCGTTCGAGACCGAACAGCTCGCGGGCCACCCGCGAGGCGACCGCCGGCAGCACCGGCGCCAGCATCACGGTGAGCTGCTGGAACCCGGCGAGCGCGGTCGAGCATACGGTCTGCAGCCGGTCGCGTGCGCCGGCGTCCTTCGCGAGCAGCCAGGGCTGCGCGGCGTCGAAACCCTCGTTGATGCGGTCGGCGATGCGCATCGCCTCGCGGAGCACGCGGCCGAACTCGCGCGCCTCGTAGCTTGCGCGCGCGGCCTCCGCCTCCATCTGCGCGATGGTGAGCCGGTTGGCGCGGTCGTTGTCGTCCTCCGCCGGCGTCCCCAGCTGGCCGTCGAAATGGCGGGCGATGAACGTCGCCGCGCGGCTCGCTATGTTGACGTACTTCCCGACGAGGTCGCTATTGACGCGGGCGATGAAGTCGTCGGGATTGAAGTCGAGGTCCTCGACGCGGGCGTTGAGCTTCGCCGCGATGTAGTAGCGCAGCCACTCCGGGTTGAGGCCGAGGTCCATGTAGCGCTGCGGCGAGATCCCGGTCCCGCGCGACTTCGACATCTTCTCGCCGGAGAACGTGATGAAGCCGTGCACGAAGACGTTGTCGGGCGTCTTGCGGCCCGAGAAGTGCAGCATCGCCGGCCAGAACAGCGTGTGGAAGTAGACGATGTCCTTGCCGATGAAGTGGTACTGCTCGACGGCGGGATCGGCGACAAAGGCCGCGAAGTCGCGCGGCTCGCCCAGCCTGGCCGCGGCGCCGGACGAGAAATGCTTCTTCAGCGCCGCGAGGTAGCCGATCGGCGCGTCGAGCCAGACGTAGAAGTACTTCTTCGGCGCGCCGGCCGGCAGGTCGGGAATCTCGATGCCGAAGTAGGGGGCGTCGCGCGAGATGTCCCAGTCGGCCAGCGCGGCGCCGCCCTCGCCCAGCCACTCCTGGATCTTGTTGAACACCTCGGGCTGCAGCGGCGTCGCCTTGGTCCACTGCTGCAGGAACGCGACGACCTCGGGTGCCGAAAGGCGGAAGAACAGGTGCTCGGACGCGCGCATCTCGGGCGTCGCGCCGGTGATCGTCGAATAGGGGTGCTTCAGGTCGGTCGGCGCGTAGGTCGCGCCGCACACCTCGCAGGCGTCGCCGAACTGGTCCTTGGCGCCGCACTTCGGGCATTCGCCCTTGATGTAGCGGTCGGGCAGGAACATGCCCTTGACCGGGTCGTAGAACTGCTCGATGGTCCGGGTGCTGATCAGGTCGCGGTCGCGCAGCGTGCGGTAGATTCCCTGCGCGAGCTCGACGTTCTCGGGCGAGTGCGTCGTGTGCGTCGTGTCGAAGCTGATCAGGTAGCGCGCCCAGTCCGCCCGGTGCGACTCGGCGACCCCTCCGATCAGCGCCTCCGGCGTGATCCCCTCGGATTCGGCCTTGAGCATGATCGGCGCGCCGTGGGTGTCGTCGGCGCAGACGAAGTGGACGGCGTGGCCCTGCATCCTCTGGAACCGCACCCAGATGTCCGCCTGGATGTACTCCATGATGTGCCCGATGTGGAACGGGCCGTTGGCGTACGGCAACGCGGTCGTGACGAACAGCGTGCGGCGCGCGGGGGCGCCCGGGGCGGACATGCGGAAGACCTTGCCGGAATCGGGGGAAAGGGGAATTCTAGCAAACGCGCCCCTGCCGGCATATCGAAGCGCGCCGCTTTTCGCTAGACTTGCGCGTTTCCCCGTCTATTTCCAAAGCTTCCAGGGAGTCCCCCATGGCAATCACCGAGGCCGACGTCACCGCGCGTCTGTCCGCGCTCGTCGACCCGAACACCGGAAAGAGCTTCGTCGCCGGCAAGGCGGTGAAGAAGATCGCCGTCGCCGGCGCCGCCGTCACCGTCGACCTCCAGCTCGGCTACCCGGCGAAGTCCCAGCACGAGGTCCTGCGCAAGCTCGTCGCCGACGACCTCGCCGCGCTGCCGGGCGTCGGGCGGGTCGTCGTCAACGTCACGCAGAAGATCACGTCGCACGCGGTGCAGCGCGGGGTCAAGCTCGTCCCGGGCGTCAAGAACATCATCGCGGTGGCGAGCGGCAAGGGCGGCGTGGGCAAGTCGACGACCGCGGTCAACCTCGCGCTGGCGCTCGCCGCCGAGGGCGCCAGCGTCGGCGTGCTGGACGCGGACATCTACGGGCCGTCGCAGCCGACGATGCTGGGCATCGCTGGCCGTCCGGAGTCGAAGGACGGCAAGACGCTCGAGCCGCTGGAAGCCTACGGCCTGCAGGCGATGTCGATCGGCTTTCTCATCGACGTCGACACGCCGATGGTCTGGCGCGGCCCGATGGTGACGCAGGCGCTCGAGCAGCTGCTGAAGGACACCAACTGGCGCGACCTCGACTACCTGGTCGTCGACATGCCGCCGGGCACCGGCGACATCCAGCTCACGCTGTCGCAGAAGGTCCCGGTCACCGGTGCGGTGATCGTGACCACGCCGCAGGACATCGCGCTGCTCGACGCGCGCAAGGGTCTGAAGATGTTCGAGAAGGTCGGCGTGCCCATCGTCGGCATCGTCGAGAACATGGCGATCCACATCTGCAGCAAGTGCGGCCACGCCGAGCACATCTTCGGCGAGGGCGGCGCGCAGAAGATGTGCGACGACTACAACGTGCCGTTCCTCGGCGCGCTGCCGCTCGACATCCGCATCCGCGAGCAGGCCGACTCCGGGCGCCCCACGGTCGTCGCCGACCCCGACGGCGCGGTGGCCGACACCTACCGCGCGATCGCCCGGAAGACCGCGGTCTTCGTCGCCCAGAAGGCCGAGGACTTCTCGGCGAAGTTTCCCAGCATCGTCATCCAGAACACCTGAACCCGCGGGGCGCGCGCGACGCCCCGGACGCCGAGGAGCAACGCGAGATGATCAAGTCGGACAAGTGGATCCGCCGCATGGCGAAGGAGCACGCCATGATCGAGCCGTTCGAGCCCGGGCAGGTGCGCGAGGTCGACGGCCGGCGCATCGTCTCGTACGGCACGTCGAGCTACGGCTACGACATCCGCTGCTCGACCGAATTCAAGATCTTCACCAACATCAACTCGACGATCGTCGATCCCAAGAATTTCGACGCCGCGTCGTTCGTCGACTTCCGCGGCGACGTCTGCATCATCCCGCCGAACTCTTTCGCGCTGGCGCGGACCATCGAGTATTTCCGCATCCCGCGCAACGTGCTGACGATCTGCCTCGGCAAGAGCACCTACGCGCGCTGCGGCATCATCGTCAACGTCACGCCGTTCGAGCCGGAGTGGGAGGGGTACGTGACGCTCGAATTCAGCAACACGACGACGCTGCCGGCGAAGATCTACGCCAACGAGGGGGTCGCGCAGGTGATCTTCTTCGAGTCCGACGAGGTCTGCGAGACCTCGTACAAAGACCGCGGCGGCAAGTACCAGGGCCAGCAGGGCGTGACCCTTCCCAGGATCTGAGCGCTCCGGGGAAGGCGCGGCGGCGCGTCCGCCGGCGCCGGGCGGCCCTGCCGGGCGCCGCCTGTTGCGGTGCGGATGCCGTGCGCTGACCGAGCCCGGCTCCTTCCGTGTCCGTGGGTGCGAGATGGGCACCGCCACTTCCAAGCTTTCGTCGGTCGCGATCATCGCGCTGTGCCAGGTCGCGGCGCTGGCGCTGTGGTTCTCGGCGTCGGCGGTGATCCCGGCGCTGGTCGCGGAGTACCGCCTCTCGGGCTTCGCGCAGGCGGCGCTGACCAGCGGCGTGCAGGCGGGATTCGTCGTCGGTTGCCTGGCCAGCGCCCTGTTCGGACTTCCCGACCGGTTCGATCCGCGGCGCCTGTTCGCACTCTGCGCGCTGATGGGGGCACTCGCCAACGCGTTGCTGCTCGTGGTCGACCCCGGTTCCGCCGGAACGCCGCTGCTGCGCGTCGCCACCGGTGTCGCGATGGCGGGCGTCTACCCGGTGGGGATGAAGCTGGCCTCGACCTGGGCGAAGGGCGACATGGGCCTGATGGTCGGGATTCTCGTCGGCGCGCTCACGCTCGGCTCGGCGCTGCCGCACCTCTTCAACGCGTTCGGCGGCATCGACTGGCGCGTCCCCGTGGTCGCGTCCTCGCTGTCGGCGCTCGCGGCGGCCGCGCTGATCGGGTTTGCCGGACTCGGCCCCAATCGTGCGCCGACGCCGCCGTTCGATCCGCGCGCCGTGCTCGCTGCATGGCGCGACGTTCCGCTCCGGCTCGCCAACCTGGGCTATCTCGGGCACATGTGGGAGCTCTATGCGATGTGGGCCTGGATCGGCGTGTTCCTGACGGCCAGCTTCGCGCAGTCGCTGCCGCCGGGCGCCGCCTCGACGGCCGCCAGGCTGACGGCGTTCGCCACCATCGCCGCCGGGGGCATCGGCTCCGTCGCCGCGGGGCTGCTCGCCGACCGGTTCGGCCGGACCGCGATCACGATGGCGGCGATGGCGGTGTCGGGTACCTGCGCCGCGACCATCGGATTGCTGTTCGGCGGCGATCCCGCATGGCTGGCGGCGGTCTGCATCGTCTGGGGGATCAGCATCGTCGCCGATTCGGCGCAGTTCTCGGCGTCGGTCGCCGAGCTGTCCGAGCGCGCGCGAGTCGGCACCATGCTCACGTTCCAGACTGCAGTGGGCTTCACGCTCACGCTGGTCACCATTCACATGATGCCGTTCCTGGTCGCGGCGGTCGGCTGGCGCTACGCGTTCATGCCGCTCGCCGTCGGACCCGCGCTCGGGGTCTGGGCGATGGCGCGGCTGCGCGCCCATCCCCGGTCGGTGGAACTCGCGGGGGGGCGTCGCTGACCCGGGCGGGATCCCCGCGACCGCCGGCACCCACCGCTGGGGCCGGAATCACCCGGCCGCCGGGACCCGCGCTGTTGCGTCGACGCCATCCGCCGCCGCCGGCCGCGCCGGTTTCCGCGGTTCGCCCCCCCACAATGGCCGCCAACGGGTGCACAATCCGGGCCTGACGAGGGGCGCTGCCGGAGGATCGGGCGCCCCCATTTCCTTTCTCGTCGCGCGTTCGCCGCAGGAGTGCCTGATGAAGTTCCGCTTCCCCATCGTCATCATCGACGAGGATTTTCGCTCGGAGAACACCTCGGGACTGGGCATCCGCGCGCTCGCGGAGGCCATCCAGAAGGAGGGGATGGAGGTGCTGGGGGTCACCAGCTACGGCGACCTGTCGCAGTTCGCGCAGCAGCAGTCGCGGGCCTCGGCGTTCATCCTGTCGATCGACGACGAGGAGTTCACGCCCGGACCCGAGCTCGACCCGGCGGTCGTCAACCTGCGCGCGTTCATCCGCGAGATCCGGTTCAAGAACGCCGAGATCCCGATCTACCTGTACGGCGAGACGCGGACTTCGCAGCACATCCCGAACGACGTGCTGCGCGAGCTGCATGGCTTCATCCACATGTTCGAGGACACGCCGGAGTTCGTCGCGCGGCACATCATCCGCGAGGCGAAGAGCTACCTCGACTCGCTGTCGCCGCCGTTCTTCCGCGCGCTGGTCGACTACGCGCAGGACGGCTCGTTCTCGTGGCACTGCCCCGGCCACTCCGGCGGCGTCGCGTTCCTGAAGAGCCCGGTCGGGCAGATGTTCCACCAGTTCTTCGGCGAGAACATGCTGCGCGCCGACGTCTGCAACTCGGTCGACGAGCTCGGGCAGCTGCTCGACCACTCGGGCCCGGTCGCGGCGGCGGAGCGCAACGCGGCGCGGATCTTCGGCGCCGATCACTGCTACTTCGTCACCAACGGGACCTCGACGTCGAACAAGATGGTCTGGCACGCCAACGTGGCGCCGAACGACATCGTCGTCGTCGACCGCAACTGCCACGTGTCGATCCTGCACGCGATCACGATGACCGGCGCGATTCCCGTCTTCCTGCCGCCGACGCGCAACCACCTCGGCATCATCGGTCCGATCCCGCTCGACGAGTTCAGGCCGGAGAACATCGCGAAGCGGATCGAGGCCAACCCCTTCGCGCGCGAGGCGAAGAACAAGAAGCCCCGCATCCTGACGCTGACGCAGAGCACCTACGACGGCATCGCCTACAACGTCGAGATGCTGAAGCAGACGCTGGGGAACAGCATCGAGACGCTGCACTTCGACGAGGCCTGGCTGCCGCACGCGACGTTCCACGACTTCTACAGGGACATGCACGCGATCGGCAAGGACCGGCCGCGCAGCAAGGAAGCGATGATCTTCGCGACGCACTCGACGCACAAGCTCCTCGCCGGCATTTCGCAGGCGTCGCAGATCATCGTGCAGGAGTCGGAGACGCGCAAGCTCGACCGGCACCTCTTCAACGAGGCGTACCTGATGCACACGTCGACGTCGCCGCAGTACGCGATCATCGCGTCCTGCGACGTCTCGGCGGCGATGATGGAGCCGCCGGGGGGCACCGCGCTGGTCGAGGAGTCGATCAGCGAGGCGCTCGAGTTCCGGCGCGCGATGCGCAAGGTCGACGACGAGTGGGGCAAGGACTGGTGGTTCAAGGTCTGGGGCCCGGAGCGCCTGGCGCCGGAAGGCATCGGCAAGCGCGACGACTGGCTGCTGCGCGCCAACGAGAAGTGGCACGGCTTCGGCGACCTCGCGCCCGGCTTCACCATGCTCGACCCGATCAAGGCGACGGTGATCACCCCCGGGCTGGACGTGTCGGGCAAGTTCGCGAAGACCGGCATCCCGGCGTCGATCGTCACGCGGTTCCTGGCCGAGCACGGCGTCATCGTCGAGAAGACCGGGCTCTATTCGTTCTTCATCATGTTCACCATCGGCATCACCAAGGGCCGCTGGAACACGCTGGTGACCGCGCTGCAGCAGTTCAAGGACGACTACGACCGCAACCAGCCGCTGTGGAAGATCCTGCCGGAATTCGTCGCCAAGCAGCCGCGCTACGAGCGCGTCGGGCTGCGCGACCTGTGCCAGCAGATCCACGACATGTACAAGGCCAACGACGTCGCGCGCGTCACCACCGAGATGTACCTGTCGGACATGCAGCCGGCGATGAAGCCGTCGGACGCCTTCGCGTGCATGGCGCACCGCGAGCTCGACCGCGTCGAGATCGACGACCTCGAAGGGCGCGTCACCAGCGTGCTGCTGACGCCGTACCCGCCGGGAATTCCGCTGCTGATCCCCGGCGAGCGGTTCAACCGGACGATCGTCGAGTACCTCAAGTTCGCGCGCAGCTTCAACGAGCGTTTCCCGGGCTTCGACACCGACATCCACGGCCTGGTCGAGGAGGTCGTGGACGGCAGGACGCGCTACTACATGGACTGCGTGCGGCAGAAGTAGGGCGCCGCAGGCGCGGCAGCAGTCGCGCCGCCGCGGGCGGAGTCACGCCACGACGTGCGCCGCGGCTTCGGTCAGGGCCGGCGATGCGGTCCTGCGCGCGTCCTTCTCCGCCTGCGCCGCCGCCGCGGAAACGACCACCGAGGCGAGCACGCAGGAAGCCATCCGCACTTCCATCGGGTCGGTGCGCGCGGGGGCGACGACGGGGATCCTGGGCGCCGAGCACCAGCCCGGCGGCGAGGCCGCCGGTGAGCGCGGTCAGGGTGCGCAGCACCATCGTCGCCGCTTCCATCGACGGCGCGATCAGCACGTCGGCGCGGCCGGCGATTTCCGAAGTGGCGCCGTTGGCGCGCGCGGCCGCGCCGGACAGGGCGCTGTCGGGCGTCATCGGGCCGTCGACGATCGCGCCGCGGAACTGGCCCCGGGCCGCCATCAGCTTCAGCGCGATCGCGTCCCGGGTCGACGGAAACGCCGGCGACTCGACGTCGGTCGCCGCGAGCAACGCGACCGCCGGGGCGGCGAAGCCGAGAGCAAACGCGAGGTCGATCGTGTTCAACAGGATGTCGCGCTTGGCGGCGAGGTTCGGCGTGATGTTGAGGTGGGCGTCCGCGAGCAGCAGCCCTGCGGCGCGTCCCGGCAGGTCGAGGAAGGTCGCGTGCGACAAGCCGGCGGTCGGTGCGCAGGCCCGATTCGGGCGCGGCGACCGGCGCGAGCAGGTCCTCGTTGCTGAGGCTGCCCCTGACCAGCGCGGCGACGCGCCCGTCACGCGCCAGTTCGGCCGCGCGGATCCCGGCCGTGCGCGGATCGTCGGCGGTGTCGACGAGTTCCAGCCGGGAGATGTCGAGTCCCGCCATGTTGGCGAGTTCGCGCAGGCGCGTTTCCGGTCCGACCAGCACGGGCGCCAGATAGCCGGCGAAGCTGCCGGACAGGGCGAGCTGCAGCGAATCGCGATCGCAGGGGTAGACGAAAGCCGCCCGCAGCGGCGCACCGCATCCGGATGCGTTCGACCAGTTGCTGGAGGTGCGGGCGGATGACCATGGTGCGAGCCTGCCGACCCGCCCCGAAGTTGTCAATGTCGCGCCGACGGCAGCCCGCCGGCGGGACGGTGCAGGCCGACGGACGGCGGGCCCCGTGCGGGCCCGGTCAGGCCTTCTTTCCACGGCACGGCCAGCCGCTCGATCCACCGCATCAGCAGGTCGAAGCCGCAGGCGATCACGCCGATGACGACGATGCCCGTCACACGCTGATCGACACCTCCGGCGCAGGAAATGAGCTCCTGCCGGGGGTCCGGCCGCGCCGCGAACGCAGATGCTAGAGCGCGGCGAGCGTGCGGCGCAGGATGTCCGTGATGCTGTCGATATGCCCGCGCTCGGCGATGAGCGGCGGCGCGACGATCGCGGCGTCGCCGGTCGCCTTGAGGTGCAGTCCCGCGTCGAACAGCAGCTTCTGGAACCGGTGGCCGCGGCGGCCGGGGACGCCGTCGGATGGACTTCGATCGCGGCCATCATCCCGTAGCCGCGGATGTCGGCGACGACCGGCAGGTCCCGGAGCGAGAACAGCGCGTCGAGGAAATACGGCGACAGCTCGCGGCCGCGCTCGAACAGGCCCTCGCTGCGGTAGACGTCCAGCGTCGCGAGACCGGCCGCGCACGACGCCGGGTGCCCCGAGTACGTGTACCCGTGGAAGAACTCGATCGCGCCGTCGGCGGCAGCGCCCATGATGGCGTCGTGGACGCGCTCGCTGATCGCCACCGCGCCCATCGGCTGCGCGCCGTTGGTGATGCCCTTGGCCATCGTCATCAGGTCGGGCGTGACGCCGAAGCTCTGCGCGGCGAACGTCGAACCGGTGCGGCCGAAGCCGGTGATCACCTCGTCGAACACCAGCAGGATGCCGTGCTGGTCGCAGATCTCGCGCAGGCGCCTGAGGTAGCCCGCCGGCGGCACCAGGCAGCCGGTCGACCCGGCGATGGGCTCGACGAAGCACGCGGCGATGTTCTCGGGGCCGTGGAGGTTGACCAGGCGCGCCAGGTCCTCGGCCAGCTCGGCGCCGTGCGCGCCCTCGCCCGGCGTGAAGAGGTTCTCCCTGAGGTGCGTGTGCCGCATGTGCGCGATGCCGGGCAGTGTCGGGCCGAACTTGCGCCGGTTGTTGACGAGCCCCGACAGCGCCACGCCGCCGAAGTTGACGCCGTGATAGGCGCGTTCGCGCGAAATGAACATCGAGCGGCCGCCCTGGCCCCTGGCCTGCCAGTACGCCAGCGCGATCTTCATCGCCGTGTCGACGGCCTCCGAGCCCGAATTCACGAAAAAGATCCGGTTGAGGTCGCCCGGGGTCAGCTCGGCGATGCGGGTCGCCAGCTCGAACTGCTTCGGGTGGCCGCGTGTGAACGGAGCGATGAAGTCCAGCTCGCGCAACTGCGCCGAGACCGCGTCGGCGATCTCCGGGCGCGCGTGACCGGCATTGACGCAGAACAGGCCCGAGGACGCGTCGATCAGCCGGTCGCCGCGGTCGTTCCACAGGTACATCCCCTCGCCGCGGACGACCATCTTCGGGTCGTGCTTGAAGTCGCGGTTGGGCGTGAACGGCATCCAGTATTCGTCGAGCGAGAGGTGCGTCGGTGCGGTGTGCTGCTGCAGTTTCGGTTCGGCATGGCCCATGGACAACTCCTCGCTTGCGGTCGCAGCGTCGATCCTACACCTGCGGCGCGCGGCTTCGCGCGGCCGGCCCACGCCGGCGGCCGGGTGGTCCCCCTTTCCGCGGCGGCCAAACCGCGTTACCGTCGGCGCGTCCACGACATTCGGAGGCAGGTGATGCGCATCGGCGTTCCCAGGGAAATCAAGGTCCTCGAGAACCGCGTCGGGTTGACGCCCGGCAGCGTCCGCGAGGTGGTCGCCCACGGCCACCAGGTCGTCGTCGAGCGCAACGCAGGGCAGGGCATCGGCATGGACGACGACGCGTACCGCCGGGCGGGCGCGACCGTTGCCGGCACCGCGGCCGAGGTGTTCGCCGCCGCCGACATGATCGTCAAGGTCAAGGAACCGCAGGCCGGCGAGCGCAGGATGCTCCGCCCCGGCCAGATCCTGTTCACCTACCTGCATCTCGCGCCCGATCCCGAGCAGGCGGCGGACCTCGTCGCCGGCGGCGCCGTGTGCATCGCCTACGAGACCGTCACGTCGCCGTCCGGAGGGCTGCCGCTGCTGGCGCCGATGTCGGAGGTCGCGGGCCGGATGGCGATCCAGGCCGGCGCGTACTACCTCGAAAAGCCGCACGGCGGCCCTGGCGTGCTGCTGGGCGGGGTGCCCGGCGTCGACCCGGCCAAGGTGGTGGTGCTGGGCGGCGGCGTCGTCGGCTCGCACGCCTGCCACATCGCGCTGGGCATGGGTGCCGAGGTATGGGTGCTCGACCGCAGCAACGACGTGCTGCGCGCGCTGTGGCGGCAGTTCGGCCGGCCCCTCAACACGGTGTTCTCGACGCGTGACGCGATCGAGCGCCACGTCACCAGCGCCGATCTCGTCGTCGGCGGGGTGCTGATCCCGGGCGCGTCGGCGCCGAAGCTGGTGTCGCGCGAGCTGGTGGCGCGGATGAAGCCGGGGTCGGTGATCGTCGACGTCGCGATCGACCAGGGCGGCTGCTTCGAGACATCGCGCCCCACCACGCACGCCGAGCCGGTATACGTAGTCGACGGGGTCACGCACTACTGCGTGGCCAACATGCCCGGCGGCGTGCCGCGCACGTCGACCTTCGCGCTCAACAACGCGACGCTGCCGTTCGTGCTGGCGCTGGCCGACCGGGGATGGAAGGCGGCGCTGGCCGCCGATCCCCACCTGCTCGCGGGACTCAACATAGCGTTCGGCAAGGTCACCTGCGCGCCGGTCGCCGAGGCGCTCGGCTACGAGTACGTGGAGCCTGCCGAAGTGATGGGATGAGCACGACGGGCGATCCGCGGCGGGCTGTCACCACCCGGTCGTCGTGGTGGTGACGCCGGAGACCAGGTCGGTGACGCCGGGGCTGCCGGTGCGGTACCTCGCGAAGTGACGTTCGACCGCGGCGTGAGTCGCCCGGCGCGCCTCAGCGCGCGGTGAGCCCGCGCGCGAGATCGCGCAGTTCGTTCATGTCCTGGCCGTTGATCTTCAGGCGTCCATCCCGCCAGATCACGGTCGCGGCCACCTCGTCGCCCTCGATCCGGATCCAGCCCTGCGCCGCGGCCTGCTCGAGCTGCCGCCGCGCCGCCGCATCTTGCATCGGGTGGCGGAACGTCGGGCAGCGCGTAGGCATTGCCCGCGCCGCGCGGCGGCGAGACGAGTCCCGCCGCCGCCCTCGCGCCGGCGCGCGTTCCGCTGACGACCAGCGACGTGGTGGCGCGGGCGTTGATTTCGGCATCGAGCCGGTCCAGCACGCTCGCGTTGCTGCTCTTCGGATCGTAGCCCTGGCCGTCGAACGCGAGCGCGAGCCTGAACTCGACCCGGCCTTCGCGCGCCTTCACCGCGAACCGGATGTCGGCCCCCGGCGAGCCCCGGAGCAGGTCCTCGAACAGTTCCGCCGACGGCGGCCGGGTCGCCGGCGCGCGTCCCGGCCGCGTCGGGGTGCGGACGGATGCGTCGCGGTCGGTCGCCTTGGCCGCCTCGTCCATCAAGCGCGACAGCGGCTCCTTGGCGAGGTGCCTCGCGCCGAAAGTGAATTCGATCGCCGCGTCGGAGAGATTCTGCAGCGTGTGCTTCGCGCCGACGGCCGAGGCGGCCAGCGTGAACTGGATGCCCACATGCTGGCCTTCGTCACGGGTGGAAAAGGTGGACACGGGATTGGTCGCGGTCAGAATCGTCGTGCCGGCCTCGGTCAGCGCCACCGAAGCAGCGCCGAGCGATCCCTTCTGGCTCCAGCGGCGCTCGGGCGTCCCCAGGAAGCCGTCGCCCTTCAGAACCGCGTCCCTGAACTCCATGACATCGGGAGCGTCGGCGCGTCCGATCGGCTGGCGCTGGACCCGAAGCACGGGCAGCGCCAGGTCGTACGTCAGCGCGCCGTCGCGCCGCCAGTCGACGGTGCCCGCGATGGCGGCGATGTCCAGCGTGCCGCCGGCCACTTCCGGCACCCGGCGCCTGAACTCCGGCGACTCGATCCGCGTCACCGAGTCGCCGGCCCAGGAGAGCCGCGTGCGGGTCGTCAATTCCGGCAGCTTCTCTCCCCACGGTCCCAGTGCTTCACGGACTTTCTGGCCAAGTTCGGGAACGGCGACCCAGTCGGCGGGGCCGCCGGCCGCGAACGGCCAGTGGCGGATGGCGGCGGGCAGCGTCACCAGCGGCGCGCCGTCGCGATCGACGACGCTGATCCGCGCGCTGGCGCCCCGCCAGCCGCGCTCGTAGCTGTCGATGCGCAACCGGATCCTGGCGTCCTTGTCCGCCTCGACCTGCGCGACCCGGGCGCGGACGAGCTGCTCGGTCCGCCAGCCGAAGAACCACGGCGCGACGGCCGCCGCGACGGCGATGGTGACAGCGGCGACGATCAAAGTGCGCTTCATGCGTCTGGCTCTCCCGGTCGGTGCTGGTCGTGTCCGGAGGGCGTAGCCCGCCGGCCCGGCGAAAATCGCCCCCTGAGCCATTCAGCACGATTCAGGCCAGTCGCGCCCACCGACGCGCCCGGGGCCGCAGAACTGCGGCGCGGGTGTTTCCGCGCGGCGGAAAACCGCGGGCCGTTGCCGTTCAGTGTGCCGGCACCGCGCTGGTCAGCCACTGCACGATCGACGCGCGATCGGGAACGACGCCCGCCACGGCCACCTTGCCGTTGACCAGCACCGCCGGCGTCGACAGCACTCCGTAGCTCGCGATTTCCTGCAGGTCCTCGACCTTCTCCAGGTGGATGGCGATGCCCCGTTCCCGCGCGACTTCCGCAATCACCCGCGCCGTCGTCTGGCAACGCCCGCAACCTGTGCCCAGGACCTTGACTTCGATCATCGCCGACTCCTTCCCGCCGAGTTGTGTCACGGCGTCATCGCAATGCATTGAACACGGAGCCGACCGCGGGGACATCCCCGCTCGCGACCCCGACCACCCCCGCGGTCAACCGCCAGCCCGGCGCCGGCGCGGCTGGCTCGTCCTCGACGCAACCTCTACGCCACGCTCGCTGGCGCCTTCATGCTGCGCCCGCACCCAACCTCACCACATTGAGCGGCGTCAACAACGCGGTGCGCCGCGGTGCGCGCGGCCGGGCGTGGTTCGTTGCGAAAAGCCGCCGGCGCCGGCGACGCACCCGTCGTCGCGTCTTCCTCGCCACGGCGGATTCGTCACCGAAGTTGACCTGAGTCAATCGCGCCGCGGCCGCGAATGTGTCAAATCGCCGCAGTGCCTCCCGCCGTCGCGGATCGATCCGGGGCGAACGGGCGAGGTGCGCGAAGGCGGGAGATTCGCACCCGCGACTCGTCGAGGACGACCCGTGACCATCGATCCGCTGCCCGCCGCGCTCGCGTCCATCCTCACCCGCCACTCGGTCGGCCCGAAGCACCTGCGCGAGCCGGCGCCGGACGATGCGGCGCTCGAGCTGGCCGCGCGGGCGGCACTGCGCGCGCCCGACCACGGCAAGCTGGTGCCGTTCCGCTTTGCGGTCGTCCGGGGTGCGGCCCGCGAGCGGCTGGCCGACCTGTTCGAGGACTACGGCCGCCGGCGGGGCAAATCCGCCGACGACATCGCGGCCGAGCGCGATCGCGCGGCGCGGCCCCCGCTCGTCGTTGCGGTGGTGGTGCGCATCGACGCGGCGAACCCCGACGTCCCGCCGCACGAGCAGTGGGCGTGCGCCGGCGGGGCGGTGGCGAACTTCCTCAACGCGCTGCACTCGCTCGGCTACGCGGGCAAGATGCTGTCGGGCGCGCGGGCCGCCGATCCGGTCATTGCGGCGGCGTTCTGCGGCCCCGGGGAAGCGCTGCTGGGGTGGATCGCGCTGGGGACGGCCGCCGCGCCGCCGAAGGCGCGCGGCGCCGACGATTGGGCATCGGTGCTGGGGTCCTGGGGGCCTGCGCCCGACCGCTGAAGGCGCGGTTCGGCGGGTCGACCCGATGACCTGCGCGGCGGGCCGGCGCCGGCGAGGCGGGCACCGGCGGGGCCGTCATCCGGATTCGCGCCGGTGTCATCGTCCTGTCACGTGCGGCCGCAACAATGCACGGCGTCACCCGACTCCAACGAGGATCGCCATGCTCCGTCATCACCTCATCAAGGGACTTACTCGCCGCCGCCGCGCTCGCGCTGGGCGTCGGCGCCGCCACCGCGCAGGCCGCCGACATCACCGGCGCCGGCGCCACGTTCCCCTACCCGATCTATGCCAAGTGGGCCGAGGCCTACAAGAAGGCCACCGGCGTCGGCATGAACTACCAGTCGATCGGCTCCGGCGGCGGCATCGCGCAGATCAAGAACAGGACCGTCGACTTCGGCGCGTCCGACATGCCGCTCAAGGCCGAGGACCTCGCGCAGTCGGGCCTGGTCCAGTTCCCGGCGATCATCGGCGGCGTCGTGCCGATCGTGAACCTCGAGGGCATCGCCGCGGGCCAGCTGCGCTTCACCGGCCCCGTGCTCGCCGACATCTACCTCGGCAAGATCAAGAACTGGAACGACAAGGCGATCGCCGATCTGAACCCGGGCGTCAAGCTGCCTGCCGAGCCGATCACCGTCGTCCGCCGGTCGGACGGATCGGGCACGACGTTCCTCTGGACCGACTACCTGTCCAAGGTCAGCCCGGAATGGAAGACCAAGGTCGGCGCCGGCACCGCGGTCGCGTGGCCCGAAGGCGTGGGCGGCAAGGGCAACGAAGGGGTGGCTGCGTACGTCCAGCGGATCAAGGGCTCGATCGGCTACGTCGAGTACGCGTACGCGAAAAAGAACAAGATGGCGCACGGTGCCGTGCAGAACCGCGACGGCCAGTTCGTGCAGCCCGACGACGCGACGTTCCAGGCGGCGGCCGCCGGCGCGGACTGGAAGGGAACGCCGGGCTTCGGCGTGATCCTGACCGACCAGCCGGGCAAGGCGAGCTGGCCGATCAGCGGGGCGTCGTTCATCCTGATGTACGCCAAGCAGGACAAGCCGGCCAACGCCGTCGAGGTGATGAAGTTCTTCGACTGGTCGTTCAGGAACGGCGCGAAGATGGCGGAGGAACTCGACTACGTGCCGATTCCGGACGCGCTGTCGAAGCAGATCGCCGACGCGTGGAAGGCGAGCATCAAGGACGGCGCCGGCAAGGCGCTCTGGAACTGACGTCGACGGGCCGGGACCCCGGCCTCAGCCGGTGGGTCCCGGCAGCTCGTCGCGGCGCGTCGGCCGCGGTCCGCCGCGGCCGCCGCGATTTCCCAGGGGGTATCATGAGCAACCACGCGGCGACCGCCACGCTGCCCGGAATCATGTCCGCCGACCGTCCGACCCGCGAGCAGCGCGAGCCGAACCCGCCCGCGCGGCACGCTTCGGCCGGCCGCTGGCAGGACGCGCTGTTCGAGCACACGACGCGCTTCTTTGCGCTGCTGGTCCTCGCGACGCTGGTCGGCATCCTGCTCGCGCTGCTCGTCACCGCGTGGCCGGCGCTGCAGAAGTTCGGACCCGCGTTCTTCTTCACCAACGTCTGGAACCCGGTCACCAGCACCTTCGGCGGCCTCGCGCCGATCTACGGTACGCTGGCCACGTCGTTCATCGCGCTGCTCATCGGCGTGCCGGTGAGCTTCGGCATCGCGCTGTTCCTGACCGAGATGTGCCCCGCGCCGCTGAAGCGGCCGCTGGGCACCGCCGTCGAGCTCCTCGCAGCGATTCCGTCGATCATCTACGGCATGTGGGGGCTGTTCATCTTCGCGCCGCTGTTCGGCGACCACGTGCAGCCGTTCCTGACCGCCACGGTCGGCAAGCTGCCGGTGATCGGCGCGCTGTTCCAGGGCGCGCCCAACGGCATCGGCATCCTGACGGCCGGGATCATCCTGTCGGTGATGATCATCCCGTTCGTCGCCTCGGTGATGCGCGACGTGTTCGAGATCGTGCCGCCGGTGCTGAAGGAGTCGGCGTACGGCATCGGCGCGACGACGTGGGAGGTCGTCTGGAACATCGTGCTGCCCTACACCAAGGTCGGCGTGATCGGCGGCATCATGCTGGGGCTGGGCCGCGCGCTGGGCGAGACGATGGCGGTCACCTTCGTCATCGGCAACGCGTACAAGATCAGCGCCGGGCTGTTCGAGCCCGGCAACTCGATCGCCTCCGCGCTCGCCAACGAGTTCAACGAGGCGGCCGACCCGGTGCACCGCGCGTCGCTGATCGCGCTCGGGCTCGTGCTGTTCCTGCTCACCTTCATCGTGCTCGCGCTGTCGCGGATGCTGATCGCCCAGCTGGCCAAGGGCGAAGGCGCGCGGACCTGAGATGCAGACCGGAATGACGCCGACCACCGTCGCCGCCGCGGCGCCCGCACCGGCGACTTCGCCGCTGTACCGGCGCCGCCTGCGGGTCAACCGGTTCAACCTGTTCATGTCGATGGCGGCGATGGCCTTCGGCATGGCCTTCCTGCTGTGGATCCTGGTCGTCCTGTTCGGCAAGGGCTTCGCCGCGCTGTCGCCGACGCTGTTCACGCAGATGACGCCGCCGCCCGGTTCCGAGGGAGGGCTCGCCAACGCCATCTTCGGCAGCATCGTCATCGTCGCCACCGCGACCTTCATCAGCACGCCGATCGGGATCCTCGCCGGGATCTACCTCGCCGAGTTCGGCAAGGACGGCTGGGTCGCCCGGATGACGCGCTTCATCAACGACATCCTGCTGTCGGCGCCGTCGATCGTGATCGGGCTGTTCGTCTACACGGTCTACGTTGCGCCGGTGCAGCACTTCTCGGGCTGGGCGGGCTCGGTCGCGCTGGCGCTGATCGCCGTGCCGGTGGTCGTGCGGACGACCGAGAACATGCTGCACCTGGTGCCCGCGAGCCTGCGCGAGGCCGCCGTCGCCCTGGGCGCGCCGATGTGGAAGGTGATACTGATGGTGACGCTGCGCGCCGTGCGCGGCGGCGTGATCACCGGCATCCTGCTCGCCGTCGCCAGGATATCCGGCGAGACGGCACCGCTGCTGTTCACCGCGCTCAACAACCAGTTCTGGAGCGGCGACATGAACGCGCCGATGGCGAACCTGCCGGTCGTCATCTTCCAGTTCGCGATGAGCCCGTACGAGGACTGGAAGACGCTGGCCTGGGGCGCCGCGCTGCTGATCACGCTGACGGTCCTGGTCCTCAACATCCTCGCCCGCACGCTGTTCCGGCAGTCGGCGACGCGCTGACGCAGCCGATCCACTGGAGATTCCGATGGTGTTCGAAACGATGATGCCGCGGCCCGAGGCGCAGACGGAAGCACTGCCGCCCGCGGCGGCCAGGATGTCGATCCGGCACCTCGATTTCTTCTACGGCAAGTTCCAGGGGCTGAAGGACATCAATCTCGACATCGCCGACCGGCGTGTCACCGCGTTCATCGGGCCATCCGGCTGCGGCAAGTCGACGCTGCTGCGGACGATGAACCGCATGTACTCGCTGTACCCCGGCCAGCGCGCCGTCGGCGACATCCTGTTCAACGGGCAGAACATCCTCGCGCCCGGCGTTGACCTCAACATGCTGCGGGCCAAGGTCGGCATGGTGTTCCAGAAGCCGACGCCGTTTCCGATGTCGATCTACGACAACATCGCGTTCGGCGTGGGCCTGTACGAGTCGCTCTCGCCGCGGCAGATGGAGGAGCGCGTCGAGTGGGCGCTGACGCAAGGCGGCGATGTGGGACGAGGCCAAGGACAAGCTCAAGCAGAGCGGCATGGCGCTTTCCGGCGGCCAGCAGCAGCGCCTGTGCATCGCCCGCGCGGTCGCGGTGCAGCCGGAGATGCTGCTGCTCGACGAGCCGACCTCGGCGCTCGATCCGATCTCGACCGCCAAGATCGAGGAACTCATCACCGAGCTCAAGCGCGACTACACCGTGGCCATCGTCACCCACAACATGCAGCAGGCGGCGCGGGTGTCGGATTACACTGCGTACATGTACCTGGGGGAGCTGATCGAGTTCGGCGCCACCGATTCCATCTTCCTCAAGCCGAAGCGCAAGGAAACCGAGGACTACATCACCGGGCGCTTCGGCTGACGCGCGCCCGGCCACGAGGACCACGATGAACGAGCACACGCACAAGCAGTTCGACACCGAGCTCGAATCGATCCGCACCGGCGTGCTCGCGATGGGCGGCCTGGTGGAGACCCAGCTCGCGCGCGCCATCGCTGCGCTCGAGGACGACGACACCGACGGCGTCGACCGCATCGGCGCCGACGAGCAGCAGATCAACCAGATGCAGATGACGATCGATCAGCAGTGCACGCAGATCATCGCGAAGCGCCAGCCGACCGCGATCGACCTGCGGATGATCATGACCATCACCAAGATCGTCAACGACCTGGAGCGGGTCGGCGACGAGGTGAAGAAGGTTGCCTACAAGGCGGCGCAGGTGCGCGGCAGCGAGCCAGCTCGCGCGGATCCGCTGCTTCGACGCCGTGCGCGCGGCGACCAGCGCGCGCGACATGCTGCAGCTGGCGCTCGACGCGTTCGCGCGGGTCGACGCCGCCGCCGCGGCCGAGGTCGTCGACCGCGACGAGGAGATCGACGCCGCGTTCTCGGCGATCATGCGCCAGCTCGTCAGCTACATGATGGAGGACCCGCGGACGATCACCCCGGCGCTCGAGATCGTGTTCATCGCCAAGTCGATCGAGCGCATCGGCGACCATGCCAAGAACATCGCCGAGGCGGTGGTGCAGCTGGTGAAGGGCAAGGACGTCCGCCACGCGTCGGCGGAGCAGATCCGCGCCGAGGTGGCCGGGGAATGAGCCCGACGGGCCGGCTCAGGGGCGAATACCGGAGTGCGCAGCACGAAGGAAGTCCACAATGAGCCCGACCGTGCTGGTGGTCGAGGACGAGCCGGCGATCCTCGAGCTGATCAAGGTCAACCTCGTCGACGCGGGGTACGAGGTGCAGGGCGCCCCGGACGCCGAAGCGGCGCTGGCGTTCCTCGGCACGTCTTTGCCCGACCTCGTGCTGCTCGACTGGATGCTGCCGGGCCAGTCGGGGCTGGCGTTCGCGCGCGAGCTGCGGGCCTCGGCCCGGACGAAGGAGCTGCCGATCATCATGGTGACGGCGCGCACCGACGAGGCCGACAAGGTGGCGGGGCTCGAGGCGTGGGTCGACGACTACGTGACCAAGCCGTTCTCTCCCCGTGAGCTGAAGGCCCGCATCAAGGCGGTGCTGCGCCGGCGTGCGCCCGAGGCGGCGCAGGAACCGCTGGCGGCGGGGTCGCTGCGGCTCGATCCGTCGACCCATCGGGTGACCGTCGACGGGCAGCCGGTCCACCTCGGGCCGACCGAGTTCCGCCTGCTGCGGTTCCTCCTCGCGCGGCCCGAACGGGTGCACAGCCGCGCGCAGCTGCTCGACCAGGTCTGGGGCGACCAGGTGTACATCGAGGAGCGCACGGTCGACGTGCACATCCGTCGCCTGCGGCTGGCGCTCGAGCCGTTCGGCCAGGACGCGCTGATCGAGACGGTGCGCGGCAGCGGCTACCGGCTCGCCGCGCCGACGGCGCGCTGAACCGCCTCGCCATGGACGCCGCCGCCCCGCGATGAGCGCCGCCCTGGTCGCCGCGCTGGCCGGGCCGGCGGCGCTCGCCGTCGCGACGGTCGCGACCTGCTCGCGTTCGGGGCGCCGACGGCGCTCGTCGTGCTGGCGATCGGGGCCGGCGCGCTGGTCGGATTTCACCTCTGGCATCTGGACAAGCTCGCGCGCTGGGCCTCGGCGCCGCTCGGCGCGGCGGTTCCCGAGGGCCACGGCGGCTGGCGCATCGCGTTCTCGGCGCTGCACCGGCGGCCGCGCACGCGGATGGCGTACCAGCGCGACCTCGCCCAGACGATCGAGCGGTTCGCGAGCGCCGCGCAGGCGATCCCCGACGGCATGGTCGTCCTCGACCGGGACGATCGCATCCGCTGGAGCAACCCGCGGCGCGCAGGCGCTGCTGGGCCTCGATCCGAAACGCGACGTCGGCGCGCCGATCGCCAATCTCGCCCGGCAGCCGGAGTTCGTCGGCTACCTCGACCGCGGGGACTATTCCGACGCCGTGACCATCACGTCGCAGCGCGACGTCCCGCTGACGCTGTCGCTGCAGATCGTTCCCTTCGGCGCCGAGGAGAAGCTGCTGATCGCGCGCGACATCACGCAGCTCGAGGCCGTCGCGAGGATGCGCCGCGACTTCATCGCCAACGTCTCGCACGAGCTGAAGACGCCGCTGACCGTGGTCGCCGGGTTCCTCGAGACGATGCAGGATCTCGAGCTCGAGCCGCCGCAGCGCGACCGCTACCTCGCGCTGATGGCCGAGCAGGCGAGGAGCATGCAGCGGCTGGTCGACGACCTGCTGACGCTGTCCGCGCTGGAAAGCGAGCAGAACGCCCCGGTCGAATCCGGGTTCGCGGTCGCGCCGCTGCTGCTCGAGCTGTCCGCCGACGCCAGGGCGCTGTCCGGCGGGCACCACCGGATCGGCGTCGACCTGGCCGACGCGGCCACGCTCGTCGGCTCGCGCGACGAACTCGCCAGCGCGTTCGGCAACCTCGTGTCGAACGCGGTCCGCTACACGCCGGAAGGCGGCGCGATCACGCTCGCGTGGCGGGTGGAGGCCGACGGCACCGGCGTGTTCGCCGTCACCGACAGCGGCATCGGCATCGCGCCCGAGCACCTGCCGCGGCTGACCGAGCGCTTCTACCGCGTCGACCGCAGCCGCTCGCGCGCGACCGGCGGCACCGGCCTCGGGCTCGCGATCGTCAAGCACGTGCTGCTGCGCCACCAGGCGGAACTCGCCGTCGACAGCGAGCCGGGTCGGGGCAGCACGTTCTCGGTGCGGCTGCCGGCGCGGCGGGTGCGTCGCGCGGAGCCCCCGGTCGGCGCCAATGGCGCGGTGCCCGGTTCATCGTAGCCGATCGGGACGTGGATCCAGGGGTAGCGGTCCGCTGGCCCGGGCTCCAGCAGCAGCACGGCGTGGCGCCCGTCGGCGGATAGGCGGTTGGCGAGCACGCACCCGGCCGAGCCGGCGCCGACGATTACGTAATCGCAGGCCGGCGAAGGGGTGGCGGGGGCGGGCATCCGGGGGAGTTTGGCCAAAATCGCCGTCGCGCCGGCGCGGCGTCGCGGCCGCCCGCCGGCGCCCCGGCCCGATCGGTCCCCGGCGGGTTCGGAAGAAAAGCATAATGAAAACAGTTGCTTGCGGTGTGGCCTGTCCGGCGCGGCCCGGCGGCGGTCGGGATCGTTGCGCTGCGGCATCCGGTTTGACAGGGCGGTCCGCGGGTTGCTAAAATTGCACGTTTCGTCGGAGGGGTTCCCGAGCGGTCAAAGGGAACAGACTGTAAATCTGTCGGCTCTGCCTTCGAAGGTTCGAATCCTTCCCCCTCCACCAAGATGATTCGGCGCGGTCCCGAGCGGCGCGAGCCGGGAAGGGGAAACGCCGGACGACGTAAGCGCGGGTGTAGCTCAATGGTAGAGCAGAAGCCTTCCAAGCTTACGACGAGGGTTCGATTCCCTTCACCCGCTCCACGCAGCAGGAATCACGAACTGAACAGACGGAGTCGCAGGGCGTATTGAAGAACGCGCCGGCGGATTCGGAAACATCCGCCCATGTAGCTCAGTGGCAGAGCACTCCCTTGGTAAGGGAGAGGTCGCGTGTTCAATCCACGCCATGGGCACCATCGCTTTGCATTACGACATCGACGTCAGGAGTCTTGAGACATGGCCAAGGGCAAGTTCGAGCGGACGAAGCCGCACGTGAATGTGGGGACGATCGGGCACGTTGATCACGGGAAGACGACGTTGACGGCGGCGCTGACGCTGGTGCTGTCGAAGCTGTTCGGCGGCGAGGCGAAGGCGTACGACCAGATTGATGCGGCGCCGGAGGAGAAGGCGCGGGGGATCACGATCAACACGGCGCACGTGGAGTACGAGACGAAGAACCGGCACTACGCGCACGTGGATTGTCCGGGGCACGCGGACTACATCAAGAACATGATCACTGGGGCGGCGCAGATGGACGGTGCGATCCTGGTGGTGAGTGCGGCGGACGGGCCGATGCCGCAGACGCGGGAGCACATTCTGCTGGCGCGGCAGGTGGGGGTGCCGTACATCGTCGTGTACATGAACAAGGCCGACATGGTCGACGACGCGGAGCTGCTGGAGCTGGTGGAGATGGAGATCCGCGAGCTGCTGTCGAAGTACCAGTTTCCGGGGGACAAGACGCCGATCGTGATTGGTTCGGCGAAGCTGGCGCTGGAAGGCGACAAGAGCGAGATGGGTGAGGGGTCGATCCTGAAGCTGGCGGAGGCGCTGGACAGCTACATTCCGCAGCCGCAGCGGCTGATCGACGGGCCGTTCCTGATGCCGGTGGAGGACGTGTTCTCGATTTCGGGTCGGGGCACGGTGGTGACGGGGCGGGTGGAGCGTGGGGTGGTGAAGGTTGGGGAGAATCTGGAGATTGTGGGGCTGAAGCCGACGCTGCAGACGGTGTGCACGGGGGTGGAGATGTTCCGCAAGCTGCTGGACCAGGGGCAGGCGGGGGACAACGTGGGGGTGCTGCTGCGGGGCACCAAGCGGGAGGAAGTGGAGCGTGGGCAGGTGCTGGCGAAGCCGGGCTCGATCACGCCGCACACGAAGTTCACCTGCGAGGTGTACATCCTGTCGAAGGAAGAGGGTGGGCGGCACACGCCGTTTTTCCCGGGGTACCGGCCGCAGTTCTATTTCCGGACGACGGACGTGACGGGGTCGTGCGTGCTGCCGGAGGGGACGGAGATGGTGATGCCGGGGGACAACATTGCGATGGAGGTGACGCTGATTGCGCCGATCGCGATGGAAGAGGGGCTGCGCTTCGCGATTCGCGAGGGTGGCCGCACCGTCGGCGCCGGCGTCGTCGCCAAGGTCATCGAGTAGCGCACGGAGCCGGCGCCCGGAAACGGCGCGCCGGACCGAACGGGCGCACGGACATTTCACGCAACAACAGGCCAGTAGCTCAATTGGCAGAGCGGCGGTCTCCAAAACCGCAGGTTGGGGGTTCGATTCCCTCCTGGCCTGCCACGATGCCGCGGCGGGCTTGAACGAGACCCCGGTTGCGGCAGCGGAAGGCAGATGGCAGACAAGATCAAGATAGCGTTGGCGGTGGCATGCATCATCGCCGGCGTCTGGGGTTACTACCAGTTCAGCGAACTCGCGCAGGTGCTGCGGGTGCTGATGGTCATCGGCGGCCTCGTGGCCGCCGGGGCCGTCGCATGGCTGTCGACCCCGGGCAAGGAATTCTTCGCGTTCGCGCAGGAGTCGTGGGCCGAGGCCGGCCGCGTCTCGTGGCCGACCCGCAAGGAAACGCTGCAGACCACCGGCATCGTGTTCGCGTTCGTCGTGATCATGGCGCTGTTCCTGTTCACCGTCGATACCACGCTCGCGTGGATCGTGAAAATGCTGACCGGCAGGGGCGCAGGATGAGCAAGAAGTGGTTTGTCGTGCACGCCTACTCGGGCTTCGAGAAGAGCGTCCAGCGCGCGCTGATCGAGCGGGTCAAGCGCTCGGACATCGCCGACCTCTTCGGCCAGATCCTGGTTCCGGTCGAGGAAGTGGTCGAGATGAAGAAGGGCGCCAAGGCGATCTCGGAGCGCAAGTTCTTCCCCGGCTACGTGCTGGTCGAGATGGAAATGACCGACGAGAGCTGGCACCTCGTGAAGAGCACGCCGAAGGTCACCGGGTTCGTCGGCGGCACCGCGAACCGGCCGACGCCGATTTCGCAGAAGGAAGTCGACGCGATCCTGCGCCAGGTGCAGGAAGGCGTGGAGAAGCCGAGGCCCAAGGTGCTGTTCGAGACGGGCGAGGCGGTGCGGGTCAAGGAAGGGCCGTTCACGGATTTCCACGGCAACGTGGAGGACGTGAACTACGAGAAGAGCAAGCTGCGGGTGTCGGTCACGATCTTCGGACGGTCGACGCCGGTGGAGCTGGACTTCAGTCAGGTCGAGAAGGCCTAGTTTTTTTGTCGTTCGAACGGGGAGGGCGCGAGCTGACCTGCGCCCGCTTGAACCCAACAGGAGAAGGCAATGGCGAAGAAAATCGTCGGCTTCATCAAGCTGCAGGTGCCGGCCGGCAAGGCGAATCCCTCGCCGCCGATCGGTCCCGCGCTGGGCCAGCGCGGTCTCAACATCATGGAATTCTGCAAGGCGTTCAACGCCCAGACGCAGAAGGTCGAACCCGGCCTGCCGATCCCCGTGGTGATCACGGCGTACGCGGACAAGAGCTTCACGTTCGTGATGAAGACGCCGCCGGCGACGGTGCTGATCAAGAAGGCCGCCAAGGTCGAGAAGGGCAGCAGCAAGCCGCACACCGACAAGGTCGGCAAGCTCACGCGCGCGCAGGCCGAGGAAATCGCCAAGGCGAAGCAGCCCGACCTCACCGCCGCCGATCTCGACGCCGCCGTGCGGACGATCGCCGGCAGCGCCCGCAGCATGGGCATCGTCGTCGAAGGGGTGAAGTGATCATGGCCACCGCACAGAAGGCTCCCGCGCTGTCGAAGCGCATGCAGGCGGTCCGCGGCAAGGTGGACCGCTCGAAGTTCTACGCCGTCGACGAGGCGCTGAGCCTGGTCAAGGCGACCGCCGTCGCCAAGTTCGACGAGTCGGTCGACGTCGCCGTCAACCTCGGCGTCGACGCCAAGAAGTCCGACCAGACCGTCCGCGGCTCGGTCGTGCTGCCGGCCGGCACCGGCAAGACCGTCCGCGTCGCCGTGTTCGCGCAGGGCGAGAAGGCGAAGCTGGCGCAGGAAGCCGGCGCCGACATCGTCGGCTTCGACGACCTCGCCGCGAAGATCAAGGAAGGCTTCATGGAGTTCGACGTCGTGATCGCGACGCCGGACGCGATGAAGGTCGTCGGCCAGCTCGGCCAGATCCTCGGCCCGCGCGGCCTGATGCCGAACCCGAAGGTGGGCACCGTCGCCGCCGACGTCGTGCAGGCGGTGAAGAACGCCCGCGCCGGCCAGGTGCAGTACCGGACCGACAAGGCGGGCATCGTCCAGTGCACGATCGGCCGCGCGTCGTTCGCGCCGGAGCAGCTGAAGTCGAACCTGCTCGCGCTGATCGAGGCGCTGAACAAGGCCCGGCCGTCGGGCACGAAGGGCGTGTACCTGAAGAAGGTCAGCGTCTCGAGCACGATGGGCGCCGGCATCCGCGTGGACACGTCGTCGCTGGCGCAGCCGGCGGCGCAGTAAGGGACAGCGCAGCAAACCAAATTTTGAGGGACTGCCGGGGGCGACTCCGGCGGACCGTCAAAGACCGCTGGAGCGGAAGCTCAAACCGGGCGGGACGACCGGCGCGAGGGAATCGACCGATTCCCGACCGCCGGAAAGAGCCGCCCGATCCAGCGCAGATGGTGCCCTCGTACAGGATTTTCCTGGACGCATGGTCACCGCAGGTCCGCACCGGTCCATCGGTGCGGCAGGTGGAGCCGGGTCCCGGCAACGGGGCCGGGTTTCGAAGAAATGGAGGTAGACCTTGGGTCTTAATCTCGAGCAGAAGCAAGCGGTCGTCGCGGAAGTCGCGAAGCAGGTCGCCGGCGCTCAGGCCATCGTGATGGCCGAGAACCGCGGCTTGCCCGTCGCGCAACTGACGCAGCTGCGCGCGAAAGCACGGGCTTCCGGCGTGTATTTCAGGGTGGTGAAAAACACCCTGGTGCGCCGGGCGGTCGCCGACACGCCGTTCGCCTCGCTGACCGACAAGATGGTCGGTCCGCTGGCTTACGGCATCGGTCCCGATCCGGTGGCCGTGGCGAAGGTCCTCAACGACTTCGCCAGGGGCAACGACAAGTTCGTGATCACGGGCGGTGCGATGCCCGGGCAGGTGATGTCCGCCAAGGAGATCACCGCGCTCGCGTCGCTGCCTTCGCGCGACGAACTGCTGGCCAAGCTTCTCGGCACGATGCAGGCGCCGGTGGTGAAGTTCGTCCGCACCTTGAACGAGGTGCCGTCGAAGTTCGTCCGGACGCTCGCAGCCGTGCGGGACGCGCGTCCGGCAGCCTAGCCTCACCGCGACCGATAACCAATCTTTCCACGTTCCAGGAGCATGCAAATGTCCGCTGTCCAAACCGAAATTCTCGACAAGATCTCGTCGATGACCGTTCTCGAGCTGTCCGAGCTCATCAAGGCGATGGAGACCAAGTTCGGCGTCTCCGCCGCCGCTGCCGTGGCCGTCGCGGCCCCGGCGGGCGCGGCCCCGGCCGCAGCCGCCGAAGAGCAGACCGAATTCACCGTCATGCTGTCGACGATCGGCGAGAACAAGGTCAACGTCATCAAGGCCGTGCGCGAACTGACGGGCCTCGGCCTGAAGGAAGCCAAGGACCTCGTCGACGGCGCGCCGAAGGCCGTGAAGGAAGCGGTCTCCAAGGCCGACGCCGAAGCGGCGAAGAAGAAGCTGGAAGAAGCCGGCGCCAAGGCCGACATCAAGTAACACGCGGTACCGGCGCGACGGGCCGGCGGGCGACCGCCGGCCTTTTGCGCCTCTTTGGCTCGCCGCGGCAACGCGGATCCAGAGGCCGAAGAAGAGCGGAAGCGCCGTCGCGGTTCCGTTCCTCTTTGTCCTCTGAAGCGACTGCAGGGGATCAAGGCAAGGTCGGGCGGCATCGCGCGGGAAACCGGCGCGGCGCCGCCGTCAGCCAGCGGTTGGTAGCGGCCAACCACCAAGCCGGGCGTGCAACGCGCCCAACGACCAGTCGATGAACGGCGGACGCGCAGTCGCGTCCGGTCGTGATTCGGAGAAGTCCCCATGGCGATCGACGCTAATTCGTCGCAGCAGCAGTACTCGTTCACCGAGAAGAAGCGCATCCGCAAGAGCTTCGCCAAGCGCGCGAGCGTGCTGGAGGTGCCCTTCCTGCTCGAGACCCAGCTCGATTCCTACCGCGCGTTCCTGCAGGCGGACACGCCGTCGACCGAGCGCAAGAACGAGGGCCTGCAGGCCGCGTTCACGTCGATCTTCCCGATCTCGAGCCATTCCGGCAACGCGCGGCTCGAGTTCGTCGGCTTCTCGCTGCTCTCGCCGGCGTTCGACGTCGTCGAGTGCCAGCAGCGCGGCCTCACCTTCTGCTCGGCGCTGCGCGCCAAGGTGCGGCTGATCATCATGGACCGGGAAGCCGCCAAGGAGACCGTCAAGGAGGTGAAGGAGCAGGAGGTCTACATGGGCGAGATCCCGCTCATGACCGAGAACGGCTCGTTCATCGTCAACGGCACCGAGCGTGTCATCGTCTCGCAGCTGCACCGCTCGCCCGGCGTGTTCTTCGAGCACGACCGCGGCAAGACGCACTCGTCGGGCAAGCTGCTGTTCTCGGCCCGCGTCATTCCCTACCGCGGCTCGTGGCTCGACTTCGAATTCGACCCGAAGGACTTCCTGTTCTTCCGCGTCGACCGGCGCCGCAAGATGCCGGTGACGACGCTGCTGAAGGCGATTGGCCTCAACAACGAGGACATCCTGCGCACGTTCTTCTCGTTCGACGCGTTCCACCTCGGCAAGACGGGGGTCGAGCTCGAGCTGGTGCCGGAGCGCCTGCGCGGCGAAATCGCCCGCTTCGACATCCTGGGCAAGGACGGCAAGGTCGTCGTCGCCCGCGACAAGCGCATCACCGCCAAGCACGTCCGCGAGCTGGTCGACGGCGGCGTGAAGAAGATCGCCGTTCCCAACGACTACGTGGTCGGCCGCGCGCTGGCGGTCAACATCGTCGACACGACGACCGGCGAGGTGCTGGCCAAGGCCAACGACGAGCTCACCGACGAGCTGCTCGCGCTGCTGACCGAGGCGGGCGTCGGCGCGGTCAAGACGATCTACACCAACGACCTCGACGAGGGCCCGTACATCTCGCAGACGCTGCGCGCCGACGACACGCCGGACCAGATGGCCGCCCGCGTCGCGATCTACCGGATGATGCGCCCCGGCGAGCCGCCGACCGAGGACTCGGTCGAGGCGCTGTTCCACGGGCTGTTCTTCTCCGAGGAGCGCTACGACCTGTCCGCCGTCGGCCGCATGAAGTTCAACCGCCGCGTCGGCCGCGCCGAGCTCAAGGGCACCGGCACGCTGGCCAATGAAGACATCATCGCCGTCATCAAGATCCTGGTCGAGCTGCGCAACGGCCGCGGCGAGATCGACGACATCGACCACCTCGGCAACCGCCGCGTCCGGTCGGTGGGCGAGCTCGCCGAGAACCAGTTCCGCTCCGGCCTCGTCCGCGTCGAGCGCGCCGTCAAGGAACGCCTCGGCCAGGCCGAGACGGACCAGCTGCTGCCGCACGACCTGATCAACGCCAAGCCGATCTCGGCCGCGATCAAGGAGTTCTTCGGCTCGTCGCAGCTGTCGCAGTTCATGGACCAGACGAACCCGCTGTCCGAGATCACGCACAAGCGCCGCGTCTCCGCGCTCGGCCCGGGCGGCCTCACGCGCGAGCGCGCCGGCTTCGAGGTGCGCGACGTGCACCCGACGCACTACGGCCGCGTCTGCCCGATCGAGACGCCGGAAGGTCCGAACATCGGCCTGATCAACTCGCTGGCGCTGTACGCCCGCACCAACGAGTACGGCTTCCTCGAGACGCCCTACCGGAAGGTCGAGAGCGGCAAGGTCACCGATCACATCGACTACCTGTCCGCGATCGAGGAAGGGCAGTTCGTGATCGCCCAGGCGAACGCGCAGCTCGACAAGAACGGCCGCCTGCAGGACGAGCTGGTGAGCTGCCGCCACAAGAACGAGTTCATGCTGGCGACCGGCGACAAGGTCCAGTACATGGACGTCGCGCCGAGCCAGATCGTGTCGGTGGCCGCGTCGCTGATCCCGTTCCTCGAGCACGACGACGCGAACCGCGCGCTGATGGGCTCGAACATGCAGCGCCAGGCGGTGCCCTGCCTGCGGCCCGAGAAGCCGCTGGTCGGCACCGGCGTCGAGCGCACGGCCGCCGTCGACTCCGGCACCGCGGTGCTCGCGCGCCGCGGCGGCACCGTCGATTACGTCGACGCGTCGCGCATCGTCGTGCGCGTCAACGACGCCGAGACGATGGCCGGCGACGTCGGCGTCGACATCTACAACCTCACCAAGTACAAGCGGTCGAACCAGAACACCAACATCAACCAGCGGCCGCTGGTGAAGGTGGGCGACGTGATCGCCCGCCGCGACGTCATCGCCGACGGCGCGTCGACCGACATGGGCGAGCTCGCGCTCGGGCAGAACATGCTCGTCGCGTTCATGCCCTGGAACGGCTACAACTACGAGGACTCGATCCTGATCAGCGAGCGCGTCGTCGGCGACGACCGCTACACGTCGATCCACATCGAGGAACTGTCGGTCGTCGCGCGCGACACCAAGCTCGGTCCCGAGGAAATCACCCGCGACATCAGCTCGCTCGGCGAGTCGCAGCTGGGCCGCCTGGACGAGGCGGGCATCGTCTACATCGGCGCCGAGGTCGAGGCCGGCGACGTGCTCGTCGGCAAGGTCACGCCGAAGGGCGAGACGCAGCTGACGCCGGAGGAGAAGCTGCTGCGCGCGATCTTCGGCGAGAAGGCGTCCGACGTGAAGGACACGTCGCTGCGCGTCCCGTCGGGAATCTCGGGCACCGTCATCGACGTCCAGGTGTTCACGCGCGAGGGCATCGAGCGCGACAAGCGGGCGCAGCAGATCATCGAGGACGAGCTCAAGAGCTACCGCAAGGACCTGAACGACCAGCTGCGGATCGTCGAGAACGACGCGTACGCGCGGATCGAGAAGATGCTGCTGGGCAAGGTCGTCAACGGCGGGCCGAAGCGCATCGCCAAGGGCGCGAAGGTGACCAAGGACTACCTCGAGTCGGTCGCCCGCCACGACTGGTTCGACATCCGCCTCGCGACCGAGGAAACCGCGCGGCAGCTCGAGGCGACGAAGGACGCGCTGGCCAAGCAGCGCGAGGGCTTCGACGCGATGTACGAGCTCAAGAAGAAGAAGCTGACGCAGGGCGACGAGCTGCCGCCGGGCGTGCAGAAGATGGTCAAGGTGTACGTCGCCGTCAAGCGCCGCCTGCAGCCGGGCGACAAGATGGCCGGCCGCCACGGCAACAAGGGCGTGGTGTCGAAGATCGTCCCGGTCGAGGACATGCCGTACATGGCCGACGGCACGCCGGTCGACATCGTGCTGAACCCGCTGGGCGTGCCGTCGCGGATGAACGTCGGGCAGATCCTGGAAGTCCACCTCGGGTGGGCCGCCAAGGGTCTCGGCCGCCGCATCGACGCGCTGCTGAAGGCCAACGCCAAGGCCGCCGAGGTCCGCAAGCTGGTCGAGGAGATCTACAACTCGACCGGGCGCCCCGAGCACCTCGAGACGATGACCGACGGCGAGATCGTCGGCATGGCGGGCAACCTGGTCAACGGCGTGCCGTTCGCGACGCCGGTGTTCGACGGCGCGACCGAGGAGGAGATCAAGAAGATGCTCGACCTCGCCGGCCTGCCGCGGAGCGGCCAGATCACGCTGCACGACGGGCGCACCGGCGAGGCGTTCGACCGCCCCGTCACCGTCGGCTACATGCACGTGCTGAAGCTCCACCACCTCGTCGACGACAAGATGCACGCGCGCTCGACCGGTCCGTACAGCCTCGTCACCCAGCAGCCGCTGGGCGGGAAGGCGCAGTTCGGCGGCCAGCGTTTCGGCGAAATGGAAGTGTGGGCGCTCGAGGCCTACGGGGCCGCGTACACGCTGCAGGAAATGCTCACGGTCAAGTCCGACGACGTCAACGGCCGCACCAAGGTCTACGAGAACATCGTCAAGGGCGAGCACAAGATCGAGGCCGGCATGCCGGAGTCGTTCAACGTGCTGGTGAAGGAAATCCGCTCGCTGGCGATCGACATCGATCTCGAGCGCTTCTGACCGCCGCCGCGCACCCAACACGAATCATCCGGGAGTACGCATGAAAGCACTGCTCGATCTGTTCAAGCAGGTAACGCAGGAAGAAGAGTTCGACTCGATCAAGACCGGCCTCGCCTCGCCGGAGAAGATCCGGTCGTGGTCGTACGGCGAGGTCAAGAAGCCGGAGACGATCAACTACCGCACGTTCAAGCCGGAGCGGGACGGCCTCTTCTGCGCCAAGATCTTCGGGCCGGTCAAGGACTACGAGTGCCTCTGCGGCAAGTACAAGCGCCTGAAGCACCGCGGCGTGATCTGCGAGAAGTGCGGCGTCGAGGTCACCCTCGCCAAGGTCCGCCGCGAGCGGATGGGCCACATCGAGCTCGCCAGCCCGGTCGCGCACATCTGGTTCCTCAAGAGCCTGCCGTCGCGGATGGGCATGGTGCTCGACATGACGCTGCGCGACATCGAGCGCGTCCTGTACTTCGAGGCGTACGTCGTCACCGACGCCGGCCTCACGCCGCTCAACCGCGCGCAGCTGCTGACCGAGGACGACTACATCGCCAAGGTCGAGCAGTACGGCGACGACTTCCACGCGACGATGGGCGCCGAGGGCGTCCGCGAGCTGCTGAAGAGCCTCGACGTGCCGCACGAGATCGAGACGCTGCGCAAGGAGCTCGAGACGACCGGCTCGGACACCAAGATCAAGAAGATCGCCAAGCGGCTGAAGGTGCTCGAGGCGTTCCACAAGTCGGGCATCAAGCCCGAGTGGATGATCCTCGAGGTGCTGCCGGTGCTGCCGCCGGAGCTGCGTCCGCTGGTACCGCTCGACGGCGGCCGCTTCGCGACCTCCGACCTGAACGATCTCTACCGCCGCGTCATCAACCGCAACAACCGCCTGAAGCGGCTGCTCGAGCTGAAGGCGCCCGACATCATCGTCCGCAACGAGAAGCGGATGCTGCAGGAGGCCGTCGATTCGCTGCTCGACAACGGCCGCCGCGGCAAGGCGATGACCGGCGCCAACAAGCGGCCGCTGAAGTCGCTGGCCGACATGATCAAGGGCAAGGGCGGCCGCTTCCGCCAGAACCTGCTGGGCAAGCGCGTCGACTACTCGGGCCGCTCGGTCATCGTCGTCGGCCCGCAGCTCAAGCTCCACCAGTGCGGCCTGCCGAAGCTGATGGCGCTGGAGCTCTTCAAGCCGTTCATCTTCAACAAGCTCGAGACGATGGGCCTCGCGACCACGATCAAGGCCGCGAAGAAGATGGTCGAGAGCCAGGAGCCGGTGGTCTGGGACATCCTCGAGGACGTCATCCGCGAGCACCCGGTGCTGCTGAACCGCGCGCCGACGCTGCACCGCCTCGGCATCCAGGCGTTCGAGCCCGTGCTGATCGAGGGCAAGGCGATCCAGCTGCATCCGCTCGTCTGCACGGCGTTCAACGCCGACTTCGACGGCGACCAGATGGCCGTCCACGTGCCGCTGTCGCTCGAGGCGCAGATGGAGGCGCGCACGCTGATGCTGGCGTCGAACA
>CAWHJY010000014.1:0-185274 GCA_963829775.1 uncultured beta proteobacterium | reverse complement strand
GCCCGGCCGAAGGCGGGGCCGGTTCCCCGGGTGTGACCGGGGGCTGCGCACTTGCGATCGGGGGCGCGGCCTCCGCTTGCCCACAGCGGGCCGCTCTTCGGCGGGGACCGTGTGGCGGGGCTGACGGCGTGAGAGAATGCCCTCCCCGTCGTCGTTGCCTGCGAGCGTCCCTTGTTTCGTCATCCGCGCCGCGCGTTCGTTCGCCGCTGCATCCGGATCCTGCCCTTGGCACTTGGCCTCGCTGCCCTGCCGGTACGCGCGCAGCCGGCGTGGCCCACGCGCCCGATCAGGTTGCTCGTCCCGCAGGCGCCGGGGGGAACGGTCGACCTGGTTTCGCGCGTCGTTGCGGATCGGCTGGAGCCAGTGCTGGGCGTGGCGTTCGTCGTCGAGAACAAGCCCGGCGCGTCCGGACTGATCGGCGTCGAGGCCGTCAAGCGCGCGGCGCCCGACGGGTACACACTGCTGACGGCGTCGTCGAACACGCACGCGATGCTGCCGCACCTGATGGACACCCTGCCGTACGATCCGCTGCGCGATTTCGCGCCCGTCGTGAATTTCGGCTACACCACGAAGATGATCGTGGTCAGCAACACGGTCGAGGCGACGACGCTGGCCGAACTGGTGAGCCTGGCCCGGGAGTGTCCCGGGCTGCTGAACTACGGTTCCTCCGGCATCGGCTCGTCCAACCACCTGGACGCCGAGGTGTTCGCGCGCGCGGCGGGCATCCGGCTGGTGCACGTGCCTTACCGCGGGGCGGCCCAGGCGCTGAATGCCGTGACCACCGGCGAGGTCCAGATGATGCTGGTGAGCGTGACTTCGGGCCAGGCGCTGGTGCGTGCCGGTCGCGTGCGCGGTCTTGCCGTCTTCAGCGAACAGCGCGCACCCCAGCTGCCTGCGGTGCCGACGATGGCCGAGTGCGGATACCCCGGCCTCGACGTGCGGACCTGGGTCGGGTTCGTCGTGCCGGCGGGAACGCCTGCCGCGATCGTCGACCGGCTCAATCGCGAGATCGTCGCCCTGCTGGGCTCGCCGGTGATGCGCGAATGGCTCGTGATCCAGGGCCTGGAAGTCGCCGGGGGCACGCCCGCCGAGTTCGCGGCGACGCTGCACGCGGACTACGCCAAATGGGGCGCCGTCGTGCGCGAACTGGGATTGCGCGAAGCGGCAACAGTGGCGAAGTGATGCGCGCGGGCACGCAACTCACGCCGACGAAGCGACCTGCACTCCGGCTGGTCGCCGGCGTGCTGGCCGTCGCGGCCGCGGTGTTCGCGGCTGGCGCGCACGGCGCCGATGCCGTTTGGCCCGCGCACCCGATCCGCATCGTCGTCGCGCAGGCGCCCGGCGGTCCGCCGGACCTCATCGGCAGGTTCGTGGCCGAGCGCCTGGCGCGCGCGCTGGGTTCGCCGGTCGTCGTCGACAACCGGCCGGGCGCCAGCGGCATCATTGGCGTCGAGCAGGTCGCGCGCAGTGCCCCCGATGGCCACACGCTGCTGATCGCGACCATGAGCACGCACGTGCTGGTGCCGTTGGTCTCGGGAAAGGTTCCCTACGACCCCGTCGGCGATTTCGTCCCGGTGTCCAACCTGTTCCGCACCATCAAGGCACTGTGGGTGAATGCGGCGCTGCCGCCGCGAACCTTGCGCGAATTCGTCGACTACGTGGCCGCCCGCCCCGGAATGCTCAACTACGCGACCGGTGGCGTCGGGTCGTCGAACCACGTCGACGCGGCGTGGTTCGCGCAGGCCGCCGGCCTCGACCTGGTGCACGTTCCCTACAACGGCCCGGCCGCGGGCATCACCGCGGTCGCCGGCGGCGACGCGCAGATGATGGTGGTGTCGATCACCACCGGCCTGCCGCTGGCCCAGAGCGGCCGCGTGCGTCCGCTCGCGGTCTTTGGCGATCGTCGCGCGGCGCTGCTGCCCGGGGTTCCGACGGCCGCCGAGCAGGGCATGGGCGCGGTCGATCTCGCCGCGTGGATCGGGCTGATGGCGCCCGCAGGAACGGCGCCGGAAATCGCCGATCGCCTCAATGCCGCGGTCACGCGTATCCTGCGCGAGCCCGAGACCGTCGACTGGGCCGACCGCCAGGGCATGGAAATCGCGGCCGGCTCGCGCGCCGAGTTTGCCCGGACGCTCGAGCGCGACCGGCTGCGCTGGGGCGAGCTCGTCGGACGCATGCGCATCGCCCCCCACTAGGAATCCATGGCAAGCCCTCCTTCCGCCACCGTTCCCGAAATCGAGTCCGTCGCGTCCGATCCGCGCTCGGTGCTGCTGGTCACGCTGAACATCGAAGGGATCGCGGCGGCGCGCATGCCGCGCGAGCTGCAGCGCGCCGGCATCGAGGTCTCGCTGCTCGCGCCGCGGAGTGCCGTCGCGATGCAGTCGCGCTTCCCCGCGCGCAAGGGGTTCCTGCCCGACCATCCGAACCTCTACGAGTGGATCCAGCATCTCGCCACCTCGGTGCGCGCGGTCCGGCCGGCGTGGATCCTGCCCGGCGACGACGTGTCGCTGCGGCTGCTGATGCAGCTGGTGGTGTCGCCACCCGCCAACCTGGTTCCCGCCGTGCAGCAGGAACTCGCCGCACTGATCCGGCGCTCGCTCGGCGATCCGGCGCACTACCTCGACAGCGTCGACAAGGCGCTGCTGATGCCGATCGCGCGGCGCCTCGGCGTCGACGTTCCCGACGGCGAGGCCGTCGCCGACGAGGACGACGCGGTGCGCGTGGCGACAGCGCTGGGCTATCCGGTGATCGTGCGCCCGGCCTACGGCAACGCGGGCCGCGGCGTCGCGCGCTGCGTCGGCGAAGCGGACGTGCGCGAGGCGATGCGCGCGATCCGGTCGCCGATGGGCTGGGCGCCATCGAGCGGGCATCCGGCGCTGGTCCAGCGCTTCATCGTCGGGCAGAACCACAACCGGCCCGCGCTGGCGTGGGAGGGCCGCGAGGTCGCGGGGTTCACCCGGCTCAGCGTCCGCCACTACCCGGAGCCGTCCGGCCCGGGCTCGGTGTCGCGCTACCGGCGCGTGCCGGCGATCGCCGAGGCCAACCGGCGCCTCCTCGAGGCGCTGGGCATCACCGGCTTCACCGGCACGCAGTTCATGGTCGAGGAAGGCACCGGGCGTGCGTTCCTGATCGAGATCAACCGCCGCATGACGCCGGCGACGCACTCGGGTTCGCTGGTGGGCGTCGATCTCGCGGCCGCGTTCGCGGCGCGCGCGCAGGGCCTGCCGTGGGCCGGCGCCACCGATCTCGCCGAGGACGAGGGGCCGACGATCGCGCTGTTTCCGCAGGAGTGGATGCGCGACCCGACGAGCCCGCTGCTCAACAGCCTGCCAAACGACGTGCCGTGGGACGACCCGGCGGTCGTCCGCGCGTTCCTCGACCCGCCGGGCCTGCGGGGCTGAGCGCCGGGTGCTCGCCGGAGCTCAGAGCGCGCAGGCGTCCGACGGCGTGCCGTAGGGGAAGGTGCGGTAGATGAACGTCGCCATCTGCACGCGGGTGACGCTCGCGGTCGGGCAGAACGTCGTGGCCGTGCAGCCGCTGGTGATGCCGAGGCTGTAGAGCTTGCTGATCCACGGCAGGAACGGGTCGCCGACGGGGACGTCGGTGAAGGGGGTCGTCGTGGGGGTGTTCGGCACATACGCCGCGCCGCACTTCGCCTTGAGCAGGAACTTGGCCATCGCCGCGCGGCTCACGTTCGCAGCCGGGCAGAACATCGGCCCCGCCGCGCAGCCGCTGGTGATGCCGTCGGCGGACAGCTGCTCGATGAAGCCGGCGAACGGCGTGCTGACGGAGACGTCGGTGAACAGGGTGCCGGTGGCGGTGCGCGCGAAGTTCGCGCCGCGCTTGGTCCGCTCGAGGAACACCGCCATCTGGCCGCGCGTGATCGAGTCATTGGGGCAGAAGCGCAGCGGACCGGTGGCGCAGCCGCCGGTGTAGCCACCCTGGTACATGAACTCGACGTAGCCGAACGCGGGATCGGTCAACGGCACGTCGGAGAACGACGCGGTGATCGGCACCGTTCGGGCGCGGTAGTTCGAGACGGCATTCGCGCTCTTGTTGAGCGTGAGCGCGTTGTTGCGCGCCGGGCCGTCGCCCATGGCGAAGCCGTCGGCGTAGTTGACCAGCGGATTGGAGAAATACTGCAGGCGCGTGCAGCTGCCGACGGTGGCCTGACACTCGTTGTTGTACGCCATGATCGTCCGCCAGCTCGTCGCCGACGTGGCGCCGATGCGCGACATGCCGTGCGAGTACGCGAACGCACCCGGACCCGGCGCGACGTACGGATCGTGGTGCGCCCCCATGTTGTGTCCCAGCTCGTGACCGAACGAGAAGTTGCTCGTCAGGCAGGTGCCGCCACCCACGATGGCAAAGCCCTGGCCGGCGTTGGCGGAGGAGATGGTGCTCGGGAGCCACGCGATGCCGCAGTAGGCGGAGTCGTTGATGACCAGCACTACTTCGTCGGCGCCGAAGCTGTTGCGCGCCGCGGCGGTGCCGGCGATGGTGCCGTTGGTGATCGCGTCCAGCGCATTGCCGAACGCATCCGGCCCGGTCTCGGTGTAAGTGACCGCCTGCTTGCTCACCAGCCGGATGCGCTGCGCGATGCCGCCGTTGCGGTACGCGTTGTTGGTCAGCGTGATCGCGGTGTCGATGTAGTTCTGGATCTGCTGCGCTGTGCACGGATTCGCGCCGGCGCATGCGGCGGTCTGCGCGGCCGGCGTCCAGAAGACGATTACGTCGATCAGCTTGCCGGTGTCCGCGGGGGCGTCGCCGGCGGCGAGGTCGGCGGCCATCGGCGCCGCCCCCTTGACCGTCCGCGGTTCGCCGTCCGGCGGCAGCAGGTGCGGCGCCACCTTCACGATGCTGACGGTGCCGTCGGCCTGCGGCAGGATCGAGTACGAGCCTCCCGGAAAAGTGACGCTGCCGGTCAGGACCCTGCCGTTCTGCACCAGCACGGCCGAGCCGAGTTCCGCGTCCGCCAGGCGCGCGATGATCGCTATGCCGTCGCTCGGGGTGCGTTCAACGCGCACGACCTGCGCGTCGAGCGCCAGGTTGTCGAAGAGGTCCAGGGTGAACCAGGGGCCGTCGGATTGGTCGTTCGTCTTCGCGGCCAGGTCCGGAATGACGGCGAAATCAGGGGCGACTACTCGCTCGCGAATGACCGCGGGGTTGGCCGTCGCCGTGGCCGCGGACTTGGCCGGGACCGCGGCGCCGAACAGCCGGGGGCGGTCGGCTGCCGTGGCGGACAGGGAAAGTGCCGCGAGGACTGCGAGCAGTGCCAAACGTTGCAGGGAGTTCATCGGTAAGCCTCGCGTCGCATGTAGAGGGCGGTTGCGGAAATTTGTCTCCGTCCGAATAAAGCAAAAATCATACCCCTTATGCGCGACATTCGGTTCTCGACTTGACGGCCGGGATCATGGAAGTGGCCCCGGATAGTCGAACCGCCGGGTAAGTGGAAGCTCTGCTCTAATGGGCGACGTTGCGGCCGAGGAGCACCACCTGAGAAACCCGAAGAACCGTCCGACTGCGTGGGGCCGCTTCTGTCCGGTGCCGGAACCGCATCGCTTGACGACACTTGGTATGGGTGTCACTCTTGCCGCGCAGGCACGCATTTCGCAGCGTGCTGAAACGGCGTAGGGACGTACTGCGCAGTTACGTCAACTTCTGGTAGGGAACCAACATGAAAAGCAAAGCGACCGGATTGCTGGGACTCGTCTCTCTGGTTTGCCTGTACGCGTTTGCCGCAACCGCAACGGGGGCCGGCAACGACAAGGTCCTGATCAGCGATCCCAGTACCTTGGAATCGATGGGTTTTCCGCCAAATGCGACCAACGTCTATCGGTTGGCGAATACGGCGAACGGGGCTGCAAGCGATGCCGCTGCCGATTTTGGCCCCGCGACCAGCTTCACCGGAATTGCGCCCAAATCGTTCATCGGACGCAATAATACCGCCGCCACACCTTGGGAATACAGCGGCGGAGAGGTCGGCTGTTGCACCAATCTCAGCCGCACGGGGCCGGAGCCCTTTGCTGACGCGCCGCTGAACTTGCCCAATGGCGTGAGGGTGGATTTCCTAAGGTTCTGGGCGCATGACGCGAACGCCGCCGCCGACCTCCAGTTCTTTGCGTTTGAGTCTTGCTATCCGACTTTCGACGGGGGGGCCACGACATTTACAAGTCTCTTCTCCGCGCTGTCTACCACTGGTGCAACCGGATACCAGAGCGACGTTGGAACCTCGGCGTTCACGATCAACAACCGGGATTGTGTCTACACGGTAAGAGCCAATTTCGCTGCCACGACCGGGTTGACTCTGCAGAAACTCCGCGCTCAGTGGGTTCGCCAGATCAGCCCTGCGCCTCTGGTCGCATCATTTACCGACGTGCCTACGACCGATCCGTTCTTCCGGGAGGTCGAAGCATTGGCCGCCTCGGGAATCACTCAGGGATGTACCGCAACCCAATTCTGCCCGGGTTCGACTCTTACCCGCCTGCAGATGGCGATATTCCTCGCAAGGGCACTCGGGTTGTAATCAGATGTGATCTGGCAACGCTGACACGGAATGGGCGCGGTTTCCGAACCGCGCCCATTTCTTTGGATCTCGGTTACCGTGGTGCAATCACGCATTCGCCGGCTGGCGCGCGCTTGACCATGTCGAACCCCGGCGCACTTCCGGCCTGTGCCGCCTTGCAGTACCAGCGGTAGGCGACGTCCATGCTCTTGCCTACTCCCCAGCCGTTGGCGTAGCTGTTGCCGACGGCGAACATCGCATCGGCGTGGCCGCGATCGGCTGCGCGGCGAAACCATTCGAAGGCCGCCGCCTCGTCGGAGCCGGTTCCAATACCCTCACTCAGCGCGAAGCCGGTCGCGTACATCGCGGAAACGTTGCCTCGCGACGCGGCGCGCCGGAACAAATCGAAGGCGCGCTCGGGGTCGCCCTTCACGCCTTTGGCGTACATGAGCCGCATGCCGAGCGCGTAGTCGCCGCGAGGCGATCCCGCCTGCGATGCAGCCTCCAGCAGCGCAACGATCTGCGGGATGTCCTGCTCTCGCCCGTCGGACTCGACGAGTAGCGCAAGATCGACGGACGCGTCGGCGTGATGCTGCGCCGCGGCCTTCTCGAGCCAGGCACGCGCCGCCGCATTCGATTCGGCGCTCCCTTGCGCGTACAACCATCGTGCCAGTTCGTACTGCGCGGGCGCGTATCCGGCCTTGGCCGCCCTGTCGACGACGTCGCGGCGCGCGCGCTCGGGATCCGGCGCCTTTTCGGCTTTCAGCAGCGCAAGCAGGTACACGCTCTCCGGCAGCCCTTTCGCGGCACTTGCAAGCCAGCGCTCAGCGGCTGCGCGTTGCTTCGAATCGCCGGGCTTCTCCGCAAGCAGAAGCACTGCCAGCCCGTGCTGTGCCTCCACCATGCCCGCCTTGGCGGCAGATTCGAAGCATCGCAGCGCGATCGTGCGATTCGCCACGATGCTGCCCGGCTGACTCGCCACGACACCGCACAGGTAGGCAGCTTGCGGAGACTTGGCAGCACTTGCCGCCAAATCGTCAAACGCACGTTGCGCCTCGCGCGGGCTGTTCGCCGATTGGTAGCGCGACAACAAGGCGTTCGCGGCGGAATCCTGCGCCGCGCTCGCGATGCGGGCTTTCGGCGCAGCTGGGGATTGGCCCTGGGCGGCACCCTGGAAGCAACCCGCCATCGCCAGCGCGAGCGTCAGCGCGGTAGAGTATCGAGCAAATCGCATTCACACTCCAGACTGGTGCGGAGAGCAAATAATACGTTGATTCGCTATCCGAATGCGACGCACTAGTGAAGAGGCCGCTGGCCGGATCGATCCTCGAGAACGAGGTGGCGCGAGAGCCCCGCGCAGCGACTGCAACGAACGTCATTCCGAAGCAGGACCCGGATGGACTGCCGCCGGGCCTGTGGAGCGCGAGCCGCCGGCGCTGCGACCGGCGGCTCGCGACTTACCCGATCAGGACCCTTGCGGGCGAATGCCGGGGCTGGTCTTCAACGGCATCGAACGGCGACGTTGTTCCCGAAAAGCTTTGGGCGTGGACCAGAATGAAGCAGGTCCCCCCCGCGGCGACACCCGTTGCGCCGGCGACAGAAAAGGCCCCAACCGCGACGCGGAGGGGAACGCCGGCAGACAGCGTGAACGTAGCAGGCGAAGTCACGTGGCCCGTATAGGAGGCGTCGAAACCGACGGATGACCCATATGTATTCGGAAAAGTCCAGGTCGCTCCGCCATCGGTCGAGTAGATTGGCTGAATGGCCATCGTCATCACGCCGCCCGCGGACAGGGCCGAGACGTGCGTTGTCATCGAAATCGAGCGGTGATAGTTGGCCGCCGCCAGCACGTCTTGCTGGCAAACCGCGTTGTCGACCGCACCGGTGGTCAGCGTGTAGGCACCCAGATATTGCTGAACTCTCACCGGTCTCAGTACCAGCGCGTCCGCCAGCCGGTTCATGAACAGGGCCATCGATGCCCGCGTTACGGGGTCGTTCGGACAGAAATTGGTTCCGGCGCAGCCAAGCGTGACCCCCCGGTTCGCGAGCCATTCGGTGTTGGTGCAATAGGTCGCGCTGGCGGAAACGTCCGTAAACGGTGGTGCACCCGCGCAGGTAGCCGCCTGCGTGCTCGACGCCGCAAGTGACAGCGCTATCGCACCGCCGACCGCCAACATCCTCGTCTTCATTGTGATTTCACCTGGTCTGGAACAGAACATCTTATTGCGGAAGGTCCCGCGCCGATTCGGCGTCGAACGGCGCACCACTTGGTGTCCTTGCCCGCCATCCGAATGGGGCGCAATGGTTGGGACGCCAGGGCATCCTATGGGATGTGGATTCCGGTTGCAACGCGAATGCGCGGCATTTCAGGAACATCAGGTCCGCCGCGGCCCCATGGCGTGGAACGCCCCCTGCCGGAGGGGCGACGCCGAAATAGCGGCGCAGCGCTGCGTCGGCGCGCGGCGCCTCACGCGCGGTAATTCGCCAGCCGCACCGGAATCCGCCGCGGCCCGAACGCCCTGGTCTCGCCGTCGAACCGGCCGGCGATCGCCTCGCCGCACGCCTTGCAGCGCCCGTCGGCCGCGATGCCGTGGCTCATGATCCGGTACCAGTCGCGCACCAGCGCCGGCGTCCCGCAGCCCGGGCAGAACGTCGTGCCGCCGGTCAGGTCGTGCACGTTGCCGGTGTAGACGTGGCGCAGTCCGTTCGCGAGCGCGATCTCGCGCGAGCGCTTGAGGGTCGCCGGGGGCGTGGCCTCGATGTCGCTCATCTTCCAGTCCGGATGGAACGCCGAGAAGTGCAGCGGCACGTCCGGCCCCAGCTCCTTCGCCACCCACTTCGTCAGCGCGTCGATTTCCTCGGGTGAATCGTTCTTGCCGGGGATCAGCAGCGTCGTGATCTCGAGCCAGACGTCGGTCTCGCGCTTCGAGGTAGACGAGGGTGTCCAGCACCGGCTGCAGGTGCGCGCCGGTGAGCTTGACGTAGAAGTCGTCGGTGAACGCCTTCAGGTCGACGTTGGCGGCGTCCATTTTCGCGAAGAACTCGCGCCGCGGCGCGTCGTGGATGTAGCCGGCGGTGACGGCCACCGTCTTGACGCCGGCGGCGTGGCACGCGTCGGCGACGTCCAGCGCGTACTCGGCGAAGATCACCGGGTCGTTGTAGGTGAACGCCACCGATTTGCAGCCGAGCTCCTTCGCGGCGCGGGCGATCGTCGCCGGATCGGCGGCGTCCATCAGCGTGTCCATCTCGCGCGACTTGCTGATGTCCCAGTTCTGGCAGAACTTGCACGCGAGGTTGCAGCCGGCGGTGCCGAACGACAGCACCGAGCTTCCCGGGTAGAAGTGGTTGAGCGGCTTCTTCTCGATCGGGTCGACGCAGAACCCGGACGAGCGTCCGTACGTGGTCAGATACATCCTGTCGCCGACGCGCTGGCGCACGAAGCACAGGCCGCGCTGGCCTTCGTGCAGCCTGCAGTCGCGCGGGCAGAGGTCGCACTGCATCCGCCCGTCGGGCAGCAGATGCCACCAGCGCGCGTCGTGCAGCCCCTCGGGGGCAACCTGCGGTTCGGCGATGGTGGTCATGGCGTCAGTCCCAGGTCGTGCTCGGTCCACTTGCGCACCGTGTAGCGCTGCACGGTGCAGCGGGCGAGCGGAAAGTCGTCGGCGAGACCCGCCTTGCGCTTCAGCTGGCCGAAGAAGAGCTCCGGCGTCGGCAGGTCTTCCCACACCTGCGGCAGGAACGTCGCGCGGCGCCCCGCGGCGGCCAGCACGATGCCGTCCCGCCCCGGCCGGACCCGGGCGAAGAGGTCGTCCGCATCGTCGAAGGCCAGCGCCGCCGGCAGCGACAAGAGCGAGATCTCGATGTCGGTGTGCTCGAGCTCGTGGCGCGCGAGCGGCGCGAATCGCGGGTCGCGGAAGGCGGCCGCGACGGCGTTCGCCTCGACGTCGCGGCCGAGCGGTCGCCGTGGCTCCAGCGAGCCGATGCAGCCGCGCAGGTCGCCCTGCTGCTGCAGCGTGACGAAGGTCGCGCGGTGCACGTCGAGCCACGCCTCGCGCGCCGTGAACGGATCGCCCGCGCCCAGCGCGTGGCGGATCGCGCCGCGCGCCACGCGCAGCAGCGTGCGGCCGTGGGCTTCCCCGTACTCGTCGCCATCGTCATCGTCGTTGCCGCCGGTCGCGGTGCGCTCGCGGAACGCGAAGCTCGCATAGCCGACGACGCGACGCTTGTCGCCCGCGGTGTCGCCCGAATTGCGCAGGTCGAGAAGCTCGGGCACGAGCTTGCGGCGGCGCGCGACTTCGATGAGGCCCATGATCGGCGTCGCGCCGCAGGCCTGCTCGTGGTCCAGCGCGGGGTCGAGCGAAAGGATCGCCTGCACGGTGGCGGCGTCGATCGCCTGCGCGTCGTCGTAGCGGTGGTAGTGCGACAGGTCCGACGAAATCACGATCAATGTCTCGGGGCCGCCCCAGAGGCGCTCCAGGACGTCGGCGACCTGCGCGGTGCTTGCGGCGCCGACCACCAGCGGCACGATCGTCACGTCGCCGAGCGCGCGCTGCAGGAAGGGCAGCTGCACCTCGAGCGCGTGCTCGTCGGCGTGCGCGGCGTCGCTGACGCTCACGCCGGGCATGCCGGCGATCGCGTTCACCGCGGCCGGGTCGACGCGCAGCGTGCCGAGCGGCGTCTCGAACGCCGTCGCGGCGGGGAGCGCGAGACCCCGCACCGGCACGCGGTGACAGGGGCCGAGGATCACGACGCGGGTCACCTGGCCGCGGGCGGGGGCGAGCCGCGCGTAAGCGCTGGCCGCGACCGCGCCCGAGTAGACGTAGCCGGCGTGCGGGACGATGACCGCCTTCGGCGCCCGGCTGGCATCGCGCCGTGCCTTGACAGAGGCGGACGCGGAGTCGGCCGCGGCCGCGAGCGCGCGATCGACCGTGTCGGCGAGCTCGCGCGCGCTGCCCGGGTAGAACATGCCGGCAACCGCGGCCGGCCGGAGGCCGCCGGCGGGCCGGCGGTGAGGCGGTTGCGGTCGTCGGGTCGCTGCTGCGGGTCATGTCGTCGGCTCCTGGAATCGCTGTGCCATTCATATTCCAAGATGCGGTTGAATACCTCCCGACGCAAGGTTTTCGGGAATATAGGGCAGCCGGGCGGCCGAACCCCGTGACAGTTACGCCGCACCGCCGCGCGCCACAGCCGCAGCGGCGCACGCGCCGTGACCTGCGTCAATGAAACCCACCCCGAAGCCGGCGCAGGATGAAATTGCGCAGTTGCGGATTCCGGCTTGGCGCACGGCCGGGAGACCGGCCGCCGGAGTCCGGGATGGAGGGGCCATGATTCCGCTGCTGCTGCTTCCCTTGGCGCTGCTTGCGCCGATCGCGCCCTCGAGCGCGCAGACCTCGCTCGAGTCCGCTCCGCTGGTGATGCCCTTCTCCGCCGGGCCGGCCGGCGCCCCGCATCCGGCCGGCTGGGAAATCGTCCGGCTCACCGACAACAAGCGGCTGACCGCCTACGACCTCGTCGACGACCACGGCGTGATCGTGCTGCACGCACGCGCCGACGCCGCCGCGAGCGCGCTCGGCCACCACACGGCGTTCGACATCCGCGCGGCTCCCATCGTTCAGTGGCGCTGGAAGGTCGGCACCGCGATCGAAGGCGCGGACAACGCCGTCGCCGCGCGCGAGGACTCGCCGGTGCGGCTGATCTTCGAGTTCGACGGCAACAAGTCGGCGCTCTCGTTGACCGAGCGCGCGGTGTTCCTGGTCAGCCGCGCGGCGTCCGGCCGCGAGCTCCCCTACGCCACGCTGATGTACGTCTGGTCAGGCGTGCATCCGGTCGGCATGGTGATTCCGAATCCGCGCACGCGCCGCATCGAGATGATCGTCGCGTCCAGCGGCACCGGCGAAGTCGGCAAGTGGCAGACGCTGACGGCGCAACCTCCACGACGACTTCCAGCGCGCGTTCGGCGAGCGCCCGGGTCGCCTCACCGCCGTGGGCGTGCTGACCGACACCGACAACACCAAGTCCAGCGCCGAGGCGTGGTACGGCGACATCCGGTTCCTGCCGGCGCCGGATTGACACCGGGCCGACGCCGGTCCGGTACCGATCCGGGGCCGGCGCGACCCCGGCATGCCGGTCACGCGACGGTGATGTCCTTCGCCAGGTAGACGTCCTGGATCGCGTTGAGCAGCGCCACGCCGTCCTGCATCGGCTTCTGGAACGCCTTGCGCCCGGAGATGAGGCCCATGCCGCCGGCGCGCTTGTTGATCACCGCGGTGCGCACGGCGTCGTGCAGGTCGTTCTCGCCCGAGGCGCCGCCGGAGTTGATGAGCCCGGCGCGGCCCATGTAGCAGTTCGCCACCTGGTAGCGCGCGAGGTCGATCGGGTGGTCGCTGGCGAGGTCGCTGTACATCCGCTTGTCGTTCTTGCCGTACGGATTTTCCTTGGTGTTGAGCGCGAGATAGCCGCCATTATTTTCCGGCAGCTTCTGCTTGATGATGTCGGCCTCGATCGTCACGCCGAGATGGTTCGCCTGGCCCGTGAGGTCGGCCGACACGTGGTAGTCCTTGTCGCGCTTGAACTCGGGGTTGCGCAGGTAGCACCACAGCACCGTGGCCATCCCCATTTCGTGCGCCGCCTCGAACGCCTTGCTGACCTCGACGATCTGCCGGCCGGACTCGGGCGAGCCGAAGTAGATGGTCGCGCCCACCGCGACCGCGCCCAGGTCCTTCGCCTGCCGGACGCTGGCGAAGAAGATCTGGTCGTACTTGTTGGGGTAGGTCAGGAACTCGTTGTGGTTGAACTTGAGCAGGAACGGGATCTTGTGCGCGTACTTGCGCGAGCACGGCGCCGAGCACGCCCAGCGTCGACGCCACGGCGTTGCAGCCGCCCTCGATCGCCAGCTTCACGATGTTCTCGGGGTCGAAGTAGAGCGGGTTCTTCGCGAACGACGCGCCGGCGCTGTGCTCGATGCCCTGGTCGACGGGCAGGATCGACAGGTAGCCCGTCCCCGCGAGCCGGCCGTGGCCGAACATCTGCTGCAGGCTGCGCATCACCGCCGGCGAGCGGTCGCTCGGCGCGACGATGCGATCGACGAAGTCGGGACCCGGCAGGTGCAGCGAGGCTTTCGGTATCCCCTTGCACACGTGCTGAAGCAGGGCAGCGCCCTCGGCGCCCAGGAGTCCGGTGATGTCGGTCATGGCTGGTTTCCTCGGTTGAAAGAGATCGACGAATACGTGCAGTCTAGCGCGCCTCCGTGCCACGTGAGCCGTGCGAATGCGCACCCGTCGCCGCCCTCGCGACGACGACTTCCTTGAGCTTGCCGCTGCGCCGGTCCGCGACCGGGCCGCGCTCGTCGAGGCCGACGCGCACGTTGGGCAGCGACTGCCGGACGAGGTAGCGGCGCAGCGCGCCGGCGGCCGCTCGCCACGCCGCCTGCCGGACGCGCTCGTCGCCGCGATCGAGGCGCAGCAGCAGCCGGTCGGCGGCGGTCTGCACGATCTGGAACCGGTGCACGTGCGCGGCCTCCTCGACGATCGTCGTCAGCGCGAGCGGCAGCAGCCGCACGACGTGGCCGTCCGGCGCGGTCATCGCGACCACGTCGTCGTGCCTGCCCTCGACCCGGATCGCCGGCAGCGGGCTGCCGCACGCGCATGGCCCGGGCTTGACGACGACGCTGTCGCCCAGGTCGTAGCGGATGATCGGCTGCACGCGATTGGCGAGATTGGTGAGCAGCACCGTCCGCGAAGGCTCGCCCGGCGGCGTCGGCCGATGCTCGTCGTCGACCGGCTCGAGCACGACCCAGTCGGCGTTGACGTGCAGCCAGCCCTCGCGGCAGCCGCAGGCGATGCTCATGCACTCGGAGGCGCCGTATTCGTTGGCGACGCCGCAGCCGAAGGCGTCCTCGATGTCGGCGCGCGTGCCGGGCGGCAGGCACTCTCCGCCCGACCAGATCGCCGCGAGGTCGATCCCGAGCCGACCGGCGCGTCGCTCGTCCGCCAGCAGCGCGAGCATCGTCGGGTAGCTCGCCAGGAACGCCGGCTGATAGTCGTTGAGCGCGGCGACGAGCCGCGGCAACGGGTCGAGGATCGAGAACGCGCGCGCGGCGATCCACGGACTGCCCTGGCGAAGGCGCCGCCACGAGGCGATGCCGGCGAAGTGATCGCCGATCGCGGTGACGAGAGCGGCCCGCCCGCCGTGCGCGACGAAGGGCCACCCGTACCGGGCGGCGAGCTGCGCCGGATCGGGCGGCTGCGCCATCAGCGCATCGAACGTCGCCAGCGCGCCGTCGTCCTGCACGAAGATGCCCGGCACGCCGGTGCTGCCCGAGCTCTTCCAGACGACGAAGCGATCGAGGAACCGCTCGCCGATCTGCCTCCGGTCGGCGAGGAACGATTCGACGGCGGCCAGCTTGATCTCCGGCTCGGTGACCCAGTCGTCGAACCGCGCCATCAGCGCCGCCTTGGTCACGACCGGCAATTCCGCCAGGCGCGAGCCGGCGGGCCGGGAGATCACGCCAGGCGTCGCGGTAGAACGGCGAGCGGGCGCGCGCGAACTCGACCAGCGCATCGAGGCGCCTCCGGCAAGCGGCGTCGATCGCATTGCGTCCGGCGCTGCGCGTCCACCAGATCTCGGACATCCGCGACAGGGCACGTCCAGCCGTCGACCGCCGCGCGCACCGGATCCCACCCGTGGGCGGGAACGACCCCGGCCATCGTCGTCCGGACCTGCCGCGACTTCGCGATCACGGTGGAACCCGCTCCGGTAACGGGCACCGACCGGGTCGGGCGGCGCCCTGTCGGACCACTCTAGGACTCCGTGCAGCCCGCGCATTGACGTCCGTCAATCCCGGTCCTGGAATTCCGCGTCCGGCGCCGGCGGATCGGTCGCGGCGCATGGGTGGCGGCGCACCGGCCGCGGCATCCGGCGACCGGGCCGGCGGGTGCGAATCCTGTGCGGCGCAGCATGAAATGTCCGTTCGGCGATCGCCCCGTCGTTGACGGACGTCAATGAACTGGCGGCGATGGCGCGTAGTCTGAATCGACAACAAGAAGAAACAGCAGGGTTGGATTCCTCTTCTCCAAGGAGGCAACGATGTCCACGCCCCGTGTCGCAACCACGCGACGCCCGAGTCGCAAGCCGCCGATCCCGGTGGCCCCCGATGCCGGCAACGCTGAAGCCGGCTTCGCTTCCAGACCCGCAGCGCCGGTCGCGCAGTCCCGGATGGTCGATCCGGACGCGCGGCAGATGATGATCGCCGAGGCGGCGTATTTCCTCGCCCGGAAGCGAGGCTTCGCGCCCGGCGAAGAGCTGCAGGACTGGCTCGACGCCGAAGCGCAGATCGAGGCCAGCCTCCGCGAGTAGCGGCACGCGCGCCGCGTCGCGCGGTGCCGCCGACCGACGGGCGACGCCCGGCTCGGAGTGGACCTTCCTGCCCAACGGGATCCGGTGGATGCGCTCGCCCGTGGCGGTCGCGGCAGGCGCTCGCCCGGCCCGCTGACCCGGAGCACGCTGGCGCTGATCCTCGCCGGCGGCCGCGGCAGCCGCCTCGAGCAACTGACCGACTGGCGCGCCAAGCCGTCGATACCGTTCGGCGGCAAGTTCCGGATCATCGACTTCGCGCTGTCGAACTGCGTCAATTCCGGCATCCGCCGCGTCGGCATCTGCACGCAGTACAAGTCGCAGAGCCTGATCCGGCACGTGCAGCGCGGATGGAGCTTTCTCGACGGCCGCTTCGACGAGTTCGTCGAGCTGCTCCCGGCGCAGCAGCGGATCGAGGCGACCTGGTACCAGGGCACCGCGGACGCGGTCTACCAGAACCTCGACATCCTGCGGCGCCACGACCCGCGGTACGTGCTGATCCTGGCCGGCGACCACGTCTACAAGATGGACTACGGCCGGATGCTCGAGGACCACGTCGAGACGCAGGCGCAGATGACCATCGCCTGCGTCGACGTCCCGCTCGCCGACGCGCGTTCGCTGGGCGTCGTCGCGATCGACGACCGGCGCCGGATCGTGCGCTTCCAGGAGAAGCCGGCGGAGCCGGCGCCGATGCCCGGTCGCCCCGGCCGTGCGCTCGCCAGCATGGGCATCTACGTGTTCGACGCGGCCTTCCTGTACGAGGTGCTGCTGCGCGACGCCGACGACCCGCAGTCGGGCCACGACTTCGGCAAGGACGTCATCCCGCGCCTCATCGCCGAGGGAACGCGCACCCACGCGCACGACTTCGCGGCGAGCTGCGTCAACGTGAGCGACGGCATCCCGTACTGGCGCGACGTCGGCACCATCGACGCGTACTGGGAAGCGAACGTCGCGCTCACCGACGTCGTGCCCGAGCTCAATCTCTACGACCAGGACTGGCCGATCTGGACGTACCAGGAGCAGCTGCCGCCGGCGAAATTCGTGTTCGACGACGATGGCCGGCGCGGGACCGCGATCGACTCGATCGTCGCCAGCGGCTGCATCATCAGCGGCTCGGTCGTGCGCCGGTCGCTGCTGTTCTCCAACGTGCGCGTCCACGACTACTGCACCATCGAGGATTCGGTGATCCTGCCCAACGTCGACGTCGGGCGCGGGACGGTGCTGCGGAAGGCGGTCGTCGACAAGCACTGCCGGCTGCCCGAGGGTTTTGCCGCCGGGGTCGACCCGGAGGCGGACCGGAAGCGCTTCCGCGTCACCGAGCGCGGCGTCACGCTGATCGTTCCCGAAATGCTCGGCCAGCAGGTCCACCACCTGCGCTGACCCCCGCGCCGTCGTGCGGAACCTCCGTCCTGGCCGCGCCGGCTAGCGTCCGCCCCGGGTCGGCGCCAGGTCGGCGAGGGTCTGCACCGCCGCCTCGGTCTGCCACAACGACGTCGACGTCCACGGCGAGCCGGCGCCGCCAGTTCGGTCGTTCGCGATCGACGCCCGGGAGATTGACGGCCATCGTCTCGCCGGCGAGGTCGTCGGCCTGGACCAGCACCAGCGCGGACGGCGACAGGCCGACGAACCGGTGGATCGCGGCGGTGACGCCGGCGTGGTGCGGCGTGGTGGAGTCGAATCGTGGCGCCGATCTCGCGGGCGCCGCGCGGTGCCGACGGTGGCGCCGACTATCGCGGCCGGCGCGGTGCCCGGCGCGGTGGTCGCCATCACGCCGGCGTGGTCGAGCGCTTCGGCGAGCGCCGCCTTCGACGCCTGCCGCTCGGCGCGCTCGGCCGCGGCCGCGTCGGCGCCGAGCAGCGCGAGCGATTCCTTCTCGTCGATGTCGGCGCCGCTCCACCAGCCCGCGATCGTCGGCAGGTCGTGCGTCGACACGCACGCCGCCGCCTTCACCGGATAGCGCGACGGCGCGACGAAGGCGGCGCCGTCGCGCTCGAACCACAGCACCCGGGACGACAGCACGTCGGCGGCCGCGAGGCGCTCGCGGAAGCCCTCCGGCACCGTGCCGAGGTCCTCGCCGACGACGAGGCAGCGCGCGCGCACGCTCTCGGCCGCCAGCGCGGCCAGCAGCGCCTCGAGCGGGTACTCGACGTAGGCGCCGTCGGCGGCGGAGGCGCCGTCGGGAATCCAGAACAGGCGCGTGAGGCCCATCACGTGATCGATGCGCAGCGCGCCCGCGTGCCGCATGTTCGCCGCCAGCAGTTCGCGAAAGCCGGTGCAGGAAGACGCCGCCATCGCGTGCGGGATTCGGCGGCGGCAGGCCCCAGTTCTGGCCGGTCGGCGAGAACGGATCGGGCGGGGCGCCGATCGACACGCCGCGCGCGAAGGCTTCCGGGTTCGCCCACGGCTCGGCGCCGTCCGGCGCGGCGCCGATCGCGAGGTCGCGGAAGAACCCCAGCGCGAGGCCGCTCGCCCGGGCGTGGCCGGCGGCGGCGCCGAGCTGGCGATCGGCGAGCCATTGCAGGTACAGCGCGAAGCGGACCGGCCGCGCGCGCAGGCGGGCGAAGTCCGCGACCCCGGGGGCGTCGGGCCGGCGCAGGTCGTCCGGCCAGCGGTGCCAGGGCTCGCGCGGGTGCGCCGCGGCGATCGCCTCGAAGACCGCGAACTGCCACAGCGCCGCGCCGCCGCCGGCGACGAAGCGATCGAACTCGACGACGAGCGGATCGTCGCGGGAGCGCCGCTCGAACTGCGCGAAGCAGGCGTCGAGCACCGCCCGCTTGACGTCCCACACGCCCGGGTAGTCGACGTCGCGACGCGCCGACAGCGCCGCGATGCGCGCGCCGCTTCGCTCCAGCAGCGCGCGCGCGTCGCCCGAGGCCGCGAGATCGGGCAGCGCGTCGACGTCGACGTAGATCGGGTCGAGAAAGCGCCGGTCGGACGGGTGGTACGGGCTCGCGCGCTCGCGGTCTCCGGGAAAGAGCGCGTGCAGCGGATTGATGCCGACGACGCTGCCGCCCGCGCGGGCGGTCGCCTCGCCGAGCCGGGCGAGGGTCGTGAAGTCGCCGATGCCCTGGTCGCCGCGCCGGCGCAGCGAGTACAGGTGGGCGGCGAGGCCGAAGCGGCGTCCGCCGTCGCCGAGCTCGGGCGGCAGGAAGCAGCGCTGCGGCGTCGCGGGTGCCGCGGGCGGCGAGCAAGCGCGCGCGCGCGGCGGCGAGCTCGGCCAGGCGCTCGCGCGCCTCGCCGGTCGACTCGGCGGCGAGCCCCATCGCCGCGAGCAATGCGCGCTTGGTGTCGGCGCCGACGACGTGGCGCCCGCCGGCCAGGTCCCACCACTCGCGGGCGATTCCCGCGGCGGCGGCGAGCCGGTCGAGGACTTCCGGCTCGACGGCGGGGCGCCGGCGCGGTGGTGCCTCGCCCGGCGCCGCGTCCGGTGCCTCCGCCAGCACGGTCACCGACCGGGCCGCGACGGCAGTGGACTCGTCCGCGACCGCCGGCGCGGCATCGGGACTCGCCGGGGGCAGCGACGTGTCGAGGCAATGGCGCCAGACGAAGCCCTCGCGCGGGTCCGGCCAGCGCACCGTGACCGGAGCGTCGCCGGCGTTGAGCGCAACGGCGACGCGGTCGGCGCCGGCGGTCTCCGAGGCGCCCGAGTAGAGGACCGCCACCAGGGCGCGCCCGTCGGCCCGGGTCCAGTCGCCGTCGTTCATCGCGCGGCCATCCGGGTGCCGCCACTCGACGTCGGCGATGCCGCTTGTCGTCCGCGGGCGCGCCGGTGAGCCAGCGGTCGGCGCGCAGCGCGGGATGGCGCCGGCGCAGGTCGACGAGCGCGGCGACGAAATCGGCGAGCGCGCTGTCCGCGCCGCTCCAGTCGACCCACGTGAGCGCGCTGTCCTGCGCGTAGGCATTGTTGTTGCCCCGCTGCGTGCGCCCGAGCTCGTCGCCCATCGCCAGCATCGGCGTGCCCGCGCGACAGCAGCAGCGTCGCGAGCAGGTTGCGGACGTCGCGGTCGCGCTTGCCGCGGATCGCGGCGTCGGTCGTGGCGCCCTCGACGCCGTGGTTCCACGAGAAGTTGGCGTCGGTGCCGTCGCGGTTGTCCTCGCCGTTCGCCTCGTTGTGCTTCGACTCGAACGCGACGAGGTCGGCGAGCGTGAAGCCGTCGTGCGCGGTGACGAAGTTGACCGACCGCGACGGCGCCCGCGAGCGCGCCGCGAAGACGTCGGCCGAGCCGGCGAAGCGCGTCGCGAGCTCGCCCGCGAGTCCCGCGTCGCCGCGCCAGAACCGGCGCACCGTGTCGCGATAGCGGTCGTTCCATTCGCCCCAGGGCGCCGGAAACGCGCCGAGGCGGTGGCCGCCGGGCCCGATGTCCCACGGCTCGGCGATGAGCTTGAGGTCGCGCAGGACGGGATCCTGCGCGATCGCCTGCAGCAGCGGCGCCGCCGCGTCGAAGTCGAGGTCGGTCCCGTCGGCGCGGCGGCCGAGCGTGGTGGCGAGGTCGAAGCGGAAGCCGTCGACGCCGGCGGCCTCGGCGTAGTGGCGCAGCGCGTCCATGGCGAGGCGCAGCGCGGGCGGCCGGTCGAGCGCGAGCGTGTTGCCGCAGCCGGCGTCGTCGAGGTAGCGGGAACGGTCGTCGGCGAAGGTCCGGTAGTAGGTCGCGTTGTCCAGGCCGCGCAGCGACAGCGTCGGCCCGAGGGCGTCGCCTTCGCCGCTGTGGTTGAGCACGACGTCGAGGATGACCTCGATGCCGGCCGCCTGCAGCGCGGCGACGCAGCCGGCGAGCTCGGCGATGCCGCCGGGCGCGAGCCGCGGATCGGGGACGAACAGCGCGACGGGGTTGTAGCCCCAGTAGTTGGTCAGGCCCTGCCGCGCGAGGTGGCGCTCGTCGATCGCCGCCGCGATGGGCAGGAGCTCGACGGTCGTGATGCCGAGCCGGGTCAGGTGCGCGATCGCGGCCGGGTGGGCGAGGCCCGCGCAGGTGCCGCGCAGGGCCTCGGGCACGCCCGGATGCGTCCGCGTGAAGCCGCGCACGTGCAGCTCGTAGAGGATCGTCTCGCTCCACGGCACCCGCGGCCGGCGAGCCGGCGCCGCGGCCGGGGGCGGCGTCACGATCGCCTTGGGGACGAACGGCCCGCTGTCGGCGGCGTCGCCGGTCGCGCCGTCGATGCCGGCGCGTTGCCCGCCGCCGCCGGCGGCGCGCGCGTCGAACATCGACGGATGCAGCGCGAACGGCCGGTCGAGCGCCCGCGCGTACGGATCGACGAGCAGCTTCGCCGGATCGAAGCGGTGACCGTGGTGCGGATCGTACGGACCGTGCGCGCGCAGGCCGTAGCGATCGCCCGGCGCGATGCCGGCGACGAAGCCGTGGAAGACGTCGCCGGTGCGCGCGGGCAGCCGGATGCGCTCCTGCTCGGTCGCGCCCGCGGCGTCGAAGACGCAGAAATCGATCGCGGTCGCGTGCGCCGAGACGACGGCGACGTTGACGCCGCCGGATTGCGGCGTGACGCCGAGCGGCTCGGGGCTGCCGGGACCCGCGCGGCGCATCGGGTCAGGCCGCGCGCTGCGCGGCCAGCGCGCGGAAGAGCGCGGCGTACTGCTGCGCGGGACGGTTCCAGCTGACGTCGGCCGCCATCGCGCGCGACTGCAGCCCGCGCCAGCGCGCCGCGTTGCGCCGCAGCGTCATCGCGCGGCCGATCGCGAGCTCGATGTTCTCGCGGGTCACCGGCGCGAACTGGACCCCGGTGCCGGCGCGCGCCGCCAGTGCCGTTGCGCTCGCGTCGACGACGGTGTCGGCCAGGCCGCCGACGCGCGCCACGATCGGGATCGCGCCGTAGCGCAGCGCGCAGAGCTGGGTGAGGCCGCAGGGCTCGAAGCGCGAAGGGACGAGCAGCGCGTCGACCGACCCCTGCAGCAGGTGCGCGAGCGCCTCCTCGTAGCCGATCACCGCGGCGACGCGTCCCGGATGCCGCGCGGCCGCCGCGGTGAAGGCGGTCTCGAGCGCCTTGTCGCCGGCGCCCAGCACGGCGAGCTGCGCTCCGTGGCCGGTCACGGCGGGCAGCGCCTCGAGCAGCACGTCCATGCCCTTCTGCAGCGTCAGCCGGCTGACGACGCCGAGCAGGAACGTCTTCGGCTCGACGTCGAGGCCGAAGCGCGCCTGCAGCGCCGCCTTGTTCGCCGCGCGCCGGGGCAGGTGCTTGGCGTCGAAGGTGGCGACCAGGTGGGGATCGGTCGCCGGATCCCACACCGCGTCGTCGATGCCGTTCAGGATGCCCGTCAGCACGTCCGCGCGATGGCGCAGCAGCCCGTCGAGTCCCATGCCGCCCTCGGGCGTGCGGATCTCCGCCGCGTAGGTCGGCGACACCGTGGTGATCCGGTCCGCCAGCGCCAGCCCGGCCTTGAGGTAGCCGATCGTCCCGTGGTACTCGACGCCGTCGATCGCCCAGGCGTGCGGGGGCAGGCCGATCTCGGCCAGCAGCTCGCGGGGAAACTGTCCCTGGAACGCGAGGTTGTGCACCGTCATCACCGTGCCCGGCCGCGGTGCGCCGCCGTAGTGCAGCAGCGCCGGGGCGAGGCCGGCCTGCCAGTCGTGGGCGTGGACGACATCGGGCGTGATCGCCGGCACGAGCCCGCGGCCGATCGAGGCGGCGCATTGGCCGAGGGCCGCGAAGCGCAGCGCGTTGTCGGGCCACGGCCGGCCGTCGGGCCCGGTGTAGGGATTGCCGGCCCGCGCGTAGAGGTGCGGCGCATCGAGCACCAGCAGATCGAGGCCGGCGCAGTGCGCGGCGAGCAGGCGCGCCGGCCCGCCGTGCAGCTGCGCGAAGTGGTGGACGATCTCGGCGCCGCGCAGCGCGTCGATCACCGCCGCATAGCCGGGGACCAGCGTGTGGGTGTCGATGCCGTCGCGCGCCAGCGCCGCGGGCAGCGCGCCGACGACGTCCGCGAGGCCGCCGGTCTTGACCAGCGGATAGACCTCGGACGCGACCGAAAGGACGCGCAGGCGCTTCACTTGGGAAGGCGGTCGATCATCGGCTGCGTGATGAGGCAGACGCCGCGCTCGGTGCGCCGGAAGCGTGCCGCGTCGACCTCCGGGATCCTCGCCGACGACGAGCCCTGCGGGAATCTTCACGCCCGAATCGACGATCACGTTGGTGAGCCTCGCGTGCCGTCCGATCTCCACGTAGGGCAGGACGACCGCGTTCTCGACGTGGCCGTAGGAGTGCAGGTGAACGCCGGTGAACAGCAGCGAGTGCCGGAGCGTCGAGCCGGAAACGATGCAGCCGCCCGACACCAGCGACGAGATGCCGATGCCGCGCCGGCCCTCGACGTCGTGGACGAACTTCGCCGGCGGCGTGATCTCGGCGTAGCTCCAGATCGGCCAGTCGCGGTCGTACAGGTCGAGCGCGGGAACGACGTCGGTGAGGTCGATGTTGGCCTCCCAGTACGCGTCGAGCGTGCCGACGTCGCGCCAGTAGACCTCGGTCTCGTCGCGCGACCGGATGCAGGAGCGCGTGAAGCGATGCGCGACCGCCTTGCCGTTCGCGACCAGGAACGGAATGATGTCGCGGCCGAAATCGCGGGTCGAATGCGGATCGGCGGCGTCGCGCCGCAGCTGCTCGTTGAGGAACTCGCGCCGGAAGACGTAGACGCCCATGCTGGCGAGCGCCCAGCCCGGCCGGTCCGGCATTTCCGGCGGCTGCTCCGGCTTCTCGACGAAGGCGACGATGCGGTCGGTGGCGTCGACGTGCATCACGCCGAAGGCACTCGCCTCGGCGACCGGCACCTCGATGCAGGCGACGGTGACGTCGGCGCCGTCGTTGACGTGCTGCACGAGCATGCGCTCGTAGTCCATCTTGTAGACGTGGTCGCCGGCGAGGATGACGAGGTACTCGGGCCCGTAGCCGTCGACGATGTCGATGTTCTGGAACACCGCGTCGGCGGTGCCGGCGTACCACTGGTCCTCCGCCACGCGCTGGCTCGCCGGCAGGATGTCGAAGCTCTCGTTGCGCACCGGCTGCAGGAAGTTCCACCCGCGCTGCAGGTGCCGGATCAGGCTGTGCGCCTTGTACTGGGTCGCGACGGCGATGCGCCGGATGCCCGAGTTCAGCGCGTTCGACAGCGCGAAATCGATGATGCGCGACTTGCCGCCGAAATAGACGGCGGGCTTCGCCCGGCGCTCGGTCAGCTCCAGCAGCCGGCTGCCGCGTCCTCCTGCGAGGACGTACGCCATCGTCGAGCGGGCGAGCGGGGTCGAGTAGGTTACCTGGTCCATTGCTTCGTCTCCGTGCGGCTCGCGTCACGCGGTGCGGCGCGCGTCATCCCGCGCCTCCGTCGTGGACGAGCCAGAGGGTGCCCAGCGGCGGCAGCGAGAGGTTCGCGTGGCAGGGGAAGCCGTGGCTCTCGCCCGGGTTTGCGTGCACGACGCCGGCGTTGCCGCGGCCGGATCCGCCGTAGGCCGTCGCGTCGGTGTTGAGAACCTCGCGCCAGCGGCCCGGCAGCGGCAGGCCGATCCGGTAGCCGTCGCGCGGCACCGGCGTGAAGTTGGTGATGGCCGCGACGGGCGGCGCGTCGTCGCCGCCCTGGCGCAGCCACGCGAACACCGAGTTCTCGCGGTCGTTGACCTCGATCCAGCGGAACCCGTCGGGCTCGCAGTCGCGCGCGTGCAGCGCGCGCTGTTCGCGGTAGATCCGGTTGCAGTCGCGCAGCAGCGTCCGCACGCCCTGGTGCCAGCCGACGTCGAGCAGCGGCCAGTCGAGGCCGGCGTCGAAGTCCCATTCGCGGCCCTGCGCGAACTCCTGCCCCATGAACAGCAGCTTCTTGCCCGGGTACGCCCACATGAACGCGTAGTACGCGCGCAGCGAAGCGAACTGCTGCCAGCCGTCGCCGGGCATCCGCGCGATCAGCGAGCCCTTGCCGTGGACGACCTCGTCGTGCGACAGCGGCAGCACGAAGTTCTCGGTGAACGCGTACATGAGCCCGAAGGTCATCGCATCGTGGTGCCAGCGCCGGTGCACCGGCTCCAGCGCGAGGTACTCGAGCGTGTCGTTCATCCACCCCATGTTCCACTTGAAGCCGAAGCCGAGCCCGCCGGCGTGCGTCGGCGTCGACACCCCGGGCCACGCGGTCGATTCCTCGGCGATGGTGAACGCGCCGGGGTGCCGGCCGTACACCGCCTCGTTCAGCTTGCGCAGGAACGCGACGGCCTCGAGATTCTCGTTGCCGCCGTGACGGTTCGGCAGCCACTCGCCGGCCTTGCGCGAGTAGTCGAGGTAGAGCATCGACGCGACGGCGTCCACGCGCAGGCCGTCGACGTGGTAGCGGTCGAGCCAGAACAGCGCGCTCGCGACGAGGTAGTTGAGCAACCTCGGGGCGCCCGAAGTTGAACACCGCGGTGCTCCAGTCCGGATGGAAGCCCTGCCGCGGGTCGGCGTGCTCGTAGAGCGCGGTGCCGTCGAAGTGCGCGAGGCCGTGCGGGTCGACCGGAAAGTGCGCGGGCACCCAGTCGAGGATCACGCCCAGCCCGGACCGGTGGCAGCGGTCGACGAAGCGGGCGAACCCGGCGGGCTCGCCGTGGCGGCTCGTCGGCGCGAACAGCCCGATCGGCTGGTACCCCCAGGACGCGTCGAGCGGATGCTCGTTGACCGGCATCAGCTCCAGGTGCGTGAAGCCCATGTCGACGGCGTAGGGCACCAGCGTGTCGGCGAGCTCGTCGTAGGTGAGCCAGCGATTGCCCTCGCCGCGCCGCCACGATCCCAGGTGGACCTCGTAGATCGACATCGCCTCGCGCCGCGGCTCGTTTCCGCCCCGCGCCGCCATCCAGGCCTCGTCGGTCCACGCGAAGTCCGCCGTGCCGCAGACGATCGACGCGGTCGACGGCCGCAGCTCGGCGCGGAAGCCGACCGGGTCGGCCTTGAGCGGCAGCAGCTCGCCGCCGGCGCCGATGATTTCGTACTTGTAGATCGCGCCTTCGCGCAGCGCCGGGACGAAGACCTCCCAGACGCCGGTGCCGACGCGCTTGCGCATCACGTGGCGACGGCCATCCCAGCCGTTGAAGTCGCCGACGACGGAGACGCGTCGCGCGTTCGGCGCCCAGACGGCGAAGTGCACGCCAGGGACGCCCTGGTGCTCGATCGGGTGCGCGCCGAGCCGGTCGTAGAGCCTGACGTGCGTGCCTTCGCCGACGAGCCAGTCGTCGAGCGGCCCCAGCACCGGGCCGTACGCGTAGACGTCGTCGACGGTCCACGTCCCGTCGCGGTTCGCGGCGCGCAGTCGGTACGCGGCGCGCCGCGGCATCGCGCCTTCGAAGAAGCCCGCGGCGTGAAGGCGCGCGAGCGGCGCGAGCAGGTCGCCGGCGGGCGTCACCGCGTCGACGGTGTCGGCGCCGGGAACGAACGCGCGCACCACCAGCGCGCCGTCCGCCTCGTGCAGACCCAGCACCGCGAAGGGATCGCCGTGGCGGCCCTCGACGACCGCTTCGATCGCGCCTCGGGGCAGGGTGCCCGACATGGGCTCAGCGTCCCCTCGGGGGGCGGCGAGCGAGGCGAGGGCGTCGGCCGTTCATCTCAATGCCCGCCCGGCTCCATGCCCCAGATGTTGCGCGCGTAGTCCGTCACCGCCCGGTCCGCCGAAAACCACCCCATGCGCGCGGTGTTCAGGATCGCCTTGCGCCACCACGCGGCGCGGTCGTGCCAGAGCGCGTCGGCCGCGCGCTGCGTCGACCAGTAGGCGTCGAAATCCGCGGCGACCATGAAGTAGTCGTGGTGGCGGAGGTTGTCGACCAGCCCGCGGTAGCGGTTCCGGTCGTCCGCCGAGAACACCCCCGCCTCGACCGCGCGCAGCGCCTGCGCGAGCGCGGGCGAGGCTTCGATCGCCGCCGTCGCGTCGATGCCGGCCGCGCGCCGCTCGGCGACCTCGTCGGCGGTCAGGCCGAAGATCAGCATGTTCTCTGCGCCGACGCGCTCCCGGATCTCGATGTTGGCGCCGTCGAGCGTCCCGATGGTCAGCGCGCCGTTCAGCGCCAGCTTCATGTTGCCGGTGCCGGAGGCCTCCATGCCCGCCGTCGAGATCTGCTCGGAGAGGTCGGCCGCCGGGATGATCGCCTCGGCCAGGCTCACGTTGTAGTTGGGCAGGAACACGACCTTCAGCCGTCCGCGCACCACGGGGTCGCGATTGACGACGCGGGCGACGTCGTTGGCGAGCTTGATGATGAGCTTGGCCTGGTGGTAGCCGGCGGCGGCCTTGCCGGCGAAGATCTTGACCCGCGGCACCCAGGGCTGCGTCGGCTGCGCGCGGACCGCGTTGTAGTACGCGATCGTCTCGAGGATGTTCAGCAGCTGCCGCTTGTACTCGTGGATGCGCTTGATCTGCACGTCGAACAGCGCTTCGGGATCGATGCCGATGCCCATGCGCTCGGCGACCAGCCGCGTCAGCGCGACCTTGTTCGCGCGCCGCACCTCGCAGTAGCGCTCGCGGAACGACGCGTCGTCGGCGAACGGCGCCAGCGCCTCCAGCCGGTCGGCGTCGTCGAGGACCTGCGGCCCGACGGCGTCGACGATGAGCTCGGTCAGCCCCGGATTCGCCTGGAACAGCCAGCGCCGGAACGTGATGCCGTTGGTCTTGTTGACGATGCGGTCGGGGTAGATCGAGTTCAGGTCGCGGAACACCGTCTTGCGCATGAGCTCGGTGTGCAGCGCCGACACGCCGTTGACGCGGCGCGACCCGACGAACGCGAGGTGGCCCATGCGCACGCGGCGGCTGTGGTTCTCCTCGATCAGCGAAACCGACGACAGGAACTTGTCGTCGTCGCGGCCGGCGGAGCGCTGGGCGTCGAGATGCAGCGCGTTGATCAGGTAGATGATCTGCATGTGCCGCGGCAGCAGGCTCTCCATCAGCGAGACCGGCCAGGTTTCCAGCGCCTCCGGCAGCAGCGTGTGGTTGGTGTAGTTGAACACCGACGTCGTGATGTTCCACGCGAGCTCCCACGGCATGCCGTGGACGTCGATCAGCAGCCGCATCAGCTCGGGCACGGCGATCGCGGGGTGCGTGTCGTTGAGCTGGATCGCCACGTGGTCGGCGAGCGAGGCGAGCTCGCCGTGCTGCGACTGGTGCCGCCGCAGCAGGTCCTGCAGCGACGCCGACGCGAAGAAGTACTCCTGGCGCAGCCGCAGCTCGTGCCCGGCCGCCGTCTCGTCGCTCGGGTAGAGCACGCGCGAGATCGCTTCCAGCCGCACGCGGTCGGCCAGCGCGCCGACGTGGTCGCCGCGATTGAAGTCGTCGAGCCGCAGCGGATCCGACGCCCGCGCCGACCACAGCCGCAGCGTGTTGACGTGCCGCCCGCGCCAGCCGGTGAGCGGCGTGTCGAACGCCACCGCGTTGACGCTCTCGGCCGGATCCCAGACGGCGCGCGTCGTCCCGTCGGCATCCTCGACGGTGTCGACCGTGCCGCCGAAGCCGATCGCGTAGGTGACCTCCGGCCGCTCGAACTCCCACGGATTGCCGGCGGACAGCCAGTCCTCGGGAAGTTCCATCTGCCAGCCGTCCTTCAGCGCCTGCCGGAAGATCCCGTGGTCGTAGCGGATGCCGTAGCCGTGGGCGGGAATTCCCAGCGACGCCATGCTTTCCATGTAGCACGCGGCGAGCCGCCCGAGGCCGCCGTTGCCGAGCGCGGCGTCCGGCTCGATCCGGCGCAGCCGGTCGAAATCGACGCCGAGGCCGCGCAGCGCCTCGCGCGCCGTCGCCGCCATGCCGAGATTGGACAGCGCGTCGAACAGCAGGCGCCCGATCAGGAACTCGAGCGAGAAGTAGTAGACCCGCTTGCGGCCGTCGCGGTAGGTCCGGCGCGTGGCTTCCATCCAGCGGTTGACGACCTGGTCGCGCACGGCGAGCGCCGTGGCGACGTACCAGTCGTGCTCCTGCGCATGGCCGGGGTCCTTGCCGACCATGTAGGTGAGCTTGTCCAGGATCGAGCGGCGGAATGCGTCGACCTCGTCGGTCGGAGCGACTTCCGGCCGCCGCCGGGGCATGTTCCGGAGCGGCGGGGATGCCTTCTCCGGACGCGGCAGGCGCCGTGGGCGCCGGAGGAATGTGATCGTTCATTGGGCCGTTGGGGTCGGGGTCTGCCGTCGCCGGGGACGGATGGGACCGGTGGTCGAGGGCGCTGCCGCCGGTCCGCATCGCCTCGCGCGAACGCCGTGGCCGGCGGGCATTTCGAAAACCGGAGTTCCAGGGCAATCTTACCCTGAGGACACCTGCCGCTTCGACCGGTCAGCCGCGCTCCGCGGCATTCCGTCGCGCCCAGTGCCGTCCCTTGGCGCTCCGTCACGCCCCGCTTCGCCCGGTTCCGTCGAGCCCCGCTCAGCCCCGCGCGGCGAGCGCGCGCCACACGCGCTCGCCGGTCAGCGGCATCTGCAGCGCGTCGACCCGCGCACGTGGCACGCCCGCACGCACCAGCGCGTCAATCACCGCGCTGACGACGGTGGGCGTGGCGCCGATCGTGCCCAGCTCGCCGACACCCTTCACGCCGAGGAGGTTGTTCCGGCAGGGAATCGACTCGTCCATGCGCATGTCGAAGTGGCGGAACATCGCGGCTGGCGGCAGCGCGTAATCCATGAACGTCGCGGACAGCGGCTGCGCGCTCTCGCGGTCGTAGACCATCGCCTCGCACAGCGCCTGCCCGATGCCCTGCGCGGCGCCGCCCTCGAGCTGGCCGACGACGATCATCGGATTGACAACGCGGCCGACGTCGTTGACCGACGCGTAGCGAGTCGATCTCGACCGCGCCCGTCAGCGGGTCGATCTCGACTTCGCACAGGTGGCAGCCGTTGGGCCAAGTGGCGTCGTCGACCGAACTCGTCGAGTCGAGCACGATGCGGCGCGACGCCTGCTTCGCGGCGAGCTCGAACAGGCCGATCTGACGGTCGGTGCCGGCGATGCGGAACACGCCGTCGCGGTACTCGATGTCGCCGGGCGCCGCCTCGAGCTCGCCGGCGGCGAGCTTGCGCGCGGCGTCGACCGTCTCGTTGGCGGCCACGTGCACCGCCGAGCCGCCGACGAACAGCGAGCGCGAGCCCGCGCTGCCGAAGCCGGTGCCGCGGTCGGTGTCGCCCTGCACGATGCGGATGCGCTCGATCGGCACGCCGAACACGTCGACGGCGAGCTGCGCGTAGGTCGTCAGCAGCCCCTGCCCCATGCCCTGCGTCGCCGAGAAGATCTCGATGTCGCCGGCGCCGTCGGTGCCCGGGGACACGGTGACGGTGACGCGCTCGGTGAACACTTCCGCGCCGGTCCATTCGAGGAAGGTCGCGATGCCGCGCCCGCGCAGCCGTCCGCGGGAACGCGTCTCGGCCGCGCGCGCGTCGAAGCCGTGCCAGTCGGCGTGCGCGAGCGCGGCGTCGAGCATCTGCTCGAAGCGGCCGGTGTCGTAGGTCTTGGCCATCGGGTTGCGGTACGGCATCCGCTCCGGCGCGATCAGGTTGCGGCGGCGCAGCAGGACCGGATCGATGCCGGTGACGCGCGCCGCGGCGTCCATCGCGCGCTCGATGAAGTAGATCGCCTCGGGCCGACCGGCGCCGCGGTAGGGACCGGTCGGCGTCGTGTGGGTGAGCACGCCCTGGATGGTCAGGTCGATCGCGGGAATGTCGTAGACGCTGGTCGTCACCCAGGGCCCGATCAGCAGCTGGATGACGGCGCCGGCGGGCGTCGCGTAGGCGCCGAGGTTGGCGCGCGACGCGAGCTTCAGCGCCAGCACCTTGCCGTCGCCGTCGAGCGCGAGCTCGATCGTGGCGTTGACGTCGCGGCCGTGCGAGGCGGACAGGAATTCCTCCAGCCGCTCGGCGCACCACCGCACCGGGCGCCGCAGCAGCCGCGTGCAGTACGCGGCCAGCACGTCCTCGGCGTACAGCGTCGTCTTCATGCCGAAGCCGCCGCCGACGTCGCCGACGAGAACGCGGATCGAATCGGGGGCGATGCCCAGCACTTCGTTCGCGAGCTCGTCGCGCAGCCCCGTCGGCGTCTGGCAGCTCGTGCGCAGCGTGATGCGGCCGGTCGCGGCGTCGAAGTCCGCCAGCGTGGTCCGCGGCTCGATCGGCGCCGGCACCAGCCGCTGGTTGACGAGGTCGAGGCGCACCGTGTGCGTCGCGCGCGCGAATGCCGCGGCCGTCGCGGCGGCATCGCCGTGCCGCGCCTGGCAGGCGACGTTGCCCGCCGCGGCGGGCCAGACGAGCGGCGCCCCCGGCGCGACCGCGTCGTCGACGTACGCCACCGCCGGCAGCGGGTCGTAGCGCACGTCGATCGCCTCGGCGGCGTCGCGCGCCTGCGTGCAGCGTCTCCGCGACGATGGCGGCGACCGCCTCGCCGACGAAGCGCACGGTGCCCACCGCCAGCACGTGCTGCGGCGGCGCGGCGCTCTGGCTGCCGTCCGGGCGCTTGAAGTCGCGCGACATCGGCAGCGGCCTGACGCCGGCGCGGACGAGGTCATCGCCGGTGACGATCGCGACCACGCCGGGCAGCGCGGCGGCGACCTGCGTGTCGATCGCCTCGATGCGCGCGTGAGCGTGCGGCGAGCGCAGGAACACGAGATGCGCCTGTCCCGGCAGCGTGAAGTCGCCGGCGAAGCGGCCGCGGCCGGTGAGGAGCGCGTCGTCCTCGACGCGGCGCACCGCCTGGCCGCTGCCGAAGCGGGCGTGGCGGGGTTCGCGGGGCGTGTCGATCATGCGGGTCTCGCAGGAGAGAAAGTCCGCGTCATGTTAGCGTAACGTGCGGTTGCGCATCGGCACCGCCGGCACCACCGGCGACGCCGGGCATTCCGTCGGTGCGGGCGGCGCACCGCAGCGGTGCGACCGGTGGCGGCGAGCTGTCGGACACCGCGTTGCGCCCAAGTGTGGCGCGACGATGCAAAGCAGCATATTCTCGGCAATCTTCCGGGGATGTGTTCCCGGCCGCGCGAAACCGGCGCCGGGCGCGGACGGCGAGCGCCGTGGCCGATGCGCGCCCGACGCCTCGGGCAATCGATGACGTCGAGTGTTGCGGTCGCGCCAGTGTGACGAGAAAGACATGAACGGGGCAGAGCGAAATTCGGTGGATGGAGCGGGCTCGGGAAACTCCCGCTTCGACAACGCGGACGCCCACATTGCCGGTGACCGCCGGCGCGCGCTCGCGACGGGCAGCGAGATACCGCAGACGGTCCACGGCGCAGCGCTGTTCGCCGACATCTCGGGCTTCACGCCGCTGACCGAGGCGCTGGCCAACGAGCTGGGCTCGCAGCGTGGCGCCGAGGTGCTGACGACGAACCTCAACCGCGTCTTCCACGCGCTCATCTCCGAGCTCGACCGCTTCGGCGGCCACGTCATCTACTTCAGCGGCGACGCGATCACCTGCTGGATCGACGGCGACGACGGCGCGCGCGCGACCGCCTGCGCGCTGGCCATGCAGCGTGCGATGGCGGAACTGCACGAGGTGGTCACCCCGGCGGGGCGCGCGGGTCCGGCTGGCGCTGAAGGTCGGCGTTGCCGTCGGCATGGCCCAGCGGTTCGTCGTCGGCGATCCCGACGTCCAGCTCATCGACGTCCTCGCGGGGCAGCTCGTCAACGACCTTGCGGCGGCCGAGTTCTACGCGGAAAAGGGCGACGTGGTGCTCGACCGGTCGGCGCTCGAGGCGCTCGGCGACCGGGTCGAGATCCGCGAGACGCGGATCGCCCAGGCCGACGGCCGGCCGTACGGCGTCGTCGAGCGCCTGCGCGTCGACGTGCCCGAAGCTCCGGTCGAGGCGCTCGACACCCCGCTTCCGGCCGAAGTGGTCGAGAAGTGGGTGCTGCCCGCGGTGCTGGAGCGCATCCGCACCGGGCGCGGCGAATTCCTGGCCGAGCTTGCGGCCCGCCTATCCGCTTTGCGTGCGCTTCGGCGGCATCGACTACGACAACGACCCCGACGCGATCGCCAAGCTCGACGAATTCATCCGGCACGCGCAGCGCATTCTCACGTCCTACGGCGGCAACCTGCTGCACCTGACGCTCGGCGACAAGGGCGCCTATCTGTACACGGTGTTCGGCTCGCCGGTCGCGCACGAGGACGACGCCGCGCGCGCGGCGGCCGCCGCGCTGGAGCTGCGCGACCTCGCGTCGGTGACGGCCGCCACCGACATCCAGATCGGGATCGCCCACGGACGCCTGCGCAGCGGAACGTACGGCCACGCGCTGCGGCAGGCGTTCACCTGCCTCGGCGACGCGGGCAACCTGTCGGCGCGCCTGATGGGCAAGGCGCCGCCCGGCGAGATCTTCGTGCCGGAGACGGTCCGGCACGCCGCCGGGGACGTCTTCCACCTGGGAGAAGCTCGCGCCGATCACCGTCAAGGGCAAGGCCGAGCCGATACCGGTGTTCGCGCTGAAGGGCTCGAAGCGGCACGCGTCGCGCCGGCAGGCCGCGAGCGATCAGGCCGATCGTCGGCCGCCGGAGGGAGCTGGAACGGCTCGGCGCCAATCTCGACCAGGTGCTCGCCGGGCATGGGCGCATCGTCGGCATCGCGGCGGAGGCCGGCATCGGCAAGTCGCGGCTGGTGGCGGAATTCGCGCGCATCGCGCGCGAGCGCGGCGTCCTGATCGCGATCGGCGAGTGCCAGTCGTACGGCGCCAACACCAGCTACTTCGTCTGGCGCGAGATCTGGTCGACGTTGTTCGGGCTGGACGACAGCCGCTCCGAGGACGAGCAGGTGCAGGACGTGCAGATCGCGCTGGCGGCGATCGATCCCGCCCTCGCGGCGCGCGAGCCGCTGCTGCAGGGGCTCCTCGACCTGCCCATCCCCGACAACGACCTCACCGCCCGCTTCGACGCCAAGCTGCGCAAGGCCTCGCTGGAAGGGCTGCTGGTCGACTGCCTGCGCGCGCAGGCGCGCGCGGCGCCGCTGCTGATCGCGCTCGAGGATTGCCACCGCATCGACCCGCTGTCGCGCGACCTCCTCGAAGTGCTCGCCCGCGCGATCGCGGACCTGCCCGTGATGATCGTGCTCGCGTACCGGCCGGCCGCCGAGCCGGGCGGCGACCTGGGCATCGCGCGTCTTCCGTATTTCGACGAGATCAGCCTGGGCGAGCTCGACCCGCACGACGCCTACCTGCTGATCCGGTCCAGGCTCGAGCGGATGCTCGGTGTCGACGTGGAGCCGCCGGCCGCGCTGGTGGAGCTGGTGACGGCGCGCGCGCAGGGCAACGCGTTCTACATCGAGGAACTGCTCAATTTCATCGGCAGCCAGGGCGTCCACCCGCAGGACGAGGCGTCGATCCGGAAGCTCGAGCTTCCCGAGAGCCTGCACAGCCTCATCCTGAGCCGCATCGACGCGATCGGCGAGGCGCCGCGGCGCACGCTCAAGGTGGCGAGCGTGGTCGGGCGCACGTTCAGCGCGCCGATGCTGCCCGGCGTCTACCCCGAGCTCGGCGCGTTCGACGTGGTCGAGGGGCACCTGAAGACGCTCGGGGCGCAGGACCTGCTCAGCGCCGAGCAGGAGGGCGAGCAGACCTACCTGTTCAAGCACGTCGTCACGCAGGAGGTCGCGTACGAGAGCATGCCGTTCGCGTTCCGCTCGATGCTGCACGAGCGCGTCGGCGGGTTCATCGAGCTGAACGAGCCCGACTCGATCGAGCGCAATCCGGCGCTGCTCGCCCATCACTTCTGGCACAGCGAGAACCTGCGCAAGAAGCGCGAGTACCTGCGCCGCGCCGGCGACGCCGCGCAGGCGGCCTACGCCAACGCCGCCGCCATCGAGCACTTCGAGCGCCTGGCGCCGCTGGTCGAGCAGGGCGAGCGCGTCGAGGTCCTGCTCAAGCTCGGCAAGGTGTTCGAGCTCGTCGGCAACTGGCGCCGCGCGGAGGAAGTCGAAGGCGAGGCGCTCGCGCTGGCCGAAAGCCTCGGCGACGTCTATTGGCGCGCGTCGTCCCAGACGGCGCTCGCCGAGGTGGCGCGCAAGCAGGGGCGCTTCGACGACGCGTTCGCGCTGCTCGACCGGGCGGCGAAGGGGTTCGAGGGGCTCGGCGACGAGGCCGGCGTCGGCAAGGTCCTGCACCTGGTCGGCACCGTGGCGGCGCAGCGGGGCGACTACCCGAAGGCGCTCACGAATTACGAGGCGAGCCTCGCCATCCGCGAGCGCCTGGACGACAAGGCGAGCATGGGCAGCCTGCTGTCCAACCTCGGCGTCATCGCCGAATACCAGGGCAACTACGACGGGTCGCGCGCCTTCCACGAGCGCGCGCTGGCGCTGCGCACCGACATCGGCGACCGCTGGGCGATCGCCGTGTCGATGACCAACCTCGGGATGATCGCCGTGCTGCAGAAGCGCTTCGAAGAGGCGCGCGACTGGTTCCAGCGCTCGATGCTGCTCAATCGCGAAGTCGGCGACGCGTGGATGGTCGCGATCTGCCACAACAACCTCGGCAACGCGACCCGCGGCCTCGGCGACTACGACGAGGCCCGGCAGCACTACGCCGACAGCCTGCGCGCGTCCGCGATTACGACGATCGCTGGGCGATGGCGTTCCTGCTGGGGTGCGCGCGTACCGCGACTACGACGACCGCTGGGCGATGGCGTTCCTCCTCGAGGACATCGGCGTCCTGTCGGCGCTGTCCGGCGACGTGCCGACCGCCTTCGAGCTGATGGGTGCGGCCGACGCGCTGCGCGACGCCATCGGTACGCCGCGTGCGCCGACGCTGGAGCAGGAGATCGAGAGCCAGCTCGACGCGGCCGCGACGGACCTGTCGGCCGACGAGCGATCGGCGCTGCGTACGCGAGGCCGATCGCTGGACCTCGCGGCGGGCGTCGCGCTGGCGCTCGAACTCTGCGAGCGGCCCTCGTCGTTCGAATAACCACGATACAAAAATGGTTGTGGCGGCGTTCGCGGCGCCGCTTCATAGCGGCCCGCGAACGCGAAATCGGGCAGCGCGCGATGCCCCGGATGACGTTGGCATTTCGCAGGCCGCGAGCTGTAATCCACAAGCCGGGTGCGACCATTGCGCGCAGAAGTTGCACGTGATATATCGCCCCTCTGCCATGAACAGAGGGAGTCGCGCCATGATCCAAATCAATTTGGTGCGTGCCGGGTATCGATCGGTCGTTCGCGGGCTCCTCCTGACCACGGTCGCGGTTGCCGGCGTGGCAATCGCCACGGGCGGCGCGTTCGCCGCTGCGCCAGGGACCAACGTCCTGGTGAACGGCGGATTCGAGACTCCCGCGGTCACCCGTCCCGCCCTCTGGGACACCAAGTTTGCGGGCGCCGCTACGCTCGCGCCTTGGGTGATCGGCGGCAACTCGATCAATCACGTCAAGGGCTACTGGCAGCCGGGCGAGGGCGTTCAGTCGCTCGACCTCAACGGCAATGGACCCGGTTCCGTCGCGCAGGTGGTGCCCACCGAGCCGGGCCGCAGCTACCTGCTCCGCTTCAAGTACGCGAGGAACCCGACCGCCTCTTCGGCGCGCCGAAGATGACCGTGCGCTGGGGCCCCAGCGCCAGCGGAACATTCACGCTGAAGGAACAGTTCACGTTCACGGGTTCGTCGTCGAAGACGAACATGAACTGGCGCACCGTCGAGCGCACCGTCAAGGCGACCGGCGCGTCGATGTACCTGCAGTTCAAGTCCGACGATATCTTCATCAGTCCCTTCGGCGTCGCGCTCGACGACGTCAGCGTCGTTCTGTTGCCCGACCTCGCGACACCGGCCCTGCTCCGCGTGGTGGCGACCGGCGGGACCAACGCCTACCTGATCGGCCGCGTCGACGGCACGCCGAGCCTGCCGATCACGCTGCAGGCCTACACTGCGGCGACCTGCACCGACGGCACGCTCGCCGGTGGTGGCACGCCTGCGGGCAGCCCGGTCGCGGTGACGACCGACGGCGAAGGCTATTTCGGCACGGCGGCCGCTCCGGTCGTCGTCTCGGGCGTCCCGCCCGGCAATTTCGTCGCCGTGAAGGTGACGTCGCCGGTGACGACCGCGATGTCCACGTGCATCGCCAGCTCCGCCGACAACGATTTCTGGCCCAAGGCGCTGGACCTCGGCGGCGTGACCACCGCCCGGGACTACATCGACGCCCCCGGCAAGGCGCGCTGGTACAAGTTCGCGGCCAGGCCGGGCCAGCGGATCCAGATCAACCTGACCGGGCTGCCGGCCGACTACGACCTCGCCGTGTTCAAGGACATCGGCGCGGCGTTCCTGAGCCAGCTCGCGCCGGCGACCACGGCGGAGCTGACCAAGCTGTCGGCCGAGTACGCGCCGTCGGTGTTCTCGCCGTCGGTGTTCAGCCCGAGCGTGTTCTCGCCGTCGGTGTTCAGCCCCGATGCGTACGCGCCGTCGGTGTTCTCGCCGTCGGTGTTCAGCCCGAGCGTGTTCTCGCCGTCGGTGTTCAGCCCGAGCGTGTTCTCGCCGTCGGTGTTCAGCCCGAGCGTGTTCTCGCCGTCGGTGTTCAGCCCGAGCGTGTTCTCGCCGTCGGTGTTCAGCCCGAGCGTGTTCTCGCCGTCGGTGTTCTCGCCGTCGGTGTTCAGCCCGACCGAGATCGCGCAGGCGTTCTCGAGCGCGCAGACGCGCAGCATCATCGGCGTCTCGGCCACGCCCGGAACCGTCGACGAGTCGGTCGTCGTCAACACCTGGAACAACGCGGGCGAGTTCTACATCCGCGTCGCCGGCCGCGGCACGGCGCAGTCGACCGGCAGCCAGTTCACGGTGACGCTGGCGAAGACGCGCGTCGTCCTGCGACGCCGTCACCAACACCGCGCTGACCTCGCGCGGGGCGGCTCCCGGCGCCGGCATACAAGACGGTGATCCTCACCGACTCGACGAAGACTTCGCTCTCCGCCGCCGTGGCCGGTGGCGGAACCCTCGCCGACAAGCTCAACGCCCTGACGATCCGTCCCGATGTCCTCGGCGTCGTCGTCGACGTCGACGCCGACGCGCGCGTGCGGCGCCAAGAAGTCGCAGGCCGACAGCAACCCGGCCTGCCCGTACGCGAAGAACCTCCTCGCCGAGGAGATCAAGGGCATCGTCGATTCGTACCGCACGAACAACCCGACCCTGAAGTACGTCGTCATCGTCGGCGGCGATTCGGCGATCCCGTTCTTCCGCTACCCCGACCAGAGCCTGCTCGGGCCAGGAATCGGGCTACGTGCCGCCGGTCGACAGCAACTCGGCGTCCGAGGCGAGCCTGCGCCGCGACTTCGTGCTGGGCCAGGACGCGTACGGCGCGGGGACGCAGGTGTCGCTGCGCACGAGCAACTTCCCGGTGCCCGGACTCGCCGTCGGCCGCCTGGTCGAGTCGCCGGCCGACATCGCCGGACTGCATCGACGCCTACATCGAAACGGGCGGGGTCGTCGTACCGAGCTCGTCGCTGGTGACGGGCTACGACTTCCTCGCCGACGCGGCGAACGCCGTGCGGACCGAACTGCAGAAGGGCACCGGCGTGCACTCGGACACGCTGATCGCGCCGAACAACCTGTCGCCCGAGGACCCGCTGTCCTGGAAGGCCACCGACCTCGGCGCCAAGCTGCTCGGCAGCCGCCACGACATCATGTTCCTGGCCGGGCACTTCAGCGCCAACAGCGCGCTCGCCGCCGACTTCAAGACCAGCCTGCTCACGACCGACCTCGCCGCGTCCGCGGTCGACATGAAGAACTCGATCGTGTTCAGCGCCGGCTGCCACTCGGGCTACAACATCGTCGACACCGACGCGATCCCGGGCGTGACCCAGACGCTCGACTGGACGCAGGCGTTCGCGCAGAAGCAGGCGACGCTGATCGCGGGCACGGGCTACCAGTACGGCGACACCGACTTCATCGAGTACAGCGAGCGGCTGTACCGGAACTTCGCCCGGCAGCTGCTGCCCGGGACCGGGCCGGTCCCGATCGGCGAGGCGCTGGTCAAGGCCAAGCTCGAGTACCTCGCGGCGACGCCCGACATCCGCGGCATCCACGAAAAGGCGCTGCTCGAGGCGACGCTGTTCGGCCTGCCGATGCTCGGCGTGAACATGCAGAACAACCGCGGTGGAAGCAGCGCCACCGGCGGCGCGGTGACGCCGCAGCCGGTGGCCTCGGGCCCGGCGGCGACGCTGGGGTTGAGGACCGCGGACTTCTCGGTCGGCAACACGGGTGTCGCGACCAACACCGTCAGCCTCACCAACGTCCAGGGCGGCAATGTCCTGGCGACCTGGCTCAGCGGCCCCGACGGCGTCGTCTCGAACCCGGCCGAACCGGCGCTGCCGCTGGCGGCGATCAACGTCACGCCGACCGACGGCAACATCGTCCTGCGCGGCGTCGGATTCCGTGGCGGCAACTACACCGATTCAACCATCGTCCCGCTCACCGGCGCGCCGACGACCGAGCTTCGCGGCGTCCACGTCCCGTTCGTCTCGCCGGTCTTCTTCCCGATGCGGACGTGGACCGTCAACTACTTCGGCGCGCTGTCCGGCGGCGGCGGCACCAGTCTGCTGGTGACGCCCGCGCAGCACCGCGCGTTCGACATCGAGGCCGGCACCAGCACGTTGCGCAGGTACGGCAACCTCGACCTTCGCCTCTACTACAGCGGCAACCTGGGCACGGTTGCGCTGTCCGACGCGCCGACCATCGTCGGCGTCGACGCGCAGCCCGACAGCGGCGGCATCGCATTTGCGGCGCAGGTCGTCGGCGATCCCAAGGCGGCGATCCATCAGGTGTGGATCACGCATACCGACGGCCTCGGGGTGTGGCAGTCGCTCGACCTCGACCAGTGCGTTCGTGCGGGAGCCGGTGCGCCGCTGCCGACAGCGTGCGCAGTCGAGGATTCGCGGATCTGGATGGGGCGGCTTCCCACGGCGCCCGCCAGCCTGCGTTACGTCGTCCAGGCCGCGAGCGGCACGGGCCTCGTCACGCTCGACGACAACCGCGGCCTGTACTTCGCAATCAGCGGTGCGCCGGCGAGCGACTCGGCGGTGGCGCTGGTGACGGCGCCGACCAGCGCCACGTTCGGCGACAGTCTCGCCGTGACCGTCGAGCTGACGTCCATCGGACAGCCGGTGGCCGGCAAGTCGGTGCGCGTCGCCATCGGCGGCGCCGCCCGGGCCGGCACCACCGGCGCCGACGGGAGAGTCACCGTCAGCGTCCCGGTCGCCATCGTTCCCGGAAGCTATCGCGATCACCGCGTCGTTTGCCGGCGACGAGACCCTCGCGGCGTCGTCGACGACCGGGCCGGCACTGACGATCAACCGCGCGCCTTCGACGCTGGGGCCCTCGACGTCCACGCCGCCGGCACCGCCGCCGCCGGTCGGGGCGACGCTGACCGCGACCATCGGCGGCAAGACGCAGGCGCTGCTGCAGGAGACGGTGGCGTTCTCGGTTTCCGGCGCGGGGGGCTCGAAGACCCTGGTCGCGATCACCGACTACCTCGGGCGCGCATCGCTGCCGCCGACGGGCCTTCCACCCGGCACCTACTCCGTCAGCGCGAGTTTCGCTGGCAACGCGACGTACACGGGCGTCACGGCGTCGCTGCCGGCGTTGACCATCGCGGCGCAGACGATCAATTTCGGCGCTGCGGGTGGGGGCGGTCTTCCGGACGCAATCACGGTTCCGGGAACAGCGACGTTCACGGTGACGACCAACGCCGGTCAGCCCGTGACGGTCGGGCTCTCGCCGGAATCCGAGTCCGGCCTGCACGCTGAGCTCGGCTTCGCTCGCCGGCGTCACGACTTACACGCTGACGGCCGTGGCGCCGGGAACCTGCACGCTCGTCGCGTCGGCGGGCGGCACCCCGACCTTCGCCAGCGTGACGGTGACGCAGGCGGTCGTCATCAAGGGCGACCAGGCCATCACCTTCGGCTCGCTGGCGGACAAGACCTACGGCGACGCACCGTTCACGGTCGCGGCCACCGGCGGCGCCTCGGGCAACCCGGTGACGTTCGCGTCGCAGACCGCGTCGGTCTGCGCGGTCACCGGCAATGTGGTGACGATCCTTGCCGCGGGCACGTGCACCATCGCCGCGGACCAGGCCGGTGCGACCAACTACAACGCCGCGCCGCAGGTCCCGCAAAGCTTCACCGTCAACAAGGCGGCGCAGACGATCACCTTCGGCCCGCTCACGCCGAAGACCTACGGCGACGCGCCGTTCGCGGTCAGCGCGACGGCGTCGAGCGGTCTTGCGGTCACGTTCGGGTCCGGCGGCAGCTGTTCGGTCAGCGGCAGCACGGTCACGATCACCGGCGCGGGCAGCTGCACGATCACGGCGAGCCAGGCCGGCGGCGGCAACTACCTCGCCGCGCCGCAGGTCGTCCAGAGCATCTCCATCGGTCAGGCATCGCAGACGATCACCTTCGCCGGCCCGGGCAACCAGAACTACCCGTCGGCGCCGATCACGCTGTCTGCGACGGCGACGTCCGGGCTGACGGTGGCATTCGCCGCGACCGGGAACTGTTCGGTCTCAGGGTCTACGCTGACGCTGACCGCGGCGGGGAGCTGCACGATCACCGCGAGCCAGGCGGGTGACACGAACTTCGCCCCGGCGGCGCCGGTCGCGCGCACCATCGCGATCACCGCAACGGACCTGGCCAACGTGTGGACGCTGCTCACGGCGAAGATGACCAAGCAGCGCCTGTATCACACGGCGACGCGCTTCGAGTCGGGGCCGCTTGCCGGCCAGGTGCTGATCGCCGGGGGCCTCGACCGCTCCGACAAGGCGCAGGCGAGTTCGGAGCTGTACAACCCGGTGACGCGCACGTTCGTTGCGGCGGGCAACCTGCCAAGCAAGGCCGCTGGACACACGGCGACGCTGCTCGCCAACGGCAAGGTCATCGTATTCGGAGGCGGCAACTCGAGCGTCCAGGCGTTCAACCCGGCGACCAGGACGTGGTCGTCGGCGGGCTCGCTGTCGTCGAACCGGTCGTGGCACACCGCGACGCTGCTGCTCGACGGCAGGGTGCTGGTCATCGGCGGCGCCGACAACTCAGGCAACACGCTCGCCTCGACGATCGTCTACAACCCGACGACTGGGACCTACGCCAACGGCCCGACGCTCGACACGCCACGCGAGCACCACACCGCCACCTCGCTGCCTAACGGCAAGGTGCTGGTGGTCGGCGGACGGCGGAAGTCGGGCAGCAGCTACGTCACGCACGCGACGTACCAGATCTGCGACGCGACGTCGTGCACGGCGTCCGCTGGGGGCATCGCCGCACGCCACTCGCACGCTGCGGCTCGGGCTGGGACTGGACGGCAGCAAGATACTCGTGGCGGGCGGCGCGAACGGCAGCACCGAGCTCACCACGGCCGAGGTCTACAACACCATCACGGGCACCTGGAGCACCACGGGAGTCGGGGCCCTCTCGCTGGCTCGACGCGACCTGACGCTGTCCGAACTGCCGAACGGCCGGGCGCTGGCCGCTGGCGGGAGCAAGAACGGATACTCCGAGCAGGAGGCCGATGTGTTCGGACCGCCGTTCGCATCGATGGCAGTCGATGAGGGTTCCGCGCGCCGGCCACACGGCGACCCCGCTCGAAGATGCGGCCGGCAACATCACCGGCATCCTGGTGACCGGTGGCGCCAGCGATGACGCCGACGCGGATGACGCGCTCGGACAGCGCGGAGATCTACGGCACGCCGTAGCCTTTCGCGCGATCGCGGTCCGAACCAACCCCGCGTGAGCGATCACGCGGGGTTTTTCTTGCCGCCGGCGAAGTCGGAGATTGCCTTGGTTGCGCTGCAGCGAAACCACGTTTTCGCAATGGTCATGCGAGTGATGATCAGCCGAGTTTCCAATTGCGACCGGGGCGGCCGCCGTGCTACGGTTGACTCCCGTTCGACGGTCGCATGTCCGTCATGTCGAGCGCCGTCCCGCATCCCGCGGCGCGAGCGGCGGCGGTGCTGGAGTTTCGATGCGAGCTTCGGCAACAGGTTGGAGACGTTCCATGTTTCGTCTGGTTGATACGCGCGATCCGGACGCGGTCCAGCGCGAAGTAGCAGGCGATCTGCTCGGCGATGTATCCCGCCGGGGATCACGGCTTCGTGGCGCGCGCCTTCGGCTGGGCAAGGGACTGCTTCGAGGGCCGCCACCCCGGTTACCTGCCCATCGATGCGCGCTACCACGACCTCGAGCACACGATGCAGGGGACGATCGGCCTCGCCCAGCTGCTGCAGGGGCGCCAGGCCGCGGGCGCCGCGCCACCGGTCAACGCCGACGAGTTCCGGCTCGGCATCCTCGCCATCCTGTTTCACGACACGGGGTATCTCAAGCGCAGCGACGACACCGAGGGCACGGGCGCCAAGTACACGGCCATCCACGTCGACCGCAGCGCGGCCTTCGCCGAGGAGTTTCTCGGTGCCAAGGGCTTTGCCGACGCCGACGTGTTCGCCATCCAGAACATGATCAGATGCACCGGCGTGCAGGTCGACCTGCCGGCGCTGCGGTTCCGCAGCGAGACCGAGCGCACGATCGGCTACGCGCTGGGCACCGCCGACCTCTTGGGGCAGATGGCGGCGGACGACTATCTCGAGAAGCTGGTCGTGCTGTACGACGAATTCGCCGAGGCGGAGAAATTCCCCGGCGCGCCGCTGCCGGCGTCGTTCATGTTCGAGAGCGCCGACGCGCTGATGCGCAGCACGCAGGGGTTCTGGGAACACTTCGTGCTGCCGAAGATCAACGACGACTTCCGCCGGCTCTACGTCTTTCTCAACGATCCCTACCCCGACGGGCCCAATTCGTTCGTGCAGCGGATCGAGAAGAACCTGCAGCGGCTGCAGCAGCAACTGGCCGCGAAGCCGGCGGCCTGAACCGGATCCGGTAACATCGACGCGCGAGGTCACGGCGCTGCACTCGCGCGTCCACGAATCGAGGGAAGAATCACCATGGAACGGGGAGCGGCAACGAAGGACAAGGTCGCCAGGGCGGTTGCCGGCGCGGAAGCCATCGAAATCAAGGCCACGATTCCGGATCGCCAGATCAAGGCGGCGCTGGCGCGGTTCGGACTGACCCGGGACAACGACGAAGAGCGCTTCATCTACTTCTTCGACACGCCCGAGTTGGACCTGCTCGCCGCCGGGATCATCACCCGCGCCCGGCGCGTGATCGGCGACGAGCACGACAGCACGGTGAAGTTCCGGCCGGTCGACCCGGCGACGGTGGGCAAGCAGTGGCGCAAGTACCGCGACTTCAAGATCGAGGCCGACGCGAGCGAGAAGGGGCGTGGTCAAGTCGGCGTCGTTCTCGATGCCCGTCGCCAGCGGCCTCATCAAGCGCGTCGCCGCCGGCAAGCGGGGGATCGCCGAGCTCTTCACCGCCGAGCAGGAAGAGTTCCTGATGAGGATGGCCAGGCGCCACATCGACTTCAAGACGCTGGCGGTGCTCGGGCCGGTGACGGCGCAGCGCTGGCGCATCGAGGACCCGGCCTGCCCGTGGCCGATTACCGCCGAATTGTGGAAGCGCGAGGACGGCGACCTGCTGATGGAGGTCTCGATCAAGGCGCCGATCCAGCAGGCCGCGGTCGCCGTCGGCGGGTTCATGGCCTTCCTCGCCGAGGTAGGCGCCGAGCGCGACAAGGACGAGCAGGCGAAGACGCGGTGGGCGCTGGCGTACTACGCTGCCAAGCTCGCGCGCTCGTCGTCACGCAGGACTGCGGTGGGCAAGAAGGCGATCCGCAAGGCCGCGACGAGCAAGGCCGCCGCCGGGAAGAGAATGCGCCGGCAGAGGACCACGCGCAAAGCGGCTGCGGCGAATTCGCCCCGTCAGCCCGCGCACGAGGTCGCCGGCAGGACGGCAACGGTCGAAGGCGCCGCGGAAGGGAACCCGCAAGCAGGCTTCCGCGAAGTCGTCACCGAAGTCGCCGAAGAAGACCTCGCGACGAAGCTGAGGGTACTCGGCCGGGCGCGCGCCCAGTGCGTCCGGATCGGTCAGGCGCTGCGCAGCGGATCGGAGCGGCTCCCCGCGTCAGCCCTGCGCCAGCCGCTCGCCGTGCTCGCGCGTGGCGTGGAAGCCGACCTTCGGCCAGCGCTCCATCGTCACCTGCAGGTTGTACTTGTTGGCGGCGAGGAACACCGGGTTGCCGTCGACGTCGGTGGCCAATGACGAATACTGCTGGCGCTCGAACTCGCGGCGGATGTTCTCGTCGGGATAGGTGAGCCAGCGCGCGGTGGCGACGCTCGAGCCGTCGTAGATCGCGTCGACCTTGTACTCGCTCTGCAGCCGCTGCGCGACGACCTCGAACTGCAGCTGGCCGACGGCGCCGAGCAGCAGCGTGTTGCCGTGCGTCGTGGCGAAGACCTGGATCGCGCCTTCCTCGCCCAGCTCCTGCAGGCCCTTCTGCAGTTGCTTGGCCTTGAACGGGTCGCGCGGGCGCGCTTCGCGGAAGAGCTCCGGCGCGAAGTACGGGATGCCCTTGTAGCCGAGCGCCTCGCCCTCGGTCAGCGTGTCGCCGATCTGCAGCTGGCCGTGGTTGTGGATGCCGACGATGTCGCCGGCGACCGCGTCCTCGCTGGCGACGCGCTCGTTGGCCATGAACGTGAGCACGTTGCCGAGCTTCATCTCGCGGCCGGCGCGCGCGTGGTGCACCTTCATGCCGGGGTGGTAGCGGCCGGAGCAGACGCGGAAGAACGCGATGCGGTCGCGGTGCTTCGGGTCCATGTTCGCCTGGATCTTGAACACGAAGCCGGAGAACGGCGCCTCGGTGGGATCGACCTGGCGCGGGCCGCCGTCGCGCGGCTGCGGCGGCGGCGCCCACTCGACCAGCGCCTGCAGGATCTCGCGCACGCCGAAGTTGTTGATGCCGGAGCCGAAGAAGACGGGCGTCTGGCGGCCGGCGAGGAAGGCGGTGATGTCGAACGGCGAGCTCGCGCTGCGGATGAGGTCGACGTCGTGCAGCAGCGCGGGCAGCTCGTCGGGGAAGAGCTCGGCGAGGCGCGGGTTGTCGAGGCCCTCGATCAGCTCGGTGTCGTCGCGGACGCGCTCCTCGCCCGGCGTGAAGCGCAGCAGCTGGTTGTGCAGCAGATGAAACACGCCGCGGAAGCTCTTGCCCATGCCGAGCGGCCAGGTGACCGGCGCGCAGTCGATCTTCAGCACCGACTCGATTTCCTCGAGCAGCGCCAGCGGCTCGCGGACCTCGCGGTCCATCTTGTTGACGAAGGTGATGATCGGCGTGTCGCGCAGGCGGCAGACCTCGAGCAGCTTGATCGTCTGCGCCTCGACGCCCTTCGCCGCGTCGATGACCATGACCGCGGCGTCGACCGCGGTGAGCACGCGGTAGGTGTCCTCGGAGAAATCCTGGTGGCCGGGCGTGTCGAGCAGGTTGATGGTGTGGCCGGCGTAGTCGAACTGCATGACCGAGCTGGTGACCGAGATGCCGCGCTGCTTTTCCACCTCCATCCAGTCGGACGTCGCGTGGCGGGCGCTCTTGCGCGCCTTCACCGTGCCCGCGAGCTGGATCGCGCCGCCGAACAGCAGCAGCTTCTCGGTCAGCGTCGTCTTGCCCGCGTCCGGGTGGGAAATGATCGCGAACGTGCGGCGGCGCGCGACGTCGCGGATGAGATCGGGGGCGGTTTTCATAATGGGGTCAGGTCGAATTATAGACAGCAGGGGGCGACCCGCTTCCGATCGACTGAACCGGGCGCCACGCGGCGTGCCGCGTCGGGTGATGATGTCGCGGGCGCCGCCAAGCCGGAATCAGCCGAACGGATGATCGGCGCGCGACTTGCGGAAGGCAGTATTGGGATGCGGAGTGACGGGACGGCCTGCGCGGCGCAGGCCGGAGGGGCCGCTTCGCCTAAATTCGACCTGACCCCGTTTTTTCTTGTTCGATCTGCGACGGGGTGGCCCGCGCGTGGGCGAGGTACTCGCGCAGGTGCTGGACGTCCTGCCGCCCCAGTGTATTGCCATGATGGGGCCGATGAAGAATGCCCTCGTGGCCGTTCAGCTTGACGCGCAGCCGCGCGCCGGACAGCGGCTCGATCTCCGCGCCGAGGTGACTCAGCAGCGACTCGATCTCGCGCCAGTGGATGTTGCCGCTGACCGGGTCGTGGAACACGGTACGCAGCAAAGCATCGTGCTTGTGGCTCACGGCGACCCCCCAACACTGACCATGCGCGAAAGCATAGCCCAAAACCGCGCCCCGACTTTGACCTGCCTCACACCCATCCAGCCGGCGTCCCGTGCACCACCCCCATCCGCCCCACCTCGTCCGCCACAACCTTCCGCAGCGATTCCGGCCCCAGCACCGCGACGTCCGCCCCGAACTTGAGAATGTCCATCAAGAGCTCGCGCGTGTCGGCGTACGGCACCTCGAGCACGAACGACCCGTCTTCCTCCATCCGCCCGCGCTGCTCCGGGTGCCAGGTCTCCAGCGCCACCCAGCGCGCGCGCTGCGGATTGAAGCGCAGCCGCGCCCACTGCACCGCCTCGCCGGCGAATACGCCGTAGCCGCTGTTGAACTCGCGCTCGACCGTGTTCATGTCGACCGTCTTTGCCTTCTCGTCGAGCATCTCGGCGCCGACGACCGCGTCGACCGAGAACTTGCGCAGCCCGTGCCGCAGATGGCACCAGCCGTCGACGTACCAGTTGTCGCGGTAGTGGACCAGCCGCTGCGGCGACACCACGCGCACGGTCGCCTCGCCGGTCGACCGCGCCAGATAGCGCAGCGACAGCTTGCGGCGCTTCAGCGTCGCCGCCGCGATGGTCTCGAACACGCCCGGCGGCTGCCGTCGCGCGCCCAGCGGCAGCATGCGCACGCGCCGCCGCACCTCCGCGGGCTGCACGTCGCCCTTTTCCAGCAGCATCTCCAGTCGCGCGCGCAGCGGCTCGACGTGCGGCGCCAGGAGCCCCGGCTGCATGTCGCCCAGCAGCGCGTCCATTGTCAGCAGCGCCTGGATCTCGGACGGATTGAACCACAGCCCCGGCAGCGCGAAGCGCGGCCCGTCGCCGCCCACCTCCAGCAGCTCGTAGCCCCCGCGCTCGGAGTTGAACGCGATCGGCGCGTGCAGCCGCTCGCGCATGTACTCGAGATCGCGCTTGAACGTCGCCAGCGACACGCCGATCTCGTCCATGAACTGCCGCCGCGTCACCACCTTCTGCGCACGCAGCAATTGCTCCATCTTGTAGAAACGTTCGGTGCGGTCCATCGCGCGCCGGACCTACTCGGACTTCCCGTGGCACTGCTTGAACTTGCGCCCGCTGCCGCACGGGCAGGGATCGTTGCGGCCGACCTTCGGACCGTCGCGGCGCAGCGTCTGCGGCGGCGACTTCACGACATTCCAGTAGTCGCGCAGCGCGCGCAGCGTCGTCTCCAGCCCCTCCTCGCAGTCCTTGATCAGGTCGCGCCACTCGTCGGCCTTGTAACGCTTGCGTTCGGCCTCCGGCAAATCCCCCGCCAGCACGACCAGCGGGAACAGCAGCTCCGCCATCTCGTCCGGATCGGCCGCCTCGTACCAGTCGGTGTCGGCGATGTCGAGGCCGTCGAGAAAGCCGCCACACCACGGCGCGAAGTCGAGCCGCCGCATCCGGTTCTCGAACAGCAGCAGGTCGAAGCGGCCCTCGCGCACGTCGTTGGCGGTCTGGGCGAGGAAGCGCCGCAGCAGGTCGGCGACCGCGTCGGGCACGTCCTCCGGGTCGCGGTCGGGATCGGCACCCAGCACCGCCGGCATCCACGTCGACTCGGGCACCTCGTCCGGCCCCATCGCCAGCGCGTAGAACACGCCCTGCATCGCGTCGAGCGGCAGCGCGCGCTCGGCGTACGGCGGCTCGGAGAGCAGTTCGTCGAGACGCTCGAGATCGGCGTCGGAGATGACCGAGGACGAGGACTCGGGCGAGGGTGGAGGTGAGGGCGGAGGTGCTGGAGATGATGGCATCGGCGGGGAAGGCGCGGGAGGGTGGATGGGGCGCGGGCCAGAAGAGGCCCGCACGGACGAGCGAAGGGGCGGGACAAGCTGACGAAGACTGGTTCAGCGGCAAACGGGACTTCGACGACGACTCATTGCTTCTTCCAGAAGTCGAACTCGGCTTCGAAGCGCGCGCCGCCAAGGTCGGCCACTTTCTCCTGAACGTACGCCTGCGCGTCGGCGATCGCCTGGTTGTATATGCTGGGCCCGATCTCGCGGACGCAGAAGTCGAGCACCAGCGCCGCCTTCAGGTCGCCGATCTCCGAATCCAGGTTCTCGGCGAAGAAGCGCTTGATCGAGCCGACGAGGTACTTCTCGGTGTCCTTCTGTAGCTTGATCGTCATGGCGAAAGCCTTGGTTAAGGGGGGTCGTTGCGGCGCCCGGACGCCGCGAGGCGGAACGGCATCCCCGGGAACGAGCGGTCATCCACCGCTGGCAGGCAGCAAGCCCGCCAGGTCCAGCCCCTCGATGGCCACCTTGCTGCGAACCTGCACCCGCGACAGGTGCCCGTACTCGAACGCATTGCGCGGACCGTTGCCGGTGGCCCGCGAGAACATCCCGATCACCTTGCCGGACGCATCGAGCACCGGCGAGCCGCTGTTGCCCATCGAGCCGTCGAGGTCGGCCTCGAAATAGCTCGCGTCGGCGGCGGCGGTGATCGAGCCGCGTCGACACCCGCAGCGAACCGTCCGCGTCGTCGTACCCGTGCCTGCGCAGGGAATCGGCACCGCGCGCGCTGCGCAGCGGGAAGCCCGCCATCCAGACGTGCTCGCCTTTGGCCGCCACGCGCGACGACAGCCGCAGGAACGTCGACGGCGCGGGGTCGACGCGCAGCAGCGCCGCGTCTTCGCGTGGATGCGACAGGCCGGTCTCGTCTTCCCACAATGCGCGCGACGTCGGCGGATTGCCGACCAGCCACACCGAGTCCGCATCGTGCCACCGCCACGTGCCGTCGGGCTCGCGGCGGGCGACCTGGGCGCGAAGACTGCGACAGCGCACCTCGGTGTTCGACCGCGCCGAGCTCGCGCCGGTGATTGGCGACCTCGGAAGTGACGAGGTGATAGTTGGTCAGCACGTGGCCGGAGGCGGAGACGGCGAAACCGGAGCCGCCCCCCTGTAGCGGCACCGACTGCGGAAAGCGCGCGCCCGCCTTCACCAGCTGGCAGAACTCGTGGCGGACCATGCCCATCGCGAACTCCGGATCGTCGCAGCGCGCCGCGTCTTCCTTCGCGAAGTAGCGGAACCAGTGCTCGGTGCCGTCGTCCATCGGTTCGTTGCGTGCCTGCTCGCGCGACGGATCCGCGACCACGTCCAGACGCAGGATCGTGTTGGGCAGGATGCGCACCATCGACGCGATCAGGTCGTCCGCGGCGATGCCCGGCACCTGTGCCTGGTGCGGAGTGAAGAAGCCTTCGGCCATGATCGGGTTGGGCTGATCAAATTGGGGTCAGGTTCGAATTATCGGTGAATTGGACCTGACCCCGTCGAAATTCGACCTGACCCCAATCGGCCCGGAAGCATGCGCCGGAGCGTGTCGTCCCGGACGACGTAGTGATGGAACAAGGCCGCGGCGGCGTGCGCGCCGACGAGGAAGTACCCAGCGTTGCCGCCGACCTCGTGGATTTCCTTGAACAGCTTCCCCAGGGCGCGGCTTTCGCCGACGAGCGCGGGCAGCTGCAGGCCGAAGAAGGGGATCGGCCGGCCCCGGGCGCTGAGGATGAGCCATCCGACCAGCGGCAAGCCGATCATCAGTATGTAGAGCGCGACGTGGACCAGCGTCGCCGCCGCCCGCTGCCAGCGTGGCGCCTCCGGCGGGGTCCGCGGCGCCCGGCCCGCCAGACGCGCCGCCAGCCGCAGCCAGACCAGGGCGAACACCGAGAGCCCGAGCGTGTAGTGCCAGGCCTTCAGCGCTTCGCGCAGCTCGCTGCCCTTGGGAAACGCCTCGCTCAGGTTGATGCACGCGTAGACCGCGACAAGCAGCGCCAGCATCACCCAGTGCAGCGCGATCGACACCGATCCGTAGCGTTCCGTCGTGTTCAGCCAGTTCATCGTTTGGTGAGGAAATGGGGTCAGGTCCAATTATCTGCGAATTGGACCTGACCCCACCGTAATTGGACCTGGCCCCGATCAAGCCGACCCCGATCAAGCCGCGATCAAACCCTTCGGCCCTTCCCCTGCGTGCCTTTGCGCTGCAGGTACAGCGGCAGCGCGGCCTCGTGCGCCATCGCGTGGTCCGACTCGTCCGCCACCACCAGCCGATTCGTCATCCGGCTGCTGGAATAGCGCGCCTCTTTCATCGACCGCCGCGCGTCGCGGTCGGCGACCAGCTTGCGCATCGTCGCCAGGATGGCGCTGGCCCACTCGTGCGTAGCGAACCGCGCCTGCGCGTCCACGAGCAGCCGCTGCGCGCGCTCCCAGTTGTCGACGGCGATGACGGCGCGCAGTTCGTCGAGCATCGCCGCGGCGTCGAGCTCCACCACGCGCCGCGCGACCGCCTCGTCGGCCGGCATCGCCGCGAATTCGGCGGCGGACACCACCGGCAGCGGCGGCAGCGCGGCCATCAGGAACACCGGGGCGCTGTCGCGGCCGGCGGCCTCGAGCGAAATGGTGATCGGCAGCGTCACGCGTCCTGCCACGCCGTCGCCCGCGTTCCCGCCGCCGCCACCCCCGACTCCCTCCGCCATACCGGTCGACACTTCCGTGCCTGCCGCGGCCGGCGATGCGCCGGTCGCCCTGTCCGCGCCCGCCGTACCCAGCGCCCCGATCGTCCCCGCCGGCAGTTCGAACTCCACCACCGCCCACGCCTCCGCCGCGTACGCGAGATCCGGCAATTTCCACGCCGGCGAGCCCTCGGCGACCGACTTCGTAGTCATTCCGCAGCCGCACGCCCACGACATCCGGCGCGTTGACCTTCAGCACGAGCCCGCGCGCGCACAGGTTGGTGAGCAGCGCGAACTCGGCGGCGAACGGCTCGGCCAGGTCGGCCGCGGTGTCGCCGTAGTACGCGTTGCCGCGGCCGGCGCGCGCCATCGCCAGCATCAGGTCCTCGTTGAAGTCGTTGCCGAGGCCGTAGGTCGACGTCGACACGCCCGCGCGGGCCAGGTCGCGGCACTGGCCGCTGATCACTTCGAGCCCGGTCTCGCCCTCGTTGGCCTGGCCATCCGACAGCAGCACCACGCGGTGGATGCCCTGGCCGGCGAGCTTGGCCGCCAGCTCGTCCGCGCCTGCCCGCCAGCCGCCGTGCAGGTTGGTGCAGCCGGCCTCGACGATGCCGTCGATCGCCGACCGCAGCGTCCGCTTGTCCGAACCGGCCGTCAGTGGCGCCAGCAGCTCGATCTCGCTGTCGAACGCGACGATCGCCGCGCGGTCGTCGTCGCCGAGCTGGTCGACGATGTGGCACGCGCAATGCTTCGCTTCGTGCAGGGGCGCGCCGGCCATCGAGCCCGAGCGGTCGAGCACCAGCGCCAGGTGCAACGGATCGCGCCGGGCCAGGTCGGCTGGCTGCGCGGGCGCCTGCACGCGCACCAGCACGCGCAGGGTGTTGACGCCGCCCGCCGCCAGTGCGGCGCGCTCCGGCGTGAGCAGCAGTTGGAAGGGAGACGCGGCGTGGTTCGGATCCGGCATGGCTGGCCTCATCGAGCAGGGCGACGCGGAATTGCGCCGCCGGCGCGGCCGAATACGAGCCGCGAGGCCATGATGCGCATCGCGGTGGCTCAACGCGTGAGCCAGGGGGCGGGCGGCCCGGACGGCCGGCACGACCGGGGTCCCCGGCCCCGTCGCGAACCCAACCCCGCGCGAAATCGTTGGGCGCTTGGCGCCCTTTTCCAACGCTGATTAGTGTGCGGTACCTAACAATGTGGCGTATGGTGCACTGCACAAACCACAAAAGGAGACACCGATGAAACCGAGTCCCCACAAGGGTCCGGGCGCGATCGGCGCCCCGCCCCTGCACCCGATGGAAGCCGTCAATCCGCTCAAGCCTGAGCAAACGCTGAGGTTTTCGAGAGAGTTGTCACTCACTTCCGGCGACGCCATGCTGGCGATGATGGCCTTTTCCGCCAATCAGGCGCTGGCCAGCCAGGTAACGGTGGCGCACCTGGTCGCCAAGCTCGCGCACGCCCAGTCGAAGAAACTGGCCGAGACCAGCCATGCGGCGCTTCCCGCCGGCCCGGTCCGCGACGCCGTCGACACCGCCGCCCACCTGCACGCCCTGAATGCCGACAGCCTGATCGAAATGGCCAACACCTGGGGCCGCAGCTTCGGCCGCATGGCGTTCGCGTTTCCGGTGCCGGATCACCGGACGGTGAACTAGGCCAGAAGCCCTCGTCGAACCGGCGGATCGGGTCGACGCTCAGACCGAACGCCGCTCCCGCGGTCGGTGGCGCGCGACGTACCGCTTGACGTCGATATTCCTGGCCATCTTTCTGGCCTGGATCAGGTCGTAGGCGCTCTGCAACGCCAGCCAGGCGTCGGCGGTCCCGCCGAACGCCTTGTCGAGACGGATCGCCATTTCGGGCGAGATCCCGGCCTTTCCATTGACCAGACTGTTCAGCGCCTGCCGCGACACGCGCAGCACCTTCGCGCCTTCGGTGACGGTCAGGCCAAGCGGCTCGAGGCAGTCATGGCGCACTGACAATCCCGGATGCGGCGGGTCTTTCATCGGCATGACTCGCTCCTTCGAATGCCGTCACGGCAACCGGCTCTAGTGGTAATCGACCAGATCAACCTGCGCAACATCGAACCCTTCGAAGCGAAAGACGATCCGCCAGTTTCCGCTGATCCACACCGACCAGTAGCCCTTCCGCGTTCCCTTCAGCGCGTGCAGCTTCAGTCCGGGCAGGTCCATCTGCTCCGGTGCCTTCGCCACATCGAGACGGGCCAGAATGCGGGCAATCTTGTCCGCCAGGTCGGGCGGCACTCCCTTGCGTTCACCCTGCTCGTAGAGCCGTTTCAGCCCCTTGTGGCGGATGCTCCTGATCACGATCGGCCCCGCGCCTTCCCGGCGGCGAGCGCGCGCAGGCATCCGAATGTAAAGTGACAAGCGTCACTTGTCAATTTGCTCTCCTGGCCTGGCGGTATCCGGATGGCGGGAATCACCGGCAACGCGCCCAGCGTATCGGGCGGCCCGGCACCTTCCTGACCATGCTACGCAACTCCGCCAATACCGGGCATCGGCCGAATGGATGAAGCTGGAGCGAATTCCCGACAAACTTGCGCGGCAGGTTGTCGGCGTTCCTGGGCTGAAGATGCCAGCGCCAGTCAATCGAGCAGATCGGGTCCCTCCGCGACGGCGCGCCCAGAATCCGCCCAACCGACCAACAGCCGTGTCATGCTCCCCCGACTTGGCACCCATCGAGGTCCGCCCATGCCGATCCTTCTCGCGCTCGCCTTGCTGCTGGTGGCTCTGGCACCGATCGCTTCGACGGCGCAGGGCCAGGACGGCCTGCCGCCACTGTCCGCGGCCGAGATCGAGGAAGCCCGCGCCGGCTGCGAGCAGATCGGCCGCATGCCCAACGCGCCCATATCGGTGGAGGCGTGCAAGGCGATGCTGGGCATGGGCACGCGCCTGCAACCGGACGCGGCCGACCCTTCGGCGCGGCGCCCCGGCGACGAGTCCATGACCTGCGCGGCAATCTTCGCGGAACTGAAGACGCTGGCCGACGTCGGGATCTCCGAGACGAGCACCGCCAAGGCGGAGGCCGCCGTGGCGGGCGGCACCGCGATGGTCACCCGCCAGACCGCGCAGCTCAGCGCCTTCATCATCGAAACCTATGCGCTGGGCTTGGTCGCCGGCGCCGTCGGCGCCTACACGCCGAACTTCGTCGGCGCCGCGCTCGCCGCCGCATGGCAGGCGCGGGCGATGGGACTCGGCGCCACGATGGCGGCCGAACAGGCGTCGCTGCGCGCGCCGCTGAGCGAAGCGATGCTGGCCAACGTCGGCGAACTGGGCGAGTCGATGCGGTCCAATCCGCGGTTCGCGCGGCTGATGCAGATGGGTGCGAGCAAGGAATGCGAGCCGCCGGGCGATGCGGCCGGGTGAGTGGGGAGGTGCTATGGGGAGCGAGCCCGCTGGGGCGCCCGCCCCTTACGGCTTGATCGCAACGACCTTGCCGTCCTTCAGGACATGGATCGGCGTGCCGTACATGCGGGCGACCTCGCGCGCCCGGCGCGCGGAGCGCTTCAGCGCGCGTGTCATCGCCTTGGTCGCGTCGTCTCGCGCCCCGTTCTTTCCGGGGAGCTTGGCCGTCATGTGCGGCGCGCGATCAGCGCGATGCCTTGCCGTACGGCCGCGGCAGTGCCTCCTGCGCCCCCCGAATCTCGGGCACATTCCCAGTCTCGCGAATGAGCAGTTCGACCGGAATCTTGATGGCGACGTGCAGTGCGCGGACCATCGACAGCGTCAGTGGCCGCTTGCGTGACAGGATCTCCGAGACGCGGTTCTTTCCGCCCAGCAGGGGTGCCAGGTCCTTCTGCCGCAGTCCCAGTTGCTCCATCCGAAAACGAATCGCATCGATCGGATCGGGTTTGGCGAACATGAACCGATCCTTCTCGTAGTCTTCGACCAGCTTGGACAAGAGTTCCAGTCGCGCACCGTCGTCGGTCGCGGGATCGGGATCGCCGGCAGCCAGGCGCGCCACTTCGTCGACGTAGCTGCGGTACTGCACGTCCGTCTTGATGATACGAGGCTCCATGTATTCCCGTCAGCGCCGGGCATTGCGCGCGTCGTACTCGGCGTGCGTGCCGACCCACTGCACCACAACGACCGCCACGCGCCAGGCGACGGTGACCTCCATCCGGTAGCGGTTACCCTTGACGTTGAAGATCACGGTGTTTCCGGCCAGGAAGCCAGCGGAGGCGTACGCCATCTTCAGTTCGTGCGGCGTTCGCCACGCTGCGCCCTCGACCTCGCCCAGCCAATTCTCGATCCAGCCGCGCGCATCCCGGTGCAGACGGCAGAACGCATCGAGCTTGTCGCGCCCCACCACATTCATGGCCGTTCCGGATCAGCGCATTTGCCCGAAGGTTATCACAAAGTTCCCAAATGTGGAACTATTGGACGCCGCAGAGTTCACCAAACAAGGTCCCGGGCTGCCCGAACCGCCACCCGCGCGTCGGGCAGCGAAGCCGGAATGCTGAAACGGTGATCCGTCGGGTGATGTTACCCAGCAGCTCGGAGATCAGGCATCGGCCATTCGCATGACGCTGGATCGGCTCGCCCTGCCAGTCCGGCAGCAGAATGCTCGCCGATCTGATCGCCTGGGAAGTCGACCCGTGCGGCCGAATCGGCGTGCGGCGCTTACAGCCGGCCGATGTCGAGTGCCTGCAGGCGATCCAGGGCACGTTGAGCGGAATGGCACACGGCCGAAGGCGTGCAGGCCTATGGCAAGCCTCAAACGCGTCCTCGTCGTCCGCGTGCCTTTTCCGTTCACCGATCGATAGGCCGAGAAGAACCGACCTGCCGTGGTCATCTCCGACGGCGCCGCGTTCAACCGCCCGGCCGGACACAGCGTGATGGCCACAATCACGTCGGCGGCGCACGTGCCTTGGCCCCCTCGACGTAACGATCGCCGATCTCGAGAGCGCCGGACTGCCGGCACCGTCGATCGTCCGCTTCAAGCTCTTCACCCTCGATCACCGGCTGGTGCGCGGGACGCTCGGGCGACTTGGGGCGGAGGATCGGGAGAGGCTGCGGGGGGCGATGCGGGGGTTGATGCCGTAGCAATCAAGGAAGTCAGGCGGCAACATGCGCTGCTACCGCCGTGCCGATCCTTCCTACGCTCGCGATGCCGAGGTGACTGGCTTCGATCGGCAGGCTCACCCCCTGAGCCCGCCATGCCGTAACCTGCAATCACTGCACCACGTCGCAATTTAGCCCCACTTGCCGCGACGCTAAACAAGGACGCTAAACGGGGCGCTCGCGCGATTCGACGGATCGCGCAACGTGCGAAGGAGTCCACCATGTCCCAAGCCGCAATCCGGCCCCGCGCCCAGTCCAACGCCGAGGCCGCCCCCGATCCCGTTCCGCTTGCCGACTGCTCGCCCGAGGAGCAGGCCGAGCGCCGCTGTCTCGCGGCCCTCGATGCGCTCGTCGCCGAGGCGTGGGAGCAGCGCACGATGGAGACGCTCGTCGATTCGCTGACCTGGACGCTGGCGCGGGTCGTCGTCGGCCTCGAAAGCCAGTACGTCATGGGCGACGTCCTGCGCCGGCTGGGCAACTACACCTGCCGTCTCGCCGAGACGAAGCGCGCCGAGGACGAGGCGGAGCAGGAGAGGAAGGAGGGCCGCGCACCGCACTGACCACGCCACTTCCGCAGCACGTCGCCGATTTAGCCCCACTTGCGGGCGACGCTAAACAACACCGCTAAATCGGGGCGTCACGCGCAAGGAGCCGACGAATGTTCAACGGCCCAACCCGTCCGAACCCGTGGTCCCCACCCTCGCCGAAACCCTCGGCATCGATCTCGACTTCCGTCCCCGCGATTACTTCTGGGCGCGCGACCACGATCTCGCGCTTCCGTCCGACATCGCGGGGCACGAGCGGCGCGAGATGGTGAAGCGGCTCATCGCCGCCGGCGAAGAGGTCCCCGACGGCCTCGACACCAGCCGCCTCGATCCGGAGCTGCGCGAGGCGTGGGGCGCGATGCACCCGATGAACATGGGCGGCGAGTACCTGCCGCCGATGTTCGACGGCGAGGTGGAGATCGCGCGCATCTCGCTGCGTGTCCGTCACCGGCGACCAGATCAGCGTGCGCGCGCGGCGCACCGGTGGAGACATCGAGTACCGCATCGTCGACGAGTACCCGGAGAGCGGGGAGACGTACGTTCCGCACCCGCGGACGTCGACCCGCAGGCTGACGATGGGCGAGCTGGTGACGATGATCGACGAAGCCACCGACGACGGCGGTGCGCGATCGGGGCGCTCAGCTGCAATCTCGACATGTCGAGCGATCCGCGCGACCTGGAGGGCTTCGTCACCGTCGAGTCCGATTTCTACCCCGAGCTGGAGCGGTACTACGCGGGAGTTCTACCAGCTGGTCGAGGCGGCGGTCCGCGCGCAGGCGGAGGAGAGGACGAGGACGAGTAGACGACGGCGCGTGGCTCGCGCCCTGAGCCATCGGGCGCGGCGACCGCCTTCGCCGGCAACGCCGCATCGATCGTCCGGCCGGCGTTGATGGAATCCGCCGCGCGGTCGGCGTATCCTTTTTCCATGACCGCCCGCGCCCGCAAACCCGTCGCGATTCAGCCTCCTTCGCCTTGCCCATCCCCGAGCCCACCCCCGCGGAGGAGAAGGCCGCGTTCATCCGCAGCCTGGAGAGACACGGGCAGGCGGTCGAGGGCAAGGGCCCGCTGCCGGCAGGCGCCACGCACACGCTGAAGAAGCGCGCCGACGGCAAGAAGGTCGTCAAGCGCAAGCGCTTTTCGGCGGTGTAGCCGCGACGGCGAGCCCCGCGGTTCGGACCCCGGCGTTCACCTCCCGCCACGTCCGGGTCCGTGCCGCCGGCAGCCGCAGGAAAAGCGCAGCCGCTCCAGCATCAGCTGTCCGTCCCGGCGCACGACGCCGTGCGTCGCCGCGCCGCCGGTGCCGCCGACGGCGCCCCGGCCTCCGGCGCGCTTCTCGCCCTTCGCCGTGCCCTTGCCCGCGGTCTTGCCGGTGTCCTTCCCGTCGTACGCGATCGCCCCCTGCCGCACCAGACTCGCAACGAACGAGCGCACCTCGTCGGTGGTCGATTGCGGATCGGGCAGCGCGCCCAGCACGGCGGCGTGGCGGTTGGCCTCGCCGATCATCGACGGCTCGACGCCCACCGCGCTGACCCTGGCCAGCTTCGGGCTCAAGCCCTTCAGCGGCACCGCGCGATCGTGGATCGCCTCGTTGATGCGCTTGCCGCCGAGGTCGTAGCTGCGCATCCGCAGCGCGGTGCGCGGCGACAGGCCGAGCCGGGACTTCAGGTCGTCGAGCGTGGCCTTGGCCAGCGGCTGCTTCGACGCCAGCGCGGCCTTCGGCGCACCGCCCTTCAGCGATGTGCGCGGTGCCAGCACCGCGTTGCTGCCGAGCAGTATGTTGTGCGCGCCGAAGGCGGCGCGGATCGCGTCGTGGTGCGCGCCGCGATGGAGCACGTTGTCCTCCAGCGTCATCGCCCGGCCCACCGACTGGAAGAAGCGCGGTGTGTGCGGCGCCTTCTCGGCCGCGCGCGCGAGCAGCCTGCCGGTGATCTGTGCGGCCTTCCACAGCGCCTTCTGGTCGCGCTTGCTCTGCATCGCGAACACATTGCGGATGGTGTCGTAGAAGCAGCCGACGAACACCTGCCCGTAGCTGTGGATCTCGTTGATCAGCTCGCCGGGCCCGCCGTTGTCGGGCAGCGTCGTCGGCAGCGCCCACTGGTACGCTGTTCCTGCCCCGGCGCGGCTTGGCCGCATTGTGGGTCGGATCGTGGTCGCGAATGCCGTTGGCGAGCGACTCCATCAGCGTCTCCACGAAGTTGGCCTTCGACAGCTTCGGGTCCTGCTTCAGCAGCGCCTTGCGCAGGTCCGCGTCCGCGAGCGCGGTCAGGATCGCGATGCAGTCGCCGAACGCCTCGTGGAAGGCGTTGGGCTCCGGATAGTTGCTGGACCACAACTCCGGCCGGATGGCGTCCAGGAACGCGTGCCCCGCTTCGTGCGAGACGACGTCCACGCTCGCCGCGAAACGCCGGACCTTGCCGGTCTTCTCGCTGGGAAAATGGTAGTACCCGAGCGAGGCGCGATCGTAATACGCGTTGAGGTCCTCGCCCTCGTCGACGACGACCTTGAGCTTCTTGTGGTTCGCGCTGCCCTGCCAGTGCGCGAGCGGCCCCGCGACCTTCTCCCACGCGCCGAGCGCGCGCAGCACGGCCTCGCGGCACTGCCAGACGACGAACTCGTCGCTGCCGGCCGGCCAGACCTTCTGCTTCGGCATCGGGCCGAAGTCGAAATCGGTCCTGCCGGCCTTGCGCTTGCGCGCCGGCGTGATCTTGCGCGGCGGCGGGTCCTTCTTCGCTTCGGGATCGTTGGCAACGAACAGGATGGGCATGATCACGCTCCGGCAGGATGGACGATCGGGGGTGCGGAGACCTCGGGGACTCTCGCGACGGCGGTCACGCCAGGCGCGCCTTCAACGCCGGCGACGCGCGTCGGAACACGCGCCGGGTCGACGGCGCGACCGCGCCGCGCCGCCCGGCGACCGCGGCGTGGAGCTGGGCGTAGACGACAGGATCGGCGGTCAGGTGGAATGCGACCTCGTCGCCCAAAGCCGCCAGCAGCGCGGGCAACGCGCGCTCGGTCGTGCGGAACTCCTTCGCCAGCCACGCCCGCACGCGGCCCGGGTCGGCGCGCGGGAAATACGCGGCGATGCGATCGACGTCGCCCAGCGCGGGCCGCGGCGCGCCGCGCCGCATCGCCATCCCCGCGGCGTGGACGGTGGCCGGCAGCGGCGCCGCCAGCATCGCGGCCGCGTCGACGATGCCCGCGCCGTAGTTCGAGCGGTCCCAGTTCGCCGGCGTGTTGGCGTGCGTCACCGTCGCCAGCAGTTCCTTGAACACCGCGGGCACGCCGGCGGCGCCGTACTTCATCACCAGGTTCGCGCGGCCGTGGTGCGCGAGCCACAGCGCCGCGACGCCGGCGACGTGCGCCGTCGCGTATGACGTGCCGTCGCTGCGATCGACGCCGGCCAGGTTGGTCGCGGTCGACTTCGCACGCCACACCGATTCGCCCGGCGCGGTGATGTCCACGTCGCTGCCGCTCGCCGATCCCGCCCAGGGCGTGGCGGCGCAGTTGCACGCCGCGCAGCCCACCGTCTGCTCGTAGCGCGCCGGATACACGACGAATGGCCACTGGTTGCCGGCCGCCGCCACCGCGATCACGCCGGCGTCGAGCGCGCGGTCGAGCGCCTCTTCCAGCGCGAAGCTCGGCAGCGGCCCGCCGAGACTCATCGAGATGACGTGCGCGCCGCGGTCCAGCGCGCGGTGGATCGCGCGGGTCAGCCGCGTCCACGAGAAATGCACGACGCTGGTCGATATGCGCAGCGGTACGAGCGCGGCGAGCGGCGCCACGCCGCACACGTGCTCCTCGGCCTCGTCGCCCTCGGGGCTCAGCAGCACGCTGGCGGTGCTGGTCCCGTGCCCCGGGTTGGGTTGCAGCAACGGATCGGTCGGGTCGGGATCGTCGTCGACGAAATCGTAGCCCAGCGCGAGGCGCACGTCGGCGCCCATCAGCTCCCGGTGCGGCAGGATGCCGGTGTCCGGATGCGCGACCAGGATGTGTTCGCCCTTGACCGCACCGCCGGCATCCGGCGTCAGCGCCCACGCGGCGCCGACGTTGCACAGATCGAGCGCCCAGTGCGAGAACACGCTGCACGTCTTGGGCGCCGCCGCGCCGCTCGCCGCGCCCTTGCGCTGCGGCGGACGGTACGGCCCCTCGCCCGGCATCACGAATGCCGGTTCGGCCGCAGCGACGTCGCGCCGCGCGCGCAGCCGGTAGGCGAGCTGCCACGCCTGCGCGGCCGTCGGCGCGCGGGCGCCGGCCTTCGGCACCAGCAGGACGCTGGTCGCGCGCGTGCCCAGCGTGCGGACCTGCCAGTCGAGCTTCTCGGCGCGCAGGATGCGGCGCGCGGCGCTGGCGGCCTCCTTCGCATCGGGAATCGCGCCGCCGGGGCGCACGGAGAGGCCCTCGAACTGCAGTGGACGCAGCCTCACCCGCTTGTCGGACGGGGATCCTTTACGTTCTGCCATGGCCACCTCCGATTCGGCTGGAAAGATGCCAGCGGCTCAGGGGACGTCGACGACGGGCTCGGCCGCGCGCGCGGACGCCCCGAGCCCGATGCAGCTCGGAGCGATCGATCAATACTACTCCTGGAGCGGGTTCGGACGGTCGCGGCGGCAGGACGTTATCGACCTGCCGCCGCGGCGCGTTTTCAGCGACGCCCTGCGGTCCGCGGTGGCATCAGCGGGATCGGCCGCGCGTGGTTCCGCGGGACTTGATGGCGGGCGCCGCCATCAGCATCAGCAGCATCGCCAGCATCGCCAGCGCCATCGTATCGAGCGTCGGGATCGCCTCGGTCGTGTCGCCCACGACCGGCACGGTGGCCGACGCGCTGCCGTTGCCCGACACCGGGTCGACGATGCCCGGAGGCGCGGTCACCGTCGCGACGTTGACGATGCTTCCCGTCGCCGTCGGGGCCACCGTCGCCTGCAAGGTGTAGGTGATCACGGCGCCGGCCTTCATCGTCACCGTGGTGGCGATGTTGCCGCTGCCGTTCGCCGCGCCGCACGCCGTGGTGACGATGCCGCCGCTGCCGGTGTTGGTCACCGCGCAGGTCCAGTTGCCCAGCGTCAGGCCCGTCGGCGCGGTGTCGGTCACCGTCGCGTTGGTCACCTCGGCCGGGCCGTTGTTGGTGACGGTGATCGTGTAGACGATGCTGCCGCCGGGATGCACGATGCCCGCGCCGCTGGTCTTGGCGATCGCCAGGTCGGCGGTCGTTGGCACGGCCGTCACCGGGTCGGTGTCGGTCGCGCTGTTGTTGCCCGGCGTCGGGTCGGTGATTGCGGAAGGAGTCGCACTGTATCACCGCCCCTCACCCACCGGACACTGTATCACCGCACCTTCACCCACCGGAAGGTCAGCAGCGACGTCCCGTTCACCAGGATCGGATTCGGCGCGAACGCCTTGGCCATGCTCGGGGGGCGGATCGCGGTCAGCGTCGCGGTTGCCGAGCCGCCAGGCCCGGTGTTGGTCCCACTTTCCGTCGCCGACACGAAGCCGCTGACGTTGGTGTGCGGGCCCGCCGTCGTCACGGTGACGTCGACGCTGACCGTGCACGACGCACCGGCGGCGAGCGTCGCGCCGGTCGGCTGGCCGAAGTCGAGCGTGGTCGCGCCGGGCGCGGGCACCCAGGTCGGCGCGCCGCCGCAGCTGGTGGCGGCCGCCGGCGATGCGGCGACCTGCATGCCCGCGGGCAGGCTGTCGGAGAACCTGAGCCCGGTCAGCCCGGACGTACCCGGATTGGTCAGGGTGAACTGCAGCGTCGACGTTCCGCCGACGGCGACCGGGCTGGTCAGGAACGCCTTCGCGATGGTCGGCGGCTGCGGCGTCTGGCAGCCGGTGATGGTGACGTTGTCGACGTAGAGCAGCGCGCTGACGCCGTTGTTGGCGGCGTTCCAGCCGTAGATGCGGAAGTACGTGAGCCCACCGGTGTTCCCGGCGTTGGTGAACGCGGGGTTCTGGTTGACGAACGTCGCCGTCGGCGCGATGGCGCCGCCGTACGGCGTGAAATTGGTCCCGTCGGTGCTCGAATAGAGCTGAAGCGATGCCGGCCCATTGAGGCCGGCATCACGCCTGACGTCGAACGAGAGGCCCAGGCTGCTGTAGTTGGTCGTGGTGACCGCGAATTCGATGTAGTCGTTGTTGGTGAGGGTCAGTGTCCCGGCGTTGCTGTAGCCGCGCGTCGCCCACGAATTGGCCGGGTTGCCGATTGCCGTGTCGATGGTCGAGGCAGTGATGCCGGCGCCCGCGGCCGCGGTCGCCACGGCCACGTCGGCTGCCTTGGTCGAATAGAGCGGCGGCGCGGTTCCGGCACCGGTTCCCATCGTCCACTGCGCCAGCGTGATGCCGCAGTTTCCCGGCGGGGGCGCGACGGTGGTCAACCCCAGGCTCGCGGTTGCGCTCTTGCCGGTGTCCACGGCCCCGGCGAAGAGATGGTTCGAGGTGTTGACGTAGGTGCCGGTGGTCGGCGTGACCGGCACGCTGACCCGCACGCTCACCGTGCAGCTGCTGTTGGCTGCCACCGTGCCGTTGGCAAACGACAGCGATGTCGCGCCGGCGACCGGCGCAAAGGTCGGGGTGCCGCAGCCCGACGTCGAATACGTCGCCGGCGTCGCGACGACCATCTGGCCGCCGGATTGCGCAGGCAGCGGATCGGTGAAATTGACGCCGCTGACCGTGGCCGCCGTCGGGTTGCCGATGGTGAACGTCAACGTCGACGTGCCGCCGGCCACCGTGGGCGCCGGAGCGAACGATTTCGAGAACGTGAGCGCCGTCGGATCGACGATGTTGGCGATCCAGCCGCCGACCGAGAAGTCGGAGTTGTAGTGGTAGCTGCTGCCCGAGAAGTCGTAGAGCAGCGTCGACAGCGTCTGCGACGTGCCGCCGCCGCCGATGATCCTCACCACGTAGGTCGTCGTGATGTCGGCGCCGCCGGACTTGTAGTCGCCGCCCACGCAGGAGCGGTAGGTCGGGCTGGAAGGATCGTTCTGCCACAGGCACGCGTCGGCGTAGAGCTTGTCGCTGACGGCGGGCGCGGGGCCGACCACGTAGGGCGAATCGTTGGCCGAGTACGCCGTGGTGACCGACAGGATCTGGAAGATCGTGTTCGAGAAATTGATGAACGCCTCGAACTGGTTGTATCCCTGCGTGGCGGTGCCGCTGCGGAGCTCGAAGGTGTAGGTGTTGCCCACCACCAGACCGACCGAGCCGCCCGCCGGAATCGGCACGCCGTCGAGGCTGGCGCCGGTGATCGAATTGCGGTTCTGCGAGATCAGGTGCTCCACGTACAGCTCGCGCGGCGTCGGCGTCGACACGCTGCCCGTGACGTCGGTTGCGACGATGTGGTAGCGGCGCGCCGTGTCGAATGCGGCGACGACCGGATTGACCTCGACTTCGAAATACGCGTCCCGGCAGCTGGCGGCGGCAATCGACGGAATGACGATCGAGCCGAGCGACCCGGCGCGCAGGCTGATGTTCGGATTGGCCGAGTCCCAGGTCCAGGTGGCGGTGACGTTGGTCGTCGCAACGTCGCTGCAGACGCGCGCCCCGACCGGGAAGTACTTCGGGCCGGTGGCGGGGTTGTTGCTGTCCAGCCCGATGACGTTCCAGGTGATCGGAGCGACGGTGAGCGCCGCGTGGGCGAGTGCCGGGGCGAGCAGGGCGAAGCCGAATGCGACGAGCCGGACGATGGTGCTTTTCTGCATGGCGACGGTCTTTTCTTTGAATTCGTTGGGAATGGCGGGATTTTTCCAAAAATACAGCAAGATGCGTGCCATGCCCGGCGCGCAGAATCGCGGCGCGTCGCACCGGGCGGGCGCGAGCCACCGCGTGGCGCCGGTCGCGCGCGCCGTTGCCGCCGCGCTAGACTCGTCCCGGTGACCCCTCGCCTCACCGCTTTCCTCGCGACCACGTTCGGGTCGTCCCCGCTGCGACATGTGCCGTTCCGCGTGTTCTACCTGGGGTCGATCGGCGCGGCGCTGGGCTACACGATGCAGGCGACAGTGGCCGCGTGGCTGATGGCCACGCTGACGCCATCGGCGCTTATGGTGGCGCTGGTGCAGACCGCCAGTACGGCGCCGTCGATCCTGTTCGGGCTGATCGCGGGGTCGCTGGCGGACATCGTCGACCGGCGGCGCGTGATCCTGATCACGCAGCTGGTGCTGCTGGTGGCCACCGCCGTGCTGGGATTCGCCACGCTGGCGGGCTGGACCGGGCCGCCGATGCTGCTGGCGTTCACGTTCCTGATCGGCGCCGGCTTCACGTTCTACATGCCGGCGCAGCAGGCCAGCATCAACGAGTTCGTGTCGCGGGTGGAACTGCCGCGCGCGGTGGCGCTGGGCGCGGTGGCGTTCAACGTGGCGCGCGCGGTGGGACCGGCGCTGGCGGGGGCGATCGCGGCGTGGCTGGGGTCGGGCAGCGCGCTGGTCGCAAGCTCGCTCTTCTTCGTGCTGATGATCGTCGCGGTGCGGCGCTGGGCCAGGCGCGAGGCGGCACTCCCGGGCGTGCCGGAGACGCTCTTCTCCGGCGTGCTGAGCGGGCTGCGCTACGCGCGGCATTCGATCGCGATGCGCTCGCTGATCATCCGCAACCTCATATTCAGCATCTGCGCGAGTGCGCTGTGGGCGCTGCTTCCGGTGATCGCGCGCGACCAGCTCGGGCTCGGCGCGGGCGGCTACGGGATGCTCTCCGGCGCGTTCGGCATCGGCGCGGTGGCGGGGGCGCTGACCATCGCGCGGCAGATGCAGCGCTTCTCGCTCAACAACGTGGTGACCTTCGGCATCCTGCTGTGGGCGGGCGCAGTGGTGCTGATCGCCGCCAGCAGCTACACGGCGCTGGCGCTGGCGGGCGCGCTGGGGGCGGGGGTGGCGTGGGTGTGCGTGCTCGCGAGCCTCTCGGCAGGCACGCAGAGCAGCGCGCCGGCGTGGGTGCGCGCGCGGGCCGTGGCGATGAACCTGGTGGCGGTGCAGGCCTCGCTGGCGCTGGGCAGCGTGGTCTGGGGCGCGCTGGCCTCGGCCACCGACACGCGGGTGGCGCTGGCCGCGTCGGTGGCGACGATGCTGACGCTGCATCTGCTGAATCGCCGCGTGCAGGTGCGCATGGGCACCGAAGCCGACGTGACGCCCGGCGTGCAGCTGCCGGACCTCGGGATCGCCGTCGAACCGGAGCCCGACGACGGCCCGGTGCTGATCCAGGTGGAGTATCACATCGCGCCCGAGAACCGCGAGGCGTTCCTGAAGGCGATCCAGGCGGTGGAGGCGGCGCGCCGCCGCAACGGCGCGATCAGCTGGCGCGTGTTTCGCAACCTGGGCGAGGAAGGCGTCTTCGTCGAGCGCTTCATCGTCGAATCGTGGGCCGAGTTCTCGCGGCTGCGCACGCGGATGACGGTGGCCGACCGCAACCTGCAGGAGCGCGTGGCCGAACTGCAGCGCGAGGGCACCGAGACCAGGATTTCGCGACTGATCGGGGTGGGGCCGGGGTAGGGCCCGCCCGGGCGGCGACTCTGCGCCTGCATCCCCCGCGTCGACGAAGACGTCGGTGTCAAACCGGCTTCGGAAACTCCACCACCTTCGCGATCCGCCGCTCGAACGCATCGCGCCGAGTGAGCAGCTTCAGCTGCGCCGGCGACAGCAGCGGGTAGTGCCGCAGCTGCTCGAGCCGGTCGTGCGCCGCGCGGCACGCGGTCGCCGAACTCACCCAGTCCGCGACATCGATGCGGCGCAGGTCGAACGCGCCCGAGTAGCTGCGCAGCGTCTTGTCGCCGCGGCGGTTCGCGTATTCGTGGAAGTACGACAGCGAGAGCTCGCGCAGGCTGCGGTAGACAGGATCGCGGAAGCGCAGCGCCACGCCGTTGGTCTTCGACAGCGCGCCCCAGTGGCCGCCCCGGCGGAACAGCGCGACGACGTGCGGGTAGTCGCTGGCATCGCAATCCATGTGCAGCACCAGCGGTGGATCGCCGTGCACCCACAGCGCACAGGCGGCGACGAACGCGCCTTCGATGCAGTGCGCGCGTCGCTGCCGCAGCACCTCGCGCACCGACAGGATCGTCTCGCCGCCGACCTCGTGGTTGGCCGGCATTGCGTTCAGGAACGCCTGGATCTTCGCGGGCGTGGTCAGGCGCGCCAGCGTGGCGAATTCGGCGCGATCGAGGCCGAGGTCCTCCCGGCGGGGGCGGCGGAGGGTGCGGGTGCTGCGGTTGCCCGGGGGGTGCGGCATTCGGCGATGTTAGGCCAGGTCGCCCGTTTGGTGGATACCGGGAGGACAAGCACGCGCGGAAGCTGTGCCGGGGGTGGGAGACGGAGGCCTCGATCGCGTTCGTTGCTCAGGCCATTCAGTTGCAAATATACGTGATTTGCGTATACTAAAATGCGCGTTCCTTTCATCGAGCTGCCGGCGTTTGCCCGCCATCGCGGCAAATACCTCGACGACGAGGGTTTGCGCCGTCTGCAGCGCGAGATGATGGCCACGCCCCTCGCTGGTGATGTGATGGAGGGCAGGGGTGGATTGCGAAAGCTCCGATTTCCGGACGTGCGCCGAGGAAAGGGCAAACGTGGCGGCCTTCGGGTGACCTATTTCTGGTGGATTGCCGGCGCTCAATTCTGGATGTTCACGCTCTATGACAAGGGTGAAGTCGCCGAGCTCGACCCGGACGAGCGGCGCCTGCTTGGACAAATGCTGAAACGGGAATTGGACGCGCGCCGATGAAACGCAAGCTCATATCGGAAATCGCCGAAGGATTCGAGGCGCTGGCCGAGCATCGCGCGGGAAAGCGCACGTTGCGATCGGTGAAGGTGCAGGCTCGCCCGGTGCCGTCGCTCGATGCCGCCGAACTTATCGCCCTTCGCGAACGGCTGAATCTCTCGCGGGCGCTGTTCGCGCGCTACCTGCGCACCAATCCGCGGACATTGGAGAACTGGGAACAGGGCCGGGCGCGGCCGAACGCGCAGGCAGCGCTGCTGATCCGCCTGGTCGAGCGGTTTCCGGACACGGTCGAGCGATTGGCACGCATCTGATGGCCAGATGCCGCGCGGGGTCGGCGCCGGGGATGCGGCGCCCGCTCGGTGCGACCTACCGATGCACCAGCACCGGTATTTTCGAGTGCGTCAGCACCTTGTGCGTCTCGCTGCCCAGCAGCACCGCCGAGACGCCCGTCCGCCCGTGCGACGCCATCACGATGAGGTCGCACTTGCTCCTGGTCGCGGTCATCACGATCGCGTCCGCCGGGTAGTCGCTGGTCAGCTGCTTGGTCGCGCAGGGAACGCCGGCGGCTTTCGCGGCCTTCTCGACCTGGCCCAGCGCATGCGCCGCCTCGCGCGCGATCAACGCGGCGTGGTCGTCCGGCTCCATGTAGCGCACCGGCAGGAAGTGCTCGAACACAAGCGGCGTCGCCGGTGGCGCGACGAACAGCCCCGTCACGCGCGCGCCGAGGACCTTGGCCAGCTCGACGCCGGCCGCGACGGCGCGGGCGGACAGCGGCGAACCGTCGGTCGGCAGAAGAATATGCTTGTACATGGCGGTCTCCCGGTTCGGCGCGGTCATCTGGCGTACGGCAGCACCCAGATCAGCATGCCGAGCACGTAGCACACGGCGGTGGCGACGAGGGTGAACGGCACGCTCCACGACAGGAACTCGCGCAGCGACACCTTGCGCTCTTCCTCGCGCTCGCAGATGTTGAGCGCCGCGAACAGCGCCGGCGCGCCGGCGATGGTGAGGTTGCTGCCCAGCGTGCCGGACCACAGCAGCATCCAGTACAGCGGCCACGGCGGCACGCCCTGGGCCTCGAGGTCGCGGATCGTGTACAGGAACGTCAGGATGTACGCGTCGTGCTCGACGATGCCGACGATGGGCACGGTGATCCAGTAGAGCAGCGTCGCGGCCAGCGGCAGGTTGTCCTTGAACACCGGCGTGAGCTGGTGCGCGAGTAGTTCGAGCAAGTGCATCTTCTCCAGCCCGCCGACCAGCGCGAACAGCGCGATGTAGAACAGGATCGCGCGCCAGTCCAGCTCGCCCAGGATGTCCTCGAAGCTCGGCGCCTTGACCCGCTTGCCCAGGATTTCCAGCACCAGCACCAGCGTGATGGCGCCGGTCAGCGCGATGAAGCCGAGCTTGACGCCGAAGTACTGGCGGAACGCCATGCCCAGCACCGTCGCCAGGAACCAGCCGACGACGAGGGTGGCGAAGAGCTTGTTCGGGATGTGCGTCTCGATGCCCAGCGCGTTCAGGTCCAGCGCCTCGCGCGCACGCCCGCGAAAGCCGTACGCGTACATGGCGGCCAGCGTGATGACGAAGGTCACCATCAGGATCGGGAACGACGACGGCCGCCCGAACTGCCAGAAGAAGTCCATGAACTCGGCGCCGGCGACGCTGTGCAGCATCTGCGGCGGCAGGTCGCCCAGCAGCATCGCCGAGCCCATGAAGTTGGCCGCGAAGCCGATCATCAGCACCAGCGGCGTCACCGGCAGCTTGAGCGCGCGGGCGAGCGGCAGCGCCACCGGCGCCATCATCAGGATGACGACGACGTTGTCGACGAACATCGAGATGACGCCGGCCAGCATCGACAGGATGATCACCAGCAGCCCGGGGCGCCCGCCCGAGAGCTTCAGCGCCTGCACCGACAGCCAGCTCGGCACGCCGGTCTTTCCGAAATACCCGGCGATGACCCAGACCGACAGCAGGATCGCCATCACGTTCCAGTCGACCAGCCCGAAGGCGTCGACCTCGGTCATCACGCCGATCCACACCATCGCGATCACGCCGATCAGCGCGGCGGCGGTGCCGTCGACGATGTTGGTGATGATGGCGACGATCGCAACCGCGAAGATCGCGATCGCGTACCAGGCCAGCGGATCCATTCGGTGCGTCCCCCCGACAGCGCCGCGTCGACTCCGGCCGCGTCGCGCGGCCGGAGGACCGGCGGTTACTTCACCAGCAGCACCGGCACCTTCGACCGATGCACGACCCGCAGCGTCGTCGAGCCCACCAGCAGCTCGGCGAGCGCCCCCCGCCCGTGCGTCCCCATGACGATCTGGTCGCACTTCAGCTTGTCGGCGAGCTTCGCGATTTCCTCGGCGGCGTGGCCGACCACGGTGTGGACGGTGACCTTCAGGCCGGCCGCCTCGAGCAGCGCGCCGGCTTCCGCCGAGCGCCTTGGCGCTTTCTTCCCGGTGGTAGCCGGCGATCTGGTCGGCGTTGACGAACTGGCTGACGTCGCCCGACACCGCGGGCTGCACGTTGACGAGGTGGATTTCCTGCGCTTCCGGGTCGCGCAGCAGGACGCGAGTGGCGATGACGTGCTCGACCGCGTGGCGCGAGCACGGCGATCCGTCGATCGGCAGCAGCACCCTCATTCCAGCCTCGCTCCCCGTTCGGTCTTCCGGCATTCGCGTCCGGCGGGTTGCGTCCGGATCGATGCCGACATTTTTCGGATCGATGTTAGCACGAGCGCGGGCCGCCGACGCCCCGCCGCAAAGGGGCGCGACGCGTGGCACGATGTCTCACCCCGCCCGCGCGTGGGCCTGCGACAATACGCGCTTCGGCGCTCGCGGCGCCCCCATTCCATCCCTGCCCGCCGCCGGACTGCACCCCCGGCACCTCCGGCGCCACCGCCGCTCCCATGGCCCTGCTGACGCTCCTTTCCGCCGAACTCGCGTTCGGCCTCCATCCGCTGCTCGATCGCGCGGCGCTCACGGTCGTCGAGGGCGAGCGCATCGGGCTCATCGGCCGCAACGGCACCGGCAAGTCGTCGCTGCTCAAGGTGATTGCCGGCGAAGCCGACCTCGACGACGGCGAGATCCGCCGGCAGGACGGCCTGCGCGTGACGCTGGTCGAGCAGGAGCCCACGCTGCCGCCGGCGTCGAGCCTGCGCGAGAGCCTGGCGCTGCGCGGGCACCTCGAGACCATCCACGACGAGCGCGAGCGCTGGCGCACCGAGGCACGGCTGGTCGAGTACATGCACCGCTTCGGCCTCGACGAAGCCGCGGCGCCGGAGTCGGCGTCCGGCGGCGAGCGGAAGCGCGCGGCGCTGGCCCTCGCGCTGGCCATGAAGCCCGACCTGCTGCTGCTCGACGAGCCGACCAACCACCTCGACATCGACGGCATCGACCTGGTCGAGGAGCTGCTGCTGAAAGGTCCGGCGACGATCGTCATCACCCACGACCGCGCGTTCCTCGATCGCGTCGCCACGCGCATCGTCGAGCTGGACCGGGGCCTGCTGCGCTCGTACCCGGGCAACTTCGCCGCCTACACGGCGCGCAAGGCCGACCAGCTGGCCGCGGAGGAGGTCGCCAACCGCAAGTTCGACCAGTTCTGGAAGCAGGAAGAGGTGTGGATCCGCAAGGGTGTCGAGGCGCGGCGCACCCGCGACGAGGGCCGCGTGCGGCGGCTGGAGCGGCTGCGCGAGCGAGCGCGCGGAGCGGCGCGACCGCATGGGGCAGGTGAAGCTGTCCCTCGATTCGGGCGAGCGCTCCGGCAAGCTGGTCGCCGAGCTGGAGGACGTGAGCAAGTCGTTCGGCGATCGCGCGATCGTGCGCGACCTGTCGCTGCGCGTGATGCGCGGCGACCGCCTCGGCGTGATCGGCCCCAACGGCGCCGGCAAGACGACGCTGCTGAAGCTGATCCTGGGCACGCTGGCGCCCGACCGCGGCACCGTGCGGCTGGGCACGAGGCTCGTCCCCGCGTACTTCGACCAGATGCGCGCGCAGCTCGACCCCGAGGCGACGCTGATCGACACCATCACCCCCGGCGGCGAGTGGGTCGAGCTCGCCAACGGGCGCAAGCACGTGCTGTCCTACCTCGGCGACTTCCTGTTCCCGCCGCAGCGCGCCAACGCGCCGGTGAAGACGCTCTCCGGCGGCGAGCGCAACCGGCTGCTGCTGGCGCGCCTCTTTGCGCAGCCGGCCAACCTGCTGGTGATGGACGAGCCGACCAACGACCTCGACATCGACTCGCTGGAACTGCTGGAGACGACGCTGCAGTCGTACGAAGGCACGCTGCTGCTGGTGAGCCACGACCGCGCGTTCCTCGACAACGTCGTCACGCAGACGCTGGTGGCGGAAGGCGACGGCCATTGGCGCGAGTACGTCGGCGGCTACAGCGACTGGGTCGCGCAGCGGGCGCGGGCCGAAAGCGCGGCGGCGGCCGGCGTGGACGGCCGGGCGGGAGGCGCGGCAGGCGGCGGGTGGGCACGGCAGTCGGGCACGGCGGCGGCAACCGCGGCCGGTGCCGCGACGACCAGCGGCGGCGGCACAAGCAGCGCCGGCGGCACAGGCACCGGCGCGGCGAAAGGTGGGGGCGCAGGCGTCGAGGCGGGCGGCGCCGCTGCCAGGCCAGCGCGCGCCAAGCTCTCGTTCAAGGAACAGCGCGAACTCGCGGCGCTGCCCGCCGAGCTGGAAGCGCTGGAGAAAGAGCAGCACGCGCTGACCGCGGCTGATGTCGACGGCGGACTATCACAAGCGCGGCGCCGACGCGATCCGGGCCGACCGCCAGCGCGCCGAAGCCGTCGAGCATCTGCTCGCCGCGAAGTTCGAGCGCTGGGCCGAGCTGGAAGCGCGCGCCGCGCCGGCCGAGCGTTGACGGCGCCGCGGCGGCCGCTAAAGTAGCCGCTTCAGGAGGAACCCGACGTGAGCAACGAATCGAACCCATCCGCCGGCGACGCGGCCCTCGGCCTGCTGTCGCGGCTGTCGCACGGCCTGCGCGCGAGCTTCGGCGCCCCGGAATCGGCCCCGGCCGCCAAGGCCGCCGCCGCTCGACCCGCGCCTGGCACCCTGGGCGGCGAAGGTGAAGAGCGCGGCCGACGCCGTCGAGCAGATCGCCGGCGGCAGCCACGTCTTCATCGGCACCGCCTGCGCGACCCCGACCACGCTGGTCGCCGCGCTGGAGGCGATGCGCTATCCGCCCGCCGACGTCGAGTTCGTGCACTTCATCACCAACCAGGCGGTGCCGCACGACGAAGCCGGCAAGGCGATCACCAAGTACCAGCACCGGACGTTCTTCGTCGGCTCCGACATCCGCGCCGCGGTGAAGCAGGGGCTGGCCGAGTACGTGCCGATGTCGATCGCCCGCGTGCCGCAGCTGATCGGGAACGGGCGCGTCCGTGTCGACGTGGCGCTGATCCAGGTGTCGATGCCCGACGAGTTCGGCTACGTGAGCCTGGGCGTGTCGGTGGACGTGATCCCGGCCGCCATCGCCAAGGCGAAGCTGGTCATCGCCGAGGTCAACCCCGCGATGCCGCGAACGATGGGCGATTCGATGGTCCACGTCGACCGCATCGACTGCCTGGTGCCGGTGGCGACTCCCGTCGCCGAGTACGCGCACCCGGCCACCGAGGACCAGACGGTCGAGCGCATCGCGCGCTACATCAGCGGCATCATCGAGGACGGCTCGACGCTGCAGATCGGCCTGGGCCGCGTCCCCAACGCCGCGCTCAAGTACCTGGCCGACCGCAAGGACCTGGGCATCCACTCTGACGTCATCACCGACGCCATCATCCCGCTGCTGGAAAAGGGCATCGTCACCGGGCGGCGCAAGTCGAGCCAGCGCGACAAGATCGTCACCAGCTTCGCCGTCGGCAGCCGGCGCCTGTACGACCTGGTCGACCGCAACCCGCTGTTCTCGTTCCAGCCCATCGACGCGGTGTGCAACCCCGCCACCATCGCCGCGCAGCACCGGATGGTGTCGGTGACGCAGGCTTTCGCCATCGACCTCACCGGGCAGGTGTGCGCCGACCAGCTCGACGGCGAGTTCTACAGCGGCATCGCGGCGCAGGGCGAGTTCCTGCGCGGCGCGTCGCGCTCGCCGGGCGGCAAGGCCATCATCTGCCTCGCTTCCACCGCCGATGGCGGCGCCACGTCGCGGGTGCAGGTGACGCTGGACGCGGGGGCGAGCGTCACCGTCGCCCGCGTCGACGTCCACTACGTCATCACCGAGCACGGCATCGCGTACCTGTTCGGCAAGTCGATCCGCGAGCGCGCCATCGCGCTGATCGACGTGGCGGACCCCAGGTTCCGCGCCGAGCTGTTCGCGCAGGCGCAGGCCAGGGGCTACATCCCCGCCACGCAGACGCTGAAGAACCTGCACGACTACCCGGTGGAGGAGGAGCAGACGGTGACGCTGAAGGACAAGCGCACGGTGCTGCTGCGCCCCGCGGTGTCGTCCGACGCCGCCGAGATCCGCAACCTCTTCCACGGCATGTCGGTCGAGGACGTGAAGACGCGCTTCTTCCGCACCGTGCGCGGCCTTTCCGACAGCGACGTGCAGCGCCTGTGCAACGTCAACTTCGAAAACGAGGTCGCCTTCGTCGCGGTGGCCGGCACGCGCGAGAACCCGGAGATCGTCGCGCAGAGCTGCTACTTCATCGACGCGTCCACCAACCTGGGCGAGACCGCGTTCATGGTGAGCCCGCGGTGGCAGGGCTGCGGCCTGGGCGCCGCGCTGCAGCAGCGGATGGCCGAGCACGCGAAGGGGCGCGGCGTGCTGGGCTTCGTCGCGGAGATCCTGTCGGTCAACAAGCACATGATCAAGCTGGCCAACGTCGGGTCGTCGAACGTGCGCGTCGAGTCCGAAGGCGAGACGGTGAAGGTTACGGCGTTGTTCTGAGCGGTCGGAGTCGGCTCGACTCGCTCGCGTCCTGTGCCCCGGGGCCGCGACGGCACGGCTTAGGCCGAACGGATGATTCCGCTTTTCCGCCGAGCGGCGTAGCGTAACCGTCGGCGAGGGGTGGGCCCATGGCCCCGGTCCCTCTGTGCCACGGAACGTTCGATTCCCCCGTCAATGACGCGCGAGGTGTCGTCGTGAATGCTTCTACAGCCGGTCGTGTCGGTTTGCTGCTCATTCTGATGTTGCTCGCCGGTTGCGAGAAGCATCGGCTGGATGAGCAGGTGAAGGAGCTGTGCGCGAAGGATGGGGGGGTGAAGGTCTATGAGGTCGTGCCGCGGCCTCGATCCGAGTTCTCCGAGTTTGGCTTGATTGCCGACTTTCACCCTTCGCGTGGGGAGCAAGCGCTTGGTCCCGAGTATCTTTTCCAAAGGGAGCAAGTCTCTCTTCGCGTGGGTGACCCGCAGATGACCCGGACGCGATACACCATTGTTCGTAAGTCCGACAACAAGATGCTCGGAGAGACGATCTTTTATGCCCGTAGTGGAGGAGAGATCCCAAGTCCAATCACCAAAGAGCTTTCGTCTGTCCGCCGTATGCTGAGGCAGATGTGGGCGCGCTACTCAACGGTGTGTTCCGCCCGAACTAACCACGTCGAGGGGCGATACCATGTCCATCACGCTACCTCGTGCTGCGGAACTTGCACTTGCGGCCTACGCCAATTTGCGTGTCGAAGGGCTCGGTCGGCAGTTGAGACTCGCTCGAAGAAGACGGAAGAGCCATGTCGCACCCGCAAGCGATCCGCTTTTCGGAGCAATGGATTGTTAGAGGCCGATACGACCACTCCGACACCTGGACCTTCACCGACGAACTGGGCCAGACGCAGACGGTCACCACGGCCAACGGCCTTTCGGCCACCGTCTTCGAGGACACGCAGACCCGCAAGCGCTACCTTGCGATCCGTGGCACCGATGACGTCCAGGACGCGATCACCGACGCCATCGACATCGGTCTCCTCGGCACCTCGCTCTTCCAGGCGCAGTACCACAGCCTCGCACAGCAAGTCGCGGCGTGGCAGGCCGATGGAACGCTGACGCCGGCGTTCACGGTCACCGGCCACTCGCTCGGCGGCTACCTGGCGGCAAGCCTGCTCTACGACCTCCCCCGCGCAGTCGAGCACGCCTACCTGTTCAACGCGCCCGGTCGCGGTGGGGTATTCGGCTCGGCGCTGAACGCGCTGCTGCAAAAGGCGACGGGACGGACCGAGCCGCTGAGTCTCGACCTGTCCCGGGTCACCAACATTCGTGCGGCGGAGGGGCTCTCGCCGATCGCCGGCCTGGGCGTCGCGTGGTCGACGCCCATCATGATCGGCGTCGAGGATCAGCATTCCCCCGATGTCGAGCAGCCGGCGCCCGGCAGAAACCACAGTCAGCGGGTGCTGACCGACGCCCTGGCGGTTTACGACCTGTTCACCAAGGTCGACGCCTCGACTACTCCCGGCTTCGATGCGGGACCTTCTCGCCGTGTCGTCGGGACGGGTCTCGACGACGCTCGAAGAGGCGGTGACCGCGCTGTCGAGCGTCTTCCTGCCGGCCCGCGCGACGATTGGCAGGGAATCGAGGGACGGGCTGTATTCGGCGATCGACGCCGTGACGGCGGCCATCGACGCGGGGCACGCGCGCGGAGAGGTGTATTCGCTTCAGCCGCTGACTTCGGATCCGGCGTCGCTGCGCAACACCGCGCGCACGGACATCGCCGTCAGGGCGGCGCTGGCCGAACTCAACCCGTTCGTGGTCCGCGGGGTCGACTACGCCTCCCGCGCTCAGGCGCTTTCGGTCGTCGATCCGGCGACCGGGCAAGGCGAGCTGACAGAATCGTGGCTCACCGATCGGGCGGCCATGCTCGCGCGCCTGCGGATCGTCAACCGCGACGACGGCTACGAGACGTCGTTCGGCGCGACGCCGGCCACGGCGTTCAACGACCTGAACCTCCAACGCGTCGTGTTCTCCAGGGCGCCCGGGGCGGCGCCGTTCCGGAACATCGTCTTCGGCACCCGGGACAACGACGTTGCGCTGGCCGGGAGACGTCCTTGCCGACCGCCTGTACGGCATGGCCGGCGACGACGTCATCGGCGGGCTCGGAGGCGCCGACTACATCGAAGGCGGCAGCGGCAACGACCAGCTCGCCGGCGGCGACGGCGTCGACCACCTGCGCGGCGGCGGCGGCGGCGACACGCTCGACGGAGGCGCCGACGGCGACCTCCTCGACGGCGAGGCCGGCGCGGACACCCTTCGCGGGGACGCCGGCGACGACTGGCTCGACGGCGGGCGCGACCGCGACCGGCTGGAAGGCGGGGGCGGGTTCGACCGCTACACCGTTCGCAACGACGGGCAGCCCGACGAAGTCGTCGACACCGACGGACGCGGTGAGCTCATCTTCGCCGATGCCGGGGGCAAGGCGGTTTCGCTGCGCGGGCTGGCGCTCGCGGACCGCGGCGCGGCCAACACGTGGCGCCTCGTCGACGGGGCGGGTTCGGTGTACGTCATGACGCGAAATTCGCCGCTGACGATCACGGCGCCGGACGGCGCGCAGGTCGTGCTGCCGGATTTCGCGAGCGGCGAGCTCGGCGTCACGCTGCTGAATGCCGCGGTCGACGAGGCGACGACCAACACCATCGCCGGCGACACCCAGACGAACAAGAAGGACACGCTCACCGGCACCGCGGCCAACGACCTCATCCAGCCCGGAGACGACAACGACACCGTGGCGGCGGGGGGTGGCGCCGATCGCGTGCAGGGCGGCGCGGGTCGCGACATCCTGCGCGGACAGGACGGCGCCGACATCGTCGAGGGCGGGACCGAGGCCGACAACCTGTTCGGCGACGCCGGCGACGACCGGCTCTATGCCGACGCAGCGGCATCGCTCGATCCGCTGACGGTGGTCACGCAGGCGATCGCTGCCGGCCACCTCGCTGGCGTTGCCACGCAGGGCGACTGGCTCGACGGTGGGGACGGCGCCGACGTCCTGGTGGGCGCCACGACGGCCGACGTGCTCAACGGCGGCGGGGGTGCCGACGTCATCGTCGGCGGTGGCGGCGCCGACACGCTGCTCGGCGACATCGGCTTCGCGCCGGTCGGGCTGACGTGGGGCTACACCGATAGCGTCGCGACCGGCACGCGCACGCGAACCTTTACCGGCATGAACGGCGGGGCCACCGATGCGGCGAACGGCGCCGGCGACGCCCTCTACGGCGGCGGCGGCAACGACTTCGCACTGGCCGGCACCGGCGACGATGCCGCCTATGGTGACGAGGGCGACGACTTCCTGCAGGGCGATGCCGGCAGCGACGCGCTGTTCGGCGGCGACGGCATCGACGAGCTGGTCGGCGACGGCGCAGCCACGGCGGCCACGCTGCACGGTGGCGACACGCTCGACGGCGGGGCCGGCAACGACAAGCTCACCGGCGGCGGTGGCGGCGACCGTCTGCTCGGCGGCGACGGCAACGACGCCATCGCCGGCGACGACGATCCGGCGCGCCTGGCGCTTTCCAATCACGGCAACGACGTCGTCGACGGCGGCGCCGGCGCGGACAACATCGACGGCGACGGCGGAGACGACCGCATCCAGGGCGGCGCCGATGCCGACTCGCTGTTCGGCAGCGAAGGCAGCGACGACATCGACGGCGGCACGGGCGACGACTGGCTCTCCGGCGGCGCGGACGACGACGCGCTTGCCGGTGGCGCCGGCGTCGATGAGTTGCAGGGTGGCGATGGCGGGGACGCGCTCGACGGCGGGTCCTCGGCCGACCGGTTGTGGGGCGACGCCGGTGACGACACGCTCGCGGGCGACGACGGCGACGACTACCTCGACGGTGGCGACGGCCGCGACGCCCTCGATGCGGGAGGCGGCAACGACACGCTGTTCGGCGCGGCGGGCGACGACGCGCTTTCCGGCGGCGACGGTGACGATCAGCTCGTCGGGGGCGCCGGCACGGACGCAGTCGAAGGCGGCGATGGTGGCGACCGTCTGTGGGGCCAGGATCACGACGACCAGCTTGCCGGCGGCGACGGCGCCGACGTGCTCTCCGGCGGCGCGGGCAACGACCAACTCGACGGCGGCGTCGGCGACGACGCGCTGTGGGGCGACGACGGCGACGATACGCTCGGGGGCGGCGGAGGTCGTGACCTGCTCGCGGGCGGCGCGGGCAACGACACGTATCGGGTCAACGGCGAGGCGGGGGAGGTCCAGATCGCCGACAACGGCGGCGCGAGCACGGTCTCGTTCGGCGCCGGCGTCGCGGCCGGGGACCTGCGGCTTCGCGTCGGCACCGACGCGGCAGGCAACGCGAACCATCTGGTGCTGGAACTCGGCGGCGAGCAGCGGGTGACGCTGCTCGATGCGCTGGCGGACGGCGCCGCCGGCTTCAACTTCGCCTTCGACGATGGCGCGACGCTGAGTCTGGCCGAACTGCGCACGCTGCACGACATCGATTCGCCCGCGGCGGCGATGGCAGTGGAGCCCGCCACGGCCCTGCGCGGCCATCACGGCACCGCGGGCGACGATCATCTGGTCGCCGCGACCGGCGCCGAGCAGCAATACGGTTACGCCGGCAACGACACGCTGACCGGCAGCGCCGGCGACGACCTGCTCGACGGCGGCAGCGGCAACGACACTATCGACGGCCGCGGCGGCAACGACGCCCTCAAGGGCGGCCCGGGCCAGGACAGCTACGCGTTCTCGCGCACGTCGGGCCGCGACGCCATCGAGGAGCGCGTGACGGCACCCACACCGGTTTCGGAAGCCGACGTCGTCGCGCTGGCGCCCGGCATCGCGCCGGCCGACGTCACGCTGCACCGCGACGGCGCCGACCTGGTCGTCGCGATCGGCGAGACGCAGGCACAGCTGCGCGTGAAGGGCCACTTCAACGCCACCGAGTCGACGCTCAACGCGCTCACCGGCAAGTGGGAGACCTGGTACGCCGACCGCCGCATCGAGGCGATCCGTTTCGCCGACAGCACGGTCTGGGACGCGCCGGCCATCGCCGCGCGCACGGTGGCCGGCGCGCCGAACGCGATGACCGGGACGACCGTCAACGACACCTTCACCGTCGACGACGCCGGCGATGCCGTCACCGAGTCCGCGGGAGGCGGCAGCGACGTCATCCGGTCGTCGGTCAGCTACGCGCTGCGCCCGAACGTCGAGCGGCTGACCCTCACCGGGTTCGTCGATCTGTCGGCGTGGGCCAACGCGAGCAATCCGGTCAGTTACCTCGACGGCAACGCCGGCAACAACACGTTCAACGGCCCGGGCACGTACCTCAACGCCGCCGGGACGCCGGTGACGTCGGTCGGCGGAGGCGAGGCGGGCTACGCGGTGATGGCCGGCGGCGCTCGGCGACGACACCTACTGGCTGCGGCCCGACATCGGCGGGCAGGTGGTCGAGGTGGCGGACGCGGGCAACGACACCGTCGTGCTGTCCGGTTCCAACTGGATTCACTACACGTTGCCGGCCAACGTCGAGCACCTGCGCAGCGAGGAGGGCGGGACGTCGTACCCGGCGCAGACGCGCTACCGCACCGGCAACGCGCTCGACAACACCATCGAGGGCTTCCGCCTCGACTGGACGGGCGCGGGGCCGCACAACGTCATCGACGGGGGCGCCGGCGCCGACACCATGATCGGCTTCGACGGCATCGACGTGTTCGTCGTCGACGACGCACGCGACCGGGTCGTCGATCGCGGCAGCGACGGCGCGCACGGGTTGCATCCGGCCGCCGACGAGATCCGGGCATCGGTCAGCTACGTCCTGCCGGAGCACGTCGAGATCCTCAAGCTCACCGGCTCCGACGCGATCGACGGCGGTGGGAACGATCTCGCCAACACCCTCGATGGCTCGGGCAACGGGGCGAGCAACCGGCTCGAGGGTGGGCGCGGCGACGACCGCTATCGCGCCGGCGCCAACGACATCGTCGTCGAGCGCGCGGGCGAGGGCACCGACACCGTCGAGCTCAACGGCTCCGGCACGCGCACCTACGCACCGGAGGACCTGCCGGCCAACGTCGAGGGGCTCGCGTTCGGCGACGACCTCGGCGCCGCCGCGTACGAGGGTGACCTGCGCAACGACCTCGTCACCGGCAACGCATCGGCCAACCGCCTCGACGGCGGTGCAGGCGACGATCGCCTTGCCGGCGGCGCCGGCAACGACACGCTGGTCGGAGGCGCGGGCAATGATCTGCTCGAAGGCGGCGCCGGACTCGACGAAATCCACCTCGCGCGGGACTTCGGCGAGGACCAGGTCACCGACTCGGACCGGATGTACCGCGTCGTCTTCGACGCTTCCATCGCACCGGCGGACGTGACGCTGCGCGACGGCTGGCTGTCGATCGCCGGTGGCAACGACCGCGTGCACCTGACCGAAGGCGCCGAGCTGCGCTTCGCCGACGGCACGGTCATCGCCCGGACCGAGTTCAACGCGCAACTTGCGGCGAGCCGTTCGAGCGTGCCGACGTCCGGCGCGGACCTGCTGACCGGCACCGATGTCGCCGACACCCTCGACGCGCTCGAGGGTGACGACTTCGTCTATGGCAAGGGTGGCGACGACACGCTGACCGGCAGCGCGGGCGACGACCGGCTGTTCGGCGACGATGGCGCCGACGCGCTCAACGGCGGCACCGGACGCGACCAGCTCCGGGGCGGCTCGGGCGGCGACACGCTCGATGGCGGTGTCGAGGCCGACGTCCTGCATGGCGACGACGGGGCGGACCGGCTGAGCGGAGGCGCGGCGCTGGACTATCTGTACGGAGGCGCCGGCGACGACGATCTCGACGGCGGCGCCGACGGCGACCAGCTCGACGGCGGCGCGGGGGCCGACCGCCTCGTTGGCGGCGACGGTGATTTCGACTACCTGAACGGCGGGGATGGCGACGACCGGCTCTTCGGCGACCTGACGGATGGAATCGGCGCCGGCGATGGCGTCGATTACCTGACCGGCGGCGCGGGCAACGACACGCTGACCGGCGGCGGCGGCAACGATTCGCTCGACGGCGGCGGCGGCAGCGACACCTACGTCCTGCAGTCCGGAGGCGGCGTCGACATCGTCTCCGATCCGCTGGCCGCCGGCGAGACTACGTTCGTGACCGTCGACGCGGGCATCGTCCCCGGCGACCTCGGTCTCGCGCGCGTCGTCGACGAGTGGGGATCGACGGTCCTGCAGCTGCGCGCCAACGGCGACGCCGACGGCCTCGATCTTTACGACTACGGCGACGCCGCGCATCCGCTGGAGATCCGCTTCGGCGACGGCACCGTATGGAGCCACGCGGCGATACAGGACCGCCTGTACTCGCGCCACGGCACCGACGGTGACGACCTGCTCGAAGGCGGATCGGGCGACGACCGTCTCTACGGCTACGCCGGCACCGACACGCTGAACGGCTACGATGGCAACGATCTCCTCGACGGCGGAAACGGTGCCGACACGCTACGCGGGGGGACGGGCGACGACAACTACATCGTCGACACGGCAGCCGACGTCCTCGTCGAGCTGACCGGCGAAGGCTGGGACAGCGTCGACAGCCCGGTCGGACTGACCCTCGCCGCGAACGTCGACGCGCTGACGCTCACCGGCGTGGCGGCGATCAACGGCACCGGCAATGCGCTGCCCAACATCATCGCCGGCAACGCTGCCGCCAACGTGCTCGACGGCAAGGCGGGCGCCGACGTGCTGCGTGGCGGCGCCGGCAACGACAGCTACGTCGTCGACAACGCCGGCGACGTCGTCGACGAGCTCGCGGGCGCGGGCACCGACACCGTGTCGAGTGCAGTGGCGTTCACGCTCGGCGCCAATCTCGAGAACCTGACGCTGACCGGCTCCGGCGCCATCGCCGGGACAGGCAACGCGGTCGCCAACGTGCTCAAGGGCAACAGTGGCGCCAACACGCTGACCGGCCTGGACGGCAACGACACGCTCGACGGCGGTGCCGGGGCGGACAGCCTGCGCGGCGGCAACGGCGACGACACCTGTGTCGTCGACAACGCCGGCGATGTCGTCGTCGAGGCGGTGGGCGCGGGCACCGACCTGGTCAAGTCGTCGGTGACGGCGACACTGGCGGCGAACGTGGAACTGCTGACCCTCACCGGCACCGGGGCGATCAACGGCACCGGCAACACCCTCGCCAACTGGCTCCAGGGCAACTCCGCGGCGAACACGCTGGCGGCCGGCGACGGCCAGGACCTGCTGTGGGGCGATCTCGGCAACGATATCCTGCAGGGTGGCAACGGCCGCGACCTGATGCAGGGAGGCGACGGCAACGACACGCTGACCGACGCCGCCGGCAACAACTTCTTCCACGGCGGCGCGGGCACCGACATCCTCACCGGCGGCGCCGGTGCCGAGTTCTTCGCGGGCGGCGCCGGCAACGACACGCTGTCGCCGGGCGCGGGCGCTGACGTCATCGGCTTCAACCGCGGCGACGGCGCCGACGTCGTCAACGCCAGCACCGGTGCCGACAACACGCTGTCGCTGGGCCGCGGCATCCGCTACGCCGACATCGCGCTCACCCGGACCGGCAACGATCTCATCGTCGAGACCGGCGTCGGCGAACAGGTGGCGCTCAAGGACTGGTACCTGACGACCAGCAACCGGCACGTCGTGACGCTGCAGATGGTCATCGACGCGTCGACCGACTACGCGGCGGGCTCGACCGACGCGTTGCGCAACCGGCGCATCGAGCGCTTCGACTTCGCCGGGCTGGTGTCGCGCTACGACGCCGCGCGCGCGGTCACGCCGACGCTGTCGCACTGGAGCGTCGCCTCGGCGCTGGCGTCGGTGCACCAGGGCGGCAGCGACACCGCGGCGTTGGGCGGCGACTTCGCCTACCAGTACGGCCACGCCGGCGCGTTCACCGGCATCGGGGCGAACGCTGCCGACACCGTCCTCGCGGCGGCCGCGTTCGGCGCGTCGGTGCAGGCGCTGCAGCCGTCGGCGACGCTGTTCAGCGGGCCGCGGACGCTGCGGTGAGCGGCGCGACGGTAACCATGATAGCGGTAGGGACGATCGGCATCCGGCACATCCTTCCGCGATTGACTTCCCGCCTCCGATGAGAGCAGAGTCATCGGCTCGGTGGGTTCGCCCACATCGCACACCAGGAGGTTGCCATGCATCTCCGCGTGCATCACGTCGTATTCCTCGCGGTTCTCGCGATGAATGGTTCCATTCAAGCGCACGACTCTGACTCCCAGGCCGGTCCGCTGGGCAAGGTGTCCTTCCCCACCAGTTGCGATCCGAAGGTGCAGCCGGCCTTCGAGCGCGCCGTAGCCATGCTGCATTCGTTCTGGTATTCGGCCGGGGAAAAGGCGTTCCAGGACGTGCTGAAGGACGACCCGCAGTGCGCGATCGCCACTTGGGGAATCGCCGCGATCCTGATGTCGAATCCGCTGGCCGGACAGGGCGCATCGCCCAAGGGCGCGGAGCAGGCACAGGCGGCGATCGACCAGGGGCGCCGCATCGGCGCGAAGACCGAGCGTGAGCGCGACTACATCGAAGCCGTCGCGGCGTACTACCAGGACTTCGCGACGCGTCCCGAGAAGGATCGCCAGGCCGCGCGCGCCAAGGCCTACGAGGCGCTGGCCAAGCGCTATCCCGCCGACGACGAAGCGCAGATCTTCTCCGCGCTCTACATCGCCGGGACGCAGACGCAAGCCGACCAGACCTACGCCGCGTACCTCAAGGCGGCCGCCGTCCTCGAGGCGGAATTCAGCAAGTACCCCGACCATCCCGGCGTGGCGCACTACCTCATCCACAGCTACGACGCCCCGCCCATCGCCGGCAAGGGACTCACCGCCGCGCGCCGCTACGCGGACATCGCACCCGCCGCGCCGCACGCGCTGCACATGCCCTCGCACATCTTCACGCGCGTGGGCTCCTGGCAGGAGTCCGCCGCGACGAACAAGCGCTCGATGGAAGTGGCCAAGGCGGGCAACGAGCCGGACGAGGCCTATCACGCGGTCGACTACATGGTGTACGCCTACCTCCAGCTCTCGCGCGATGCCGAGGCTCGCCGGAGCATCGACGACGCGATGAAGGTGAGCGGCATCAGCCCGCGCTTCGTTGCGCCGTACGCCATCGCCGCCATGCCCGCGCGCTACGCCTTCGAGCGCGGCGCCTGGCAGGAGGCGGCGAAATTGCAGCCGTCCGGCAGCACCTATCCGTTCGTCGAGGCCATCACGTACTTCTCGCGCAGCGTCGGCGCGGCGCGCAGCGGCGACCTCGCCGCGGCCCGCAAGGATGCCGACCAGCTCGAAACATTGCACAAGGCGCTGCTCGCCGCGAAGAACAACTACTGGGCCACCGAGGTCGAGGTCCAGCGGCTGGCCGCGGCCGGATGGATCGCGCTGGGCGAGGGCAAGTCCGACGAGGCGCTCAAGTTCATGCGCGCGGCCGCCGACCTCGAGGACCGCAACGAGAAGCACATCGTCACGCCGGCCCGCGTCGTTCCCGCGCGCGAGCTGCTCGGGCGAAATGCTGCTCGAACTCAAGCAACCCGAGGCGGCGCTCAGGGAATTCGAAGCGTCGCAGCTGCGCGAGCCCAACCGCTACCGCAACTACCTGGGCTCCGCGCGCGCCGCGGAAATGGCGGGCGACCGGGCGAAAGCCGCCGCCTACTACGGGAAGCTCGTGGCGCTGGCGAAGGACGCCGACACCGCGCGGCCCGAGCTGGTGACCGCGAAGGCATTCGCGCAGCGGTGAGCCGGCTCGCCGGATTCGTTCGCGCGATTCTGTTGGGCATGGCGATCGCGGCCGGCGCCGCGGTCGCCGTGGCCGACCCCTACGAAGCAGACCCCGATCTCGCGACGCGCGACGACGACTACGCCGCGGGCAAGCGCGCGGTCGACAGGAAGGACTGGGCGGAGGCGGCGCGCCTGTTCGAGCGCGCGGCGATACGCAATCCCGACCACGCGGACCTGCAGAACATCCTCGGTTTTTCCTATCGCAACCTCAAGCAGTACGAGCTCGCGTTCAAGCACTACCGCCGCGCGATCGAGCTCGATCCGCGCCATCGCGGCGCGCACGAGTACATCGGCGAGACGTACCTCATGACCGGGGACGTGGCGGGCGCGGAGCGGCACCTCGCGGCGCTGAAGGAAATTTGCCTGCTGCCCTGCGAGGAATTGACCGACCTGCAGCGCGCGATTGCAGAGTATCGGGCCAGGAAATAGGTCGAGCGCTGCGGCAGTTGGCCGAGATCGACGTCAGCACGGTGATCTCGCCGGCCACGCCAATCAGATAGAGTGGCAGCCGCGACAGCCCGCCCAGCGACCGGGCGCGGCCGAGGATCTCGACGCTCTCCGGCCCATCGCCTGCAGCGCTCCGGACACGAACGTCACGATCCGCGTGCCGAGCGCCAGGAAGAATATCCAGACGAACGGGATCAGCAGCGAACCCAGCAGCGACCGCCGCTGGATCGCGACGCGGTGGTAGAAGATGACCGACATCGCGTTCTCCAGCACCGTGAAGGCGAGCGAGCTGAAGAACAGCAGCGGGCCGACGAGCACCCAGCGGACGACGTGGCGATGCTCGAGGAACAGCGCCAGCTCGCCTGATCGCCGCCGGCCGAAGATTCGCGGCTGCCTCGCCGCGCAGGGCTCCTCAATGCGGACTGAGGCCCAGCCCCGCCCAACGGCTGATCGCGATGGTCGAGTGCGATGGACGCCGGCCGGCAGGGACCTGTCATTCGAGGGCGGCGGCTAGTGGTGGCCCTGCCGCTGCCGTAGCATAGGCATCCTGCGCGAGTCGTCCCGGGGTCCCTGGCATGCACGACCCATCCGTAGTCAAGACCTTACTCTTTACCGACATCGAGGGGAGCACCCGGCTGTGGGCGCAGGAGCCCGTGCGGATGCAGCCTGCGCTGGCGCGGCACGACGCGATTCTGCGCGCGGCGGTCGAATCCAATCATGGGGCGATCGTGAAGACCACGGGGGATGGCTTGTTCGCCACCTTCGACGATCCGCTCGATGGACTGCATGCGACGCTGTCGATCCAGCGCACGCTTGCCGATCCCGCGGCAACCTCCGGCATCCCGTTGCGGGTACGTTGTGCGCTTCATGTTGGCGTTGTCGAGCGCCGCGACGCCGATTACTTCGGCACTGCCGTCAACCAAACTGCGCGCATCATGGGCGCCGCGCACGGAGGTCAGGTGCTCGTATCGCAAAGCGCCTCCGATCTTCTGGCCGACCGCCTGCCGGCCGGTCTCGCGCTTCGCGACCTCGGGTCGATCCGATTGCGCGATCTGGCCAACCCCGCCCGCGTCTTCCAGTTGGTGCAGCCCGATCTTCGACAGGACTTTCCCGCCCTGCGTTCGCTCGAGGCAACGCCGAACAATCTGCCGCAGCAGGTGACGTCATTCGTCGGCCGCGAACGCGAGCTTGCCGAGGCTCGGGCGCTCCTCGGCGGCGCACGACTGGTGACGATTGTCGGACCGGGTGGCATTGGAAAGACCCGGCTGTCATTGCAGATCGCGGCCGACGTCCTCGATGCCTATCCAGACGGCGTCTGGTTCATCGAGTTCGCATCCGATTGTCGATCCCGGGTTGGTGCCGAAAGCCGTCGCGCAGGCGTTGGGCCTGCAGGAGGACGCCAGCACACCCGTTCGTTCAAGCCTTGTGCGCGCACATCGCCTCGCGTCGATTGCTCCTGGTCCTCGACAATTGCGAACATCTGGTGGAGCCCTGCGCAAACCTCGTGGCTGCATTGCTGCGAACCGCGCCGGATGTTCGCGTGCTGGCGAGCAGCCGCGAGGCGCTGAACGTCGTCGGGCGAGCAGACCTATCCGCTGCCGCCTCTGGCGCTGCCTGATCCGGGGTCGTCCGCCGTGGATGCCGCGCGCTCCGACGCTGGCCAGCTTTTCGTCGAACGAGCTCGGTTGCGACAACCCGCGTTCGCATTGAGCGAGCGGAATGTGAAGGTTGTCGCGCAGATCTGCGCTCGACTCGACGGAATTCCGCTCGCGCTCGAACTCGCTGCGGCGCGCGTGGGCGTGTTGACTGTCGAGGCGATCGCCGAGCGCCTGCATGACCGGTTTCGGCTGCTGACGGCGGAAGCCGGACCGCGTTGCCGCGCCAGCAGACGCTTCGCGCATTGATCGACTGGAGCTACGACTTGCTCGGCGCCGCCGAGAAGACCTTGTTCGCCCGGCTTTCGGTGTTCGCAGGAGGCTGGAGTTTGACGGCCGCGGAGGCCGTTTGCACGGACGACGATCTCGCGCCGGAGGACGTGCTCGATCTGCTTGACGGGGCTGGCCAACAAGTCGCTGGTCGTGCCTGACGGCAACGGCGCCCGGTACCGCATGCTGGAAACGATCCGTGACTACGCACGCGATCGCCTGCAGGAACGGGGGAAAGCGTCGCGGTCCGCGTGCGCCACTGCAACTACTTCGTCAAGTTCGCCGAGGACGCCGAGCCCCACCTCGAGGGCGGTGCGGATCAGCCCGCGTGGCTCGAGCGATTGGACGTCGTACACGACGACCTGCGCGCCGCGCTCGGCTGGAGCCTCGAAGAGCCTGAAGGTGCCGAAGGCGATCTGCGCCTCACCGGAGCGCTCTACCGCTTCTGGGCGCATCGGGGCCACGCCCGAGAGGGCCTGCGGTGGTGCGAGGCCGCGCTCACGCGCGCTGCCGGACGGCCATGCACGCTCGCCCGCCTCAAGGCGCTGCACGCTTCGGGCACGCTTGCCTGGCGGCTCGGCGACATTACCGGTGCCCGCACGTTGTTGGAGCAGGCGCTCGCGATGAGCCGTGAGCTGGGCGACCGTTCGCGCGAAGGGCGCGTACTCAACAATCTGGGAGGAGTTGCGATCCACCAGGCGGACGAAGCCGCGGCGCAAGCGTTCATGGAGCAGGCGGTAGTGATTCATCGCGCAACCGGCAACTCGGCATTGGAAGCGCGCGTGCTCAACAACGTCGCGGCGCTGGCAATCAGCCGCGGTCGCTTCGCGGAGTCCGAAGCCCCGTTGGAGCGCGCCCTCGCATTGAGCCGGGAGCTTCACAATCGAATGGAGGAAGCGACTGCGATGAGCCACCTGGGCTACCTTGCCATGCGACGCGGCGAGCTTGCGCAGGCGCAGGCATTGCACGAGCAGGCATTGGCGACCGCAAGGGCATTCGGCGTGCGCGAGTTCGAGCTGGAGGAGATGCGTCAACTTGGCGAGACCACCCTTGCGCAAGGCGACGTGAAACGCCGCGCGCATGCATTTCCGCGACGCCCTTGTGGCCAGCAGGGACATAGGCAACCAGCACGAAATCGCCCTCTGCCTCGAAGCGCTGACGATGCTGATGGTGGAAGCGAAGGAGCACGAGATCGCGGCCCGGCTCTGCGGGGCTGCGGACGCGCTGCGAACCGCAATCGCGACCCCGCGCGCGTACAGCGAGCAGGAAATGTATGACAAGACCATCGCGCACTGCCGGCAAGCTTTGGGAGAGGCCGCCACCTTGGCAGCGGTCGTTGCCGGACGCGCGTCGTCTTCCGATGACGCAATCGCGCTTGCGATCGCGTGGATCGACGAGCCGTTTACCTGAACCGCTGTTCCCTGCTCGGCGCTCTCATCGCGTCGGGTGCTCGCTGTGACCGCGCTCGACGCGGCCGGACGATTCGTCGCATCGGCGCGGGCTGCACCCGGTCGGCCCGACGGGTCAGGCATCCCTTGCGGATGTCGATCCGGCCGGCTTCCGTGCTCCGGGATGCGATTGCAGCTATCCCGGGCCCGGGGCTTTCGCCCTGCTCCGGTAGGCCTCCGGCGAACGCCGGTAGGCCTCGGCGCAGCGTTCGGAACAGAACCAGGGGCCCGTCGACTCGCTTCTGCGGTACGCCGCATACGGCGCGTGCATCTTGCACACCGGGTCGATCCAGTCGGGATCGAAGGCCGGCGCCAGCTCGATGGCGTACAGCGGCACGTCGTCCGCGATCGATCGCAGCGCCACCTTCCCGAGGTCCTGCACGGCGATTCCCGACGCCGCGGCGACGTCGGCGACCGGCCGGGTCGCCAGGACCTGCCCCGCCGACGCCAGCGCGGCGACGCGTGCCGCGACGTTGACGGTCGAGCCGAAGAGGTCGTTCGCCCGGCGCAGCACCGGGCCGTGGTTGAGCCCGGTCCGCGTCAGCGGAATCGATGGCTCGGCTCGGCACGCCGGAAGCAGGCGTCCCAGCATCAGCAGGGCGGTCTCCGGGTCGGGAAACCCGAACATCGCCTCGTCGCCGATCCACTTGATCGGCGGCCCGAGCCCGCCCAGGGCCTGGCGCACCAGCTCCTCGAAGCGCCCGAGCACCGCGATGGCCGACGCATCGCCGTAGACATCCGTGATCGCGCTGAAGCCCGCGAGGTCGACGAACGCGACGGTCGAGACCGCGGACTCGAAGCCGTCGGCATGGCTGGCATTCGCACTCATCGTCGATTGTGGTTCGCGGGGAGGTGGGGGTCAAGCGCCGGGTTGCGACGGTCGCTGTTCGGCCACGAGCAGCGACACCGAGAAGTCACCGACAGCAGACGCTCCCGGCGCGCGTCGCACCAGGGCATCCACAGGACCCTACACCGCCGGCTCCCGAGGTCATTTACGCCATCTATACGCCGGCGGACGCGGACTTGACACTGTCTATGCGGGAGCGGCGGTATCTTGGGTGCATAGGGAGTTCCGTTTCGGCATGGAGGGTAGAGATGGACATCGTATTCATCGGCGCAATGATCGTCTTCTTCGTCTTGTCGGTTGGCTTGATCCGGTTCTGCGAGCGGCTTGCCGATGGAGGGCAGCGATGAGCTGGATCTACTGGATTTCGGGCATCGCCGCGCTCGCGATTTTCGTCTACCTCGTCGTCGCGCTGTTCAAACCGGAGTTGTTTTCATGACCGCGCTCGGATGGCTACAGATCGCGCTCTACCTCGTGGTCCTGATCGCTCTCGCCAAGCCGCTCGGCGCGTACATGGCCGGCGTCTACGAGGATCGCCCGGGATGGCGCAGGAGGATTGGCGCGCCCGTCGAGGGCGGCATCTACCGGCTGGCCGGAATCGATCCATCGCGCGACATGCGATGGACCGAGTACGCGCTCGCCATGCTGTGGTTCAACGGGCTCGGCGGCCTGGTCGTCTATGCACTGCAGCGGCTGCAGGCGTGGCTCCCGCTCAATCCCCAGTCGCTTTCGGCGGTCTCCCCGGATTCCGCATTCAATACGGCGACGAGCTTCATCACGAACACCAATTGGCAGGGTTACTCGGGTGAAGCGACACTCAGCTTTCTCACCCAGATGCTCGGCCTCACCGTGCAGAACTTCGTCTCCGCGGCGACCGGCATGGCGGTGCTGGTCGCGCTGATCCGTGGCTTCGCCCGCAAGCAGGCGACCGGCATCGGCAACTTCTGGGTCGACCTCGTGCGCTCGACGCTCTACATCCTGCTTCCGCTCTCCCTTGCTGTCGCCGTCGTACTCGTCAGCCAGGGCGTCGTGCAGACCTTCGACGCCTATCCGACGGCGCAGCTGGTCGAACAGCCCCTCAACTACGACCAGCCGAAGAACGGCCCGGACGGGCAACCTCTCAAGGACGCGAGCGGGAACACGGTACCGAGCGCGCCAGCACGACCGAGCAGTCGATTGCCGTCGGACCCGCCGCGTCGCAGGTCGCGATCAAGCAGCTAGGAACCAATGGCGGCGGTTTCTTCAACATCAACTCGTCACATCCGCTCGAGAACCCGACGCCGTTCTCGAACTTCATCGAGAGTGCTCGCGATACTCCTTATCCCGGCAGCGCTCTGCTACACGTTCGGGCGAATGATCGGCGACACCCGGCAAGGCTGGGCACTGCTGGCCGCGATGACGGTCGTATTCGCGGCGCTGCTGGCGAGCGCCTACCTGACCGAGACCATGCCGAACCCGACGGTCGCGCAGGCGGGGGTCGATTCCACGGTTTCAGCCGATGCCCTGGGCGTCAACCTCGAGGGCAAGGAGGTTCGCTTCGGCGTCGCCAACTCGGCGCTCTGGGCGACCGCCACGACCGCCGCCTCCAACGGCAGCGTCAATGCGATGCACGACTCGCTGATGCCGTTGACCGGGCTGGTGCCGATGTGGCTCATGCAGCTCGGCGAAGTGATCTTCGGCGGCGTGGGCTCCGGGCTCTACGGCATGATCATGTTCGCGATCATCGCCGTGTTCATCGCCGGCCTGATGATCGGCCGCACTCCCGAGTACCTGGGGAAGAAGCTGGGTGCGTTCGAGATCAAGATGGCGTCGATCGCGATCCTGGTCCCGCCGCTGCTCGTGCTGGTAGGCACCGCAATCGCCGTCCTGGTCGACGCCGGCAAGGCCAGCGTCGCCAACCCCGGCGCGCAGGGCTTCAGCGAGATCCTGTATGCCTTCTCGTCGGCGAGCAACAACAACGGCAGTGCCTTCGCGGGGCTGTCGGCGAACACGCCCTTCTACAACACGGCCCTCGGCATTGCGATGCTGTTCGCGCGCTACTGGCTCGCCATCCCGGTGCTAGCGCTGGCGGGCGCGCTCGCGGCGGCCAAGACCGTACCGGCCAGCGAAGGAACACTGCCGACGCATACGCCGCTGTTCGTGACCGTCCTGATCGGAACGGTGATCACAGTGGGAGCGCTGACGTTCGTGCCCGCGCTGTCCCTTGGCCCCGTGGCCGAGCATCTGCAGCTCTTCGCTGCAAAGTAGCCTCGGCTTTCCTGAGGAATTCGCGATGACCACCCTGACCGAACGCCGCGGCACGCTGGCCTGGTTCGTCGAGCCCACGTTGGTACGTCCGGCACTGCTCGACAGCATCCGCCGCCTTACACCGCGCTACCAGTGGCGCAACCCGGTGATGTTCGTCGTCTATATCGGCAGCATCCTGACGACGCTGCTATGGATTCAGGCGCTGTTTGGGCAAGGCGAGGCCCCGGCTGGCTTCACCCTCGCTGTCACCCTGTGGCTGTGGGCGACCCTGATATTCGCCAACTTCGCCGAGGCGATCGCCGAAGGCCGAAGCCGGGCGCAGGCCGCGACGCTGAAGAGCGCCCGGCGGGACACCATGGCAAGAAAGCTCGCGCGCACGGACAAGGACGCCGCGCAAACTCAGGTTCCGTCCGCCCAGCTGCGCAAGGGCGACATCGTCCTCGTGCAGCAGGGCGACATCGTCCCCGGCGACGGCGAGGTGATCGAAGGCGCGGCGTCGATCAACGAGAGCGCGATCACCGGCGAGAGCGCCCCCGTCATTCGGGCGGCGGGCAGCGATTTCAACACGGTGACGGGTGGAACGCTGGTGCTGTCCGACTGGATCATCGTGCGAATTTCAGTCAATCCCGGCGAGGCGTTTCTCGACCGCATGATCGGCATGGTCGAGGGGGCGAAACGCCAGCGCACGCCCAACGAGATCGCGTTGACCATCCTGCTGGTTGCGATGACGCTCGTGTTCCTGCTCGCGACCGTCACGCTGCTGCCCTACTCACTCTACAGCGTCGAGGCGACCAAGGCAGGCACGCCAATTTCGATCACGGTGCTGGTCGCGCTGCTGGTCTGCCTGATTCCGACGACCATCGGCGGATTGCTGTCTGCGATCGGTGTTGCGGGAATGGGCCGGATGATGCATGCCAACGTGGTTGCGACCTCGGGACGTGCGGTCGAGGCGGCCGGCGACTGCGACGTGCTGCTGCTCGACAAGACGGGCACGATCACCCACGGCAACCGGCAGGCATCCGCGCTGTACCCGTTGTCTACGGTGAGCTCGCCGCAGCTGGCCGAGGCGGCGATGCTAGCCTCTCTCGGCGATGAGACGCCGGAGGGCAAGAGCGTCGTTGCGCTGGTCCGGCGGACTGCGGGCTTGACTCCTCCCCCCCTCGAACCCGGCGCCTTCGCCATCGTCCCGTTCACCGCGCAAACACGCATGAGCGGTGCGACGTTTCGTGGCCGCGAAATCCGCAAGGGGGCGCTGGATGCTATCCGCGAATGGCTCGCCGGGCAGGGTGGTGTCGTGGACCAGGAAGTCGTTGTCCGGGTCGAGGAAGTGGCGCGCCGCGGGGCTACTCCGCTGGTCGTGGCGGACGGGCGACATGTGCTCGGCGTGATCGAACTGAAGGACATCGTCAAGTCGCAGATCAAGGAACGCTTCGCGGAACTGCGTCGGATGGGCATACGCACCGTGATGATCACGGGGGACAACCGTCTCACCGCGGCGTCGATCGCCGCCGAGGCCGGCGTCGACGACTTCCTGGCCGAGGCCACACCCGAGACCAAGCTGAAGTTGATCCGCGACATCCAGTCGGAGGGCAAGCTCGTCGCGATGACCGGCGACGGCACCAACGACGCGCCGGCGCTCGCGCAGGCCGACGTGGCGGTCGTCATGAACAGCGGAACCCAGGCGGCCAAGGAAGCAGGCAACATGGTTGACCTCGACTCCAACCCCACCAAGTTGATCGAAATCGTCGAGATCGGCAAGCAGCTGCTGATGACCCGCGGGTCGCTGACGACGTTCTCGATCGCCAATGACGTGGCCAAGTATTTCGCGATCATCCCTGCGGCGTTCGCCAGCACCTACCCCGCGCTGGGTGCACTGAACGTCATGCACCTGACGACACCGGCCAGCGCGATCCTTGCGGCCGTCATCTTCAATGCGCTGATCATCCCGGCGTTGATACCACTCGCCCTCAAGGGCGTGCCGTACAGGGCCGAAGGAGCGGCAAAGGCGCTGCGCCGGAACATGCTGATCTACGGCGTTGGCGGGATCGTCCTGCCCTTCGTCGGCATCAAGGTCATTGATGTCGTCCTGTCCGTGGTCGGATTGGCCTGAGGGGAGGAAATCATGTTTACAAATGCGATTCCTGCGTTGCGCATGCTGGTCGTGCTGTCGGTGCTGACCGGCATCGCTTACCCGCTGCTGGTCACCGGCATCGCCCAGCTTGCCTTCCCCTGGAAAGCCAACGGTAGTTTGTTGGTCGAGAACCAGAAGGTTGTCGGCTCCGCGTTGATCGGACAGCCGTTCTCCGATCCGAGGTACTTCTGGAGTCGCCCCTCGGCGACGACGCCTCAGCCCTACAATGCGGGCGCGTCGTCCGGCTCGAACCTCGGAGCACGCAACCCCGCGCTCGCTGAAGCGGTCACCGCCCGGATCAAGGCGCTCCGCGATGCCGACCCCATGGCGAGCGGACCCGCGCCGGCGGATCTCGTCACGGCCTCCGCCAGCGGCCTCGATCCACACATCAGCGCGTCGGCGGCCGAGTATCAAATTGGACGAGTCGCCAAGGCGCGCGGCCTCGTCCCCGACGATCTTCGCGCTCTCGTCGCACGGCACACCGCGACACCGATGTTCGGGGTTCTGGGCGAAAAGAGGGTGAACGTGCTGCAGCTCAACCTCGACCTGGACCGAGTGGCGCGAAAGGGGTAGTTTGAGCAACGTGGCCCTGAATCGACCCTTGCCCTGAGGAGTGATGGTCTCCGACCGTCCCGATCCTGACCGCCTGCTCGCCGAAGTTCAGGCCGAGCAGGCGGCGCAAGGGCGCGGGCACCTGCGCATCTATTTCGGCGCCTCGGCGGGGGTGGGAAAGACTTTTGCCATGCTGGCAGCCGCCCGGCAGCTCCGGGATGCCGGGACCGAGGTGGTGGCCGGTGTCGTCGAGACGCACGGTCGCCGCGAAACCGAGGCGCTTCTCGCGGGCATCGAGGTCTTGCCACCGCGAACCGTGAGCGTGAACGGCCGGTCGATGAACGAATTCGACCTCGATGCAGCCCTCGCGCGGATGCCTTCGCTGCTGTTGGTGGATGAGCTGGCCCACACCAACCTTCCCGGTTCCCGGCACAGCAAGCGCTGGCAGGACGTCGAGGAACTGCTGGCCGCAGGGATCGACGTGTACACGACGCTCAACGTCCAACATCTCGAAAGCCTGAACGACGTGGTCGGCGGCATTACCGGCATCCGCGTCTGGGAGACCGTCCCCGACACCTTCTTCGACGCGGCGGACGAGGTCCTGGTCGTCGACGTTCCCGCAGACGAATTGCTCGCCCGGCTTGCCGGCGGCAAAGTGTACGTCCCCGAGCAGATCGAGCACGCGGCCAAAAATTTCTTCCGCAAGGGCAACCTGATGGCGTTGCGAGAGCTCGCGCTGCGCCGCACCGCAGACCGGATCGAGGACGACGTCCAGGCGTATCGGGTCAAGCAAGCCATCGAGCCTGTGTGGAAGACCGAAGCCTCCCTGCTCTGTGGCGTGGGTCCGCGCCCGGGAGGGGAAGGGGTGATAAGAAACGCCGCCCGCCTGGCGTCGCAACTCGGCGTTGACTGGATGGCCGTCTATGTGGAAACGCCGCGGCTGCAACGACTTCCCGCCGGAGCCCGTGAAGGAATTCTGCGGACGTTGAAGCTTGCGCAGGACATGGGGGCCCGCACCGCTGTTCTTTCCGGAGCGGACCCGGCTACGGTGCTTGTCGACTACGCCCGCTCGCACAATTGCTCGAAAATGGTATTGGGCCGGACGCGGGCAAAGCCTTGGTTGCGCATGGTGCCCTCGCTGATCTCGCGCGTCGGAGTGTTGGCGAAAGACCTGGATGTAGTCGCGGTCGGGCAGGCGACGACCGCTCAATCGGCCGCGTCGCCGGTGACGCCGGAAGCGCCCGACGGCGCGCGTGAACGCGGCCGCAAGCGGTGGCGGGCTTACGGTTGGACCATCCTTGCCGTCGCAGCCGTCGCAGTCGCTGCAACGCCGCTGCTGCCCCATCTCGACCTCGCGAACATCGTCATGATGTTCCTGCTGGTGGTGGTGCTGGTCGGCGTACGGCTAGGGCGCGGCCCGGCCGTGCTCGCGTCGTTCTTGAGCGTCGCCGTGTTCGATTTCTTCTTTGTTCCTCCGCGACTCTCCTTCGCGGTGTCCGACGTTCAATACCTCTTGACCTTTGCCGTGATGCTCGCTGTCGCGCTGGTGATCGGCAACCTCACGGCAGGTCTGCGTTATCAGGCAAAGGTCGCCGCCACCCGCGAGGATCGCTCGCGTGCGGTCTCGGAATTCGCGCGCGAGTTGTCGGGCCTGCTCGAGACCAAGCGGGTCATCGAGGTCGCCACTCGGTTCATCGAGGGGCAGTTCCGGGGACGCGCCACGATACTCGTACCCGATGCCCAGGATCGACTGGATGCCACAGCGGTCGCCGGCATCGAGGGCGCCGACGAGGGAACTGCCCGCTGGGTGCTCGATAGTGTCCAACCCGCCGGACTGGGCACCGACACGCTTGCGGGCAGCCGGTGTCTCTACCTGCCGCTGCGTGCGCCCATGCGCAATCGCGGCGTGCTGATCCTGGAACCGCAGAACAAGCACCTCCTTCTGGTACCGGAGCAACGGCAGCAACTCGAAACGTTTGCCTACCTCACCGCGATATCACTTGAACGCGTCCACTATGTCGAAGTCGCACAGCAGGCATTGCTCAAAATGGAATCCGAACGGTTGCGCAATTCGCTGCTGGCCGCCCTCTCGCATGACCTGCGTACTCCGCTGGCGTCGCTGGTGGGCATCGCCGAGTCCCTCTCGGTCAGCCAGCCGCCGCTGAGCGCATCGCAGCAGGAGAGCGCACGGCAGCTGGCAGCGCAGTCGCAGCGCCTCGCCTCCCTCGTCGAGAATCTGCTCGAGATGGCCCGGATCCAGAGCGGTGAAACGACGCTGCGCCGCAGATGGCATCCGATCGAGGAGGTGATCGGAAGCGCGATCAAGTCGGCGCGTCCAGCGCTCGGGGACCGATCTGTGGAAGTGACTATTGCCAAGGACACCCCATTGGTGGAGCTCGATGCGGTGCTGGTCGAGCGGGTCCTGCACAACTTGCTGGAGAATGCAGGCAAGTACACTCCCGCCGGTACACAGGTGCGCGTCGACGCAGAACCCGATGGATCGAGCCTCCGGGTCGCGGTGAGCGACCGGGGTCCGGGGGTCCCGAAGGGGCAGGAAGACGTGATATTCGAGAAGTTCACCCGCGGAGTCGGCCGCGAATCGAACACGCCTGGCGTCGGCCTCGGGCTCGCAATTGCGCGCGCCATCGTCGAAGCCCATGGCGGCCGAATCTTCGTTGCCCCAGTGCCGGAAGGGGGAGCTTCGTTCGTGTTCACGCTGCCGCTCGGCAGTCCGCCAGCGGGCCCTGACGAGGCCGAGGCCGAATCGCTGCCTCAAACGATAGCCGGGATGGCGTCGTGACGGCTCCACTACCAACCGCGCTGATCATCGAGGACGACGCTCCGATTCGCCGCTTCGTGCGGATGGCGTTGGAGGCGGAACACTGGAACGTCGTGGAGTCAGAAACGCTACGGCAGGGTCTGATCGACGCCGGTACCCAAAAGCCGGATCTCGTCATCCTGGATCTCGGGCTGCCGGACGGTGACGGCGTCGACCTTTTGCACGACCTGCGGGGCTGGTCGGCGATCCCAGTTATCGTGCTATCGGCCCGCGCCGACGAGCAGGACAAGATTGCAGCTCTGGACGCCGGCGCAGACGATTACCTCACCAAGCCATTCAGCACAGGCGAGTTGCTCGCCCGCGTCCGCGCCAATGTGCGCCGAGCGGGAACGTCGCTGCGCCAAGAGACGCGGATGTTTCGATTCGGCGACGTGGAAGTTGATCGGGAGGCGCGCGTTGTGCGCAAGGGGCAAGCCGAGATCCATCTAAGTCCGACCGAGTATCGGTTGCTCGCATTTCTCGTTAGCAACGCGGGCAAGGTGTTGACCCACCGCCAGATCCTGCAGCACGTCTGGGGACCCGGCTATCTGGAGCGCGACCATTACGTTCGCATCCACATGAGCCATCTTCGACAGAAGCTCGAAGCTGATCCCGCACAGCCGCGGTATCTGCTGACCGAAACCGCTGTCGGCTACCGCCTCGTCATTGATGCGGCTGAGTCGACGTAGCGCTGACCCTCAGGACATGCGTTAGCTCGAGAGCAAATCGCCGAACCAGCGTCCGCTCTGGAGGCGCGAGCCGAAACGATAGCTGTCGACCGTTCGGCGAAGTCCGTGAATCTCTGCATTCCCGCGCGCGCAAGACGGCAACGCGTTGCCGCCCCAAGTGTCGCGGAACATGCGAAGGCGCCAAGCATGTTCTCCGGACCGGTCCTGCGCCTTGCGCCATCAATGCAGGAGTGACGTCGAGACGTGATCGGCACGCGGTTGCGCACCCCCGAGAGCCAACGTTACCGCACGCGACGCGGCGCCTGCGCCCGGCCTAATTGTGAAGTCTCAGGAGGTTGTCCCCTCGATCCAACTGGAAGAAGCTGATGGTTCCTACGCCGTCAGTTCCGACCAGGAGGACCGAGTGGACACCCATAAGAATGCCCCAATGACGCCGGGAGGGCGACTGCGCATGGTGCAGGCGGTGGTGGCGGGAGAGGCCATCGCCGCCGTGGCGTCGCGGTTGGCCGTGGATCGCAAGACCGTACGCAAATGGGTGCGGCGGCATGCCGAGGCCGGCGCCGCGGGTTTGCTGGACCGCAGTTCGCGTCCTCGCCGCTCGCCGACGGCCATTCCCCGCGGCACCGCGCAGCGGGTGATTACCTTGCGCCGCCGGCGCTACACGATGGCGACCATTGCCCAGACCCTGGGTATCGCCAAGGCCACGGTATCGCGGGTGCTGGCGCGGGCCGGCTTGAGTCGGCTGGCCGCCTTGGACCCGGTGCCGCTGCCGCGGCGCTACGAACGGGCCACCCCGGGCGAGTTGCTGCACCTCGATATCAAGCGTCTGGGCGCCATCCGCGGGGTGGGCCATCGCATTACTGGCGATCGTCAACGCCGTAGTCGAGGTGCCGGCTGGGATGTCACCTATGTCGCCATCGATGATCATTCGCGGGTCAGCTTTGCCGAGGTCTGGCCGGCCGAACGGGCCGACTGTGCCGCGGGCTTCTTGCAGCATGCCCTGACCTACTACCAGGCCTTGGGTTTGCGCATCGAACGGATCCTGACCGACAACGGCAAGGTCTTCGATTCGCGCCCGTTTGTCGAGGTGTGCGAGCGGCATCGGATCAAGCGGCTGCATACCCGGCCCTATCGACCGCAGACCAACGGCAAGGCTGAGCGCTTCATCCAGACGGCCCTGCGCGAGTGGGCTTACGGGCGCGCTTACCGCCATTCCCGGGAGCGCACCGCCCATCTACCGCAGTGGTTGCATCGTTACAATTGGCACCGCCCGCACAGCAGCTTGGGCGGCCTTCCACCCATCAGCCGCCTCCAGCTCGCTGGGGACAACGTGCTGAGGCTCCACACCTAATGCAGCAACCGAGGATCGACTTGGGGAACAGGTGCCGGCCCCTCGCGGCCCCGGTCCTGCTCGTCGGTGCCGACTCCAGCGCTTTCCTCCGCGTCGCCATCGCCTTCGTCACGCTCCCACGAGTAGCGCACCGGCGGCGCGACGTCCCAGTGCTGCAGCGCGATGGCGAGCAGCACGCCGATCAGCGCCGCGGCCAGGTGCGTTTCCCACGACATGCCTACTTTGATCGGCAGCACGCCCCACGCCATGGCGCCGTACATGAACGCGACCAGCATCGAGCCCGCCACCGCGCGCCGGTCGCGGCGGATGAGGCCGGCCACGAAGACGAAACTGACCAGGCCATAGATGATGCCGCTGGCGCCGAGGTGATTGCCGTCACGCGCAAACAGCCAGACGAGAATGCCGGGCCCGAGATAGACGGCCGGCAGCACGCGAAACGCCGAGCGCGGGTAAAGGTGAAAGACCGTGGTGCCGAGGACGACCAGCGGCAGCGAATTGGCGAGCAGATGATCGAAGTCGGCGTGCAGCAACGGCGCCGCCAGGAATCCCGGCAGCCCGATCCATTCCCGCGGCCGGATGCCGAAGCGCTGCAGGTCCAGCCCCCACCCCAGCAGCGGAATCAGCCAGAGCAGCGCGACAAAGCCGAGTGAGATCAGCGCCGCCAGCCGGAAGTTGGCGTGCGCGCGGGCGGAACCGGCGATGTCGGAGTCGGGCGCGTGGAGCCGCATCGGCTTTGGAACGTGGTGCCGATGGTGCGGAAATCAATGACCCGCATCCAGCGTGGGGCGCGCTGCCGGCGACCGATCCGGGTCGCGCGCTGTCAGAGCTGCGTCGAGTAGCCGCCGTCCAGCGGAATCGCGGTCCCGGTCAGGAAATCGGACGCTGCACTGGCCAGGAACACCGCGATCCCCCCGAAGTCGTCGATGTGGCCCCAGCGTCCGGCCGGCGTTCCGGCGAGCACGCGCTGGTCGAGGTCCGGGATCTCCTGGCGCCCCCGCCGCGTGAGATCGGTGTCGACCCAGCCCGGCAGCACCGCGTTGACCTGGATGTTGTCCGGTGCCCAGGTGACGGCCAGCGACTTCGTCAGCTGCACGACACCGCCCTTGCTCGCGCCGTATACCGGACCGAACGAAGCGCCGAAGATCGACAGCATGGATCCGACATTGATGATTTTGCCGGCGCCCGCGCGCTTCATGTGCGGATAGGCGCAGCGCGAGCACAGGAACGCGCTCGTGAGGTTGGTGTCGAGCACGCGCCGCCACTCGTCGAGCGAGAGATCCTGCGCCGGCTTGCGGATGTTGATCCCGGCGTTGTTGATGAGGATGTCGAGCCGGCCGCGCCACGCGACCGCCTCGCCGATCATCGCGTCGACGGATTTCTCGTCGGTCACGTCCACGACGACGGCGAGCGCTTCGGCGCCGAGTGCCTGGAGCTCGCGGACCGCCGCGCCCGACTTCTCCGCATTGCGCGCCGCGACGACGACGCTGGCTCCGGCATGGGCGAGACCGCGAGCCATGCCCAATCCGATCCCGCCGTTGCCGCCGGTGACCACGGCGACCCGGCCGCGCAGGTCGAACGGGTTGCTCATCGGGCGTTCTCCGTATGGGTATTGCCGAGGATCACACGGCCCCGGCCAGCCCCGAGTCCGGGTCCGGCCAGACTCAGCCGCAGGCGCCGGTGTAGCCGCAGGCGGTGCAGAAGTCGCAGCCGTCCTTGCGGATCAGCGCCTTGTTGCCGCACTCGGGACACCGCTTCCCCGGAAGAGTCTTCAGCTCGGCGCTGTGCGCCTGCTCGGCGGGCGGCACCGCGAGGATGCCCGCATGTTCCACCGGGTATCCCTGCTCGGTCAGGATGCCGAGCATGGCGTAACGGTGGATCATCAGCTGCGCGAGATAGGCGATCGTCGACGGATACGTCTGCGCCTTGATCGAGCCCGGCGTGCGCGCCATGAAGGCTCCGTTGGGCTCGCCGTAGTTGAGCAGCTTGCGCAGCTTCATGCCGATCCACGCCGGATCGTAGACGCGCATGTCGAGCGACAGCGCCTTGCACAGCCCGTCCATCACCCGCGGATACTCGCCGGACAGCCACATCGAGTAGGGCCGGCGCTGCCCGTCGGGCATCACCAGCTCCTTCAGGAACAGCACGAAGTCGTCGCCGGTGGCGTGGTTCATCACGTCCACCGTCCAGCTCAGCGTGCCGTCGGGGCCGGCCTTGGGCTCCTTCGGTCCCATCAGCGCGTCGACCACCGGGGTCTTGCCCGCGCCGTCGTCGGCAAAGGCGCCGAGCTCGTTGCAGCGATAGCGGATCAGCCTCGCGAACCCCGACACCAGACTCGGGACGCGAACCCGGCGCCCGTCGGGAGGCATCGCCATCTCGAATCCGTCGTCGCCGCTCGCCTTCTGCAAGGCGGAAAGCTTCATGTCCAGCCAGGCGCGATCATTGGTGCGCATGTCCATCGACAGCGTCTTGGCAATGGCGCCCAGGCCGCGCGGCTGCTCCGCGCCGTTGATCCACACCTCGAAGGGATACGACTGGCCGTCATCGATGTGGCCGATGAAGACCGCGAAATCGCCCAGCGGATGGCGCACCACGTACGTCCAGCACGGATTCCCGTTGGTCAGTTCCGGGCGGCCGGGCCAACGCAGGCTGGCCAGAGCCGGCTGGTGCGCGCGATCGAGGCGGATGCGGCGGTCGGAGTCGGCGGTGTCGAAGTCCTGCGGCTCGGCCGCCGGCGCCGCGGACGACGCGACCTCGAGCACGGCGCCCAGGACGCTGTTGGGACGGTACGTGGCGATGCCCTTGAGCCCGCCTTGCCACGCTTCGAGATAGAGGTTCTTGAACGCCTCGAACGGATAGTCGGCCGGAACGTTCACCGTCTTGCTGATCGCGGTGTCGACGAAGGGCTGCACCGCTGTGTTCATCAGCATGTGGTCCTGCGCGCTCATCTGCAGCGCGCTGACGAACGCGGGCGTCAGCATCGCGCTGCGCTTGCCATCGGGGTCGACCCACACCGATCCCGCCGGCAGCGCCCGGGCGGGATCGAACGGCAGCAGCTCGACGTCGTCATCGATGCCGTGCAGGTGCTTGTACAGGCGGTAGGCATGGTCCTCGACGAGGTACTCCTTCATCGTGTCGTCGGGCATGCGCTTTTTGCGCCGGTAGAACCAGCTGAACGCGGGCTCGATGCCGTTCGACGCGTTGTCGGCGAAGGCGAGCGAGATGGTTCCGGTCGGCGCGATCGAAAGGGTGTGGCTGTTGCGCATGCCGTGGGCGCGGATCGCCGCTTTGACGGAGTCGGGCAGGCGCGAAGCGAAGCGGGGCGCGGCGAGGTACTGCTCGGCGTCGAGGAGCGGGAACGAGCCTTTTTCCTTGGCGATCTCGACGGAAGCCGTGTAGGCGGCGTCGCGCATTGTCTCGGCGATGCGGGCGGCCATCGCGCGCCCCTCCACACTGTCGTAACGCAGCCCCAGCTCGATCAGCGCGTCGCCGAGCCCGGTGAAGCCCAACCCGATGCGACGCTTGTCCATGGCCTCCTTCTTCTGCTGCGGCAGCGGCCACGCGGTCACGTCGAGAACGTTGTCGAGCATTCGCACGCCGACGGCCACGGTGGCGCCGAAGGCGCGGAAGTCGAAGCGGGCACCGGGCGCGAACGGTTCATCCACGAAGCGTGTCAGGTCGACGCTGCCCAGGTCGCAGCAGCCGTAGGAGGGGAGCGGCTGCTCGCCGCAGGGATTGCAGGCTTCGATCGTCTCGCAGTACGAGAGGTTGTTGTCGCGGTTCATCGCGTCGATGAACACGACGCCCGGCTCGGCGTGATCGTAAGTGGACAGCATCATCTGGTCCCACAGCGCGCCGGCGCGCACGGTGCGATAGACCCACAGGTCGTCGTCGCGCTGGTGCGCGCCGGCCGCGATCAGGTCGGGCGCCGGCGGCGCCTTGTGCACGAGCTGCCACGGGGCGTTGTCGCGAACCGCCGCGACGAAGGCGTCGGTCACCGCCACCGAGAGGTTGAAGTTGGTCAGCCGGCCGTCGTCCTTGGCGTGGATGAACGCCTCGATGTCGGGATGATCGCAGCGCAGGATGCCCATCTGCGCGCCGCGGCGGGAGCCCGCGGACTCCACCGTCGAGCAGCTCTGATCGAACACCCGCATGTAGGAAAGCGGTCCGCTGGCGCGGCTGTTGGTGCCCTTGACGTGCGCGCCCTGCGGCCGGATGTGCGAGAAGTCGTACCCCACGCCGCCGCCGCGGCGCATCGTCTCGGCGGCCTCGTTGAGCGCCACGTAGATGCCGATGCCGTTCTCGTCGCCGGAGATGCTGTCGCCGACGGGCTGGACGAAGCAATTAATCAGCGTGGCCTTCAAATCCGTGCCCGCGGCGGAATTGATCCGTCCGCCGAGGATGAAGCCGTCCTGCTGGGCCTGCAGGAACGCCTGCTCCCATCGTTCGCGCTGCGCAGGCGCCTCGACGGCCGCCAGGGCGCGCGCGACGCGCCGACGCACGGCGTCGATGCTCTGCTCGGTCCCCTTGGCGTATTTCTCGAGCAGGACCTCCTCGGAGATCGATTGCGGGGGCATGGCGGCGCGCGTGGCCGAATGCAGCATCTTGGGATCGTCGAGTTTCATGAGATTTCTCGGGTGAGGCTGCCGCTGGCGGAGGCGCGGAATACGGGAATCAGAGAATCAAGGCGGCATTTTCTCACGAGCCGGAGCGCGATGGTGCGCAGCCGGCTGCGCGCCATGAAGGTGTCGGGCCCGCGCGATCGGAGCGAGCCGGGGAACGCGGGTCAGCGGGCAGCTTCCCGCGGCATGACTCCGATCGTAAGGCGAGAAATGCACACCAGCCGGGAGGCGTCGTCGACGACCCGGATCTCCCACAGCTGGGTCGTTCGCCCGGTGTGCAGGGGCCGTGCAGTCCCATGCACCCAGCCCTCGCGAACGCCCCGGACGTGATTCGCGTTGATCTCGATCCCGACGATCAGCACTGCGCCGTCGTCGACACAGCAATGCGCGGCAGCGCTGCCCAGCGTCTCGGCGAGCAGCACCGTCGCCCCACCGTGCAACAGCCCGTACGGCTGGATCGTTCGCCTGTCGACGGGCATGCGGGCGGTGAGGTAATCGTCACCGACCTCGGTGAATTCGATGCCGAGATGTTCGACGGCAGTTGCGCGGGACATTGCCTGGAGATCGGCAAGCGTCGGCCGGCGATGCCAGATGGCGGTTGCCATGGAATGGGGGCCTCGATCGGGAAGCGTCAGCGCCATATTCTGCAGCATCCTCGCGGAAGCCGCAGCGGGCACCACGCCTCCTAGAACCAATAGTCCCGCACACACCGGCCATCCCGCGGAAGGTCGTCGAATGTGTCGAGGCCGTCGAAATGATCGATGGGAACCTGCGCAATGGCATCCGGTTCGGTGAGGCGCAGGTTGACCGCAATCCGACGACGCCCGTCTTCGTCCGGGGCTTGCGACCGCCAGTAGGCAACGCAACCGCAAGTGGGGCAGAAGTGGAACTCGATTGCCTTGCCCCGGATGTAGGCACGGGTCGGGCCCGAGACATTGATTCCTTCGCCTTCATAGTCGTAGGCCCACAACACGCCATAGCGGCGACAGACCGTGCAGTTGCAGGCCGTCGCTCCCTCAGGTAGGCCTTCGAAGTCCCAATTGACCGCACCGCAGTGGCACGAGCCGTGGATCATTTAGACCTCCGTTTCGGGACAGGGAACCCCGCCCGACATGATAAAGGCCCGCGCGGGGCGGGCCTTCGTGTTTGGTGGCGACTCAGGGACTCGAACCCCGGACCAAAGGATTATGATTCCTCTGCTCTAACCAGCTGAGCTAAGTCGCCAGAGCCGGCAATTTTCGCAGAATCCGCGGGTTGCGTCAAAAATGGCTCCGTGGCGCCCCGCGGCACCCGACCCCGTGTCGCGGTCCGGGCAAATCCCCCACCGCCGGCGCCGCCCTCGTCCCGCTCGTCGGCGTTTCGATCGGCTCATCCCGCGTTTCCCGGTGTTCGTCGCGAACCCGTTGAGGGCGACATGGCGACTGCCTACAGTTCGTTGCATGGACGACGGCAACGTGAATCCGGAACCGCGACCCGCGGCATCAAATCGACACAAGGAGCACATCATGACCACGATCCAGATGACGAATGCGAAGCAGCGGGTGGCCGTCGGTTTGATGGCGATTGCGATCGCCCTCGGCGGGCTCAACCTGTTCGTGAACTCGTTCGAGCAGGACGCCGGAGCCGTCGCACAGCGGCGCCAGGTGCTGGCAATCAAGGCGGAGCAGGCGCGCGAGTACCGGGACCTGCGCGAAGGTCGGGTACAACTTGCGACCAGCAACGGCATCGCCGTGACCGGCGCGATGACGAACTGACCTCCGCGGCGCACCCAACCGCAGACTGAAGGAGCGCCGATGGATGCCATGTCCCTGCCCACCCGGATGGAACCCGCAGTCGCGGCGACTGCCCCGTCGCCCGCATGCGTACGGGTGCCCGGCGGCGCGGTCGACCGCCATGTCGACGAGTCGATCCGTGCCGCGACGTTGCCGCACTGCAGCAATCGCTGACCGTACTTTCCTCCCGAAGGGCCGCCCTGCGGCCCGATCCCCCGGCCCCGCCTCCGCGGGGCTTTATTTCGCTCGTCGAGTGTGCGGTGATTGAACGGTCGCTGTCACAGCCCCGTCGCGCGCCGCACCGCGGCGAAGTACCAGCGATACGGCAGCAGCCGCAGCAGCTTCAGCTGGCGCGAGAACGCGCGCGGGAAGTGGATCTCGAAGTCGCCGCGTTCCAGGCCGGCGACGATTTCGCGCGCGGCTTCGGTGGCGCTGATCAGGTGCGGCATCTCGAAGTCGTTCTTCGCCGTCAGCGGCGTCTCGACGAACCCCGGGTTGATCAGGTAGACGCCGAGGCCCTTCGGCTGCAGGTCCAGGTAGAGCGTCTCGGTGAAGTTGATCAGCGCCGCCTTCGACGCGCCGTAGATCAGCGCCTTGGGCAGCCCGCCGTAGCCGGCCACGCTGGCGACCAGGCCGATCGCGCCGTGGCCCTGCGCCAGCAGCCCCGGCACCACCGCGGCGACGGTCGCGATCGGCGCGTTGAGGTTGGTCGCGAGCAGCGCGTCGGCGTCGGCCTCGTTCAGTTCCCACGCGCGAACCTCGCGGTGCGTGCCGGCGACGACGAGCACCAGGTCGCAGCCGCCCCACGCCGCGCCCAGCGTCGCCCACGCCGCCCGCACCGCGGCGCCGTCGGTGAAGTCCAGCGGCGCCAGCAGCGCGCGCGGGTGATCGCCGGCCACCGTCGCGAGCTTGTCGGCAGATCGCGCCGACAGCGCGACGCGCGCGCCGGCGGCGAGCAGCGCCTTCGCCACTTCGGCGCCGATGCCGTAGGACGCGCCGATCACCCAGACCCGGGCGTCGGGCCACGGCGGCAGCGGCGGGTTGAGCGGCTTCAGCAGCGGCATGGACTGCGGCTCATCGCTTGCGGAACGACAGCGTCACTTCGCCGACCTTGAACCCGAACTTGGACATGGTCGTGCGGTTGAGCATCGTCCGGTCGTCGATCAGGTACATCCAGTCGTCCATGTCCATGTGCCAGGTGCGCCCGTCCACCGGCAGCGCCAGCACGTAGTTCCACGACAGCGCGTTGCCCACGGCGCTGCCCGTGGCGGTGCCGACGACGTCGCCGGCGGTGCCGGTGTAGCGGTTGCCGTCCTTCGAGATCTTCCAGACGCGGTTTTCCTTCGTCCCGTCCGCGTACTCGAAGTGCTCGTCCAGCGTGCCCTGGTTGCCTTCCCAGCGGGCGTCGATGCGCACGGTGAAGCGCTTGACCACCTTGCCCGACCGGTCCTGGAACATGCCCCAGCCGTCGACGGTCCCGTTGAAGTATTGCGCGAGGTCGAGCATGGGCTTCTCGGCCTGGTAGGTGGCGACGTCCAGGCTGGCGCAGCCGGCGAGGCCGGCCAGCGCCGCGACGGCGAAAGCGGTCTTGATCATCGTGGGGTCCTTTCCTGCCTGAATTTCGAATGGAACGCGTACAGCGCGGCAACGGCGCCGAGCTTCAGCACGCACGGCACCGCCGCGTACACGAAGGCGAGCGACGACAGCGCGCCGGGTTCGCGCCCGCCCGGCGCGTAGCCCAGCGCGCCGAGCAGCGGCAGCGCGACGCCGGCGGCCAGCGCCAGGTTGAGCTTGGTGGCGAGCGTCCACAGGCCGAAGTACGCGCCGGTGGGCCGCGCGCGGCCGTCGCGGTCGATCACGTCGGCGAGCAGCGACGGCGGCAGCGCGAGGTCGGCGCCCAGCGCCACGCCGGACAGCGCGCAGATGATCGCGAACGCGACGTCGTCGCCCGGCCCGAGCCCCCAGGCCCAGACGAACGCGACGATCGCCGCGACCATGCCCAGCGCCCACGCGTGCACCTTGCCGTAGCGCGCGGACAGCCGGATCCACAGCGGCATGCCCGCCGCGCCGGCGACGAAGTACAGCGCCAGGAACAGCCCCTGCCGCGCTTCGGCCTGCAGCACGTCGGCGATGAAGAACAGCACCAGCGTCGCCGGGATCGCCGACGCGATGCCGTTGGCCATGAACACGACCAGCAGCCGCCGGAACAGCGGATCGGCGAGCGGCAGCGCCAGCCCGGCGCGGGTCGACGTCGGCTTCCGGCGCCGGCCGGGCGCGACGGGCGCGCGCGTGACGGTGACGAACGCCGCGACTGCGGTGAACACGGCGAACGCCAGCGCGAAGCGGGCGAGTCCGACCGCCGGCTCGGAGGTCGGGGCAAGCAGGCCCGGCGCCACGCTTGCCAGCACGACGCCGACGAGCGCCAGTCCCTCCCGCACCGCGGTGATGCGCGTGCGCTGCACCGGGTCCGGCGACAGTTCCGCGCCCCAGGCGTTGTGGTTGATCGTCGCCACCGAGAACGCGCCGTAGACGAGCGCAAGCGAGACGCCGAGCCACAGCAGCAGCGGCCCCTGCTCGCGCGGCAACGGCGCGAACAGCGCGACCATGCCGAGCGCCAGCACCGGTGCGCTCCACGCGATCAGCGCGCGGCGCGACGGCGCGCGGTCGCTCCAGACGCCGAACAGCGGGTCGAGCACGCCGTCGGCGAGCCGGAGCACCAGCAGCAGCACGCCGAGCAGCGTGAGGTTGACGCCGAGCGTGTCACCGTAGAACTTGGGCAGGTGCACGTACAGCGGCAGCGCCGCCATCGCCAGCGGCATCGCGAACAGGCCGTACGCGGCGATGCCCGCGAGCCGCGGCGTCGCCGCCTTTGCCGCAGGCCGATCGGAGTCCGCCGGGGCAACGGCCGGCGACGATGCCGCCGCGCCGGCTGCCGCGCGCGGCACCGGGCCGGCGGGGAGCGCGTCGCTCACCGGGCGGCTTCGCCGAGCAGCTTGCGGCGGAAATCGGCGCGCGACGTCTTCGGGTCGAGCCAGATGCCGAAGAACGCCTGCGCGAATTCGCGGTCGACGACGCTGCCGATCAGCTTGCCGTTGGCGAAGAACTGCACCAGCCCGGGCGGGGTGTGCACGCCGGTGATGCGATCGCCCTTGGCGACGTTCGGGAAGATGCGCTTCATCGCCGCGCCCCAGCGCGCGCGCTGCTCGGCGGTGCCGTGCCCCAGCTTCTCGATCTCGTCGGAACTGCGCTCGGCGATGCTCGCGCCCTCGAGACTGCGGTGGTAGTGCAGGTCGAGCGCGAAGGGCTGGTCGAGCGACCAGGCGGCACCGCTGTTCCAGAACCAGCCGTCGTAGACCGACAGGCCGAAGAACCGCAACTCACCGCCGCCCTGTGCGCGCAGCTCGGGGGCGACCGAGCGCACCGATGCCGGCAGCGGCGGCGCGACGACGCTGGCGGCGGCGCCGGTCATCGTCGCAAACACCGCGGCCGCGACGAACAGCGTCGCGCGCCAGCCGGAGGGGCGCGACGCGCGGCGTCGTGCGGCCGGCGCGGCGGTGTCGGCGGAGACGCCGGCAGCGGCGGATGCGGAGTCGTCGCGGCGCACGAGGCGGCCTTCAATTCGCCTGCAGCGTGTATTGCGCGACATCGGTGCTCCCCGAGTCGAAGCCGGCGGCGCAGTACGCGAGGTAGAAGCGCCAGCAGCGGATGAAGCGCTCGTCGAAACCCTGCGCGCGCACGGCGTCGCGATTCGCGTCGAACGCTGCGAGCCAGCGCCGCAATGTCTCGGCGTAGTCGGGGCCGAAGCCGACGCTGCGCTCGAGTGCGAGGCCGGCCGCATTCGCCTCGGCAACGAAGCGCGACGGCGAGGCCAGCATGCCACCCGGGAAGATATGCTGCTGGATGAAGTCGGACTGCGTGCGGTAGCGTTCGAAGCGCTCGTCGGCGATGGTGATGGTCTGGATGCAGGCGCGCCCGCCCGGCCGCAGCGACTCGCGCACGCGGCGGAAGTACGCCGGCCACCACTTCTCGCCGACCGCCTCGAACATCTCGATCGACACCACTCCGTCGTACACGCCGCGTTCGTCGCGGTAGTCCTGGATGCGGAACTCGACCCGGTCGCCGAGGCCGAGCCGGGCGAGCCGCTCGCGCGCGTACGCGGTCTGCGCGTCGGACAGCGAGAGTCCCGTGACGCGGTAGCCCGCGCGCGCGGCGACTTCGGCGAAGCCGCCCCAGCCGCAGCCGATCTCGAGAATGTGCGCACCCGCCGGCAGGTCGAGCTCGGCGAGCATCCGCTCGTACTTGGCTCGCTGCGCAACTTCGAGCGGGACCGACGCGTCGTCGCCGAACCACGCCGACGAGTAGGTCATCGACGCGTCCAGCCACAGCCGGTAGAAGGCATTGCCGAGGTCGTAGTGCGCGACGATGTTTTTCTTCGCCTGCGCCTTGCTGTTGGCATTGAGCCAGTGCTTCAGGCGAAACAGCGCGCGTTGCCAGGCGCTGCCGTAGTACGCGCGCTCCAGCGCCGCCTGATTGCGGGCGAGCACGGTGAGCAGCGCGGTCAGGTCGGGCGTGTCCCACAGCCCGTCCATGTAAGCCTCGGCAAAGGCGACGTCGCCGCCGGTGAGCACGGCCCGCGCGAGGCGCCAGTCGTGCAGCGTCAGCTCGCCGCGGCCGCCGTGGCGGGCGCCGGGGCCGAAGGCGTGCGCGCCGCCGGCGGGATCGGTGAGCAGCAGCTCGCCGGCGGCCAGCCGACCGAGCAGTGCGTAGAGCAGCCGTGCCGAGGGCGGGGCGCCGGCGGGCGGCGTCGATGCGCGCCGCGGCAGCGTCAGCGGCGAGACGGCGGTGGTGTCGTGACCGTTCATCGGGTGGTGGAGACCGTGGGGGGTTCGGGTTTGGTGAAGAACGGCACGCGCTTCAGCCACAGCTTCAGCGCCTGCCAGTGGATGCGCATCACGACGCCCGCGGTGAACCAGCGGTAACGCAGCGGCAGCCGGCGGACCGCCGCGCGGGTCGCGGGTGTCGCACGGCCGGAGATCGACGTCTCGAGCAGCGGCGTCGCGGCGTTGCCGTCGAAGTAGTCGATGCGGGCGAGCCAGCGGTCGGCGCCGAAGTGGAAGCGGAACGCATAGCGACCCTTGACCTCGCAGAACGGCGACACGTGGAAGACCTTGCGCGCGTTCAGCGTCTCGCCGGAAAGCAGCGGCCGGCCGTCATCGTGCGCGAGCAGGTAGTTGTGCCGTTCGCCGAAGGTGTTGCAGACCTCGGCCAGCAGCGCGCGCACCGAGCCGCCGCGGTCGTGGCAGACCCAGAAGCTCACCGGATTGAACACGTAGCCGAGGACGCGAGGGAACGCGTACAGCACGACCTCGCCGTCGGCGACGATGCCCTCGGCGGCGAGCAGGTTCCGCAGCCAGCTTTCGAGCGGCGTGCCGTCGCCAGGGCCGTGATCGCAGTCGTGGAAAGCGACCAGACCGAACCGGTTGCGGGCGATGCCGCGTCCGGGGAGCGTGTCGAGCGCCGACAGCGGCAGGCGCAGGCAGAACGCCGGATACGTGAAGGCGTTGGCGGCGGGACGCGTGCGTCGGTGCACGATCGAGCCCTCGACCAGCGCGACCTCACCGAACGCGGGCACGCTCGTCGCGCCCGCCCGGGGTTCGGCCGCGGGCGCCGGCGTTGCGCGCGCCCGGACCGCAGGTGCCCGGTCCCGAAGGTTGGTCGTGCCCATGGCTAGTCGTGTCCCTGGGACGTCATGCGGCCGCGAGCGCGGGCTCCGCCGCCCCAACCGGCGATCCCGCGTTCCGCGAAACGGCGCGGGCCGCAATGCCCTCGGCCACGGCGTGCGCCGACCGGAGCCCGTCTTCGTGAAAGCCGTAACCCAGCCATGCGCCGGCGTACCAGGTGTGGCGCAGGCCCTGCATCCGGGCGATGCCCTGCTGCGCCGTCACCGCCGCGGAGTCGAGCAGCGGATGCCGGTACTCGAATTCCTGCAGCAGCCTCGACGGTTCCGGTTCGAACGGCGGGTTGAGCGTCACCACCACGGGCGTGCTGAAGGGCAGCGGCTGCAGCTTGTTGATGAGGTAGCTGACGGCGACGGGCCGGGCGCCGCCGGCGTCGGCCGCGGCGAGGTAGTTCCACGCCGCCCACGCGCGGCGCGACTTCGGCAGCAGCGCGGCGTCGGTGTGCAGCAGCACGCGGTTGGGCTGGTAGCGGATCTTCGCCAGCAGCCGCGCTTCCGACGGCGACGGATCGGCGAGCAGCGCGAGCGCCTGGTCGCTGTGGCAGGCGAGCACGATCTCGTCGAAGTGGGCGGTCGCGCCGCCGGCGTCGACGTCGACACCTCGCGCGCCGCGGCGCACCCGCGTGACCGGGGTGCCGACGCGCACGTCGGGCAGCGCGGCGGCGATCCGGCGCACGTACTCGCGGCCGCCGCCGACCACGGTGCGCCACTGCGGCCGGTTGGAGATCGAGAGCAGGCCGTGGTTGTGGCAGAAGCGGACGAACGTCGGCAGCGGGAAGTCCAGGATGTCCTGCTTCGGGCTCGACCAGATCGCCGCCGCCATCGGCAGCAGGTACCAGTCGCGGAACGGCGCGCCGTAGTCTTCGCCGTCGAGGTAGGCGGCGAGCGAGAGTGTCGGCACCATGCCGGCGGCGATCATCGCGGTCGTCGCGCGGTTGAAGCGGACGATGTCGGCGAGCATTCGCCAGAAGTCCGGCCGCAGCGCGTTCGAAGGCTGCGCGAACAGCGACGCGAGGTCGGTGCCGGCCCATTCGAGCCGGCGCTCGTCGACGCGCACCGAGAACGACATCTCGCTGGCGACGCTCGCCACGCCCAGCTCGTCGAACAGCGCGATCAGGTTCGGATAGGTCCGGTCGTTGAACACCAGGAATCCGGTGTCCACCGGCGCGGTCACGCCGTCGAGCGTGACGTCGACGGTGGCGGTGTGGCCGCCCAGCGTCGGGCCCGCCTCGAACAGCGTGACGGCGTGACCCTGCCGATGCAGCAGGTGGGCGCTGCCCAAGCCGGCGATGCCGGAACCTACAACCGCGATGCGCATGCTTCGATCCTTGTTTCTGTGGTGATGCAGTAGTGGCCGTGGCGCGGCGGCGGACGCAACCGCAGGCGCGCGTCGCGGGTCGGCCGATCAGCGCCGTGCCGTTGCTTGTGCGAACGCCGAATGGTCGTGGACGCGCAAATGCAGGATTCAGCCCTTCGAGGCGCCGGGGCGTTCGGCGAGCAGGCGCTCGATCAGTCCGACCAGGTCCTGCTGCTCCGGCGTGACGTCGCTGCCGAAGCTCTTGATGGTCCGGCCGGTGCGGTCGATGACGTACTTGTGGAAGTTCCACCGCGGCCGCTGCCCGGACTGCTCGATCAGCGTCGCGTAGAAGGGGTTCGCGTCGAGCCGGCCGACGCTGGTCTTCTCGAACATCGGGAACTGGATCCCGTACGTGGTGCGGCAGAACTCGGCGATTTCCTTGTTCGTGCCGGGCTCCTGGCTGCCGAAGTCGTTGGTGGGAAACCCGACGACGACGAGCCCGCGGTCCCTGTACTTCCGATACAGGGCTTCGAGGCCCTCGTACTGGCTGGTGTACCCGCAGAAGCTCGCGGTATTGACGACGAGCAGAACCTTGCCGCGGAACTGGCAAAGCGACTGCGGCTCGCCCGTCTGCAGCCGGTTGAACGTATGCCGGAGCACGGGCGGGCAATCGGCGGCGCCGGGATCCAGCGCCAGCCGAACCGCCGGGGTGTCGACCGCTGGGGAGCCTCCGCCGGTCGCGGACGTCGAGGGCGCCTCCGTCCTGCGGTCCGTAGAGGCGACGGACAGCGCCACCCGTGCTTGCGGCAAAGCTGCTGATGAAATTCTATGCAGATCAACCAGTTCTGCGTCGAATGCCTGCGCGGGACCGGCGCTCGAGAGAGCTGCCGCCACGACCGCGAACAGCAAGAGTGTCCAACGGCGGGAGCTCGACGGCGCGGGTGTATTGATCATGTGTTTGCCTAAAATGTCCTGGACAAATGAGCGTTCAGGTGCAACAATAAGTTCGGAAAGTGCTAATGTCAACAACGATGTCGATAGGGTGTCTTGGACAATGAACATGCCAATGGAAAATCAGGGCGTTGTGCTGAACATCAGCGGGGTCGAGCGCGAGACCGGCCTGTCCAAGGACGTGCTCAGGATGTGGGAGCGACGTTACGGCTTCCCGAAGCCGGGCCGGGACGACAACGGCGAGCGCCAGTACACGGTGTTCGAACTGTCCAAGCTGCACGCGATCCGGCGGCTGATGGACGCCGGCATGCGTCCGGGCAAGATCATCCACAGCTCGCTCGACGAGCTGAACGCGATGGCCGACGCGCGACAGCCCGACCGGCGCGAGTTCCTCGCCCCCCAGCTCGAGCGCGACATCCTCGACATGCTGCGCAGCCACGATGCACCCGGCCTGCAGCACGCGCTCGCCAACCTGCTGATGAAGATGGGCCTGCAGCGGTTCGTGCTGGAAGCGATCACGCCGCTCAATCGCGCCGTGGGCGAGGCGTGGATGCGCGGCGAGCTGCAGGTGTTCGAGGAGCACCTGTACACCGAGCAGCTGCAGGTGGCGCTGCGCACGGCGATCAACGCGTTCCCGCGGCAAGTCGGCACGCCGCGCGTGCTGCTGACCACGTTTCCCGGCGAGCAGCACGGCCTGGGCCTGCTGATGGTCGAGGCGCTGCTGGTGCCCGAGGGCACGCAGTGCATCTCGCTCGGCGTCCAGACGCCGATCGAGGACATCCGCCGCGCCGCCGTGGCGCACAAGGCGCACCTGGTCGCGCTGTCGTTTTCCGCCGCGTTCCCGCTGCGGCAGGCGACCGAGGGGCTCGCCACGCTGCGGCGGCAGCTCCCGGCGTCGATGACGCTCTGGGCGGGCGGCGAAATGACCCGCCGTGTCCGCAAGACGATGCCCGGCGTCGTGCTGATTCCCGATCTCGCGTCGACCATCGGCGCGCTGAAGAGCTGGCGCGCGCACCAGGTGCAGGCGGCGCACCTGTACGGGGAGCGCTGACCCCGACGCGGCGGGCTCGGCACTTTGGTTGCCAGGGTGTAGGCTGTGGGCGCTTGTCGCCTGCGGGCCCGGCCCCGATTAGAATGGAAGCCACCATGGACGCCAAACCCCCGATGCTCTACCCCGATCTGTTCCGGGCGCTGGAAGAAGTGCGCTGGAACCTCGCGACCGACGTGCCGTGGACGGCGTTCGACCCGGCGCGGCTCAGCGACGAGCAGGCCCGCACGATCAAGATGAACGCCATCACCGAGTGGGCGGCGCTGCCGGCCACCGAGATGTTCCTGCGCGACAACCGCGACGACAGCGACTTCTCGGCGTTCATGTCGATCTGGTTCTACGAGGAGCAGAAGCACTCGCTGGCGCTGATGGAGTACCTGCGCCGTTTCCGCCCCGACCTCGTTCCCACCGAGGAAGAGCTGCACGCGGTGCGCTTCGAGTTCGATCCCGCGCCGCCGCTCGAGACCCTGATGCTGCACTTCTGCGGCGAGATCCGGCTGAACCACTGGTACCGGCGCGCCGCGGAGTGGCACACCGAGCCGGTGATCAAGGCGATCTACGAGCTGATCGCCCGCGACGAGGCGCGCCATGGCGGCGCGTACCTGCGCTACATGAAGCGCTCGATCGAGATGGTCGGCACCGAAGCCAAGCGCGCGTTCGCCAAGATCGGCGTGCTGATGGCGAGCCCGCACCGTGCCGGCAAGCCGCTGCACCCGACCAACCTGCACGTGAACAAGACGCTGTTCCCCAACGACACCGTGCAGTCGCGGCTGCCCGATCCGTCCTGGCTCGAGCGCTGGCTCGACCAGCAGATCGCGTTCGACGAGACGTGGGAGAAGCGCGTCGTCGGCATGATCCTCAAGAACCTGTCGAGCCTGTTCGACCAGACGTTCGAGTCGGTCCAGCAGCTGAACCGCTTCCGCAAGTCGCTCGCTCCGGCTTGACCGCGCGCGCAGTGCGCTAACATCGCGGCATGTGGACCGCGATCTCGCTGTGGCTCATCGTCGGCGGCGGCGCGCTCGCGTACGTCGCCTGGGCTGCCGCGCAGGTCGGGGGCGGCGCGTCCGTCTGGCCCTTCGTCGCCGGGCTGCCGCTGGTCTACCTCGCGCTGATCCTCGTCAACACCTCGGCCTTCTTCGCCCTCGCATGGCTGTTCCGGGCGCAGCGCCCGACCCATGCGCAGATCGACGGCAGGCGCGCCGCGCGGATGGTCTGGGACGAGTACCGCACGCTGGCCGGATCGGCGCCACGGATGATGCTGTACAAGCTGCTGATGCCGGACCCGGCGCCCGCGCCGGCCGAGCTGCCGGTGCTGCTGGTGCACGGCGTGCTGTGCAACGCCGGCGTGTGGACGCGGATGAAGCGGCACCTCGAGGCCGAGGGCCTGGGCCCGGTCTACGCGCTGTCCTACGGGCCGCCGCTCGCCTCGATCGAGGTCTTCGTCGAACAGGTGGCGGAGAAGATCGACGCGATTCTTGCCGCGACCGGCGCGCGACGCGTGGCGGTCGTCGCGCACAGCATGGGCGGCCTCGTCGTCCGTGCCTATCTGCGCCGATACGGCGGCGCGCACGTCGCCCGCGTGGTCACCATCGGCACGCCGCACGCGGGCAGCGTCCACGCGTGGATGTTCCCGGGGGTCTCGCTGTCGCAGATTCGCCCCGGCAACGCCTGGTTGAACGACCTCTCGCGCCCGGCCGGCGATGCGCCGCTGCCGCCGATGGTTTCGCTGTGGTCGTGGCACGACTCGATGGTCGCGCCGCAGACCTCGTCCCGGCTCGCCGATTCCGAGAACATCGAGCTGTCCGGCGTCGGCCACAACGCGCTGCTCGGCGACCCCGTGGCGCTCGCCCGCGTCGCCGAGCAGGTCCGGGTCGCGCGCGCCGACGCGACCGCGCCGAAGGAGCGATGATGCCGGTGATCAGCTTGCTGCCCCCGCACGACAAGGACCTCGGTGGCGGGTTCGTGGTCCGCCGGCTGCTGCCGGCGCCGGCGCCGGCACTTCGGGCGGTCGGTCCGTTCGTGTTCTTCGACCACTTCGGCCCGGTCGTCACCCGTCCGGGCGACAACCACGACGTGCGGCCGCATCCGCACATCGGCCTGGCGACGGTCACGTATCTCTTCGCCGGCGCGGTGATGCACCGCGACAGCCTGGGCTCGGCGCAAAGGATCGAGCCCGGCGCGATCAACTGGATGAACGCCGGGCACGGCATCGTGCACTCGGAGCGCACGCCGGAGGATCTGCGTGCGACCGCCTACACCGCGCACGGGCTGCAACTCTGGGTGGCGCTGCCCCGCGCGTTCGAGGAATCCGCGCCGGCGTTCAACCACACGCCGGCGGCGGCGATCCCCTCGATCGAGGCTCCGGGCGCCAAGGTCCGCGTGCTGGTCGGCGAGGCCTTCGGTCGCCGGTCGCCGGTGCAGACGTTCGCGGACACGCTCTACCTCGACGTCGAGGCCACCGCGGGGTCGACGCTGGCGTTGCCGGCCGCCGCCGATCGTCCGGGGCAGGAGCGCGCCGTCTACAGCGTCGACGGCCCGCTGGTCATCGATGGCGCCGAAGTTCCGGCGCATGCGCTGGCGGTGCTTGCACCCGGTGTCGCGGCGCAGATCGCGGCGCCCGCGGGCGCACGGTACGTCGTCGTCGGCGGCGAGCCGCTCGATGGCCCCCGCGTCATCTGGTGGAACTTCGTCGCGTCGAGCCGGGAACGCATCGAGGCTGCGAAGGACGCGTGGCGGCAGCAGCGGATGGGCGCCGTTCCCGGCGAGACGGAGTTCATTCCGCTGCCCTAGCCCGACGCCGGCGGCTCGGCAACCGGCAATCGATCGTGCCCGCTCCGGATCGCTTCGAGCCGGCGCGGATCGGTTGCGGCGTCCGCGGTCGCGACGCTCGAACCTTCGGCGGCTTCGGTGCGGCCGCGGGGCCGCGTGCGCACCCGTGGCGCCGGCCGCCCCGCCGGGCAGGACGACACCCTCGGGCGACTCGTCCTCCTCGCCGAGGAACCCGCCGCTCTGGTGATCCCACAGCCGCGCATAGAGACCGCCCTGCGCGAGCAGGCTGCGATGGTCGCCCTCCTCGACGATGCGGCCGCGATCGAGCACGATCAGCCGGTCCATCGCGGCGATCGTCGACAGCCGGTGCGCGATCGCGACGACGGTCTTGCCCTCCATCAGGCGGTACAGGCTCTGCTGGATCGCGGCCTCGACCTCGGAATCGAGCGCGCTGGTCGCCTCGTCGAGCAGCAGGATCGGCGCGTCCTTCAGCATCACGCGGGCGATGGCGATCCGCTGCCGCTGGCCGCCGGAGAGCTTCACCCCCCGCTCGCCGACGTGCGCGTCGTAGGCGCGGCGGCCCTTGCGGTCGGCGAGGTTCTGGATGAATTCGTGCGCCTCGGCGCGACGGGCGGCGGCGACCATGTCGTCGTCGGTCGCGTCGGGACGACCGTACAGCAGGTTGTCGCGCACGGCCCGATGCAGCAGCGACGTGTCCTGGGTGACCATGCCGATCTGCGCGCGCAGGCTCTCCTGCGTCACCTGCGCGATGTCCTGGCCGTCGATCAGGATGCGCCCGCCCTCGGCGTCGTAGAACCGCAGCAGCAGGTTGACGATGGTCGACTTGCCCGCGCCCGAGCGTCCGACCAGCCCGATCTTCTCGCCCGGCCGGATCGCCAGCGACAGGTCGTCGATGACCGTCTGCCGGCCGCCGTAGGCGAAGTTCACGCGCTCGAAGCGGATCTCGCCGCGGGTCACGACCAGCGGCCGGGCGTCGGGCCGGTCGGTGACCGTGTGCGCGCGGGCGAGCGTGTTGATGCCGTCCTGCACCGTGCCGATGTGCTCGAACAGCGCCGCCATCTCCCACATCACCCAGTGCGAGATGCCGTTGAGGCGCAGTGCCATCGCGGTGGCCGCGGCGACCGCCCCGACGCCGACCTGGCCCTGCGTCCACAGCCACAGCGTCACGCCGGCGGTGCCGGCGATCAGCGCCATGCTGAGCACGTGATTGACGATCTCGAAGCCGGTGACCAGCCGCATCTGCTCCTGGACCGTGGCGAGGAACTCCTGCATCGCGGTCCGCGCGAACCCCGCCTCGCGGCGCGCGTGGGAGAACAGCTTGACCGTCGCGATGTTGGTGTAGGCATCGGTGATGCGGCCGGTCATCAGCGAGCGCGCATCCGCCTGCACCCGGGCGACGCGGCCGAGCCGCGGCACGAAATGGCGCAGCGCGATCACGTACAGCGCAACCCACGCGACGAAGGGCACCAGCAGCCAGGCGTCGAAGCCGCCCAGCACCGCCAGCATGGTCACGAAATAGATGATGACGAACACCAGCAGCTCCGCGAGGATCAGCCAGACGTCGCGGACGGCCAGCGCGGTCTGCATCACCTTGGTCGCGATCCGGCCTGCGAACTCGTCCTGGTAGAAGTCCATGCTCTGGCCGAGCATCAGGCGGTGGAAATTCCAGCGCAGCTGCATCGGGAAGTTGCCGACCAGCGTCTGCTGCTTGATGGCCGACTGCAGGGCGACCAGCAGGGTGCTGCCCGCGAGCACGGCGGCGAGCAGCAGCAGCTTGCCGCGATGCTCCGACCACAGCCGCGCCGGCTCCGCCGCGGCCAGCCAGTCGACGATGCCGCCCAGCATGCTGAAGAGGAGCGCCTCGAACGCGCCGATCGCCGCGGTCAGCAGCGTCATCGCCAGCAGGTAGCGGCGAAGGCCCTTCGTGCACGCCCAGAGGAAGGCGAAAAAGCCGCGCGGAGGCGTCGGCGGCACCGCCTCCGGGTAGGGGTCGATCAGTCGTTCGAACCAGGCGAGCAAGGGACTCTCCGTCGTGGCGACCCCGCCGGGGCCCCGCGCACCCGGGCTGCGCAGCGGGTGCGACGGCGCAGGAAAAAACGCCGGACCCGCGGGGGTCCGGCGTCCGGCGGGGGCGCGCCCGGGGGCTCTACCAGTGGATGCCCTGCGTCAATTGCGCGAACGCCATCTGCTCCGGCGTGAGCTGCTGCTGCTTCGGCTCCTCGCCCTTCTTGCCCTGCGCCGCGGCGGAGTCGGGGAACATGTTGAACGCCGTGTTCAGCATGATCTGCGTGAGGCGCGGCGCCGCCGCGTGCGAGATCGCGCCGAAGATGCCCAGCCGCGTGGCGATGCGCACCGGCTTGTAGACGATCGCCTCGACGACCAGGTCGGCGGCCTGCTCGGGCGAGAGCGTCGGCACGTTCTCGTACATCTTCGTCGGCGCGATCATCGGCGTGCGCACCAGCGGCATGTTGATCGTCGTGAAGTTGATGCCCTTGTCGAGGAACTCCGACGACGCGCAGGCGGCGAACGAGTCGAGCGCGGACTTCGACGCGACGTACGCCGAGAAGCGCGGCGCGTTCGTCAGCACGCCGATCGAGCTGATGTTGATGACGTGGCCGCGCTTCTGCTCGATCATCTTCGGCAGGAAGCCCATGATGAGCCGCAGCGCGCCGAAGTAGTTGAGCTGCATCGTCCGCTCGAAGTCGTGGAAGCGGTCGAACGAGTTGATCACGCCGCGGCGGATCGAGCGTCCCGCGTTGTTGACGAGGAAGTCGCAGACGCCGTGCTCCTTCAGCACGCGCGCGATCAGCGCGTCGCAGGACGCGAGGTCGGCGACGTCGGCGGTGTACATCCAGCAGCGCCCGCCGGCGGCCTCGATCTCCTTCTTGGTCTCGACGAGCTTCTCCTCGCCGCGCGCGACGAGGATCACCTTGGCGCCGGCGCCGGCGAGCTTGATCGCCGTCGCCTTGCCGATGCCGGACGACGCGCCGGTGACGACGACGACGCGGTCCTTCACCTTGCCCGACAGCGTGCGGTCGATGAACAGGTCCGGGTCGAGGTTGCGCTCCCAGTAGTCCCACAGCTTCGGCGCGTACGACTTGAGCTCCGGCACCGCGATGCCGGAGCCCTTCAGCGCCTTCTCCGTCTCGCGGTTGTCGTAGCGGGTCGGCCAGTTGATGAACTGGAACACGTCGCGCGGGACGCCGAGGTCGGTGAGCACCGCGCGCACCATCCGCTTGACCGGCGCCAGCGAGCCCAGCCCGTACAGGAGCGGCGCCGGGATGAAGCCGAACATCCGGGCGTTGAGGCGCATCGTCAGCTGCGGCGCGTGCGCCGCGTCGGCGAAGATGTTGAGCACCTCGCCGATCCGGTTCGGCTCGGGATCGGTCAGGTGGAAGCACTTGCCGTCGAGCCCCTTCCTGTGCGCGAGGAAGTCCATCGCATCGGCGACGTAGTCGACCGGGACGATGTTGATGCGGCCGCCCTCGATGCCGATCGTCGGCATCCACTGCGGCAGCGCCTTGCGCAGCCGCTGGATCAACTTGAAGAAGTAGTACGGGCCGTCGATCTTGTCGATGAAGCCGGTCTTCGAGTCGCCGACGACGAAGCCGGGACGGTAGACCCGCCAGGGCCGCTTGCACTCGCGCCGGACGATGCCTTCGGAGTCGTGCTTGGTGCGGAAGTACGGGTGGTCGAGGTCCTCCGCCTCCTCGAACATGTCCTCGCGGAACACGCCGTCGTACAGGCCGGCGGCGGCGATCGAGCTCACGTGGTGGAAGCAGCCGGCGTTGATCGCCTCGGCGAAGCGCACGGCGTTGCGCGTGCCGTCGACGTTGGCGAGCTGCTGGTCCTCGGCGCTGGCGGAGAGGTCGTAGATCGCCGCGAGGTGGAAGAGGTGCTTGACCTTGCCCTTGAGCTTGCGGATGTCGGCGTCGGCGACGCCCATGCGTTCCTTCGACAGGTCGCCGGTGACGGCGATCACCTGCTTCTCGTCGGCGCCCCAGTGCTCGCGCAACGCCGCCAGCTTCTTCTGCGACCCCTTGCGCACGAGCACGTAGACGGGCTCGCCCCGCCGCAACAGGTTGGCGACGAGGTAACGGCCGATGAAGCCGGTCGCGCCGGTGACGAAATACGCCATGGACTCCTCCTGGTGAAGACGGGGGCGGTGGCGCCGGTGACCCGGCATCGCACTGCGGGGGCGCCCGCCTTCCGGCCGTGGCGCCGGCGGACGGGATGGCCGGATGTGCCTCCGGTCGATTGCCGGGCGATTATACCGAGGCGAAGGTGGCGGCAGGGGGCCCGTCCGCCGAGGCCGTCCGCCCGGGCCGCCCGCCGGGGCCGACCGGCGCCGCGGCCGGCCCACCGGTTCGGCCGCCGCTTTAGTATGATCGCTCTAGTCCTGCAGCCTAGAATTGTTGAGCCAGAACAGCCGTCGGCGGAAGGTGCCGGTCGGCGAAATCCACGCGGAGGGGAGTGCGCGATGCTGAAGAAAGCGAAGGCGGGGCTGGGCACGAAGGACGACGGTGGCGCGAAGGAAGCGGCCCAGTCGGTGCTGAACTCGTCGCATCAGATCTGGCTGGCCGGCTTGGGCGCCTTTTCGCGCGCGCAGGCCGAAGGGATGAAGATGTTCGAGGCCCTGGTCCAGCAGGGCGAGAAACTCGAGACGCGCACGCGGGCAGCGGCGGCCGATACGGCGGCGGCGGCGCGCGGCGTGGCGGCGGCGAAAGCCAAGGAGATGCAACAAATGGCCGGCGGGACGTGGGACAAGCTGGAACAGGTGTTCGAGGATCGTGTCGCGCGGGCGCTGTCGAAGCTCGGCGTCTACACGCAGAACGACGTGCAGCGCCTTGCCGACCGGGTCGACGACCTCGCCGAGAAGGTCGACGCGCTGCTCAAGGCGACCGGCGTGCAGCCGAAGCGGGCGTCGCCGATGGAGAAGATGGTCAAGGGCGCCGTGCGGTCGGCGCAGCGCACCGCCGCGTCGACGCTGGGCAGCGCGTCGCGCACCGCCAAGAGCACCGTGAAGACGGCCAAGCGGACCGTCAACACGGCGACCAAGACGGCGAAACGCACGGTGCGCACCGCGAAGAAGGTGGCCAAGGCCGCGCTGTCCTGAACGGCCGCGGCGCTGCTGAATGACGAGGCCCCCGTGGCGAAGCGGGGGCCTCTGTCTTGGCGGTGCGGCTGGCCGCTCGAGCGGCGGCACCCCCGTACGCGAGGCGCACGAACGGCACCGCGCGACCGCAGGCTTCACCGCATGCGCCGGCCGGCTGCCGGCGCGACGTCAACGCCCGCCGCAGCGTTCCATCGGCGCCGCGAGGATGGCGTCCACGATCGCCGAATCAAGGAGCTGGGCCTGGTAGGCGGTGCCCGTCAGCGCCTCGAACGCGCCTGCGAACGCACGCAGGTGATTGCGCGAGCCGCACATCAGGTTCGCGTACACGGCGTCGATGTCGGCCTGCGTCGAACGGTCGATCGCGGCCTGGATGTCGTTCATGTCGACTTCCTCGATCAGCCCCCCCACCATCACTCCGTCGACGGTGCTCAGCAGGCCCTTGGCGAGCAGCGCATCGTAGAGCGCCTGCAGCTTCAAATCGGTGAACTCGCCGACCAGATTTCCTGCCGCCGGGTCGGACAACCGGTATTTCTCCAGGAGCAGCAGCATCGCATTCATGTGGCTCTGCTCGGAGGCCGCGATGTTGGTGAAGGTGGAGAGTCCCCATGCGTCGTAGAGCGTCAGATACACATCTCGCGCGAGCTTCTCCTCCTCGCGCATGAAAAGCATGTCCGCGGCTTCGTCGGCGGTCGCCGCCGTGTAGGCGCGGCTGAGTGTCACGGGAGTCGAATCGCTCGACGGCTCGGCACGAAGGCCGTCATTGCCGGCGTACGCCGGGGCGCTGACCGTCATGAACAGCGCAAGCGTCATTGCTGAAACGTGGCGCGGGAACATCGTCGTCTCCTTGCACGTTCGCAAGGGCCTCGCAACGAAGGAGAGCGATGCTCGCGCCGGTCGGCGTTCGCCTAACCGAATCCCGCGGGCTGCGGAGCCCTTGCGGGTCCTCCCGTGTCGGGAGGAAGGTGCCACGCGCGCGTCGGGAAGCCAATCTTCCCGCGGAATCTGCAACTGTCGGCATTCCGTTTTTTGCGATGCACGGCGCCTTGTTCGAGTATGGCGGACATGCGTTGCGCGGGGCATGACGGAGATCAAGGGTGCGCATCGCGCTCGCGTGCGTCGGCACGCCGCACTTCGGCGTGGAACGGGGCGACCCGTCGAACGCCTGCGCGAGGGCGCGTGACTGCGGGCCTCGACGGGAGGGGCGCCGGACGCCCGCACCGGATCGGGGACCCGACCCCTCCGCTAGTCGCGGTTGAGCTTGTCGACCTGCTTGACGTAGTTCGTCATCGCCTCGTCCTTGCTCATGCCCTTGAGCTTGGTCCAGGCATCGTGCTTCGCGCCGCCGACGAAATCGAAGCCGCCCGGACGGTCGCCTTTCACGTCGCCGTCGGTCGCCTGCTTGTAGTACGAGTAGAGCTTCAGCAGCGTCGCGTTGTCGGGTTTCTTCTTCGTCTGCTTGGCGGCCGCGGCGGCCGCCTCGAACTTGGCCTTGAGATCGTCCTTCTTGGGGGCTGCAGCCATCGTTTCCTCCTCGGTGGGCGTGTCCCCGCGCTCGGGGTTTGTGCTACTTTAGCGCGAAGTCGAAAAAGCGCAACGCGCACCCTGCCGGAGGCATCCGGGCGGCGGGCGCGGAAGCTGCCACCCAGCCGATCCTGAGGACCTGCCCACCATGCCCGCGCGCCAGAAAATCTCGGCCGTCGACACCGCCTGGTTGCGGATGGACCGACCGTCCAATCTGATGATGATCTGCGGGGTGCTCATCTTCCGCGAGCGGCTTTCGTACGCGCGTTTGAAGCGCGCCGTCGAGGAGCGCTTCCTGCAGTTCCAGCGGTTCCGGCAGCACCCCGTGCAGACGGCGGCGGGCGCGTTCTGGGAAGACGACGCCCAGTTCGAGCTCGAGCACCACGTCGTCCACGTCGCGCTGCCCGGCAAGGGCGGCAAGCGCGACCTGCAGACGCTCGCCTCGCGCCTGGCGAGCACGCCGCTGCCGCAGGGGCGGCCGTTGTGGCAGTTCCACCACGTCGACAACTTCGACGGCGGGTCGGCCGTCGTCGTTCGCATCCACCATTGCTACGCCGACGGCATCGCGCTGGTCCAGGTCATGCTGTCGATGACCGACGCGTCGGCGCACGGGCCGCCGGCGATGCCGGCGCCCGCCCCGCGCAAGCAGCGCAAGGCGCGCACCGCGGCCGCCGACGATCCGCTCGGGCAGATGATGCAGCCGCTCACCGGCGCGGCGCAGATGGCGATGAAGGTCGGCTCGATGCTGGTCGAGAAGGGCGTCGCGCTGTGGCAGGACCCGGCCAAGGCGGTGGCGCTGGCCGAGCAGGGGGGCGCCCTGACGGCCGAGATCGCGCGGCTCGCGTTGATGCAGGCGGACTCTCCGACGCGCTTCAAGGGCAAGCCGGGCATCGGCAAGCGCGTGGCCTGGGCGCCGCCGCTGTCGTTGACCGAGGTCAAGGCGGTGGGCAAGGCGCTGGGGGCGAGCGTCAACGACGTGCTGCTCTCCTGCGCCGCGGGCGCCATGCGCGAATACCTGACGGCGAAGGGCGACGACGTCGACGGCCTGATGCTGCGCTCGCTGGTGCCGATCAACCTGCGTCCGCTCGAGCGCGCCTTCGACCTCGGCAACCAGTTCGGCATTCTCTTCCTCGACCTGCCGATCGGCATCGAGAACCCGGTCGAGCGGCTGTACGCCGTCCGCGCCAACATGAGCGCGCTGAAGGGCTCGCTGCAGCCGGTGCTGACGCTGGGGCTCCTGGCCGCCGCGGGCGCCGGCCCGAAGGTGCTGCAGGAGCAGCTCATCTCGATCCTGTCGCGCAATGCGACGGCCGTCATGACCAACGTCCCCGGTCCGCAGCAGCCGCTCTGGCTGGGGGGCGCCAAGATAGAAAGCATGATGTTCTGGGTGCCGCAGTCGGGCGACGTCGGCCTGGGCGCGTCGATCATTTCCTACGACGGCCGCGTCCAGTTCGGGCTCATCACCGACCGTGGCCTCTGCCAGGATCCCGAGCACGTGGTCGCGCGGTTTGCCGGCGAGTTCGAGAAGCTCGTCCTGACCGCACTGCTCGCCCCGCCATGGACCGGCGACCTCGACCCGGCGGTGGCGGAGGAGGCAGTGGGGTTGGGTCTGGGGTCAGGTCGAATTTAGGCGAAGCGGGTCCGACGGGCGATCTGATGAGGCCCGGCCTTCTCCACCATGATCGCGCGTCGCGGTGGACGCATCCATCGGCCGTCCGGCTGATGGCGCCAACGAATCGTTCGCGGCGAACATTCGCGGCATCTCCCATGTTTCCATGGCGATGCCCATGTCCCGTCTGCCGCGTCTCGAAATTCCCGGTGTCCCGCAACACGTCGTCGTCCGCGGGGTCGATCGTCAGCCACTGTTCTTCGGCTTCGACGACTACCGCAGCTATCTGTGCCTGCTGGCCGACGCGTCCGCCCGCTTTCGTTGCGCGATCCACGCCTACGCGCTGATGACCAACCACGTCCATCTGCTCATGACGGGCGATCGGCCGGGCTCGGTCGCGTCGCTCATGCACCGTGTCGGCAGCCGCTACGTGCGACGGGTGAACGAGGATCGCGGGCGCACGGGGACGCTGTTCGAGGGCCGCTATCGGGCCTGTCTGGTGGAGTCGGAACGCTACCTGCTGACCTGCATGCGCTACATCGAACTCAATCCGATGCGCGCGGGGATGGTCGACCATCCGGCGCTGTATCGGTGGTCGAGCTATCGAGCCAACGCAGGGCTGGAGCCGGCGGGCCTGATCGTGCCCCGGGATGAATACCTCCAGCTCGGTCGTTCCTGCGAAGAGCGCGCGCATGCCTATCGGGCGCTCTTCGACTGCAGGATCCCGGTGCCGCTGCTGGACGAGATTCGCCTCCAGCTGAACAAGGGATGCGTGCTCGGGAGCATCGGCTTTGCCGAATCGATCGCGCAGCGCAGCGGTCGCACGGACCCATGTCGTCGACGCCGGCAGGCCCCGTTCGCGACCGGCGGGCGACCATGCATTGAACGGGAGGCCGGCGGCCGAAGGGGTCCTGCGCACGCTCCTCCCGGTCCCACCTGCGTCGATGGAAAGGGTGTATACAGCGGGGCAAAGAGGTCGGCTGGACCGAGAGCCGGCTTCAATGTCGATTCGAGGTTCAGGCCCCCGCGGCGCGTGTCGCCAACGGCCCCGCTCCCGCGGCTTTCGGGAACAACCGTAGTCTCGAGGAAGAGAGGTCCGACCATGTCCAGCACGTTGCGCTTCATGATGGCGATGGCATTCGCGGTGGCTGCAGGCAACGCATCCGCGCTGCCCTGCGCCGGCTTCACCGACGTCGACAGTACGAGTCCGTTCTGCCCGAATGTCGAGTGGCTGAAGAACCGCGCGGTGACGACGGGTTGCACCTCGGCAACGCTGTACTGCCCGACGGATCCGGTCAGCCGGCTCGCCGATGGCGGCGTTCATGAATCGCGTGGGCAAGGCGCTGTCACCGCAGATTCTCAAGCGACACGGGGGCCTCGGGGCCACGACCCTTCCCGGCGAGTCGCCCGATCCCGCCCTGATCGTGTGCATCACCGACGCGACGACGGCCACGTACCCGCGGGCGGTGCTGCTCAACGCCAGCTTCACCGGGCTCGCGGATGCCGGCGCCGTGGCATACCGCGTGTATTGGGTCTATTCGGACGACAATGGAACCACGTGGCAAGTGCTTCAAGACGGAAATCCGCCAGTCTCCATCAATTCCCCGCGAGCATCGTCGGCGGCCAACCAGTGGTCCGGCGTCGCCTTGACCTACGCGGGCGATTACCTCGACCCGAACGTGCCGTTCAGGTTCGCGATCGCGATCCGTCGCGACAACGTGCTCACCGGCACCACCGGCAACTTCGCCGCGACGCGCTGCCAGCTGACGGCGACGCTCGTCAACGCCAACGGGACCGACTTCTCCGTTCTGACGCGACGTCCGTCCGGAAACGCGAAGGCCGGGATGCTCCCGGCCTTCGTGCCCTTTCGTGCCGGCTGGCGAATTCGGCTACTCGAGCTCCGCCTTCGCCCGCTCGACGTCCAGACGCTCCATCGCGTCGGCCGGCTTGCAGGCAGCGGCCTCCTCGTAGAGCTTCGTCGCCTCGGCGATCCTGCCCTTGCCGAACAGCATGATCAGCCCGTTCGCGTACTCGATGTGCGCGATCGCAGCCTCGGGGAAGAGCTTGACCGCCTTCTGGAAGTGCTCGACGGCCGAGTCCTTCTTCGCGCCGTAGGTCATGCCGCCGACGAGCCCGCCGACCTTGTCGATCACCTCGGCCTGGTAGGAGCCGTAGGCGATGTTGGCGTCGGCGTGCTTCGGCTCGAGCTTCATCGCCGTGAGCAGCGCCTCCTTGATCTTGCCGCCGAGCCCCTGCGCAAGCGCCTTGCCGACCGAGATGCTCTGGCTGTAGCGACCCAGCGCGAACGCGTACATGTAGTGCGCATTCGCGTCCTTGGGCGCCTCCTTGCGCCGCGCGTCGGCCCAGCCGGCCGCCTCCTCGAACAGCGCCGACTTCGCCTTGTCGCTCTTTTCGATGTAATAGCCGTAGACGGTCTGCGCCTTCACCGCGGCATTGATGCCCGCGCCGCCGGCCGCGAGGCCCGTCTCGACGGCGCGCCCGAAATCGCCGGCATGGAACGCCTGCCAGGCCTCGAGCACGTCGGCGTCCTTGGGAAACGGCTCGCAGTCGCCCTTGTGCAGCCGCGCCCAGTGCTTCTTGAGGCCGGCCGCATCGAGCGCGTATGCCTTGTCGGGGTGCGGAAACTTCGCCCACTTCTTCGCCATCGGGATCTCCTCCTGGAGGGGGTCAGAGATAGTCGCTGCCCAGCCGGTCGAGCAATGCCCGCGCGTCGCCGACGAGATAGGGCGCGATCAGCGCCATCACCTGGTATGCCGCTCGGGGAAAGTCGGCCTGCTCGGGATCGCCGGCGAGCCGCGACAGGCGCTGGAACGAGATCCAGTAGGTCGCCACCAGCACGACGTTCTGCGCCACCGCGGCGATCTCGCGCTCCGAAGCGCGCATCGTCCCGGCGGCCACCATGCCCCGCGTCAACTCTATCACGGTGTCGGCGCCGCGCCGGAGCAGCTCGCCGAAGCGCGGCCCGACGCGGCGATTGCGCGATGCGAGTTCGTCGAGATCGCGGTACAGAAAGCGATACGCCCACATCTGCTCGAACAGCAGGTGCAGCAGCAGCCACAGGTCCTCGACGTCGGGCGGACGATCCTCCGGCACCGCCAGCAGCGGCAGCACGCGCGCTTCGTACGCGGCGTACAGCTCGGCGATGATCTGGTCCTTGTTGCGGAAGTGGTAGTACAGGTTGCCCGGGCTGATGTTCATCTCGCCGGCGATGTCCGCCGTCGTGATGTGCGGCTCGCCGTGGCGATTGAACAGGTCGAGGCTGGTTTCGAGGATGCGCTCGCGGGTGCGGCGGGGCCGCTTGCGTTCCGCCATGGCCGGGGACGGATCGCGGTCAGTGCGGCCGCGCGAGCCAGCGATCGAGCTGGTCGAGCGTATGCGACAGGTCGCGGGTCGCCTGGCGGACGTCGCCGGCGTTGCCGGGGTCGGTGCGCAGCGGCCGCGGATCCACCACGGCATCGGTCACCTTCCGGTGCTCGTCGGCGAGCCGCCCGGCGTTGAGCGTGATGCCATGGCGCATCAGCTTCGGCCCCAGCACGTGCGCCCGGTCGCGGATCGCCGCCCGGGTCTTGGCGTACGCCGACGCGCAAAGGCGCTTGCGCTGCGAGTAGCTGAAGATGTTGGCGAAGAACATGTCGGCGTCCTCGCGGGCGGGTTCGAACAGCACGATGTCGGCGTCCGGGTAATGCCGCTCGTAGCGTTCCATCCCGACCTGCATCCGCGAATGGATGATCGCGCGGAACGTCTGCGCCAGCACCAGCGGCAGCCCGCCCTGGTTCAGCTTGTTCACCGTCAGGCGGTGGTGCGGCTTGGCGCGGCTCGCGTCGAAGGGCACCAGCGGATTGACGCAGAGCAGCAAGTCGATGCCCTCGTCGAGCGCCACCGACGCGTGCAGCGTCTTGTTCAGCGCGCCGTCGACGTAGTGATCGCCGTCGATCGCAACCGGCGGGAACAGCCCCGGCAGTGCCGACGACGCCTCGATCGCGCGCGAGATCGGCACGTGGTCGAAGCCGGGCGAGCCGAAGGTCACCGACCCGCCGGTGTCGAGGTTGGTCGCGACCAGGAACAGCTTGCGCGAGAGCTTGCGAAAGTCGTTGGTGCGGCCGGGGGCGGCGAACAGCTTGCGCAGGAAGGCGTCGATCGCGCCGTTGTCGAACATGCCCGTCGGCATCGCATGCGAAAGCATCGAGAACGACTCGATCACGCCCCGATGGAACGGGTCGCGCAGGTACGCCCTCAGCGCGCGGACGATCAGGCCGGGCAGCGACAGCGCGCGGCGGGCGAACTCGCCGAAGGCCGGGCGCAGGAAGATCTCGGGCTTGAGCGCCGCGTCGGCGCCGTCGTCGATGAATATCCGGTACATCTGCGCCGGCGAAATGCCGTTCGCCAACGCGGCGGCGACGAACCCGCCGGACGAAACCCCGACATAGGCGTCGAGGTCGTTGAAGTCGAGCCCGTCGAGGGAGTCGGCGAGCGCCAGCAGCGCGCCGACCTCGTATATCCCCCCGAGGGGTCCGCCGCCTGCCAAGGCGAGGCCCACGCGCGGACGCGCGTTGCTTGCTCTACGGACGCGGCGGCGTCCGACAGCCGTCCGTCCAGGCATGAGCCTCCTTGGCAGTCGTGGTGCAGCGGAGGAATGTTACCTCAGCTTAACGCGCAGTGCGCTTCACCGCACGCTTGACCGTCCGCTTCGTCTTCCTGGCGGCGCCGGTGGCGCGGGCCTTGACCGTCGTGGCGGCCTTCTTCGCGCGCTTGGCGACGGGGGCGCGCCGCGCCGGCTTGAACGCGGCCGGCAGCTCGATCTTCGGCAGCGACTTCGGCAGCGTTTCCTTGACCAGCGTGACCGCGGTGTCGGCGTACGCACGAACCGTCGTCTCGACCGTGTGGCGCGTATTGCGCCACATGCCGTTGGCGCGCTTGACCGAGGTCTCGATCGAGTCGCCGACGAGGCGGATGGCGCGCGATTCGACCGCGGTGCCTTCCTTGACCAGCGTCTTGAACACGGTGCCGGCTTCGTGCTGCACCCAGTCGCGGGTGACGACGGCGGCGCCGAGCCCGGCGAGCCAGACCTGACGCGACGCGAGAATGGCGGCTTCCGAGAATTGCGCGGGTTGTGTGACGGCTTGTTTCAGCATTTTCAGTCTCCTGTGGAGGGGGCGGGGTCTCGCTTCAATACTGGCGATTGAATTCAATTTACGCGGGATGTCTAGAGCAAACATCCTAAAGGCGCGGATGCGCCGCCCGGTCAGGACTTGCGCGCGAGCGACGCCGCGAGTCCGGTGGCGAGCCGGGCCGTGACGGCGAAGATCGACAGCTGCGGGTTGGCGCCGATCGACGTCGGGAACAGCGAGGCGTCCAGCACGTGCAGGTTCGCCAGCTGGTGATGGCGCCCGGTCGGGTCGACCACCGCGCGCTTCGGATCCGGGCCCAGCGGGGCGCCCCCCATCACGTGGGCGGAGACCACCGGCGTGACCAGGGGCGCCAGCGCGAATCCGGCGATGGCGTCGCGCGCCTGCGCCAGCGACGAGAACGCCACGCCGTCGCCGTGCACCGGCATCACCCGCGTTGCGCCGGCCGCGAACTGCAGCTCGGCCATCGTCAGGAACGCGCGCCGCACGGCGTCGAACACGTAAGCGTTCAGCGGGTAGTCGAGCACCGGCGTGCCGTCGCTGCGGAGCGCCACGGTGCCGCCGGGGCTGTCCGGGTGAAAGCCGTCGCGCGTGAGCGCAAGCAGCACCTGCAGGTGCGGCAGGTCGCGCATCCACGTCGCATGCGCGGCGCCGTAACCCGGCAGCGTGATCGCCCCGAGGATCGGGTGCACCGGCGGCGCCTCGACCTTGTAGCCCATCGGGCCCTCGGGCGGCATGGTGTCGAGGAAATGGTCCGAGTAGACGGACTGCGGCGCGCCGTAGTACGGGTCGATGCGCTCCGGCATCCGCGCGGCGCTGACCAGCGTCGGGTGGAGGAAGGTGCGCTTGCCGAGGATGCCGTGCGGATCCGGCGTCGCCGAACGCAGCAGCAGCGCGGGCGTGCCGATCGCGCCGGCCGCGGACACGAACGCCCGCGCGCGCACGGTGACGCGGCGCGCGGTCGGGTGCACGCCGGTGGCGTCCATCGCCACGGCGTCGAGCTGCGTCACGCGGTCGCCTTCCAGCACGAACTTCTGCGCCCGCGCGCGGGTGACCAGCGTCGCGCCGCGTTCCAGCGCGCCCGGAACCGTCGTCACCAGCATCGACAGCTTGGCGTCGATCGGGCACCCCATGCCGCAGTAGCCCAGGTTCGCGCAGCCACGCACGTTGCGGCGGATGAGCCCCGACGCGATCCCGATCTTCGCCGCGCCGCGCGCGAGCGCTTCGTTGTTGGCATTCGGCGGCATGTCCCACGGCGCGATCTCCAGCCGCTTCTCCACCTGCTCGAACCACGGCGCCATGTCGGCGACGCCGAACCCCTGGATGCCGAAATGCGAGGCCCAGTGCTTCAGCGTGACTTCGGGCGTGCGGAACGAACTGGTCCAGTTGACCGTCGTTCCGCCGCCGACGCAGCGGCCCTGCAGGATGTTGATCGCCTTGTCGCGGGTCTTGCGCGCGGCCGATTCCTGGTACAGCTCGGGGTAGGCCTCGGACTCGAGCATGTTGAAGTCGGTCGAGGACTTGAGCGCGCCCTCCTCCAGCAGCACGACCGACAGGCCGGCCCGGGCGAGGATCTCGGCCGCGGTGCCGCCGCCGGCGCCGGTGCCGACGATCGCGACGTCGGCTTCGATCGTCAGGTCCTGCGCCAGCCTCGACGCATCGACGATCCGCCACGACGCGGCATCCATGCCGCGGTAGGGATCGGATGGCCGCGCGGTGCGGTTCGTGCTCACGGGGCTGCCTTCGTGCTGCGCACTCCGAAATTCACCCTTGGGAAGGCCCGGCGTGCTCATGAAAAAAGGGCGGGCGGTCCGCCGTAGCCGATCGCGGGCCAGCTTCGCGGGTTGCCGTACCACGCGGCGAACACCAGCTGGTGCAGCGCATCGTAGGCCGAGCGCAACAGCGTCAGCGAACTGGTGCGCCAGCGCTCGAGGAACGCGGCGACTTCCGCCGGCGACGCGTCGGACCACGCCGGCGTCACGCGGGCGAGCGCGATCCGGGCGGGCGCGAGACCGAGCAGAGTGAAGAGCTCGCCGAGCTCCTTCTGCGCCGACGGCGGCAGTCCGGCGATCGCCTGCGCGACGCCGGCGACCGTCTCGTCGATCGCCACGGCGCGCACGGCGGTATCGACAGGCAGCGCGCCGTCGAGCAGCACCGAGGCGATCGCGGCGATCACCACCGGCGCCTCCGCGTCCAACGCGGACAGCGTGGCAAAGCGCGGATCGCCCGACGTCGGGCCGCGGCGCCGCAGCCACCACGCGACGCCGAGCAAGGCGCCGCCGGCGAGGCCTGCGGCGATGAAGCGGCGGCGCGTGAGCATCGGGAGTCTTTGCGGGCGGGAAGGAGAAGGCAAGGGGACGGAAGGGCGGGTGACGCGCAGGCGGGAGAGCGGGCGGTCGGCGGTTCCGGGAGTCGAGGTCCCCGCCAGCGTGGTGGTTACAAGACCCGCCGCCAAAATCGCTCGCACCGCACAGCGACTCTAGCCGCGGCCGTTAGAGCAAACAACCTAATTCGCGATCGTGCACGCGCCGCGTCAGGGCGTCTCGGCTAGACTCTCCGCATGGCGCGCCGGTTCGGTCGCGCCTCGACGGCGACCCTGCCGTCGGGGTTGACGCGGCGGCTGCCGCGCCACGCCGTTGCCACTGCAATCGCCACTGCAATCGCCACTGCAATCGCCACTGCAATCGCCCCTGCAATCGCCACTGCAATCGCCACCGCAATCGCCACTGCAATCGCCACTGCAATCGCCACCGCAATCGCCACCGCAATCGCCATGTCCGCCGCCGACGCCCCGTCCGCACCCGCCGCGCAAACCGAGCTCGAGCGCGAGTTCGCCAGGGTCCACCGCCTGCACGAGGAGCGGCGCGCCAACCCCATTCTCGCCGGCGCGCTGACGCGACTGGCCGATTGGCAGGCGCAGCGCCTGGCGCTGACCTACGCGGACCTGAAGGCGGATCCCCGATACGCTGCCGCCGTGTCGTTCTTCCAGACCGACCTCTACGGCGGGGCCGACTACTCGCAGCGCGACACCGACGTCGGGCGCGTGGTCCCGATCATGGTGCGAATGCTGCCGGAACGGGTGATCCTCACGATCGCCGAGGCGATGGAGCTGAACGCGCTGTCGGCGGAGCTCGATCGCGCGCTGCTCGCGCGCTTGCCGCGCGCCGACGGCTACTGCAGCGTAGCCGAGTACTGCAAGGCGTACCGGCGGGCCGGCAACCGGCCGGCGAGGGAGCGGCAGATCCGCCTGATCGGCGAGATCGGCGCCGCGCTCGACGTCTACGTCAGGAAGCCGCTGATCCGCTCGGCGCTGACGATGATGCGTACGCCCGCCCGGATGGCGGGCTTCGGCGTGCTGCACGACTTCCTCGACCGCGGCTTCAACGCGTTCCGCCGGATGGGCGGCGCCGAGTACTTCATCGCGACGATCGTCGCTCGCGAGACCGCGCTGATGGACGCGATGTTCGGCGGCGAGACGGCGCCGTTCACCGACCCCCTCGCCCCGGCGCGCGGGTCGCCGGCGGGCGCGGCGGCGGCCGACGCGGAAGCGGTCAGGCCTTCTTGACCCCGAAGCGCTTGTCGAATTCCTTGTGCACTTCCTTCTCGATCGCGGGCTTGATCGCGGTCAGGAGAAAGCCGAGCTTGCAGTCGAGCTTGACCTCTTCCTTGTGGACGATCAGCTCGCCGGTGAGCCCCGGCCGCGTGAACGTGACGCAGTCGCCGTGCCACTCGTAGTGGAGCGAAAAGCGCTTGTGCAGGTCTTCGGCGACCTTCTGCGCGGCTTCCTTCGCCTTCTTGTGCGACAGGTGGTGCTTCTTGGCGATCGAGATCGTGGACATGGCGGTTCCCGGTGACGAGCGGCGAGTATAGCCAAACCCGGCCAAAGCCGGCCGCGGATCGCTTTCGCGTCGCAACATCGCAGCGCGGGCGATGGCCGGGCGGACGGCGCGGTCCGGCAATGGACCGGCCCGGGCAAAACCGGCAGAATCGGCGCGCGCGGCCGCAGCGTGACGCCGCCGCGTATCCTGGAGACGCAATGGCCGGCAACATCGCCGACTGGTTCGGACAGCATCTCGCGCGGCCCGACCGGGTGCTCTACCGGCACTATGTCGACGACGGCTGGCGCGACGTCACCGTCGGCGAGCTGGCGACGCGCGTGGCGCGGTGGCAGGCGGCGTTTCGCCGCGACGGGCTCGCCGAGGGCGATCGCGTCGCGCTGTGCGGGCGCAACGGCCTCGAATGGGTGGCGATCGACCTAGCCGCGCTGGCGCAGGGGCTGGTCGTCGTCCCCCTGTACGTCGACGACAATCCGGAAAACGTCGCCTGGTGCGTCGGCAACGCCGAGGCGCGGCTGCTGATCGTCGAGAACCGGCGGCTCGCCGCGGGCCTCGCCCGGCTCGCCGCCGCCGAGCGGATCGCCTTGCCGCGGGTGGTCGTGCTGCGCGGCGACGACGCCGGCGACGCGGCGGCGACGCCGGTCGACGCGTTCCTGCCGGACGGGCACGCGCCGGTCGAGATCCGCGCGCTGCCGCCGTCGGCGCTGGCAACGATCTGCTACACCTCGGGCACCTCGGGCCGGCCGAAGGGCGTGATGCTGACCCACGGCAACATCATCGCCGACGTCATTGCCTGCCAGGGCACCGGCATGGCGCGGCCCGACGACACCTTCCTCTCGGTGCTGCCGCTGTCGCACATGTTCGAGCGCACCGGCGGCTACTACCTGCCGCTGTCGCTGGGCGCCAAGGTGGTGTTCGCGCGCGGGGTCATGCAGCTCGCCGACGACCTGGCGACGCAGCGCCCGACGATCATGTTCGCGGTCCCCCGGATATTCGAGCGCTTCCGCGCGCGCCTCGCGCAGGCGGTTGCCGGGTCGCCGGCTCAAGTCGTGGCTGTTCGACCAGTGCGTCGCGCGCGGCTACCGCGTCGCGCAGGGCGCGGCGTCGCCGCTCGACCGGATGCTGGCGCCGCTGTTGCGGGCGAAGGTCGCGGCGCCGGTGCTGGCGCGGCTGGGCGGGCGGCTGCGGCTGGCCGTCGTCGGCGGCGCCGCGCTCGATCCGGACATTTCGCGCACGTTCATCGGCCTCGGGCTCACGATGCTGCAGGGTTACGGCATGACCGAGGCGGCGCCGGTGATCTCGGTGAATCGCGAGGGGGACAACGTGCCGGAGTCGGTCGGCCCCCCGCTGCCGGGCGTCGAGGTGCGCATCTCCGACGCGGGCGAGCTGCAGGTGCGCGGCGACAACGTGATGCCGGGCTACTGGCGCAACGAGGAGGCGACGCGCGCCGCGCTGGTCGACGGGGTGGCTGCGCACCGGCGACCTGGCCGAGATCCGCGACGGTCGCATCCACCTGCGCGGCCGCGCCAAGGACATCATCGTGCTGTCCAACGGCGAGAAGCTGCCGCCGCAGGACGTCGAGCACGCGATCATGCAGGACCCGGTGTTCGAGCAGGTGATGCTGGTCGGCGAGGGGCGGCCGTTCGTCCTGCTGCTCGCGGTGACGCAGGAAACCGACGAGAAGGCGCTGCTGCGCCGCGCCAACGATCAGCTGAAGTCGTTCCCGCGGTGGATCCGCGTGCGCCGCGTGATCCCCACCCACGACGCCTGGAACGTCGACAACGGGTTGCTCACGCCGACGATGAAGCTCAAGCGGCCCATCGTCGTCGCGCACTTCAAGGACCGGATCGACGCCGCCTACGCGTCGACGGCGGACTGAGCGGACTGGCGGTCCCCGACACGCCGCCGCGGCGCCCCACCGCGATCACCGGCGCCGTGCGCACCGGCGCCGCCACGGCGACCGCCGCGAAAGCCACCGGGCCCGGAGCCCCGCGGCTCGTGCGATCGCAGGCGACTCCGGACCCGCGGTTCAGGCGACGCGGCGCAGCGGCGGCGCGCCGTCGGCCGCGCCGGCGTCGAACAGCGCGACCGCCTCGTCGACGTCCGCCGCGTTGAGCAGTCGTTCCTGCACCTGCGCCGGCGACCAGCGGCCCGCGTCGACGCGGTCGGCGAATCGTTCCGCCGCGGCCTCGTCGTCGAAGAACTTGCAGAACATCCGCTGCAGCTGGTCGCGGTCGCACAGGCCCAGCTCCAGGCGGAAGTCGACCCGGCCCGAGCGGATCGCCGCCTCGTCGATGCGGTCCGGGTGGTTGGTGGTCAGGAACACCACCGACCCCTCGTGCGAGGCGACGCCGTCCAGCGCGTTGATGAAGCCCGAGTACGACACCTTCACCTGCGCGTCGGCCTTGGTGCGCTGCTGGAAGAACGCGTCGACGTCCTCGATCAGGATCACCGAGCGGCGCGGCACGCTCGACAGCAGGTTGCCGATCTTCTCGTCGGTGACGTTGGGCGACGCGAGCGACAGCACGCAGACGTTGAGCGACAGCTCCGACGCGAGCGCGGTGACCAGCGACGTCTTGCCGGTGCCGGGCGGGCCGTAGAGCAGGTAGCCGCGGCGCCACGGGATGCCGAGCGTCTCGTAGCGGTCGTGCGACGCGAAGAAGCGGTTCAGGTCGTCGAGGATGGCTTCCTTCTGGCCGGCCTTGAGCACGACCGAGTCGAGCTTGCGGTTGTTGCCCAGCCGCGCGCGCGTCCACTCGTTGCTGTACGGGCTGGGGACGTAGATGGCGATGCGGTTGAGCTCGCGCGAGATGCGGTGGTCCATCGCCGCCTCGACGATCGACTCCAGCGGCCGCTTGTTCCGGCCGAACGTCGACAGGCTGATCTTCTCGATCACCGACGCGGCGACGGTGACGTCGCGCTTCATCCACATGACGCGGCCGTCCAGGACGAACAGGTGGAACCCCTCGCCGGGCGACAGCACGGTCGCCGGGCGCCCGCCCTGCTGCAGCTCGTCGTGCAGGCTCTGGTAGCTGCTGGTGTTGGTGCGGACGGCGCGCGCGGTGAAGTTGTTGATCCGGCGCAGCGCGTCGCGGCTGTCCATGTACTCGACCAGCGCCGGGAACAGCAGCTCGTCGCGGCTGTCGACGGTCATCGTGGTGACGAAGAAATGCTTCGCCCACGCGGCGAACTTGCCCGGGCAGGTCGCGCAGCCACATGGCGGCGACGCCCAGGATGGCCAGCGTCATCCCGCCCGAGACCAGCGGATTGGACGCGAAGAGCGGACGACAGCGACTCGAACATGGTTCCCCCTCGAACGGCGCAAATTGCGCCGAGGGGGACTTAACGCGGGCCGCGGGAGCGGCGGTTGACACGATTTTCGGCCAGGGCGGTCCGGAACCGCCGGCTCCGGCCCGGCGGCTGGGCCCGCGGGCGGGTCCCCGCGGGCTCGGCGGGCGCCGGCCCCGAGCCTGGGCGACTCCGCTGCCTCAGCCCGCGTACGCCGGCGCGAGCGCCGTCCGCAGCGCGTTCCTCGCGCGGTGCCGCATCACCCACAACGACGTCGCGGTGATGCCCATGTCCCGGCACAGCGCCGGCGCCGGGCGGTTCGGAGAACTCCGAGCGGACGAAGGCCTCGGCCATCCGTGCCGGCATCCGGCCGAGTTCGCGCTCGAAGGCTTCCCAGAAGCGCTTGCGCTCGAGCCCCCGGGCCGGGTCGAGGCCGAAGCTCGACGGGGCGGCCGCGTCGGCGGCGGGCTTCGGGCTCGACGCCGGCGTCGTGCAGCTCGTCGAGGCTGGCCGGCGCGCGGGCGCGTTCGCGGTACGCGTCCATGATCTTGTGCCTGAGGATGCCGACGAGCCAGGTCCGCAGCGCGCTCCGGCCCTCGAAGCCGGCGTCGGCCGACAGCGCGGCGACCAGCGTGTCCTGGACCAGGTCCTGCGCGAGGTCGCGATCGCCGACCGCGCGCGTCGCGTAGGCGGTGAGGTAGCGGGTGTGGACACCGAGGTCCTGCGAATCGAGTCGGCTCGTCATGGCGGATCCTCCGGCGATGGGATGCGGTTGGTTGACGGAACCGATGTTGCCCGCCGCCGCAGCGCGCGCCCATTCGGACCGCTACCAGCCGCTGGGCTTGTGGAGACTACGTAGGCGGCCGGCGGCGCTACGTGGCCGTGCCCGTAGTGAAGCAGCGCGCGTTTGCTGCTAGGGTGGCGGCCATGATTCGCGACCGCACCTTCGCCCCGCAGCTGCTGCCGACGCTGGCGTTGCCGCTCGCGTACTTCGCCGCGGCGGAGGCCGCACAGCACTGGCTGCGCGCGTCCGGCAACGCGCCGATCGTCTGGATCGCGTCCGGCGTGGGGCTCGCGGCGCTGCCTGCTGCGCGGCACGGCGATCCTGCCCGGCGTGGCGCTCGGCGCGTTCCTGTGCGCGCTGCGCGAAGGCGACGGCGCGCTGTTCGGCGTCGTCTCGGCGGCGGTGATCGCCGGGCAGTCGCGCTGTCGGGCTGGCTGCTGATGCGCGTGTTCGCGTTCGACTCGCGCTGGCGCGGGTGCGCGACGTGCTGGCGCTGATCCTCGTCGGCGCCACGGTGTCGCCGCTGTGCAACGCGGTCTGGTCGCTGGTCGGCGACGAGTGGCGCGGCACGATGCCGATGCCCGAGCGGCTGCTCCGCGTCCAGGTGACTTCGCTGGGCGAGGCGGTCGGCATCCTGCTGCTGGTGCCGGTGCTGCTGACGGTGATCGCCGGCACCGCGTCGGCGCTGCGGCGCGCACGTCGGGGCGAGGCCGCTGGCGCTGCACGCATGCGAACGTCGCTCGTCTCGGTGGTGGTGTTCGGCGGCCTGCTGGCGCCGTCGATGAACGCGCAGTCGCTGCCGTACGCGCTGTTCCCCATCACGTTCTGGGCGGCGTTCCGCCTGGGCGTGCGCGACACGGCCATCGCGCTGCTGATCGCCGGCGGCACCGCGATCGTCTGCCACTCGCTGGGCGCGGGGCCCTTCGTCATGCCCGGCGACACTCAGGCCTCGGCGTTCGCGCACTTCGCGAGCCTGTACCTCTTCCTCGTCGTGCTCACGATCACGTCGCTGCTCGCGGCCGCGGCGCAGCGCGAGGGCGAGCGCGCGCAGGCCGAGGTGCGCGACAGCGAGCAGCGCTACCGGATGCTGATCGAGCGGATGAACGAGGGGGTCAACATCACCGACGCCGACGCGCGGATGACCTTCGTCTCGGACCGGTTCTGCGAGATGGTCGGCTACTCGCGCGAGGAGCTGCTCGGCCGCACCGGCGAGATGATCACGCTGCCGGAGTTCCACGCGGAGTGGCGCGAATCGCACCGCCGGCGCCGCGCCGGGGAGGCCGACACGCATCCGCTGACGCTGCGCCGCAAGGACGGCGAGCTGCGCCACGTCTGGATCTCGCCCAGGCCGCAGTTCGACGCAGCAGGTGGCTTCACCGGCAGCCTCAACGTGGTGCTCGACGTCACCGAGCGGCGCCGCGCCGAGGACCGCGCGCGCGAGCACCTCGAGGCGCTGGCGCACGTGTCGCGCGTGTCGTCGATGGGCGAGATGGCGAGCGCGATCGCGCACGAGATCAACCAGCCGCTGACCGCGATCGCGAACTACGCGTCGGCGAGCCTGCGGCTGATGAAGGCCGGGCGGCTGCCGGAGGCGGAGGCGCTGGACACGCTGGCGCGGCTCGCCGCCGAGGCCGAGCGTGCCGGCGAGATCGTGCGCAAGATGCGCGGCTTCGTCCGCGGCGAGGAGGGCCACCCGGCCGCGATCGCCGTCGACGAGCTCGTCGCCGACGTGCAGCGGCTCTCCGGCCCCGAAGCGCGGCAGCACGACGTCGACCTCGTCGTCGCCGCGACCGCCGGCCTGCCGCCGGTGCGCGCCGACGCCATCCAGATCCAGCAGGTGCTCATCAACCTGGTGCGCAACGCCATCGAGGCGATGTCCGCCGCCAGGACACCGACGCGCCGCATCGAGCTGTCGGCGCAGCCGGGCCGCCGGGGACGGTCGAGATCCGGGTCCGCGACACCGGGCCCGGACTGCCCGACGGCGACCTCGAGCAGGTCTTCGCGCCGTTCTTCACGACCAAGCCCGACGGCATCGGGATCGGCCTCGCGCTGTCGCGGTCGATCGTCGACGCCCACGGCGGGCGGCTCTGGGCCACCGCCGCCGCGTCCGGGCGCGAGCTTCCACCTGACGCTGCCCATCGACGAGGAGTCCCATGCCGCTGCCTGAACCGATCGTCCACGTCGTCGACGACGAGGCGGCGATCCGCGATTCGCTGGCGATGCTGCTGCGCTCGGTGGGACTGGCGTCGCGCACCTGGGCGAGCGCGCCGGAGTTCCTGTCGGGCTACGCGCGCCGGCGGCCCCGCGTGCCTGATCGTCGACGTCCGCATGCCGGGGATGAGCGGGCTGGAGCTGCAGGAGGCATTGCGGGCGCGCGCCGACCCGCTGCCGGTCGTCATCGTCACCGGCCACGGGGACGTGTCGATGGCGGTGCGGGCGATGAAGAACGGCGCCGCCGACTTCCTGGAAAAGCCGTTCAACGACCAGACGCTGCTCGACACCGTCCACCGGGCGCTGGCCGCGGCCGGGGCGCCGCGGCGACGGCGGGTGACGCTGCTGCGCCGTCGGCCGACCGGGCGGCGGTCGTCGCCGCGCCTGGAGACGCTGACCCCCCGCGAGCGCGAGGTGATGGAACTCGTCGCCGAGGGCCGGCCGAACAAGGTCGTGGCGACACGGCTGGGCCTGTCGACGCGGACGGTCGAGGTCCACCGCGCCAAGGTGATGGAAAAGATGGGCGCCCGCTCGCTTGGCGGACCTGGTGCGGATGGCGATCGCCGCCGAGGTCCTGCGTCCCTGATTGCAGGCTACGGTCTGGAGTAAGTGAGCAATCGCTCTCGATGGGCTCGCCCGCGATCCCTCCGACGGCCGGATTCGCCCGCGTCGGTCGCCGCTCTCGCCGTCCGAAGTCCTCCTCCGCGGTTCCCCGACCGCATGCTGCAGTGCAAGATTGACGCACGGAGTCAAACGAACCTACGATTAAAACGAACGTTTAATCATGGCGACGTGTTTCGGCCCGGTCGCCGGGTTCGGTGCACGCGTCCGGCCGGTCGAAAGCCGGCGGGACCGACCTCGGTCGAGAGGCAATCCGTGGACGGCACAGTCATACCGATCGGCGAAGCGCGCGGCACGGTGGCGACGAAGGAGCGCATCCTCGACGCCGCCGAGGCGCTGTTCATGGAGCACGGCTTCGAGGCGACCAGCCTGCGCGCGATCACCAACGCGGCGGCGGTCAACCTCGCCGCGGTGAACTACCACTTCGGCAGCAAGGAAGAGCTGTTCCAGGCAGTCCTCACGCGCCGGCTCGACCCGATGAACCAGCGCCGCCTCGCGCTGCTGACCGGACTCGAGGACGCGGCGGCGCCCGGCCCCGTGCCCTGCGACAGGATTCTTTCGGCGCTGTTCCTCCCGGCGCTCGAGCTCGCGCGCGACCCGGCGCGCGGCGGCCAGAACTTCCTGCGCCTGCTCGGCCGCGCGTACGCCGATCCGGCGCCGTTCATTCGCCGGTTCCTGAGCGAGCAGTACGCGCAGATGATCATGCGCTTCAAGCTGGCGTTCGGGCGCGCGCTGCCCGAGCTGCCGAAGCGGGAGCTCTCCTGGCGCCTGCACTTCATGATGGGCGCGCTGTCCTACACGCTGGCCGGCACCGACGCGCTGAAGCTGATCGCCGAGATCGCGCCGTCGGACACCCGCAGCGACAACGACGAGCTGCTGCTGCAGCGGCTCGCGCCGTTCCTGCTCGCCGGGCTGACCTCGCCGCTGCGCCGACCTCACGGACACCGGGCGCTCGCTCGACGGCGCGCTCGCCGGACCGGATCGATGAATCGCAACAACCTGGCGCTTCGCGGCGCCATTCAACCAAGGTGACTACGATGCTGATCGCCCTCTGGCTCCTCGCGTCCCTCGCGCTGTTCACCGCGCTCGCGTACGTCAACGCCTCCGGCATCGCCTGGGCCGCCGCGGCCGCCGTGCTGATCGGCGTGTCCTGGGTCGCGGCGCTGCTGCCGCCGTGGCTCAACCTCGCGCTGGCGCTGGCCTTCGTGCTGATCGCGCCGGTGCTGCTGGTGCCCGCGCTGCGGCGCAAGCTCGTCAGCGACGGCATCCTCGGCGTGTTCCGCAAGATCCTGCCGCCGATGTCGCAGACCGAGCGCGAGGCGATCGAGGCCGGCACCGTGTGGTGGGACGGCGAGCTCTTCTCCGGCAAGCCCGACTGGCGGAAGCTGCTGCGACGCCGATCACGACGCTGACCGCCGAGGAACAGCGCTTCCTCGACCACGAGGTCGTCGAGCTGTGCGAGATGGTCACCGACTGGGAGACGACCAACGTCTACCGCGACCTGCCGCCCCACGTCTGGCAGTTCATCAAGGACCGCGGCTTCCTCGGGATGAGCATCCCGAAGGAATACGGCGGCCTGGGCTTCTCGGCGTACGCGCACTCGCAGGTGATGACCCGGCTGTCGACGCACTCGGGCACGGTGGCGGTCACCGTCATGGTGCCGAACTCGCTCGGCCCGGGCGAGCTGCTTGCCCACTACGGCACCGACGAGCAGAAGCGCCACTACCTGCCGCGGCTGGCCAAGGGGATCGAGCTCCCGTGCTTCGCGCTGACCAACCCCTCCGCGGGCTCCGACGCCGCGTCGATTCCCGACTTCGGCGTCGTCTGCTGGGGCGAGCACGAAGGCAAGCGCGTGCTGGGCCTCAAGGTGACCTGGGACAAGCGCTACATCACGCTGGGCCCGGTCGCGACGCTGCTCGGCCTCGCGTTCCGCGCGTTCGACCCCGACCACCTCGTCGGCGACAAGGACGACATCGGCATCACCTGCGCGCTGATCCCGACGTCGCACCCGGGCGTCGACATCGGCCGCCGCCACATGCCGCTCAACGCCGTGTTCCAGAACGGTCCGACCTGGGGCAAGGACGTGTTCATCCCGATGGACTGGGTCATCGGCGGCCAGCCGATGCTCGGGCGCGGCTGGCGGATGCTGATGGAGTGCCTCGCCGCGGGCCGCGGCATCTCGCTGCCGTCGTCGGGCACCGGCATGGCGAAGCTCGCCGTCCGCGCGACGGGCGGCTACGCGCGGGTGCGCAGCCAGTTCAAGACGCCGATCGGCAAGTTCGAGGGCATCGAGGAAGCGCTGACGCGGATGGGCGGCAACCTGTACATGATGGACGCCGCGCGCGCGCTGACCGCGACCGCCGTCGACCTGGGCGAGAAGCCGGCGGTGCTGTCGGGCATCGCCAAGCTGCACCTCACCGAGCGCGCACGGCAGGTCGTCAACGACGCGATGGACATCGTCGGCGGCAAGGGCATCTGCATGGGCCCGTCGAACTTCATCGGCGCCGCGTACATGCAGCTGCCGGTGGCGATCACCGTCGAGGGCGCCAACATCCTGACCCGCAGCCTGATCGTGTTCGGCCAGGGCGCGATCCGCTGCCATCCGTACGTGCTGAAGGAGATGGAAGCGGCGCGCGAGGCCGATCGGGCCAAGGCGTCGCTGGCGTTCGACGCGGCGCTGTTCGGCCACGTGCGCTTCGCCGTCACCAACCTCGCGCGCACCTTCGTCATGGGGCTCACCGGGTCGCACTTCGTCGGCGTGCCGGCGAACGTCGCGCCGGAGACCCGGCGCTACTACCAGCAGCTCACGCGCTTCTCGTCGGCGCTGGCGTTCCTCGCCGACGTGTCGATGGGCACGCTGGGCGGCGCGCTGAAGCGCAAGGAGAAGCTGTCGGCGCGGCTGGGCGACATCCTGTCGCTGCTGTACCTGTCCTCGGCGACGCTGAAGCGCTACGAGGCGGAGGGCCGCCACAAGGCCGACGAGCCGCTGCTGCACTGGGCGATGTGGGACGCGATGTTCAAGGCGCAGAACGCCTTCGAGGGCGTGATCTCGAACTTCCCCAACCGGTTCATCGCGATGGCGCTGCGGCGGATCGTGTTCCCGCTCGGCCGGCCTTACGTGGTGCCGTCCGACGAGCTCGGCCACCAGGTCGCCAAGCTGCTGATCGAGCCGTCGGCCACCCGCGACCGCCTGACCGCGGGCATGTTCCTGTCGCGGTCGCCGGACAACCCGGTCGCGCAGGTCGAGCTCGCGCTGGCCGCCACGATCGCGTCCGAACCGGTCGAGGCGAAGATCCGCGCGGCGCTGAAGCACGGGCGCCTCGACGGCAAGCTGGCGCCGGGCGCGGGCGTCGACGCGCTGGTGGCACGGGCGCGCGAAGCCGGCGTGATCACGGCCGCGGAAGCGGACATCGTGCTGGCCGCCCGCGACGCGACGGCGAAGGTCATCCGCGTCGACGACTTCGCGCAGGACCTCGGCGCGGCGGAGCTCGTGCCGGTCGCCGACGTGGCGCCGCCGTCGGCCACGCCGATCGCCGCTCCAGCGCAAGGCCGCGGCGTGAGCGCGCTCGCCGACGGCCGCGCCGAGGGCTCGGAGCGTAGCCATGAGCGAACCGATCTACATCGTCGACGGCGCGCGCACGCCGTTCCTGAAGTCGCGCAACCGGCCGGGTCCGTTCGCGGCGTCCGACCTCGCCACCGACGCCGGCCGCGCGCTGCTCGTGCGGCAGCCCTTCGCGCCGTCCGACCTCGACGAGGTGATCCTCGGCTGCGCCGCGCCGTCGGCCGACGAGGTCAACATCGGCCGCGTCGTCGCGCTGCGGATGGGCTGCGGCCTCAAGGTTCCCGGCTGGACGGTGATGCGCAACTGCGCGTCGGGCATGCAGGCGCTCGACTCGGCGATCGCCAACATCCGCACCGGCCGGTCCGAGCTGGTGCTCGCCGGCGGCGTCGACGCGCTGTCGCGGGCGCCGCTGCTGTTCTCCGACGCGATGGTGCTCTGGCTGTCGAACTGGTACGCGGCGAAGACGCCGGGCCAGCGCGCCGCGCTGGTCACCAAGTTCAGGCCGGCGTACCTCGCGCCGGTGATCGGCCTCATGAAGGGCCTGACCGACCCGATGGTCGGGCTGCTGATGGGGCAGACCGCCGAGAACCTCGCGTTCCGCTTCGGCATCACGCGGCGCGAGATGGACGAGTTCTCGGCGCGCAGCCACCAGCGCGTGCTGGCGGCGCAGAAGGCGGGCCACTACGACGGCGAGCTCGTGCCGCTGTACGAAAGGACGCGGCAAGCTCTACGCCGCCGACGACGGCGTGCGCGAGGACTCGACCGCGGAGAACCTCGCCAAGCTGAGGCCGTTCTTCGACCGCAAGTACGGCAACGTCACCGCCGGCAACAGCTCGCAGATCACCGACGGCGCGGCGTGGCTGGTCCTCGCCTCCGCGCGCGCGGTCGACAGGCACGGCCTGACCCCGCTGGGCCGCATCGTCGATTCGGAGTGGGCGGGGCTCGATCCGGCGCAGATGGGCCTGGGGCCGGTGCACGCGGTCGACGCCGATCCTCAAGCGCCACGGCCTCGGTCTCGGCGACCTCGACGCGTGGGAGATCAACGAGGCGTTCGCCGCGCAGGTCATCGCCTGCGAGCGGGCGTGGGACGACGACGACTACTGCCGGACGGAGCTGGAGCTTCCGGGCGCGCTCGGCCGCATCGACGCCGACAAGCTCAACGTCGACGGCGGCGCGATCGCGCTCGGGCACCCGGTCGGCGCGTCGGGCGCGCGGATCGTGCTGCACGTGCTCAACGTGCTGCGCCGCACCGGCGGCAAGCGCGGCATGGCGGCGATCTGCATCGGCGGCGGCCTGGGCGGCGCGATGCTGGTCGAGCGGATCTGACTTTCGGAAATGGACACCATGCAACACTGGACGATCACGCGCGAGGCCGACGGCCTCGCGCGGCTGACCTTCGACAAGGCCGGCGCGACGACCAACACGCTGTCGGCGGCGGTGCTGGTCGAACTCAACGAGGCGCTCGACGAGCTCGACCGCGATCCGCCGAAGGGGCTGGTCATCGCGTCGGGCAAGGCCAACGGCTTCATCGCCGGCGCCGACATCGACGAGTTCGGCGCAGATCGCGACCGAGGACGGCGCGATCGCGCTGGTCAAGCGCGGCTGGGACGCGTTCGAGCGCCTCGCCGCGGTGCGCTACCCGACGCTCGCGCTCGTCCGCGGCTTCTGCCTGGGCGGCGGGATGGAGCTGGCGCTCGCCTGCCGCTATCGCGTCGTCGTCGACGAGCCGGCGACGCGGCTCGGCCTGCCCGAGGTGATGCTGGGCATCGTCCCCGGCTGGGGCGGCATCAAGCGGCTGCCGCGGCTGACCGGCGCGCCGGCGGCGCTCGACCTGCTGCTCACCGGCAAGACGATCGACGCGAAGCGCGCGAAGCGGCTCGGCATCGCCGACGAATGCGTGCCGGCGCGGATCATGGAGAACACGGCGCGCGGCGTGCTGGCGGCGCTGCCGCCGCCGCGCGCCCTGGACTTCTCGCAGTCGGTGACGCTCAACCCGCTGGCGCGCCGGTTCATCGCCGCGCAGGCGCGGAAGCAGGTGGCGAAGCGCGCGCGCCGCGAGCACTACCCGGCGCCGTACGCGATCCTCGAGCTCTTCGCCAAGTACGACGGCAACGCGCTGCTGCCGCCGCCCAGCGATCCGGCGTCGATCGTCAACCTGGTCCGCACGCCGACCGCGGCCAACCTGATCCGCGTGTTCGGCCTGCAGGAGCGGCTGAAGGCGCTGGGCAAGGACGGCGACTTCAAGGCGGCGCACGTGCACGTGGTCGGCGCCGGCACCATGGGCGGCGACATCGCCGCGTGGTGCGCGCTGCGCGGCCTCACGGTGACGCTGCAGGACCAGAACGCCGAGCGCCTGGCGCCGGCGATGGGGCGCGCGGCCAAGCTGTTCGCGCAGCGGCTGAAGGACCCGCGTCGCGTCCGGGATGCGACCGATCGTCTCATCCCCGACGTCGCCGGCGACGGCGTCGCGCGCGCCGACGTCATCGTCGAGGCGATCTTCGAGAACCTGGACGCCAAGCGCGCGCTGTTCGCGGCGCTCGAGGCGAAGGCGAAGCCGACGGCGATCCTGGCCACCAACACGTCGTCGCATCCCGCTCGAGGACATCGCGACCGCGATGCGCGATCCGTCGCGCCTGATCGGCCTGCACTTCTTCAATCCGGTGGCGAAGATGATGCTGGTCGAGATCGTCGTCGGCCGGCAGACGCGCCCCGAGCTGGTGCCGCCGGCCGCGGCGTTCGTCCGCCAGATCGACAAGCTGCCGCTGCCGGTGAAGAGCGCGCCGGGGTTCCTCGTCAACCGCGTGCTGGCGCCGTACCTGATGTCGGCGATGCGCTGCGTCGACGAGGGGATCGCGCCGGAGACGATCGACGAGGCCGCGCTGGCCTTCGGCATGCCGATGGGGCCGATCGAGCTGGCCGACACCGTGGGGCTCGACATCTGCGTCGCCGTCGGCAGGATGCTCTCCCCCGATGCCGCACCGCCGAGGAAGCTGGCCGAACTGATCGCCGCCGGGCACCTCGGGCGCAAGAGCGGCCGCGGCTTCTACGACTACGCCGGCGGCAAGCCGGCCAAGCAGGCGCCCGGCGCCGTGCCGTCCGGGCTGGCCGAACGGCTGATCGGCCCCTACGTCGCCGAGGCGAAGGCGGCGCTGGCCGAGGGCATCGTCGCCGACGCCGACCTGGTCGACGCCGGCGCGATCTTCGGCACCGGATTCGCCCCGTTCCGCGGCGGGCCGCTGCACTACGCGGCGGCCGTCTGACGGGGTTTCTGGTGTAGCATCTGAGGCTGTTCCGGCGCCAACGAGAAGCGCGATCGGCGGACCCCGCCGCATCGCGCCAGCGCCGGTCGCGCAACCGGCATCCGGCCACCGAGGAGCGCCGCCCGCGTCAAGCGGGGGCGAGGAGGACATCGTGGAAAAGATCTGGCTCAAGCACTACCCCCAGGGCGTTCCCGCCGAGATCGACATCAACGACGTACGACTCGATCCGCGATGTGTTCGAGGAGTCGTCGCACGAAGTACGCGACCCGGCCGGCGTTCACGTGCATGGGCAAGTCGATCACCTTCAGCGAGCTCGACACGCTGTCGGCGGCGTTCGGCGCGTGGCTGCAGGCGAACGGGCTGCAAGAAGGGCACGCGCGTCGCGCTGATGATGCCCAACATCCTGCAGTACCCGGTGTGCCTGTTCGGCGCGCTGCGCGTCGGCTGCACCGTCGTCAACGTCAATCCGCTGTACACGGCGCGCGAGCTCGAGCACCAGCTCAACGACTCGGGCGCCGAAGTCATCGTCATCGTCGAGAACTTCGCGCACACGCTGCAGGAAGTGATCGGCAAGACCAAGATCCGGATCACGTCATCGTCACCAGCATCGGCGAGATGCTGGGCTTCAAGGGCTGATCGTCGACCTCGTGCTGCGGAAGGTGAAGAAGATGATCCCGGCGTACAGCGTGCCGGGCTCGAAGCGGCTGTCCGACGCGCTCGCCGACGGCCGCCGGCGGCAAGCTCGAGCCGGTGCCGCTCGGCCACGACGACATCGCGTTCCTGCAGTACACGGGCGGCACCACCGGCGTCGCCAAGGGCGCGATGCTGCTGCACCGGAACATCGTCGCCAACCTGCTGCAGGCGCGGGCCTGGGTGAAGCCGTTCCTCGACCCGAACCAGCGCGAGGTCGTCATCACGCCGCTGCCGCTGTATCACATCTTCTCGCTGACGGCGAACTGCCTCACGTTCATGACGCTCGGCGGCGAGAACGTGCTGATCCCGAATCCGCGCGACATCCCGGGCTTCGTCAAGGAGATGGGCAAGTACAAGTTCACGGCGTTCACCGGCGTCAACACGCTGTTCAACGCGCTGGTCAACAACCCGGAGTTCGGCAAGCTCGACTTCTCGGCGCTGCGGCATCACGCTGGGCGGCGGCATGGCGGTGCAGGAGGCGGTCGCCGAGAAGTGGAAGAAGGTCACCGGCAACGCCGCTGATCGAGGCCTACGGGCTCACCGAGACGTCGCCCGCGGCGACGATCAATCCGCTGGACCTGCCGGCCTACAACGGCTCGATCGGCCTGCCGATCTCGTCGACCGAGCTGACCCTGCGCGACGACGACGGCAAGGACGGTCGCGCTGGGGCAGCCGGGCGAGATCTGCATCCGCGGCCCGCAGGTGATGGCGGGCTACTGGCAGCGGCCGGACGAGACCGCCAAGGTCATCGACAAGGACGGCTGGTTCGCGACCGGCGACATCGGCGTGATGGACGAGCGCGGCTTCGTGCGGATCGTCGACCGCAAGAAGGACATGATCCTGGTCTCCGGCTTCAACGTCTATCCGAACGAGATCGAGGGCGTCGTCGCCATGCACCCCGGCGTGCTCGAGTGCGCGGCGGTCGGCGTGCCGGACGCGAAGTCGGGCGAGGCGGTCAAGCTGTTCGTCGTCAAGAAGGATCCGGCGCTCACCGCCGACGACGTGCTGAAGCACTGCCGCGAGCACCTGACCGGCTACAAGTGCCCGCGCGACGTCGAGTTCCGCACCGACCTGCCGAAGACCAACGTCGGCAAGATCCTGCGGCGCGAGCTGCGCGACGAGCTGAAGAAGGCGGCGGCGTAGGGCGCCGGCGCGAACGGGGACTCCCTTCGCCATGACGAGCCCCTCCGTGGCGCTGCCCGCGGCCGAGCCGGCGCTGCGGGTCGTGCCGATGCCGGCCGACGCCAACCACCACGGCGACATCTTCGGCGGCTGGATCATGGCGCAGGTCGACATCGCCGGCGTCGGTCGCCGGCGTCGCGGCGCGCCCGCGGCCGCATCGCCACGGTGGCGGTCAATTCCTTCGTGTTCAAGGAGCCGGTGCTGATCGGCGACCTGGTGAGCTTCTACGCGACGATCACCCACGTCGGGCGCACGTCGATCACCGTCGAGGTCGAGGTCTACGCCCAGCGCAACCCGATCGAGGAAATCACCGTCAAGGTCACCGAGGCCAGCCTGACCTACGTCGCCGTCGGCGCCGACCGGCGGCCCCGGGAGCTGCCTCCCGCCTGACCGGGACGCGGAAAGCGGCCGGGGACGGCCAGGAACGCAACAAACCGGCGCGTCCACCCGACCGGGTCGACGCCCGGAGATGCGCCCCCGCCGGACCGCGTGTATAGTCGTTTTTTGAGGCTGCGGACCGGCAAAATGCCGTTGCGAAGCCCGAAAACACCCGATTCGAGCCGACGCAGCACCCAATTCAACAGCCGGGCGCGACGACGCCACGGCGCCAAGCCAGCCACGGCTTTCCACCCAGGAGATGCAGATCATGAAGATCCCGTTCCATCGCACCCGGATTGCCGCCGCGGTCTGCGGCGTTGCGCTCGCGCTCGGCGCGGGGCAGGCGTTCGGCACCGGCTTCCAGCTGAACGAGAACAGCGCCAGCAGCATCGGCAACGCGCTGGCCGGCGGCGCCGCGTTCACCGACGACGTGACGCGCGATGTGGTGGAACCCGGCGGCGCTGTCGACGTTCCCGCACACGCAGGGCGCGGCGGCGATGCACGTGATCGTGCCCAAGATCGAGTTCAGCAACAACGGCTCGACGCGCGGCGCTCAACCAGCCGCTGGGCAACGACGGCGGCGACGCCGGCGGCTTCAACTTCGTGCCGAACATGTACGTCGCCATCCCGCTCAACAAGCAGTTCGCGTTCGGCCTCGGCGTCAACGCGCCGTTCGGCCTGACCACCGAGTACGACGACGGCTGGCTCGGCCGCTACCAGGCGCTGAAGTCGTCGATCACGACGGTCAACGTGAACCCGGCGATGTCGTGGCAGGTGACCCCGACGTTCGCGGTCGGCGCCGGCATCAACTACCAGTACATCAAGGCGACGCTGACGCAGAACGTCAACTACTCGGCCGCGCTGCTCGCCGCCGCGGGCCAGGCCGGCATCGCCCCCGGAGTCCCCGACCTTCAACGCGATCTTCGCGGCGTCGCCCGGCCTCGACTCGAAGGCGACGATCACCGGCAACGACGGCGCGTGGGGCTGGAACGTCGGCCTCGCGTGGGACGTGACGCCTGCGGTGCGACTGGCCGCCGCATACCGCTCGGAGATCAAGTACAACGTGACCGGCAACATCGGCTTCGAGAACCCGCAGCTGACGCTGACGCCCGGGCACGTCGGCGCAGATCGCCGGCACCATCGCCGCGCTGTCCGCCGCCGTCAACCAGCACGGCACTGTACAACCGCGGCGTCACCTCCGACATCACGCTGCCGCAGATCGCCAACCTGTCGATGCACTGGCAGATCGACCCGAAGTGGGAGCTGATGGCCGACGTGCAGTACACCGGCTGGTCGAGCATTCCCGAGCTCAGCGTTCACCGCGAGCGCGCCGCCGGCGCTGACGCCGGTGCCGCTGAACTGGGACGACACCTAGAAGATCGCGGTCGGCGCGAGCTACCGCTACAACGACCAGTGGAAGGCGCGCTTCGGCGTCGCGTTCGACCAGACGCCGGTCACCAACGCATCCGACGCCGCGGCTGCCCGACTCCGACCGCTGGTGGTTCGCGATCGGCGGCGAGTACCGGATGTACGCCGAACTGGAAGTTCGACGCCGGCGTCGTCTACATCCAGGGCGACAGCGCCGAATTTCAACCAGCAACTGCAGCGCCACGCACGCGGCGTCGCTACGGCCTGATCAACGGATCGTACGACGCGAGCGTGATCATCGTGTCGCATGCAGGTCACCTACACGTTCGATCCGCCGCCGCAGCCTGCGCCGGTGGTGGCACAGGCCGCCCCGGCGCCCGGCTCCGGTCGCGAGACCGCCCGCCGCCGCCCCCGCCGCCGCCGGCGCCCGCTCCGGCGCCTGCGCCGACGGTGCAGAAGATCACGCTGGACTCGAAGGTGCTGTTCGACTTCGACAAGGCGGTGCTGAAGCCCGAAGGGAAGGCGGCGATCGACAGCCAGGTGGTGGGCAAGCTGGCGCAGATCCAGAAGCTGGAAGTCGTGCTGGTGAGCGGTCACACCGATCCGCTCGGGCACCGAGAAGCGTACAACCAGAAGCTGTCGGAGCGTCGTGCGGAGACGGTGCGCGACTATCTGGTCAGCAAGGGCGTGCCGAAGGACAAGATCGAGGCGCTGGGCCTGGGCGAGAAGCAGCTGGTTCCGGGCGTGGTGTGCGAGCAGAAGAATCTGAAGGAGAAGATTGCCTGCCTGCAGCCGCATCGCCGGGTCGAGATCCAGGCGAAGGGTGAAGCGGTCAAGCGCTGACCCGCGGTCGCAACATCAAGAGCCCCGCTTCGGCGGGGCTTTTTTTCGCCGGCAACTGCCCCCTGGTGCCCGGCGGCTGCCGCCCCGGACCGCCCCCGCTTCTAGGCGATTCCCTCCAATCCGGTCGGATAGAATGAACGGTGCAGGGCTCCGGGCTGCCCGGAGTTCGCGGAGTTTCCCTTCACCGCCCGCACCGCAAAGGGCATCGTCGGTACGCTAACCATGTCCCAGTCTCCCTTGTTGATCCGCAAAGTGGCCGTCCTCGGCGCCGGCGTCATGGGCGCGCAGATCGCCGCGCACCTCGCCAACGCCGACGTTCCCGTCGTGCTGTTCGACCTTCCCGCGAAGGAGGGCGACCCCAACGGCATTGTCCGCAAGGCAATCGACAGTCTCGCGAAGCTCGAGCCGTCGCCGCTGGCGACCAAGGACCGCGTCGCATACATCGACGCCGCCAACTACGATCGCGATCTCGCGCTGCTGGCCGGGTGCGACCTCGTCATCGAGGCCATCGCCGAGCGCATGGACTGGAAGCACGGCCTGTACGCGAAGATCGGGCCGCACCTCGCGCCGCACGCGATGGTCGCGTCCAACACGTCGGGGCTGTCGATCAACGAGCTCGCCAGCGCGCTTCCCGCCGACGTGCGCAAGCGCTTCTGCGGCATCCACTTCTTCAACCCGCCGCGGTACATGCACCTGGTCGAGCTGATCGCGCAGAAGGACACCGACCCGGCGCTGCTCGACACCCTCGAGACCTTCGTCGTCACGACGCTGGGCAAGGGCGTGATCCGCGCCAAGGACACGCCGAACTTCGTCGCCAACCGCGTCGGCATCTTCTCGGTGCTGGCGACGATGGCCCACACCGAGCGCTACGGACTGTCGTTCGACGTCGTCGACGCGCTGACCGGGCCGGCGATCGGCCGCGCGAAGAGCGCGACCTACCGCACCTGCGACGTCGTCGGCCTGGACACGATGGCGCACGTCGTCAAGACGATGCACGACACGCTGCCCGACGATCCGTGGCATCTGCTGTTCCGCACGCCGCCGGTGCTGGCGGCGCTGGTCGCGAAGGGCGCGCTCGGCCAGAAGACGAAGGCCGGCTTCTTCCGCAAGACGGGCAAGACCATCGAGGTGCTCGACCCCGCGGCGCAGGACTACCGTCCCGCCGCGGGCCAGGTCGACCCCGAAGTCGCCGCGATCCTCGCGCTCAGGCATCCCGGCGAGAAGCTCGCCAAGCTGCGCGCGCACCCGCATCCGCAGGCGCAGTTCCTGTGGGCGATCTTCCGCGACCTGTTCCACTACTGCGCCGTGCACCTCGCCGCGATCGCCGACAACGCGCGCGACGTCGACCTCGCGCTGCGCTGGGGCTTCGGCTGGTCGACGGGGCCGTTCGAGCTGTGGCAGGCGGCGGGCTGGCAGGACGTCGCCGGCTGGGTGGCCGAGGACATCGCCGCCGGCAAGGCGCTGGCGAACGTGCCGCTGCCGGCGTGGGTCGCCGGCGGGCCCGGCCGCCGCCGGCGTGCACACGCCGGCCGGCGCGTACGGCGCGCAGGACAACGTGTTCCACCCGCGCTCGTCGCTGCCGGTCTATCGCCGCCAGCACTTCCCCGACCCGGTGCTCGGCGAGAAGGCCGCGACCGGCACGACGATCTTCGAGACCGACGCCGTGCGGATGTGGCATCTCGGCGACGACGTCGCGATCCTGTCGTTCAAGAGCAAGCAGCACGTGATCGGCGACGACGTGCTCGACGGCGTGCTGCGCGCGATCGACGAGGCCGAGCGCGGCTGCGCGGGGCTGGTCATCTGGCAGACGAAGGAGCCGTTCTCGCTCGGCGCCAACCTCGCCGCCATCGAGCCGGCGATCAAGGCCGGCCGGTGGGACGAGATCGAGGCGGTGGTCGCCAAGTTCCAGCACGCGTCGCAGCGGCTGAAGTACGGCCTCGTGCCGACCGTCGCCGCGGTCCGCGGCATGGCGCTCGGCGGCTCCTGCGAGTTCATCATGCACTGCGACCGCACCGTCGCGGCGCTCGAGTCCTACCCCGGCCTGGTCGAGGTCGGCGTCGGCCTGCTTCCCGCCGGCGGCGGCTGCAAGGAGTTCGCGGTGCGCGCGGCGCAGGAGGTGCTGCGGGGCGCCAACGGCAGCCAGGCCGATCACTTCCCGTTCATCCGGTCCTACTTCCAGACCATCGCCACCGCGACCGTGGCGCGCAGCGCCAGGCACGCCAAGGAGCTGGGCTACCTGCGGCCCGCGGACGTCGTCGTGTTCAATCCGTACGAGGTGCTGTACGTCGCGCGCACGCAGGCGAAGGCGATGGCCGAAGCCGGCTACCGGCCGCCGCTGCCCGCGCGCAACGTCCCGGTCGCCGGACGGACCGGCATCGCCACGCTCGAGATGATGCTGGTCAACATGCGCGAGGGCGGCTTCGTCTCGCCGTACGACTTCGAGATCGGCCTCGCGGTCGCGCGCGTCCTCTGCGGCGGCGAGGTCGAGCCCGGCAGCCTCGTCGACGAGCGCTGGCTGCTCGAGCTCGAGCGCGCCGAGTTCATGCGGCTGCTGCGCAATGCGAAGACGCAGGAGCGCATCGCGCACACGCTGAAGACCGGCAAGCCGCTGCGCAACTGATTCGAGGGATTCCAGCCATGACCAAGCAAATGCAGGACGCCTACATCGTCGCCGCGGTGCGCACGCCGGTAGGCAAGGCGCCGCGTGGCGCGTTCAAGTCCACGCGCCCCGACACGCTGCTCGCGCACGTGCTGCAGAGCGTGCTCGCGCGCGTGCCGCAGATCGACGCGGTCCGCATCGACGACGTCATCGTCGGCTGCGCGATGCCCGAGTACGAGCAGGGGATGAACGTCGCCCGCATCGGCGTGCTGCTCGCCGGACTGCCGAATTCGGTCGCCGGCATGACCATCAACCGCTTCTGCTCGTCCGGCCTCAACGCCGTCTCGATCGCCGCGGACCGCATCCGCACCGGCGAGGCCGACATCATGATCGCCGCCGGCACCGAGAGCATGAGCATGATCCCGATGCTCGGCCGGCTCGCGATCAACCACGACGTGTTCTCCCGCGACGAGAACCTCGGCATCGCTTACGGCATGGGGCTCACCGCGGAGAAGGTGGCCGAGCGCTGGAAGGTGACCCGCGACGAGCAGGACGCGTTCGCGCTGGCGTCGCACGAGAAGGCGCTGGCCGCGCAGAACGCCGGCGAGTTCGACGCCGAGATCGCCGCGGTCGCGGTGCGCGAGAACGTGCCCGACCTCGCCACGGCGAAGGTCGCGACGAAGACCAGGGTCGTGGCCCGCGACGAGGGGCCGCGGCCGGAGACGACGCTCGAGGGCCTGGGCAAGTTGCGGCCCGTGTTCGCCGCGCGCGGATCGGTGACCGCCGGCAACAGCTCGCAGATGTCGGACGGCGCGGGCGCGTCCATCCTGGTCAGCGAGCGGGTGCTGAAGGAGCTGGGCCTCGTGCCGCTCGCCCGCTTCGCCGGCTTCGCCGTCGGCGGCGTCGCGCCCGAGATCATGGGCGTCGGCCCGATCGCCGCGATCCCGAAGGTGCTGCGGCAGACCGGGTTGCGCAAGGAAGACCTCGACTGGATCGAGCTCAACGAGGCGTTCGCCGCGCAGAGCCTCGCGGTGATCCGCGACCTCGACCTCGATCCGGCCAAAGTGAATCCGCTGGGCGGGGCGATCGCGCTCGGCCATCCGCTGGGCGCCACCGGCGCGGTGCGCACCGCGACGATCGTCCACGGGCTCAGGCGGCGGCAGCAGAAGTACGGCATGGTCACCATGTGCATCGGCACCGGCATGGGTGCCGCGGGCATATTCGAAGCAGTGTAACGACGGAGGAACTCGCCATGATTCGCAAGCTCGCAGTCCTGCTGTTCGCGACGATCGCCCTGCCCGCCCTCGCGGCGGAAGTGGGCGGCGTCAAGCTCGAAGACAAGGCCACGCTCGGCGGCAAGGAGGTCGTGCTGAACGGCGCCGGCATCCGCACCCGCGCGTTCTTCAAGGTCTACGTTGCCAGCCTGTACGTGCCGGCGAAGGCGAAGGACGCCAACGGCGTGCTCGCCGCGGGCCCGCGCCGGATCCAGATGAACCTGCTGCGCAACCTGTCCGCCGACCAGCTGGTCGACGCGCTGGTCGAAGGGCTCGCCGCGAACAACCCGCCGGCGGAAATGGCCGCCGCTCAAGCCGCAGACCGACGAGCTCGTCCGCATCATGAAGGGCTTCGGCGAGGTCAAGGAAGGCAACGTCGTGACGCTGGACTTCGTCGACGGCGCGACGCGCATCGGCTTCAACGGCGAACCCAAGGGATCGATCGGCGGCGAGCCGTTCAACAAGGCGCTCACCCGCATCTGGATGGGCGACAAGCCGGTCCAGGACGACCTCAAGAAAGCGATGCTGGGCGGCTGATGCCCGATTTCTGGGCGGCGTCCGGGTATCGCCTGCTGGCCGTCGGCAGCGACGGCCGGCTGACCGTCACCGACGATTTCCTGCGGGCGCTGCTGCTGCGGCCCGAACTCGCGCCGATCCCGGAGTCGTGCGCGGCCGAGCTCGCGCTGCACGACAGGCTCGTCGCGGCGCCGCGCACGGCGGTGGCGCCGACCGAGCTGGCGGCGCTCGCCGACGAGGACGCCCGCGAGAACTACGCGATCTGGCTGCGCTTTCGCGACCGCCTCACCGCGGCGCCATCGCTCGAAGCGGCGTACGTCGCGCTGTTCAGCGACGGCGTCGACGTGCCGCCGACGTTCGTCCACCAGCTGACGCAGATCCTGCTGCGGCACATCCTCGGCGCGGACGCCGATCCGCTGCACGCGCGCGCCGCGGAAATGCTGTTCCGGCCGCAGAAGATCGCGGTGCTCGAGGACGGCGCGGTGATGGCCGCCGACCAGACGTCGGTGGAGCTCTACTCGACGGCGGGCAGCTTCGGCAGCCTCGGCGAGCTGCTGCGGCAGAACCAGACGCCGCTGCGCACCGTCGACCTCGACGTCGTCGACGCCGAGAACAAGGACAGCTACTGGGACCGCGACGAGCGTTTCGATCTCGCGGTCAGCCTCAACCGGGGCCGTCCGGCGCTCGACGGACTTTGCCGCGTCCTCGAGCGCTGGATCGCGCACTTCCTCGGCGTCGCGGTCACGATCAAGCCGCAGCGCGAGATCGACGACAAGCGCTGGGTGTGGCACGTCGGCCTCGACGCCGAGGCGTCGTCGCTGCTGAACGACCTCTACAACGGCGCCGACGTCGCCGACGACCGCATGGGGCGTCTGCTCTGCCTGTTCCAGCTCGACTTCACCAATCCGGCCGACATGCGCGCGCCGATCGCGGGCCGGCCGGTGTACCTCGCGATGGCGATGGACGCCGACCAGCGGTTGCGCCTCAAGCCCCAGAACCTCCTGCTCAACCTGCCGCTCGCCCGGCAGCAGTGAACATGCCCATGTCCCCGACGTCCCGCATCGCGACGCGCGTCACGCGCGTCGCCACCATGGCGGCGCTCCTCGCCGCCGCTGCGTCCGCGTTCGCCCAGGGCACGCCCGCCGCCACGTCACCCGTTTCGCCGCCGGCGGCCCCTCCGGTCGCCCAGGCGGGAGCGACGCCCGCTGCCGTTCCGCCGTCCGCGTCGCCCGCCGCCCCGGCGGCAGGCGCCGCGCCCGCTCCGGCCGCCGCCGAGGGGCCGCTCGCGCCGCTGGCGTGGCTCGCGGGCTGCTGGCGCGGCAGCGTCAACCAGCGCGAATTCCGCGAGCACTGGATGCCGCTGCGGGGCAACCTGATGCTGGGCACCGGGCACACGGTCAGCAACGGGACCACGCAGGACTGGGAGTTCATGCGCCTGGAGGCGCGCGCCGACGGCGTCTACCTGGTGACGTCGCCGTCGGGAAAGCGGGAGACCGCGTTCCGGTTCACCGCCGAGGCGAAGGACGGCGACGACACCATCTTCACCTTCTCCAATCCGGCGCCGGAATTCCCGCAGCGCATGGTCTACCGGCGAGGCACCGAAGGCTGGCTGTACGCGCACGCCGAGGGCAAGGTCAACGGCGCCGACCGCCAGGTCATCTATCCGATGCGCCGCGTCGACTGCGAAACGGGCGAGTTCATCCGCCGCTGATGCGATGACCACGCCGGCGCCATCCCCCGCGCTCGCCAGCTTCGAGCGGATGCTGGCCGCCGGTCGCGACGGGGCGCTGCTGCGCTTTTCGCTCGGCAACGAATACCTCAAGGCCGGGGACGCCGGGCGCGCGGCCACCCATCTCGCGCAGGCCGTCGCGCTCGACCCCCGTTACACCGCGGCGTGGAAGCTCTACGGCAAGGCGCTCGCCGCCGCCGGTCGCGAGGCGGACGCGCTGAACGCCTGGAAGCAGGGCATCGACGTCGCCCGCGCGCACGGCGACAAGCAGGCGGAGAAGGAAATGACGGTGTTCGCGCGGCGCGTCGAGCGCGCCGCGGAGGGACGAGCCGCCTCGGCACCGCCCGCGCCAACGGATCCGATCGCGAAGGCGGATCCGGCCGCCACCGGCTGACGCTTCGGCGTCCCGGCGTCTCGACCGGCAGAACGGTCGGCGCCTTCGTCGCGGACCGAGGGTCAGCCTCGGCAGACGGTCTCAGTCGGCGGTGGCCGCGAACGCGTTCAGCGCGGCGATCAGCCGTCGGTGGCGCCCCAGCCGCACGAACCACGCCGCGTCGTCGGGGGCGCCCTTGGCGCGGATCAGCGCGACCGCCGCGGCCCGGTCGCGCGCGGGCCAGTGGGCGAGATCGGGCAGCGCGGCGAAAAGCGGCGCCAGCGTCCGCAACGCCGCTTCCTCGTCGTCGCGCCATCCCTCGCGATCGGCGATGCCCAGCGCCGCCGTCACCGTGGCGAGCGCGGCGGCCTCCGCGCGCGCGCGGTCGCCGCGATGCGCGCGCGCGATCCAGCCGCTGACCGCGTGGGCGAGACGCGCCGGCTCGGGCTCGACGGCGCCGGCGCGATCGGCGTCGACGACCAGCGCGAGGTCGTCGCGGGTCAGCCTGCGCATCGTCGGCAGCGGCGGCCGATAGCCGCGATCCGCGGCCATGCGCGCGAATTCGGCGGCGCCCAGCGCCGCGGCCTTCGCGTCGACGGGACGGAAACCCAGCCGCCAGTAGAACCACAGCGCGCCCGACTGCAGCCCTTCGCGGTTGCCCGCGCCGAACTGGTAGGGCTCGACGATGAAACGCGCGACGCGGTAGCGCTGCGCATACGCGCGCAGGACCTGGCAGAACAGCAGCGCCGATTCGCCGCCGCGGTAGGCCGGGAACACGTTGATGCCGATGCGGCAGCTGCCGAGAAACGGCCAGCCGCCACCGTACGCGACGGGCAGGCCGTTCTTGAACAGCAGGAAGCCGACGTGCGAGTCGAGCGCGAAGCGGCGCGCCGGGTGCATCGGATACAGCGCGATCGTCATGCCGCGGCCGAGTTCGAAGCAGCGGACGCCGTCGACGGCGGGCCAGGTCACCGGGTCGGTCTCGCGCGCGAGCAGCGCCAGCGTCGCGCGGGCGACGTCGACGAGGCCGCGGCGCTCGCGCGCCGGGAGCTTGCGCGGCGGCGGCAGCGGCGACGCCATCACCGTCGCCGTGTCGGCGCCCCGCTCGAGCCCGGAATGGTAGAACGCGGGGTGGTCCGGGCCGCGGGCGAAGGTGCGCGACAGCGCGCCGCCGTCGGCGGTCAGCGCGACAAAGGGCCGCAGCGTGTCGAAGAGATGCGCGCGCACGGCGTCGGCGCCGGCGATCCGGTCGACCGTCGCCACCAGCCAATCCAGCGGCCGCGCGCGTTCGCCGGCCAGCGAAGCGACGAGCGCCATCGCGTCGTCGGCGCCGGCGGCGACGGTCTCGGCTTCGAGCGCCGGCAGCGCGACGGTCAGGAGGTCGGCGACCGACGCGGCGTCGTCGGCGAAGCCGTCGAGGAGCGCGCGGCCCGGATGCCGCGCGACCAGCCAGCGCGCGATGTCGAGGCTGAACGTCGCGCTGGTCGTGCTGCCCGGCAGGCCGCTGCCGGCCAGCGCGCGCCGGGCCCTGGCCGTGCCGCCGGCGAGCGCCGGCGCGGCCGCCGCGACGCGCCCGAGTTCGCGCTGCGCGGCGTCGCGCAGCGCGGGCGTCTCGGGGTACGCCAGCAGGAACAGCAGTGCGTCGTGGTACTCGACCAGCGCCGCGGCGTCGGTCAGCGCGCTGGCCGCGCATCGGGCGAGCCGGATCGCCTTTTCCGCGGCCGCGTCCGCGCCGAAGCGGCCCGCCGCGGCGCGCAGGGCGACGACATCGGCATCGGTCAGGGCGGCGACACCGGCGCCGGCCGCGGAGGACGAACCCTGGCCGCGCCGCGGCATCGCGCGTGTCAGCCGGGGGCCGCCGCGGCGCCGCGGATCGCGTCGACGCCGCGGTTGGCCAGCGCGTCGGCGCGCTCGTTGCCCGGATGGTCGTTGTGTCCGCGCACCCAGTGCCAGCGGATCGTGTGCTGCTTCGCCAGCGCGTCGAGTTCGTGCCACAGGTCGGCGTTCTTCACGGGCTTCCGGTCCGCGGTCTTCCACCCGTTGCGCTTCCAGCCGTGAATCCAGGTCTCGATGCCGTTCTTCACGTATTGCGAGTCCGTGTACAGGTTGATCTCGCAGTGCCGCGTCAGCGCCTCGAGCGCCCGGATGACGGCGAGCAGTTCCATCCGGTTGTTGGTGGTGTGCGCCTCGCCGCCGAAGAGTTCGCGCTCGCGCCCGCCGGCGACCAGCAGGGCGCCCCAGCCGCCGGGTCCGGGATTGCCCTTGCACGCGCCGTCGCTGTAGATCGTGACGATCTCGCTCATGACCGGGGCGCGCCCGCGGCGGGACGGGACGGCGTCACTCGACGCGCTCGATGCATTCGCGCGCCTGCCGCGGCGCCGGGGCCAGGCCGCGGCGCCGTTGCTGCCACGCCGGAGTGATCACGCGCATGCCGACCACCTTCTTGGTCGCGCGGAGGAAATAGACGCCGCCGGCGATCGGCCACCAGCGGTCGCCGGCCTTTTCCATGAACGCGGCGCGGCGCAGCCACCGGTCCTGCGCGAACGGCGGGGCGTAGGCGTCGAGCCCGCCGCCGGTCACTTCGAATCCGAGCAGCGCGAGCCAGTCCTTGACCCGGTAGAGCGCGATGAAGTTGCCGTCCCACGGGGGCGTGTCGCCGTGGCCGAAATAGCGCCTGGCGCCGTACAGCGAGAACGGATTGAAGCCGGCCAGCACGACCTGGCCTTCGGGGCGAACGGCGCGGTGGACCTCGCGCAGCAGCCGGTGCGGGTCGCTGGTGAACTCGAGCGCGTGCGGCAGGACGACGAGGTCGAGCGCGTTCTCGGCGAAAGGCAGCCAGTGCGGATCGGCGTGGATGTCGGCCGGCGCGTTGTAGTCGACCGTCCACCGCGCCGCGATCCGGCTCTGGCCGAGAAAAGGGAACTCCGGCAGGCCGACCTGCACGGCGCGAAAGCCGAAGATGTCGGCGACGGTGCGGTCGAACCAGGCCTGCTCGCGATCGAGCAGATAGCGACCCGTCGGCGTCGCGAACCAATCCGCGAGCGTCGTTGACACCGCTTCCTGGGGTCGCGAAGATGCGTCCATGGCGGCGATTATCCCCATCCGTGCCTTCGACGACAACTACATCTGGGCGATCCGCGAGGGTCGCCACGCGGTCGTCGTCGACCCCGGCGACGCGGCGCCGGTCGAGCGCTGGCTTGCCCGCGAGGGCGTCACGCTCGCCGCCATACTGGTCACCCACCATCACGGCGATCACGTCGGCGGCGTCGTGGCGCTCTCCGTCCGCCGCGACATTCCGGTGTTCGGCCCGGCGCGGGAGGACATTCCGGGGCGCACGCGGGCGCTGGCCGAGGGCGACGCCGTCGAGCTCGAGCATCCGCCGCTGCGCCTGCACGCCGTCAACGTGCCCGGCCACACGGCCGGCCACATCGCGTACGTCGGCGAGATCGATCGGTTGCCGGTGGCCTTCGTCGGCGACACCCTGTTCGCCGGCGGCTGCGGCCGCCTGTTCGAGGGCACGCCGGCCCAGATGGCCTCGTCGCTCGCGAAGCTCGCGTCGCTTCCGGGCGACACCCACGTCTACTGCGCGCACGAGTACACGCTCGCCAACCTGCGCTTCGCTCGCGCCGTCGAGCCGGACAACGAAGCGCTGACCGCGAGGATCGCGCGCGACGAAGCCCGGCGGGAGCGCGACGTCCCGACGGTGCCGTCGACGATCGAGGACGAGCGCGCCACCAATCCCTTCCTGCGCGCCGCCGTGCCGGCGGTCTTCGCCGCCGCGCAGCGCCGCGCGGGGCGCCCGCTCGCCGATCCGGTGGACGCTTTCGCCGTGCTGCGCGAGTGGAAGAACACGTTCTGAGGCGGGAACCGGATCGCCGGCGGCGCGGTCTCACCGGCTTCGTCCGCCCGGTGCATGGTTGACGCTGGCGATCCGCGTCGCCTACCATCGCCGCACTCCCACGGCGCGCATCATCGCCGGACCGGCTTCCTAATTGCGACTACCCCCCCGACTCGCCGCCCTCGTCCTGACGCTCGCGCTCGCCGCGTGTGCCACACCCGGCCCGCCACCCGCCGACCCTGCACCGGCGCCGATCGTCGTCGCCGCGGCGGCTGAACCGCCGCCTCCCGCGCCGGTCGAGCCGGCGGTCGTCGCACCCGATCCGTTCCCGTCCGCCGCCGGCGCCGATCTCGAGCCGCTGCCGCCGCCGGCCGACGACCTGTGGGACCGCATCCGCAAGGGCTTCGCGATCCCCGACCTTCCGGCGGACGACAGGTACGTCGAGAAGTGGGAGCAGTGGTACGCGGCGCGGCCGGATTACGTCGCGCGGATGGTCGAGCGCAGCCGGCGCTACCTGTATCACATCGTCGCCGAGGTCGAGTCGCGCGGCATGCCCACCGAGATCGCGCTGCTGCCGATGATCGAGAGCGCGTTCAACCCGGTGGCGCTGTCGACCGCGCGCGCCGCCGGCATCTGGCAGTTCATGCCGGCGACGGGCAAGCACTACGGCCTCAAGCAGGACTTCTGGATGGATTCCCGCCGCGACGTGCTGTCGGCGACCGAAGGTGCGCTCACCTATCTGGCCAAGCTTCACGGCGACTTCAACGACTGGCAGCTCGCCCTGGCCGCGTACAACTGGGGCGAGGGCAACGTCGGTCGCGCGATCGAGCGCAATCGGAAGGCGGGCCAGCCGGCCGCGTACGTCGACCTCAAGATGCCGGACGAGACCCGCAACTACCTGCCCAAGCTGCAGGCGGTGAAGAACATCGTCGCCGACCCGGCGAAGTACGGGCTGCTGCTCGAGGACATTCCCGACGCGCCGTATTTCACCGTCGTCACGATCAATCGCAAGATCGACGTGAAGAAGGCGGCCGAGCTGGCCGAAGTACCTCTCGAGGAGTTCCAGTATCTCAATCCGCACCATAACCGCCCGGTCATCGCCGGCGCCGACCAGCAGTCGATCCTGCTGCCGATCGACAAGGCCGAGCTCTTCGCGGCCAAGCTCGAGCTGACCGATCAGCCCCTCGTCTCCTGGCAGGCTTACCGATTGAAGCCGGGCGAGACGCTCCCGATGGTGGCGGTGAAATTCGGGCTGTCGGTCGAGACGCTGCGCGCGGTCAACGGCATCGGCGCGCAGTGGCGTCCGCAGGCCGGCCACACGGTGCTGGTGCCATCGCAGCGGCCGACGGAGGCGGATGCGTCGCTGACTGCCGCGGTGTTCACGACGGTGCCGCAGGGCCGGACCTTCTACTACCGCGTGAAGCACGGCGATACGCTCGCCGGCGTGGCCGCGCGCTATGGCGTCACCGTCGATCAGCTGCGCGGATGGAACGGACTCGGCGCGACGGCGGCACTGGTGCCGGGCCGGCCGCTGCGCGTGACCAGCGATGCCGCCCCCGCGGCGAGCAAGGCGCGTCGCGGCGCGACGAGGCAGCCAAAGGCGCCCGCGGGGAAGGCGAAGGTGGTGCCGGCGGCTGCATCGAAGGCGGCATCGTCCGGCAGCCGCGCGGACAAACCGCCGGGCAAGCCCGCGACCAAGCCTGCGACCAAGCCGATCAGGGCCACGGTCACGTCCACGGCGACGTCGCCGCCGCGCTCGGCGGCATCGGCGACCACCGGCCCCCGCTGACGCGCGGGTCGGACGCCGCCGACGACCCGGGCCCGTCGTACGTCGGCCCGGAAATGAAACAGGCGACGCTCGATGCGTCGCCTGTTCCGTTTTCCGCCCGGTGAATCGGGCGGGAGGGCGCGGGAGGCTTACAGCTTCTTCGCCTTCTTCGTCGCCTTCTTCTTCGTCGCCTTCTTGGCCGCCTTCTTCTTCGGGGCGGCCTTCTTCGTCGCCTTCTTGGTCGCCTTCTTGGTCGCCTTCTTCTTGGCGACCTTCTTGACGGCCTTCTTGGCTACCTTGCGCTTGGTCGCCTTCTTGGCGGCCTTCTTCTTCGCGACCTTCTTGACCGCCTTCTTGGCTACCTTGCGCTTGGTCGCCTTCTTGGCGGCCTTCTTCTTCGCGACCTTCTTGACCGCCTTCTTGGCTACCTTGCGCTTGGTCGCCTTCTTGGTCGCCCGCTTCTTCGCGACCTTCTTGACCGCCTTCTTCGCCGCCTTGCGTTTCGTGGCGGCCTTCTTGGGCGCCGGGGCCGCAGCCGCGGGAGCCATCATCGACATCATGTCAGCCATCATTTCGGGTTTCTCCTGTCTGAGTTGCCTTGACTGTTATGGTGCTTCTGCCGTGAGCAGGAGGCTTGCGGAGACGACTTCACGTTGCCAGATTTCCGTGTCAACGCTTGACAAATCCGCTGCTACCTGCTGACGGCATTGTAGCTTCGTTTCGTCATTTTGCAAGATTTCGTCGACGATTCCGGCGCTTGCGCGCGCTACTGTTGCGAAATCGCACACACGTTTTTTGCTTCGAACGCACGCGAAAAATCGCCGCGGAAAATGCAGCCCGCTGTGCGATCAGGGGAGTCGCGATTCCTGTGCGAAGAGATCGGCGACGCGCTCCCGCGGCCGCACGAGATGCGCGTCCCCGCCATCGACGATGACCTCGGCGGCGCGCGGCCGCGAGTTGTAGTTCGAGCTCATCGTGAAGGCGTAGGCGCCGGCGGCGCAGAGCACGAGGAGGTCTCCTTCGGCGAGCGCGAGGTTCCGGTCGTGCGCAAGGAAATCCCCGCTTTCGCAGATGGGGCCGACGATCTGCCAGCGCCGCGCGGCCTCCGACCGCGGCCGCACCGGCGAGACCGGATGCCACGCGTCGTAGAGCGCCGGGCGGATCAGGTCGTTCATCGCCGCGTCGACGATCGCGAACGACCGCTCGGCGCCCGGCTTCAGCGTCGTCACGCGTGTCAGCAGCACGCCCGCGTCACCGACGATCCGGCGGCCCGGCTCGAACAGCAGCCGCTCGCGGCGGCCGCCGAAGACGGCGGCGACCAGCGCCGCGTACTCGGCCAGCGGCACCGGCGTCTCGTCGCGATAGCGGATGCCGAGACCGCCGCCCAGGTCGATGTGCGAGAGTGCGACGCCGTCTGCGGCCAGCCGGTCGACCAGGTCGCGGACCTTGTGCGCGGCCTCGAGATAGGGTGCGAGCTCGGTGATCTGCGAGCCGATATGGATGTCGATGCCGTGGACCGCGATCCCCGGAGTCGCGGCAGCGCGGCGGTACAGCGCCGGCGCGTCGGCGAACGCGATGCCGAACTTGTTCTCCTTGAGGCCGGTCGAGATGTACGGATGCGTCTTCGGGTCGACGTCGGGGTTCACGCGGAACGAGACCGGCGCCGTGCGGCCGGCGCGGACGGCCACCGCCGACAGCCGGTCGAGCTCCGAAGCGGACTCGACGTTGAAGCACAGGATGCCGGCCGCGAGGGCGACCTCCATCTCGACCTCGGTCTTGCCGACGCCGGAGAACACGACCTTCGCCGGGTCGCCGCCGGCGGCCTGCACCCGGGCGAGCTCGCCGCCCGAGACGATGTCGAACCCGCTGCCCAGCCGCGCGAGCAGGTTCAGCACCGCCAGGTTGGAGTTCGCCTTCATCGCGTAGCAGACGAGCGGCGGTGGTCCCGGCAGCGCCGCTGCGAGCGCGCCGGCGAAGTCACGGTACGCGCCCTCGATCATCGCCCGCGAGTAGACGTAGCACGGCGTGCCGAAACGCTCGGCGATCGCCGCGAGCGGCACATCCTCGGCGTAGAGCTCGCCGTCGACGGTCCGGAAGCCGGTCATGGCTTCGGGGCGGAGGCGGGGGGCGGTGTCGAGGGCACTGCTTCGCCCGCCGCGGCGGGTGTCGGCGGCGGCGAACCGGAAGGCGCGACGGGCGCCGCGGGTGCGGCGGGTGCGGCGGGTGCGACGGCGGTCGGCGCCGTCGGAGCGGGCGGCAGCGTCAGCGGACCCTTGATCCCGCATCCGGTGAGCGGAACGGCGACGACGACGGCGAGCGTCGTGACGGCGGTGAGGGCGCGCATGGCCGCGGTGCAATCGCGTAACATCGCCGCGGATCGTATCACGCGCGCCCGCGTTGCCGGGCGCGCATTTCCCTCGCGCACAGGGCTTGCCATGACCACCGAATCCGCCTTCATTGCCGCCGCCGACGCCACGCTCGCCGCCATCGGCGCGGCGCTCGACGCGGCACTCGAGAACTCCGACGCCGACCTCGACTGGAGTCTGAACGACGGGATCCTTGAGATCGAGTGCGAGGACCGCAGCAAGCTCATCGTCAACCGGCACGTGCCGAACCGCGAAATCTGGGTCGCCGCGCGGGCCGGCGGCTTCCATTTCGCCGCCCGCGACGGGCAGTGGCTCGACACGCGCAGCGGCGCGGCGCTGGGCGCGGCGCTCGGCGAGCTGCTGAAGGCGCAGGGCGGACTGGCGATCGAGCTGCCGCCGCTGCCGGCACCCGCGGGCTGACTGGCGGCGCGCCTCCCGGCGCCGGGGACGCCGACGCGGCGCGGCACTCAGGCCTCGAGCAGCGCGGTCCAGTCGTCCAGCGCTGCGCGCGCGACGGCGTGGCCGGGGTGGAGCGACTCCACCACGGCCCAGAAGCGTGCCGAGTGGTTGAGCTCGACCAGGTGCGCGACCTCGTGCGCGACGACGTAGGTGGCAAGTTCCGGCGGCAGCTGGACCAGCCGCCAGTTGAGTCGCACCAGGCCGCGAGCGTTGCAGCTCCCCCATTCGCTGCGGGCGTTCGAAAGCTTGACGGCGCTCGGCGCGGCGCCGAGCGCGGCGGCGAGCGGGACGGCCTGCGGCAGGACCAGGCGCTGCGCCTCGTCCTTGAGCCAGCGGCCGACGAAGCGCTCCACCTCGTGCTCGTCGTGCGCGGCCGGATGCCGGACCGACAGGTCGAGGAGGTCGACGCCGATGTCCTTATGCCGCGCCGGAAACACCGCCAGCGCGAGCTCGCGGCCGCGGTAGACGATCGGCGCGCCGGTCCTCCACTCGCGCGGGAGCACCTCACGCCGCCGGGCGCGCCACTCGGCCAGCGAGCGCCGGATCCACGCGGCGCGCGCCGTCAGCACCTCCTCGATCTCGCGGATAGACACCCAGCGCGGGGCGCGGACGGTGAGGCCGGCGAAGCCGATCTGCATGCCGATCGAGCGGCGGCGCGCGCGGACGAGCCGGTAATCGACCGCCTCGCCGGCAAGCACGATGCGCCGCGCCTGGCCGTCGTCGGAAGGCGCCTGCCTGCCGCCGCCGAACAGCCCGATCAGGGCGGCCCGAGCCGCGCGACCTCGGTCTCGATCCAAGTCTCGACCTCGCTTGTCAGCGACTGCACGTCGCGGCCCGCGGTGTCGATCGGCTTGCCGATCGACACCGTGATCGTCCCTGCCCGCTTGCCGAAAACGCCCTTCGGCCACACCCAGCCGGCGTTGTGCGCAACCGGCAGCACCGGCGTGTCGAGCGACAGCGCAAGGCGCGCGCCGCCCGTCTTCCAGCGCGCGCGCGTGCCGGCGCGAATCCGCGTGCCCTCGGGGTAGATGACGATCCAGAACCCGGTCTTCAGCCGCTCGCGCCCCTGCTTGACTATCTGCTGCATCGCGTCGACGCCGGCCTTGCGGTCGATGGTGATCGGCGAGGCCAGCGCGAAGCCCCAGCCGAAGAACGGGATCGACAGCAGCTCCTTCTTGGCGACGAACGCGAGGGGCGGGAAGAGCATGTTGAGCGCCAGCGTCTCCCAGGTCGAGCTGTGCTTTGCCAGCACGACGTGCGGAGCATCGTGTGGCGGGATGTTCTCGGCCCCTTCGACCTTCCAGTCGATTCCGCAGATGACGCGCGCGCCGGCGAGGTTGACGCGGCACCACGACCGCGCCATCCGGTAGCGCGGCACCGGCGGCAGCCAGAACGTCGCCAGCATCGCGGCGGCATAGAGCGGCGTGACGACGAGCTGGTACAGCAGGAACGCGAGCGAACGAACGGCCGACATCGGGCGAAGGGCTCGGCGGCGGTCAGTCGCCGGCGAGCAGCGCCGCGGCGGTGAACGCGAGGTCGGGGAAGATGACCGTGTTCTTCGGAAAGCTGCCGTCGTGCAGCGTCTTCTCGCCCTTGCCCGTCAGCACCAGCATGGGCTGCGCGCCGACCGCTTCCGCGGCCTCGAGGTCGCGGCGGCTGTCGCCGACGCAGGGCACGCCGGCCATGTCGACGCCGAAGCGGCTGCCGATCTCGCGCAGCATCCCCGCCCTGGGCTTGCGGCACTCGCAGTCGGCGTCGGCGGTGTGGGGGCAGTAGAAGATCGCGTCGACGCGACCGCCGGCGAGCGCCAGCGCCCGGTGCATCTTTTCGTGGATGGCGTTCAGCGTGGCGATGTCGAACAGCCCCCGGCCGATGCCCGACTGGTTGGTCGCGACGACCACCCGGTAGCCGGCGTGGTGCAGCCGGGCGATCGCCTCGAGGCTGCCGGGAATCGGCCGCCACTCTTCCGGAGTCTTGATGAACTGGTCGCTGTCGTGATTGATCACGCCGTCGCGGTCGAGCACGATCAGCTTGGCCGAGCGGGTCGGCGCCAGGGCTTCGGAGGCGAACTGGACCATGCCGCTACTTTAACCCGGAGCGTCGGCGCGATGGCGGCGGCAACGCGCACGGCGATCGCCCGACACCGGTCAACCCGCGAGCTTGGCGAGATCGGCGACCTGGTTCATCGCCCGATGCAGCCGCGCGAGCAGCGCCAGCCGGTTGGCGCGCACCGCGGGGTCGTCGGCCATCACCATCACGTCGTCGAAGAACGCGTCCACCTGCGGGCGCAGCGAGGCGAGTCCCGAGAGCGCGGCCACGTAATCGCCGCGACCCATCGCCGCGTCGACCGCGGGCGCCACCGCGTCGAGTGCAGCGGACAGCGCGCGCTCGGCCGGCTCGGTGAAGCGGTCGGGATCGACGGCCGCGCGATCGGCGGCGCCGGGGGCACTCTTGGCGAGGATGTTGCCGATCCGCTTGTTCGCCGCGGCCAGCGCCGGCGCTTCGGGCAGCGCTTCGAACGCCTGCACGGCGGCGAGCTGCGCGGGAACGAGGTCGACCCGCGCCGGATGCCGGTCGACCACCGCCGCGATCTGCAGCGCGCTGTAGCCCTGGTCGCGCAGGTAGCCGCGCAGCCGGTCGTAGAGGAAATTCGCCAGCGCCGGCGCCTCCGGCTTCACCGCGGCGACGCCGTCGAAGGCCCTGAAGGCAAGGTCGATCAGGTCCGGCAGCGCCAGCGCCAGCTGCTTCTCGATGACGATGCGCAGCACGCCCAGCGCCGCGCGGCGCAGGCCGAACGGATCCTTGTCGCCGGTGGGCACGTTGCCGATGCCGAACATGCCGGCCATCGCCTCGAGCTTGTCGGCAAGCGCGACCGCCGCGGCGATCCGGCCCTCGGGCAGCGCGTCGCCGGCGAAGCGGGGCCAGTAGTGCTGCTCGACCGCGGCGGCGACATCGGCGGGCTCGCCATCGTGTTCGGCGTAGTACCGGCCCATCAGGCCTTGCAGCTCGGGAAACTCGCCGACCATGTCGGTGACGAGATCGGCCTTGGCCAGGCCCGCCGCGCGATCCGCGTGCGCGGGGTCGGCGCCGATGAGCTTGGCGGTTTCCGCCGCGAGGAAGCGCAGCCGATCGATGCGCTCGGCCTGCGTCCCCAGCTTGTTGTGGTAGACGACCGCGCGCAGCCTGGGCAGCCGCGCGTCGAGGCGCTGGCGGCGGTCCTGGTCGTAGAAGAACTTGGCGTCGGCGAGCCGCGCCCGCAGCACGCGCTCGTTGCCGGCGATGATCGCCGCCGGATCCTCGGTGGCGAGGTTCGACACTAGCAGGAACCGCGCGCGGATCCGGCCGGTGTCGTCGGTCAGCGCGAAGTACTTCTGGTTCTGCTGCATGGTCAGGATCAGGCATTCCTGCGGGACCGCGAGGAAGGCGGGGTCGAACGTGCCGGCGTAGACGGCCGGCCACTCGACCAGCGAGGCGACTTCGTCGAGCAGCGCGTCGGGCGCGACGACGCGGTCGCCCTGCGCCGCGCCGGCAATGCCCTGCTCGATCGCGGCGCGGCGATCGTCGAACGACGCGATGACCTTGCCCTCGGCCCAGAGCGTCTCCGCGTAGGCGTCGGCGGTGCGGATGTCGACGTCGGCCCGGCCGAGGAAGCGGTGGCCGCCGGTCGTCCGCCCCGCGCCGAGGCCCAGCGCCCGCACCGCGACGACGTCGGCGCCGTGGAGGGCGAGCAGCCGATGCGCCGGCCGGACGAACTTCTCGGCGTTCCAGAACCCGTCGGGGCTGGCGTAGGTCATCACCTTCGGGATCGGCAGCTTCGCCAGCGCGTCGTCCAGCGCCGCCTGCAGCCCCCGCGCAAGCGCCTGACCCTTGGCCAGGCTCTTCAGGTAGACATACTCCGCCTTCCCGTCCGAGGCGACATAGATGCGATCCGGGCCGTCGGCGGCATCGATCGTGGCGGTTGCGAGGTGCGCTCGCCCCAGCGCGCCAAGCTTCTTGCGCAATGCCTCGGTTGGCTGGCCGTCCTGCCCCCGCGCAACTTTGGCGGGCATCAACTTGTCGATCACTTCGGCATCCGGCGCGACCGCGAGGACCTGCGTGATCGACACCGCGAGGCGGCGCGGCGTCGCGTAGGGCGTGACGGCGGACCCGTCGGACAGGAAGCCCTGCCGGCGCAATCCGGTGGCGAGGGACTCGGCGAAGGCGCCGCCCAGCCGCCGCAGCGCCTTGGGCGGCAGCTCCTCGGTAAAGAGCTCGACGACGAGCGTGGCGGCGCTCACTGGATTGCCTTCGTGCTGCGCACTCCGGTATTCGCCCTTGGGACGGCCCGGCGGGCTCACTGGATTGCCTTCGTGCTGCGCACTCCGGTATTCGCCCTTGGGACGGCCCGGCGGGCTCACTGGATTGCCTTCGTGCTGCGCACTCCGGTATTCGCCCTTGGGACGGCCCGGCGGGCTCATGGCGCGGCCCCCGCGGTCGCGGCCTTCACGTGCTGCGCAGGCAACGTCGTGCGCTCGCGCTCGCCGAGCATCGGGAAGCCGAGCGCTTCGCGCGCCTCGACATACGCGGTCGCCACCTGCCGCGACAGCGCGCGGATGCGTCCGATGTAGCCGGCGCGCTCGGTGACCGAGATCGCGCCGCGCGCGTCGAGCAGGTTGAACGTGTGGCCGGCCTTCAGGATCATCTCGTAGCCGGGCAGCGGCAGCTTCGCTTCGAGCAGCCGCTTCGCCTCGCCCTCGAAGTACGCGAACTGCCCGAACAGCTTCGCGGCGTCCGAGGCGTCGAACGCGTACTTCGACTGCTCGACCTCGTTCTGGAAGAACACGTCGCCGTAGCTGATCGACTCGGTGTACTTGAGGTCGTAGACCGACTCGACATTCTGCAGGTACATCGACATCCGCTCGAGGCCGTAGGTGATCTCGCCGGTGATCGGGTTGCAGTCGAGGCTGCCGACCTGCTGGAAGTAGGTGAACTGCGTGATCTCCATGCCGTTGAGCCACACCTCCCAGCCCAGGCCCCAGGCGCCCAGCGTCGGGTTCTCCCAGTCGTCCTCGACGAAGCGCACGTCGTTCTTCGTGAGGTCGAAGCCCAGCGCCCGGAGCGAACCGAGGTAGAGGTCGAGGATGTCGGCGGGCGCGGGCTTCAGCACGACCTGGAACTGGTGGTGCTGGTGCAGCCGGTTCGGGTTCTCGCCGTAGCGGCCGTCCTTCGGCCGCCGCGACGGCTGGACGTAGGCGGCTCGCCAGGGTTCGGGTCCCAGCGCACGCAGGAAGGTCGCAGTGTGCGAGGTCCCCGCCCCGACTTCGATGTCGTAGGGCTGCAGCAGCGCGCAGCCGTGGCGGCCCCAGTAGTCCTGGAGCGTGAGGATCGTCTGTTGAAACGTCGGCATCGAGGGGCGCCCGCGTCAAGCCCGGGCCATGGTGACCAAAGGCTTGATTTTACGGGTTTTCGAACGGCAGCCCAAATGCGAATGCGACAGGATGCCGGTGGCGCGCCCGATCCGCGCCGGGGGCGCCGGCTCAGTCGATGGCGACGGCCATCGCATTGTCCTTCGGGCGGCGGTCGATCAGCTTGTTGTAGGGGTCGATCCCGGCCTTCGCCGGCTTCTTCGCGACCACGAGCGTGAACTCGGTCTCCTCCTGCGTGATCTTCCGCTTCTCCAGGAACAGCGGGGCGTCGTCGGCGTCGAGGACGCCGATGTCGATCCAGTCGGTGAGCGGCACGTCGTCCTCCTTGCCGAGCGCGTCGGCCTTGCGCTTCTTTGCGTGGACCTTGAGCGCGACCTCGTACCGGCCGTCGGGCAGCGCCTTCGCCTTCGCCGACAGCGCGCGGTTGTCGTAGAGCGTGATCGTCTCGAAGAGGTCGTCGATCGTGTACTGCAGCTCCGGCGGCGTCACCGCGCGGATCCGCGCGATAAGGTGCGACGCGCTCGAGTACGGCGGGCCCTTGAACGCCCATTCGTCGCGGTACGCGCGGATCGCCTTGTTCAGGTTCTCCTCGCCGATGTAGTCCTGCAGCGCGTACATGACGAGGCTGCCCTTGCGGTAATGGATGTAGTCCTGGTTCTCGACGCGACCGAGCGGCAGCTCCTTCTTCTGCTCGGTCCCGCGGCCGAGAAGGTAGCGGTCGAGCTCGTAGCGCAGGAAGCGCTGCATCTTCGCGTCGCCGTACTTCCGCTTCATCACCATCAGCGCCGAGTACTGCGCCAGCGTCTCGACCAGCATCGTTTCGCCCTGGACGTTGCCGCCGGGGACCTGGTGGCCCCACCACTGGTGCGCGAGCTCGTGGGCGGTCACGTAATACGGATAGTCGATGTCGTCGGGGTCGCCGTCGCGGACGCGGGCGATGAAGCCGATCCCTTCCGAGTACGGGATCGTGTTGGGGAACGACTGCGCGAATGTCTGGTAGCGCGGGAATTCGACGATGCGGAACTGTCGGTGCTGGTACGGACCGAACGCCGCGGTGAAGTAATCGAGCCCCGCCTTCGTGGCGCCGACCATCCGGTCGAGGTTGTACTCGTGGCCGGGCTGGTGCCAGATCTCGATCGCAACGTCGTTCCACCGGTCCTTCTTCACCGCGTATCGCGCCGACTGGAACGCGTAGAAGTTGAGGATCGGGCTGTCCATCCGGTATTCGAAGTAACGGCGGCCGTTCTGGGTCCACTCGCGCTGCAGGTAGCCAGGGGCGATCGCCATCTGGTCGAGGTCGGTGCCGACGACGGCGTCGAACGTGATGAAGTCCGCGTCGGGGGCGAGGGCGTTCTCGGCGAGTCCCGCGGGATCGTCGCGGTCGCGCATGCGCTCCTTGGGCGCGAGGCCGAATTTCTTGCGGTCGCGGTCGGTCGCAAGCTCGACGCGTTCCTGGTAGCCGACGAGGGGCAGCATCGCCATGCCGCTGACGAACGAGCCGTTGTAGACGACGTCGGTCGTCGAACCGCTGTTGGCGAACCCGCGCGTCGGCACCTCGAGGTCGAATGCGAGTGTCGTCGTCGCTCCGGATGCGAGCGGCGAAGCGAGCCGGTAGCTGCGCACGCCGGTTGGCGGGTCGTCGGTCTCGAGCTTCGCGGGCACCCCGAATTCGAGCCGGTGGATGCCGAGGCGCTTGCCCTGGAAGAACAGCAGGTGCACAACGTCGACGGGCTTGCCGGAGCGGTTCTCGAGCCCGTAGCTGCCCTGCACCCGCACGCGCTGCTCCTGCGGATACAGGTCGACCTTGAGGCTCACCGCCGTGATCTTCGGCTGCGGGTCGGCGGCGAGCGCCTTGTACTTCTTTTCGTAGTCGGCCTGCCGTGCTTCGCGGCCATGCACGGTCACGTAAGGGTTGAGGACGTTGGTGTTCCAGAAGATGAACCCGCCGAGCGCCGCCGTCGCCACGCCGGCGACGGCACCGAGCGCCATCACGCCGGGCGTCAGTCGCCCCCGCGCCAGCGCGAGCCGGCCCTTCCAGTCGACGGTCGTCCCGCGCACCCACATCACGTAGCCCGCGAGCGCCAGCAGCACGGCGAAGGCGCCCCAGTACGCCTGGAACGCCCGGACGCGGAACAGGAAATGGCCGAAGCCGTTCATGTCCGAGTAGACGAAGCCGCCGTTGCTGCCGTACAGGTACAGGTTGTGCTCGAGCCCGAGCAACGGCGCGAACGAGACGACGATGAAGTACACGATCATCAGGAAGTGGCCGAGGTACTTCTGATTGACGATCGAGTGGACGACCAGCGCGAGCACGCAGACGAGCCAGTATCCGACCAGCTCCAGCCCGAACAGCCAGCGCAGGTAGAGTCCGGGCTCGTATTGGTGATAGCCCTTCGCCGTCTGGATCGCGATGCCGCTGAGCATCAGCACCGCCTGCAGCACCACGGGGATGAGCATGAGCGCGCCGAGCTTGGCGACGAACGGCAGCCAGGTCGGGATCGGCAGCGCGTCGTGGATCTGGTCCAGCCGGTGGTCGCGCTCGCGCCACACCAGTTCACCCGCGTAGAACGTGACGATCACCAGCATGAACACGCCGAACGTGCCGGACACGAGCTCGAGCATCTGCCAGGTGACAGGCCAGGTCGTGGTGCCGAAGATGCTGCCGGCGGTGGTGCTGGTCGCGACGAAGAACAGCACGCCGGCAAGCGCGATGACGCCGAAGTACACGTTCTTGACGGTCTCGCGGAAGTTGAGCCAGATCATCCGGGGCAGCAGGCGCCACGGCCTGACCGGACCGACGTCGACTGCCCGTCCGGCGGCGAGGTGCGCCGGCGCCGGTGCCGGCGCGGCCTCGTCCGGCCGCGCTTTCTTCCCGCCGATCGCGACCTGGCCGTAGGTGAAGCGACCGATGCAGAACGCGATCACGGCACCGCCGATCCCCAGCCACAGCAGCCGGTTCCACAGCAGGTAGCCTTCGAACGGGATCAGCCGCGCGTTCCGCTCGCTGATCGGCCAGTACTCGGTCAGCAGCGAAACGGCGAGCATGCCGAAAGGATCGAGCAGCGAGGCGACGAACTTGTTGTCGATGTCGCGCAGGAGCCCCTGCGCCGCGAGGCGACCGATCAACAGCAGCACGCTGCCGACGTAGACCGGGAGCATCCGTCGCGTCAGCGCGGCGGCGCAGAAGAACATGCCGCCCAGCACCACGATGTTCGGCAGCAACATCGTGAAGTACGGCGTCACGTACGCCGCGAGGCGGAACGGTCCGGCGCGGTCGGGATCGATCCCCGGCAGCAGCAGTCCGGCCGCGGCGCCGAGCCCGATGCCGGACAGGATCACCATCAGCACGGCGACGGCGCCGACGAAGCGCCCGCCGAGGTACTCGAAACGCCGGATCGGCGCGGTGAAGAAGAACGCCTCGGTCCGGTACTCGAAGTCCTGCTGCACGGCACGCCCCATCACCGCGGCGATCACCGTCAGTGCCGCCATGCCGAGGAACGATACCGTCTGCACCACCGCGAACGGCGAGTTGATCCAGACCTTGCCGCTGCCGAACGAGATGATCGCGCCGGAGATCACGCCGCCCGCGGCGGCGACCCACAGCATGGCGAGCGCGAAGAAGATCGCGAAGTAGACCCAGGACGAGAGCCGCTTCAGCCGCGTGCGGAACTCGAACGCGGCGATGGTCAGCAGGTTGCGCATCAGGCGGCCTCGAGCGCCGGCGCCGCGGGTGCAATCCGGCCGGCGATCGCGGCGAAGTAGACGTCCTCCAGCGTCGGGGCGGCAGGCGCGAAGCCTGCGTCCGGCGCAACGTCGGACACCACGCTGACGAGCGTCCGTCCGCTGAGCAGCCGCGTCGAGATCACCGGATAGGCGGCCTTCGCGCCTTCGAGCTCGTCGCGCGCGACGGACTTCTGCCAGACGCGGCCGTCCAGCGCGGCGACGAGTTCCAGCGGCTGCCCGGTCAGCAGCACGCGGCCCTTGTTGATGATCGCCATCCGCCCGCAGAGGTCCGACACGTCCGAGACGATGTGCGTCGACAGGATCACGATCACGTTCTCGCCGATTCCGGCGAGAAGATTGTGGAACCGCACGCGCTCCTCGGGGTCGAGGCCTGCCGTCGGCTCGTCGACGATGATGAGGCGTGGATTGCCGAGGAGCGCCTGGGCGATCCCGAACCGCTGCCGCATCCCCCCGGAGTAGCCGCCGAGCGCCTTCCGGCGCACGTCGTACAGATTGGTCTGCCGCAGCAGCCCGGCGACCACGTCGCGCCGCTCGCCGCGGCCGGTGACGCCCTTGAGGCGGGCGAGGTGGTCGAGCAGGTCCTCGGCGGACACCCTCGGGTAGACGCCGAAGTCCTGCGGCAGGTAGCCCAGCGTGCGGCGCACCGCGTCCTTGTCGCGCAGCACGTCGAGGTCGCCGAGGTGCGCGCTGCCGGCATCGGCTCCCTGCAGCGTGGCCAGCGTGCGCATGAGCGTCGACTTGCCGGCACCGTTGGGCCCCAGAAGGCCGAACATCCCGGCCGGGATGGTCAGCGAGACTCCGGCCAGCGCCTGCACGCCGTTGGGGTACGTCTTGGTGAGACCGGAGATCGTCAGTTCGAAAGCCATCGGTAGTCCTCGGCGGCGAGAAGGGGGAGGCGAAAGTTCGCCATTATTGGGGCCGCGACGGACCGTCGCAACGGCGGGGTGGGCGAGTCACGGCTCGCGGCGACGGAACGCTGCCGGCGCCGACGAATCGCGGTCGCGCTAGGGGTGACCCGGCCGACGGCGGCGGCCGGCCAGTGCCCCGGCGGCGACCAGCACTCCGGCGAGCACCGCGGGCAGCGCGTCGCCGAAGCGCACGTAAGGCGTGAAACCGCGCCGGCCGGCGACGTCGACCTCGAGGATGCCGCGCGTGAACCAGGGCAGCCGCGCGACCTCGCGCCCGCGGTGGTCGATCGCCGAGGTGATGCCGGTATTCGTCGCCCGCAGCAGCGGCCGGCCGGTCTCCAGCGCGCGCATCGCCGCGATCTGGTTGTGCTGCGGCGCGGCCACCGAGCGGCCGTACCACGCGTCGTTGGTGACGTTGACGAGGATCGCGGCGTCGCGCGCCTGCGGCCGGATATCGGCGCCGAACGCATCCTCGTAGCAGATGTTGACGGCGACCCGGGTGCCGGCGACCGCGAGCGGCGGCTGGTCGGACGGTCCGGGCGTCTGCGACGACAGCGGAATCGCGAGCACGCGGCGGATGAACCATCCGGTCAGCGCCTCGGCGGGGATGGTCTCGCCGAACGGGACCAGATGGCGCTTCCGGTAGTCCTGCACGTCGGCGGCGCCCAGCGTCACTACGCTGTTGTGGATCCGCGGGTCGCCGCCGGGCTGGAGCGGCGGCTGCGCGGTGAACAGCCCGACGATCGCGTCGCCGTCGCGCGCCGCCATCGTCCGCAGCAGCGCCCTGAGCACCGCCTCGGGCACCTCGTCGGCGAACACCGGGAAGGCGCTCTCGGGCAGCACGACCAGCCGCCCGCGGCTCTCCGCGACCATCGACAGATACAGCGCGTAGTTGCGCTCGCGGAAGCCGGGGTCGAACTTGAGCGTCTGCTCGACGTTGCCCTGCAGCAGCGACACCGCGACCGGCGCGCCGTCGGCGTGCGTCCACTCGATCTTCGACAGCGCGATGCCGCCGCCGGCCAGCGCCGCGCACAGCGCCACCGGACCGGCGATGCGTCGCGCGCGCGACGGCCCGGACGCGGATCGTTCGTCCGCAAACACCGGCACCAGCGCCGCAGCGGCGGCGGCCGCGCCGGCCATCGCGAGCGATACCCAGGAACACGCCGCCGATCGGCGCGTAGCCCGCAAACGCGGCATGCGCGGTACCCGGAAGCTGCGCGTACCCGACGGAAAGCCAGCCGAATCCCGACAGGACGAAGCTGCGCAGCCACTCGGCCAGCGCCCACGCGCCGGCAGCCGCGACGAGGCGCGCCACGCTCGACGGCGCGGTGACGCGGGCGGCGAGCCAGCCGGCGAACGCCGGCCACAGCGCGAGGTACGCGCAGAACCCGAGCGTGCCGATGGCGGCCACCGCCGCGGGCATTCCGCCAAAGGTGTGCAGGGCGATCGACACCCAGGACACCCCGGCGCCGAAGAGTCCCAGGCCGAACGCGAAGCCGAGCCACGCCGCCTGCCGCGGCGTGGCGTCGCGCCACCCGATGAACAGCAGGCCCAGCGTGAGCACCGGCAGCTGGGGCAGCGCGAACGGCGCGAAGGCGAACACCGTCACCGCGCCGGCGACGAGCGCCAGGAGGAGGGCGTGCCACACGGGGCGGCGCGCCACGGGCGCCCGCGCGCTCATGCTCAGTCCGCCGTGTCCGGAGTCTGGCCGGCTGCACCCTCCGGGACCACCGGCAGGACGCGCTCGACGTTCAGCGTATGGAGGCGGCGGCTGTCGGCGCGGACGACGCGGAAGCGGAAGCCGCCGAGGGTGACGAGCTCGCCGCGCTTGGGCAGGCGCCCGAAGGCCTGCAGCACCAGGCCGCCGACGGTGTCGAACTCGTCGTCGGCGAAGTCGCTGCCGAAGTGGTCGTTGAAGTCGTCGATCTCGGTCTGCGCCTTCACCCGGTAACGGCCGTTCTGCTCCGGGATGATGTTGTCCTCGTTCTCGTCGAAGTCGTACTCGTCCTCGATGTCGCCGACGATCTGCTCGAGCACGTCCTCGATGGTGACGAGGCCGGAGACCCCGCCGTACTCGTCGACGACGATGGCGATGTGGTTGCGGTTGGAGCGGAAGTCGCGCAGCAGCACGTTCAGCCGTTTCGACTCGGGGACGAAAACCGCCGGCCGCAGCGTGTCGCGAAGGTCGAAGCCCGATGGGTTGGCGTAGTAGTTGAGCAGCTCCTTCGCCAGCAGGATGCCGACGATGTCGTCCTTGCTCTCGCCGACGACGGGAAAGCGCGAGTGCTTGGTCTCCAGGACCACCGGGATGAATTCACCGGGTTCGTCCTCGATCGACACCACGTCCATCTGCGAGCGCGGGATCATGATGTCGCGCACCGTCATCTCGGAGACGGCCATCACGCCCTCGATCATCGACAGCGCATCGGCGTCGAGCAGCTTGCGCTCGAACGCGCCGCGCATCAGATCGAGCAGCTCCTCGCGGTCCTCGGGCTCGCGGGTCAGGAACGCGGACAGGCGTTCGAGCAGCGACGGCTTGTCGGATTTCTCTTCGGCGTCGGCCATGGGTGCGGCGCGGGCTTTCGTCAGTGGGCGGTGGCGGGCGCCGGCCGGCGGCGACCGGCGCCGGCATTCGCCGGCTTGCGGTCGCGGGCACCGGCATTTGCCGGTCTGGGGTGGGCAGCACCGGCATGCGCCGGTGCGTAGGGATCCGCGATGCCGAACGTGGCGAGGATCGCGGTCTCGCGCGATTCCATCCGGCGCGCCTTCCGCTCCGTGTCGTGATCGTGGCCCTGCAGATGCAGCATTCCGTGGACGACGAGGTGCGCGCAGTGGTCGGGGAGGGCCTTGCCCTGCGCCTTCGCCTCGCGCCGCAGCACGGGCGCGCAGAGCACGAGGTCGCCGGCCAGCGGGTCGACTTCATCGTACACGAACGTCAGGACGTTGGTCGCGTGGTCCTGGCCGCGATACCGGCCGTTGAGTGAGCGACCCTCGCGCTCGCCGACGAACCGGATCGCCACGCGGGCGTCGCGGCCGAGCGCCGCGCGCGCCCAGCGGCGCAGCGCGGCGGCGCTCGGCAGCGTGGTCGCCGCGACCGCGTACTGGACGCTGAGGCGGAGTCGTGGTGTCCGCACCGCGACGGTGCGGACGGTCGTGCGGCGGCCGGCGCTGCTCATCTCGGGGACGGATTCCTGGCCTGGTCGCGCTCGTAGGCGTCGACGATCTTCTGCACCAGCGGGTGGCGGACGACGTCGGCGCTGGTGAACCGCGTGAAGCCGATCCCACGCACTCCGTCCAGTATCCGCTGCGCCTCGATGAGCCCGCTCTTCTGTCCGCGCGCGAGGTCGATCTGCGTCACGTCGCCGGTGATCACCGCGCGGGTGCCGAAGCCGATCCGCGTCAGGAACATCTTCATCTGCTCCGGCGTGGTGTTCTGCGCCTCGTCGAGGATGATGAAGCTGTGGTTGAGCGTGCGCCCGCGCATGTACGCCAGCGGCGCGATCTCGATGGTCTGGCGCTGGAACAGCTTCGCCGTCTTGTCGAAGCCCATGAGGTCGTAGAGCGCGTCGTACAGCGGCCGCAGGTAGGGGTCGACCTTCTGCGCGAAGTCGCCGGGCAGGAACCCCAGCCGCTCGCCGGCTTCGACGGCCGGGCGCACGAGCACCAGCCGCTTGACCGATTCGCGCTCCAGCGCGTCGACGGCGCAGGCGACGGCGAGGTAGGTCTTGCCGGTGCCGGCCGGCCCGATGCCGAACGTGATGTCGTGCTCGGCGATCGTCTTCAGGTACGCCACCTGGTTCGGGGTGCGGCCGTGCAGGTCCGCGCGGCGCGTGCGCAGCCCCGGCCCGTCGCCCGCGACGACGGGACCGCCGGGGTCGCGCCGGCGCGTGATCTCGATCAGGCCGAGCTGGATGTCGTCGACCGACAGCGTGCCGGTGGCCTGCGCGTAGAAGCGCTCCAGCGCGGTCGCGGCGTGCGCCGCGGCCGCCGCGTCGCCGCGGATCGAGAAGCGTCCGCCGCGATGCGTGATGGTGACGTCGAGCGCCTGCTCGATCTGGCGCAGGTTGGCGTCGAGCGGCCCGCAGAGGTTGGCGAGAATTCGATTGTCGAGCGGCGCCAGCGCGACTTCGACGGTGGGCGTAGGCAAGGCGAGGGCATCGATTGCGGGAGGGCGATCAGTCTGCGGCAAAGGCTGCGCGGGTGCAGACGACCGACCGGATCGGCCGGCCCCGGGTCGGGCACAGGCGCAGGGCGCGGGTCGGCACAGGCGCAGGGCGCGGGACCGATCCAATCGCCGCACCGCCGGCGCGGTGTCAGTCCCACCACCGCCCCGCGGGTCGCGTCAGGTCGCCTGGCGCACCAGCGACGCTTCGGCGCCCTCGTCGATCGTCGCCCGCATCTCGACGAGATGCGCGTGCGCCTCGGCCGAGCACCCGCGCTTGCCCTGCGCCTGCGCGAGCTGCGCGGAGAGTCACTGCGCATCGGCACGGAGCAGCGCGCGCGCGTCGGCCGACATCAACCCGGTCGGACGCAGCAGCAGCGCGGCGACCCACACCGTGTACTCGCGCTGCAGGTTGCAGCGCGCGAGCGGGATGTCGCCGCCGGACTTGAGCTCGCTCCAGATCACCACGTGCAGCGTCGCGTACAGCTCGGACGGGTCAGCGCCTGGTCGGGCCGATCGACCTTCGCCTCGTTGTTCACCAGCCACTGCGCGATCGTGTCGCCCATCGGCTGCGCCGGCACCATCCGCTGCAGCGTCAGCACCTGCTGGTCGACGGCGAGGTCGGTCGACGGCGGCGTGCGTCCGAGTTCGCGCGCGTCGTCACGGTCGAACGGCGACACCGCCATCCACCGCAGCAGCGCCGGCGAGAAGCGGAAACTGTCGGCGGAAAACACCTCGGTCGCGAGCAGCGCGAGCGCCGCGCGCTGCTTGTCGACGTCGATCGGCGACAGCGGCTCGCGGCCGCTGCCGGCGCGGTCGCGCAGCGTGGTCAGCCCGCCGATGTACTTGGTCGCGTACAGCGCGCCCTCCTGCGCCTCGCCGAGGCCGCGGGTCACGTTGCGGCGCAGGACCAGTAGCTCTCGCCGGGCTGCAGCGCCTTCGCCTCGGTGCGTTCCCACAGCTCGCGCACCAGCGCGAAGCGCTTCTGCGCGTACGCAAGGGGGTCGGCGCCGAGATCGAACGAGTTGACCGCGGGGTCGAGGCGCCGTACGCCAATTCCTCGTCGGTCGCGTACGCCAGCACCGGCTGCGCTGGAACGCGCGGCCACGGCGGCGAGCGCGACGGCTTCGTCGTCCGGCGCGAGTTCGCGGTAGCCGAATTCGACGGCCCAGTAGTCGTAGGGGCCGAGGGTGTTCATCACGTACTCGCCCTGGCGCTCGCCGCGCCGGGCGAGGTTCCACGCGTTGTATTCCATCACCGAGCCCGAAATGCCGTTGACGCGCGTGAACTCGGGGTCGGCGAGCTGGGCCTGCGTGTAGGCGGTCGACGCGCGGAAATTGTGGCGCAGGCCCAGCGCGTGGCCGGTCTCGTCCATCACCATGTCCTTGACGTACGCCGCGACGAAGCGCTCGACGTCCGGGCTGTCCAGCGCGGCTCGCCGCGCGCCCCGAGCAGCAACAGGCCGAACACCGCCTCGGCCGCGGCGCGGTCGCCGTATTCGCAGTACGCCGCGTCGGCGGGCGCCAGCATCGCCGACGCGCCGCCCACCGCGGCCGGCAGTGTCTCGGCGCGCAGGTTGCGCACCGCGCGCACGTTCATCGCGTCGACGCCGATGTCGGCGTCGAGGATCTCGCCCGAGCGCGGGTCGACCACCGACATGCCAATCGCGCCGAACGACGTCTTCGCCACCACCTGCCCGGCACCGACGCGTGCCGGACGTCGGCGGTATCGAAGTCGGCGTCGTCGGGCTGGACCTCGACCTTCAGCGCATCCTTGTAGCCGATGCGCTCGAACGCCTTGTTCCATTCCAGGATGCCGGCGCGCACCGGCTCGCGGTAGGCGAGCGAGATGTTGCGGTCCAGCCAGAACACGATCGGCTGCTTCGGCTCCGACAGCGCGGCGGCCGGGTCCTTCTTCTCCAGCCGCCAGCGCGTGACGTGACGCTGCACCGGCGTGCGGGGCACGTCGCTGGTGTAGTCGAAGGTCTCCGCGGTGAAGTAGCCGACCCGCTCGTCGGCGGCGCGCGGCCGCATCGGCGTCTCGGGCAGCGCGACCAGCGAGTAGTAGAAGCCGAGGAACAGGCTGCGCACGTCGGGCAGCGTGTTGGGCAGCGACGGCACCGACGACGGCACCGGCGCGCCCGGCATGTACGCCGGCGCCACCTGCGGGCGCGACAGCACGTAGTGCGCGGTCACCTCGAAGGTCGCGAGGTCGGGCCGCGCGCGGGCGCGATCGAGCGACGAATTGCGCGCGTCGAAGGCGTAGGGCTGCCGGTACGTGCGCTCCAGCGTGATCGCCGCCGCGGGCAGGTCGGCGACGAACAGCGCGTTGGCGTCGACCAGGATCGACTTCCGCTCGGGGTGCGGCTGCGAAGCGACCGGCACGGTGGCGACCAGGCTGTCGGAGAAGCCCGCGGCGACGGCGCGCGCCTGGGCCCGCCAGGCCCTGGCCGTGTACTTGGTGTTCTTCGCGATCAGTTGGACCAGCGCGCCGACTTGCTGAACTCGACGACCTGCGTGATCCCCGCGGGGTAATTCATCATGCCGCCGAAGATCCGGTTCTCGCCGATGCCGCGGTTGAGGTTTGACGTGAGGAAGTAGAGCTTGCCGAACTGCTCAGGTAAGAGCTCGAGCCAGACCCGATCGTCCTTCTGCCACAGCGTGACGAGGCCCCTCGACTCGGTCGCGTCCTTGATGACGTCGGCGAACGGCCGCATG
>CAWHJY010000013.1:0-19338 GCA_963829775.1 uncultured beta proteobacterium | reverse complement strand
TCGCCGGCTTCGCCAATGCGAGCGTGCTGCTGGTGGTGATCGCCTTTCTCGTCGCGCAGGCGGTCGTGAAATCGGGGCTGGGCCAGCGCATCAGCCTGTTCATGGTGAGCCGGTTCGGCCGTTCATCGCTGGGACTCGCATACAGCATCGTGCTGACGGACGCGGCGATCGCGCCGGCGTTCCCGAGCAACACCGCGCGCGGCGGCGTGCTGTTCCCGATCGTGCTGTCGGTGGCGCAGGGATCCGGCTCGCGGCCCGATGACCCCGAGGGCCGTCGGCTGGGCGCCTACCTGATGTTCTGCGCGATGGCGAGCCTGGCGGTCTCGTCGGCCCTGTGGATGACGGCCACGTCGGCCAACCCGATCGGCATCCAGATCGTGCGGGAGTTCGGACTGGAGGTCGGCTTCGGCAAGTGGCTCCTCGTGGCCTCGGTGCCGGCGCTGACCGCGATCCTGCTGCTGCCGAGGGTCGTCGCGCTGATCTTCCCGCCCGGCGTCGGCGAGACGCCGGAAGCCCCGCTGGCCGCGCGGAACGCGCTTGCGGCGCTGGGGCCGCTGACGCGCGACGAGCGGATCACCGCGGTGGCGTTCGCGCTGATGGTCTCCGGCTGGATCTTCGCCGATGCGTTGAATCTCAACGTGACCAGCATCGCCTTTGCCGGGCTCGGCCTGCTGCTGATGACCAACGTGCTGACGCTCGACGACATCGCCACGCAGGGCGACACGCTCGCGACCTTCCTCTGGCTGGCGGTGCTGTTCGCCCTGAGCGGCCAGTTGAACGAGCTGGGGTTCATGGCCTACGCCGGCGGGCGCCTCGCGTCGCACATGGGCAGCCTGTCGTGGCCGGTGACGTACGTGACGCTGATCGTGCTCTACGTCGCGATCCACTACATGTTCGTCAGCCAGTCCTCGCAGGTCCTGGCACTCCTGGGCATCTTCCTCGACGTGGGGATCCGCGGCGGCGTCCCCGCCCCGCTGATGGCGTTCGCGCTGCTGTTCGCAAGCAGCTACTTCTCGGTCATCACGCCGCAGGCCGGCAGCCAGAACGTGATCTTCGTCGGCAGTGGCTACCTGACGCAGCGCGAGCTCTACCGGCTCGGGTTGCTGATGACGCTCTTCTTCATGGTCGTGTTCCTCGTCGTCGGAACCGCGTGGATTCTCCTGGTCACCGGGTGACCGAATCCGGTGCTGCGCAGCCCCCCTGGGCTGCCGCGCGTCCCGCCCCGGCCCGACGCAGGTGACGTTCGTTGCTGCCGGATTCGCGCCGGCGGTCGTCAGCGCGAAGGCAGCGGCACCGCGGCGAGATCGCGGGCCAGTTCCGCGACGATCTCGCCCAGCGCCGCGGTCAATGCCGTCGCATGCGCGTCGGCGGTGGTGCCGGAAACGGGCACCCGTCGGCGATACTCCTTCGACCAGAACGGCGTCGACGTCGCGGCGTCGGCGCGGCTGAGATACCAGGTGATCGCGAGCTCGGCCGCGGGCCTGGCCGGGTCGCGGCGGTCGCCGTAGAGCGCGCCGACGAAACCGTCGAGCACCCAGTCGCCGTCGGGCGGCGCGCCGGGCGGGATGACGCGCGCGAAGACGCGCGCACCGTCCAGCGCGCGCGCGGTCGCGTCGCCGATCATCGCCGACGGGATGACCAGGAATTCGGTGTAGAAGTCGGCGTCGTAGCCGAGCTCCGATTGGCGGAAGACCAGCGCCTTGCCGCGGTACGGCGCCGCCACGCCGACGGTGCCCACGCGCAGCGTGCCGGGCTGGGGCTTCGCCGCCGGCGCAGGCACCGCCGCTTCGAGCAGGAAGACCTGCTTGACCGGCGCGGGACGCGACAGCGCGCAGCCTCCGACCAGCGCGACCGTTGCCAGCAGCGCCAGCAGCCTGGCGAGATCCGGGAAAGACGCGCGCGGCGCCGACATCGAACGGGCGGTCATCGTTTGCCTTCCAGTGGTCGCGGCGGCTCGCCGAGCAGCAGGTTCGCCGGATAGCGCTTGGTGTCCTCGGTGAGGTCGCGCAGGTTGTCGGTGATCTGGCGCAGGTTCTCGACGGTGGCCGCGAGGTCGGCCTCGCCGCCGCCCAGAATCCGGTCCAGCCGGCCGAGCGAGCGCGACAGCGACTGCAGCGTCTTCGGCAGCGCCGGATCCTCGGTCAGCGCGCGCAGTTTCGCCATCGTCGCGCCGGCATCCTCCGGCAGCTTCTGCAGCGCCGGATTGCCCAGCGTCTTGCGGAGCTCGGCGTTGGACGCGCGCAGTTCGGCGAGCAGCGCGACCGCCTCGTCGGACACCTTCCCCAGCTTCGCGCCGTCGAGGGCGGTTTCCATCTTGCCGAGGACCCGCTCCGTGCGCTGCGACAGCGCCTTGGTGTCGATCGCGCCGACGCGCTCGTTGGTAAGCACCAGCAGCCGGTTGAGGTTGGCCACCGTGCCTTCGACGTCGAGGTCGTGCAGCCGCGTGATCAGTTCCGACGCCGCGTTGACGAACTGCAGCACCGTCGAAGGTGAGCTGGGGATGTAGAAGTTCTCGGGCACCCAGTCGATCGGCAGCGCCGGGTTGGCGCGCGGGTCGACGTAGTCGATCTCGAGGTAGTTGGTTCCCGTGATGCCCTGCGGCGCGAGCCGCGCCCGCAGGCCGCGCTCGACCTCGATCTTGGCATTCTCGGGACTGGTGATCTCGCCGGCGGCCCGGCCGCCGAGCAGCCGCGGCTGCAGCTTCGCCTCCACCATCACGTAGCGCTTGCGCTCCGGGAGCGGCCGGTCCTGCTGATAGACGACGTGGGTGAAGCCGATCCTGGTGACCTCGCCGATCACGACGCCGCGGTACTTGACCTTGGATCCGATGTCGAGGCCCTGCACCGACTCGTCGAAGTAGGTCTCGAAGGTGATCTTCGGCTGGAACCAGCGCCCGCTGCCGACGACCAGCAGCAGCACGATCGCGGCGCCCATCGCCCCCAGCACGAAGAGGCCCAGCTTGAAGTAGTTGGCTCGCACACTCACGGTCGGCTCATTTCGGCAGGAATCGGCTCATGCGGCCACCGCTTCGGGCTCGCGGTTGAAGAAGGCGCGCACCCGCGGGTCGGTGCTCTCGTCGCGCAGCCGGCGGGGGTCGCCCTCCGCGATGATACCTTTGGTGCGCTTGTCGAGGAGGATCACGCGATCGACGGCAGCGAACACGCTGGCGAGGTCGTGGGTGACGATGACGAAGGTAACGCCGAGGCTGTCGGCGAGCCGCCGGATCAGGGCGTCCAGCGACGCGGCGGTGATCGGGTCGAGGCCCGACGACGGCTCGTCGAGGAACAGGATCGCCGGATCCAGCGCCATCGCCCGCGCGATCGCCGCGCGCTTCTGCATGCCGCCCGACAGTTCGGCCGGCATGTGCCCGGTCGCCGCGGACAGCCCGACCAGCTCGAGCTTCATCCGCGCGATCAGGTCGATCGCCTCGTCGGGGAGGTCGGTGTAGACCTCGAGCGGCAGCCGCACGTTTTCCAGCAGCGTCATCGAGCCGAACAGCGCGCCGGACTGGTACATGACGCCGACCTTGCGCAGGATCTCGTAGCGGTCGCCCGCGTCGGCGGCGACCATGTCGTCGCCGTCGATCCAGACGTGGCCCGCGATCGCCGGGTAGAGGCCGATCATGTGCTTCAGCAGCGTGGTCTTGCCGCCGCCGGAGCCGCCGAGGATGCCGAACACCTCGCCGCGGCGGATCTCGAAGTTCACGTGCTCGAGGATCGCGACGTCGTCGTAGCCGGCGGCGAGGTCCTCGACCCGGATGACGGCATCGGCATCCGCATCGGCACGAGTGGAGAGGTCGCCGGCGGCCATGTCAGATGTCCAGCACGTAATAGGCGAGCGCGAACATGCCGTCGACGACGACCAGCAGGATGATGCCCGACACCACTGCGCGCGTCGCCGAATCGCCCACCGCCGACGCGCCCGCCCGCGTCTGCAGCCCGCGCAGGCAGCCGATGCCGGCGATCAGGATCGCGAACACGAACGACTTCACGAAGCCGGCGAGGAAATCGTTCATCGTCACCGCAGTGTCGACCTCCTTGATGAAGGTGACGAACGGGATCGAGAACGTCGTCATCGTGAGGGCGCCGCCGACGAGTCCGACGACGTTGGCGAACAGCACCAGCAGCGGCGTCATCATCAGCGCGGCGATGATCCGCGGCGTCACCAGGAAGCGCACCGGGTCGAGGCCCATCGTCGTCAGCGCGTCGACCTCCTGGTTGACGCGCATGGTGCCGATCTCGGCGGCGAACGCCGCGCCGGAGCGTCCCGCGAGCAGGATCGCCGTCATCAGCGGCCCCAGTTCGCGCAGCATCGACAGGCCGATCAGGTCGGCGACGAAGATCTCGGCGCCGAAGCGCTTCATCGGGACCGCCGACTGGAACGCGAGGATCATGCCCAGCAGGAACGAGATCAGCGCCACGATCGGCAGCGCGTCGACGCCGACCCGCTCGGCGATCAGCATGACGTCCTTCCAGCGCACGCTGCGCGGGTGCGTCGCCGCGTAGAAGAGCGCCGCGGTGGTCTCGCCGATGAACGCGATCTGGATCCTGATGTCGCGCCAGACCCCGGACGCGGCGCGTCCGATTTCCTCGATCGCCGGGCCGCGCGGCGGCTCGGGGTCCTGGTCGACCGCGAGGCGTTGCGCGTCGAACTGGCCGAGCAGCGCGGCGAACGACGGGGCGAGGTTGGCCACTTCGAGCGGCGCCTTCCCGGCCTGGCGCTGCAGCTCGACGAACAGCGCGATGCCGGCGCCGTCGCAGTAGTCGACCGCGCCGGCGTCGACGACGACCGGTCGGCCGGACGCGCCGGCGAGCGCCGCGCGGGCTTCCTTCCAGAGGGGGGCGACCGTCGCGGCGTCGAGCCGGCCGGACAGCGCCAGCACGCGGCGGCCGTCGGGGGCGTCGGTGATCGCGAGCGTAGCCATCGGCGCCGGCCCGCTGGGCCGCTAGTTCACGAGTTCGACGTTGTTGCCCGCGATGCGGACACGATCGCCTTCGCGGACGTACGGCTCGAAGGCCATGCGCACGACCTGCGTCCGGCCGCCGTCGAGCTTGACGGTCACGTCCCAGCGCGACTGCTCGTACGAATTGGGCGACTTGCGATAGTTGGCGCCGCCGGCGGCGCCGAGGAGGACCATCCCCTGGTTGTCGCCGCCGCGTCCGATCTGGAACGCTGTCGTCACGCCGCCGGTCCCGCCGGGACCGCTCTGGGCGTTGGTGCCGCCGACGGCGACGCCGGCGCCGAGCGCGGTCCACTCCTGCCGGACCGAAACCTGCCGGATCGACTCGACACTGCCGCAGGGGCCGCAGTCGTCGGCACGACCGCGTGCCGCCGGCGACAGCGCTGCCCGCCGTCGCCTTGGCCGGCGCGTCGGGCGCCGACGAGCGGCGGCGGCGCGCTGTTCGGTGAGACCGGGGCCGGCGTCTGCGCCAGGACGGCGCCGGAGATCGAGCAGGAGTGCCGAAGCGAGCAGCCGGATCATCGGGTTCACTCCGGCAGCGTGTTGAGGTAGAACATCGCGTGCAGCAGCGGCCCGGGCCGGCCGAGGTGGCCGAGCCAGCGCTGGAAGATCGGGTCGATGCCACCGTCGCGGTAAAGGCCGACCAGCGCCCGGTTCACCGCCAGCCGGAAGTCGGGGTCGTCGCGGCGCACGACCAGCGCGTACGGCTCGAACGAGAAGTCGCCGTCGACGAACACGAGGCCGCGCGGGTCGGCGCTGCGCTGCTTCAGTCCCGCGAGCACCACGCGGTCGCCGGCGTAGCCGTCGGCCTTCCCGGCCAGCAGCGCAGCGACTCCCTCGGCGCCGTCCTTCACCGGCACCAGCGTGGCCGGCGCCTCGAGCACGTTGAGCTGGCGGACGAGCGCCTGCTCGGTCGTGGTGCCGGCGATCACCGCGATGCGCTTGCCCTTGAGATCGACGAGCCGGGCGATCCGCGCCGAGGGCAACGTGAGCACGCCACCGCCGTCGACGTAGATCGGCACGCTGAAATCGACCTTCTCCATTCGCGTCAGCGTCACCGTCGTCGTGCCGCAGACGGCGTCGACGTCGCCGCGCTCGACGGCGTCGAGACGGGTGGAGGCGTCGACCGGCTTCCACTCGACCTTGAGCGCCGGCAGGCCGAGCTGCTTCTGGACGGTCCTGGCGACGGCCTCGCACAACTCGACGCTGTAGCCGCGCGCGCGGCCGTCGCGGTCGGCGAACGAGAACGGCGCCGCACCGGCGCGGTACCCGAACACCATCGCCCCGGTCGCCTTGATCCGGTCGAGCGTCGGGGCGGATTGAACAGGACCGGCGGCAAGCGCGGCGACCGCGATCAGCAAAGCGGGAACAGGGGAGCGAAACATCGGGCGGCGGGGTCGAATCGGGTGGAAATCCAGAGGTCGGAATGGCGTTTTCAGTTTAGCACGCACCCGCGCCGGCGGAGGGGACCGCGGGCCGGGCCGGCACGGGGCTGCCGAGGGCCGCGCGACGGGGCTGCCACGGCGCCGCGCAGGAATCCGACGGCGCGCATCGGACACGGCCGCGCGTCGATCGGCCATCGGGGCGCCCGGACGCGGCGTCGAACGGTAGAATCGCGCTCCGACCCCGTCTGGAGAATCCGCCGTGCCGCCTGCCCACCGTTCGACCCTGGCTGTCCTGCCCGATCCTGCATCACAGCCCACCTTGTCTCGCCCGGCCGGCGCGGCGCGACGTGCGCCGCGTCCTCGCCGGTACCGTCGCGCTGGCCGCCGCGGCGGCCGTGTTGGCCATGGCGGCCGCCGCGCCGGCACGCGCGCAGGCCCCGGACACGCTGGGCAAGATCCGCGCGGCCAAGCAGATCACCGTCGCGTTTTCCGGGGATTCGCTGCCGTTCTCGTACGTCGCCGCCGGGAACGCGCCGGCCGGCTACTCGATCGACCTGTGCAAGCGGGTGATCGCGCACCTCGGGCGCGTCGCGGGCGTCGCCGACCTCAAGGTGAACTGGGTCGTCGGCACCGCCGCCGACCGCGTCGCGATGGTCGCCTCCGGCAAGGCCGAGCTCGACTGCGCCAACACGACGGCGACGCAGACGCGGATGCAGCAAGTCGACTTCTCCAACCTCGTGTTCGTCGACTCGGGCGGCTTCGCCGTCAAGGCCGACGCGGGCATCGCCCGCTTCGCCGACCTCGCCGGCAAGCGGATCGGGGTGCTCGAGGGAACGACCACCGAGAAGCGCCTCGACGCCGCGATCAAGGACAAGGCGATGAACGTGAGGGTCAGGCGCCTCAACGACGGCAACGAGGGCATCGCGCTGCTCGAGTCGGGGGGGCTCGACGCGTTCGCGTCGCGACAAGATCAAGCTGATCGGCCTCATCGCGCAGTCCAAGAACCCGGGCACGCTGACGATGCTGCCCGACGATCTTTCGTACGAACCGTTGGCGTTCGCGGTGCCGCGCGGCGACTCGGCGTTCCGGCTCGAGGTCAACCGCGCGCTGACGCAGGTCTACGTGTCCGGCGAGATCGAGCGGATCTTCGCGCAGTGGCTGGGAACCCTCGGCAAGCCGTCCGGGTTGCTGGCGGCGATGTACCTGCTGAACGCAATTCCCGAGTGAGGCTCCCGGCGCGGCGCGGGAGGCAGGAAAGGGCTATAATTATCAGACGTCCGGGTTTCGCGCCGCATGTCGGCGTTTCCCGGGTCTGCGCGTGGCGACTGCCGCGCGCTCAATGTCAGGAGAATTCCATGTTGAACAAGATCTTCAGCACGATGGGCATTGCCCTCATCGTCGCCGCGTCGGCCTCGCTTGTCGCCCCCGCGGCGCAGGCGCAAACCGAGCAGGAAAAGCTGGTAAACGCATCCGAAGCCACGCTGTCGAACTTCATGCGCGACCCGGAAATGAAGTGGCTGCAGCAGAACTTCGGCCGCGCGAAGGCCGTCATGATCTCGCCGGAAATCGTCAAGGCCGGCTTCATCTTCGGCGGCTCCGGCGGCCGCGCCGTCGTCGTCGCCAGGGCTGACGGCAAGTGGGTCGGCCCCGCGTTCTACACGATGGCCACCGCCAGCGTCGGCTTCCAGGCCGGCGTCGCCGTGTCGGAGATGGTCACGCTCGTCATGACCGACAAGGGCCTCAACTCGCTGCTGGCCGCCAGCTTCAAGATGGGCGGCGACGCGAGCGTCGCGGCCGGGCCGGTCGGCGCAGGCGCGAAGTCGGACGTCGTTGCCGACCTGATCACGTTCACCCGCGCCAAGGGCATCTACGGCGGCCTGAACCTCGACGGCACGCTCGTGAACCTGACCGACGACTGGAACAAGGCCTACTTCGGCAAGGCCGTGCTGCCGCCGGACATCCTCGTCCGCGCCAACGTCAGCAACAAGCACGCCGACAAGCTGCTCGCAGGAGTGGCCGCCGCGGCGAAGAAGTAACGACCGCATTGCGGTCGCGGCCGGCGTCGCCGGTCGCGGCCGGCCGTAGCAAGGGGTCCCGCGCGGGCCCCCTTTTTCGTGGGCCGCGCACGCCGCCTGTGCTATCGTCGTTCGCTGCGTTTCCTTCACTGCGGACCCGCGACGTGGCCCTGTCCGAACCGATCCGGTTTCTCCTGAATGGCGACTTGGTCGAGGTCGCCGACGCCGTGCCGCAGACGACGCTGCTCGAATTCCTGCGCGACCGCCGGCGGCTCACCGGCACCAAGGAAGGCTGCGCCGAGGGCGACTGCGGCGCGTGCACCGTCGTGCTCGCGGCCCCCGCCTCGGGCGGCGGCCTCGACTGGCGTCCGGTCAACGCCTGCATCCGGCTGCTGCCCACCGTCGACGGCCTCGCGGTCTTCACCGTCGAAAGTCTCAAGGGCGCCGACGGCGCGCTGCATCCGGTGCAGGAAGCGATGGTGCGCGAGCACGGATCGCAGTGCGGCTTCTGCACGCCCGGCTTCGTCATGAGCCTGTTCGGGCTGTACAAGAACGCGCACCGGCCCCCGCGCGACGCGGTGGCGTCGGCGCTGTCGGGCAACCTCTGCCGCTGCACCGGCTACCGGCCGATTCTTGCCGCGGCGGAAGCGATGTACGCGCTGCCGGCGCCGTCCGACTGGCGGGGCCCCGGCGTCGGCGCCGACGGCGCGCGCCGCGTCACCCGCGACGAGGAGGCGCTGGCCGCCGCGCTCGCCGCGCTCGCCCGCACCGACACTTTCGAATACGAGCACGGCGGCCAGCGCTTCGTCGCGCCGCGAACCATCGACGAACTCGCGGCGATCGTCGCCGCGCGACCGGACGCGCGGATCGTCGCGGGGGCCACCGACGTCGGCCTGTGGGTGACCAAGCAGCACCGGTCGCTCGGCGACCTCATCCACGTCGGCGCCGTCGGCGAGCTCGCGCGGATCGGCGAGGACGACGACGCGCTCGTGATCGGCGCCGCCGCCACGCTCGCCGACGCCTTCGCCGCGCTCGACCGCGAGTGGCCCGAGCTGCACGAGGCCTGGGACCGCTTCGCCTCGGTGCCGATCCGCAACTCGGGCACGCTGGGCGGCAACGTCGCCAACGGCTCGCCGATCGGCGACTCGATGCCGGCGCTGATCGCGCTCGGGGCGTCGGTCGTGCTGCGGCGGGGAAGCGTCGAGCGCACGCTGCCGCTCGAGGACTTCTACCTCGGCTACCGCCGGTCCGCGCTCGCGGCGGGCGAGTTCGTCCGGGCGATCCGCGTGCCGCGCCGGCGCCCCGGCACGCTGCTGCGCGCCTACAAGGTGTCGCGGCGCCACGACCAGGACATCTCGGCGGTGTTCGTCGCGTTCCGCTTCGACGTCGACGGGGAGCGCATCGCCGCCGCGCGCATCGGCGTCGGCGGCGTCGCGGCGACGCCCAAGCGCGCCGTCGCGACCGAGGCGGCGCTCGACGGCAAGGCGTGGACCGGGGTCGCCGCCCGCGCCGCGATGACCGTGCTCGCCGGCGAGTTCGCGCCGATCACCGACATGCGCGCCGGCGCCGCGTACCGCCGCGACATGCTCGCCGCGCTGCTGCTGCGCTGCTGGCACGAGACGGCGGCGGACGCGCCGCGCGCGCCGACCCGCGTGTTCGCCGCCCTCGCCTGAGCGGATCCGAGCCGATGAACGCCCCGCCGCCGCCTTCCGCGCTCGACGAACGCGTCGTCGGCGCGGGCATCGAGCACGAATCGGCGCGGCTGCACGTCACCGGCGAGGCCACGTACACCGACGACCTGCCCGAGCCGCGCGGCACGCTGCACGCGGCGGTCGGCAAGAGTCCGCTGCCGCACGCGCGCATCCGCTCGGTCGACCTCGCCGCCGTCCGCGCCGCGCCCGGCGTGGTCGACGTCGTCACCGCGGCCGACATCCCCGGCGTCAACGACGTCGGCCCGATCCAGCACGACGACCCGATCCTCGCCGACGGCATCGTGCAGTTCGCGGGACAGCCGGTGTTCGCCGTCGCGGCGACGTCGGCCAGCGCCGCGCGCGCCGCGGCGAAGCTCGCCCGCTTCGACCTCGAGCCGCTGCCCGCGCTGCTGACGATCGACGAGGCGCTCGCCGCGGAGTCGTACGTGCTGCCGCCGGCGCACCTCGTCCGCGGCGATCCGGCCGCGGCGCTGGCGCGCGCGCCGCACCGGTTGACGGGGCGCGCCGCGAGCGGCGGCCAGGACCACTTCTACCTCGAAGGCCAGATCGCCCTCGCGGTTCCCGCCGAGCGGGGCGGCATGCGCGTCTGGTGCTCGACGCAGCACCCGGGCGAGGTCCAGCACATGGTCGCGCACGCGCTCGGCGTCGCGGCGCACGACGTCGTCGTCGAGTGCCGGCGCATGGGCGGCGGCTTCGGCGGCAAGGAAACGCAGATGTCGCAGTTCGCCTGCCTCGCGGCGATCCTCGCGCGGCGCACCGGCCGAGGCGGTCAAGTTCCGCGTCGACCGCGACGACGACATGATCCTGACCGGCAAGCGCCACGCGTTCCGGTACGGCTGGGACGTCGGCTTCGACGACGACGGCCGCATCCTCGGCCTCGACCTCGACGTTCGCGTCGCGCTGCGGCTTCTCGGCGGACCTGTCCGGCCCGATCAACGACCGCGCGATGTTCCACGCCGACAACGCGTACTGGCTGCCGGACGTCGCGATCCACAGCTACCGCTGCCGGACCCACACCGTCTCGGACACGGCGTTCCGCGGCTTCGGCGGCCCGCAGGGCATGTTCGCGATCGAGAGGATCATCGACGACGATCGCGCGCGCGCTCGGCCGCGACCCGCTCGACGTGCGCCGCGTGAATCTCTACGGCACCGTCGACCGCAACGTCGCGCCGTACGGGATGACCGTCGAGGACAACATCGCGCCGGAGCTCTTCGACCGGCTCGAGGCGTCGTCGCGCTACCGCGAGCGGCGGCGGGCGATCGCCGAGTGGAACCGCGCGAGCCCGGTGCTGAAGCGCGGCATCGCGCTGACGCCGGTCAAGTTCGGCATCTCGTTCACCGCGACGCACTACAACCAGGCCGGGCGCGCTGCTGCACCTGTACAACGACGGCACGCTCCTGCTGAACCACGGCGGCACCGAGATGGGCCAGGGGCTGTTCACCAAGGTCGCGCAGGTGGTGGCGCACGAGCTCGGCGTTCCGCTCGCCGCGGTCCGCGTGTCGGCGTCCGACACCAGCAAGGTGCCCAACGCGTCGCCGACCGCGGCGTCGTCGGGCAGCGATCTCAACGGCATGGCCGCGCGCGACGCGGCGCGCACGCTGAAGACGCGACTCGCGGAGTTCGCCGCCGCGAAGCTCGGCGGCGATCCCGCCGACGTCGTGTTCGCCGGCGGCGAGGTCCGCGCGGGCGGCGAAGCGCTGCCCTTCGCCGAGCTCGCGCGCCGCGCCTACTTCGCCCGCGTGCCGCTGTCGGCGACGGGCTTCTACGCGACCCCGAAGATCCACTACGACCGCAAGACGCTGACCGGTCGCCCGTTCTTCTACTTCGCCTGGGGCGCGGCGGTGTCCGAGGTCGTCGTCGACACGCTGACCGGCGAGTGCCGGCTGCTGGCGGTCGACATCCTGCACGACGCCGGGTCATCGCTGAATCCGGCGATCGACCGCGGCCAGATCGAGGGCGGCTTCCTGCAGGGCTGGGGCTGGCTGACGATGGAAGCGCTGTGGTGGAACGACGCGGGCGAACTGAAGACGCATTCGCCGTCGACGTACAAGATCCCGACCGCGCGCGAGTGGCCCGAGCGCTTCGCGATCGACTTCTTCGACCGGCCCAACGGCGAGGACACGATCCACCGCAGCAAGGCCGTCGGCGAGCCGCCGTTCATGCTGGCGCTGTCGGCGTTCCACGCGATCCGCGACGCCGTCGGCAGCGTCGGCGACGGCCGCGCGGTGGCGCTCGACGCGCCGGCGACCGCGGAGGCGATCGTCGGCGCGATCGCCGACCTGGTCACCCCCGCGCGCGCCGGGCACGCGCACGGCGGCACAGCCGGCGACGCCCGCCGACGATGACGGCGATCGACCTGCCCTGGCCCGACGCGCTCGCCGCCGCGCTCGACCGCGCGCCGGGTGCGGCGCACGCCGCGGTGCTGGTGGCGGTGGCCGAGGCGCGCGGCTCGACCCCGCGCGAGGCCGGCGCCGCGATGGTGGTGACGGCGGACGGCATCGCCGGCACCATCGGCGGCGGGCACCTCGAGTTCGAGGCGGCAAGACTCGCGCGGGAAGCGCTCGGGCTCGCGCGGCGGACCCGAAGCTCGCGTGGCGACGACCAGTGCCGGACCGTGCTGCGGCGCCCGTGATGCGGCGACCGATCATGCGGCGACCGACGCTGCGGCGACGCCGACGTGGCTGGTGCGCTTTCCGCTCGCCGCGCGGCTCGGCCAGTGCTGCGGCGGCGTCGCCACCCTCGCCTTCCACGTCGTCGGCGACTGCCGACGCGCCGTGGGTCGCCGCCGCGCGCGACGCCCATCGCCGGGGCGTCCCGTTCGCGCTCGTCGCCCACGCCGGCTCCGCCGAGCGCCGGATCGTCATCGCGGCAGCCGTTCCTCGCCGCCGCCGCACGCTGGCCCGGGAGACGCCGGCACCGCCGCCAACCGGGCGCGCCGCGGCCGGCGCGTCGCTGGTGCTCGTCCACCGGCCATCGGCTTTCGACGTCGCCGTCTTCGGCAACGGCCACGTCGGCCGCGCGCTGGTCCGGGTGCTGGGCGCGCTGCCGGCCCGGGTGCGCTGGATCGACTCGCGCGAGCACGACTTCCCCGCCGCGGTTCCCGCCAACGTCGAGGTCGTCGCGACCGACGCTCCGGAAGAAGAACTCGCGGCGCTGCCGGCCGGGAGCTACGTCGTCGTCCTGACGCACAGCCACGCGCTGGATTTCGATATCGTCGAAGCCGCGCTCGCGCGCGACGACTGGGCCTACCTCGGGCTCATCGGCTCGGCGTCGAAGCGCGCGCAGTTCGAGCGCCGGCTCGCCGCGCGCGGACAGGCCGCCCGACGCCATGGCCCGCGTCGTCTGCCCGATCGGCGCCACCGCCGGCCTCACCGGCAAGGAGCCCGGCGTCATCGCCGTCGCGGTCGCCGCGGAGCTGCTGCAGCGGCGCGAGGCGCGTGCGCGTGCGCCGTCACGCCGACGGTCGCGCAAGCCGGGACCCGCGCCGATGACGCGCAGCGGCGGCGCCGCCGCGACGAGCGGCGGATGCGCGCCGAAGGAGCAACGCGGATGAGCGCCGTCCACCCGCGGCCGCCGCGGTGCCGCGGCTGCAGCTCGTCGGCATCACCAAGATCTATCCGTCGGTCGTCGCCAACGACCGCATCGACCTCAGCGTGCAGCCCGGCGAGATCCACGCGGTGCTGGGCGAGAACGGCGCCGGCAAGTCGACGCTGATGAAGATCATCTACGGCGTCAGCAAGCCCGACGCCGGCACCATCTTCTGGAACGGCCGGCCGGTGACGGTGGCCAATCCGGCGAAGGCGCGCGAGCTCGGCATCGGCATGGTGTTCCAGCACTTCTCGCTGTTCGAGACGCTGTCGGTCGCCGAGAACATCGCGCTGGCGCTCGACCCCGCGCGCGCCGGGGCCGACCTGCCGGCGCGCATCCGCGACGTGTCGACGAAGTACGGGCTGCCGCTCGATCCCGACCGGCACGTGCACTCGATGTCGGTCGGCGAGCGCCAGCGCGTCGAGATCGTCCGCTGCCTGCTGCAGGACCCGCGGCTGCTGATCATGGACGAGCCGACGTCGGTGCTGACGCCGCAGGCGGTCGAGACGCTGTTCGAGACGCTGCGCCGGCTCGCCGCCGAGGGCTGCTCGATCCTGTACATCAGCCACAAGCTCGACGAGATCCGCGCGCTGTGCCACGGCGCGACGGTGCTGCGCGGCGGCAAGGTCACCGGCACCTGCGACCCGCAGCAGGAGAGCTCGGGCTCGCTCGCGCGGATGATGATCGGCGGCGACCTGCCGCGTCCGCAGCATCGCGAGGCGACGGTCCGCGGCGACGGCGCGCTGGTCGTCGACCACCTGTCGCTGCCCTCCGACGACCCGTTCGGGACGGCGCTCCACGACATCCACCTCACCGTGCGCGCCGGCGAGATCGTCGGCATCGCCGGCGTGTCCGGCAACGGCCAGAAGGAGCTGCTCGCCGCGCTGTCCGGCGAGCGGCCGATCGGGAACGCCGGCGCGATCACGATCGTCGGCACGCCCGCCGGTCGGCTCGACGCGGCGCAGCGGCGCGCGCTCGGCCTCGGCTTCGTGCCGGAGGAGCGGCTGGGGCGCGGCGCGGTGCCCGAGATGTCGCTCGCCGAGAACGCGCTGCTGACCGCGCACCGCGCCGGTCTCGCGGAGCGCGGCTTCATCCGCTTCGACGCCATGCGCGAATTCGCGGCGCGGACGATCGCCGACTACCGGGTCAAGGCCGGCGGGCCGCAGGCCGTCGCGCGCAGCCTGTCCGGCGGCAACCTGCAGAAGTTCATCGTCGGCCGCGAGATCCGCCTCGCGCCGAAGGTGCTGATCGCCGCGCAGCCGACGTGGGGCGTCGACGTCGGTGCCGCCGCGCAGATCCGCCAGGCGCTGATCGACCTCGCCGGCGCGGGCGTCGCGGTGCTGGTCGTCTCCGAGGAGCTGGACGAGCTGTTCGAGATCTGCGATCGCCTCGCGGTGATCGCGCAGGGCCGGCTGTCGACGGCCAAGCCGATCGCCGAGACCGACGCCGCCGAAGTCGGCCTGCTGATGAGCGGATCGTTCGTCGCCGGCGGCGCGCACTCCGAGCGCCACTTCTCGCCGGCCGGCGCGCTGGGATTGCCCGAGGACTGACGTGCGGCTCCTGCCCTTCCGACTCGAAGCCCGCCCCGAGCCGTCGCGCCTGGCCGGCTGGCTGTCGCCGCTGATCGCCGCCGCGGCGACGCTCGTCGTCGGCTTCGTGCTGTTCTCCGCGCTGGGCAAGGATCCGTGGCAGGCGTTCCACGTGTTCTTCGTCAAGCCGGTGGCATCGACGTACGGCTTCGCCGAGCTGCTGCTGAAGGCCGGGCCGCTGATGCTCTGCGCGATCGGGCTCGCCGCGGGCTACCGCGCCAACGTCTGGAACATCGGCGCCGAGGGGCAGCTGACGATGGGCGCGATCTTCGGCGGCGGCGTCGCGCTCGCGTTCCACGACTCCGGGTCGGCGTTCGCGCTGCCGCTGATGATCGTCGCCGGCGCGATCGGCGGCATGCTGTGGGCGGCGATCCCGGCGTTCCTGCGCGTGCGCTTCAACGCCAACGAAATCCTGACGTCGCTGATGCTGGTCTACGTCGCCGTGCTCATCCTGTCGCTGCTGGTGCACGGCGCGTGGCGCGACCCCGACGGCTTCAATTTTCCGCAGTCGCGGATGTTCCACGAATCGGCGCTGCTGCCGACCCTGCTGGCCGGGACGCGGCTCAACGCGGGGTTCCTGATCGCGCTGGCCGCGGTCGCCGCGGGCTGGGTGTTCATGACGCGCAGCCTCGCCGGGTACCAGATGCGCGTCGCCGGGCTCGCGCCGGCCGCCGCCAACTACGCCGGCATCTCGTCGGCCCGGACCGTGTGGATGGGCATGCTGATCGGCGGGGCCTGCGCCGGGCTTGCCGGCGTCAACGAAGTCGCCGGCCCGCTGGGGCAGCTGCAGCCGACGGTCTCGCCGGGCTACGGCTTCGCCGCGATCATCGTCGCCTTCGTCGGGCGGCTGCACCCCGTCGGCATCGTGTTCGCGAGCCTGCTGATGTCGCTGCTCTACCTCGGCGGCGAGTCGGCGCAGATGGGCCTGGCGCTGCCGTCGGCGGTGACGGGGCTGTTCCAGGGAACGCTGCTGTTCTTCCTGCTCGCGGCCGACGTGTTCATCCACTACCGGCTGCGGCGCGTGCGGCGCGTCGCGGTCCCCGCCATCGCGTAGCCGACCACGGCCGCCGCTTCCCGTGGATCATTTCGCCGAACTCCTCGTCCTGACGCTCGCCGCCGGCACGCCGCTGGTCTACGCGGCATTGGGCGAGCTCGTCACCGAGAAGTCCGGGGTGCTGAACCTGGGCGTCGAGGGCATGATGCTCGTCGGCGCCGTCGTGTCGTTCGCCGTCGCGGCGACGACGAAGAATCCGTGGCTCGGCGTCGCCGCGGGCATCGCCGCCGGCGCCGCGCTGTCGGCGGTGTTCGCCGTCCTGACCTTGTCGCTGATGGCCAACCAGGTCGCGACCGGGCTGGCGCTCTCGCTGTTCGGCGTCGGACTCTCGGCGTTCCTCGGCCTCGACTACGTGAGCGTCGTGATCGAGGGCATCCGGCCGCTGGCGATTCCCGGACTGTCCGACCTGCCGGTCGTCGGCAAGCTGCTGTTCGGCCACAATCCGCTCGTCTACCTGTCGCTGCTGCTGTTCGCGCTGATCCAGTGGTTCCTCTATCGGACGCGCGCCGGCCTGATCGTGCGCGCGGTGGGCGAGAGCCCGCAGTCGGCGCACGCGATCGGCTATCCGGTGGTGCGCATCCGCTACCTCGCGGTGATGTTCGGCGGCGCCTGCTCGGGCCTCGCCGGCGCCTACCTGGCCATTGCCTACACGCCGCTGTGGGTCGAGGGCATGACGGCGGGTCGCGGCTGGATCGCGCTGGCGCTGGTCGTCTTCGCGACGTGGAAGCCCTGGCGCGTGCTGGCCGGCGCCTACCTGTTCGGCGGGGTGACGCTGGCCCAGTTCCAGGTCCAGGCGCTGGGGGTCGAGATCCCGTCGCAGTACCTGTCGATGCTGCCCTACCTCGCGACCATCGTCGTGCTGGCGATCATCTCGCGCGACGCGGCGACGATCCGGATGAACGCCCCCGCGTCGCTGGGCAAGCCGTACCATCCCGACGCCTGACCGGCGGTGTAAAATTCGCCGTCTGGCCGCTTCGCCGGCTCGCCCCGACCGGGGCCGGACCGACGCGCCACCCGCCCGTGCCCCCTCGCACCCTCTGGAGAATCCGCTCATGCACAGAATGACCCGCAGGACCCTGCTGGCCGCCGCCTTCGGCGCCGCCGCGCTCGGCGTGGCGCTGCCCGCCGCCGCGCAGACCAAGGCCGCCGAGCCGCTGAAGATCGGCTTCGTCTACGTGAGCCCCATCGGCGATGCCGGCTGGACCTTCCAGCACGACACCGGGCGCAAGGAAATGGAAAAGGCGCTGGGCGCGAAGGTGACGACCAAGTACATCGAGAGCGTGCCGGAAGGCGCCGACGCCGAGCGCGTGATCCGCGAGCTCGCGCAGAGCGGCCACCAGCTGATCTTCACCACGTCGTTCGGCTACATGAACCCGACCATCAAGGTCGCCGGCACGTTCCCGAAGACGCACTTCGAGCACGCCACCGGCTACAAGAGCGCGGCGAACGTCGGCATCTACAACGCGCGCTTCTACGAGGGCCGCTACCTCGCCGGCATCGTCGCGGGCAAGATGACCAAGTCCAACGTCGCGGGCTACGTCGCCGCGTTCCCGATTCCCGAGGTCGTGATGGGCATCAACGCGTTCACGCGCGGCATGAGAAGCGTCAACCCGAAGGCCGAGGTCAAGGTCGTCTGGGTCAACTCGTGGTTCGATCCGGGCAAGGAACGCCAGGCGGCCGACACGCTGATCTCGCAGGGCGCCGACGTCGTCACCCACCACACCGACTCGACCGCCGCCGTGCAGGCCGCCGAGGCGAAGAAGGTCTACGCGATCGGCTACCACAGCGACATGTCGAAGTACGGCCCGAACGCGCAGCTGACGGCCGTCACGCACCAGTGGGGCAACTACTACACCAAGGTCGCGCAGAGCTCGGTCGACGGCAAGTGGAAGCCGGACAACGTCTGGGGCGGCATCAAGGACGGCATGATCAAGATGGCGCCGTTCAACAAGGTCGTGCCGCAGGACGTGCAGGACCAGATGAAGAAGGCCGAGGCCGACATCGCCGCCGGCAAGCTGCACCCGTTCACCGGCCCGGTGAAGGACAACGACGGCAAGGAGCGGCTCGCCGCGGGCAAGACGATCACCGACGCCGACCTGTCGAAGATGGACTACTACGTCGAGGGCGTGCAGGGCAAGCTGCCGACGGGCAAGTAATCCGCCCGGCCGCGGCGCAGGATCGAGGCCCCGGGCGTACCGGGGCCTTTTTCTTGTCGCCCGCTCGCGCGAATCGGAGCCGTGCGCATCGACGGGTCGCCTATACTGAACGCACCATGACCACACCGAAGCATTTCTCGATGATTCGCGAGTTTCACCTCGCGGACTTCTTCACGCTGGCGAACGCTGCCTGCGGCGTCGCCGCCGTCTTCTTCGCGATGAAGTACGTCGAAAGCCAGTCGGTCGGGTATTTCCTGATCGCGACCGCGCTGGCCCCGGCCGCCTTCGTGTTCGACGTCATCGACGGCCGCGTCGCGCGCTGGCGGCGAACGCACTCGGCGCTGGGGCGCGAGCTCGATTCGCTTGCCGACGTCATATCGTTCGGGGTCGCACCCGCCGCGCTCGGATTCGCCGCGGGCCTGCAGGGCGGCTGGGACTGGCTGGCGCTGATCTACTTCGTCTGCTGCGGGGTCGGCCGGCTCGCCCGCTACAACGTGACCGCCGAGGAACTCTCGGAGGGCAAGGACAAGGTCGCCTACTTCGAGGGGACGCCCATCCCCACCAGCGTTCTGCTCACGGGCCTGCTCGCCTTCGCGGCCTGGCAGGCCCGGCTGGGCGAGAATCTCTACTGGGGCGTCTGGACGATCGGGCCGTGGGACCTGCATCCGATGGCGCTGCTGTTCGTCCTGTCGGGGACGCTGATGATCAGCAAGACGCTGCACATCCCGAAGCTCTAGCTGCTAGCGCAAGCCGAAGAACGACAGCAGAGCGATGATGATGACGACGGCGCCAACGATGTAGACGATGCGGTTCATGAGCGTTTCCTTCGTGCGAGGGGACCTCGAAATCGCGCCCGACGCGCCGGCACGACTCGGAAC
>CAWHJY010000012.1:0-31527 GCA_963829775.1 uncultured beta proteobacterium | reverse complement strand
TCAATGGAAAGCAATCGACTATTCTCCGGACGCAGCGATGGCGGATCGCCGCCTCCAGGTCTTCCACGCGGTCGCAAAGCACCTCTCCTTCACCAAGGCGGCCGAGGCGCTGTTCATGACCCAGCCGGCGGTCACGTCCCAGATCCGCCAGCTCGAGGAGCATTTCAACACGCGCCTGTTCGATCGCGGGCACGGGCACATTTCGCTCACGCCGCAGGCAATCTGGCCCTGAAGTACGTCGAGCGCATCCTCGAGGTCTCGACCGAGCTCGATAGCCGGCTGCAAGAGATGAGCGGACAGCTCGGAGGACCGCTGCTCATTGGCGCCAGCACGACGATCGCGGATTACCTGCTGCCCCGGGTGTTGGGTGCCTACAAGGCACGCTTTCCGGCCGTCGTGCCGCGGCTCTTCGTCGCCAACTCGGAAGCGGTGCAGAATCGCGTCGCCGAGCGCAGCCTAGACCTCGGCCTCATCGAGGGCGACTCGCATCATGCCCTGCTCGCGACGGATGTCTGCTGCGAGGACGAGTTGCAGGTCACGTGCGCGCCGTCTCATCCGCTGGCGAAGCCGAAGGCCGCGACGCCCGAGTCGCTCACGCACTACGCCAACATCAGCCGCGAGCCCGGGTCGGGCACGCGCGAGGTCATCGATCACTACCTGCAGGAGGCGGGCGTCGCACCGGACGGCCTGCAGCGCGTGATGGAACTCGGCAGCCCGGAGGCCTTGAAGGGGCTGGTTGCCACCGGGCTGGGGTTCGCCATCATGTCGCGCGCGACCGTCGTCAACGAGATCCGCCTCGGGCAGCTGGTGCAGGTTCCGCTCGCGCCGCGCCTGATCCGCCGGATGTCGGTCATCTATCCCAAGGAGCGGATCCATTCGCAACTGGTCAGCAGCTTCGTCCAGTTCGTGAAGCAGAATCTTGTCGCGGTGCCGCTCGCCGAGGTCAAGAGCGCACGCGGTTCCAGGCGCGCGGCGGGGACCATTTGTTCCCGGATCGGTTGAGCCGCGATCCTGGTGCGCCGACCGGTCACCCTGGCGAATGGCCGGCCGGCTTTGCTGGGGCGTTCTTCGGCGCATCGATGTCCGCGTAGTACTCGCGCAGAACCGCGACCACCTCGGGCCGGCTGAATTCGGGCGGCACGTCGGCGCCCTCCGAGAGCGACTTGCGCAGCTGCGTGCCGGACACCTGCAGCCGATCGGCGTCGTCGTGCGGGCAGGTGCGGCCGGACGCCATGCCGCCGCACTTGTAGCACCAGAACGTCCACGTCGATCTTGAGCGGCCGCGTCTGCAGCGTGCCCTTCGGGATCTGGTCGAAGATGTGGTGCGCGTCGAACGGCCCGTAGTAGCTGCCGACGCCGGCGTGGTCGCGGCCGACGATCTGGTGCGAGCAGCCGTAGTTCTGGCGGAACAGCGCGTGCAGCAGCGCCTCGCGCGGCCCGGCGTAGCGCATGTCCAGCGGATAGCCCGCCTGGACCACGGTACCGCTGACGAAGTACCTGTCCGCGAGCACCGAGATCGCGCGGGTGCGCACGTCGGCCGGAATGTCGCCCGGCTTGAGCGCGCCCAGCAGCGAATGCACGAGGACGCCGTCGCAGACCTCGATCGCGATCTTGGCCAGGTATTCGTGCGATCGGTGCATCGGGTTGCGCGTCTGGAACGCGGCGACCGTCTTCCAGCCGAGCGAGTCGAACAGCGCGCGGGTCTCGGCCGGCGTCATGAACAGCGCACCGTACTGCTCGGCGAATCCGCCGGTCGACAGCACCTTGATCGGTCCCGCGAGGTTCACGTCGCGCTGCCCATCACCATCTTCACGCCCGGGTGCTCGGGGTCGGTCGTGCGGAAGATCATCGCGCACTCGTGCGCCTTGTCGATCGCGTACTTCTCCGTCACCAGCATGGTCGCCAGCGGTTGCCCGTCGTCGGGATCGACGAGCGCGATCTCGTGCCCGGTCCGGATCGAGTCGACGAAGGCCTGCGTCCGCCGACAGCGTGATCGGGATCGGCCAGAACAGCCCGCTCGCCGTCTTCATGCCGTCGCAGACGCCCTGCCAGTCGGCGTGCGTCATGAAGCCCTCGAGCGGCGTGAAGCCGCCGATGCCGAGCATGACGATGTCGCCCTTCTCGCGCGAACTGACGGTGAGCCGGGGCAGCGTCGCGGCGCGGCGCCGTTCCGCTTCCAGCGCGTCGCCGGTGAGGAGGAGCGGCCGCAGATCGCGGCCGCCGTGGGGATCAACCAGGGCCATGACGGCGTTCTCCTCGCGGGCGGCAGGCGGCGCGGGCGCCGGCGCAGCCGCCGGTCCGTCGCGTCCTCGTGCCGATGGGACCTAATCTGTTGAACATGGAAGCTCGGGACGGGAAAATACTTGATCCACGGCAAGCCTACGCGACTGCCTGGTAGTAGAGGTTCTGCGGATGATTGGCCTGCGCGAAGAAGAACCAGCGCTCGGCGAGCAACCCCAGGTACTGGACGACGAACGCCGCCGCCAGCACGCCCGCCGGCCCCCCCGACCAGCCCCAGGCGAGCAGCGCCAGCGGGACCGCGAAGGCGGCGAGCAGGAACACCCACTTGACCGACCGCAGCGCGGCGCCGGACCGGCCGTGGAAGAATTCCTTGGTGTTGTACGAGCCGCCCATGAATCCCATCGACTTCTGGACGATGCGCGGATGCTTGATGCCGATCGCCGTCTGCAGCGTCGACTTCGGCTTGAGCCGGCTGTTGCGGATCAGCGACGCGATGCGGCTCACCGCGCCGAGCAGCGTGATGACGAACGCCGAGCCGGCCAGGAACCGCGTCAGCTCCGGCGCGACGCCGGCGGCGAACGCGGCCGCCAGCGTGAAGCCGGAGGCGCCGCCCAGCAGCGTGTAGTTGACCACCGTCAGCGGACTCGCCCATTCGCGGAGGAACGGCAGGCAGGCGTAGATCATTGCCGTGCAGAGGAACAGCGCGAACGCGAGCACGGTGCCGGCGACACCGAGCGCGACGGTCGCGTCGATCGCGAGCCCCGACGGGAGCGTCGCCAGCACCGGATTCCAGCCGGCGAGATGCGCGACGCCGAAGAGGAACACGGTCCCCATCAGCGCCGGCAGCACGATCACCTCGCGCGACAGCCACGACGTGCGCCACCTCGTCGCAGTGCGCCACGCGCGCTCCGGCCGCCCGAGATGGAAGAACGACGCGACCAGCCCGCCAACGAGGAACAGCAGCGCGACCAGGCTGCCGTGCGCGTAGAACGCGTGGCCGGAGGGCGGCGGCAACAGGCCGGCAAGCGCGTACAGCTGTACGGTGAACAGCGCCAGGAACAGGCCCTGCCCGACGCCGATCAGCGTGGTGAGGAAAAGTACCGAGAAATCGGGCCGCATCGTTGTTCCGCGTCTACCAGGACATCACGTCGTCGAGCGTCGGCTCCGACTTGGCCGGCTTCGGCAGCAGGCCGTCGACCTTGAGCGGGTTGTCCGCGCGGGCGAGCTCGTCCTCGTGAATGTGCATCGGCGTCTTGCGGCGCGGCAGGTAATGGTTCGCCGGATGCGTTCCCCACTCCGGCATCAGCGGGTAGCCGGCGTTGTCGCGAATCGCCTGCGACACCACCGAATCGGGGTCGTGGATGTCGCCGAACAGCCGCGCCGACGTCGGGCACGCCATCACGCACGCGGGCTTGCGCTCGGACTCGGGTCGGGTCTGGTCGTAGATCCGGTCGACGCACAGCGTGCACTTGGTCATCACCTTGCGCTTGGGATCGACCTCGCGCGCCCCGTACGGGCAGGCCCACGAGCAGTACTTGCAGCCGATGCACTTGTCGTAGTCGACGAGCACGATGCCGTCCGCTTCGCGCTTGTAGCTGGCGCCGGTCGGGCACACCGGCACGCACGGCGGATCCTCGCAGTGCAGGCAGGACTTGGGGAAGTGGACGGTCTGCGTGTTCGGGTACTCGCCCACCTCGAACGTCTGCACACGGTTGAAGAACGCCCCGGTCGGGTCCTTCCCGTACGGCTCGAGATCGGCCAGCGGTCCCGCCGAGCCGGACGTGTTCCACTCCTTGCAGCTCGTCACGCAGGCGTGGCAGCCCACGCAGACGTTGAGGTCGATGACCAACGCGAGCTGGGTCACCGCGAGCACTCCCGGTGGCGGAGGCGGCTCATCTGCGCACCCCGCGGCCCGCGAAGAACGCCTGCCATCGCGGCGTTGCGGCGGCGGTCCCGGGTGCGGCCGGGACCGCCGCGAACTGCGGCCACGTGGCCTCGGGCTCGCCGGCTTCGGCCGGATAGATCCGGACCCGGACGTCGTACCACGCCGCCTGTCCGGTGACGGGATCGGAGTTCGAGATCTTCGCGCCGGCGCCGCCGGGCAATTCCTCGGAAATCAGGTGGTTGAGCAGGAATCCGCGCTGGGACTCGTTGGCGTCCGGCGAGAGGCGCCAGGCGCCCGGCGCCTTGCCGATCGCGTTCCAGGTCCAGACGGTGCCGGGCTCCACGGCCTCCGAGTAGCTGCACAGGCAGCGCACCTTGCCCCATTGCGACTCGACCCACATCCACCCGCCATCCTCGATCCCCGCCGCGCGCGCGACCGTCGGATTGACGAACAGGTGGTTGTGGGCGTGGATCTGCCGCAGCCACGCGTTCTGCGAATCCCACGAGTGGTACATCGCCATCGGCCGCTGGGTCACCGCGTTGAGCGGGTACTTCGCGCAGTTCCGATTGCTGCGCTTCCAGCGGCTCGTAGTAGAACGGCAGCGGGTCGAAGTAGGTCTCGATCCGCTTCTTCAGGTGTTCCGGCGGCTTGCGCGACATCCCCTTGCCCTGCGCGGCGAGCCGGAACTTCTGCAGCACCTCGGAATAAAGATGGATCAGGATCGGCTCGGCGTAGCGCTGGATCCGGTTTCGCTGCGACCACTCGAGGTAGCCCTTGTTCCAGTTGCGCATGTACTGGTACGAGGGCGGCAGCTTGTGCTGGTAGACGCAGTTGTTCTGCGCGTACATCTCCCACTGCCGCGGATTCGGCTCGCCGCGCATGAACTTCTCGCCGCCCTTGCCGCGCCAGCCGGCGAGAAAGCCGATCCCGGAGCCCGGCTCCGTCTCGTAGTTGACGACGAAATCCGGGTAGTCGCGGTACTTGCGCGTGCCGTCGGGCCGGACGAACGCCGGCAGCTTCAGCCGGCCCGCAAGCTCGATCAGCACCTCCTGGAACGGCTTGCACTCGCCGGTCGGCGGCACGACCGGGATGCGCACCGAGTCGACGGGGCCGTCGAACTCGGAGATCGGCCGGTCGAGCATCGACATCACGTCGTGCCGCTCGAGATACGTCGTGTCGGGCAGCACCAGGTCGGCGAACGCCGTCATCTCGGACTGGAAGGCATCGCAGACGACGAGGAACGGGATCTTGTACTCGCCGGCGTCCTTCCCCTCCGCGTGCTTGTCGTTCAGCATGCGCCGGACCTCGGACGTGTTCATCGTCGAGTTCCACGCCATGTTGGCCATGAAGATCATCAGCGTGTCGATCGGGTACGGATCCCCGCGCCACGCGTTGGTGATCACGTTGTGCATCATCCCGTGCACGGCCAGCGGGTATTCCCACGAGAACGCCTTGTCGATCCGCACGGGCGTGCCGTCGTCGTTGACGAACAGGTCGTCCGGCTCGGCCGGCCAGCCCAGCGCCAGTCCGTCGAGCGGGTGGTCGGGCTTGACGGCGAGCGGGGTGTTCGGCGTCTTGGCGCACGGCGGGATCGGGCGCGGGAACGGCGCCTTGTGGCGGAAGCCGCCCGGCCGGTCGATCGTGCCGAGCAGCGTCATCAGAATCGCCAGCGCGCGGATCGTGTGGAAGCCGTTCGAGTGCGCCGCGAGGCCGCGCATGGCGTGGAAGGCGACCGGATTGCCGGTGACGGTGTCGTGCTCCTTCCCCCAGATGTCGGTCCACGCGATCGGCAGCTCGATCTTCTGGTCGCGGGCCGTGATGCCCATCTCGTGGGCGAGCCGCCGGATCGCCTCGGCCGGTATGCCGGTGATGCCCGCCGCCCACTCCGGCGTGTAGTCGTCGACGCGATCCTTCAGCAGCTGGAACGAGGGCTTCACCAACGTGCCGTCGGACAGGCGGAACTCGCCCAGCAGGAACGGATCGGTGCCTTCCGAATGCGTGATCACCGGCCGGTTCGTCGCGCGGTCCCACCACAGCTTGTTCTGCGGGTCGAAGCAGCCCTCCTCCTTCGGCACCTCGGTGCGGACGAACATGCCGAACTCGTCGTTCGCCTCGTCCAGGTTGACGAGCTGGCCGGCGTTCGTGCAGCGGACCAGGAACTCGCGGTCGTAGAGGCCGAGGGCGATCAGCTCGTGGATCAGCGCGAGCAGCAGCGCGCCGTCGGTCCCGGGCTTGATCGGCAACCACTCGTCGGCGATGGCCGAATAGCCGGTGCGGATCGGGTTGATCGAGATGAAGCGCCCGCCGTCGCGCTTGAACTTCGAGATCGCGACCTTCAGCGGGTTCGAGTGATGGTCCTCGGCGGTGCCGATCATCACGAACAGCTTCGCCCGCTCGAGGTCGGGGCCGCCGAACTCCCAGAACGAGCCGCCGATGGTGTAGATCATGCCGGCGGCCATGTTGACCGAACAGAAGCCCCCGTGGGCGGCGTAGTTCGGTGTGCCGAACTGCCGGGCGAAGAGGCCCGTCAGCGCCTGCATCTGGTCGCGACCGGTGAACAGCGCGAACCGCTTCGGATCGGTCGCGCGGATCGGGCGCAGGCGCTTCTCGAGCAGCGAGAACGCCTCCTCCCACGTGGTCTCGACGAAGTCCCCGGCCCCGCGCTCGGCACCGGGCCGGCGCACCAGCGGCCTGGTCAGCCGCGCCGGCGAGTACTGCTTCATGATCCCGGACGAACCCTTGGCGCAGATCACGCCCGCGTTGAGCGGATGATCCGGATTGCCGTCGATGTACCGGACCACGCCGTCGCGCAGGTGCACGCGGATGCCGCACCGGCACGCGCACATGTAGCACGTGGTCATGCGCATCTCGGTGTTCGCGCCGGGAGCGGGCGCTGCGAGCGGATCGTGGACGACGGAGGGGGGCATCGGGTTGGTCTTGTGGTGCCGGCGGGCCGGCCGTTTCCCCGCCCGTCCCGGCACGAGGCCGGGGCCGATCGCGCCGGGAGTCAGGATTTCGTTTATCACAAGAACCGTGGTCACCTGTCTATAACCGCGATGGGGAGACAGGAATACCCCGGATGGGTGATGAATGCGACCGCGTCGCGTCGGTCGGGACCGGTCAAGCGTTCGCGGCCGTCGGTTGCACCGGGGTGGCGCAGGCTCCATAATCAATCTGTAAGGGAGTAGCGGACCGGGCGGCGGACAGCTTTGCCGACCGGCCACAAGCACGCCCCTAACGGAGGAAGTCCCGTGATCCCGCTGTCCGTCGGTTGCCCGCGCAACGACGCCCCCCCGACCGCCGACCCGACGGCCTCTCCGCGCCTCGCGAGCAGCAACGGGGAGCGGGTGGTTGCGGACGGTCGCCTGGACGCCGAACTCGCGTCGGTGCTCCAGCCGATGCTGGAGGCGATCGTGCGCCTGGCCGAGCGCCGACGCGGGCACGATCAAGGTCATCGGCCGGAACGGGGCTTTTTTCGATCCGGCCGTCACCGTCGGGCTCGCGCGGAACCACGGGGTGCTCCAGTCGTGGTGCACGACCTGCGCCGAATCGCGCAACGCGGACAGCCAGTGCGTCCGCAGCGACCTCTGCGGCCACGACGACCGGATCCCCGCCGACGCGCTGGGCCCCGTCTGCAAGCACCTGGTGGCGGTGCCGCTGCGCCACCGGGACCGCCCGGTGGGCGCGCTCAACCTCATGTTCGCCGCCGAATGCGCGCTGCCGCCGGCGATGACGCCGCTGCTGCGTGCCGCCGGCGACCTGATCGGGATGACGCTCGACAACGCCCGCCTGTCGTGCGAGAACCTGCGCATCCGTCTGACCAGCGAGCGCCAGATGCTCGCCAACGAAGTCCACGACTCGCTGGCGCAGGGTCTCACCTACATGCGGATGCGGGTGACCCTGCTGCGCGACGCGATCCGCGACAACGACGAGCTGCGCGCGCGCAAGTACTGCAGCGATGTCGACGACACGCTCGGCAATTCCCAGCGCCGGCTGCGCGAGCTGATCACCTACTTCCGCAGCCAGATGGATCCGCAGGGCCTGGTGCACGCGCTGCGCGAGACCAGCGAGCGCTTCCTCGACCGCACCGGCATCGCCCTCGTCGTTCGACAACCAGGTCCTCAACCTCTGCCTGCCGCCCGAACGCGAGATCGAGGTCTTCCACATCGTCCAGGAGGCGCTCGCCAACGTCGCGCGTCATGCCCACGCGACCAGCGCCGCGCTGTCGCTGGACTACACGCAGGACGGCTACCGACTGGTCGTCGAGGACGACGGCGTCGGCTTCGCCACCGCCTCGGGCGAGCCGGGCCACGGCGATTCCGGGCACTACGGGATCGCGATCATGCGCGAACGCGCCCACCGCCTCGGCGGGACCATCACCCTGGGGCGGGCCGGCGGGACCGGCACCCGGCTCGAACTCACGTTTCCCGTGCATCCGCCGACGGACGAGGCTCCACAATGACGACGAATGATCCCATCCGGGTCGTCCTGATCGACGATCACGCCCTGTGCCGCCGGGGCCTGTCCGAGCTGCTCGAAGCGCGCGCCGGCATCAAGGTCGCCGGACACACCGGCAACGCCGACGAGGCGGTGCGCCTGCTGCGCGACGAGCGGCCCGACCTCGCGATCATGGACCTGCGCATGGTGCCGGTCGACGGCCACCATCTGCTGACCCGGTTCCGCGCCGAGGGCATCGAAACCCCGGTCGTCGTGCTGACGATGAGCGATTCGCAGGAGGACCTGGGGCGGGCCTTCCGCGCCGGCGTGCGCGGCTACCTGCTGAAGGACATGGATCCCGACGACGTCATCGACGCCATCCGCCGCACGGCGCGGGGCGAGGTGGTCGTCGCGCCGGTGATGGCGCTGAAGCTGGTCGACCTGCTGCTGCCGGCGCAGCCGGGCACCACGCGCGCGGACTACATGAAGTCGCTGACCGAGCGCGAGCGCGAGATCCTGCAGCACCTGTCCAACGGCAAGAGCAACAAGGCGATCGCGCTGGCGCTGGGCATCAGCCACGACACCGTCAAGCTCCACGTCCGCCACATCCTGTCGAAGCTGGGCCTGCGCTCGCGCGTCGAGGCCGCGGTGTTCGCGGTCGAGCATCGCGCCGAGGCGACGTCCGGCTAGGCGGACGGCAACCGCCCCGCAGCGGACCTCGCGCGGCAGCCGCCCGGCTTCGTCCGGGCGAAACCACGTTCAGCCGCTCGCGCAGCCGCACGACGTCGCCGATGATGATCAGCGTCGGCGGCATCAGCATCGCGTCGGCGACCTGGCCTGCGCCAGCGTGCGCAGCGTTCCGGTGACCACCCGCTGCTCGCGCGTCGTGCCCTGCTGGACCACGGCCGCCGGCGTATCGGCCGACAGTCCGTGCGCGACCAGCCCCGCGCACAGCACCGGCAGGCCGAGCAGTCCCATGTAGACGACCACCGTCTGGCGCGGCCGCGCCAGCGCCGGCCAGTCGAGGTCCATGCTGCCGTCCTTGCAGGTGACCGGTCACGAACAGGCAGGCCTGCGCACAATCGCGATGCGTCAGCGGAATGCCCGCATAGGACGCCACGCCCAGCGCGGCCGTGATGCCGGGCACGACCTCGAACGCGCACGCCCTGCGGCGGCCAGCGTGTCGATCTCCTCGCCGCCGCGGCCGAAGATGAACGGGTCGCCGCCCTTGAGTCGCAGCACGCGCAGTGCCCTCGCGCGCGAGCCGCACCAGCAGCTCGTTGATCGCCTCCTGCGGCATCGTGTGCCGGTCGCGCTCCTTGCCGACGTAGATGCGGCGGGTCGCCGCGGGCAGCAGCGTCGAGCACCTCGTCCGACACCAGGTGGTCGTAGAGCGCGACGTCGGCGCTCTGCATCAGCCGGTACGCGCGCAGCGTCAGCAGTTCCGGGTCGCCGGGGCCGGCAGCCGACCAGGTAGACCGTGCCGCGGCGCGGGCGGGCTCGGCAGCATCGTGATGGATTCGGTTGCCATGGGTTCGTCCTCGCGCGAAATGCGCGTTCAGGCCGCGCCACAGCCGCAGCCACGCCCGCTGCCGCAGCCCTCGGCGCGGTTGTCGGCGCGGAGCCGTCCGGCGGAAGCCGGCGGCGCGACGTCGTTGGGATTGATGAAGATGAAGCGGAAGTCGCCGGGCTCGAACTCGACGTAATCGATGCGTCATGCCGTCGAGCAGGCCGGTGTCGCGCGGCGACACGACCAGCGCGATGCCCTCCGAGGTCACGACGAGATCGTCGTTGCGCGCCTCGTCGAAGCCCATCGCGTAATGAAGCGAGCCGTCGGTGTCGCGGCGCGCCGCGATCCGCAGCCCCATCTCGTCGGAATCCGACTGCGTGGCGGCGATCCGGATCTGCTGCGCCGCGCCGGGGGTGACGGTGATCATCGGGACCCTCCTTCGGGGCCGGGGCGGCCGAAGCCGGGCGATGCGGGTCGCGCGGCCGGCCATGTCAGTGCTCGCCCTTGGTGCGCAGCAATCCGGCCAGCCGGTTGCCCTGCTTCTGCGGACCGCCGCGCGGGAACATCTCGTGCAGGTGGTGGTTCGAGCCGCGCTCCGGTCCCCAGGCGTCGGTGAAGTGCGGGATCATCACCCGCACCTGCGCCTGGACGCCGTGCTCGAAATAGTAGTCGCGCAGGAAGCGGATGACCTCCCAGTGCGCCGGCGTGAGCGCCAGCCCTTCCTGCCGCGCCAGTTCGCGCGCGAATGCCTCCGACCACTGGCTCGCGATCGACGAGGTAGCCCTCGCTGTCGGTTTCGATGCGCCTGCCGTCGACCTCGACGTAATGCACCGGCTGATGGGTTGCGATCATCACGGGAATCCCCTCGCGCCGTCACAGCACCATCGCTTCCCGGCCGCGCGAAGGCGACAGGTAGACGATGTTGTCCTGGCGCCGCAGGCGGTAGTCGGCGTGCCGGACGAAGTCGACGAAGCGCGCGGCCCACGCGTTGCCGCCGGCGCTGCGCAGGTGCGCATAGGACGCCAGCACGTTCTGCACGACGATGCCGTCGCGGCGCCCGTCGACGCCGTGGCCGCGCTTGACGGTGTACGCGTAGCGCAGGTCGGCGGGCAGGTTCTCGAGGCTCGAATAGTGGAACTCGTGCGCGCGCACCGCGGCGCCGCCGGTCCCGGTCGCCAGCCTTGCCGCTGCCGTTGCTCGCCTCCGGCTTCGCCTTCGCCTCCGGCCACGGGAAGTCCGCGGATTCCTCGAGGTTGACGTAACCGCGGCCGACGGGCCGCTCGTGCATCACGACGTCACCGGGAATCGCGCCGACCATCTTGTACGACTGCCCCTTGTACGTCAGCGTGCGGGCGAGGTACATCAGTCCGCCGCACTCGGCGTAGACGGGCAGGCCGGTGTCGATCGCGGCGCGGATCCGCGTGCGCAACGCGGCGTTCGCCTCGAGCTCCGCGGCGTAGAGCTCGGGAAAGCCGCCGCCGATGAACAGCCCGTCGACGCTGGGCAGCTGCGAGTCGCTGAGGGCGTCGACGCCGACCAGCGTCGCGCCGGCGGCGCGCAGCGCGTCGAGGTCGTCGGCATAGTAGAAGCCGAACGCGCGATCCTGCAGCACGCCGATGCGCAGGTCCGGCGCGGCGGCCGGCGGATACGGATCGGCGACGGCGTCGCCGGGGATGGCCAGCGGCGGCACGTCGGCCGCGACGCGCAACAGCTCGTCGAGGTCGACCTGCGCCCCGACGATGGCGCCGATCGCGGCGACGCGCTGCTCGGCGCCGTCGGCTTCGTTGCTGGGCGTGAGCCCCAGGTGACGCTCGGCGATCGCGAGCCGCGGGTCGCCATGCACGGCGCCCAGCACGCGCATGTCCGTGTAATGCTCGACCACCATCCGCAGCTTGGCCTCGTGCCGGCTGCCGCCCAGGTTGTTCAGGATCACGCCGGCGAACTTCACGTCGCGGTCGAATGCCTGGTAGCCGAGGATCAGCGGCGCGATGCCGCGGGTCATCCCGCGCGCGTCGATCACCAGCACGACCGGCAGCCCGAGCGCCTTCGCCAGCGCCGCGTTGCTGTTGCTGCCGTCGAGCGCCAGGCCGTCGTAGAGACCCTTGTTGCCCTCGACGACGCAGACGTCGGCCGCGGCGGCGTGCCGCCGGAACGCGCCGCGATATTCCGCCGCGTCCGACAGGTAGGGATCGAGGTTCCGGCAACGCCGGCCCGTCGCCGTCGTCAGCCACATCGGGTCGATGTAGTCCGGCCCCTTCTTGAACGCCTGGACCGCGAGCCCGCGGTCGCGGAAGGCGCGGCACAGGCCGATGGCGATCGTCGTCTTGCCCGACGACTTGTGCGTCGCGGAGACCAGCAGGCGACGTGGGTTGAGCGCGGCCGCCATCAGTCGTTTCCGGCTGGCGCGGTGCGGGCGGCGTAGGCCTCGTCCTCGGGCGCGAACGGCAGCACGCGCAGGCCGACGACGGTGATGAGCATCGCGATGCCGACCCCGCCCAGCCCCAGCAGCAATTCGGGCAGCCGCGGGGCATAGTGGGCGATCTGTCCGTCGCCGAAGCTGCTGCTCGCCTGGTAGCCCGGGAAGATCTCGAGCGGCCACGACTGCCCGCCGATGATGAACACGTACAGCAGCGCGAACGCGCCCGCGATCGTCAGCAGCGATGCCGCGAGCACCGACGCCGGCCCCCCCAGCCGCGGATGGAACACGAGGACCAGCGGCAGCCACGCTGCCGACGACGACGTAGCCCCACCAGAACAGCGCCGGATACACGCCGCCGGTGACCAGGATGAACTGGGTGAAGGGCATCTGGCGCGCGAAGTAGGCGTTGGTCAGGTGATAGACGAGGGTCAGGTAGAGGACGGCGGCGATGAACAGCCCCAGCAGGTTGCGCATCCGCCGCAGCACGTCGGCCGGGACGCTGCAGCCCTTCCACGCGCAGATCGCGGACTCGACGACGAGGAAGACGGCGAGGCCCCAGGCGAACGACATCACGATGAACAGCGGCGGCAGCAGCGCGCTGCCGTAGGCCTGCCGCGCGACGAGGAAGGCGAAGATCGCCCCGGTGCCGGTGGTGAGCACGAGGCGCCAGACGAACGCGGCGAGCCCGACCCGGCCGGAGTGGACCTTCATCCGCCGCTCCATCAGCGTCCACAGGTAGACGGCGACGATCGCGAACATGCCGGAATAGAGGAACACGTTCCAGGCGAACACCGACGTGAAGTTGTAGTGCGTCGCGGCGACGATCATGCGCTCCGGCCGGCCGAGGTCGAGCATCAGCACGGCGAGGCCGCCCGCGAGCAGCGCGAGGCACAGCAGGCCGGACAGCGGCGCCCGCAGCTTGTACGGGGCCTTGCCGAACACCGAGCCGATCGACGCCACGTTGAGCGCGCCGGAGGCGGCGACGATCAGGAATATCGCGAACACGTGCGGGAGACCCCAGACGATCCGGTTGTTCATCCCCGTGACGATGTGCCCGTTCTCCTCCATGTAGTGCGCGGCCGCGAGTCCGGCCAGCACGACCAGCCCGAGCAGCGCCGCCAGCGCCCAGAAGCGGCGCGATTCCCGTGGCGTGAGGTCGGCGGCGGCCATGGCGCGTCAGAGCCCCTGGTAGCGCACGCCCGGGCCGAGCCGCAGGTCGGGCCGCAGCGCCGTGGTGGCGAGGCTGGCGATCCGCTGCGCGATCTCGCTCGCCGGATCGTTGAGGTTGCCGAACAGGATCGCCTTGTGGCCGGTCGCGGCGCAGGCCTCGACGCACGCCGGGATCTGGTCGCGGTCGATGCGATGGACGCACAGCGTGCACGACTCCACGCAACCCTTGCCGCGCGGCACCTCGGGCTTCTGGCCGGTGACCGGCTCGTGGACGAACGAGCGGGCCTGGTACGGGCAGGCCATCATGCAGTAGCGGCAGCCGATGCAGGTGTGGCGGTCGACCAGGACGATGCCGTCGGCGCGCTTGAACGACGCGCCGGTCGGGCAGACGTCGACGCAGGGCGGCTCGGCGCAGTGCTGGCACATCACCGGCGCCGTCTTCGCCGGGCCGCCGCGCAGGTCCTTCAGCTCGACCTTGCGGATCCACTGCGCCGACGTCGACGTCTTCGCGCCCGCGAGACCGTTCTCCCTGTCGCACGCGACGACGCAGGCGTCGCAGTCCGACGCGCAGCGGTTGACGTCGACCAGCATGCCCCAGCGCACCGTCTTCGCCGCCGGCTCGGCGGGCGCGCGGCCCTGCGCGAGCTCGAACAGCGTGATGCCGGGCGCGAGCGTGACGCCGGCGAGCGCCGCGCCCCAGCCCAGCACCTGCCGCCGGCCGCGATCGACTTCGCTCATCGCGGTGCCCCCGTCGGCGCCACGGCGTTGGCGGCGAGGCCGGCCGCCCGCCGGTCGGTGTGGCATTCGAAGCAGTCGAGCTTGACCGCGGCGTACCGGTGGCAGCCTTCGCAGAACGCGTCGCTGCTGCCGGTGACCCGGCCCGTCTCGCGGCCGGCGTGGCAGGCGACGCAGTTGGCGAGGCTGTGCTGCGTCGTGCGAACGCCCTCGTGCACGGTGCGGTCGCGGTGGTGCTTCAGCAGCTCCATGTGATTGCGCCGCATGAACTGCGTGTCCTCGACGCACTGGCCCGGCGCGCTGATCGCGACCGCCGGCATCGGCACCCGCGAGGCAGCGCCGTCGGCCGCGGTCGCCGGGGTCGCGGCGACCGCCGCGAAGGCGAACGCCAGCGCGAGCCGCGCGATGCGCGCGCCGAACCGCCGCCGCCGGCAGTCGAGCTGCCGGCCGTGTGCCGCCTGGGTGCCCGCCGAGGTGCCGCGCGTGGCCATGCCGCTATTCGCCGAGCCCCATCTGGATGTAGCCGGTCGGGCAGACGTCCTTGCAGATGTGGCAGCCGATGCACCTGTCGTAGTCGGTGTACACGTAGCGCCCGGTCGTCGCGTCCTTCTTCGGCACCTTGGCCACCGCGAGCTGCGGGCAGTACACGACGCAGTTGTCGCACTCGAAGCACTGGCCGCAGCTCATGCAGCGCTTGGCCTCGGCCACGGCCTCGGCTTCGGACAGCGGCTCGAGCCGCTCGTCGAAGTTGCCGAGCGCCGTTTCGCGCGTCAGCGTGATGACGTTGCGCTTGAGGCGCGGCGTGAACCCGAAGTGGCCGAGGAACAGCTCCTCGTGCGGGATCACGTAGCGGTCGGAGCGGTTGTCGTAGTTGTGGATGCCGACGTTGGTGCTGTCGGTGCCGTGGATCGGCTCGTGCGTTTCGCTGAACGTGAGGCCCTTCTCGATCATCTTGCGCTGCAGGTCGAACGCGTGGACGTCGATCTTCGGCCGCTTGCCCTGCTCCTCGCCGCGGAGGAAGCGGTCGATGCCGTCGGCGGCGATCGCGCCGTGACCGATGGCCGTCGTGAGCAGGTGCGGGCGCAGCACGTCGCCGCCGGCGAACGTCCCCGGCTTGCCCGGGACCTGGTAGTTCTTGTCGGCGGCGACGGTGCCGCGGCCGCTGTCGAACTCCTCGAGGCCGGTGAAGTCGACGGCCTGTCCGATCGCCGACACGATGAGGTCGGCCGGGATGTCTTCCTCGGTGCCCTCGATCATCTTGATCTCGAGCTTGGGGCCGACGAACTTCGCCTCGCAGCGGGCGACGCGCAGCGCGATCCCCCGGCCGTTCGCGTCCTTGACCACGCACACCGGCGCGAGCCCGCCGCGGATGGCGATGCCTTCGGCCTGCGCCTGCTCGATCTCGTGCTTGTTCGCCTGCATCCGGTCGACGTCGAACACGGACGTCAGCGTGACCTCGGCGCCCTGCTTCGCCGACACCGACGCCACGTCGTGAGCGAGGTGCCCGGCGATCGCGAGTTCCGCGAAGTCGGTCGGCTTCGCGTGCTCGATGTGCCCGAGGCGCCGCGCGACGGTGGCGACGTCGATCGAGGTGTCGCCGCCGCCGATGACGACGACCCGCTTGCCGACGTGCTGCAGCCGGCCGTCGTTGAACGCCTTCAGGAACGACGTCGCGGTGACGACGTTCGGCGCGTCGCCGCCGGGCGCCGGCAGCGGCCGCCCGGACTGCGCGCCCATGCCGAGGAACACCGCGTCGAAATCCTTGCGCAGCGACTCCAGCGTGACGTCGGTGCCGATCCGGCACTTGAGCCGCGTCTTCACGCCGAGGTCGACGATGCGCTGGATCTCGGCGTCCAGCACCTCGCGCGGCGTGCGGAACCCCGGGATGCCGTAGCGCATCATCCCGCCCAGGTGCTCGTGCTCGTCGAAGACGGTCACCTCATGGCCGCGGCGCACGAGCTGGTACGCGCAGGACAGCCCCGCGGGTCCGCCGCCGATCACCGCGACCTTCTTGCCGCTGGTCGCCGGCACCGGCACGAACGCGAGCTTGTTCGCGATCGCGTACTCGCCGAGAAAATGCTCGACCGAGTTGATGCCGACGTGGTCCTCGACCTCGTTGCGGTTGCAGCCGGTCTCGCAGGGCGCAGGGCAGACGCGGCCCATCACCGACGGGAACGGGTTCGCCTCGGTCAGCCGGCGCCACGCGTACTCCTGCCACTTCACGCCCGCCGGCGGCTTCTCGATGCCGCGCACGATGTTGAGGTAGCCGCGGATGTCCTCGCCCGACGGGCAGCTGCCCTGGCACGGCGGCGTCGACTGGATGTACGTCGGGCACTTGTGCGTGTAGCTCGCCTGGAAGATCTGGTCGCGCCAGGATTCCCACTTCACGTCGCCGTCCTTGTAGCGACGGAACGTGAGCTTTTCGACAGATTGGCTGGGGGGTGTGGACATTGCCTGATCTCCGGTCTGTTGCTTCGATGTCGGTCGGCCGCGGGCCGCCGATCAATGCTTGTCGCCGAGCCGGATCGCCGTGCTGACGAGCTGGTGCACGCCGCCGACCATGCCCATCTTGAATCCGTAGTACGGCAGAACCTTGGAGAACTGCGCCTTGCAGATCGCGCAGATCGTCGCCATGAAGTTGACGCCGTGCGTGTCGACGACCTGCTGCAGCGCCTCCATCCGCGGCAGCGCGCCCTTGACCCGCAGGTCGAGCAGCTCGTCGGTGAGGAGGCCGCCGCCGCCGCCGCAGCAGTACGTCTGCTCCCGCGTGGTGCCGCGCGGCATCTCGACGTACTTGTTCGCGACCGCCCGGATGATGGCGCGCGGGATCTCGAACTGCCCGCCGGGCGCGTCGCCCATCCGCGAGGCGCGCGCGACGTTGCACGAGTCGTGGAACGTGACGACGCGATGGTCGTTGGCTTCCTTGTCGAACCTGAGCGCCCCGCGGTCGATGAGGTCCGAGGTCAGCTCGCAGATGTGCATCGGCTGCCGGTAGCGCGAATCGAGCTGGGCCTGCAGCATCCGCGCGAACGGGTCGTCGCCGCCGGCGCCGATGCCGGTCAGCGTGTTCCAGTAGCTGTACGCGACGCGCCACGCGTGGCCGCATTCGCCGACGACGATGCGCTTGACCCCGAGCTCGAGCGCCGCCTCGCGGATGCGCAGCGCGATCTTCTGCAGCTGGTCGTAGTTGCCGATGAAGAGACCGAAGTTGCCGGCCTCCGACGCGTGCGACGACAGCGTCCAGCGGATGCCGGCCGCGTGGAACACCTTGGCGTAGCCGATCAGGCTGTCGACGTGCGGCTCGGCGAAGAAATCGGCCGACGGCGTGACCAGCAGCACCTCGGCGCCCTTCTCGTCGAGCGGGAAGCGGACGTCCTGCCCGGTCTCCTCCTTGACGTCCTCCTCGAGGCCCTCCAGCGTGTCGGCCAGCGCCGGGCCCGGCAGGCCCAGGTTGTTGCCGATGCGGTGCACCTTGCCGATGATCTCGTTGCTGTACTTCTGCCCGAGGCCGGCGACGTCCATGATCTCCTTCGCCGCCATCGTCACTTCGGCGGTGTCGATGCCGTAGGGGCAGAACACCGAGCAGCGCCGGCACTCCGAGCACTGGTTGTAGTAGCTGTACCACTGGTCCAGCACTTCCTTCGTCAGGTCGCGCGCGCCGACCAGCTTCGGGAACAGCTTGCCCGGCAGCGTGAAGTAGCGGCGGTAGACGCTGCGCATCAGGTCCTGCCGCGCGACGGGCATGTTGAGCGGGTCCTGCGTGCCGATGAAGTAGTGGCACTTGTCGGCGCAGGCGCCGCAGTGGACGCAGGCGTCCATGTACACCTTGAGCGAGCGGTACTTGCCGAGCAGCTCGCCCATCCGCCCGATCGCCTTCTCCTGCCAGCCGTCGACGAGCTCGCCGGGGAACCCCAGCGCCTGCTGCATCTTCTCGTTGGCGACGTACGGCTTCGACGCGACCATCGCGCCGGGCAGCAGCGCCTGCGGAGCGCCGGGATCGGCGCGCAGCGGCGGGGCCTTGATGTCGGCGGCGGCCATGTCAGGTCAGTTCTTCGGGTCGAGGCGGGCGGCCCAGGGCGCGAGATGGCGATGCTCGCGCGGGTCGTCGACCTGGTTGCGCGACGGCGAGAAGAAGATCCCCGGCGCGTGCAGCAGCTTGCTGTACGGAAACACGATCATCAGCAGCACGACCAGCCCGAGGTGCACGTACAGCGCGCCGTCGGCCGGCAGCGGCTTCCAGTCGAAGTACATGAGCCCGAGGAAGAACGCCTTGACCGCGACGACGTCGGTGTGCGCGACGAACTTCATCGCCAGCCCCGACAGCGCGATGGCCAGCAGCAGCCCGAGCATCAGGTGGTCGGACGGCGTCGAGATGTAGCGGACGCGGGCGACGAACATGCGGCGCACCCACAGCCCCGCCAGGCCCGCGGCCATCGCGAACCCCGCGTAGACGCCGAACGGCTGCAGGAACGCGACCCAGCCCCAGACCGGCTCGGTGAAGTACCGCAGGTGCCGCGCCAGCACCAGCGCCAGGCCGGCGTGGAACAGCCATCCGGCGAGCCACAGCCACAGGCTCGCCTTGAACAGGCTCTCGAACAGCACGACCTCGCGCGCCAGGCGCAGGGCCACGCCGCCGCGCGTGATCGGCGCCGGCGTCGTCGGGATCTTGAGCGGCGCCGGAACGCGGACGTAGCCCCAGATCCGGTACGCCGTGCCCAGCGCCAGCACCAGGAACGCGGCGTAGAACGCGAGGGCGAACACGATCGTCGCGGGCGTCATCGCTGGCATCGGCGGCGGCGATCGATGGGGCCCACGCGGACCGGCTAGGGGGTGGCCGTGACGGGCGCGCCTACACGCAGCCGGTCGGCTTGGGCAGGCCGGCGATCTTGCACGCCTGCTTCGCCGGACCGTACGGGAAGAGCTCGTACAGGTACTGGCTGCTGCCCTTCTCCGGCCCGAGCGTCTTGCCGATCGCCTTGGTCAGCACGCGGACCGCCGGCGCGATCTGGTACTCGTCGTAGTACTTGCGCAGGAAGTTGACGACTTCCCAGTGGTTCTGCGACATCTCGACGTTCTCGGTCACCGCGATGTGCTTGGCGATGTCCTCGTCCCAGTCGGCCAGGTTGACGAGATAGCCTTCCTCGTCGGTCTCGAAACTCTTGCCGTTCACTTCGATGGTGGGCATGCGGATCTCCTGATAGGGCGTTGGTGATGCGAGGACGGGGTCGTCAGAGCCACGATTGGCAGGCGTTGTGCTCTGCCACGAGGTCGACGAACCCGCCGTAGTCGATGGTGGTCACGCCGTCGATCACGCGGTCGGCGACGGCGCGCGCCTCGAGATCGGGCAGCAGCGCGTAGACGCGGAACTTGGAGAGCGCCGCCTTGACGCTGGCCTCGACGGCGGTGCCGCGGACGGCCGCGTAGACGCCGTCCTCGATCAGCAGCAGCGCGCCGGGCGCGCCGATCCGCAGGCAGGCATCGAGCGAGTTCCGCTCGAGCGGCGACTTGTTGACGATATTGAGCATCGTGTGGCTCTTTCAGAAGGAGAGGACGACGTCCTGCTCCGCCATCAGCTGGCCGAGTTCGCCGGCCCCGAGCACGGTGACGTCGACGATGAGATCGCCCTCGGTCAGGCCGCGCGCTTCCAGCGACTCGCGCTCGACGTAGAGCTTCTCGACGTCGTAGCCCTCGAGCGCCCGGTACGTCGGCGAGAAATTCTTGGTCTCGATGCCCTTGGTCTGCTGGCCCTTCTTCAGCTGCCAGACGCCGTCGTCGATGAACACCAGCGACACGTCCTGGTCGAACGCCGCGGTGATCAGCACGACCTCGAGCGATTCCAGCGCGTAGGCCGTGCCGTACGGCGCCGTGCGGTTGACGAACATGAACTTCTTGGAGGTTCCCTCGGTCATCGTTCGCCCTCAATCTCCGAACACGACCAGCCGGTCGGACTGGATGCCGGACTCGACCAGCTGGCCCAGGCCCGAGATGCGGAAGCCGGGCGCGAGGTTCTCGTCCTTGATGCCGCGCCGCAGCGCCGCCGCCACGCAGACGACGAGGTCCACGCCGTGGTCGGCGGCGAGCTTCGACCAGCGGGCGACGATGTTGCGGTCGTCCTGCGGCGGCTCGGTGAGTCGCGTCGAGTTGTTCACGCCGTCGTGGTAGAAGAACACGCGGTGGATCTCGTGCCCCTTCGCCAGCGCCGCCTTGCAGAACAGGTAAGCGGAATCGCTGGCCTGGTGCTGGTAAGGGCCTTCGTTGACCAGAATGCCGAATTTCATGGGCGCGCGACGCCTTCCGCTCAGAACCGGATGTGCGTCGACGCGTTCAGGTTCACGCGCGCGCCACGCCAGTCGTCGATCAGGTACTTGGTGAACGGCAGCTCGGTCTTCTCGAAGAAGCGCGGCCAGCCGATGCGCTCGATCCAGTCGGACAGTCGCTCCCACGGCCGCGCGTCCGCCTTGTAGACGTACAGGATGCGCTTGACGATCTCGGACACCTCGGGCCAGCGCGGCGGGTTGTTGGGAATGCCCGCGGCGACCATCTTCATGAACGTCGGCTTGGCGCGCGCGTTGGAGTTCTTGCCGCCCACCCAGATCGCGAACTTCGAGTACTCCGGGTCGTTGATCTGCATCGGCGGGCACGGCGGGTAGCAGGCGCCGCAGCAGATGCACTTCTTCTCGTCGACCTCGAGCGAGGGCTTGCCGTTGACCATCGCGGGCCGGATCGCGGCGACCGGACAGCGCGCGACCACCGCCGGCCGCTCGCAGACGTTGGCGACGAGGTCGTGGTTGATCTTCGGCGGCTTCGTGTGCTGGATGATGATCGCGATGTCGGCCTGGCCGCCGCAGTTGATCTCGCAGCAGGACGTCGACAGGTGGACGCGGTTGGGCATCTGCTCGCGTGCGGAACTCGTCGATCAGCTCGTCCATCAGCGCCTTGACCGCGCCCGACGCGTCGGTGCCCGGGATGTCGCAGTGCAGCCAGCCCTGCGTGTGCGCGATCATCGACACCGAGTTGCCGGTGCCGCCGACGGGGAAGCCGTTGGCCTCGAGCTCGGCGATCAGCGGCTCGACCTTGGCGAAGGACGAGACCATGAACTCGATGTTGGAGCGGATGGTGAACCGGACGTGGCTCTCGGCGTGGCGGTCCGCGATGTCGCACAGCTTGCGGATCGTGTGCACGTCCATCTGCCGCTGCGTGCCGGCGCGCACCGTCCACACCTCGTCGCCGGTGTGCGCGACGTGGTGCAGCACGCCGGGGCGCGGCCGGTCGTGGTACTTCCAGTTGCCGTAGTTCTTGGCGAGCAGCGGGTGCAGGAACTGCTTGTTGTCCGGTACGCCGCTCTCGATCGCGCGCCGCATCTGGGGTTGGCTCATCGTTCTTCTCCTCAGGCGACGTGCTTCTTGGCGGCCATCCGGGCGACTTCCTCGTCCCAGCCGTCCATCCGCACGTACGGATTGGTGCGCGGGGCGGAGATCATGTTCGGGTCGACCTCGATGCCCAGCGCCTCGAGGAAGTTGACGATGCCGATCCGCTCGATCATCTCGCCGGTGCGCTCGTGCTCCAGCGCGTTCTCGGCGAAGAAGTCGATGATCTGCTGCCCGAGCTCGACCAGCTTCTCGCGGTCCTCGTCGGTCTCGAGCTTCATGAACGGCACCACGACGGTGCCCATGAGGTCGCCGATCTTGAGCGTGCGCTTGCCGCCGACCAGGATCGTCGCGCCCTTGTCCTTGCCCGGCGCGAGCCCGCCGGTGATCACGTTGATGCAGTGCATGCAGCGCACGCAGTCGCGGTTGTCGATCTCGAGGCCGTGCGTGTCGCTGACCGCCACCGTCGACATCGACGTCGCCGGACTTCAGGTCCTTGATCTCCTTCAGCTGGATCGCCTTGGTCGGGCAGCGCGCGACGACGTCGTTGACGAGCTCGTTCATCCCGTGCTTCGCGAACCACTTCTTCGCCAGCGCCTCGTCGGTGCGGATGTTGTCGCGCCAGGTGCCGATGACCGCCATGTCGGCGCGCTGGATCGAGTTCATGCAGTCGTTGGGACAGCCCGAGAACTTGAACTTGAACTTGTACGGCAGCGACGGCCGGTGGATGTCGTCGAGGAAGCTGTTGATCACGGTGCGGTGCGCCGAGCCCTCGTCGTAGCAGGACTGCTCGCAGCGCGCGGCGCCGACGCAGGACATCGACGTGCGCACCGCGGGGCCGGCGCCGCCGAGGTCGAAGCCGAGCTCGTTGATCGCGTCGAACGCCGGCTGCACGTTCTCGCTGGTCACGCCCTGGAACATGATGTCGCCGGACTGGCCGTGGAACGCGATCAGGCCCGAGCCGTGCTTCTCCCAGATGTCGGCCATCTTGCGCAGCACGTCGGTGTTGTAGTGCATGCCGGCGGGCGGCATCACGCGCAGCGTGTGGAATTCGGCGGCCGCCGGGAACAGCGGCTTGTTGTCGGCGTCCTTGGCCTCGGTGAAGCGGGGAATGACGCCGCCGCCGTACCCGAACACGCCGACGGTGCCGCCCTTCCAGTAGCCCTTGCGGGTCTTGTACGAGTGCTCGAGCTGGCCGAGCAGGTCGACGACGTAGTCCTTGTCCTTCGCGAGGCGCTTCAGGCCGGTGACGAAGCTCGGCCACGGCCCGGTCTCGAGCTGGTCGAGCATGGGTGTCGGGTACATCTGCTTGGTCATGGACCTATCCTCCTGCACGCGGCTTCGGGGAACGGGGGAGCGGCGGGCCGGGCGGTCGCCCGCAACCCGTCGGCGATACTAAGGCGCGGGCGACGGCTGGCGCCATCACTCCGGCCGGTTACTACGGATAAGCCCGATGGCGGGGGATTGAAATCACCCAGAGGGAGTAGTCGCCCATAACTCCCCGTGGCTATGGACGGCCCGCCTCGGAAACTCGCCCAATAAGCGGTCTCTCGCGGCACGCCGCGGGTGCGGCCGCGGGCCGCACCTCCCCTCCAGTCCAGCACGCGCCGCATGCCGGCGCCAGGAATAATCGCCATGGCACATATTGTCGTCCTCGGAGCCGGCCTGGGCGGCATGCCCATGGCCTACGAGATGCGCGAGCTCGCCCGCCGCGAGGACACCGTGACCGTGGTCTCCAACAGCCCGCGATTCCACTTCGTCCCGAGCAATCCGTGGGTCGCCGTGAACTGGCGGACGCGGTCGGACATCGAGATCGACCTCGCGACGTCGCTCAAGCGCAAGGGCATCGAGTTCGTCCCGGTCGGCGCCAAACGGGTGCATCCGGCCGAGAACCGGATCGAGCTGGACGACGGCAACAGCATCGCCTACGACCACCTGGTGATCGCCACCGGCCCGAAGCTCGCCTTCGACGAGGTGCCCGGGCTCGGCCCCGCCGCGTCGGGCGGCCACACGCAGTCGGTCTGCCACGTCGATCACGCGGTCGAGGCCGAGAAGGCCTGGCAGCAGTTCGTCGCCAGCCCCGGGCCCATCGTCGTCGGCGCGGTCCAGGGGGCGTCCTGCTACGGTCCCGCCTACGAGTTCGCGATGATCATGGACACCGACCTGCGGCGGCGGAAGATCCGCGACAAGGTGCCGATGACCTTCGTCACCGCCGAGCCGTACGTGGGGCACCTGGGGCTGGGCGGCGTCGGCGATTCGAAGGGGCTGCTCGAGTCGGCGCTGCGCGAGCGGCACATCAAGTGGATCTGCAACGCGAAGACGACCCGCGTCGAGGCGGGGAAGATGTTCGTCACCGAGCACGACGAGGACGGCAAGCCGAAGAAGGAGCACGAGCTGCCGTTCCGCTACTCGATGATGCTGCCGGCGTTCAAGGGCATCGACGCGGTGTTCGGCATCGAAGGGCTGACCAATCCGCGCGGCTTCATCCTGATCGACGAATTCCAGCGCAACCCGAAGTTCAGGAACATCCACTCGGTCGGCGTCTGCGTCGCGATCCCGCCGGTCGAGGTGACGCCGGTGCCGACGGGGGCGCCGAAGACCGGCTACATGATCGAGTCGATGGTGACGGCGGCGGCGCACAACATCCGCGCCGCGCTCGACGGCCGCGAGCCCGACACGCGCGCGACGTGGAACGCCGTGTGCCTCGCCGACTTCGGCGACACCGGCGCCGCGTTCGTCGCGCTGCCGCAGATCCCGCCGCGCAACGTGAACTGGTTCTCCGAGGGCAAGTGGGTGCACCTGGCCAAGATCGGCTTCGAGAAGTACTTCCTGCGCAAGATGCGGTCGGGCACCTCGGAGCCCCTGTACGAGAAGCTGCTGATGAACGCCATGGGCATCATGAAGCTGAAGAAGTGACGGCGGGCCGCGCCGCGCCTCGTCGAATCCGGACCCCATGCAGATCACGCCCCTGCAACGGCTCACCGTGCCCCTCGGCGGGCAGGAGATCGAATTGCAGGACGTGCTGCATGACGCCGAAGGCATGAAGCTGCTGCGGATCCGCATCCGCGAGCGGACGCGGTTCACGATCTTCGACATCGACCCGGCGACCGCGCGGCAGTGGGGCGCGGCGATGCAGCGCTGGGCGGACGAGCAGCCGCGCGCGGCTGCCGATCCGTCCGCCTGACGGGCGCCCGGCCGCTGCGCGCACATGCCTGTGCCGGAATCCGACACGACGGTCGTCGACGTCGCCTTCGACGTCGAGGGCACGAGCCTTCCCGCCGACCATGCCTGGCCGCTGCAGCTCGCCATCGAGTCGCGGTTGCCGTGGCTGCCGGGCGAGGCGCTGGCCGGGATCCACCCGCTGCGCGCCGCGGCGACGACGTACGGCGTGGTGCTGCTCGCGCAGCGCGCCAAGCTGGTGCTGCGGCTGCCGGCGGCGCGATTGCCCGACGCGCTGCTGCTGGAGGACGCGACGCTCGAGGTCGCCGGAAGCCCGCTGCGGATCGGCGCGGGAACGGAGCGCGGCCTGCGCCCCAGCGCGACGCTGTCCGCGCAGCGCGTCGCCACCGACGCGGCCGACGCCGCCGCCTTCGAGGCCGACGTCGAGCGCGACGCTGCAGAGGATGGGCGTGGCCTGCCGGTTCATCTCGGGACGCCACCGCCAGGGGCAGGCCGGCGGCCGCGCGGTCGCCGGGTTCGCGCTGTCGCTGCACGGACTCGGCCCGGCCGACTCGCTGCTGATCCAGCGCGAGGGAATGGGCGGCGACCGGCGTCTGGGCTGGGGACTCTTCGTCCCGGCGAAGACGATCGTCGCGGCCGACGAATGACACCCGGCCCCGGGACACCGCGGGCCGGAGATTGAACGGCATGGAGGCAAGGCATGGGATACGTGGTCGACGGAATCGAACTCGCGACGGACGACGATGGCTATCTGCTCGAACCCGATTACCGGGATGAGGTGGCGATCGCGATCGCCGCGGCGGAGGGCATCGCACTGACCGACGACCACTGGGAGGTCATCCGCTTCCTGCGCAACGAGTACCAGGAGAACGGTCACTCGCCGAATTTCCGCAACATGCTCAAGGGTTTCCAGGCGCTGCGGCCGGACGCCGACAGCAAGTTCCTGTACGACCTGTTCCCGGTGGGCCCGGCCAAGCAGGGCGCCAAGGTCGCAGGCCTTCCGCAGCCGTACGGCAAGGGCGGATACTGAGGAGATGGCCGCCGCACGGGATGCGTCCGGGCCGGCGGAAGGAGAACGATGATGAGCGACGACACCCTGCCCGCCCCGACGGTGACCCTCGACATGCGCGGCACCAGCTGCCCCGCGCCGCTGCTGGGCGCGAAGAAGATCGTCGACGACCTCCGCCCCGGCGAGGTGCTGCTCCTCCTCTCCGACTGTCCGGGCACGCAGGACGACCTCTTCTCGTGGTCGAAGTACACCGGCAACCGGATCGCGCGCACCGAGCGCCGGCCGGACGGCAGCCACGCGTACTCCATCCAGCGCGGCCGCAGCCGCCACATGACGCCCAGCGCAGTGCTCGACCTGCGTGGCGTCGTCTGCCCGGGCCCCGATCGTCGAGGCGAGGAAGCTCCTCGGCAGCATGCGCAGCGGCGAGACGCTGAAGCTCGTCAGCAACTGCCCCGGCATCGCCGACGACGTCGCCGGCTGGGTCAAGGCGACCGGATACCGGCTGCTCGAGACCGACGAGATCGGTCCCGGCGAGTTCGAGTTCTACATCGGCAAGTCCTGATGCGGATCAAGAGCCACTGGTTCCGCTCCGACAAGCCGAAGACGCCCGAGGAAATCGCCGGCGCCGCCGCCTTCATCATCTCGCGCGTCGCGCAGAACTCGATGAAGACGATGCGCGCGGCGAACTACGATTTGCCGCCCGGCCCGCAGTACTTCGCGTTCGTCACCGAGTTCCTGGTGTTCCTGACGCTCGGCGCCGACCGGATCGCGCACCGCCGCGGCGACGAGGCGTGGCGGGTGGCGTTCACCACCGCGATGGCGAACCGGGTGGGGAGATCCTCGCCGAGAACGAGTCCGACCTGCTCGGCGCCGCGACCGCGGCCGAGGTCAAGCGCCGGTTCGTCGCGCTGTTCAACCAGTGCGGGGAGGAATGTGCCGGCTTCGGGTGGGACGAGGACGGCCCCGACTACGCGTTCCTGCGCTGGCTCGGCCATCGCGTCGCCGACATCATGACCGAGCACGACCGGACGTGGGCGATCTCGCAGGTCATCGAGGTCGAGGCGCCCGACGCCGCCGCGCTGATGCAGCGCGGCATGGCCGGCCTGCTCGATCCGTCGCCGCGCCGGCGGGAGCGCAGCGCGCATGCCGCCGGTGAATGACCTGGCCACCGCGCCGGCGCAGGACGCGCGAGCGCGCGCGCCGGGCGGCCCGTTCGATCCGGCCGACGACGGCGCCTACCGCGCGCTGGCGCGACGGCGAAGCTCGCCGCCTATCCCGTCGGGCTGTCCGAGCTGATCGTGCCGGTGCGCGACCCGCGCGCGCTGACCGCGACGAACGGGCGGCGCTCGCCGACGCTGCGCGCGCGCGAACATGGTGATCTACGCGAGCGCGGACACCGCGCCCGACAAGGACCTGCCGCGCCTGCTCGCGCGCCAGTTCGGCCTCGTCCGCCTCGACCACAACTGGCTCGCCGACGACGACGGGATCAGCAGCGTGACGGTGACCGGCGATCGGCGGTCGCGGCGACTACATCCCGTACACGAACCGGCCGATCCGCTGGCACACCGACGGCTACTACAACCCGCCGGAGCGGCGCATCCGGGCGATGGTCCTGCACTGCGTGGCCGGCGCCGCGTCCGGCGGCGAGAACTCGCTGCTCGACCACGAGATCGCCTACCTGCTGCTGCGCGACGCCGATCCCGTGCTCGCTGCGCGCGCTGATGCAGCCCGACGCCATGACGATTCCCGCCCGCGACCGACGACGCAGGATGCGTCGTCCGCGCCGCCGAGTCGGGGCCCGTGTTCTCGTCGACCCGGACGACGGCGCGCTGCACATGCGCTACACCGCGCGCACGCGCAGCATCGAATGGAAGGACGATCCGGCGGTGCGCGCCGCGGCCGCGCGCGCTCGAGCGCCTGCTCGCCGGTCCGTCGCCGTACATCCACCGCGTGACGCTGCAGCCGGGCATGGGCCTGCTGTGCAACAACGTGCTGCACGACCGCTCCGGATTCGTCGACGACCCGGCCGATCCGCGGCTCATCTATCGCGCGCCGATACCACGACCGCATCCGGACCGACCGCCGATGACCCGAGGCGGGACCCGGCGTCGCGGCCGTGGTCGGCCCCGGGCACCGGCCCGCCGCCCCCGAATTTTCCCCGAAAGGACGAGCAATGAGAGCTTGGCTGGCAGCAGCAGTGATCGCGTGGTCGTGCGTCGCACAGGCCATGAGTCCCTATTTCGAGGCGCCCAAGGTGGCCGCCGGCGACGTGAAGGCGGCGATGGCCGAGGTGGAGAAGAAGCTCGCGGCCGCCGGGTTCGACGTCGTCGGCAGGCACCAGCCCAAGGGCCTGGCGCAGTACGGCGTCGTCGTCGCGACCGACCCCGGGCTGCTGGCCGCGGTGTCCGCGATCGGCGGGACCGCCATCGTGGCGGCGCCGATCCGCGTCGGCGTCCGCGGCGACGGCACGGTCTTCTACCAGAACACCGAGTACTGGGCGCGGCGCGTACCTTCGCGGCAGCTACGACCGCGCCGACGAGGCGGTGAAGAAGGTCGCGGCGCGGCTCTCCGGCGCGTTCGGTGCCGGCAAGCCGGCCGGCGGCGAGGTCCGGACCGAGGACCTCGCCACCTATCGCTACATGCTCGGGATGGAGCGCTTCGGCGATCGCGCGGACCTCAACGAGTTCGCGAGCTTCGAGCAGGCGGTGCAGACCATCCGCGACAACCTGGCGAAGGGCGTCGGCGAGACGGGGCAGGTCTACGCCGTCGTCCTGCCCGAGAAGAAGCTCGCCGTGTTCGGCGTCGCGCTGAACAGCGCCGAGTACGGCGAAGGCTGGTGGGTGAACAAGATCGGACCCGACAACGTCGCCGCGCTGCCGTGGGAGATCTACGTCGTCGACAAGCGCGCGCACGCGCTCTACGGCCGCTACCGGACGGCGCTCGGCTGGCCCGACCTCGGCATGGGGCAGTTCATGACCATCGTCCGGCATCCCGACACGACGGCGCAGGCGCTCGAGGCCGTGCGCCGGCAAGAAGCCCTGACGCCGTGGCCCCGCCGCCGCCCCGCGCGCTGGAACCCGTCGGCGGCGGCGAGCGGCGGTTGCCCGCATCGGCCGCCGCGCGCATGATCCGCAGCTGGACGGCAGGCAGGCGCGCGGGGAATGAATGACGCAGTGGCTGACGCTATCGCGGGCGGCGCGCCTGATCGGCGTGCCGCGCGGCGAGTTGCAGCGCGAGATCCGCGACGGCCGGTTGCCGGCGAACGACGGCATGGTGTCGACCGCCGGGCTGCTGGCGCTGTACCCGCAGATGAACCTCGAGGAGTCGGGGGCGTTCGAGCGCGTGACACGCCTGAAGGAGGAAGCCTTCGGGCGGCGGGTGTTCGAACGCGCATTGCCCGGTCGCGAGGTGCTGGCGCAGCGCCTGTTCGCCCAGAGCCAGGAACTCGCCGACACGCGCCGGCACCTGCAGCGCTATCACGATCTCGTCGTCACCTTGCAGCAGCGGATGGAAGACGCCGAGGCACCGCGCCCGATCCCGCGCTGCGCGAGCTCCGGGCGTTTCTCGAGCGCGGCCTCGCCGCCGTGCTCGCCACCGACACCGCAGACCCGATCGCCATCATGGATGACATGCTCAAGGTCGTATCCGCCCACGTCAGCGTCCGCCCCAGCGGCAACGAGTTCTTCGTCGAGGGGCGCGACACGCTGCTGCAGGCGGGGCTCAAGGCCGGGCTCAAGCTGGGCTACGGCTGCGGCAACGGCACCTGCGGTCTGTGCAAGGCGCGCGTCGTCTCCGGCGAGGTGACGAAGCTCGCCCCGCACGACTACCCGCTGTCCGAAGCCGAGCGGGCGCAGGGGCACGTGCTGCTGTGCGTGCACTCGGCGGCGTCGAGCGAGATCGTGCTGGAGACGCTGGAGGCGAAGGGCCCGCGCGACATTCCCGAGCAGGAGATCGCCGTGCGCGTGCGCGGCGTCAGGCCCCTCGCCGCCGACACGCTGCACCTGCACCTGCAGACGCCGCGGACCACGCGGCTGCGCTTCCTGGCGGGCCAGAGCGTCACCCTGAGCGCCGCCGCGGGAGGCGCCGAGGCGCAGGCCACCTACGCCATCGCGAGCTGCCCCTGCGACGAGCGCAATCTGCACTTCCACGTCCGCCGCGACGCCGGCGACGCGTTCGCCCGGCTGCTGTTCGACGGGGCGCTGACGACCGGCAGCACCATCAACCTCGCCGGTCCGCTCGGCGACTTCGTCTTCTGGGAGAGCGAGCGGCGCCTCGCGTTCCTGGCCTGCGACACGGGGTTCGCACCGATCAAGAGCCTGATCGAGCACGCGATGGCCGTCGACGCGGCGGAGTCGCTGGCGCTGGGGGGCTCGCGACGCACCCCGACGGGCACTACCTCGCCAACCAGTGCCGGGCCTGGGCCGAGGCCTTCGACCAGTTCCGATACGAGGCGTGCACCGACGCCGATCCCGCGGCCGGCGCGATCCGGCTGGTCGAAGCCATCGCGGCGGCCCGGCCGCTGGCCGCGTGCGACGTGTACGTCGCCGGACCCGCGCCGTTCGTCGACTCGGCGACGGCGGCGTTGGCGACGATCGGCGTGCCGGCCGGACAGATCTACGCGGCGGTCGCATGAGCGCGCCGGGCCGCCCCAAGCGCGAATACCGGAGTGCGCAGCACGAAGGTAGTCCAGTGAGCCCGACGGGCCGGATCATCCCCGTCGTCGCCGACACCGGGCCGGGCGAGTGCAGCGGCGCCGAGTCGTTCGCGCTGCTGGTGCTGGGCGACAGCATGGCGCCCGAGTTCGTCGAGGGCGAGGTCATCATCGTCGAACCCGAGGGTCTCGCCGCCGACGGGTCGTTCGTCGTCGCCCAGGTGGACGGCGAATGGACCTTCCGTCAGCTGGTCGCGGCGGACGGCGGCTGGAAGCTGCGCCCGCTCAATCCGGCGTATCCGGAGACTCCGCTGGCCGACCTCGCGCCGGTGCGCGGCGTCGTCATCCAGAAGAGCCGCCCGGCCGGCGCCGTGCGCTCAAGCGCTACGTCGAGTGAGGAATTCGCGAGGAAGACTCATGCCCTACTTCATCTACCGCACCTTTCCTTCCCGGTGCGCCGCCTCGAGGCCGCAACGCCAGATCGTCAGACCGCGAAGAGCGCGCGCCAAGGAGCCCGCGCCAATCCGCGACCTGCCGAACCGGCTGCACGTCCCGGATCGTGTCCGCGCCGAACGAGCTCGGGGCCCAGGACCTGCTGACCCAGGTCCGCGAGGCGGCGCCGGGCGTCGTCGGCGAACGAACCGCCCGCGGCGGTAACCGCTCATGGACGAGCCGCGTACCGGCGACGCGCGCACCGTCGCCGGACCCGCTGGCCTGGTCGAGAAGCGCCGCTGGCGCAGTGCGCGGCTGCGCCACGCGGTGCGGCATCGCGCGGCCGAGCGCGAGGCGGATCGGCTGCCGGTCGACCGTGGCGCGCGCCAACTGCGCGACGCTGCTCGGCATGCTGCGCGAGCGTCGGTGTGTCGATGCGCATGGCCCGCCGACGTGCCGTGCCGCACGCGACGACGATGCGGCTGCAGTGC
>CAWHJY010000011.1:0-38861 GCA_963829775.1 uncultured beta proteobacterium | reverse complement strand
GGATTGGAAAGACCGCGCCATGGTACGGGAAGTTCAGGCATGGGTTGTTACGGCATCCGCCGACCGCCGATCGATCCCGGCGCCAAAAGCGAAGGGCCGCCGGATGTCGCCATCGGGCGGCCCTCGAACAGCGCGGCGACGCGGGGTCGCTACGCCTTCTTGACCTTTTCGAGCATCTTGAAAATGCCCTTCGGCGCGCCGACGAACAGGCGCTTGAACTGCTTGCCGAGACAGCGGCGCTCGAGCGTGTTGCGGCGGGTGCGGGTACGTTCAGCCATGTGATGCGCTCCGGATCGATGAATTCGTTGCCGGGCGCCACGGCGGGATTCGCGCCCCGCCCACACCCGAAAGGACGAATTATTATAGCCGATTTCCCCAGATATTTGAAGGCCTTGCAGCAAGCAACCCCGGGGGCCGGGCGTCGGGTCCCGGCGGGCGGTCAGCGGACGACGATGTCGAAGCGGACCGTCTTCGCGCCCGGCGCCGACGTTTCCAACGGCCGGCGGTACTCGAGCTCGACCGGCTGCGTCCCCGGCGCGATGCCGCGGAAGTGGAACGCAGTCTCGAGCGGGGCGCCGGGGGTCGGCACGCCGGCGCGCGGCGCGACGTCCGCCAGCGGCACGGCGACGGCAACCTTGCCGGTCAGCGGCTTCAGGTCCCAGCGCAGGCCGCTGTCGACGTTGGTGTCGAGATAGACGACCAGCGCCTGACCCTGCCGCAGTTCGACGCGGCCGCCGTCGATCTTCGCGTCGGCGATGCGCGTCGGGTCGTTGAGATTCATCCAGTCCCCGGCCCGGTGGTCGGTGGAGCCGCAGCCGGCGAGCGCAAACGCGGCCGCCGCGAGGGCGAGGACGGAACCGGCAGGACGCAGTAGTCGTGGCGACATCGAAGGCTCCCTGGCAATGATTGTGCGCTGTGCCTACACGCAGGGTAGACCAGCGGCGGCCTTGAGGGCCTCCGCGCGATCCGTGGTTGAGCGAGTGCCGCTCGCGACTGCTCGCTTAACGTTCGCTGCGCTCACTCTAGCACTCGCCGAAACAAGGATCGCGCGCTGCGCGCAGGCCTGCCGCTTCCCTACAGGCCCGCGGCGGCCCGGAGGGCCTCCGCGCGATCCGTGTTTTCCCACGTGAATTCGGGCTCGTCGCGGCCGAAATGGCCGTACGCCGCCGTCTTGAGATAGATCGGGCGCAACAGGTCGAGCATCTGGATGATGCCCTTCGGCCGCAGGTCGAAGTGGGCGTTGACGAGCTCGGCGATCTTCTCGTCGGGGATGCGGCCGGTGCCCTCGGTGTAGACCGTCACGTTGATCGGCTGCGCGACGCCGATGGCGTACGACAGCTGCACCTGGCACTGGCGCGCGATGCCAGCGGCGACGACGTTCTTGGCGACGTAGCGCGCCGCGTAGGCGGCCGAGCGGTCGACCTTCGACGGGTCCTTGCCCGAGAACGCGCCGCCGCCGTGCGGCGCCGCGCCGCCGTAGGTGTCGACGATGATCTTGCGTCCGGTGAGGCCGGCGTCGCCGTGCGGGCCGCCGATCTCGAAGCGGCCGGTCGGGTTGACGAGGTACTTGGTGCCGTCGAGCATCCCGGCAGGCAGCACCGGCTTGATGATCTCCTCGATGACGGCTTCCGCGAGCGCCTTCTGCTTCTCGTTCATGCTCGGATGATGCTGCGTCGACAGCACGACGGTGTCGATCGCGACCGGCTTGCCGTCGGCGTAGCGGACGGTGACCTGCGACTTGGCGTCGGGCCGCAGCCACGGCAGGCGGCCGTCCTTGCGCACCTCGCTCTGGCGCTGCACCAGCCGGTGCGCGTAGTAGATCGGCAGCGGCATCAGCGCCGGCGTCTCGTCGCAGGCGTAGCCGAACATCATTCCCTGGTCGCCGGCGCCCTGGTTCAGGTACTCGTCGCTGGCGTGGTCGACGCCGCGCGCGATGTCGGGCGACTGGCGGCCGTAGCAGACCATGACCGCGCAGCCGTCGGCGTCGAAGCGCAGCTCGGGGTCGTTGTAGCCGATCCGCCGGATCGTCTCCCGCGCGACCTGCGCGAAGTCGTGCTTGTGCGACGTCGTGATCTCGCCGCTCATGACGACGAGCCCGGTCGAGACCAGCGTCTCCGCGGCGACCCGCGCGGTCGGCTCCGCGGTTAGAATCGTGTCGAGCACCGCGTCGGAAATCTGGTCGGCGACCTTGTCCGGATGGCCTTCGGAGACCGATTCCGACGTGAACAGAAACTCGCTCATGGGTGTTCGCAGCTCCACTCGAAAGGGCACGCCCCGAACCGTCCCGGCGCGTGGCACAAAGACTTGAATTCTAGCAGAAGCCCCCGGGTCGCCCTGCGCGTTCGCCGCATATGGATATGGGGTTCCGCGTGAGCGCGCGCATCGTCGCGCCGACCCCGGAAGCGATCGCCGACGCGGCCGCCCGGCTCGCCGCCGGCGCGCTGGTCGCGTTCCCCACCGAGACCGTCTACGGGCTCGGCGCCGACGCCGGCAACGCGGCCGCGGTGCGCGCGATCTTCGCCGCCAAGGGGCGGCCGGCCGACCATCCGGTGATCGTGCACATCGGCGGCGCCGCGGACCTCGGGCACTGGGCGCGTTCGGTGCCCGCCGGCGCGCGCGCGCTGGCGGAAGCGTTCTGGCCGGGTCCGCTGACGCTGATCGTGCCGCGGGCGGCGCACGTCGACGACGCCGTCACCGGCGGCCAGGACAGCGTGGGCCTGCGCCTTCCCTCGCACCCGGTGGCGCGCGCGCTGCTCGCCGCCTTTGCCGAGCGCGGCGGCCGCGGCATCGCCGCGCCGAGCGCCAACCGCTTCGGCCGCATCTCGCCGACGACGGCACGGCACGTCGCCGACGACCTGGGCGGGGCCGTCGACACCATCCTCGACGGCGGTCGCTGCGAGGTCGGCATCGAATCGACGATCGTCGCTTTCACCGGCGACGAGCCGCTGCTGCTGCGCCCCGGCGGCATCGGCGTCGCGGCATTGGCGCGCGTGCTGGGACGCGCGCCGGTCGTGCCGGGCAGCGGTGCAGGCGGCCGTGCCGGCGGAGGCGACCACGACGCCGCGGTGCCCCGCGCGTCGGGCACGCTGGCGTCGCACTACGCGCCGCACACGCCGGCGCGGCTGGTGCCGGCCGACCGACTGCGCGCCGAGATCGCACCACGCCTCGCGCGCGACCAGCGCGTCGCCGTGCTGGCGCGCACCATCGCCCGCCCCGCGGAATTTTCCGGCGTGTGGATCGCGGCGCCCGAGGACGCCACCCGGTACGCCCACGACCTCTACGCCAACCTGCGCACGCTCGACGCCGCCGAAGCCGACGACATCCTGATCGAGGCGCCACCCGACGCGCCGGAATGGCTGGCCGTCACCGATCGCGTCGCGCGCGCGGCGCACGGCGACGAGGACGACCGCGACTGAAGCTGCCGGGCGGCGCGGGAAGGCGTGCCGACACCGCCGGGTTACAGCAGAGCGGCCGGGCGACGGCGATCGGTCACGTCGGCGGAGGGGCGGCGCGGGCGGTGCGGCGGCTGGCGACGAGGCCGGTTCGGACGGCACCGGGGCGGCCTCGATCCGCGTCTTGGCCAGCGATGCGACGAGCAGCTTCCGTCGCTGCGCGATATACGCCTCGTCCTCCTCCTTTCGCCGGTCGCAGGTGCCCCAGCGGCAGGTCGCGGCGGTATCGGCGCGTAGCGCGGCGTCCGCAAGATCGAGGCGACGATGCACGTCGACGGCATACGCGGCGCGCTCACCTTCGCTGCCGAAGCGGTCCGGCGTCATCAGCACCGGAATGAGCGAGGGATAGCCGAAATATGCCCCCGTGGTCGCATCGACGAGGACGCTGACCGGGGCCAGCACCGCGACCCCGATGAAGACCGGTGTCAGTGCCACCGCTGCTCCGAGTCCGGCTCCGGTGGTCAGCGCGGTGACGGCAACCGTCGGGATCCCGACGCCGGCGGTGCCGACGAGCACGGCCGATCCGTTCATCGCGCGGCGCTGCGCCACGTCGTCGACCTCCGAGGCCGAAACGGCCTCGACTCGCTCATCGTGGACGACGTAGCCGGTGCGGCGGCAGCTGAGCTGCAACGGTCGCCCGTCGCGCCGCACCTCCGCCTCGCCGGGGGTCGCGGCGATCCGCGCCGGCGCATCCATCATTTCATTGCCGACAAGGCACTCCGCGCCCGGCGGCTCGGTGACGACGGTGACCTTCTGCGTGGTGCCGCGAATCGCGGTCGCGCAGCCGCCCAGCATCAGCAGGCCAAGGCTTCCGACCACGGCGGCCAACCGGCCCATCGACCGAAATGCAGTCGCATTCGACATCGGCGCCTCCCGGCTACCGGGCAAGGGAGCGACAACGCTACTCCGCTTCCCGCGCCGGCTCAAGGCAGGCCGCGGGAGCGCCTCGCGCCTGTCGGGGCGGCCGGTGGCCGCGGCAGTTCCGTCGTCCCCGGCGGGCATCGCGTGTCGCCAGTCGCTGCTAACATCGCCGGGTAGTCCAACTCGTCCGGATCCCAATCCCGAGTCCCGCAGCCCCTGACCGCCACGCCACCTCATGACCCGCCCTGCCCCACCCGCGATCGTCCTCGCCCCGGACTCGTTCAAGGGCTCGCTGTCCGCGCCCGCGGTCGCGGCGGCGCTGGCCCGCGGCCTGATCCGCGTCTGGCCCGACGCCGACCTCCGCGCCCGGCCGATGGCCGACGGCGGCGAAGGCACGCTCGACGCCGTGCTCGCCGCGGTGGGCGCGGCGGGCGAGCGGCGCGAGCGCGACGGTCGCCGGCGCCGGCGGCGCGCCGACCCGCGCGGCGTACGGGTTGATCGCCTCGCCGGAAGGCCCGACCGCCGTGATCGAGGTCGCGCAGGTCGTCGGCATCACCGACGCCGCGGCGATGGCGACCGACGTCGCGCGACGCGACACCCGCGGCGTCGGCGAGCTCGTCCGGGCGCTCCTCGACGACGGCGTGCGCCGATTCATGATCGGACTGGGCGGCAGCAGCACCAACGACGGCGGCGCCGGCATGCTCGCCGCGCTGGGACTCGCACTCGCCGACGCGCACGGGCACGCCGTGGCGCCGACGCCCGAAGGGCTGGCGGCGCTCGCTCGCGTCGACGCGTCGGCGCTGGACCCGCGGCTGGCCGCCGCGACGATCACCGTGATGTCGGACGTCAACAATCCGCTCGCCGGCGCGCGCGGCGCGACCGCGATCTTCGGCCCGCAGAAGGGCGTGCGCCCGGGCGACGTGGCGCGCATCGACGCGCTGGTCGGCCGCTTCGCCGCGCTGGCCGAAGCGGCGACCGGCCGCGCCGCCGCCGCCAACCCCGGCGCCGGTGCCGCCGGCGGACTGGGCTTCGCGCTGCAGCTCGTCGGCGGGACGTTCCGCTCGGGCGCCGCGGTCGTCGCCGATCTCGTCGGCCTCGACGCCGCGCTCGCGGGCGCCGACTGGGCGCTGACCGGCGAGGGACGAAGCGACGCGCAGACGCTGCTCGACAAGGCGCCGTTCGTCGTCGCCCGGCGGGCGCGCGCGCTGGGCGTGCCGGTCACGCTGGTCTCGGGGGCGATCGACCCGGCGGCGCTGCCGGAGCTCGCGCGCGCCTTCGCCGGCGCCTTCGCGCTGGCGCCCGGGCCGGCGACCCTGGAAGAATGCCTGCGCCACGCCGACGCGTGGCTCGCCGATCGCGCCGAGCAGCTCGCGCGCACTTTCGCCGCCGGAAGGAGAACCTGAACTTGGATGCCAATCTCTTCACGCGCTTCGAGGAGCACGCGCCGGACGCATCGGCGGCGTGCCTGCTGTTGCCCGGACATGGAGCGGTTCCCTCCGGCACGGTGACCTGGGGCGAGCTCTCGGCGCGGTCGGCGCGCATCGCCCATGTGCTGGTCGCGTCCGGCTGCGCGCCCGGCGACCGCGTGATCGCGCAGGTCGACAAGCTGCCCGACACGCTGGCGCTGTACCTCGGCTGCCTGCGCGCCGGGCTCGTCTACGTGCCGCTCAACACCGGCTACCAGCGGCGCGAGCTCGAGCACTTCATCGGCGACGCCGGGCCGCGGGTGATCGTCTGCCGTCCGGACGGACGCGACACGATGACGGCGCTGGCGCCGTCGGCGACGGTGTTCACGCTCGCCGCGGACGGCGGGACGCTCGGCGCGAGCGCGCTCGAGCAGGACGGCGACTTCGCCACGGTCGCGCGACGGCCCGAGGACCTGGCCGCGATCCTGTACACGTCCGGCACGACCGGCCGCTCGAAGGGCGCGATGCTGACCCATCGCAACCTCGCGACCAACGCGACCGCGCTGGTCAACGCCTGGGGCTTCACCCGCGGCGACACGCTGCTGCACGCGCTGCCGGTGTTCCACGTCCATGGACTCTTCGTCGCCTGCCACTGCGCGCTGCTGTCCGGCGCGCGGATGCTGTGGCTGGCGAAGTTCGACGCCGCGGAGGTCGCGGCGCTGCTGCCGCAGGCGACGGTGATGATGGGCGTGCCGACGTTCTACACGCGGCTCCTCGCCGAGCCCACGTTCACGCGCGAGGCGGCGCGAAAGGTGCGCCTGTTCGTCTCCGGCTCGGCGCCGCTGCTGCCGGAGACCTTCGCCGCGTTCGAGGCGCGAACCGGGCAGCGGATCCTCGAGCGCTACGGCATGACCGAGACCGGGATGAACACGTCGAACCCGCTCGACGGCCCGCGGCTGGCCGGCACCGTCGGCCCGCCGCTGCCCGGCGTGACCGTCCGCATCGTCGACGACGCCGGCGCGGCCTGCGCTCCCGGCGCGATCGGCGGCATCGAGCTCAAGGGCCCGAACGTCTTCCCCGGCTACTGGAACCTGCCGGAGAAGACGCGCGAGGAATTCACCGCCGACGGGTACTTCCGCACCGGCGACATGGGCACGTGGACGCCCGAGGGCTACGTGCAGATCGTCGGCCGGGCGAAGGACATGATCATCACCGGCGGCCTCAACGTCTACCCGAAGGAAATCGAGGAGCGGATCGACGCGCTGCCCGGCGTCGACGAATCGGCGGTCGTCGGCGTGCCCGACGCCGACTTCGGCGAGGCCGTGGTCGGCGTCATCGTCGCCAAGGCCGGGCACGCGCTGACCGAGGCGTCGGTGATCGCCGCGCTGAAGGGCGACATCGCGTCGTTCAAGGTGCCGAAACGGGTGGTCTTCGTCGCCGAGCTGCCGCGCAACTCGATGGGCAAGGTGCAGAAGACGGTGTTGCGGGAGAAGTTCGGCGGGGGCTGAGCTCCCGCAGCTGAATTTCAGTAGCCGAGACGCCGGGGCAGCCAGGTGGCGAGGCCCGGCATCGCGGCGACCGCCACCAGCGCGATCAGCATCGCGCCGACCATCCACATCACCCAGCGCACCGTCGACTCGATGCGGGATGCCGGCGATGCGGCTGGTCACCATCAGGTTGACCGCCATCGGCGGCGTGAACTGCCCGATCGCGAGGTTCATCGTCAGCAGCACGCCGAACCAGACCGGGTCCCAGTTGAACGTGCGCATGATCGGCACGAGGATCGGCAGGAACACGAGGAATATCGAGATGGCGTCGAGCAGCATGCCGGCGATCAGCATCATCACCATGATCATCGCCAGCATCGCCGCCTCGCTCGAGGTGAATCCGAGCAGCAGCTTGGCGAACGCGTCGAACGCGCCGAGCGTGGAGCCGGCGTGCGCGAAGATGCTGGCCAGCGCGATGATGATCATCACCACGGCCGAGATCTCGGCCGACTCGACCAGCACCCGGTAGATCTTGCGCAGGTCGAGCGTGCGGTAGACGAAGAGGCCCACGAAGAGGCCGTAGAACGCGGCGACCACGGCGGCTTCGGTCGGCGTGAACAGGCCGAGGCGCAAGCCGCCGAGGATGATCACCGGCGCGACCAGCCCCCACACCGCTTCGCGGAACGTCCGCCACAGCCCGCCTTCGGCCGGTGCCGCGTCGCGTCCCCAGCCTTCGCGGATCGAGAAGTACAGCACCGGCATCAGCAGCGACAGCCCGGCGAGGAGCCCGGGGATCAGGCCCGCGGCGAACAGCGCCGGGATCGACGCCTGCGGCACCAGGATGTTGTAGACGATGAACGCGAGCGACGGCGGGATCAGGATCGCGGTGGAGCCGGCGGCGGCGATCAGGCTCGCCGAGAACTCGCGCGGATAGCCCTGCGCGGCCATGCCGGGAATCATCACCATCGCGACCGCGGCGGCGTCGGCCGGTCCCGAGCCCGAGATGCCGCCGAGGAACATGCACACCAGCACCGCGACGATGGCCGGGCCGCCGGCCCGCTTGCCGACCAGCACCGACACGAAGCGCACCAGCCGCTCCGCGACGCCGGCGCGCTCGAAGATCATGCCGGCGAGGATGAAGACCGGCAGCGCGAGCAGCGGGTACTTGGCGATGCCGGTGTACACGTTGGTCGGCACCGACATGATGCCGAGTCCCTCGCGCAGGATGACGATCGCGCCGGCCAGGCCCAGCCCGACCGCCAGCGGCGCGCCGAGCAGCAGCAGCAGCCCGAAACCGAGCAGGAGGATGACGCTGCCTTCAGCGAGCATCGCGCCTCACGCCGTCGACCGCTCGCGGGACAGCAGCCGCGCCAGGCGCCCGAGGATGCGCAACGTGATCAGCGCGCTGAACACGGGCAGCCAGACGGTGTAGATCCACTGCGGCACACCGATGCCCGGCGACGTGGTGCCGTACTGCCAGTCGTCGAGGAACAGGTAGGTGCCGTAGAACGCGAGCACGGCGAACAGCGCGGCGCCGCACAGGGTGACGAACACCTCGACCGCCCGACGGGCGCGGGGACCGAGCTTGCCGACGACGTACTCCATCCGGATGTGCCGATTGCGCGCGAACGCCGCGGACGCGCCGGCGAGCGTCATCACCACCAGCAGGAAGACCGAGAACTCCTCGGTGAACGCGAACGACGCGTTGGTGAAGTAGCGCACCAGCACGTTGCCGAACGTGATGACGCAGACGAGCGCCATCGCGATCGCGGCGATGCCCTCCTCGACGCCGGTGCCGATCCGCGGACGATCCTCGGGCGGCGTCGCGGGGCGGGCCGGGGCCGCCGAGGCTCGACCGCCTCCGGCGGCGAACGGACCGGTGTCGCCGGGGCGGCACCGGTCGCGTCGCGGGCAGCCGGCCCCGTCATGCGGTGGCCGGCGCGCGCGCCCTCACGGAGTCGCGGCCCGTCACTTCCGGCGCGCGGCGACGGCCGTCTCGGCCTTCTTGACGAGATCGGGGCCGATCGTCTGCGCCCACTTGTCGTACACCGGGCGCGTGGCCTTCACGAACGCGTCCTTCTCGGCCGGGGTAGAGGCGCGTCACCGTGACGCCGAGCGCCGCGACTTCCTTGTACATCGAGTCGTCGGCGGCGGTCAGGCCCTTGCGGGCGAGGGCGATTTCCTGCTTGCCGGCGTCGACCGCGGCCTGGCGCACGATCTCGCGATCCTCCGGGCGTCCACGAGTCCCACACCTGCTTGTTGACGACGAAGATCAGCGGATCGGCGAGGTAGCCCCAGGCCGTCACGTACTTCTGGCCGACGGTGTTGAGCTTCGCCGCGGTGAAGATGTGCAGCGGGTTCTCCTGCCCGTCGACGGCGCCGGAGGCGAGCGCGGGCTGCGCGTCGGCCCAGCTCATCTGCGTCGGGTTCGCGCCGAGCGCCGTGAAGGTGTCGTTGAAGATCGGCGAGCCGACGACGCGGAACTTCAGGCCCTTCATGTCGTCGGGCTTGCGGATCTCGCGCTTGGAATTGGTGACCTCGCGGAAGCCGTTCTCGCCCCAGGCGAGCGGCACGACGCCGGCCTTCTCGACCAGCGCGAACACCTCCTTCGCGATGTCGCCCGACGTCAGCGCGTCGAGGCCGGCGTGGTCCTGCGCGAGGAACGGCATCGAGTAGAGGTTCAGTTCCTTGATCTGCGGCGACCAGTTGATCGTCGAGCCGATCGCGAGGTCGATCGCGCCCTGCCGGACCGCGGTGAACTCGCGGGTCTGGTCGCCGCCGACGAGCGACGCCCCCGGATACATCTTGATGTTGATGCGGCCCTTGGTGCGCTCGCGCACCAGGTCGGCCCAGATCTCGCCGCCCCTGCCCCACGGGAACGCGGGGCCGACGACGGTGGACAGCTTGTATTCGGGCTTGTAGGCGGGCTGCGCGAGCGCGACGGTGGCGGGCAGCGTCAGCGCGGCCAGCGCGATCGCGAGGGTCTTGAGGGCGGTTCTCCGCATGGGTGGTTCTCCTTGGTGGGCGAGGGTTGGGGTCGGGGACGGGAACAGGGACCGGGGGCTGCCGCGCGTCTTGGCTGCGCTTTCAGGCAAGCAGGGATTCTATCTTGCCGAGGATCGCCGCGGGGGAGACGCGCGCCTGCGCTTCCAGCGTCGACGCATAGCCGACCGGGATGCGCGGCGCGCCGAGCCGGGCGACGCGGATGCCGAGCGCCTCCGCGGCCGTCGCGGCGATCTCGGCGCCGAAACCCGCGACCTCGACCGCCTCGTGCACGACGAGCAGCCGACGGGTGCGCGCCGCGGAGGCGAGCACGGTCTCGCGATCCCACGGCCAGAGCGTGCGCAGGTCGATCACCTCGACGTCGCGGCCGCCGCGCGGCCGCCTGCTCCGCGGCGGCGAGCGCGGCGTGCACCGCCTTGCTCCAGCTGACGAGCGTCAGGTCGCGGCCGGGCCGGCAGACGCGGGCGCGGCCCATCTCGACTCGCGCCGCGGGGTCGACCTCCGCGGTCTCGCCCCACAGTTCCTTGTGCTCGAGGTAGACGACCGGATCGTCGCACGCGATCGCCGCCGCGAGCAGCGCGTGGTTGTCCTGCGGCGTGGCGGGCGCGACGACGACGAGGCCCGGGACGTGCGCGAACCACGCCTCGAGCGACTGCGAGTGCTGCGCCGCCGACGCGCTCCAGATGCCCGACGGCATGCGGATGACCAGCGGCACGCGCCCCTGGCCGCCGAACATGTAGCGGTTCTTCGCCGCCTGGTTGACGATCTCGTCGATCGCGCACAGCGCGAAATCGACGACGCGCATTTCGACCACGGGACGCAGGCCGGTGAGCGCCATGCCGACCGCCGCCCCCATGATCGTCGCCTCGGAGATCGGCGTGTCGATGACGCGCCCCGCGCCGAATTCCGCCTGCAGCCCGCGGTACTGGCCGAAGATGCCGCCGCGCCCCAGGTCCTCGCCGAGCGCGATCACGCGCGGATCCGCGCGCATCGCGCGGGCAAGCGAGTCCGCGGCGGCGGCCGCATAGGTCATCGCGGCCATGACGGTCCCGACGAAAGCCGCGCGGCGCGAATCACGAGCGCCATCGCCCGGCTCCGCAGTCCTGGATCTCGGTGTACGCGGCGCTCGCCGGCGCGGGGTCGGCGGCCCCGGCCAGCGCCACCGTCGCGGCGATCTCCGCCCGCGCAGCGGACTCGAATCCCTGCAGCTCCGCCTCGTCGACGCCGAGGCGCGCGAGCGCGGCGCGGGCGCGCAGCAGCGGATCGGTCGCAAGGGCGGCTTCGAGCTCGGCCGGATCGCGGTAGGCGGCGGGGTCGACCGACACGTGTCCCTTGACCCGGTACGTGATCGCGTGCAGGAACCGCGGCCCCTGCCCGGCGCGCACCGCCTCGACCAGCGCGCGCGGCGGCGGCATCGACGGCCTCGACGTCGTTGCCGTCCACGGTCCGCGCCTCGATGCCGTGCGCGCGCGCCCGCGCGGCCGCGCCGTCGCCCGCCGGTCAGCGGCCCGGTCGGCGTCGTGGCCGACCACCGGTTGTCCTCGCAGACGAACAGCACCGGCAGCCCGAACACCTGCGCCCAGTTCAGCGACTCGGCGAAGGGTCCGCGGTTGATCGCCCCGTCGCCGAAGAAGCACGCGACGATTTCCGGCGCGCCGCGGATCCGCGCCGAGTGCGCCGCGCCCACCGCGATCGGCAGGCCCGCGGCCACCACGCCGTTCGCCCCGAGCATGCCGACGCCGAAATCGGCGATGTGCATCGAGCCGCCGCGGCCGCCGCAGCTGCCGCCCTCGCGGCCGTGCAGCTCCTGCATCATGCGACCGACGTCGGCGCCCTTCGCGATCGTGTGGCCGTGGCCCCGGTGCGTCGACGTGAGGTAGTCCGCCCGGCGCAGGTTGGCGCAGACGCCGGCCGCCACCGCCTCCTGTCCGGTCGACAGGTGGAGGGGTCCGCGCACGGCCGCCGGACTGGCCGCTGCCGCCTGGCCGAAGACCGCGACACCGCCCCGGCTCGCCTCCTCCGCCGCGTCCTCGAACGCGCGGATGCGCAGCATCGTCGCGTAGAGCGCCGTCAGCCGCGCTCTTCGCGCCGCGTCCTGCGACGGACGCGCGTCAGGACCCCGTCTCCGCATGGAACCGCCGCTCCCCTGTTTCGTCGGCGCGCCGCAATCGCCGCTGCGGTCCGCCGCCTCTCGCCATGGTCATTTTCGCAGATTTCGCGGGAAGGCTGCTCGGCGATCCGGTTCCATGCCCGTGCCTGGTCCCGGAGCGGCGGGCGCCGCCGCTCGATCCCGCCAACATCGCGTGGCCGCCGGCGTGCGGGCAGCTTCCGCCGATGCAGGGAAACCGTGCCCCCTCCGCGATGAAGGCGCGCTAGAATCGATTGCGATCGAAACGTGGATCCCCGCCAACGGGGCTCCTGTCTCCGGTTCGAGGGAGGTCGACATGGCAAGGCTGAACGTCAACGGCAAGGTGCGCAGCTTCGAGGCGGAACCCGACACCCCGCTGCTGTGGGTGCTGCGCGAGCAGCTCGGCCTGACCGGCACCAAGTACGGCTGCGGCGTCGCGCAGTGCGGCGCCTGCACGGTGCACATCGACGGCGTGCCGACGCGCAGCTGCGTGCGGCCGGTGTCGTCGGTCAAGCCGACCGAGAAGATCGTCACCATCGAGGGCCTGTCGCCCGACGGCTCGCACCCGGTGCAGAAGGCCTGGGTCGCGCTCGACGTGCCGCAGTGCGGCTACTGCCAGACCGGCATGATCATGGCGGCCGCCGCGCTGCTCAAGGCCAAGCCCAAGCCCACCGACGCCGACATCGACGCGGCGATGACCAACATCTGCCGCTGCGGCACCTACAACCGGGTGCGCGCGGCCATCAAGGTCGGTGGCGCAGGGCGGCGACACCAAGAGCGCCGGCCTCGCGATCAAGCACGTCGACGGGAGCACGACATGACGCACGAACCTCTCGCGCCGCCGTTTCCTCGGCACGTCGGCCGCCGCCGCGGGCAGCGCTCGTCGTCGGCTTCCACGTTCCGTTCGCGGGCGAGGCCGTCGGCGCAAGGCGCCGCGGCGGCGCACCGCGCCGATTCCGCCCGAGATCAACGCCTGGGTCGTCGTCCAGCCCGACGACACCGTCGTCATCCGCATCGCCCGCTCCGAGATGGGCCAGGGCACGCTGACCGGCCTCGCGCAGCTGGTCGCCGAGGAGCTCGACTGCGACTGGGCGAAGGTCACGACCGAGTACCCGACGCCCGGCCAGAACCTCGCGCGCAAGCGCGTCTGGGGCAACTTCTCGACCGGCGGCAGCCGCGGCATCCGCGAGTCGCAGGAGTACGTGCGCAAGGGCGGCGCCGCCGCGCGCGATGATGCTGGTGCAGGCGGCCGCGGACGCGTGGAAGGTGCCGGTCGCCGAGTGCGCGGCCGCCAACGGCGTGATCACGCACACGCCGTCGGGCCGCACGACGACCTACGGCAAGGTGGCCGCCGCGGCGGCGAAGCTCGCGCCGCCGACCGACGTGCACGCTCAAGGATCCGAAGGACTGGAAGCTCGCCGGCAAGCCGCTGGCGCGGCTCGACACCGCCGACAAGCTCACCGGCAGCGCAGGTCTACGGCATCGACCTGAAGCTGCCGGGCATGCTCAACGCGGCGATCAAGGACTGCCCGGTGTTCGGCGGCAAGCTCAAGAGCTTCGACGCCGCGGCGGTCGCTGAAGCGCCCGGGCGTGAAGAAGGTGGTGCGCGTCGGCGACAGCGCGGTCGCGGTGGTCGCCGACACCTGGTGGCACGCGAAGACGCGCGCTCGACGCGCTGCCGATCGACTGGGACGACGGCCCGAACGCCAAGGCGTCGAGCGCCGGCGTTCGCCGAGGTGCTGAAGGCCGGGCTCGACGCCGCCGACGCGGCCGTCGGCAACCAGGTCGGCGACGCGCGCAGCCGCCATCGCGGCCGCGCCGCGCAGAGGTCGAGGCGGTCTACTCGTACCCGCACCAGAACCACGCGACGATGGAGCCGATGAACGCGACGGCGCGCTGGACGCCCGAGCGCTGCGAGGTCTGGGTGCCGACGCAGAACGGCGAGGCCGCGCTGGCCGCGGCTGCCGAGGCCGCCGGCCTGCCGCTCGCCAAGTGCGAGGTCTACAAGCTGCACCTCGGCGGCGGCTTCGGCCGGCGCGGCGCGGTGCACGACTACGTGCGCCAGGCCGTCGCCATCGCCAAGGAGATGCCCGGCACGCCGGTCAAGCTGATCTGGTCGCGCGAGGAGGACATGCTGCACGGCCGCTATCACCCGGTCACGCAGTGCAAGCTGACCGCGGGCCTCGACGCGCAGGGCAACCTCGCCGGGCTGCACATGCGCATCTCGGGCCAGTCGATCCTGGCCGGCGTCGCGCCGCAGAACGTCAAGGACGGCAAGGACCCGGTGGCGTTCCAGGGCCTGAATCCGCCGGGGCCGGAGGCGCTCGATCGGCTACACGTTCCCGACCTGCTGGTCGACCACGCGATGCGCAACCCGCACGTCCCGCCCGGCTTCTGGCGCGGCGTGAACCTGAACCAGAACGCGATCTACCTCGAGTGCTTCATCGACGAGGTCGCGCACGCGACCGGCCAGGATCCGCTGGCGTTCCGGCGCAAGCTGATGGCCAGCCACCCGAAGCACCTCGCCGTGCTCAACGCGGTGGCCGAGCGCGCGGGCTGGGGCAAGCCGGCGCCGCCAGGGCGTGCACCGCGGGCTCGCGCAGACGATGGGCTTCGGCAGCTACGTCGCCGCCTGCGCCGAGGTGTCGGTCAGCGACGAGGGCAAGCTGAAGATCCATCGCATCGTCGCGGCGACCGATCCGCGGCCATGCGGTCAATCCCGCAGCAGATCGAGGCGCAGGTCGAGGGCTCGTTCGCCTACGGGCTGTCGGCGGCGCTCTACGGCGAGTGCACGGTCAAGGACGGGCGCATCGAGCAGGACAACTTCGACACCTACCAGGTGCTGCGCATGGACGAGATGCCGGCGGTCGAGACGATCGTCATGCCGTCGGGCGGCTTCTGGGGCGGCGTCGGCGAGCCGACGATCGCGGTCGCGGCGCCGGCGGTGCTGAACGCGATCTTCGCCGCGACCGGCAAGCGCGATCCGCGACCTGCCGCTGAAGAACCACAGCCTGAGGAAGGCATGACCGCGCGCGGGATGCGGCGGCGTCGGCGCGTGATGCTCGGCGCTTGCGCCGCTCGCGGCGCTGGCGGAGCGGCGGATTCGCCGCGCCGGCAGCCTTATCGCGTCGTCGGCGACGCCATCCGCGCGAACCGCTGACCGGCGACGCCCGGCGACCCGGCGCGCGGCCGGGCCATCGTCGCCAGCCGGCAGGTGGGCCTGTGCCTGCTCTGCCATTCGGGGCCGTTCCCCGAGGAGCGCGTCCCAGGGAACGCTGGCGCCCGATCTCGCCGGCGCCGGGAGCCGGTGGTCCGACGGCCAGTTGCGCCTGCGGCTGGTCGACGGCCGCCGATTGAATCCCGACTCGATCATGCCGGCGTACCTCGCGCACCGACCACCTGACGCGCGTCGGCAGCGCGTGGCGCTCGCAGCCGATCCTGAACGCGCAGCAGATCGAGGATGTCGTGGCATTGTTGCGCACGCTGCGCGACTGAACCGCTGCGCCCGCCGGCAATGACCGCGCCCGCCGCCCCGCCTTCCGCGACCCCGCCGCCAGCTGCTGGCCGCGGGCGCGGGCCTGGTTGCCTGGGCGGTGGTGCGCCCGGTCGCGGCGGCGCCGACCGAGCTCGCGGCGGCCATCGATGCTTTCGCCGGCGGCGCGCCGGTCCGGCCGGGCAAGGTGACCCTCGACGTCGCCGCGCTGGTCGACAACGGGAACAACGTGCCCGTCACCGTCAGCGTCGAGAGTCCGATGACGCCGGCCGATCACGTCACGGCGATCGCGCTCTTCAACGAGCGCAATCCGGAGCGCGACGTCGCGCGCTTCCAGCTGACGCCGCGCTGCGGGCCGCGCCAGCGTGTCCACCGGCATCCGGCTCGCCACCTCGCAGAAGCTCGTCGCCGTGGCGCGGATGAGCGACGGCACGTTCTGGTCGACAGACCGTCGACGTGGTGGTCGTGCTCGCCGCCTGCATCGAGGGCGAGGGCTAGCCGCGATGGCGCGCGCGCTGATCAAGGTGCCGGCGACGGCCCGACGCGGCGAGGTCATCGAGATCCGCACGCTGATCGCGCACCCGATGGAGACCGGCCATCGCGCCGACAGCGACGGGCGGAAGGTCCCCCGCGACATCATCCGGCGCTTCGCGTGCCGCTACAACGGCGAGACCGTGTTCAGCGCGGAGCTCTTCCCCGCGGTCGCCGCCAATCCTTACATCGCGTTCTTCACGACCGCCGTCGACAGCGGAACGCTCGCCTTCAGCTGGGAGGGCGACAACGGCTTCGCGCACGCGGAGACCGTGGCGATCACCGTGACATGACCGCCCGCGGCCGGGGCCCTCGCCGTCGTGCTGATCGCCGCCTGCGCGGTGCGCGATCGCGGCCGCGCCGACCGCGGACGCCGACGCCCGCCGGTCCGGCTTCGATTTCATGGGGCCGTCGACGCAGGCGATGCAGCGCGACGACATGCGCAACCCCGCGCATGCTGTGGGTTCGCGACGGCGAGGCGCTGTGGGACCGGCGCGCGGGGAAGGCCGACCGCTCCTGCGCCGGTTGTCACGGCGACGCCGCGGCCACGCATGCGCGGCGTCGCCGCGCGCTACCCGGCGTACGACCGGACGCTGCAGCGACCGGTCAACCTCGGCCAGCGCATCGAGCTGTGCCGGCTGCGCCATCAGCAGGCCGAGCCGCAGCGCGCGGAAAGCCGCGACCTGCTGAGCCTCGAGAGCTTCGTCGCCCACCAGTCGCGCGGCCTGCCGATCGCACCCGCGGACCGCGCCGGAGCTCGCGCCGTTCGTCGAGCGGGGGCGGCAGCTCTACCGGCAGCGGATGGGCCAGCTCGACCTCGCCTGCGCGCAGTGCCACGACGACCATGCCGGCCAGCGCCTGGGCAGCAGCGTCATTCCGCAGGGCCATCCGACCGGCTATCCGATCTATCGGCTCGAATGGCAGGGTGCGGGGTCGCTGCAGCGGCGCCTGCGCGGGTGCCTGACGGGCGTGCGCGCCGAAGCGTTCGCGTTCGGCGCACCCGAGCTCGTCGAACTCGAGCTCTACCTTGCCGTGCGCGCGGCGGGCCTGCCGGTCGAGACCCCGGCCGTCCGGCCCTGAGCGGCGTTCGCGCCCCGGCTGCGCCTGCGCACTCCCCGCTCAGGCGGCGGCGGGCGCCGCCGATGCCGGTCCCGCGGCTGCGGTCCCGACGCGCTGCAGCAGCCTCGCCCAGCCGTCGTCGACCTCGGCCTGCAGCGCGTCGACGTCGGCCGGCGTCAGGTGCCGGTAGCGGCGCTGCGGCGCCAGATATTCGCCGACCGGCAGCGTCTTCGACGCGTGATTGAGCGTGTAGGTGCGCCCGTCCTCGACTTCGTAGAGCGGGAACGCGCCGCACTCGACCGCCTGGCGTGCCGCGGTCACCCCCGCGTCGTCGGCCAGGCCCCAGCCGTCGAGGCAGGGAATCAGCAGCGAGATGATCCGCGTGCCGTGGATCGTCTTGGCCTTCTCGACCTTGCGGATCAGGTCCGGCAGGAAACCGACGCTCGCGGTGGCCGCGTAGGGCACCTCGTGGGCGGCCATGATCTCGATGAAGTTCTTCTTGCGCGTGGTCTTGCCCGCCGGCGTCGAGCCGGTGCTCGCCAGGTGCGGCGTCGACGAGGACTTCTGCGCCCCGGTGTTCATGTAGCCCTCGTTGTCGAGGCAGAAGTAGATGAAGTTCTCGTTGCGCTCGGCCGCCGACGACAGGCACTGGAAGCCGATGTCGTAGGTGCCGCCGTCGCCGGCGAGAACGATCACGTGGGTGTCGCGCTCGCCCCGCGCGTCGAGCGCCCGGCGCAGGCCCGACGCGGCGGCGGCGCTCGCCTCCAGCGTCGGCTGGTAGACCGGGATCTTCAGCGAGCTGTAGGGCTGCGGGCCCGCGATGATCGCCATGCACGACGGCGGAATGATGGCCATCGTCTTCGGTCCCATCGCGGCGAGCACGTGCCGCACCGACAGCGCGTCCATGCAACCCGGACACGCCGCGTGCCCCGAGCAGAGCATGGCGTCTTCCCGCAGTTCGAATGTCCGCATTCGATTCACCTGACCCAGACCGAGTGCGGCTGCGCATCGGTCGCGTTCGCCATCCGGACGAACTCGGTGATCTTCTCCGGCGAGCACGTTGACCCCGCCCACGCCCGCGAGATAGCCGTGGATGCGGGGCGCGTCGGGCATGCCGCAGAGCGCGGCGCGCAGTTCCTGGTGCAGCACGCCGCCGTGCCCGGGCGAGTAGTTGCGGTCGAGCACCAGCGCCTCGGGAACGCCGGCCAGCGCCTCGCGCAGCGCCTGCACCGGCAACGGCCGGAACAGGCGGACCTTCAGCAGGCCCGACCGCCATTCCTTCGCCGCGCATGGCGTCGACCGCGTCGCGCGCCGTGCCGCACATGCTGCCCATCGCGACGATGACGGTGTTCGCTCCGTCGCAGCGGTAGCGCTCGACCAGCCCGTAAGCGCGCCCGGTGAGCTCGCTCCACTCGCGATCCGCCTCGAGCGCGACCGCCGGGACCCGATCCATCGCCTCGCCGAGCGCCTGCCGGTGGCGGTAGAACATGTCCTGCGACACGACGTTGCCCCACGACTCGACCTTCCCGGTGTCGAGGCGATGCTCGGGCGCGTACGGCGGCAGGAAACCGTCGACCAGCTCCTGGGCGGGCACGCGCACCGGCTCGAGCGCGTGCGAGACGTAGAACGCGTCGTGGTTCACCAGCACCGGCAGCAGCACGCGCTCGGCGATCCGGAACGCCTGGATCACCGTGTCGAGCGACTCCTGGGCGCTCTCGGTGTAGAACTGGATCCAGCCGGTGTCGCGCTGCGACAGGCTGTCGGTCTGGTCGGGCCAGAACGCCCACGGCGAAGCGACCGTCCGGTTGACGTTGGCCATCACGATCGGCGCCCGCGCGCCGCTCGCGTAGTGGAGCAGCTCGTGCATCAGCAGCAGGCCCTGCGACGCGGTCGCCGTGAACACCCGCACGCCGGCCAGCGAGGCCGGGATGCAGGCCGCCATCACCGAGTGCTCGGACTCCGGCGTGATGACCTCCGCGTCGAACGTCCCGTCGGCCTGGAATTCGGTGAGCTTCTCGATGATCGGCGTCTGCGGCGTGATCGGGTAGACCGGGACCACCTTCGGTCGCGCCAGGCGCGCCGCCCAGGCCACGGCGTGGTTGCCGGTCAGCAGCATCGCCTGCTCGCGCGCCGGGGTTCCGTCGCGCGCGTTCACCGCGCCTCCTCGATCATCTTCATCGAGCCGGTCGGGCACTCCCTGACGCAGACGCCGCAGCCCTTGCAGTAGTCGGTCAGGACGACGTAGCCGCCGCCCTCCCGCTTGACCGCGAGATCGGGGCAGTAGTTGACGCAGTTGTCGCACAGGATGCAGGTGCCGCAGGAGAAGCAGCGCTCGGTCTCGGCGAGCGCCTGCTCGAGATCGAGGCCGATCTGCACCTCGTCGTCGCCCGCGAGCCTCTGCGCGGCGTCGAGCCGCCGCTCGACCGCCCGCGCCTGCTTCGGGTAGTAGAACGTGTTGACCGCCGCGAGCCCGACGATGGCCTCGTTTCCCGACTCGATGCCGGCAGCGGCGCCGCCGCCCTCCGCGCCCTGCGGACTCCCGGACAGCAGGCGGTCGATCTCGCGGGCGGCGCGCTTGCCCATGCCGATCGCCTCGGTCACGAAGCGCGCCATGCTCGAAACGTCGCCGCCGGCGTAGACGCGCTCGAGGCTCGTCGCCTGCCGCGGGTCCGTCCTTGAGCAGCGCACCGTCGGTCTCGAGCGCGCCCTGCACCGGCGCGAGTTCCGGGTCCTGCCCGATCGAAGGGACGACGGCGTCCGCCTCGAGCGAGAATTCGCCGTCGGCGAGCGGGGTGACGTTGAACTGCCCCGCGCCGCTCGCCCGGCTCGAACCGCACGCGCACGCACCGCAGCGAGATGCCCGCGCTGCCGGCGTCGACGGCCTCGGACAGCATGGCGCCGTCCACCAGCGTGATGCCTTCCTCCAGCGCCTCGGCGATTTCCTCGCGCTGCGCCGGCATCTGCGCGGCGCTTTCGAGCGCGAGAATCGTGACCTCGTGCCCCGCGCGCCGCGCGCTGCGGGCGACATCGAGCGCCGCGCTGCCGCCGCCGATCACGACCAGCCGCTTGCCGAGCGCCGGCGGGGTTCCGGCGTTCGCCTGCGCCAGATAGTCGGCGCCGTCCATCACCCACGGCCGGGTGTAGTCGAGCCGCGGCAGCCGCTTCTGGCAGCGGGCGCCGATGGCGAGGTAGACGGCGTCGAACCCGGCGCGCAGCCGTTCGAAGTCCTCGGGCGTCGAGAGCGACTCGCCGCAGCGCACGTCGATTCCGAGCGCCACGATGCGCGCGATCTCGCCGTCGAGCACCGACCGCGCCAGCCGGTACGACGGAATGCCGTAGCGCATGAGCCCGCCGAGCTCGGGGCGGGATTCGAACAAGGTGACCGCGTAGCCGCGCCGGCGCAGGTGGAACGCCGCCGACAGCCCGGACGGACCGCCGCCGACGACCGCGATCCGCTGCCCGCGCTCCGCCTCGACCGGCGCGAACGCCCAACCCTCCGCGAGCGCCTGATCGCCGACGTGACGCTCGAGCCGGCAGATCGCCAGCGACCCGTCGAAGCCGACGCGGTTGCAGGCGGCTTCGCAGGGATGGTGGCAGATGCGCCCGGCCACCGCGGGGAACGGGTTGTGGCGGGTCAGGATCTCCCACGCGCCGCGAAAGTCGCGCGCGCGGGCGCGGCCGATCCACTCGGCGATGTCGCCGTTCACCGGGCAGGCGGCGTGGCAGGGCGACGGCGCGTGGATGTGCTGCGGCAGCGCGGCGCGCCACGTGCCGGTCTTGAAGACCTCGGTGCTGCCGGTGGTCCAGATGCTGGGAACGGCGTCCTTCGCCTTGACCGTACCGCTTTCCTGCGGAGGGCTCACTGGACCACCTTCGTGCTGCGCACTCCGGTGTTCGCCCTCGGGGCGGCCCTTCGGGCTCATACCGTCACCCCCTGCAGTTGCGCGTCGACCCAGCGGTAGCCGTCCTCGCAGGCCGCGATGTTCTCGTCGTGCAGTTTCGGCGCCTCCGTCGACCAGCACGCGTGTCAGCACCTCGAGCTTCGGCGCCTCGATCGCCCGCGCAAACGCGCCGAGCAGCGCCGAATTGACGATACGCCCCAGGCCGTGCCGGCGCGAGATCGCGATCGAGTCGACGGGAATCACCCGGTAGCCCGGCAGCTGCCCGGCGAACTCCTCGGGGGATCGCGCCGAGTTGACGACGATCAGCGTGTCGGGCCGCGCGGTCGCCGAGCAGCGGGGGCTGCAGCAGGCTCGCGTCGAAGCAGAGGATCGCGTCCGCCCGCTCGATGTCGCAGCGCACGCGGACCGGCCGGTCGTCGACGCGGATGAACGACGTCACCGGCGTGCCGCGCCGCGCGCCGCCGTAGCTGGCGAACGACTGCACCTCGCGTCCCTCGGCGAAGAACGCCATCGCCAGCAGGTTGCCGGCCGTCTGCGCGCCCTGTCCGCCCCGGCCCTGGATGATGATCTGCAGCACGAGTCCGCCTCCTCCTGCATCCGGCGCAAGGATGGAGCATCGCGCACGGCGGACGCAAGTCGCTCATTGTCGGGGGCGCGCGGCGTGCCGATCCTTGGAGCAGATCAAGAAGATCGCGATACCGCAGTGCAGCATGAGCCGGCGGATTCCCCGGCCCGGCCGCCCCCGGACCCGCCGAGGCTAGCGTCCCGACACGCTCCACGCCTTCCACAGCATGTACGCGGCGAGCACGTAGAGCAGCAGCGCGAACGCGCGCTTCAGCTTCTTCACCGGCCACTTGTGGGCGGTGCGCGCGCCGAGCGGCGCGGTGAGCATGCTGGCGACGACGATCGAGATCAGCGCCGGCAGGTAGATGTAGCCCAGCGAGTACTGCGGCATGCCGCGCTCGTCGGCTCCGGCGACGATGAAGCCGATGGTGCCGGCGATCGCGATGGGCAGGCCGAGTGCCGCCGACGTGGCGACCGCGTTGTGGATCTTGACGTTGCACCACGACATGAACGGCACCGACAGGAAGCCGCCGCCGGCGCCGACCATGCTGGAGATGAGGCCGATGCCGCCGCCGACGGCGAACAACCCCGGCTTGCCCGGCAACTCGCGCGAGGGCTTGGGCTTGCGGTCGATCAGCATCTGCGTCGCGGAGAACGCGACGAACACGCCGAAGAATCCGGCGAGCAGCCCGGTCGACATGCCGCCGACGATCTGCGGGCCGACCAGCGACCCGACGATGATTCCGGGCGCGAGGCCGGCGACGACGGCCCAGAGCACCGCGCCGTGCTTGTGGTGCTCGCGCGCCGACGACAGTGCGGTGAAGATGATCGTCGCCGTCGACGTCGCGACCGCCATGTGGACGACGTGCGCGAACGGGAAGCCCTGCTGGGTGAAGATGATCGTCAGCAGCGGCACCATCGTCATGCCGCCGCCGATGCCGAGCAGCCCGGCCAGGAAGCCGACGAACGCGCCCAGCACGACGAACACGACGAGGAGTTGCGGATCGACGCCCACGGGTCAGCCCTTCCGCTTCGCCAGCTTGACGACGAACGCCCACTCGGCGGGCTCGACCGGCGTGATCGACAGCCGGTTGCCGCGCTGCAGGATCCGCATCGACTCGAGTTCGGGGTGAGCGCGCAGCTCGGCCAGCGCGACGAGCCGCGTCTTCTCCACCAGCCGCACGTCGACGTTGAACCAGCGCGGCGCTTCCGGCGTGGCCTTGGCGTCGAAGTAGCCGCCCTTGCGGTCGAACTGCGTCGCGTCGGGGTAGGCGGGGGAGGCGACCTCGACGATGCCCGCGACGCCCGGCTCCGGGCAGCTCGAGTGGTAGAAGAACGCGAGGTCGCCGACCTGCATGTCGTCGCGCATGAAATTGCGCGCCTGGTAGTTGCGCACGCCGAACCAGGGCGTGGTCCGGTCCGGCAGCGCCGCGAGATCGTCGATGGACACCTCGTCCGGCTCGGACTTCATGAGCCAGTAGCGCCGGGCCGAACGGGTGCGGGTGGAAGGTGCCCCCCGCCTGTGCCGTGTGACCGTCATCTTGAACCTGGGTTCAAGAGTGGTCGCCTGCCAGGGCCATCAGGCGCTTCCGCGTGGGAACGCACACAGGCCCGATAATGGCGTGGCAACCTCGCTAACGTAGCATTGGTTCAAAGAGTATTTGGCCAACGCGAACACTGCAGGGGGCATTGAACTGGTGCGACGACGCCGTTGCAGTTGGATGCGCCGTCAGTAGAGCTTTTCCTGCTCCGCCATCAGTGCGTCGATGGCGGAATGCATGGAATCGATTCTACGCCGCGCGGCGTCGGCGTCAATCGCGGAATTTCCGGCGGGCACTTTCGGTCCGGCTGCCGGCTTTCCCGCCGCGTGCTGTCCGGCGCTGGTGTCCGGCGCCGGCTTTCGCGCGCATCAGCTCGTGCGCGAGATTGAGCGCCGCCATCACCGCGACGCGCTCGACCCCGGCGATCTTGCCGGCGTCGCGGATCTCGCGCATCCGGCGGTCGAGCAGCGCGACCGCCTCGACCAGTTCCGCGCGCTCGCTCTCCTTGCACGCGACCTTGTAGTCGCGGCCGAGCAGCGCGACGTCGAGCTGCACGGTCTTGTCGGCGGTGGCAATCGCCTTGGGAGCCACGGGGGCGGTCATGCGGAATCCTCTCCGTGCGCGGCGGGAAAGCGCTCGAGCAGCGCATCGAGGCGGCGGCGCGCTTCGGCCAGGCGCTCGGCCTGATGGTGACTGTTCGTGTTCGCGGCCGCGAGTTCGCGCGCAAGCTCGGCGTTGGCGGCGCGCAGCGCGCGCACGTGCGAAGCCAGCGTGGCGAACTTGCGCTCCAGCGACGCGAGCTCGAGGTCGAGCGACGTGTCGGGACCGGGAACGGCCGGTGCGTTGGGCGGGTTCATCGGGCGACTATAGGGTGGCGTCAGGCGGGCCGTCAACTTCGAAGCGCGCGGACTTTGACGAGGCGCGAACCGGCTTCAGGTCGATGGTTCGCCGGTCGCGAGCGGTTGGTAGCGAACCGCGACGACCTCGAGTTCCTCGACGCCGCCGGGCGTGCGCAGCGTCACCGCGTCGCCCTCGCGCGCCTTGAGCAGCGCGCGGGCGATCGGCGACACCCAGCTCACGTAACCGCGGTCGGTGTCGATCTCGTCGACGCCGACGATGCTGATCGTGCGCTCCTGCCCGCGCGCGTCGGCGACGGTCACCGTCGCGCCGAAGAACACCTGGTCCGCCGATTCGTCGTCGCGCCGCGCCGCCGGGTCGACGACCTCGGCCGCGTCGAGGCGACGGATGAGAAAGCGGATCCGCCGGTCGATCTCGCGCAGCCGCTTCTTGCCGTAGATGTAGTCGCCGTTCTCCGAGCGGTCGCCGTTGCCCGCCGCCCACGACACGACGGCGACGAGTTCCGGGCGCTCCCTGCCGACGAGGCGATCGAGTTCGTCCCGCAGGCGCGCGTGGCCGCCGGGGGTCATGTAGTTGCGCGCGCCGGCCGGCAGCGGCGATACGCTCTCGGCGTCTTCGTCGTCGTCGGGCGCGGCGTCGTTCTCGCGGGTGAAGGCCTTGTTCATCGTGGGCTCCCGCAGCGGTCGCGACCGGCGGCCGCGGGAACCCCGATTATAGGCGGCCGACGCCTATAATCGCCGCGACCGCCCGACCATGACTTCCCGCGTCCTCCACCGACACTTCCGCCACGCCCCGCCGGGCGCCGCCGCGCCGCGCTCGGCCGCGCGCGACGCGCTGATCGTCGCCGCGCTGGCCGCGCTCGCCGCTTTCGCGCTGGCGCTCGCACTGACGCAGGGCAGCGTGCCGGTGGACCTGGCGACCGTCGTGCGCGCGCTCGGCGGCGCCGACCGCGGCGACGGCGGCACCGGCGCGGCGATCGTCCGCGAGCTGCGGCTGCCGCGCGCGCTGGCCGCGTTCGCCGTCGGCGGCCTGCTCGCCGTCGCCGGCGCGCTGCTGCAGGTGCTGCTGCGCAATCCATTGGCCGATCCGTACATCCTCGGCGTCTCCGGCGGCGCGGCGGTGGGCGCGCTGGGCGCGATGTTCGCCGGCGCCGTCGCGCTGGTCATGCCGGCCGCGTTCGCCGGCGCCGTCGCCGCGACGGCGATCGTGTTCGCGCTGGCGCGCACCGGCGCCGAGCGCGCGCCGTGGAACGCGACGCGGCTGCTGCTGACCGGCGTCGTCGTCGCCGCCGGCTGCGGCGCGCTGGTCACGCTGCTGCTCACCCTCGCCCCCGACGCGCAGGTCAAGGGCATGCTGTTCTGGCTGATCGGCGACCTGTCGGCGGTCGCCGCACCCGGCACGGCGCTCGCCGTGCTGGCCTTCTGCGTCGTCGTCGCGTTCGCGTTCGCGCGCGACTTGACGCTGCTCGCGCGCGGCGAGGACGTCGCCACCGCGCTGGGCGTCGACGTCGGCCGGACGACGCTGGTCGCGCACGGCTGCGCGGCGCTCGCCACCGCGGTCGCGGTGACGACGGCGGGCAGCGTCGGCTTCGTCGGCCTGGTGGTGCCGCAGGCGCTGCGGCTGGTCCTCGGCAACGACCAGCGGCTGCTGCTGCCGGCGGCGGCGCTCGCGGGCGGCGCGTTCCTGACGCTGGCCGACACGCTGGCGCGCACCCTCGTCGCGCCGGCGCAGCTGCCGGTGGGCGTGATCACCGCGCTGATCGGCGTGCCGGTGTTCCTGTGGCTGCTGGCGAGGCCGGAGCCGTCGCGATGAGCGCGCCGCCGCGCCTCTCCTGCCGCGATCTCGCCGTCGCGATCGCCGGCCGCACGCTGGCGGCGAAGCTCGACCTCGACGTCCGCGCGGGCGAGATCTGGGCGATCGTCGGGCCCAACGGCGCGGGCAAGACGACGCTGCTGGCCACGCTGGCCGGCCTGCGCCCGGCCGCCGCGGGCCGCATCGCCTACGACGGCGACGACATCGGAGCGCTGTCGAGTCGCGAGCGCGCGCTTCGTCGCGGCTACCTGCCGCAGGACAGCGTCGACACGTTTCCGGCGACGGTGCAGGAGATCGTGCTCGCGGGCCGGCACCCGCACCTGCCGCGCTGGCGCTGGGAAGGCCGCGACGACGTCGAGCGGGCGCGCGACGCGCTCGCGGCGCTGGACCTGGCCGGCCTCGAAGCCCGCGACGTGCGCACGCTGTCGGGCGGCGAGCGGCGGCGCGTGGCGCTGGCCGCGCTGCTGGCGCAGGATCCCGGGCTGCTGCTGCTCGACGAGCCGTCGACGCATCTCGACCCCGGCCGCCAGGTCGACGCGATGGACCGGCTCATCGCCCTGGCGCGCGAGCGCGGCAAGGCGATCGTGATGGTCGTCCACGAGCTGCACCTCGCGCTGCGCGCCGCCGACCACGCCATCGCGATGGGCGACGGCGGCGCCTGCGCCGGCACCGCCGACGAGGTGCTGAACGAGCGCGCGCTGTCGGGGCTGTTCAGGCATCCGCTGGTCGCCGTCGGCAGCGGGACGACGCGGACGCTGCTGCCGCGGTAGCGGCTTCCGAGCAATGCGAACGGAACTCTGCACCGGCGGTGTAGTATCCCTGTTCAGAACCATACGCTTGACGGAGCAGGCTGCCGAGATCCATGTCTACGATCTGCGTTTGAGAAATCGGGCCGACCGAAGTGGCCGATGTTCGTCGCACTCGCCTGTGCGTTGGCGCTCTTCGGCGGCGCCGCCTTCGCGCAGGTGTCCGTGGTCCCCGCGCAACCGAAGGCGCTGCAAACCGTTCGCGTCCAGCTCCCGGACGGGGCGCTCGGCACGGACGCGAACGGCCTGCCAGCCTCGTACTCGCCGAAAGACACCCGCGTCTCCATGGCCGGGAACAGGATCACGGTTTCGATCCTGGTGTTGCCCAACAGCGGGTTCGAACTGCAGCCGTCGCCGCCGCTCGACTTGCCGCTGGGACAGTTCCCCGGGGGCAGCTACGAGGTGGAGGTCCTCAAGCGCTCCGCGACGAACCCGATCGCCGGTTCGTTGGGAAGTGCGGCCTTTGCAGTCACTCCGAGAGCCGCCACGGACCCGCTCTGGGACAATTCCGACGCCTGGTGGAACCCCGCCGAGTCCGGCTGGGGGCTCTACATCCAGCAGCGTCCGACAGGATCGGTCTTCGCGAGCTGGTTCGTCTACGGGCCCGACAACAAGCCTGTCTGGTATCTGCTGTCGGGTGGCGCGTGGACGAGCCCGAGCGAGTACCGGGGTCCGGTCTACCGGACGACGGGTCCCTGGTTCGGCGGCGCCTTCGACCCCGCCCTCGTTACCGTCACCTTGGTCGGTTCGGCGATCCTCGGTTTCGACCCGTTTCATTACGACCGCGCCACCGCGGCGGTCACCGTGGACGGGGTCACGATCGTCAAGCAGATTCGCCGGTTCGACTTCTAGCGTCGGTCGCGGTCAGCGCGGCGCCGCGTTCCGCGCCGAGTCCATCGCCGCGCACAGCGCCTCCGCGCCCGCCACGAAGCGCGGCCCCGCGCGGTGCAGCAGGTCGGCGTCGACGGTGACCAGCGCGCCCTTCGCCACCGCCGGCAGCGCCGGCCACTTCTTCCAGTCGTCCAGCCACGCCGGCCGCGCGCCGCCGGCCGCGCCGGCGACGATGACGTCGGGCCTGGCCGCCAGCACCGCCTCGACGCTGACCACCGGCGCCGGCAGCGTCAGCGCGGCGAAGACGTTGTCGCCGCCGCAGGCCGCGATCGCCTGCGACACCAGGTGCCCGCCGCCCAGCGTGAACAGCGGCGCGTCCCAGATCTCGTAGAACACGCGCACCGGGGGCTGCGTGCGCGGTCGCGCCTCGAGCTTCGTCCAGCGCTCGCGCAGCGCGCGCGCGGCGGGGACCGCGACGTCGGACGTGCCCGCCAGCGCGCCCAGCCGCTCCAGCTCGTCGGCGATCGCCGCGGGCGTCGCCGGGTCGGACACGAACAGCGCGATGCCGCGCGTCGCCAGCGTGGCCGCCTGCGCGGGCGAGGTGTACGGCCAGCCGACGACGAGGTCGGGCTTCAGCGCGACGATGCGCTCGAGGTCGAGCGCGCGCGCGTCGCCGACGGTGGGCAGCGCGCGCGCCGCCGGCGGGATAGTCCGAGCGTTGCGACCACGCCGACGACGCGGTCGCCGGCGCCGGCCGCGAACAGCAGCTCGGTCGCGTGGGGGGCGAGGCTGACGATGCGGCGCGCCGGCGCGGCGAGCGTCACCGCGTTGCCGGCGCCGTCGCGGACGGTGATCGCCGCGGCGGCGGCGACGTTCGTCGTGGTCGTCGATGCGACGCTCGTCGCGCCGGTCGCAGCGCTCGCCGTCGAGTGCGTCGTCGGGCACTGCCTTCGCGCCCCTGGCCGATCCGGCCGCGGTGCCCGCGTCGTCGCCACCGCCGGCCGCCGCGCGCACCCCCGCCGCCGCCAGCGCGAGCAGGAACAGCACGACGAAGACGCGCCCGGAGTTCACGGCTGCCAGCGCAGTCCGGCGTAGACGCGCGCGCCGCCGGTGGCGTAGCCGGCGGCCAGCTCGTAGTCGCGGTCGAACACGTTGTCGGCGCGCGCGAACAGCGTGATCCCGCGCTGCACCGTCCACTCGGCGGTCAGGTTGACGATGCCGTAGCCGGCGAGCGGAATCCGGTTGGCCGGGTCGTCGTAGCGGCGACCGGAGGCGATGAATTCCAGCCCGACGCGCACCGGCCCGAACGGATGCGCGATCGTCAGCGCGCCGTGCTCGCGCGCGCGGCGCGGCAGCAGCAGCCCGGTCCGGTCGTCCTCGGGCGAGGCGAGGTCGAGCGACGCGGTCAGCGTGGTGCCCGCGGCGAACGTGGCGTCGAGTCCCAGCGTGACGCCTTCGAGCGTGGCCTGGTCGACGTTCTCCGGCCGGCAGTTGAAGTCGGCGTCGCAGCCGAACACGATCAGCCGCTTGACCTGGTTGCGGTAGCCGATGGCGCGGGCGTCGACGCGCACGCCGTCCCACGTTCGGCCGTCGCGTAGACCGCGGCCTCGACGTTGGCCGAGGTCTCGGGCACGAGGTCCGGGTTGGAAAAGCCGGGGTAGTAGAGGTCGTTGAACGTCGGCGCCTTGAACGCGGTGCCGTAGCCGGCGGTGACCCGCCAATTCGGCGAGACGCGCCAGCCCCAGGCGACGGCGCCCGTCGTCCTGCCGCCGTACTGGCTCGAGTCGTCGCGGCGCAGGTTCGCCTGCAGCGCCTGGTCGCCGAAGCGCGCGCGCCAGACGCCGAACACCGCGTCGGTGTCGCGTGCGGTCACCGCGAACGCGGCCTCGGTGGCAAGCCGCTCCTCGCGCCGCTCGAGCGCCCAGCGTCAGCGCGCCGGCCTCGCCCGGCAGCGTGAAGTCGTTCTGCCAGGTGTACTGCCGCTGCGTGGTGTCGAAGGTGAAGTCGCCGAACGCCGTCTGCGAGCGGCTGTCGTCGATGCCGTCGCCGGCCGACAGCGTGGACGTCCACCACGGCGCGAGCCGGTTGACGCTGGCGACGCGCCAGGTCTCGACGACGGTGATCGTCCGCTCGTCGAAGCCGGGGCCGCCGTCGTACTGCGCGTTCAGCCGGTTGCGCAGGTACGAGGCCGACAGCGACTGGCCGTCGGCCCACGGCAGGTCGAGGCTCGCCGAGACGTTCTCGCTCGTGTAGCCGTCGCGGTCGTCGTTGTAGCTGAAGTTGCGCGGGTCGACGATGGCGTTGAAGCCGTCGCTGCGCGTGCCGCCGGCCTGCACCGCGAAGGCGAGCGGTCCCGCGCTGCCGCGGACACCCGCCGTCGCAGCCGCGGTGTCGTAGGTGCCGTAGCCGGCGCTGACGCTGCCGCTGAATTCCTTGCCGCCGCGGCGCGTGAACACCTGGATCACGCCGCCGATGGCGTCGGCGCCGTAGAGGCTCGACGCCGGGCCCGCGCAGCACCTCGATCCGTTCGATCTGGTCGAGCGGGATCGCCTCCAGCGTCGTCGAACCGGCCGACGACGAGCCGACGCGCAGGCCGTCGACCAGCACCAGCGTCTGGCCGCGATTCGCCCCGCGCAGGAACACGCCCGACACCGCCGCCGGTCCGCCGTTCTGCACGATCTCGACGCCGGGCTGCCGCTGCAGCAGCTCGGCGAGGCTCGACACGCCGGCGCGCGCGATCTCGTCGGCGCCGATCACCGTGACGTCGGCGAGAAGTTCGAGCAGCGGCTGCGCCGTGCGGCTGGCGGTGACGACGATCGGGTCGAGCGCCGGCGGGCGGCCGGCGGGCGTCGCGCCCTGCCCCGATGCCGCACCAGCGGCGGCCAGGCAGAGGGCAAGGGCCGAGAATGACGCGGCCCGGGCCGCGCTTCGCGGTGGGACCGGGATCGGCGCGCGAACGCCAACCGGCGCGCTCGGGCTTGAGGGGTGGATCGACATCGCAATCTCCGCGTGGACCGTGCATCCCCGCACGGCAAGGATCGGGATGCGACGCGGAGGAACGCGCGAGGGCGCGGAGGGCGGGCAGGACGACGCGAGTGAACGTGCGCGAGGCCGTGCCGCGAACCGGCAGCCTTCGGCGACGCCTCCCCGCGTCGCGCTGGCGCCGGCCGGAACGCGCGCATTCGTCGACGCGCGCCTCGGTCGGGTGCAGGCCGGTCTCCGGGCTCGCCATGCGGGCCATCCAGCCTTCCCGCCACCGGAGCACGAAGCACCGGCGGCAGTGGCGTCGAGGACGGCCCTCGAAGGGCTTACCGTTGCGGGGGCAGCCGCGGCTTTCGCACGGGGGTTCCGTGCGGCACCGCATTCCCGTTTCACCCGCCGCGATGAACCGCGGCGGACACCTGCGGCTGCGATTGTAGCGCGCCGCGGGCCGCTCTGGGCCGCCGCGGGGCCGGGGCGTGCGGCCGCGGTCCGGCGGCTGCTGCGGCGTAGTTCCACCCCGGTCGCGCCGTTGCTATAATCCGTCCCCCTGCCACCGTCCCGCCTCCCCCGGATCACCACCGGCCCCGAGGCCCGCGCCGTGCCCAAGAAGCTCTACATCCGCACGTTCGGCTGCCAGATGAACGAGTACGACTCGGACAAGATGGCCGACGTGCTCGGCGCGTCCGACGGCCTCGTCGCCACCGACCGGCCCGAAGACGCCGACGTCATCCTGTTCAACACCTGCTCGGTGCGCGAGAAGGCGCAGGAGCGGGTGTTCCACGACCTGGGCCGCGTGCGCGCGCTGAAGGCCGAGCGCCCCGACCTCATCATCGGCGTCGGCGGCTGCGTGGCGTCGCAGGAAGGCGGCGCCATCGTCCGGCGCGCGCCGTACGTCGACGTCGTGTTCGGCCCGCAGACGCTGCACCGGCTGCCGGCGCTGATCCGCGCCCGGCGCGAGACCGGCGTGCCGCAGGTCGACATCTCGTTCCCCGAGATCGAGAAGTTCGACCACCTGCCGCCGCCGCGCGTCGAGGCGGCCAGCGCGTTCGTGTCGATCATGGAAGGCTGCAGCAAGTACTGCACGTTCTGCGTCGTCCCGTACACGCGCGGCGAGGAGGTGAGCCGTCCGTTCGACGACGTGCTGACCGAGATCGCCGACCTCGCCGACCAGGGCGTGCGCGAGGTCACGCTGCTTGGCCAGAACGTCAACGCGTATCGCGGCCGGATGGGCCACGGCCCGTCCGGGGACCCGGCGGCCGCGCCGGCGGCGGCCGAACGGCACCGACGCCGGCATCGCCGACTTCGCGACGCTGATCGAGTACGTCGCCGAGATCACCGGCATCGAGCGCATCCGCTACACGACGTCGCACCCGCGCGAGATGACGGCGGCGCTGATCGATGTCTACGGCCGCGTCGACAAGCTGGTCTCGCACCTGCACCTGCCGGTCCAGTCCGGATCCGACCGCGTGCTCACGGCGATGAAGCGCGGCTACACGGCGCTCGAGTACAAGGCGATCGTGCGGCGGCTGCGCGAGCGCCGCCCCGACCTGTCGCTGACGTCGGATTTCATCGTCGGCTTCCCCGGCGAGACCGACGCCGACCACGCCGCGACGATGAAGCTGATCGACGACGTCGGCTTCGACGGCGCGTTCAGCTTCGCCTACAGCCCGCGGCCCGGCACGCCGGCCGCCGAGCTGCCCGACCCGGTGCCCGCCGCCGTCAGCCAGGCGCGGCTCGAGGCGGTGCAGGCGAAGCTCGACGGCCAGTACCGCGCGTACAGCGCCGCGATGGTCGGCACCGCGGCAGCGGGTGCTGGTCACCGGCCGCGCGGCGAAGGACGCCGCCGAACTTTCGGCGCGCACCGCGAACAACCGTGTCGTCAACTTCGCCGGTGACGCCGCGCTGGTCGGCCGCTACGTCGACGTCGCCATCACCCTCGCGTACCCGCACTCGCTGCGCGGCGAGCTGGTCGCCGGATGAACCGACGGTCCGGTTGCGACCCCGGCGCCGTGAACGCAATGCGCCCGAGCTTGTCCCACCGCAGTCGCCCGCTCGCCGAAGACGCCCCCGCTTCGAGGATGCCATGCCCCTGTCGCCGCTTCCGCTGAACCATGCCGCCGGCACCGCCGCCAAGGCTGCCGCAGCCCGGACGGGCGCGCGGGCTGCCGCCGCGGCGGCAGCCGCCGTTGCCGCCGCCGTGCTGGCGCTGGCCGGCTGCGCGACGACCCCCGACGCTGCCGAATCCGGATCGGCGCGTCCGGCCGCCTCCGCCGGCACGACCGCCTCCCGCACCGAGGTCGCGACCGCCGCCGCCGTTGCCGGCGCCGCCGCCGCCGCGACCGCGCAGGCCACCCCGACCCCGCCGCCGACCAACCAGGCGCCCGGCGCCGCACGTCCGCCCGGCCCCGCCGTCAACGCTGCCGCCGCGGCCGCAGCCGCCGCAGCGGCCACCGCGCAGGGCATGCGGCCGTTCGCCGACGTCATCAAGGACGCGACCGAGTCGAAGGGCCTCGTCACGCTGTGGCAGAAGGACGACCGGGTCTGGCTCGAGCTCTCGCCCGAGCAGTTCGGCAAGCTCTACTTCCTCACGTCGAACCTCAACCGCGGCATCGGCGAGAACCGGATCTTCGGCGGCATGATGAACTACCCGGCGGGGATCACGCAGGTCGTCGAATTCAGGAAAGTCGGCACGCTGGTCCAGCTGATCGCGAAGAACACCAAGTACACCGCCAAGGCCGGGACGCCCGAGGCGCGCGCCGTCGCCGCGGGCTTCTCCGACAGCCTGGTCGCCACCGTGCCGGTCGCCTCGCAGCCGCACCCGGAGCGGAAGTCGATCCTGGTCGACGCCAACGCGCTGTTCGTCGCCGACCTGCCCGCGGCGGCGATCACGCTGGAGCGCACGTACCGGCAGCCCTACGCCTTCGACGCGCGCAATTCGTCGCTCGATCGCGCCCGCGCGCGGCCCGACCTCGCGACCTTCGAGGTGACCGCGCACTACGCGCTGTCGCGCCCGCAGATGGCGCCGGCGTTCATGCCGGGCGCGCCGGTGCCGTCGTCGGTGCCGTCGCTGCCCAACACGCTGCCCGACGTGCGCAGCCTGTTCCTCGGCTTCTTCTACTCGCTGGTCGCGCTGCCCGACACGCCGATGCGGCCGCGCGCCGCCGACGAGCGGGTCGGCTACTTCACCGCCGAGACCTTCGACTACACCAGCGACGTGCCCCGCACGCCGGTGCAGCGGCACGTCACGCGCTGGCGGCTGGAGAAGAAGGACCCGGCCGCCGCGCTGTCGGAGCCGAAGCAGCCGATCGTGTTCTGGCTGGACCGCAACATTCCGCTCGCCTACCGCGAGCCGGTGCGCGCCGGCATCCTGGAGTGGAACAAGGCGTTCGAGCGCATCGGCTACAAGGATGCGCTGAAGGTCGAGGTCCAGCCCGACGACGCCGACTTCGACACCGCCGACGTCCGGCACGCGTCGGTGCGCTGGCAGGCGGTGGCGAAGACGTCGTTCGGCGCGATCGGCATGTCGGTGGTCGACCCGCGCTCGGGCGAGATCCTCGACGCCGACATCGGCGTCGACGCGATGAACGTGCGCGCGGTGCGCAACCTGCGCGCCGAGACCGTGCCGGCCGCGGCGGGCGGCGTCGTCGGCGATGCTGGCACCCGCCGACAGCGCCTACTGCGAATACGGCGACCGCGCCGCGGCCGAGGCGGTGTTCGGCCTGTCGCTGCTCGAGGCGCGCGGCGAGCTCGCGCCGGACAGCCCGGACGTCGAGCGCTTCGTCGCGGCGTACGTCAAGGACATGGTGATGCACGAGACGGGCCACGCGCTGGGCCTGCGCCACAATTTCCGCGCGTCGACCGCGTACACCCAGGCCCAGCTCGCCGACCCGGAGTTCACGCGCGTCAACGGCATCTCGGGCTCGGTGATGGAATACAACGCGTGGAACCTCGCCCGGCGCGGCGAGCGCCAGGGCGACTACGTGATGAACGCCCTCGGGCCCTACGACTACTGGGCCGTCGAGTACGGCTACCGCGAGTTCGCGCCCGACGACGAAGCCGTCGCGCTGGCCGCCGTGGCCGCGCGCTCCAGCGAGCCGGTGCTGGCGTACGCGACCGACGAGGAATTGTCGTTCGGCGCGCTCGACCCGGCGGTCAACTCGTTCGACCTCGGCGCCGACCCGCTCGCGTACGCCCAGAAGCGGTTCGCCCTGGTGCGCGAGCTGTGGGAACGCACCGAGGCGAAGGCGCTGCAGCCCGGCGAGAGCTACTCGGTCCTGCGCCGCAACGTGACGCGTGGCCTCGGCGAGGCGCAGGAGGGGGCGCTGTACGCGACCAAGTACATCGGCGGGCTGACCACGCTGCGCGACCGCGCCGGCAGCGGCCGCGAGCCGCTGTCGCCGATCGACGTCGACAAGCAGCGCGCGGCGCTCGCACTGCTCGCGACCGAGGTGTTTTCCGCCGACAGTTTCCGCTTCTCGCCGGCGCTGCTGCGGCGGATGGCGGTGTCGCCGTTCGACCGCGACGACGCGCGCGAGCTCGGGCGCACGCCGCCGTCGACCGACCTCGCCGTCGACCAGCAGCTCCTCACGCTGCAGCGGACGGTGCTGGCGCAGCTGATGGGCGACACCATCGCGCAGCGCCTGGTGAACAACGAGTCCAAGGTCGACCGGCCCGACCAGGCGCTGCGACTGTCCGAGCTGTACGCGACGCTGCACGTCGGCGATCTGGAGCGAGCTCAAGTCCGGCGGCGACATCCCGCTCGCGCGCCGCAACCTGCAGCGCGAGTACACGGTGCGGGTCGCCGCGTCGCTGCTGCGTCCGGCCGGGTCGATGCCGGCCGACGCGCGCGCCCTGCTGCGCGCCGATGCGCAGCGACTCTCCGCCGAGCTCGCGCAGGCGCAGGGCAAGCGCGGGCGCTCGGCGGAGGCGCACGCGCATCTCGTCGAGATGCGGGCGACGATCGACGAGGCGCTGAAGGCGCCGCTGGTGCGCCAGGCGAGCTGACGCGACGCCGCGCAGGGCGGCGGCGGGACCGACACCGCGCCGGCGGCACGGCGATCGGATCGGCCGCGCCGCGCCGCGCACGACCGGATGCAGCCGCGCCCGCCCGGGGCCGGCCGCCCGGGCCGGTCGCTTGCACCCGCGCGGCCTTTGCCGCAGACTGATCGCCCTCCCGCAATCGATGCCCTCGCCTTGCCTACGCCCACCGTCGAAGTCGCGCTCGCGCCGCTCGACAACCGGATTCTCGCCAACCTCTGCGGGCCGCTCGACGCCAACCTGCGCCAGATCGAGCAGGCGCTCGACGTCACCATCACGCATCGCGGCGGACGCTTCTCGATCCGCGGCGACGCGGCGGCCGCGGCGCACGCCGCGCACCGCGCTGGAGCGCTTCTACGCGCAGGCCACCGGCTCGCTGTCGGTCGACGACATCCAGCTCGGCCTGATCGAGATCACGCGCCGGCGCGACCCGGGCGGCCCGGTCGTCGCGGGCGACGGGCCGGGGCTGCGCACGCGCCGCGCGGACCTGCACGGCCGCACCCCGAACCAGGTGGCGTACCTGAAGACGATCGCCGAGCACGACATCACGTTCGGCATCGGGCCCGCCGGCACCGGCAAGACCTACCTCGCCGTCGCCTGCGCCGTCGACGCGCTGGAGCGCGATTCGGTCAAGCGGCTGGTGCTCGTGCGCCCGGCCGTCGAGGCCGGCGAGCGGCTGGGGTTCCTGCCCGGCGACTTCGCGCAGAAGGTCGACCCCTACCTGCGGCCGCTGTACGACGCGCTCTACGACCTCATGGGCTTCGACAAGACGGCGAAGCTGTTCGAGCGCCAGACCATCGAGATCGCGCCGCTCGCGTACATGCGCGGGCGCACGCTGAACCACAGCTTCATCATCCTCGACGAGGCGCAGAACACCACGCCGGAGCAGATGAAGATGTTCCTGACGCGGATCGGCTTCGGCACCCGGGCGGTGATCACCGGCGACGTCACGCAGATCGACCTCGCGCGCGGACAGAAGAGCGGGCTCATCGAGGCGCAGCGGATACTGGACGGGGTGCGCGGGATCGGCTTCACGCGATTCACCAGCGCCGACGTCGTCCGCCACCCGCTGGTGCAGAAGATCGTCGACGCCTACGAGCGCGACCAGGCCAGGAATCCGTCCCCGAGATGAGCAGCGCCGGCCGCCGCACGACCGTCCGCACCGTCGCGGTGCGGACGCCACGACTGCGCCTCGACGTCCAGTACGCGGTCGCGGCGACCACGCTGCCGACCGCCGCCGCGCTGCGCCGCTGGGCGCGCGCGGCGCTCGGCCGCGACGCCCGCGTGGCGATCCGGTTCGTCGGCGAGCGCGAGGGTCGCGCGCTCAACGGCCGGTATCGCGGCCAGGACCACGCGACCAACGTGCTGACGTTCGTGTACGATGAAGCCGACCTGCTGGCCGGCGACCTCGTGCTCTGCGCGCCCGTGCTGCGGCGCGAGGCGAAGGCGCAGGGCAAGGCCCTCCCCGACCACTGCGCGCACCTCGTCGTCCACGGAATGCTGCATCTGCAGGGCCTCGATCACGACACCGAGCGGCAGGCGCGCCGGATGGAATCGCGCGAGACCGCGATCCTCGCCACGTTCGGCATCGCGGATCCCTACGCACCGGCGCCTGCCGGTGCCGGCCACCGCAAACCGGCGACTGCCGGTGCCGTCGACCACAGGCCGGCGAATGCCGGTGCCGGTCACCGCCGCGCCGGCCGCGCCGCCGCCCGCTGACGAACGCCCGCGCCGCACCCATGGCCGACGCCGAAGAGAAATCCGACAAGCCGTCGCTGCTCGAGCGCCTGTCCGCGTTCCTGACGCGCGAGCCCGAGGACCGCGAGGAGCTGCTCGACCTGATGCGCGGCGCGTTCGAGCGCAAGCTGCTCGACGCCGATGCGCTGTCGATGATCGAGGGCGTGATGGCCGTCTCCGAGATGACGGTGCGCGACATCATGATCCCGCGCTCGCAGATGGACGTGGTGTCGATCGAGGACGATCCCGGCGAGTTCATCCCGGTGGTCCTCGAGACCAAGCACTCGCGCTTTCCCGTCGTCGGCGAGAGCAAGGACGACATCGTCGGCATCCTGCTGGCGAAGGAGCTGCTCAACTACTACGCCAACCCGTCGGGCTTCGACCTGCGCGACACGCTGCGCCCGGCGGTGTTCGTCCCCGAGTCGAAGCGGCTGAACGTGCTGCTGCGCGACTTCCGCTCCAACCGCAACCACATCGCGATCGTCGTCGACGAGTACGGCGGCGTCTCCGGCCTCGTCACCATCGAGGACGTGCTCGAGCAGATCGTCGGCGACATCGAGGACGAGTACGACTTCGACGAGAACGAGGACAACATCATCCCGGAGCAGAACGGCCGTTACCGGGTGAAGGCGCAGACCGAGATCGGCGACTTCAACGACCACTTCGGCAGCGACTTCGCCGACGACGAGTTCGACACCGTCGGCGGCCTGGTGCTGCAGGCCTTCGGGCGCCTGCCCAAGCGCGGCGAGATCGTCACCCTCGGCGACTTCCGCTTCCGCGTCGTCCGCGCCGACAGCCGCCGCCTCCACACGCTGAACGTCGAGCGCGTCCTGCCGGTGGTCCCGGAGGGTGCCGCCGGCCAGGCTCCGGGCGCGGCGGACTGAGCATGACCGCGCGGGCGCCCGCGGCGCGCCGCCCCGCGTGGCACGCCCTCCTCCTGGCGCTCGTCGCCGGCGCGGTGACGGTGTTCGCCTTCGCGCCGTTCGCGCTGCCGCAGCTGCCGGTGCTCACGCTGGGCCTGCTGTTCGTCGGCTGGCGCGACGCCACGCCGCGGCAGGCGGCGTGGCTGGGCTTCGCGTTCGGCCTCGGGCTCTTCGGCGCCGGGCGTGTCCTGGGTGTCGATCGCGCTGCACACCTTCGGCGGAATGCCCGCGGCGGTGGCCGCCATCGGCACGGTCGGGTTCTGCGCGTACCTCGCGCTCTGGCCGGCGTTCGCCGGCTGGCTCGCCACCCGCGTCACCGCGCCGTCGATCGTGGCGCGCCTCGTCGCGGCGGCCGGCGCCTGGGCGCTGGCCGAATGGCTGCGCAGCTTCGTCCTGTCGGGATTCGGCTGGCTCTCCGTCGGCTACGCGCAGCTTCCGGGGGCCGCGC
>CAWHJY010000010.1:0-18515 GCA_963829775.1 uncultured beta proteobacterium | reverse complement strand
CGTGGTCCAGCGATAGTCGCGGCCCAGGAGTTCGAGCGCCGCCAGCGTCGTGTAGAGCTTCATCACCGACGCGGGGTTCATCGGGCGCGCGGCGTCGTGCGCCACCAACGGGCGCGCCGCCCCGACCTCCTGCACGACGACGGCGATGGTGTTGAGCGGAACCCGCGCGTCGAGGAATGCCCGGCCGACCGGTCGCGGCAGCGCGCCGCGGCCGCTGATGGCGGTGCCCGGCGGGGCGGCGAGCACGGTCGCGGATTGCAGGATCAGCGCGGCAGCGGCGAGGGCGGCGGCGGCATGCGGCTGCGAGCGACGGCAGCAACACGTGCGCGCGGCGTGCGGATCGAGCCTTCAGCGAAGCGATGCGCTCAGGCGGCATCGACGATGGCCCGGTGCCGTCGACGAGGCATGCGAACTCGTCGTCGGCAAGGATGTAGGGCGGCATGAAGTACACGGTCCTGCCGATCGGCCGCAGCAGCAGGCCGCGCTCGAGGCCCTGCCCGAAGCACCAGCGCGCGAAGTCGGGCCGGTCGGTGTCGACCTCGAAGGCAACGATCATACCGGGTTGCCGGAAGTGGCGTACCCGCGGATGCGCGGCGAGCGGCGCCGCCAGCGCCGACCAGCGCGCGGCGCGCTCGCGGTTGCGGACGATCACGTCGCCGTCGCGGAAGAGGTCGAGCGTGGCGAGCGCCGCGCGGCACGCGAGCGGATTGCCGGTGTAGCTGTGCGAATGCAGGAACCCGCGCGCGAGGTCGTCGTCGTAGAACGCACCGTAGACGGCGTCGGTCGTCAGCACGCACGACAGCGGCAGGTAGCCGCCGGTGAGTCCCTTCGACAGGCACAGGAAGTCCGGCGCCGGCGCCTGCGCCTGCTCCCACGCGAACATCGTTCCGGTGCGACCGAAGCCGGTCATGATCTCGTCGGCGATCAGCAGCACGTCGTGCCGCGTGCAAAGCTCGCGGGCGCGGGCGAGGTAGTGCGGGTCGTGCTCGACCATGCCGGCGGCGCCCTGCACGCGCGGCTCGAGGATCAGCGCGGCGGTGGTGCCGGCGTGCGCTTCCAGATGCGCCGCCAGCGCCCGCGCCGCGCGCTCGGCGACGTCGCGCGCCGTCTCGCCCGCCGGCGGCGGCGCGCGCGTCGGGACTCGGCACGACCGCGTTGCGGCGAAGCAGCGGCGCGTAGACGTCGCGGAACAGCGGGACGTCGGTCACGGCCAGTGCGCCCAGCGTCTCGCCGTGGTAGCTGCCGGCAAGGCTCACGAAGCCGGTCTTCTCGGGCCGCCCGCGGTTGCGCCAGGTGTGGAAGGCCATCTTGAGCGCGATCTCGACGGCCGAGGCGCCGTCGCTGGCATAGAACGCGTGACCGAGCCCGGCGGGCGCCAGCGCCGCAAGCCGCTCCGACAATTCCACGACCGGGCGATGGGTGAACCCGGCGAGCATCGCGTGCTCGAGCTGGTCGAGCTGTTCCTTCAGCGCGGCGTTGATCGCGGGGTGCGCGTGGCCGAACAGGTTCGTCCACCACGAGCTGACCGCGTCGAGGTAGCGCCGCCCGTCGAAGTCGACCAGCCAGGCGCCTTCGCCGCGGGCGATCGGGACCAGCGGCAGCGTCTCGTGCGCCTTCATCTGCGTGCACGGATGCCAGACGGCGGCGCGGCTGCGGGCGAGCCAGCGGGCGTTGGCGGAGGCGGGGATCGTCACGGGAGGGCGCGCGCGGGCAACGTGGCAGAGGGCAGGGCGAGGCGGCGGCATGGGAGGCGACATCCGGCGGGACGATTATAGCGACGGCGTCGCCGGCGCCGTCCGCGGCGCGCCGCGCGCCCCCGAGTGACCCCGCGCCCGTCGGCCGCGGCGCCCGCGGGACCGCCGGTGCTCGCCGGCAGCGGCAAGGAACTCGCCACGTCGCCCGGGGTCGTAACCCTCGCGCTCGATCGCTTCGCCGGCCGGGTTGGTGCCGCCGGATGCCGCGGCGGCGCTGAAGCACGACTTCGTCGACCGCGACGGCCTGCCCGCCCGAATCCTCCCGGGTCCGCGCAGGCCCGCCACCGGAAAGGCTGCCCGCATGCGCCTCATCGCACCGTTCGTCCCGCCGCTCGCGGCGCTGCTGCTTTCGGCCTCGCCCGACTCCTCGGCCCGGGGGTGGCCGTCGAGCGCAGCGACATCCGCTTCGTCTCCACCCAGATGGGCGCCAGCGTCGAGGGCGTCTTCCGCAAGTGGAAGGCCAACGTCGACTTCCGGCCGCAGGACCCGGCCAGGTCGCGGGCCGAGATCGAGATCGACCTGGCCAGCATCGATCTCGCCAACGAGCAATCCGAAACCGAGGTGCGGCGGCCGAGCTGGTTCGACACCCGGCAGTTCCCGACGGCGAGGTTCGTGTCGACCGCCGTGCGCGGCCTGCCCGGGGACCGCTACGAGGTGGCCGGCCAGCTGTCGCTGAAGGGCATCACGCGCGACGTGATGATGCCGGTGCAGCTCAAGCGCGACGCCGGCGGGATGAGCGTCGCCGAAGGCCAGCTGACCCTGCAGCGACTCGACTTCCGCATCGGCGACGGCCCCTGGGCCGATACCGACACCGTCGCCAACGACGTCGTCGTGCGGGTGCGGATGGTGCTTCCGCCGGTCGGCTGAATAACCGTGTCTACTGTCAACCGAAGCGGAACGATTCTGAGCGTCAAGTGGTCGCGGCGTGCGTCAGCGCGGCCCGACGCGGCCTTTCATGCGCTCGACGGCGAGCAGCAGTTCGCGCGTGATGCCGGGCTCGCGCACCGAGTGGCCGGCGTCCGGCACCACGACGTACTCGGCTTCGGGCCAGGCGCGCGCCAGTGCATCGGCGGTGGCCGGCGGACAGATGACGTCGTAGCGGCCCTGGACGATCGCGCACGGCAAGTGGCGCACCCGGTCCACCGCGAGCAGCAGCTCGTCGTCGTCGAGAAACGCGCGATGCACGAAGTAGTGCGCCTCGATGCGAGCGATCGCCAGCGCGCTCACGTCGGAGTCGAACTGCGCGATCGGGTCGGCCTGCGGCAGCAGCGTCGAGCACGCGCCCTCGTAGCGGTCCCAGGCCTTCGCGGCGGGCAGGTGGATCCCGGGGTCGGGGTCCGTCAGCCGGCGGTAGTAGTTGCCGAGCAGGTCGCCGCGCTCGTCCGGCGGCAGAGCTTCGCGGAACGCGCGCGCCGCCTCGGGAAAGAACGAGCCCATGCCGTGCATGAACCAGTCGATCTCGGACGATCGCGCCAGGAACACGCCGCGCAGCACCATGCCGAGGCACCGCTGCGGGTGCGCCTCGCCGTACGCCAGCGCCAGCGTCGAGCCCCACGAGCCGCCGAACAGCACCCATTGGTCGATCCGCAGGTGTGCGCGCAGCGCATCGAGGTCGGCGACCAGCGCCTGCGTGGTGTTGCCGGCGAGCTCCGCCGCGGGCGCCGAGCGGCCGGCGCCGCGCTGATCGACGAGCACGATCCGCCAGAACGCCGGATCGAAGTAACGCCGGTGATGGGGCAGGCAGCCACCGCCGGGACCGCCGTGCAGGAACACCACCGGCACGCCGTCCGGGTTGCCGCAGGCCTCCCAGTACAGGACGTGCGGCGGCTCGACGGCGAGCCGCCCGGTCGCGTGCGGCGCGATGTCCGGGAACAGCAGGTCGTTGCCCGTTCGCGCGTCGGGGCCAGTCATCATCGGCCGATTATGCCGGATGCGTCGCTCGTTGCGCGACGGGTAAACTGCGGCGACGGCGACGGCGGCGACGGCGGAGGGGCGATGACGGAACAGAACGCAATGCGGAAACGGCTCGACGTCGCGGGCACGCTGCCCGCAGATCACGAGCGCGCGGTGCTGGTCGGGCGCGTCTGGCTGCCTGGCCGCGGCGGACCGGTCCCGGTGGTCGTGCGCGGCGACGAGCTCCTCGACGCGTCGGCGCTGGCGCCGACGGTGTCGCAGTTGTTCGAGCGGCGCGACGCGGTCGCGGCGATCCGCGCCGCAGCCGCGCTGCCGCGGGTGGCGGCGCTCGCCGACGCGCTCGCGAATGCCGATCGCCGGCGACGCGCGACGCGCGCGCGCCGTGGCTGATCGCGCCGTGCGACCTGCAGGCCGTCAAGGCCGCCGGCGTCACCTTCGTCGCCAGCATGCTCGAGCGCGTCATCGAGGAGCAGGCGCGCGGCGACCCCGCCAGGGCGGTCGCGGTGCGGCAGTCGATCGTCGCGATCATCGGCGACGACCTCGCCGCCATCCGCCCCGGCTCGCCGGAGGCGACGCGGCTCAAGGACAGCGCTCATCCGCGAGGGCGCGTGGTCGCAGTATCTCGAAGTGGGCATCGGCCCGGACGCCGAGATCTTCACCAAGGCGCAGCCGATGTCGGCGGTCGGCACCGGCGCCGACGTCGGCATCCACCCCGGGTCGGCGTGGAACAACCCGGAGCCGGAGATCGTGCTCGCGGTGAACAGCCGCGGCGAGGTGGTCGGCGCAGCGCTGGGCAACGACGTCAACCTCCGCGACTTCGAGGGCCGCAGCGCGCTGCTGCTGGGCAAGGCCAAGGACAACAACGCGTCGTGCGCGATCGGCCCCTTCGTGCGCCTGTTCGACGCAACGTTCACGATCGACGACGTGCGTCGCTGCGAGTTGTCACTGCGTGTCGACGGACCCGACGGCTTCGTGCTGCAGGGCGCGTCGTCGATGGCGAAGATCAGCCGCGATCCGCTCGACCTGGTCGCACAGGCGGTCGGCGCGCATCACCAGTATCCCGACGGCTTCATGCTGTTCCTGGGCACGATGTTCGCGCCGGTGCAGGACCGGCACGGACCGGGGCAGGGCTTCACCCACGTCATCGGCGACCTCGTCACCATCGCCACGCCGAAGCTCGGCGCGCTGGTCAATCGCGTCGAGCGCACCGACGCGATCGCGCCGTGGGCGTTTGGCACGGGAGCGCTGATGCGCTTCCTCGCATCGCGGTAGCAGGGCGGCACGGTCCGCGCGGGCCGCCGCGAAAAAAAAGGGCGGGCGCCCGGTCGGGCCCCGCCCTCGCTTGCAACTGCACGCAGCGGCAGGGTCGCCCCGCCGCGCGCCTTGCGGTTACTTGTAGTAGTGCGCCGGTTCCGGCATGCCGGTGGCCGTCGGGCCGCTCGGGCGGTCCTGGTTCTTGTTGAACGTGTGCGAACGCACGAACAGGTTCGCCGCAGTCGACGCGAGCCCGGGCATGATCTTGGCCGGATCGTAGGTGTTGCCGTGGCAGCCCGCGCAGGTCTGCATCGGCGCGATCGCCGCCTTGCCCTTCACCGCGTGCGGCGAGTGGCAATCCGAGCACGACAGCAGGCCCTTCTGGTAGTGCGACGACTGCAGGTACTCCTGGTACTCCTGGTGGTGCTTGCGTGCGTCGTGCGACTTGTCCTTCTGCGCCTTGTCGTCGATGAAGAAGGCGTTGTTGAGGTCGGTGTTCGGGTAGTTCTTCGACACCGGCTGGCCCGGCAGCACGCCGGGGATCAGCATCTTGTCCGGGTACCACTTGCGCCAGTCGTCCTGGCCCGCCTTGTAGGTCTCGCCAACGACGGGATGCGGCTGGTCCTCGCGCGGGTGGTTCTGCGCGGTCTTGAACTGGTAGTTCTCCTTGCGCACGTGGCAATAGCCGCAGACCAGCGAGCTCTCTTCCTTGGTCGCCTTGGCCGGGTTGAACAGCTTCACCTTGCCCAGCGACTGCGCGTGGCTGCTGCCCGGCCCGTGGCAGGATTCGCAGCCGGTGTTGTGCTCGGACATCGAGACCTTCTGCGTCGCCGGATTGGCCGGATCGTACGAAGTGAGACGGTAGCCGGTGGCGTGGCAGGTCGCGCACTGGGTTTCCCAGTCGTTCTTCTGCCCGTACGGCTCCCACTGCTTGTGGACGGTGTTCCACTGCTTGTCCATGAACTGGTGGTTGCCGGTCGCGCCGTTCTTGACCAGGTAGCGCTGCTTCCAGTGCGAGCCGACGACGAACACGATGTCGGTCATGGCGACAGCCTTGCCGTCGATGTTGCCCTTGGTCGGGCCGGCGTTGCCCTTGCTGTCCTTCGCCCAGTTGTCACCCGCGTCCTTCAGCAGCGCTTCCTGCGGCGTGCGGATCATCTTGGCGTGCAGCGAGCCCTTCCACGTCTTGTACTCTTCGGTGTGGCAGCTGCCGCACTTCTCGGAGCCGACGAACGCGGCCTTGGTGTCGCCCTGCTTGGGGTCGGCGGTGCACCCCACGACGGTGGCCAGCGCAAGCGCCGCCAGACCCGTCGATGCCAGTCTTCCGAACTTCATCATGTCTTCCTCTCCCTGGTGACGGGCGCGATCGAGCGGTACTTCGCTCCTGCGCCGAATGCCAGCTCCTCCTCGAAGAGCTCGCGGAACAACTCCCACACCTTCGCCTTCGCGGCCCGCAGCGACTTCCTGCCGGCCGCGGTTGCGCCGTAGATCCGGCGGTTGTGCCCCGCCTCCGACTGCAGCTTCGACTTCAGGAGCCCGCTGCGCTCGAGCCCGTGCAGGATCGGGTACAGCGTGCCCGGGCTCAGCCGGTAGCCGTGATGCGCGAGCTCGTCGATGATCGCCTGCCCGTACACCGGCTCGCGCGTCGCGTGATAGAGGATGTGCAGCCTGACCAGCCCGCCCAGCAGATCCCTTTCGGCCATCCCGCTCCCCGTGGGTCCAACCGTAACGAATTCCGATATCGGATTTCGACAAAGTATCGGCGCATCGGCGGCGCGGCACAACGCGACCGATTGTCGCGGGGCGGGCCGCTGCGGCGCCCGGTGCCCGGCGAGGCGCCCGCTGGTCCCGCCTGGCGGAAACGGCCCCCGTGACTGCGCCCCGCGGTCGCAGGCGGCGTGATGGGCAGGGGCGGCCCGCGATTCTTTCGACGGTCCTGTTGACGCGGGTCAACACGCGAGCGCAGCCGCAGGCGCGAGATGAAACCATCGAGTCTGCTTCTCGATTCCGCCGTCATCCGGCGGCAGATCCGTGGCGACATCGGGAGGGTCCATGCACCCACTGTCCCGTGCTCTCGCCGGCCTCGTGTCCCTGATGCTGTCGACAGCATCCGCGCTGGCCGCGCCGTTCGCCTACGTTCCGAACGAGCGTTCCGAAACGTCTCGGTCATCAATACGGAAACGAACGCGGTCGTCGCGACCATTCCGGTGGGGTCTTATCCGGAAGGCGTGGCGGTGAACCCGGCGGGTACGCGCGTCTACGTCACCAATGTCGAATCGGGTACCGTCTCGGTGATCGATGCGGCGACCAACATGGTCGTCGCGACGGTGCCGGTCGGGATGAAACCCTTCGGCGTTGCGACCAACCCGGCAGGCACACGGGTCTATGTCGGCAACTTCAAGTCGGACACCGTTTCGGTGATCGACGGTTCGACCGGATACCGTCATCGCGACGGTGCCGGGGGTGGCGACGCCGTTCGGTGTCGCCGTCGACCCCGCGGGTGCGCGCGTCTTCGTCACCAACATTTACAGCCACCGTCTCTCGGTGATCGACGCTTCGACCGACACGGTCGTCGCGACGGTGCCGGCGGGATTCACTCCCGTCGGTATCGCGGTGAACCCGGCGGGCACACTCGCATACATCGCAAACATTGATGCCAACAGCGTCTCCGTCGTCGACACCTCGAACTACAGGATCGTCGCGACGGTGCCGGTGGGCGCGTCACCCGCGGGCATCGCCGTGCATCCAGATGGAACGCAGGTTTACGTCGACCAACATGGACGCCCGCAGTGTCTCGGTGATCGACGCCACGACCGATAAGGTCATCGCGACGGTGCGGGTCGGGGCCGATCCGATCGGGGTCGCGGTCGACGCTGCAGGAACGCATGTCTACGTCGCCAACTCGGCATCGAACAGCTTGTCGGTGATCGACAGCGCGACCCATGCGGTGGTTGCCACGGTACCCGTTGGCGCGTCACCCATTGCTTTCGGGCAGTTCGTTCGCCCAGCGGCGGTGGCGCCGATTACGCCGGTCGTCGAGTACTACCACGCCGGCTTCGACCACTACTTCATCACCTGGATGCCGGGCGAGATCGCGAAGCTCGATGCCGGCGTCGAGATCAGGGCTGGGTGCGCACGGGCTACTCGTTCAAGACCTACACCACCGCGCAGGCCAACACGTCGCCGGTGTGCCGCTACTACATCCCGCCGGCGCTCGGCGACTCGCACTTCTTCGGCCGCGGCACGGTGGAGTGCAACGAGACGGGGCAGAAGAACCCGAGCTTCGTGCTGGAGGATCCGGCCTTCATGCATATGTATTTGCCTTTTATCGTTCCCGTGCCTGGGTCAGGCGCGTGCTTGACCTCCACGACACCGATCTATCGCGTGTTCAGCAACCGGCCGGACGCCAACCACCGGTACATGACGGACCAGGCGGTGCGCGACCAGATGGTGGCGAAGGGGTGGCTGGTCGAGGGGGACGGGCCGGATCTGGTGGTGATGTGCGCGCCGCAGTAGCGAACGCATCGTGGGGCGCCCGCAGAGCCCGCGTGGCGAGGCCGGTTCCCCCTCAGCGGCGGGCCGCTGCCGTACTTGGACAAGCACCGGAGGGGGCGTGGCGATGAACATTGGTGCGAAGCTCACCGTTGCATTGTTGCCGGTCTGCCTCCTGTCGGCATGCGCGACTGCGCTGCTGGCCCCCGACGAGCGCAAGCAGGTGTGCGCGGTCCGGGTCGACGACAAGTTCGGCTCCCCGGTATTCCACGCGAATCCGCTCTCGAACCCGGCGGGTGCGGTGGTCGGTGCCGGTGCCGGCGCACTTGCAGGCATCGGGCCCGGCATGATCATTCGCCGTCCCGATCGGCGCTGCCGTGGGAGCAGCGTACGGCGCGGCCTGCGGCGCCGCGAGCCTCGGCTTCCCGAATGCCGACGCGGATTTCCAGGCGATCCTGCGTTCCGCCGATGCGGGCAGCCTGAAACGCGCGCTGGAGCTGGCGCTCAATGCGCCGCGCGATGGTTGCGCGCGGCCAGCGGCGGACGCTGCCGGAGCAATGGCGCCCGACACCATCGTCGAGATCCGCAGTGTCGACGTAACCATGGGCTGCCTGTTTGGCCAGCAGGAGTACTGGGTCACCGTCAAGTGGGGCGTGATGACGGCGCCGGGCCTGAAGGTGCTCGCCGAGCCGACGACGAGGTGCAGCCAAAAGTCGTCCCGACCGGTCGGCGAATGGTTCGCCAAACCGGACGAAGCGAAGGCCGAGGTGGAGCGCGTTATGGAAAAGATCGGAGAGCGGATGGCGGCAGAGTTGCTCTCGTCGGTCGAGTCTGTCCGAGTGCAAACTCTGAGTTCGGCGCCCCCGCCCGCGGTTCGCGCGGGGGCTGGACGGCCGCCGGGCTGGAATTATCCGCGCCCCATGGGTGTTAGCCTCTCCGTCCGGGCGGAGGGCCGTGCCCCACCGCCTCCCGTCATCCACCGGAGAAGCCGCTTGAATCGACTGCTCGCGTTGTCCCTTGTCCTCGCCGCCGTGCCGGTGTCCCAGGCCGCCGACATCGAGGCCGGCAAAGCCAAAGTCGCCACCGTCTGCGCCGCGTGCCACGGCGCCGCCGGCGTCAGCGTCAGCGACGCCATCCCCAACCTTGCGGCGCAGCGGGCGGGCTACCTCGAGTCGCAGCTCAAGGCGCTGAAGGACGGCTCGCGCAAGAACCCGGTGATGAACGCGATCGCCGCGCAGCTGAGCCCCGCGGACATGGCCGACGTCGCCGCGTACTTCGCGTCGCTGCCGGGCGCCGCGACGGGGGCGAAGTCCGGCTTCCTGCCGGCCCTCGCGACGACCCGCGTGACGTTCCCGGAAGGCTACAGGGAGACGTTCACCCGGTACCACACGATCGATTTCCCGGCGACCGGGCAGGTTCGCCACTACTACGCCAACAAGGCCGCCGTGCAGGCCGCGCGGGAAGGCAAGCCGCTGCCGGACGGCGCGGTGCTGTTCGCCGAGGTCCATGCGGCGAAGGTCGACGCCGACCGGAAGCCGGTGACGGGCAGCGACGGCTATTTCGTCGCCGACAAGCTCCTCTTCTACACGGCGATGGCGCGGGACGCGGGCTGGGGCAGGGACATCCCCGAGATGCTTCGCAACGACGAACTGGAACTACGCCGTGTTCACCGTCGACCGCCAGCCGCGCGCCGGCGTGAACCAGGCCGAGTGCCTCGCCTGCCACAAGCCGCTGGACAGCGTCAGCTACACCTTCACGCTGCCGCAGCTCACTGCCGCGAAATAGGCCGGTCCCCGCCGCCGCGGTTGCCACGCAGCGGCGAGTCGAGCTACCCTTGGCGGCGCTCCGGCGCCGGTCCCGGCAAGCGGGCGCAGGCGCGCATCGCGTCCGCGCGCGTCGCGGTTCCGCACGACCGGCCGCTCCCGCCTGCCCCGAAACCGCCAGTGATGATCACGCTCGGCATCGTCGTACCGTGCTTCAACGAGGAAGCCGTGCTCCCGGAGACCGGTCGCCGGCTCGCCGCCATGCTCGGGCGCCTCCAGGCCGCCGGCAAGGTCGCTCCGTCGAGTCGGATCTTCTTCGTCGACGACGGCAGTCGGGACCGCACCTGGCCGCTGATCGAGGGCATGGTGGCGGCGGGCGAGCCGGTCGCCGGCATTCGCCTGTCGCGCAACCGCGGGCACCAGAACGCGCTGCTGGCGGGCCTGCTCGCCGCGCCGGGCGACGCGCTGGTCGAGCATCGACGCCGACCTGCAGGACGACGTCGGGCAGATCGAGGCGATGGTGGACCGTCACGCCGAAGGCTGCGACGTCGTCTACGGCGTGCGCAAGCGCCGGGATGCCGACACCTGGTTCAAGCGGGTGACCGCGACGGGTTTCTACCGGCTCATCGCGCTGATGGGCGTCGAGACCGTCCGCGATCACGCCGACTACCGGCTGCTGAGCCGCCGGGCGATCGAAGGGCTGCGCGGCTACGGCGAGGTGAACCTCTACCTGCGCGGAATCGTCCCGCTGCTGGGCTTCCGGACCGCCGTCGTCGAGTATGCGCGCAGCGAGCGCCTCGCCGGCGAATCGAAATACCCGCTGCGGAAGATGCTGAGCCTGGCGCTCGAGGCCATCACGTCGTTTTCGGTGGTCCCGCTGCGGCTGGTGACGGCGCTCGGGCTGCTGGTGTCCGTCGGCAGCGCCGTCGTCATCGGCTGGGCGCTGTGGACCGCGCTGATCGCGAACCGCGCGCTGCCCGGGTGGACGTCGACGGTGCTGCCGATCTACTTCCTCGGGGGGGTGCAGATGCTGTCGCTCGGCGTCATCGGCGAGTACGTGGGCAAGATCTACCTCGAGTCGAAGGCGCGGCCGCGGTACCTGGTCGCGCAGGCGATCGGCTTCCCCGCGGCGGCGACGGCGCGGCCTGCCGTCGAGACGTCCGCCGAATCGCCGACCGCCGGGCGGATGCCGTGAGCGTCGCCACGATCTCGATGCTGCTGGCGAGCTGCCTGCTGGCGGCGGTCGGCCAGCTGCTGTTCCGCACCGGCGCCGCCGGTCGCACCGGCATCGCCGAGTTCCTCAACCCGCCACTGCTGGCGGGGCTCGCCGCCTACGCGGCGTCGACGGTGCTGTGGGTGGTCGCGCTGTCCCGTGCGCACCTGGCGCTGGTCTACCCGTTCACGCTGCTGACGTTCGTGCTCGTGGGCATGGGCGCGGTGTTCATCCTCGGCGAGACGGTCAACCGCGTCGTCGCTGCTCGGCTGGATCGTGATCGTCGCCGGCGTCGGGCTCGTCTGGTACGGCAGTGGTGCCGGCTAGTCCGTTGGCGCTCCGGCGCCGAACGACCGACGCCTGCGTGACTACGCGCTGATCGCCGCGATCGCGCTGGGCTCGCGCGCGCTGTGCCTCGTCATCGGGGCCGGGGCGCTCTTCGGATCCAGCCCCGAAGGCCGATTGCCGACGCGGGACCTGCTGTCGATCTTCGTCCGCTGGGACGCCGGATGGTATCTGCGGATCGTCGAGTCGGGCTACGACATGTGGTCGCCCGCGGACCAGCCCGGGGCGACCACGTACGCGTTCTTCCCGGTCTATCCGCTGCTGATCCGCGCGACGATGGCGATGACCCGGCTCGAGCCGGCGACCGCCGGCATCCTGGTCTCCACGGTCCTGTTCATTCTCGCGCTGTTCCTGATCTACGAGTACGCGCGCGAGCTGCGGCTGTCCCGCGAAGCGGGACTCGCGGCGATCCTGCTGCTCTGCTGCGCGCCGCAGAGTTTCGTGTTCTCGTCGGTCTACACCGAAAGCACGTTCCTGTTCCTGCTCGCCGCCGCGATGCTGGCGCTGCGGCGGCGGCGCTACTTCTGGGCCGGCGTCGCCGCGGCGCTGCTGTCCGGTGTCCGTCCCAACGGCATCGTGTTCGTCGTGTTCGCACTGGCGTGGACACTGCGCACCCTCGGCTGGCGGCCGCTGCTGCAACCGTGGACCGGGACCGGGTCGATGCTGACGATCGTCCTTGCGCCGCTGGGTCTGGTCGCCTTCTGGTGGTACTGCTTCGCGACGACGGGCGACGCGTTCGCGCAGGCGACGTCGATCGCCCACGGCTGGGGCTGGGCAGCCGGACTGGCCGTGGACCAATCTGCGGCATCACCTGCGCGGCAATTCGACCGAGCGCTTCTGGGCCTGGGGCAGCCTGCTGTACTTCGGCGCCTCGCTGCTGCTGCTCCGCTTCCGGCTGTACGAGGAGTTCGCCTTCTGCCTTGCGTGCTTCCTGCTGTTCTGGACCAGCGTGCTGCCGAACTCACTGGTCCGCTATGCGCTGGTGCTGTTTCCCATCTTCATCGCCCTGGGCCGGGCGACCGCGGGGCGGCCGCTGGCACTGGCGTCGCTTGGCGGGCGGGCTTGCGGCCACGAACGGGTTCCTGATGGTCGCGTTCGCGCTGCAGTGGCGCATCTCGATCTGATGGCAGCCATGCGCGCACCGTCGTCCACAGCGGCTTCCCCGGTGCCACCGCGGGGAAATTCGGCGAGAGGCGCTTCAGGGCGGCGATCTTCATCCTCGCCGCGGCAATCGGCGCGTTCGATCTGGGGTCCTACCTTTACCTCAAGCGCGAGAGCGTCGACTTCATCGTGGCTCGGCGGCAGCGCGAGGCGCCGATGTACCGGATGGACAGCACCATTTCCTGGCAGGGGCAGGCGCCCGGCGCGCTGTTCGGGTGGTCCCGTCCAGAAACGGCCGGCACCTGGAGCGCCGCGCCGGCCGCGGCGCTCGCGGTGAGGCTCCCCGGCCGCCCGGCCGATGACATCGTTCTGACCGCCCGCGTGGTCGCGTTCGTCGACCGCAGCAAGCTGCCGGTGCGCAACGTCGACGTCCTCGTCAACGGTGCGCCGGTTGCGGAATGGCGGTTCGACGGCGACCGGCCGGTGGAGCGCACGGCGCGAATCCCGCGCGCGCTCGTCTCGGACGACGGCCTCGTCCGCGTGGACTTCCGCTTTCGCGAAGTGCATTCGCCGGTGGAACTCGGCACCGGTCCCGACCCGCGGCAGCTGTCGATGCAGCTGCTGGAATGGCGGCTCGCACCGGCGCCGCCGTAGCGGACCGTGACGCCGGCGCATTGCGCCGCCGGGGCTTGGTGACGCCGCGGCCGAAAAGGCGAGGGCGGGCCATGCGGCCCGCCCCTTTTAACGACGATCGCTGCGGGCGGCGCGGTTCCGCCGCCCGGTCCCCGCGTCAGCGCCGCGACTTGAACGCGACGACCTTCTGCTTCTGCGTCCCCAGGCCGGAGATGCCGAGCTCGATGCTGTCGCCGGCCTTGAGGTATTGCGGCACCGGCTTGATCCCCATCCCCACGCCCGGCGGCGTGCCGGTGGTGATGACGTCGCCCGGTTCGCAGCGTCATGTAGCGCGAGACGTCCGAGACGAGCTTCGCGACGCCGAAGATCATCGTCCTCGTGCTGCCGTCCTGCATCCGCTTGCCGTTGATGTCCAGCCACATGGCCAGGTTCTGCGGGTCCTTGACCTCGTCGCGGGTGACCAGCCACGGTCCCAGCGGGCCGAAGGTGTCGCAGCCCTTGCCCTTGCCCCACTGGGCGCCGCCGCGCTTCAGCTGGAACTCGCGCTCGGACACGTCGTTGATCAGGCAGTAGCCGGCGACGTAGTTCAGCGCGGTCTTCTCGTCGACGTAGCGCGCGCGGCGGCCGATGATCACGCCGAGCTCGACTTCCCAGTCGGTCTGCGTCGAGTCCTTCGGCAGCATGATCGGGTCGTTCGGACCCTGGATGCAGGTCGTCGACTTGAAGAACACGATCGGGTTCTCGGGGATCGGCGAGCCGGTCTCCTTCGCGTGGTCGGCGAAGTTGAGGCCGATCGCGAGGAACTTGCCGACGCCGGTCACGCAGGCGCCGTAGCGAGGCCTGCCCTTCACCAGCGGCAGCTTCTTCGGATCCAGCTTGGCGAGCTCCTTGAGCTTCGCCGGGGCGAGCGTGTCGGGGCCGATGTCCTTCACCTTGCGCGACAGGTCGCGCAGCTTGCCGTCGGCGTCGATGAGGCCGGGCTTTTCCTTGCCGGCGGGGCCGTAGCGTACGAGCTTCATGCGGTTCTCCTCGTGGGGGTTGTCGTGAGCGGAGCGGGGTGGGTCAGATGGTCATGCCGCCGTCGCAGGAATAGGTGTTGCCGGTGACGAACGCGGCCTCGTCGGACGCGAGGAACACGACCAGCGGCGCGATCTCCTCGGCGGTGGCGAGCCGGCCCATCGGCTGGCGCGCGATGAACATCCTGCGCGCCTCGACCGGGTCGGCGAAGGCGTTGATGCGATCGCCGAGCGAGGGCGTGTCGACGGTGCCGGGGGCGATCGCGTTGCAGCGGATGCCCTTCTGCACGAAATCCGCGGCGACCGCCTTGGTCAGCCCGATCACCGCGGCCTTCGACGTGCCGTAGACGAACCGGTTGGGCAGTCCCTTGATCGACGACGCGATCGACGCCATGTTGACGATCGACGCGCCGTGCTGCTCCTTCTCCCAGCGCGCGAGCATCTTCGGCAGCGCCGCGCGGATCGCGACGTACTGCGCGCGGACGTTCAGGTTGAAGCTGAACTCCCAGTCCTTCGGCGCGCATTCGAGGATCGTGCCGTGGTGCACGTAGCCGGCGCAGTTGAACAGGATCGACAGCGGCGGCAGCTCGTCCATGGTGCGCGCGACCGCCGCGTCGTCGAGCACGTCGAGCACGCGCGGAATCACGTTGGGCGTGCCGGCGAGCGCCTCGACGAGCTTGGGATTGACGTCGGTGGCGTGGACGGTCGCGCCTTCGCGCGCCATCGCCAGCGCCGTGGCGCGTCCGATGCCCTGTCCCGCTGCGGTGATCAGCGCGGTCTTTCCTGCGAGACGTCCTGCCATTCCTGTTTCCTCCGGTTTCGTCTACTTGCGCCGCAGCTGCGGCGTGATGGACTGCGCGGGGTCCGCCCAGTCGCGGTTGGGGACGAGCGGATACCAGCCCGGCCGGCCGGGATCGCGGTCGTAGGGGTAGCCGCCCAGCTCGACGAACAGCGCGTGGTAGCGCGCGAGCTTGTCGCGGTCGAGCGCGACGCCGAGTCCCGGCGTGTCGGGCACGCGAATGGCGCCGTTGTCGTAACGCATCGGTCCGCCGACGATGACGTCGTCGACGAGGTGGTGGTAGTGCGCGTCGGCCGCATAGCCCAGGTTCGGCAGCACCGCGCCCAGGTGCAGCATCGTCGCGAGCTGGATGCCGAGTTCGCCGGAGCTGTGCACCGCCACGCCGAGGCCCATCGTCTCGCAGACGCCGGCGGCCTTGATGCAGGGCCGGATGCCGCCCCAGAACGTGGTGTCGAGCAGGATCACGTCGACGGCGCGGTTCAGCACGTTGGCCGCGAGCGCCTGGAAGTCGACGACGACGGTGTTGGTCGCGGTGGGGATCGGCACCAGCTCGCGCAGCCTGGCGAGCTGCGGCATGCCCCAGACCGGGTCCTCGAAATAGTCGTTGGCGAGATCGGCGATGCCGCGCCCGAAGTCGATGGCGTCGGCCATCGACAGCGCGCTGTTGGGGTCGTAGCGGAAGCGGTCGCCCGGCAGCGCTGCCGCCAGCGCGCGGTAGCACGCAAGCTCGTGCGCGGGAGGGTAGACGCCCCCCTTGAGCTTGTGCACGCGGAACCCGTGCCGCGCCTTGAGCGCCCGCGCGTTCGCAACCAGCTGCTCCGCGGTGCGCACTTCGCCCTCGCCGGTGTCCGGGTTCGCGTAGCGGAAGAAGAGGTAGCTCGCGAACTCGACCTCGTCGCGGAGCTTGCCGCCCAGCAGCGCGTGGACCGGCACGCCGAGCTTCTGCCCGATGATGTCGAGACAGGCGAACTCGATCGCCGCGTGCAGCTGCGTCCGGTTGTTGTAGAGGCTCGCCGTCGGGTTGCAGATGGCGAAGCGCATGGCCTCGAGGCGGAAGACGTCGTGACCGGCGAGGTAGGCCTCGAGCGCCGCGAACGCGCGCGTCGCGTCCTCGCCGCCGCCGCCCATTTCGCCGAGGCCCAGGAATCCGTCCGCAGTCTCCACCTCGACGACGGTGCGCACGAAGCGCCCCCAGTGCGCGCCGTTGCTGTGCAGCAGCGGGGCTTCCAGCGGCACGGTCACGGGCGTGGCCCGGATGCGGGCGATGGTCGAGGCGGCCATCCCGCGATTCTAGGCCCCCCGGCCGGAATTGGTAATACCACTTGACCACTTGCCCGGGGGCGGGTAGTTTTCGACGACGGCCCGCCCGCCGCCGGGGGCGGGCGACGTTCCGCCTTGCCGCCACCCCTCTCATGCCGTTCCACAGCATCGAACCGCGCCGGCTGTACCGGCAGATCGCCGACCAGATCCGCGGGCTGATCAAGTCCGGCGAGTTCGGCGCCGGCGCGCGGCTGCCGCCCGAGCGCGACCTGGCCAAGCAGCTCGGCGTGTCGCGGCCGTCGGTGCGCGAGGCGCTGATCGCGCTGGAGGTCGAGGGCCTGGTCGAGGTGCGCATCGGCTCCGGCATCTACGTGCAGGCGCCGACCGGACGAGCTGCGGTCCGACGGCGACGCGACCGCCGGCCCGTTCGAGCTGCTGCGCGCCCGCTACGTCATCGAAAGCGAATGCGCGGCGCTGGCCGCCAAGTCGGCGAAGAAGGCGCAGATCCAGGCGATCGAGGCCGCGCTCGACGAGATGCGGCGCGAGCTCGTCGACGGGCATCAGCCGCTCGGCGGCGACCGCCTGTTCCACCTGCGCATCGCCGAGGCCACCGGCAACGGCGCGCTGGTCCAGGTGGTCAAGATGCTGTGGGACGAACGCACCGGCGAGCTGTACAAGCAACTGGAGCATCACTACGACTCACCGGCGCTGTGGACGTCCGCGATGGCCGAGCACGAGGCGGTGATGAAGGCGATCGCGGCGAAGGACGCCGCCGGTGCGCGCACCGCGATGCAGCGCCACCTCAACCAGGCCTACAAGCGCTTCAGCAAGGGCTGGGACACGCTGCAGTAGCGCGATCCCGCCGAAAGGAGAATTCCATGCTCGCCGCCCGCATCCACGCCAGGGAAGACCTGCGCCTCGACGCCTTCGACATGCCCAGCCCCGGCGCCGGCGAGGTGCTGCTGAAGCTCGGCGCCGGCGGCATCTGCGGCTCCGATCTCCACTACTACTTCGAGGGCCGCAACGGCAGCTTCGTCGTGCGCGAGCCGCTGATCCCCGGGCACGAGGCGTCGGGCGTCGTCGTGTCGGTCGGCGCGGGCGTCACGCGGGTCAAGCCCGGCGACAAGGTCGCGGTGTCGCCGTCGCACGCCTGCGGCCGCTGCGAGGGCTGCCGGCAGGGTCGCGAGCAGCTGTGCTCCAACATGAAGTTCCTCGGCAGCGCCAGCCTGTTCCCGCACGTGCAGGGCATGTTCCGGGAATACTTCGTCATGGGCGAGCGGCAGTGCTACCCGGTCGGCGGCGACGTGTCGCTGGGCGAGCTCGCGTTCGCCGAGCCGCTGGCCGTGGCGCTGCACGCGGTCAACCGCGGCGGCGACCTCCTCGGCAAGTCGGTGCTGGTGACCGGCGCCGGGACCATCGGCTGCCTCACCGTCATGGCCGCGCGGCTCGCCGGCGCGCGGCACGTCGTCGTCAGCGACATCCTCGACCGGCCGCTCGCCAAGGCGAAGGAGTCCGGCGCCGACGTCGCGCTGCGCGCCGACCGCGAAGGCGACCAGCTCGCGGCCCCGCAGTTCGACGTCTGCTACGAGGTCTCGGGCAGCTTCGCCGCGCTCAAGACCTGCGTGGCGGCGGTCAAGCGCGGCGGGGCGGTGGTGCAGGTCGGCACGCTGCCGCACGAGCCGCTGCCGTTCGTCGTCAACGACGTGATGGCCAAGGAAATCGACCTGCGCGGCGCGTTCCGCTGGGGCATCGAGTTCGACTGGGCGGTCGACTACCTGTCGACGCGCCGGGTCGACGTCCGCCCGCTGCTGTCGGGCCAGTATCCGCTCGCCGACGCGGTCGAGGCGTTCCGCGCCGCCGCCGACAAGAATCGCAGTACCAAGGTGCAGGTCGTCTGCGCCTGATTTTGGCCCCGGGGAGGACCGTCGCCGCGCACCCCCGTGCGTCAGGCGACGCCCCCCGCCGACTCAA
>CAWHJY010000009.1:0-60281 GCA_963829775.1 uncultured beta proteobacterium | reverse complement strand
TCCCGCGCTCGCCGCCCGGATTCGCGGCGGCACCCAGGCCCCGTCCGCCCGCGCCCTCAACTGATCCTCCGGCTTCGTTCCCGCCACCCGATCGCCCCCATGCCCGCGGAATTTCCCCCTCCCGCACCCCCGCCCTGCTTCGTTCGCCCTCCCTCCCACGGGTCGCCCCGGGCCGGCCGGCGGCCGCGCGGTCGAGGCCGGTCGCGGCAGCGGGTGGTGGGGCGACGGCTGGCGGCTGTTCCGGGCGGCGCCGGGGGTCTGGATCGGGATCCTGGTCGTCTACCTGCTGATCGTCGTCGGCCTGTCGGCGATTCCGTGGCTCGGTCAGATCGCGTCGGGGCTGCTCGCGCCCGTGCTCGCCGCCGGCGTCATGGTCGGCTGCAGCGACCTCGACCGACACCAGCCGCTGCGGGTCTCGCACCTCTTCTCCTGCTTCGACGAGCCGGCTCGGGCCGCTCCTGATCGCGTCGGCCGTCTACCTCGCGTGCTGGATCGTGCTCTGGCTGGTCGCGGTCAGCTTCGTGTTCGGCGTCGCCGGCATCGGCGCAGGTCTGGCGCTGCTCTCCGGCGACACGTCGGCGCTCGGGTCGTCGGTGCTCGCGGGCCTCGGGTTGGGGGCGCTGGTGGTCGTGCTGCTGGTCACGCTGCTTTCACTCCCGCTGGTGATGGCTTTCTGGTTCGTTCCCGCGCTGATCGCGCTGCGTCGCGACGAGCCGATCGCGGCGATGAAGGCGAGTTTTTCCGGTTCGCTTGCCAACGTCCTGCCCATGCTGGTGTACAGCCTCGTCGGACTGGTGCTGGCGATCGCCGCGTCGATCCCGCTGGGGCTGGGCTGGCTGGTGCTGGGGCCGGTGTTCGGCGGTTCCGTCTACGCGAGCTACCGCGACATCTTCGGGCCCGACTGACCCGACGGGCCGACGGGACCGCAGGCAGCCGCGCCGGCTGCGCGCGGAGGCCGGCGCGGGCGCGAATTCGACCGGCGAACTCAGTGCGCCTGTTCCCAGTTGGGACCGGCGCCGACGTCGACGACGAGCGGCACGTCGAGCGCCGCGACCCCGGTCATCTTCGCGGGCAACTCGCGCCGGATCGTGTCGAGCTCGGCCGCCGGCACCTCCAGCACCAGCTCGTCGTGCACCTGCAGGATGAGGCGGCTCGCAAGCCGCGCCGCGTCGAGCCAGTCCTGCACCGCCAGCATCGCCAGCTTGACGAGGTCGGCGGCGGTTCCCTGCATCGGCGCGTTGATCGCCGCGCGCTCGGCGCCGGCCCGGCGGGGCCCGCCCGCCGCCTTGATGTCGGGCAGCCACAGCCGCCGGCCGAAGACTGTCTCGACGTAGCCCTGGTCGCGGGCGCGTTCGCGCGTGCGCTCCATGTACGTTGCGACGCCCGGGTAACGAGCGAAATACCGGTCGATGTACTGCTGCGCGGCGCCGCGCTCGATGCCGAGCTGCTGCGCCAGGCCGAACGCGCCCATGCCGTAGATGAGACCGAAGTTGACGGCCTTGATGTAACGGCGCTGATCGGCGGTCACGTCGGCGAGCGGCACCCCGAAGATCTCGGCCGCGGTCGCGCGGTGAATGTCGGCGCCCTCGCGGAAAGCGCGGACCAGCGCAGGATCGCCCGACAGGTGCGCCATGATGCGCAGTTCGATCTGCGAGTAGTCCGCCGACACGAGCACGTGGCCCGGTGGCGCGATGAAAGCCTCGCGGATGCGCCGGCCCTCCGCGGTGCGCACGGGAATGTTCTGCAGGTTGGGGTCGCTCGAGGCGAGCCGGCCGGTCACCGCGGTCGCCTGCGCGAACGTGGTGTGCACGCGGCCCGTCCGCGGATTCACCATCTGCGGCAGCTTGTCGGTGTAGGTCGACTTCAGCTTCGACAGCGCGCGATGCTCGAGCAGCACCTTCGGCAGCGGATAGTCCGCCGCGAGCTCCTGCAGCACCTCCTCGTCGGTCGACGGCTGCCCGGTCGCCGTCTTCTTGACCGTCGGCAGCCCCATGCGCGTGAACAGGATCTCGCCCAGCTGCTTCGGCGACGCGAGGTTGAACGGCTGGCCGGCGATCTGGAACGCCTGCTGCTCCAGCGCGACGACGCGCTCGCCCAACTCGCGGCTCTGCCGCGCGAGCAGCGCCGAGTCGATCAGTACGCCGGTGCGCTCCATCCGGAACAGCACCTCGCGCACCGGCATCTCGATGCCCGCATAGACGTGCAGCAGGCGCGGGTCCTGCGCCAGCCGCGGGTGCAGCGCGCGGTGAAGCTGCAGCGTGATGTCGGCGTCTTCGGCCGCGTACTCCGCCGCAGTGTCGACCGGTACCTGGTCGAAGCCGATCTGCGACGCGCCCTTGCCGGCGACGTCGGCGTAGCTGATGGTCTTGACGTCGAGATGCCGCCACGCGAGGTTGTCCATGTCGTGCGGCCGGTGCGATTCGAGCACGTACGACTCGAGCAGCGTGTCGTGCGCGACGCCGGCGAGCGCGACGCCGTGGTTGGCCAGCACGTGCTGGTCGTACTTGACGTTCTGCCCGACCTTGGCGCGGGCCGGATCGGCGAACCACGGCGCGAGCGCCGCCAGCGTGCGGTCGCGGTCGAGCTGGTCCGGCGCGCCGGTGTAGCGGTGCGCAAGGGGGATGTAGCAGGCGCGGCCCGGCTCGATGCAGAACGACAGGCCCACGACGGCGGCGGCGAGCGGGTCGAGGCTGGTCGTCTCGGTGTCGAAGCAGACGAGCTCCGCCGCCGCGAGCGCGTGCCGCCAGCGCTCGAGCGCGGCTTCGTCGAACACCGTCTCGTAGTGACGGGGTGGATGTTTCTTCGGCGCGTGCGCGGGAGGGTCGTCCGGCGCGAACAGCCGCCCGGTCTCGCGCGCAGCAGCGGCGGCGATGGCACCGGCGGGATCGCCATTCAGCGAGGCACCCTTGCGGTCGCGCAGCCAGCTCCTGAATTCGAAGCGCTCGAACAGCGTGGCCAGCGCGTCCTCGCGCGGCGGCGACAGCGCGAGATCGGTGGGCCTGACCGGCAGATCGCAGTCGGTCTTGACCGTCAGCAGCCGCCGGCCCTGCGGCAGCCAGTCGAGCGCGGCGCGCAGGTTCTCGCCGACGACGCCGCCGATCTCGCCGGCATGCGCGACGACCGCGTCGAGGCTGCCGTACTGGGCGAGCCACTTGGCGGCGGTCTTGGGTCCGACTTTCGACACGCCGGGCACGTTGTCGACGCTGTCGCCGGTCAGCGTGAGCAGGTCCAGCACCTGGTCGGCGCGAACGCCGAACTTGGCGACGACGCCGGGCCCGTCGAGCGTCTCGTTGCTCATCGTGTTGACGAGCGTGATGCCGGGGCGCACCAGCTGCGCGAGGTCCTTGTCCGACGTCGACACGACGCAGTCGATGCCCTGCGCAGCCGCCTGCGTCGCCAGCGTCCCGATCACGTCGTCGGCCTCGACGCCGTCGATCACGAGCAGCGGCCAGCCGTGCGCGACGACCAGCTCCTTCAGCGAGGGCAGCTGCGCGACGAGGTCGTCGGGCATCGGCGGCCGGTTGGCCTTGTACTGCGGATACCAGTCGTCGCGGAACGTCCTCCCCGGCGCGTCGATGACGACGGCGAAGTAGTCCGGCTTGCCGTCCTCGACCATTCGGCGCAACATCGACACGACTCCGCGCAGCGCGCCCGTGGGTTCGCCGCGAGACGTGCGCAGGTCCGGCAGCGCATGGAACGCCCGGTAGAGATACGACGAACCGTCCACCAGCACGAGCTTAGGCATGCGTCCCACCGGCAAGATTCCCGAACTTTTCGATCCGCAGGCGTTGTACACGAGCAACGGGCAGGAAGCCTGGCGGTTGCTGGGGATTATGGCAGAGTTCGCCAGCGCGACCGACCGGCTGCGCGGCATCCGGCCCGCGGTCAGCGTGTTCGGCAGCGCGCGACTCGGTCCCGACAATCCGTGGTACGCGAAATGCGAGACCATCTCGCGGCTCCTTTCGGATGCGGGCTTCGCCGTCATCTCCGGCGGCGGGCCGGGCCTGATGGAGGCGGCCAATCGCGGCGCCCACGGTGGCCGCTCGCCGGCCGTCGGGCTGAACATCGAGTTGCCGCACGAGCAGGGGGGCAACGAATTTCAGGACGTCGGCATCCGCTTTCGCTACTTCTTCGCGCGGAAGATGATGTTCGTGCGCTTCGCCTCCGCGTATGTCGTCCTGCCCGGCGGTTTCGGCACGCTCGACGAGCTGTCCGAATGCCTTACGCTGGTGCAGACCGGCAAGAGCCGCCGCATCCCGATCATCCTGGTGGGCGGCGATTTCTGGCGCGGCCTGATCGACTGGATGCGCGAGCGACTCGTCGGCGACGGGCTGATCGGGGAGCACGACCTCGACCTGATGCGCGTCATCGACGATCCGCCGGCGATCGTCGAGGCGATCTTCGACTTCTACGAGAGCCGCGGATTCACGCCCACGCGTGCGGAGCGCGACCGGATGCTGCACCTCTAGCGGTGTGGCGCAGGGGGCGCGACGCAACGTCCCGCTCTGCTAGAATTGGCGGTACGGAACCGTCCCATGACCCGCCGCTCCCGCGCCCCCGCCTTCGCCGTCCTGGTCGTCTTCTGCCTTTGTCTCGGCGCGGGTGCGTTCGGGCCGTTCGGCGCGGCGCTCGCCCAGCCGGCGCCGCCGCCGCCGAAGCTCGAGCCGCTGCCCGAGGGTGCGTCCGATCCGGAGCTCGAACCCCAGGTCACGATCACGCGGAAGGAAGGCAACACGATCGAGGAGGCGCGCGTGTCCGGCAGGATCGTCTGGATCAAGGTGACGCCCAGCCACGGCCGCCCGTATTTCCTGGTGCCCGGACGCGACGGCGAGACCTACCTGCGCCGCGACAGCCTCGACTCGGGGCTGCGCGTCCCGCTGTGGGTCCTCTTCTCGTTCTGACCCGAAGGCCCGACTCCGTCCCCTGCCCCGAAACCGCCGGCGCGCGCGCCGTCGCGTTCCGCGCTGACTCATGTCCGTCTACACGCCCGTCACCACCGAAGAGCTCGATGCCTGGCTCACGCGCTACAGCGTAGGCGGGCTGGTCGAGCTCGCGCCCATCGAGTCGGGCATCGAGAACACCAACTACTTCGTGACCACTGGCGGTGGCCGCTTCGTGCTGACGCTCTACGAACGGCTGCCGGCGTCGGAGCTTCCGTTCTACCTGAACCTGATGGCGCACCTCGCGCGAGCGGGCACCGCGGTGCCTGCGCCGATGCAGGACCGCACCGGCGCGCTGTTCAGCCTGCTCAACGGCAAGCCGGCGGGACTGGTGCACCGCGTCGACGGCGCGCCGGTGCTCGCCCCGGGGGCCGACCACTGCGCCGCGGTCGGCTCCGCCCTCGGCCGGCTCCACGTCGCGTCGAGCGGCTATCGCGCGCGGCTCACCAATCGCCGCGGACCGGGCTGGTGGCGCCAGGCGGCGCGCGCGGTGAAGCCGTTTCTCGACCCGGAGCAGAGCGCCCTGCTCGCCGCCGAGCTCAAGTACCAGACCGGCTTCGGCAAGGGCACGATGCCTCGGGGTGCGGTGCACGGCGACCTCTTCTGCGACAACGTGCTCTTCGCGGACGGCGGCGTCGCGGGGATCATCGACTTCAGCTTCGCCGCCACCGACTTTCTCGCCTACGACCTCGCGATCGCGGTCAACGACTGGTGCATCGTCCGCGACGGCCGTGACGCGGGCGCGCTGGAGCCCGCCCGCGTCGCCGCGTTCATCGGGGCGTACGAGCTGCAGCGCCCGCTTACCGGCGAGGAACGCGAGCACTGGCCTTCGCTGCTGCGCGCGGCGGCGCTGCGCTTCTGGCTGTCGCGGCTGTACGACCTGCATCTGCCGCGACCGGGCGAGCTCGTCCATGCGCACGACCCGTCGCATTTCGAACGCGTGCTGCGCGACCGCATCGCCCGCCCCGCACGGCTGCCCGTCGACGCGGGCGCGGCGCCGAGGGTGGCGTTGTGACGGCGGCCGCGCCGGTGCCGTTCGCGCGGCGCGACGCGTCGCGCGGCGTGTACTGGCTGCGCGAGGCCTACGCACGGCTTTCCGCGCACCGGCTGCCGTGGCTGCTGTTGCTGATGCTCTATTACCTGCTGCTCGGGCTGGTCGACCTGGTGCCGCTGGTCGGCGGCATCGCCGCGCCGCTGCTGAAGCCGGTGTTCGCCGTCGGCTTCCTCGCCGCGGCGTGGACGCAGGAACGCGGCGGCGTGCCGGAGCTGAAGCTGCTGTTCCGCGGCTTCTCGGCCAATGTGCTGGTGCTGCTGGCGATCGGCGTCGTCTTCGTCGGCGGCGTCGGCCTTGCGCTGCTGTCGACCTCGCTCGTCGATGGCGGCAAGACGCTCGACCTGCTGTCGGGCAAGCTCAAGCCCGACGAGGCGACGTTCGCGACCGGCGAGGTCCAGCTGGCGATGCTGTTCGCGGCCGTGTGCGCGACGCCCGTCGTGCTGGCGATCTGGTTCGCGCCGGCGCTGGTCGTCTTCCAGGGCTGCGGCCCGGTGCGCGCGCTCGCCACCAGCCTGCGCTGCTGCCTCGTCAACTGGCGTCCCGTCGGGGTGTACGGCCTGATGCTGTTCTTCTACGGCGGCGTCGTGCCGGGCATCGTCACCGGCCTGATCGCGCTGGTGGCGCCGCGGGACCTCGCGTTCACCGTCGCGCTGCTGTTGCTGATGCCGTATTTCTTCCTGTTCGTCGCGACGCTGCACATCAGCGACTACGTGAGCTACCGCGACCTCTTCCACGCCGACGAGTCGACCGGGGACACCGTCGTGGCGACCGGCGGCGATCGCGTCGACTGACGCCCGGCGCGGGGCATCGCGGCGATGAACGGCGAGCGTCCCGCCCCGGTCTCCGCGCCGCGGGGGCTGCTCCGCTGGCTGCCCGGATTGGCCGCGCTGCGCGGGTATCCGCGTGCCGCTCTCGCGGGCGACTTCGCCGCGGGCATCGCCGCCTGCGTGGTGATGATTCCCTCGGTGCTGGCGTACGCCGAACTCATCGGCGTGGCTCCGGTCACGGGCCTGTACACGGCGCTCGCGGCGATGGCGGGCTACGCGCTGCTGGCGGGGCGCACGCCGGTGTTCGTCGGACCCGACGCCACCGTCGCGCTGCTGGCCGCGGCCGCGGTCGTCCCGCTCGCGGCCGGCGACCCGGCGCGCACCGCGGCGCTCGCCGTCGCGCTGGCGCTGCTGGTCGGCGTCGCGCTGATCATCGCGTCGCGGCTGTCCGCCGGCGCGCTCGCCGACCTCCTGTCCAAGCCCGTCCTCGTCGGCTACCTCAACGGCGCCGCGCTGGTGCTCGTCGGCACCCAGCTGCACAAGCTGCTGGGCGTCCCGCTGTCGCACGACGCGCTGCTGCCGCGGGTCGCCGAAGCGGCGGCGAAGCTTGGGCAGGCGCACGGTCCGACGCTGGCGCTGGGTGCGGCGCTGATCGCGTTGCTGCTCGTGCTGCGACGCATCGCACCGCGGGTCCCGGGCGCGCTGGTCGCGTGCATCGTGGCGGCAATCGTCGCGCGCGCGCTCGACCTGCCGTCCCGCGGCGTCGCGCTGCTGGGCACGGTGCCGCGCGGGCTGCCGGCGCCCGCGCTGCCGTCGCTGTCGCTCGCCGACATCGCGGCGCTGATCCCCGGCGCGCTCGCCACCGCGTTCCTGGTGTTCGCCGAGGGCGTCCTCCTCGTCCGTGCCGTCGCAGCGCGGATCGGCACGACGGTCGACGCCAACCGCGAACTCAACGCGCTGGGCTTCGCCAACGTCGCGGCGGCTGCGATGGGGGGGTTCACCGTCGGGGCGAGCAACTCGCGCACCGTCACAGCGGTGGCGGCGGGCGGCCGCACCCCGCTCGCGCAATGGGTCGCCGCGGCACTGCTGCTCGCCTTCGTGCTCTGGCTGGCGCCGATGCTGTCGCAGGTGCCGACGGTCGCGCTCGCCGCGATCCTGATTCACGCCGGCATCATGCTGGTCGACGTTCCGGCCTCGCGCGACCTCGGGCGCCAGGATCGCACGGCGCTGCGGGTCTCCCTCGCCGTCACCGCGGGCGTGGTGGCTTTCGGCGTTCTTCCGGGCATTCTCGTCGGCATCGTGCTGTCGGTGCTGCACGTCGTGCTCGACGTCGCGCGGCCGCGGGACGCCGTGCTGCGGCGACTGTCGGCCGACGGCCGCTTTCACGACCTCGACGACGACGAGCCCGGCGACAGCCCGCCGGGCGTGCTGGTCTACCGGCTGTACGCGCCGCTGGTGTTCGCCAACGCCCGGCACGTCACCGAACGGCTGGGCGCGCTGGTCGACGGCGCCGACCCGCCGGCGCGCTGCCTCGTGCTCGACCTGCGCTCGGTGCCCTACGTCGACGTGTCCGCCGCCGACGTGCTGCTCGATTTCCACGACCGGATGGAGAACGCGGGCATCGACGTCCGGATCGCGCGCGCCAATCGCCCGCTGCGCGAGCAACTGCTGGCGCTCACCGCGGGGCGGCGGCTGTCCGCCGAGCGCTTCTTCGAGTCGGCGTCGGCGGCGGTCGACGATTTTCTCGATCCGCCACCGGCGTCCTGACGCGCGGCAGACGTCGCCGGGGCGGCCGGCTGTGGCACCACCGGCTGTGGCGCACCGACAGTGCGCGGCACCAACCTGCGGTACCGGCGCGCGGCGCCGACGCCCCCCTCAGACGGGGTCGAGCTTGGCGTACTCCAGTGCGAGCCACTTCATCCCGACGTCGCGGAAATTGACCTGGACGCGCGCATCGGTGCCGCGGCCCTCGGCATCGACGATGACCCCGGTGCCGAACTTGGCGTGGCGCACGCTCTGGCCGATCTTCCATGCCGGGCCGGCCGGCGCCTCCGCGCCGGGCGCGGGAGCGACGACCGCCGCGCCCGCGCCCGCGCCTGCGCCGCCGCCGGCGAAGCGGCCCCATTCGCTTTCGTCGAACTCGATCGCGCGCCGGCGCGACGACAGCCACGCGACCAGCTCGCGCGGCAACTCGTCGAGGAAGCGCGACGCGATGTGGTAGCGCGTCTGTCCGTGCAGCATCCGGCTCTGCGCCAGCGTGAGGTAGAGCCGCCGCTTCGCGCGGGTGATCGCGACGTACATCAGCCGCCGCTCCTCCTCGACGCCGGCGAACTCGTTGAGGCTGTTCTCGTGCGGGAACAGGCCCTCCTCGAGCCCGGTGACGAACACCGTGTGGAACTCCAGCCCCTTGGCGGCGTGGACCGTCATCAGCTGCAGCGCGGCGCGGCCCTCCGCCGCCTGCGTCTCGCCGGCCTCGAGCGCCGCGTGCGTCAGGAACGCGGTCAGCGGATCGGTCGCGCCTTCCTGCGCGCCGTCGGCCGGGACATCGTCGGGGTTGGCGGGATCGGCGGCGACGCGGTCCGACAGCATCGGCGCGTCGGTGGCGATCTCGGCCTCGCGGACGAAGCCCTGCGCGGCGTTGACGAGCTCCTGCAGGTTGTCGACGCGGTCCTCGCCGTCCTTCTCGGCCCGGTAGTGCGCGACCAGCCCCGACGCCTCGATCACGTGCTCGACCGCCTCCGGCAGCGGCAGTCCCGCGGTCGCGGCGCGCATCGCCTCGATCGTCCTGACGAACGACGCCACGCTGCCGCCCGCCTTGCCGGTCAGCGCGCCGGAGCACGCCGCCTGCCACAGCGATGCGCCCTGGCCGCGCGCGGCGTCCTGCAGCGATTCGAGCGTGCGCGCGCCGACGCCGCGCGGCGGAAAATTCACGACGCGCAGGAACGCGCCGTCGTCGCCGGGCGCCGCGATCAGCCGCAGGTAGGCGAGCGCGTGCTTCACTTCGGCGCGCTCGAAGTACCGCATGCCGCCGTAGACCCGGTACGGCACCCCGGCGTTGAACAGCGCCTGCTCCAGCACCCGCGACTGGGCGTTGCTGCGGTAGAGCACGGCGACTTCGTCGAGCGCGACGCCGTCGGCACCCGCGCCCTTCGCCACGTCGACGATGAACGCCGCCTCGTCGCGGTCGGTCGGCGCGGCGAAAGCGCGGATCGGATCGCCCTTGGCGTCGGCGGTCCAGAGGTTCTTGCCGAGTCGCGTCTGGTTGTGGCGGATCAGGGCGTTGGCGGCGTCGAGGATGTGGCCGTGCGAGCGGTAGTTCTGCTCGAGCTTGATCAGGCGCACCGCCGTTCCCGACGTGGCGAAGTCGCGCTCGAAGTGCTGCATGTTGGCGACGTTGGCGCCGCGGAAGGCGTAGATCGACTGGTCGTCGTCGCCGACGGCGAACACCGCGGTCTCGGCGCTCGCGAGCTGGCCCAGCCACTTGTACTGCAGCACGTTGGTGTCCTGGAACTCGTCGACCAGCAGGTGCGAGAACCGCCGCCGGTAGTGGTCGCGCAGCCGCTCGTTTCCCGCGAGCAGCTCGTAGCTTCGCAGCAGCAGCTCGGCGAAGTCGACGACGCCCTCGCGCTGGCACATCGCCTCGTACAGCGCGTAGTGCTCGACCTGGCGGCGGGCGAACTCGTCGCCGGCCTCGACGGCGTTCGGGCGCAGCCCCTCCTCCTTCGCGCCGGCGATGAACCACTGCAGCTGCTTCGGCGGGAAGCGCTCGTCGTCGAGGTTGTGCGCCTTGTACATCCGCTTGATCAGCGACAGCTGGTCCTGCGTGTCCATGATCTGGAACAGCTGCGGCAGGTTCGCCTCGCGGTGGTGCGCGCGCAGCATCCGGTTGCACAGGCCGTGGAAGGTGCCGATCCACATGCCGCGCGTGTTGACCGGCGTCAGCGTGGACAGCCGCGTCAGCATCTCCTTCGCCGCCTTGTTGGTGAAGGTGACCGCGAGGATCGACAGCGGCGAGGCCTGCCCGGTCGCGAGCAGCCAGGCGATGCGCGTCGTCAGCACGCGGGTCTTGCCGCTGCCGGCGCCGGCGAGGATCAGCGCCGACTGGTGCGGCAGCGTGACGGCCTCGAGTTGTTCCGGATTGAGGTTGTCGAGGAGCGGCGAGGCCATGCGGAGGGAGAAAGGGGTTCGGCCCGCGATTATAGTGGGCCGGCGGGCGCTATAATCGTCGCGCCTCCAACTTCCGCCCGCCCTGCACGCATGCCTCGCGCACCCGACGCCACGCCGCCCGTCAATTCGGCGACGATGCGGGCGTTCGTCCACTGGATCCGCGCCGCCGCGCCCTACGTCCACGCGTTCCGCGGCCGCACCTTCGTCATCGCCTTCGGCGGCGAGGTCGTCGCCGACGACTCGTTCCTGGGGGTCGTCCACGATCTCAACCTGCTGGTCAGCCTCGGCATCCGCCTGGTCGTCGTCCACGGCTGCCGGCCGCAGGTCGAGACGATCCTGGCGCAGCAGGGCTACGAGAGCCGCTACCACAACGGGCTGCGGATCACCGACGCCGACGCGATGGACTGCGTCCTCGAAGCCGCCGGCCAGGCGCGCGCGCGGATCGAGGCGCTGCTGTCGCTCGGGCTCGCCAATTCGCCGATGGCCGGGGCGCGCAATCGCGTGTCCTCGGGCAACTACATCACGGCCAAGCCGCTGGGCGTCGTCGACGGCACCGACATGCAGCACACCGGCGAGGTCCGACGCGTCGACAGCGAGGCGATCCGGCAGCGGACCGACGACGGCGACATCGTGCTGATCTCCCCGATCGGGTATTCGCCGACCGGCGAGATCTTCAACCTCACCGTCGAGGAGGTCGCCACGCAGGTCGCGGTGCGGCTGGACGCGACCAAGCTGATCTTCCTGATGGACACCGAGGGCGTCCGCAACGGCCGCCGGCAGCTGCTGACCGACCTGTCGACGCGCGAGGCGGAGAGCCTCCTCGCGCACCCCGAGCGGCTCGCCCCCGACGTGCGCGTCTACCTTCCCGCCGCGGTGCGCGCCTGCAACAACGGCGTCAAGCGCGCGCACCTGATCAGCCGCCTGCACGACGGCGCGCTGCTGATCGAGCTGTTCACCCGCGACGGCGTCGGGACCATGGTCGCCGCTTCCGCGCTCGCGAACCTGCGCAGCGCGACCATCGACGACGCCGGCGGCATCCTCTCGATCATCGGGCCGCTGGAGGAACAGGGCGTCCTCGTGCGCCGCTCGCGCGAGCGGCTCGAGGCCGAGATCGAGCGCTTCGTCGTCGCCGAGTACGACGGGCACATCATCGGCTGCGCGGCGCTGTATGCGTTCCCGGACGACCGGCTGGGGGAGCTCGCGGCGCTGGCCGTCCACCCCGATTTCCGGCGCGAGGGCTACGGCGAGGCGCTGATGACCGAAATCGAGACGCGCGCCCGCAAGCTCAAGCTGACCCAGCTGTTCGTGCTCACGACCAAGACCGCGCACTGGTTCCTCGAGCGCGGCTTCCGCGCGGCGGCCGTCGGCGACCTGCCGCAGCAGAAGCAGGCGCTGTACAACTACCAGCGGAAGTCGCAGGTCTACCGCAAGATGCTCTGACCGCGTTCGCGCGGCCGGGCCAACATCACCGGCAGGAGTTGAAGATGGCAAGAATGGTGCACTGCGTGAAGCTCGGCCGCGAGGCCGAAGGGCTCGATCTTCCGCCGTATCCGGGCGAGCTCGGCAAGCGGATCTACGAGAACGTGTCGAAGGAAGCGTGGCAGCAATGGCTGCGGCAGCAGACGATGCTGGTCAACGAGAACCGGCTGTCGCTCGCCGACGCGCGCGCGCGGAAGTGGCTCGCGGAGCAGATGGAGAAGCACTTCTTCGGCGGCGGCGCCGACATGCCGCAGGGCTACGTGCCGCCGGCGTGATCCGCCGGGCACGCAGGATGGCGATGAACGCGCAGCTCCCGATTTCGCGCTGGCCCGTTCCCCGGCTCGAGGATCTGCCGGAGGACATCCGCGGCCGGATCGTCGAGGTGCAGGACAAGGCCGGCTTCGTGCCGAACGTGTTCGTCACGCTGGCGCACCGTCCCGCCGAGTTCCGCGCGTTCTTCGCGTACCACGACGCGCTGATGGACAGGGAGGGCGGCCTGACCAAGGCGGAGCGGGAGATGATCGTCGTCGCGACGTCCGGCGCCAACGACTGCCTGTACTGCATCGTCGCGCACGGCGCGATCCTGCGCGTCTACGCGAAGAATCCGCTCGTCGCCGACCAGGTCGCGGCCAACTACCGCAAGGCGGACATCACGCCGCGGCAGAAGGCGATGCTCGCATTCGCGCTGAAGGTGGCCACCCGCAGCAGCGAGCTCGTCGACGAAGACTACGAAGCGCTCGCCGCGCACGGCTTCTCCGACGAGGACGTCTGGGACATCGGCGCCATCGCCGCGTTCTTCGCGCTGTCGAACCGCATGGCCAACCTCATCGGCATGCGTCCCAACGACGAGTTCTACACGCTCGGCCGGTTGCCGCGGTCGAAGTAGCGGAAACGGCGAGGGGCGGCGCGGATGCTTCCCCGGCCGCCCCTCGTTCGCCCCGCGCGCGCGGGATTGCCGTTCAGCCGAGGTGCTGCTTGAACCACTCCGTCGCGCGCTTCCAGCCGTCCTCGGCCTTGTCCTTGCGGTAGCTCGGCCGGTAGTCCGCGTGGAACGCGTGCGGCGTGCCGGGGTAGATGACGAATTCCGAACGCGTGTTGCCGGCGGCCTTGAGCGCCGCGGCCATCTTCTCGACCGTGTCGTTCGGGATGCCGGGATCCTCGCCGCCGTAGAGGCCGAGCACCGGCGCCTTGATCTGGGCCGCCAGGTCGAGCGCGGTCTTGTCGCCGGGGTAATAGGAACGTGCCACCGGGCCGTACCACGGCACCGCGGCCTTGACGTTGGCGTTGTGCGCCGCGTACATCAGCGTCGTCCGTCCGCCCCAGCAGAAGCCGGTGATGCCGAGCTTCGCCGTGTCGGCCTTGCCGCTCGCCTTGGCGTACGCGACCGTGGCGTCGAGGTCGGCCATGACCTCGGCGTCCGGCGTCTTGGCGACGATGTCGCGGATCAGCGCCTGCGTGTCGGTCACCTTGCCGGCGTCGCCCTGCCGCGCGAAGAGCTCGGGCGCGATGGCGTAGTAGCCGAGCTTGGCGAGCCGGCGGGTGACGTCCTTGATGTGCTCGTGCACGCCCCAGATCTCGGAGACGACGAGCACCGTGGGGAAGTTGCTTCCGGTCGCGGGCATCGCCCGGTAGGCCGGCATGTCGCCGCCCTTCGCCGGCACCTTGACCTCGCCGGCGACCAGGCCGTCGGCGGGAGTGGTGATGGTCTGCGCCGAGACCGGCAACACCGCCAGCGCGAAACCCGCGCCGAGCGACGTCACGACGAATGCGCGGCGGTCGAACTTCTGCTCACCGAAGAGGCTCCGGATTTCCGGATCGACGACAATTCCCATGCGTTCTCCTGACAGTGCCGCGCGATGCGGCGTCTCTTCCATGATCGACGCGCCGGACGGCGCGTCACGCTTCGTGCACGACCTGGCCGCCGACCAGCGTGTAGCGGACCCGGCCCGGAACCTCGAGACCGGCGAACGGCGTGTTCCTGCCCTGGCTGCGCAGCGACTTCGGCTCGACCCGCCAGTACTCGTCGGGAGCGAAGACGCAGACGTCGGCGGCAGCGCCGATCGCCAGATGCCCGGCGTCGATGCCCAATACCCGCGCCGGCGCCGAGGTGATCGCGGCGAGCGCTCTGGCCAGCGGCACCTTGTCGGCACCGGCCCATTGGAGCGTCAACGGCAGCAGGAGTTCCAGGCCGGTCGCCCCCGGCTCCGCCTCGCCGAACGGCACCAGCTTGGCGTCGTCGTCGACGGGCGCGTGGTCCGAGCAGACGGCGTCGATGGTGCCGTCGGCGAGCCCTGTCCGCAGCGCCGCGCGATCGCGGGTGCTGCGCAGCGGCGGCTCGAGTCGGCACTGGGTGTCGAACCAGCCGAGGTCGACGTCGGACAGGTGCAGGTGATGGGCGGCGACGTCGCAGGTCACCGCGAGCCCCTCCGCCTTCGCCGCGCGCACCAGCGCCACCCCCTCGGCCGACGACAGCCGGGCGATGTGGACACGGCTCCCCGCCTGCCGGACCAGCGCGAAAATGGTCGCCAGCGCCACCGTCTCGGCGGTGACGGGGATCCCCGGCAGGCCCAGCCGCGTGGCGACCTCGCCATCGTGCGCGACGCCGCCCCGGGCGAGGTGCGGATCCTGCGCCCGCAGCCAGACCGCGTGCCCGAACGTCGCCGCGTACTGCAGCGCGCGCAGCAGCACCTGCGTGTCGACGAGCGGGCGATCGGCTTGCGAGAACGCCACGCAGCCCGCCTCGGCGAGTTCGCCCATCTCGGTCAGTTCCTCGCCCGCGAGGCCCACCGTCAGCGCGCCGACCGGATAGACGTGCGCGCGGTTGGACAGCCGGGCGCGCTGCTTCAGCATCTCGACCAGGCCGGGCTCGTCGAGCGGCGGATCGGTGTCGGGCGGACAGGCGAGGCTGGTCACGCCGCCGGCCACGGCCGCGTCCATTTCCGATTCGAGCGTGGCCTTGTGCTCGAGCCCGGGTTCGCGCAGCCGCGCGGCCAGGTCGACCAGCCCCGGCGCCACGATGCAACCGGTTGCATCGAGGACGCGGCCGGCCTGCCAGCCCGCGGGCGGCGCGCCGATCGCGACGACCTTCCCGGCGGCGACGTAGAGCGACGCAGGACGGTCGACGCCGTGCTTCGGGTCGACCAGCCTGCCGTGGGCGATTTCGATCTTCACGTTCGAGCCTTCCGTCGGCGTTCCGTCATCCGGCCAGCATCGACATCACGGCCATCCGCACCGCGATGCCGAACGTCACCTGCGGCAGGATCACGCTGCGCGCGCCGTCGGCGACCGCCGAATCGATCTCCACGCCCCGGTTCATCGGGCCCGGATGCATGACGATCGCGTCGGGCTTCGCCAGCGCGAGCTTCTCGGGCGTGAGTCCGTAGTGCTTGAAGTACTCGCCGGCGGACGGCAGCAGCGCGCCGCGCATCCGCTCGTTCTGCAGCCGCAGCATCACGACGACGTCGCAGCCGGCGAGGCCGCGCCGCATGTCGTGGTGCACCTGCACGCCCATCGACTCGACCGCGGTGGGCAGCAGCGTCTGCGGGCCGACGACGCGGACCTCGGGCGCTCCGAGCGTCGTCAGCCCGTGGATGAGGCTGCGCGCGACGCGCGAGTGCAGCACGTCGCCGACGATCGCCACGGTGAGCCGGCGAAAATCCTGCTTGTAGTGGCGGATGGTGAAGAGGTCGAGCAGGCCCTGCGTCGGATGCGCGTGGCGGCCGTCGCCGGCGTTGACCACGTGCACGTGCGACCGGCCCGTGCGGGCGAGATGCGTGGCGATCAGGTGCGCGGCGCCCGACTGCGCGTGGCGCACCACGAACAGATCGGCGTCCATCGCGACCAGATTGTCGACGGTGTCGAGCAGCGTCTCGCCCTTGGTCGTCGACGAAGCGCCGATGTTGAGGTTGATCACGTCGGCCGACAGCCGCTTGGCCGCGATCTCGAACGTCGTCCGCGTGCGCGTCGAATTCTCGAAGAACAGGTTGAACACCGACCGGCCGCGCAGCAGCGGCACCTTCTTGACGTCGCGCTCGCCGATCGACACGAACGGCTGCGCGGTGTCGAGGATGCGCACGATCATGTCGGCCGGCAGGCCCTCCAGCGTCAGCAGGTGCGCGAGGCGGCCCGACGCGTCGATCTGCGGACTAGCGGCCGGCATCGGCGGAAGCCTCGGTGGTGAGCGTCAGCCGGCCGTCGGCGGCGCGGGACAGGACGACCGACAGGTCCTGCGCGACGGCGAGTCGCGCGCCGACGTACGTGGCCTCGATCGGCAGTTCGCGGCCGCCACGGTCGACGAGGACCGCGAGCTCGATCGTCGCGGGCCGGCCGAAGTCGAACAGCTCGTTGATGGCCGCGCGGACGCTGCGGCCGGTGAAGAGCACGTCGTCGACGAGGACGACGGTCGCGCCGGCGACGTCGAACGGCAGCCGCGTCGACCTGACCTCCGGCTTCAGGCCCCTGGCGGCGAAGTCGTCGCGGTAGAACGAGACGTCGATGTAGCCGACCGGGTGGGTGCCGGGAATCGCCGCGGCGAGGCGCTCGGCGAGCCACGCGCCGCCGGAGTAGATGCCGACGAAGCAGGCGTCGTGCGCGACGGCGCCGCGCATCCGCTCCGCGAGCTCGGCGACGAGCGCTTCGGCATCCGGAATCTGCGTCTCCGGATCCTGCGTTTCCGGCGCTCGCGCAACCGGCGGTCGGGCGTCAGGCGGGTGCATGGGGAGCCTCCGCGGCGGTCGTCGTCGCGCTGCCGACGGGGTCGTCGAGATAGTTCTGCAGGATGATCTGCGCGGCGACCTCGTCCTGCGCCGCCGCGCGCGCGCGGCCGCGCACCCCCGACGCGACGAGCGCGGCGCCGGCGGCCTTCGTCGTCAGTCGCTCGTCGACGCGCACGACCGGCAGGCCGAAGCGGCCCTCGAGCTGGCGCGCGAAACGCTCGGCGCGGGCGGTCATCTCGTGCGCGACGCCGTCGGCGTGCACCGGACGGCCGACGACCAGCGTGTCGGGCCGCCATTCACCGAGCAGCGCGGCGATCGCGGCAAAGCGCACCGCGGCGGCCTCGGCTCGAATCGTGGTCAGCGGGTGGGCGAGGCGAATGACGGTGTTGCCCACGGCGACGCCGATCTTCTGCGTGCCGAAATCGAATGCGAGCACCGTGCCCTCGCGGGCGCCGGTGCGGCGTTCCGGATTCAGGCGTGCCCGACATCCTCGGACAGGCGCGAAAAGTCGATGCCGAGAAGCTGCATGGCGGCGGGCAGTCGCTGCTCGGGCGCCATGTCGAACAGCAGATCCGGGTCGGCCTCGACGGTCAGCCAGGCGTTCTGCGCGATCTCGTGCTCGAGCTGCCCGGCCGACCAGCCTGCGTAGCCCAGCGAAATGAGCACGTCCTTCGGCCCCTCGCCGCGGCCGACGGCCTCGAGCACGTCCTTCGACGTGGTGAGTCCCATGTCGTCGCTGATCGCCAGCGTCGAGGTCCAGTTTCCCAGCGGGCGGTGCAGGACGAAGCCCCGGTCGGTCTGGACCGGCCCGCCGAAATGCACCGGCGACTCGCGCAGCACGGCGTTGCCCAGCGGCACGTCGATCTGCTCGAACAGCGCCGAGAGCGTCATGTCGGTCGGCTTGTTGACGACGAGACCCAGCGCGCCGTCGTCGTTGTGCTCGCAGACGAAGGTGAGCGTATGCGCAAAGCGCGGATCGGCCATGCCGGGCATGGCGATCAGGAAATGGCGCGAGAAATTGGCGGGGTCCGCGGGCATCCGTGCAATTGTAATCGTCGCGACCGGGCGGCACAATTCGTCGGTCCGGCTTGCGACCGAGGTTTCCGGCGCCGACGCGCGACCCCTGATCGTCGTTCGCCCCGCCAGGCACCGGCGCCGCCGACACCTTCCCGCAACGCGCCCCGGTCGCCCTTCCCTCCCCCGCCGATGCCCTCCCGTCTCCCGCTCGTTCGCCCGCTGGCCCTCGGCGGCGCCCTCCTGCTCGCGTTGACGGCACTGCCCGTCGCGGCCCGCCTCACGTTGATGCACGGCTACGCCGACGTGACCAGCGCGTTGCTGTGGATCCAGGCCGACGCGCCGGGGCCGATCGAGGTCGCGTGGACCCCCGAGGGCGACGCGACGCCGCGGCGGGCGACGTTCGAGGCGGCCGCCGCGAACGAGAACGTCGTCGTCGCGCGGCTGACCGGCCTGACGCCGGGTCGACGCGCCGCGTACCGCGTCGCCGGCGACGGCGACGTCCGCGAAGGAACGGTGCGGGCGCAACCCCACTGGAGCCGGGTGTCCGAGGCGCCGGACTTGGCGATCGCGCTGGGCAGCTGCTTCTTCCTCGCCGACGCCAACCCCTTGGTTTCGCGGCCGGGATACGGCGGCGGGTTCGAGATCTTCGCCGCCATCGCGGCGCAGAAGCCCGACGTGATGCTCTGGCTCGGCGACAACCTGTACTTCCAGGCGCCGGACTTCCTCGACCCGGCCGCGCTGTCGGCGCGGCATCGCCGCCAGCGCGCGTTCGAGCCGCTGCAGCCGTTGCTGACCGCTGCGCCGCACCTCGCGATCTGGGACGATCACGACTACGGGCCGAACGACGGCGACCGGTCGTACGCGCTGAAGGGCGAAACGCTGAATCTCTTCCGCCGGTACTGGGCCAATCCCTCGTGGGGGCTAGCCCGAGACACCGGGCGTGTTCGGCTTCGCGCAATACGGCGACGTCGACCTGTTCCTGCTCGACGATCGGTATTACCGCGCGCCGAACCGCGCGCCCGACAGCCCGGACAAGACGATGTACGGACCGGCCCAGCTGGCGTGGCTGAAGGCCGCGCTGATGCGGTCGCGCGCGCCGGTCAAGATCGTCGCCGGTGGCAGCCAGTTCTGGAACCGGATCAGCCGCTACGAGGGCTGGCACCGGTTTCCGACCGAGCAGAAGGCCTTCGCCGCGTGGCTCGCCGAGCGAGCGGATCGACGGCGTGATCTTCGTCTCCGGCGACCGGCATTTCACCGAACTGCTGCGGATCGAGCGTCCGGGCGCCTACCCGCTCCACGAATTCACGTCGAGTCCGCTGACGTCGCGACCATGGGAGCAGCCCGATCGGGCCGAGCGCGAGAATCCGGACGTCGTCCCGGGCACCCTGGTCGGCAAGCGGCAGTTCGGCATGATCCGCGTGTCCGGCCCCGGCAACGACCGGCGCGTCGCGCTCGAAAGCTACGACGCCAGGGGCGAGCGGCTCTGGCGCCACGAGATTCGCGCGCGCGACCTGCGCATGCCGCGCCGGATTCCGGTCCCCGGTTCGACTGCCGGCAACGCGGCCGGCGTGACGACCGCGCCCGCGGCCGACGCGGACGACGAATGACGGCGGCGGGCGCCGTGCCGACGCTTGGTCGTGCGCTGGTCTGGTTCCGGCGCGACCTGCGCGACTTCGACCACGCGGCGCTGTCGCGCGCGCTCGGCTCGGCCAAGTCCGTCTTCACGGCGTTCGTCTTCGACCGCGAGATCCTCGACGCGCTGCCGTCGGCCGAGGACCGTCGCGTCGAGTTCATCTGGGAAAGCGTGCGCGAGCTCGATGCCGCGCTGCGCGCCCACGGCGGCGGCCTGATCGTTCGGCACGCGCGGGCGCGCGACGAGATCCCCGCGCTCGCGGCGGCGCTCGGCGTCGAGGCGGTCTTCGCCAATCACGACTACGAGCCGGCGGCGATGGACCGCGACGCCGCGGTCGCGCACGAACTCGCCGATCGCGGCATTTCGTTCGTCACGACCAGGGACCAGGTGATCTTCGAGCGCGACGAGGTGCGCTCGCTCGCCGGCAAGCCGTTCTCCGTGTTCACGCCGTACAAGAACGCCTGGCTGAAGGCGCTGACCCCGGCCCGGCTCGCCGCGCACCCGGTCGCGCCCCTCGCGGCGGCGCTGGCCCGGCCGCCCCGCGCACTCGACCGGGGCGTGCCGTCGCTGGAGGCGATGGGCTTCGCGCGGACGAATCTGCGGGCCCTGGGCGTGCGGACGGGCATGGGCGGCGGCGCGGCGCTCTTCGCCGACTTCAAGCGGCGCATCGACGACTACGCCGAGGCGCGGAACTTTCCGGCGGTGAAGGGACCGTCGTACCTTTCGGCGCATCTGCGCTTCGGCACCGTGTCGGTGCGCGAACTCGCCGGCGTATGCGCATGCGCGGTCGCTCCAGCCGGGCGGCGCGGGCGCGGCGACCTGGCTGTCGGAACTCATCTGGCGCGACTTCTACGCGCAGATCCTGTGGCATCACCCGCACGTCGTCGCCGGCGCCTACAAGCGCGAGTACGATGCGCTGCGTTTTCCCGACGACCTCTCGTTGCTCGCCGCCTGGAAGGAGGGTCGCACCGGGTTCCCGCTGGTCGACGCGGCGATGCGGCAGCTCGACTCGACCGGTTACATGCACAACCGGCTGCGGATGGTCACTGCCTCGTTCCTGGTGAAGGACCTGCTCGTCCACTGGAAATGGGGCGAGAGGCACTTCGCCGACAAGCTGATCGATTTCGATCTCGCGTCGAACAATGGCGGATGGCAGTGGGCCGCGTCGACCGGGTGCGACGCGCAGCCCTATTTCCGGATATTCAACCCGGTCACGCAATCGGAGCGATTCGACCCCGAGGGCCGGTTCATCCGGCGCTACGTGCCGGAGTTGTCCGCGCTCGAGGCCAGCGAAATCCACGCGCCGTGGCTGTTGCCGCCGGCGCTGCAGCAGGCCCGCGGCATCGTCATCGGCCGCGATTACCCGGTCCCGATCGTCGACCACGCCGCCGCCCGCCAGCGTGCACTGGCCCTCTTCAAGGCCGACAGGCGCCCGGGCTCTAGGGCCTGGGGTCAGGTCCAATTTTGGCCAACCGGGACCATCCCGAATGGCGTAGCCACCAGGAGTTCATACCCGCCGTTGCGCAGAGCCTCATGATCGGCCATTGCATCATATGACGATCGTGCGTGTCGATCATCCGGATGGATGATCGACACGACGACGCGCCGAGGGGAAGATGGTCGACAGCTGGGAGCGTCGGGGCTTCGTCGGTAGCCCGGCCGTTGCCCAAAATTCAACCTGACCCCAATCGCCCAGTCGCCAAGTCAGTCTTCTTCGTGCTTGCGGCGCTTGTCGTAGTCGGTGGCGAGTTGCTGCTGGAGCCCCGGCGCCGCGGGTTCGTAGTGCGACAGCGCCATCGTGAACGAACCGTGGCCGCCGGTCACCGACTTGAGCCGCGCGGAATAACCGTCGAGCTCGACCAGGGGAGCAAGGCCGGTCACCGCCAGCACGCCCGGTCCGAGACCGTTGGTCCCGGTCACCTGCCCGCGCCGTGACGACAGGTCGCCCGCGATGTCCCCGGTGTTCACTTCCGGGCAGATGATCTCGACGGTGACCATCGGCTCCAGCACGATCGGCCGCGCTTTGGCCACCGCGTCGAGGAACGCCTTGCGTCCCGCCGACACGAATGCGACCTCCTTCGAGTCGACCGGGTGATGCTTGCCGTCGTGCACGATGACGCGCACGTCCTGCATCGGAAATCCCGCGACGGCTCCCGTTGCGAGCACCTGCTCGACACCCTTGCGCACCGCCGGCATGAACTGGTGGGGAATGACCCCGCCCTTGGTGGCGTCGACGAACTCAAAGCCTCCGCCGCGCGGAAGCGGCTCCACCCGAAGCGAAACCTCGCCGAACTGGCCGGCGCCACCGGTCTGCTTCTTGTGCCGATGAAAGCCTTCGGCCAGCGCGGTGATCGTCTCGCGGTACGGAATCCGCGGCGGGCGCGTATCGATCTCGCACTTGTACTGCGAGCTCATCCGCTCGAGGATCGACCGCAGGTGCAGCTCGCCCAGCGCCCGCAGCACGGTTTCGTTGGCGTGCGGGTCGTGCTCGAGCACGATCGTCGGATCCTCGGCGATCAGCTTGTGCAGCACGTCGGAGATCCGCTGCTCGTCGCCGCGCTTCTTCGGCGAGAGCGCGACGCCCTGCATCGGCGTCGGGAACTCGAGCGGCTGCATGTGGATCTGGTCCTCGTCGTGCGAATCGTGCAGCACGCAGTCGAACTCGATTTCGTCCACCTTCGCCACCGCGGCGATGTCGCCCGGCAGCGCGTGGTCGATCTCCACGTTCTTCGCCCCCTGCAGCAGGAACAGATGGCCTACCTTGAACGGCTTGCGCCCGTCGCCGACGAAGAGCTGCGTGTCGCGCGTCACCGTCCCCTGATGCACGCGGAACACGCCGAGCTTGCCGACGAACGGATCGACCACGACCTTGAAGACGTGCGCGAGCACGTGCTGGCGCGGATCCGGCTCCGAGCGGAACTCGATCGCCTCGGCGCCGACGCCCTTGGTGAACATCGGCGGGTTGCCCTCGGTCGGATTCGGGGCGAGCTTGATCAGCACATCGACGAGTTCCGCCACGCCGGCGCCCGTCTTCGCCGAGACGAAGCAGATCGGCACCAGATGGCCCTCGCGCAGCGCCTTCTCGAAAGGCGCATGCAGCTGCTCCGGCGTGATCTCGTCGCCCTGCTCGAGATATTTCGCCATCAGCGCCTCGTCGACCTCGATGACCTGGTCGACCAGCGCGCTGTGGGCCTGGGCGACCGACGAGAAATCCGCCTCGCCCGACGGCGTGAAGAAGCAGTCGACGATGCGTTTGCCGCCACCCGCCGGAAGGTTGATCGGCAGGCACTCCTTCCCGAATGCCGCCTGCAGGTCGGCGACCAGCCGCGGCAGGTCGACGTTGTCGGCGTCGATCTTGTTGACGATGAGAAGGCGGCACAGCTTGCGCTTCGCCGCCCAGTCCATCATCCGCGACGTGATCATCTCGATGCCGGCCTGCGCATTGATGACGACCGCGGCGGTCTCGACCGCGTCGAGCGCCCCGATCGCCTGGCCCATGAAGTCGGGGAAACCGGGCGTATCGATCAGGTGGACGCGCGTGTCCGGCGTGTCGAGATGGAGAATCGACGATCGCAGCGAGTGCTTCCAGGTCTTTTCGAGTGGATCGAAGTCGCTGGCCGTCGTTCCGCGCTCGATGCTCCCCGGCGCGGCGATCGGCGCCGGTCTGCGCGAGGAGCGCTTCCGCGAGCGTGGTCTTGCCCGATGCGCCGTGCCCGACGAGTGCAACGGTGCGGATGTTCTGCGTGGCGTACTGCGCCATGTTTCCTCCCTGGTGGCGATCAGGCTGAATTTACCGCGCGCGCCGAGGGACTGCCAGCACAGGATGGCGTGACGCGCACGGGTGTTGCGCCGCGTCAAACGTCCTTCATTCGGGTGGAACCCCGGCCCACCCTGAAACGCCAGTCTCAGCACTTCTCTCGCTGCAGGTCGAACCGCGACGCCACGACGACCGCTCGCCGACGGATTGTCGCATGGGAACACCGCGACGTCATTCGGACGGCCTCGCGGCAAGGCAGGTGGAATGCGCCCATCGCCCCGCGCGATGCGACAGTGCCGCCGGAGCGATTCCGCGCGCCCCCGGGGACTTCGCCGGCCGTCGAGCGCGCGCGGACGATGCCGCGGGCGGACAACGCGCCTGCGGGCGCCGTTCTTCCTGGTGCCGGGGTCGCGGGAACGCGGCGCGCCGGCCTGCGGGCTCGCGTCAGGCCGCGATCTCGAGCATCGCGCGCAGGTGGCGCAACAGCTCCTCTTCCTGGTACGGCTTGCCGAGATAGAGGTCGACGCCGAGCTCCTGCGCCCGATTGCGGTGCTTCTCCGCCGTGCGCGACGTGATCATGATGATCGGGATGTGCGCGCTCTTCGGGTCGTTCTTGATCGTCTTGGTGAACTCGAAGCCGTCCATCCGCGGCATCTCGATGTCCAGCAGGATCACGTCGGGAGTCTGCTCGCCGAGCAGCTGGAGCGCGTCCATGCCGTCCTTCGCGGTGACGACCGTGAAACCCTCCCGCGTGAGCATGCGGCTCGTGATCTTCCGCACGGTCAGCGAGTCGTCGACGACCATCACCAGCGGCGGCCCCGCCTTCGCCGGCTGCGCGAACCTGGGCAGATGCGCCGCGAGGCGCTCCTCGGCATTCGGATCGAACGTCGGCACGTCGGTGCGCGCGGCGAGCTGGACGGGATTGATGATCAGCACGATCTCGCCGTTGCCGAGCACCGTGGCGCCGGCGATTCCCGACACCCGCGCCAGCTGCGGCCCGATGTTCTTGACCACGACTTCCTGGTTGCCGATCATCTCGTCGACGTGCACCGCCGCGAGGCCCTGACCCGTGCGCAGCAGCAGGACCGGGTTGTAGCGCTGCGTCTCCGGATTGTGCGACGTGTCGCCGAGCAGCCGCGGCAGGTAGTGGAACGGATACCTCCGTCCCTGCCAGTCGACTTCACGGGCGACGTAGAGGCCGACCAGCGTCTCGGCCTTGATCTGCTGCACCTGCTCGACCATCGGCGCGGGCAGCGCCCAGAGGCGGCCGCCCGCGCGGACGAGCACCGCCTGCGCGACGGCGAGCGTGAGCGGCAGGTAGAGCATGAACGTCGTGCCCTTGCCGCGCGTGCTGACCACCTCGACGCGACCGCCGAGGGTGGCGATCTCCGAACGCACCACGTCCATCCCGACGCCGAGCCCCGAGATCTGGGTGACCCTCGAGGCCGTGGAGAAGCCGGGCTGGAAGATGAACTCGATCAACTGGGCGTCGGTCGGCTGCGAATCCGCCGCGATGCGTCCGTGCGCGACCGCCTTGCGGCGCACGTTCTCGAGATCGACGCCCGCGCCGTCGTCGGCGAGCTCGATCGCGATTTCATTGCCGACCTGGCGGACGGTGAGCGTTATCTCGCCGGTCTCGGTCTTGCCGGCGCGCACGCGCTCGTCGCGCGGCTCGACGCCGTGGTCCAGCGCGTTGCGCAGCAGGTGCTCGAGCGGGCCGACGAGTTTCTCCAGCACCGAGCGATCGAGCTCGGTCTGGCCGCCCCGGATCTCGAGATTGGCGCGCTTGCCGAGTTCCTGCGCCACCCGCCGCAGGATCCGGTACAGCCGCTCCGAGAGGCTGCCGAACGGGACGGTCCGGATCGAGAACAGCTGCTGCTGCACCTCGCGCGACATCCGCGCCTGCGCCAGCAGCGCCGCATCAGCGTCGTCGAGGTTCTTGAGCAGCGACTGCTGGACCGTCGAGACGTCGTTGACGCCCTCGGCGAGCGAGCGCGTCAGTTCCTGGAACCGCGTGTAGCGGTCGAACTCCAGCGGGTCGAAGCCCTCGGCCTCGCCGACGAGCGACATCCTCGACTGGATCTGCGATTCGGCCTGGATCTCGATTTCGCGGACCTGCGCGCGCAGCCGGATGACGCTGCCGGTGAGTTCGAGCAGGTTCGATTTCAGTGAGCGCAGTTCGCCTTCGATGCGGGAACGGGCGATCGCCACCTCGCCGGCCTCGTTGACCAGCCGGTCGATCATGTCGGCGCGCACCCGCAGCATCGCGCGGGCGCCGGCATCCACCTCGGCGGCGGCTTCGGAGCGAATCCCGGGCGCGGCAGCGGCGAGCGGAACCATGACGGGCTGCTCGCCGACGGCCGGCGCGATGAAGCCGGCGTCGGGCGGGGCCATGTCGGCGGATGCCGGCGACGACCGGCGAAGCCTCCACCGGTGCGACGCCTTCCGCCACCGGCGACAGGACGGCGGCGGTCTCGCCCGCCGGCGACTCGGGCGCGGACGGCCCGGCGGGCTCCGGCGGAGCGTACTCCCCGTCGGCGGCCAGCGCCGCGGCCTTCGCCGCGCTGACCCACGGCAGTTCCACGTTGGTGCGCCCTTCGCGCAGCGCGTCGAGCACCCAGGCGATCTGGTCGAGGTCCGTATCCAGCGCCTCGAACAATTCGGGCGTCGCTGCCACGGTGTCGTCGCCGACGAGGATGCGGCTTTCCATCAGGTGGGTGAGTTCGCCCAGGCGCATCGCGCCCGCCATCCGCGCGCTCCCCTTGAAGGTGTGGAGCGTGCGCCGCAACTGCTGCGACGCGGCGTTGTCCTGCGGCAACCGGCGCCAGGCGCGCACCTGTGCGCCGGCCTGCGGGAGGAGTTCGCCCGCTTCCTCGAGGAATATCGGCAGCACGTCCGGATCGACGTCGTCACGCACGTCCGCGAGCGGATCCAGCAGCGGCGCGGGTGACGCGGCCTCGGCCGGCGGCGCGAGTTCCTCGTCGCGTTCCGGCGGCGAAGCCGATGGCGTCGCCGGTGCGGCTTCCATCGCGACGTCCGCGTCGGGCTCGGGTGTCGCGACACCGGCGTGCTCCGTCGACGCGGGGCTCGTCGTCTTCGTCCGCACGCCGGGCCGCAAGCGTCTCGGCATCGTCGACCGCGGCGGCAAGGTCCGCCCGCAGCACCTCGAGTTCGTTCTGGATCGACGCCGCCTCGTCGGCGTCGAGCGCGCTGAACGCCCCGCGTACCTTGATGCGCGCCAGGAAGGTGTCAAGGCCGGCCACCGCGCGCTGCAGCACCGGCAGCGCCGCCGACGGCAGCGGTCCGCCGTGCTGCTGCAGACCGAGCAGCGTCTGCTCGAGCGCCTTCGCGGTGATCGCGACCAGCGGGAATCCGCCGGTACGGTGGATCCCGCACAGGGTGTGGCTCGCGCGGACCATTTCGTGCGAAACCGGATGCGCCGGGTCGAACTGCAGCAGCTGCGTCTCGTGCCGCAGCGTCGCGAGGTGCTGGTCCGCCTCGGCGACCAGGATCTCGAACAGGCTGGCGGACAGCACGACGCCGCCGACGCTGATGTCGTCGGACGCGGGGGCTTCGTCAGCGCGCCGCGGTTGTTTCAACGGGCGCCGGTGCCGGTGCCGGGGGCGGCGGCGCGACCAGCGTCGACGCGGCGAGTGCGTCGTCGGCAACCAGTTCGGCGTCGTCGGACCCGGCAAAGTCGGGCACCTCCAGCACCGGCAGGACGCTCGGCGCAGCGCCGCCGCTGCCGAGTTCCGGCAGCTCGATCATGCCGACGGCAGGGAATCCTTCATCCGGCGTCCGGGGCTCGTCCGGGGCGGGAAGCAGCGTCGACATCGACGGCGGGCGGAGCCGCTTCGGCCGGCGGCGGCAGCGCCGATGCCTCCGCTGGCGCGAGCGCAGCGGCCGGGGCAGCGCCCTGAACGGCGGGTGCCGCCGCGGCGGCTTCGTCGCCCGGTGCCGGCGGGGTCGGCGTCAGCACGGACTCGCGGCCGGCCGGAAGCTCGTCCTCGACGGCGCGGATCGCGGCGTGCAGGGCCGAGGGATCGGCGTGCACGCGACCCTGCGCGGACAGCCCGTCGACCCAATGGCGGAAGTCGTCGCGGGCCTGCCCGATCAATGCGAGCACCGCGGCCGTGACGGGCCGGTCCTCGTCGAGCAGCCGGTTGTGGAGCTTTTCGACGTCGTGGGCGATGTCGCCGAGCTCGGTCAGCCCCACCATCCGGCCGGAGCCCTTCAGCGTGTGGAAGGCGCGCCGCACGTTGCGCAGCGCCTCCCGGTCGCCCGGGTTTCCGCGGAGCGTCGCGTGGTTCTCGCCGATGGCGTCGATGACTTCGGCGGCCTCGGCAAGGTAGATTTCCAGCAGCTCGCCGTCGAGCTGCTCGGTCGCGAGGAGCCGCTGCGTCTCTTCGGAGATGACCGGCGTCGGCGCCGCCTGCGATTCGGCGATCGCCTCGACGGCGGCCGCGAGCGCCGCGCCTCCGGCATCGAGTTCCCTGAGCGCCGACGCGGCCTGCGCCACGAGATCGGCGTCGCCGATGAGCTCTGCGTCGTCGCGCAGGTTGGTGAGGCGTGCCTTCAGCGCCTCGCGGGCCAACACGTCCGCTGGCGCGCGGCGCATCTCCTCGACCAGCGCGGGCAGCGTGGCGCGCAGCGCCTCGACACCCTCCTCCACGGACTCGCCGCGGTCGTCGGCGACCGGCGCCGGCACCTCGCCCAGTCGGCGGGCCAGCAGCGGGGCGATCAGCCGGTCGCGATCCGGACGCTGCTGCTCGACCGCCTCGATGTAGAAACCGAGGCCCGACAGCGATTCGGCGAGGAGCTCGAGTTCCTCGTTGCCGACCGGCGTCTCCGGATCGGCGTACGCGGCGATCTGCTCCTGGCACAGCGCGAGCAGACGCTCGGCGTCGTCCAGTCCGAGCATCGTCAGCGCCCCGCGGATCTGGGTGCTGTCCTTGGCCAGCGCGCCGAGCTCCGCGCGCTTGCCGTTGTCGCGGAAGAATGCGTCCAGCACCTGTTCCATGTGGCGGAGGTTGGCCTGGATCTCGCGGCCGACCTGGGCCAGCAGCAGGCGCTCCTGCGCGCGCCTCGACATCTCGTCGAGCATCGGCGCCGCCGTGCCGGCGGGAGGGGGGCGCGACGCGCGCGCGGCGTCGATCCGCGACAGCATCGCCTCGACCTGCTTCGGAAACTCGGTGCCCAGGTTCGCGTAGCCGTCGGCGGCGCTCTCCGCGAGCAGCAGGCCGGTCGCGTACTCCATGGCCAGCGGCTCGGAAACGCTGCTGGTCGGCATCTTGTCCAGACGCTCGACGAGGCCGGCGGTGAGCTTCATCAGCGCGCCGTTGCCGATCTCGGCCGCGCACTTGTGCACCGACGACAGCGTCTGCTTGAGCTTGGGCAGGTTCTCGGCGCGGCCGGACGTGAACTTCAGCCACGAATCCTTGGCCGTCGCGAGCTGGTCGCGCGCATCGCGCAGCAGCGGCTGGATGCGGACGAGGTCGCTGTTGAGCACCTCCGCCGACGGGATCAGCCCGCCGAGCTTGAATCCCTTCTGCACCGCCTGCACCGACGGCGTCACCGGCGCGGCGATCGCGACGTAGTAGAGCACCTCGCGGCGCAGCCGGTCGGCCACCTTGGCGCTGCCCTCGACGACGCGCCGGATCTGCAGGTCGATGCGGGCGGCCAGCTGCTTGACCCCGAAGCCGCCTTCGAGCCCGCGCTCGTTCAGCGCGTCGAACAGCGCGCCGCTGGTCCACCAGAACGCACGCAGGTTCTGGTGGGTCGTCGCGTCCTCGATGGCGGCGATCGCGTCGCGCATCGTCTTCGCGCCCTCCTCGTCGCCGCGCAGCCAGGCGAGCAGCCCGCGCTGGTACTGGCGCCGCTGCTTGACCATGTACGACGGGAGCTTCGCCGCCGGCACCACCTGCGGCATCGACAGCTTCGGCGCGCGCGGCGCAAGATCGGGGAAGAACAGGTCGGTCGGCGCCGCGGCCTTCACGCCACGGGCGCGCTGCATCGCCTCGTATTCGGGGAACAGCTTGAGCGGAATGGGGGGCGAGCCGCCGACGAGCTCGGCCAGGAAGATCCGGAGCTTGCGGCAGGCGCGGTCGATCGCCGCGCAGGCGGACTTCCGCTCGGGTTCCGCGAGCTCGTCCAGCCGGCCGAGCTGCCGCTCGATCTCGTCGGTGAACGCGACGACCGCGTCGAGCCCGACCATCTGGATCGCGCCCGCCGCCTGGTGGACGTGCGTCCGCGCATGCTTGAGTTCGGTGACATCGCCGGGGTTGGCCTGGAACGCGGCGAGCGAGTCGAGGCCCCGGCCGAGCGCCTGGTCGATTTCGCCCTGGACCCATGACAGCGGTCCGAGGTCGAAGTCCGGTGCGTTTTCCGTTGCCACGATGGTCATGCTCCTTGCCGATGCGGGTCCTGGCCAGCCTTCGCAAGAATCGCGCCCGCCCGCGGCAGCGACGCCTGCCGGCAGCGGTCAGACCTTGAAGCCCGCCACCGAAGAACGCAGCTCGGCCGCGAGGCGCGTCAGCTGGCCGATGGACACGTTGGTCTGCTTGGTGCCTTCGGTCGTCTCCTCGGTGATCTTGAGGATGCCCTGCATGCCGCGCGTCACGTCGGTGACCGACGCGGACTGCTTGGTCGTCTGGTCGGAAATGCCGCCGATCAACGAAGCGAGCTCGCGCGACACCTTCTGGATCTCGGTCAGCGCCTGCCCCGCCGCGTCGGACAGCTTGGTCCCTTCGACCACGCCGACGGTGCTCTTCTCCATGGCCGCCACGGCGTCCTGGGTGTCGGCCTGAATGGTCTTCACGATCGCCTCGATCTGCTTGGTCGCCTCGCCGGAGCGTTCGGCCAGTCGCTGCACCTCTTCCGCGACCACCGTGAAGCCGCGCCCCGCCTCGCCCGCCGACGCGGCCTGGATGGCGGCGTTCAGCGCCAGCACGTTCGTCTGCTCGGTGATGTCCGAGATCAGTTCGACGATCTCGCCGATCTCGAGGGACGATTCGCCCAGCCGCTTGATCCGCTTCGAGGTGTCCTGGATCTGCGTGCGGATCTCGTTCATGCCCGCGATCTGGTTCTGCACCGCCTGACCGCCCTTCTCGGCGGCGGTCAGCGACTGCTGGGCGACTCGCGCCGACTGCGTGGCGGTCTGCGACACCTCGTTGATCGACTGCGCCATCGACAGGACCGAGGCGGACGCCTGCTGGATCTCGCGGTTCTGCCGCTGCGATGCCTCGAACAGCCGGTTCGAGATGTTCTGGGCGTCCTGCGTCGCTTTCGCCACCTGGTCGGTGGCGGAGTTGATTCCCCGCACCAGCGTCCGCAGCTCCTCGATCGTGAAATTGATGGAGTCGGCGATCGCGCCGGTGACGTCCTCGGTCACCGAGGCCTGCACGGTGAGGTCGCCGTCGGCCAGATTGCCCATCTCGTTCAGCAGCCGGAGAATCGCCTCCTGGTTGCGCTTGTTCTCCTGTTCGCTCTCGTAGGCGCGCACCCGGGCGTCGTCGAGGAACACCTTGCCCAGAAGCACGAGGCAGACGAGACCGAGCAGTGCGAAGATCACGGCGACCCACAGCGATCCGCGGGTGCCGCCCGCGCCCTCGTACTGCGCCGCGAGTCTGGTCGCATCGTTGAGCAGCGGCTCCGATTCGGCGTTGATGCCGCGCGCCGCCTGCTTCGCACCGACCAGCCGGTTCATGTTCTGCAGGATCGCGGCGACGCCGGCGTCGTAGACGGCGAAGCGCTTGCCGAGCTCGGCCAGGGTCGCCTGCGCTTCGGCGTTGCGCACGGGCGCGAGGCGCAGCGCGTCGCTGCCCTTGGTGAGTCCGTTGAGCACGTCGCGGAACGTGCCGGAGTCCTTGCCCAGAAGGAAAGCGACCTCGGGGTCGATTTCCTCCGACGATGCCAGCGTGTTGGCATTCTTCGCGATCCGCTGCGACAGCACCGCGAGCTGGTTGGCGAAGTCGATCTCGCGCAACGACCCGCCGCTCTGGCCGATCTGCTGCGCGGCCTGCTGCGCGAGTTCGAGAATCGCGTTGTTGCCCGTATTGATGTCGGTCAGGCCCTTGGCCAGCGTCGTCAGCGGCTGCTGGTTGTCCATCACGCGACGGGCGTTGGCCTCGACCGTGGTCCAGCGTCCGCGGATGTCCTGCAGCAGCTGCACGGTGGCCGGATCGGACGCGACGTCGAGCGACACGCCGCGGATCGTGCCGCCTTCGGAGATCGCGTCCAGGTTGGCCCGGAAGCGGTCCGTGCTGTCCTTCACCGAGGCGAACGCGCCGGCCTGGCCCTGCGCCGCGAGGGCGGTGCCTCGCGCGAGACGCTGCGAGAGCATCTGCATTTCCGTCGCCGTCGACGCCGCGGCCGCGTTCTGGGTCGCGATCCGTCCGTCGAGGAACACCATGAAAGCCGAGAACACGAAGAACATCACCATCATCACGCCGAGCACCTGGAACTGCTGGACGATGGGCAGGTGGCCGATCAGCGGCAGGCGCCGCGGCATCTTCATTTCGGTGGACGCCGTGCGCAGCTGCTCCATGATCGACACCGAGGCAAGCGGGTCGTAGCCCGGCGGCGCCTGCGATGCCCGAACCTGCGTGGTCGGCATGTCGAGCTCGGCGGCGGCGGGAGCCGCCTTGTCCTTGCCGAAGACCTTGGGCAGTTTGAGGCTAAGGGCCATGTTTCCTCCGGTACGGCGGGGGTTTCTCTTCGAGTCGGTGGTTCGCGGCGATGACGGCGTGCGGCGGGCAGCGGGCTATTGGCCGACCTGCAGGAACGCCGCGTCGCGCGCGAGATGAGAGAGGTCGATTTCCTGCCACGTGCTGCCGGCGGCGTCGATCCAGCGCCGCCCGTACCATTCGGGCGCGCCGGCCGGTGGGGCCGCGGGGGCCAGCTCGGCAAGGTTGCGCAGGCCGAGCACGCGCTGCACGACGATGCCGGCCTTGAGATCGCCGACGCGGGGGCCGAACAGCACCAGACGGCTCTGCCCGCCTGCCGGAGGCGGCGCGGCGCCGCGGCCGAGGAACCCCGCGAAATCGACCACGCTGTACAGGTTGCCGCGGATGTTGGCGACGCCGACGAACCACGGCTTGGTCAGCGGCACCGCGGCGATCGGCGGCACGGCGATCACCTCACCGGCGTCGGCCAGCCGGATGAGCCACTGCTCGCCGGCACAGGAGAGCCCGAGCCGGGACGACTCGACCTGGGCCGCCGTCTTGCTGGACAGGCGGGAGGCGAGTTCCTGCTGGAACGAGCGGAGGTCGAGTTTGCCGGCGCGGGCCATCGGAGGTTCGCGGGATTCAGCCGAGGGCAGCGATCTTGGCGAGCAGTTCGTCGCGGTTCACCGGCTTCACGATGTAGTCGCGCGCGCCCTGCCGCATGCCCCAGATCTTGTCGGTCTCCTGGCTCTTCGAGGTGCACAGGATGATCGGGATGCTGCGCGTTTCGGCGTCGCGGCTGATCGCCCGCGTCGCCTGGAAGCCGTTCAGCCCGGGCATGACGACGTCCATGAGGATGAGGTCGGGCTTGACCTGCTTGGCCTTGAGGATCGCGTCCTCGCCGTTGTCGCTCGCCACGACCTCGTATCCCGCCTTGGTCAGCAGGTCGTTGAGGACGTGGCGCTCGGTGGGCGAGTCGTCCACGATGAGGATTCTCTTGATCGCCATGGTTCCCTACCCTGTTGGTGTTGCGCCCGGGTGCGCCGTTCGCGCCGCGCGATCCGCCGGGGGTCGACTCAGGCCGCGGCGCGCATGTGCGTCGCGACGGCCTTGAGCAGGCTCTCTTTGGTGAACGGCTTCGTCAGATACTGGTCGGAGCCGACCATCCGTCCGCGCGCGCGATCGAAAAGGCCGTCCTTCGAGGACAGCATGATCACGGGCGTGGTGTGGAACTTCGCGTTCTTCTTGATGAGCGCACAGGTCTGGTACCCGTCCAGGCGCGGCATCATGATGTCGACGAACACGACGTCCGGCTGATGGTCGGTGATCTTCGGCGAGCGCGTCGAAGCCGTCCTCGGCAAGAATGACCGTGCAGCCCGCCTGCAGCAGGAATATTTCGGCGCTCCGGCGAATGGTGTTCGAGTCGTCGATCACCATCACCTTGACGCCAGCCAGCGGATTCTGCTCCGGCAACATTTCCTCCGTATCCCTGCCCCCGTCCGTCAGAGGGGGGCGTTTGTGCGCCACAACCGGTCCACGGCAAGTTTGCCACGGCTGCCGATAACTGACTAGAGCATAAACCTTGCCTGAATCGGCATCGGGAGCGCTTTGGGACCGAATTGGCAACGGTCGGACAAGTTTTCGCCCCGGGAGTGCCGTGCTGCGGCACCCCTTGACCCGCTGCGTCCCCCTGGCGGGGGTTTCCGCTGCCGGCGAAGTGGGGCACCGCCGGGCGCCCGGCGGGCGGCCCTACCGACCGGACGGCGCGCGGCGGCTCTAGCCGCCGAGAAACAGCCGATACGCCGGGTTCGCGCTCTCGTCGACGTAGTCGTAGCCCAGCCCGTCGAGGAACGTCCGGAACGCCGTCTTGTCGGACGGGGGAACCTGCATGCCGGCCAGCACGCGCCCGTAGTCGGCCCCGTGGTTCCGGTAGTGGAACAGGCTGATGTTCCAGCCGGCGCTCATGCTGTCCAGGAACTTCATCAGCGCGCCGGGGCGCTCGGGAAACTCGAAGCGGTAGAGAATCTCGTTCTTCGCCGCGGGCGCGTGACCGCCGACCAGATGGCGCACGTGCAGCTTCGCCATCTCGTTGTCGGTGAGGTCGATCGCGTCGATGCGTCGCCGCTTCAGCTCCGCGAGCAGCGTCCGGACCTCGAGGCGGTTGGCGACCTCCAGGCCGACGAACAGGTGCGCCGCCGTCGCGTCGGAGTAGCGGTAGTTGAACTCGGTCACCGAACGCTTGCCGAGCAGCGAGCAGAACTCGCGGAAGCTGCCCGGGCGCTCGGGAATCGTCACCGCGAGGATCGCCTCGCGCTGCTCGCCCAGCTCGGCACGCTCGGCGACGAAGCGCAACCGGTCGAAATTCATGTTGGCGCCACAGGCGATCGCGACGTAGGTGCGGTCCTTCGGACGATGGCGCGCGACCCAGGCCTTGACCCCGGCGATCGACAGCGCCCCCGCGGGCTCGAGGATCGAGCGCGTGTCCTCGAACACGTCCTTGAGGGCGGCGCAGATGGCGTCGGTGTCGACGAGAATCACGTCGTCGACGTATTGCCGCGCCAGTCGAAAGGTCTCGCGTCCGACCTGCTTGACCGCCACGCCGTCGGCGAAGAGCCCGACGTGCGCGAGCTTCACCCGTCGACCGGCGGCGAGCGATCGCGCCATGGCGTCGGAATCGACCGGCTGGACGCCGATGATCTTCACCTCGGGCCGGACGCGCTTGACGTACGCGGCGATGCCGGCGATGAGGCCCCCGCCGCCGATCGCCACGAAGATCGCGTCGAGCGGTCCCTGGCACTGGCGGAGTATTTCCATGCCGATCGTGCCCTGCCCGGCGATGACGTCCGGATCGTCGTAGGGGTGAACGAACGTCGCGCCGGTTCGCGCCTGCAGCGCCAGCGCGTGCTCGTAGGCATCGCTGTAGCTGTCGCCGTGCAGCACGACGCTCGCGCCGCGCGCCTCGACCGCCGCGATCTTGATGTGCGGCGTGGTGACCGGCATCACGATCGTCGCGGCGCAGCCAAGCCGCTGCGCCGCCAGCGCGACGCCCTGCGCGTGGTTGCCCGCCGACGCCGCGATGACGCCACGCGCGCGCTCGGCCGCCGTCAGGTGCACCATCTTGTTGTAGGCCCCGCGCAGCTTGAAGCTGAACACCGGCTGCTGGTCCTCGCGCTTGAGCAGCACGCGGTTGCCGAGACGGCGCGACAGCGTCGGCGCGAGGTCGAGCGACGACTCGATCGCAACGTCGTAGACCCGGGCGGAAAGTATGCGGGTGAGGTAATCGGAGGACATCGGCAGCAATGCGAACCAAAGCCTGTCAGCGTAGCAGAAACCCGCGTCGGGGTCAGGTCACATTTTGGTCAACGCGTCTCCTCCGCTCACCTCGGACGTCGTCCGCCGCGCGCCCGAAAGCGTACGGTGGGTGTTGATTCAAATCCATTCGGACGGGGCGCGCCATCGACCATCCGGACGATTCCCCGGAGTGCCGAAGCGAAGTCAATGTCACAGGCATGCTGCGAACATCCGACGTCGTCAGGCAGGGCGCACGTTGACCAAAATTCGACCTGACCCCGATCCGGCGCCCGACCCGGCGTGCTAACCTTTTCCCGCCATGCCGCGCTCCACACTGACCGCCTCGATGCTCGCCGTCGTCGACATGGGCTCGAACAGCTTCCGGCTCGAGATCGGCCGCGTCGAGGGCAGCCAGATCTTTCGCCTCGACACTTTCCGGGAAACGCTCAGGCTCGGCGCCGGTCTCGACGCCAAGGGCAAGCTCACCGCAGACGCGCAGCGCGTGGCACTCGCCTGCCTCGCCCGCTTCGGCGAGCGCCTCCGCGGCTTTCCGCGTTCGTCGGTGCGGGTCGTCGCGACGAACACCTTGCGCATCGCCAGCAACGCGGCGACGTTCCTTCCGCGCGCCGAAAGGGCAGTCGGATTTCCGATCGACATCATCACCGGGCACGAGGAGGCGCGGCTCATCTACCTCGGCGTCGCCCACGTGCTGCCCCCCTCGGACGAGCCCCGGCTGGTCGTCGACATCGGCGGAGGCTCGACCGAATTCGTGATCGGCAAAGGCCTCGAGCCGCGCGAACTCGAATCGCTCAAGATCGGCTGCGTCGGAATGACGCAACGGTTCTTTCCGGAAGGCAATCTCGATGCGACCGCCTTCGCCGCGGCGGAGACGCACGCGCGCGCCGAGATCGAGGCGATCGCGAGGGACTTCTCCCGCGGCCGCTGGACCAGCGCCTACGCATCGTCCGGCACCGCGCTGGCACTGGCCGATATCCTGGAGCAGAACGGACTTCTCCGCCGCGGGCATCACCACGAACGGACTGCTGCGGCTCAGGAAGCGGATGGTCGGTTCCGGTCACATCAGCCGCCTCTCTCTGGCTCGCACTGAAACCCCAACGCGCCCCGGTGCTTGCGGGCGGCCTCGCCGTGATGGCGGCGGCGATGAAGGAGCTCGATATCGAGCGCATCAATCCGGTCGGCGGCGCGCTGCGGCTCGGCGCGCTCTACGACCTGCTCGGCCGCAACGTCGACCGCGACATTCGTGCCGCCACGGTCGAGCAATTCCAGACCCGGTACCGGATCGACACGGAACACGCGGCGCGCGTCGCTGCGATGGCCGGCGCGCTGTATCGCCGCGCGGTTCCCTCACTCGATCCCGCGGCGCTGCAACGGCTCGAATGGGCCGCGCGCCTGCACGAGACGGGGTTCTCGGTCTCTCACATCGGGTTCCACAAGCACGGCGCCTACATTCTGCAGAACGCCGACATGCCCGGATTTTCGGCCCGGGAGCAGGCCGACCTGGCGTGGCTCGTGCTCGGCTGCCGTGGGACGCTGGCGAAGCTCGAATCGCGTCTGGATGACGCTGACTTTCGCGTACGCGTGCTCGCACTCCGTCTCGCGGTCCTGTTCCATCATGCGCGCCGGCCCATCGACACGCCCCGGATCGCATTCCAGTGCGGTCGCGCCATCCACCTCGGAGTGTCGGCACGCTGGCTGTCGGCGCATCCGCTGACCGCGCACCTGCTCGGCAAGGAGCGCCGCGAATGGATCGCGCTCGGGTATCGCTGGGCCGAACGCTGAGCCGCCCGTGGCAAGCTGGCCCGAACGGCGTGAAATGGCCGTTGCGCTGCCGATTGCGCCAACGTGCCCTGCCAGGACGACGTCGCCAAGTGCGAGCGCCGACCGTATGCTCGTCGTCGCGGGGCAACATTGCGCGCCGTCGCCGTCAACTTCGGCCTTCCCCACGTGCTCGACGTGGGTGAGCGCCTCCCATGCCCCTCTCCGGCGGTCGATCGAATGGCCGATTGATGGACAATGGGCTCGACGGAATACTCAACATCGGATTCGCGCCGGCGGCTCGAACGGGACCTGTTGACCTAAATTCGACCTGACCCCAGGCGGGGTTCAGACGAAGTCGGGGCTGAGCACCACGCGCAGCACCACTGCGGTGCCGCCGTCGCGCTGCCGGTTCGACAGCCACCAGATCGCGCCCTTCTTCACGGCCCACGCGGCTTCCTCGCCGGAAAGCAGGAACGCGGCGACCATTCCCAGCGTCGGCTGATGGCCGACGACGAGGACCGGCTCGCGGGCGTCGGGCCAGCCGGACGCGGCGAGGATCGCGGCGACGCCCGCCCCGGGCGCGAGGTCGTCGACGGTCCTGAACTTGCGCTTCAATCCCAGCGCAGTCTGCTGCGCGCGATCGGCCGGCGAGACGAGCACGCGACAGGCATCCGGCAGGTGATTGTCGAGCCACGAGCCCATCCGCTCGGCCTGCTTGACCCCCTTGGCCGTCAACCGACGCCCGAGGTCGGGCTCGCCCGGTTCGGCTTCTGCGTGGCGCCAGAGGATGAGGTCCATGGTGGCTCGCGTCGGTGGATCGAGTCTCAGTTGTCGTCGGACGCCTGGAGCCGCGCGAGCAGCTCGGCCTGCGCCGAACGCCGACGCACCCGCCCCCCCGGCGAGACCTTCGTCCACGCGCCGTCGGCGCCGAGCAGCCACGCGTCGCGGTTGTCCGCGAGGTAGATCTTCAGGCCCTCGTCGATGACCCGCTGCCGCGCGATGGGGTCGCGCACCGGAAACGCGACCTCGATCCGCTTGAACAGGTTGCGTCCCATCCAGTCGGCCGACGTGAGCCACACGTCAGGCATGCCGTCGTTCTCGAAGTACCACACCCGGTGGTGCTCCAGGAACCGGCCGAGGATCGAGCGGACCCGGATGTTGTCCGACACGCCACGCACGCCCGGACGCAGCGCGCAGGCGCCGCGGACGATGAGCTCGACCTTGACGCCCGCCTGCGAAGCCTGGCAGAGCGCGCGGATCACGCCCTCCTCCGTCAGCGCGTTCATCTTCGCGATGATCCGAGCCGGGCGCCCCGCGCGCGCATGCCGCGCCTCGCGGCGAATCATCTCGATCACGCGGCGATGCATCGTGAACGGCGCCAGCAGCAGGCGCTTCAGCCGGCCCGCCCTGGCGAGGCTGGTGATGTGCAGGAATACTTCGTTGACGTCGCCGCAGATCGCCGGGTCGGCGGTGAGCAGGCCGAAGTCGGTGTAGAGGCGCGTCGTGCGCGGATGGTAGTTGCCGGTGCCGAGGTGCGCGTAGGGCACCAGCCGCGCGCGGCCCTGCCGGTCGCGCTCGCGACGCAGCACCAGGGCAAGCTTGGCGTGCGTCTTCAGGCCGAACACCCCGTACACGACCTGCGCGCCGGCGCGCTCGAGGCGTTCCGCCCAGTTGATGTTCGCTTCCTCGTCGAAGCGCGCCATCAGTTCGACGACGACGGTGACCTCCTTGCCGCGCGCGGCCGCCTGGATCAGCGCCTCCATCAGCACCGAGTTGACCCCGGTGCGGTAGACGGTCTGGCGCATCGCGACCACGTCCGGGTCGTCGGCGGCGCGGCGGATGAACTCGACGACGGGCTCGAACGACTGGTAAGGATGATGCAGCAGGACATCGCGCTCGCGCAGCACGCCGAAGATGTCCGGCGCGTCGTCCAGCCGAGCGGGCAGTCCGGGGACGAACGGCGGCCACTTGAGCTCCGCGTCGTCCACCTGGTCGATCAGCGACGACAGCCGCATCATGTTCACCGGCCCGTCGCAGCGGAAGAGCTCGTCCTCGGTGAGCTCGAACTGCGCTAGCAGGAGCCGCGCGAGGTGCTCCGGGCAGTTGGCCGCGACTTCGAGCCGCACGGCCGACCCGAACTGCCGCTGCGTGAGCTCGCCCTGCAACGCCTGCCGCAGGTTCTTGACCTCCTCCTCGTCGATCCAGAGGTCGGCGTCGCGCGTCACACGGAACTGCGCGTATTGCTTGACCGGGCGCCCGGGAAACATCCGTTGCAGGTTGGCGTGGATGGCGGACGAAAGCATCACGAACGCATTGTCGTGGCCGGACACGGCCGGCGGCAGCTTGATGACCCGCGGCACCACACGCGGCGCCTTGAGGATGGCGATCGACGTTTCGCGGCCGAAAGCGTCGCGGCCGTCGAACTCGACGATGAAATTGAGGCTCTTGTTGACGACCTGCGGGAATGGATGCGCCGGATCCAGCCCGATCGGCGTCAGCAGCGGGCGGATCTCGCGGTCGAAGTAGCCGGCGACCCATTCGCGGACCGCCGGCGTGAACTCGGTGCGGCGGACAAGGTGGACCCCCGAACGCGCCAGCGCCGGCAGCACCTCGTCGTTGAGCAGCCGGTACTGGTCGCCGATCAGCGCCCGGACCTCGTCGCCGATCTGATGGTAGAGCGCCCGCGCCTCGGGCAGCGTCAAACCCGCGGGCGCGACTCGGGCGCGCAGCTGCTCGCGCAGCCCGGCCACGCGGATTTCGAAGAATTCGTCGAGGTTGCCGCCGGCGATGCAGAGGAAGCGCAGCCGCTCGAGCAGCGGCACTGCCCGATCGGCCGCCAGCGCGAGCACGCGCCGGTTGAAGGCGAGGAGCGAGAGCTCGCGGTTGAGCAGCGGGGCGGCGGGGGCCGTCGGCATGGGGTGGGCGCGGGCGGGGGTCGGCGCCGGCGGCGGAGAGGGGGCGTCGCGCACTATCGCAATGGCAGGTGACAGGGATGTTACAGCCACGGGCATCGCGGCGGGCCGCAGTCGCGGGTCAGCCGGACTGTCCCGGCGCCGGCGCCGCAGCTTCGAGCGCCCGCCACAGGCAGCGGCCCTTCGATTCCCGGTCCAGCGCCTCGAGGTACTCGGCGTGCGACGCAAGCTCGGCTTCGCTCGGGTCGATTACTTTGAGTGGCGAACGCTCGCCGCGGTTCCCGAACGCGGCCGGTCCGGCCGGACCGGTTCCACGGGTCGGCGGGGCGATGTCGATCGTCAGCGTCTCCTGCCCGCGCGTCATCGCGAGATAGACCTCGGCCAGCAGCCGGGCGTCGAGCAGCGCTCCGTGCAGGGTGCGGTGCGCGTGATCGACCCCGAGGCGCTCGCACAGGGCGTCGAGGTTGTTCCGCTTGCCCGGGAACGCCTCCCGGGCGAGCATCAGCGTGTCCGTCAGCCGGCCGTAGATCGCGGCGCAGGCGGGCAGGTCGAGCCGCCCGAACTCGTGGTCGAGGAAGCCGACGTCGAACGGCGCGTTGTGGATGATCCACTCGGCGTCCCGCGCGAAGTCGACGAACGCAGCCGCCATGTCGGCGAACTTCGGCTTGCCCTTGAGGTCCTCCCACGTCATCCCGTGGACCTCGGCCGCGCCCGGGTCGACCTCGCGCTCGGGATCGACGTGGAAGTGGATCGTGCGCCCCGTCAGGCGGCGATCGACGAGTTCGACCGCGGCGACCTCGATGATGCGGTGGCCCTGCCTCGGGTCGAGGCCGGTGGTTTCGGTGTCGAGGATGATCTGGCGCATGCGGGCGGGTTCGGTTCGACGAGGGTCCGGCGGGGCGGTGCGACCTCGCGCCGAAGGTCGGGCGTCCGGCGCGAGGTTAGCATGGCGCCCGCCGCGCCGCCGCGACCGCCCGCAGCTACTTCCGGTAGCGCTGGATCGTCGCCTGGATCTCGGCGATCGCGCGCTCGATCTCGTCGTCGGACAGGTCGCGCTGGACGCCCTTGCGATCGGTCAGCGTGATCGTGCGGTCGAGCTGCGTCTCGAACTGCCCGAGGCCCATCGTCTCGGTGATCGTCGTCGACGGCTCGTCGGTGAGCGTCTCCGCGCCCCATCGCACCACGATCGCGGACAGGTTGTCGCCCTCGGATCCGCCGCGCTTCTCCGCCTCGCGCATCATCTGCGGCGCGGTCTTGAGGATCGGCGTCGACGTGAGCCAGGTCGCGATCTCGTTCTGGTTCATCACGCCCCACAGCCCGTCGGTGCACATCACGATGACGTCGCCGCTGCGCAGGGGCGTGCGCTTGCTGAGGTCGATGACCGGGTCGACGAGACCGCCGAGGCAGCTGAAGATCTTGTTCCGGTCGGGGTGATCGGCGACTTCGTGCGCGCCGATGATGCCCTGGTCGACCAGGTACTGGACCTTCGAGTGGTCCTTGGTCTGCCCGATCAGGCCGCCCTGCCGGTACAGGTAGAGGCGCGAGTCGCCGACGTGCGCCCAGTAGGCGTGCCCCGCCTGGACGATGCAGGCGACGCAGGTCGTGCGCGGCGTCTCCAGCATGGAGAACTGGTTCGCGTACGAGCCGAGCGCCTGGTGGGCGCGCAGCATGCAGTCCTGCAGGAACTTGAGCGGATTGCGCAGGACCGGCTTTGCCTCCTGCTGGAAGCGCTCGATGAACAGCCGCACGGCGATCTGCGCGGCAATCTCGCCGCCCGCATGCCCCCCCATGCCATCCGCGACGACCAGCAGCAGCGTGTCGCGGCCGTAGGTGTAGGCGATGCGGTCCTGGTTGACCCTGCGCGAACCCTTGCGGGAATCCTGGAAGATCGTGAAGCGCATGGTCCGTCGTCAGGCGCCGGCAGGATGCCCCGCGACGGCGCTCGCCGTCGCGCGAAGGCGGCCGCGCGCGCGGCAATGCGAACGAGGTTCGGTCACGCCCCGATCTCGGTGAAGAGTCTGCGCTTGAGGTTGCCGAAGAAGGTCAGCTTGCGTTTCTTCGGCGGGATGTCGCGGATCGCCTTCTGCAGCGCGAACACCGACTGCGGCCGCTCCAGCGGGTCGAGGCGCAGGCACCAGTCGATCACTTCGAGCAGGTTGTCCGAATACTGGCCGGCCCAGATCTTCTTCGCCGAGACCAGATGGTCCTCCGACAGCCTGGCGTCGGCGGCCTGCGGCGCGAACGCCGCCAGGCAGGCGAACATGCTGGCGCCCACGCCGTAGACGTCGGTCCACGGACCCAGCCGGTCCGGGTCGCGGTACTGCTCCGGCGCAGCGAATCCCGGCGTATACATCGGCGCGAGTTTCGGGCGGTTGGTCGTCAGCGTCTGCCGCGCGGCGCCGAAATCGAGCAGCACCGGGCTGCCGTCGGTGCGCAGGTAGACGTTGGCCGGCTTGATGTCGAGGTGCAGCAGCTTGTGCGTGTGCACTTCGCGCAGGCCGTTGAGCAGGTGCATGAACACGTGCCGGACCAGCCGCTCGGACATCTGGTCCTGCCGCATCTGGATCTGCTGCTGCAGCGTGCGCCCGCGCTCGTAGCGCATCACCATGTACACCGTCTCGTTGGCGCGGAAGAAATTGAGCACGCGCACGACGTTCGGGTGGTTGATCTTGGCCAGCGCGCGGCCTTCCTCGAAGAAGCACTTCATCCCGTAGCGGAACGACGTGAGGTTCTCCGCCGAGGACGCGCGGACGATGTCGCCCTCGGTGCGCAGCACCAGCGACGAGGGCAGGTATTCCTTGATCGCGACCGGCGCGCCGGTCTCGTCGAAAGCCCGATAGACGATGGAAAAGCCGCCGCGGCTGATCTGCCGGTCGACCCGGTAGTTCAGCAGCTGGTACCCGCCCGGAAGGGCTTGGTTGGTGACGGCCATGCGGGCTCGGTCTCGGTGATGACGGTGGATGTTCGACGGTCCGGCGATCGACACAAATACTGTCGACGCGACTGTACGCGCAAATCGCGTGCCAGAGAAGCCTTCCGCGCTTGCGCCCACGGCAGATACCGCCTACATTCTGCGGATGTCCGCCCCCTCGGCAAAGTCGGAAAACATGCCAAAACCCGGCAAAAACGCGCCATGATCGTCAGCATGACCGGGTTCGCCGCGGTTGCCGCCGACCTGCCCGGCGCGTCGGTCGCCGTCGAGCTGCGTTCCGTCAACCACCGGTATCTCGACGTCACCGTCAAGCTGCCGGAGGAGCTGCGTTCGCTCGAGACCCCGCTGCGCGAGGTGCTCGCTGGGGGGCTCGCCCGCGGCAAGGTCGAGTGCCGGGTGGCGCTCGCGCGGACGTCGCCCGGAGAGGCCGGTCTGTCGGTCGACCCGCTGCGGGTCGCGGCGCTGGCCGCGGCCGCCGCGGACGTCGGGCGGCTGGTGCCGGGCGCGGCGCCGCTGTCGACGGCCGAGATCCTGCGCTGGCCCGGCGTGCTGGCCGAGCCGTCGGTCGCGCCGGAGGCGCTCGCCGGCCACGTGCAGGCGCTGGTGGTCGCGGCCCTTTCCGACCTCAACGCCTCCCGGGCGCGCGAGGGCGCCAAGATGGCCGCGATGCTCGACGAGCGCTGCCTCGCCATCGAGGCGCAGGTCGCCCGTGTCGCGCCGCGGATCCCGGCCATCCATGCCGCCTACGTCGACAAGATCGGCGCCCGGCTGCGCGAGGCCGGCGCCGATCCCGGCGAGGACCGGCTGAAACAGGAGCTCGCGCTGTTCGCGACCAAGGTCGACGTCGCCGAGGAAGTCTCCCGTCTCGGCGCGCACGTGGCCGAGGTCCGCCGCGTGGTGGCGGCCGGCGGCAGCGCGGGCAAGCGGCTGGACTTCCTGATGCAGGAACTGCAGCGCGAGGCGAACACGCTCGGATCGAAATCGGTCGACACCGAGCTGTCGCAGGTGTCGCTCGAGCTCAAGGTGCTGATCGAGCAGATGCGCGAGCAGGTGCAGAACGTCGAATGAGCCGCGAACCTTTCCCGGTCGACCGAATGACCTCCACCCACTCCCCGCCCGCCGCCGGGTGCCTGTTCGTGATCGCCGCGCCATCCGGCGGCGGCAAGACGAGCCTCGTCAACGCGCTGCTCGCGCGCGAGCCCGGCATCAGGCTTTCGGTGTCGTTCACCACGCGGCCGCCGCGCCCCGGCGAGCACGACGGAGTGCACTACCACTTCGTCGACGAGCCGACGTTCATGGCGCGCAAGGACGAGGGCGAGTTCCTGGAGTACGCACAGGTGCACGGCAACTGGTATGCGACGTCGCGCACCTGGCTCGCCGGGCAGGTCGCCGCGGGTCAGGACGTCATGCTGGAGATCGACTGGCAGGGCGCCGCCCAGGTCCGCCGGCTGATCCCGGACTCGGTGCACGTGTTCATCCTTCCGCCGTCGCTCCCGGTGCTGAAGGAGCGGCTGGAAATGCGCGGCCAGGACGCTCCCGGCGTCATCGCCCGCCGCCTCGAGGGCGCGCGCGACGAGATGCGCCACTGGGCCGAGTTCGATTATGTTATTATCAATCAAGACTTTGCGACGGCGGTCGACGACGTGACCGCCATCGTCCGCGCCGCCCGTCTGAAGGCGACGCGGCAAGGCGTGCGGCACGTGCGCCTGATGCAGGAACTTCTCGAGTCTCCCGATCCCTGAACCGCAAGGACGCGCCATGGCCCGCATCACCATCGAGGACTGCCTCGACAAGATTCCGAACCGCTTCGAACTGACACTCGCGGCGACCAACCGTGCACGGCAGATCTCCGCCGGCTCGGCGCCGCTGGTCGACGCCGACCGCGACAAGCCCACCGTCATCGCGCTGCGCGAAGTCGCGGCCGGCAAGGTCGGCATCGAAATGCTGCTGAAGGCCCAGAGCTGACGCCGTACGCGTCGACCCACCGTACGGGGCATGTCGGAAATCGCGGAGTTCACCCGGCACCTCGGCAACTACCTGCCGCTGTCCGACCTCGCGCTCGTCGAGCGCGCGTTCGCCTTTTCCGACTCGGCGCACCGCGGCCAGTTCCGCAAGAGCGGGGAGCCGTACATCACCCATCCGCTGGCGGTCGCCAGCATCCTGTCGCAGTGGCGCCTCGACGCGCAGGGACTCGCCGCCGCGCTGCTGCACGACGTGATGGAGGACACCTCCGTCACCAAGTCCGAGCTCGAGACGAAGTTCGGCAAGCCCGTCGCCGACATGGTCGACGGCGTGTCCAAGCTCGACCAGATCGAATTCACCTCGCGCGAGGACGCGCAGGCCGAGAATTTCCGCAAGATGCTGCTCGCGATGGCGCAGGACGTCCGCGTCATCCTGATCAAGCTCGCCGACCGCCTGCACAACATGCGCACGCTCGACGCGATGGCGCCGGCGCACCGGCGGCGTATCGCGCGCGAGACGCTCGACATCTACGCGCCGATCGCCAACCGGCTCGGCCTCAACGCGCTGTACCTGGAACTGCAGGACCTCGCGTTCAAGCACATCTACCCGCTGCGCCACCGGATTCTCGCCGGCGCCGTCAAGGCCGCGCGGGGCAACCGCCGCGAGGTGATGAACCGGCTGCTCGACGTCATCCGCGAGGGGTTCCACAAGGCCGGAGTGCACGCCTCGGTCTCCGGCCGCGAGAAGACGATCTACTCGGTGTACAAGAAGATGCGCGAGAAGCACTACACGTTCGCGCAGGTGTTCGACATCTACGGCGTGCGCGTCCTGGTCAGCGACAAGACCGACTGCTACGCCGCGCTCGGCGTCCTGCACGCGCTGTACAAGCCGATTCCCGGCAAGTTCAAGGACTACATCGCGATCCCGAAGGCCAACGCCTACCAGTCGCTGCACACGACGCTGTTCGGCCCGTTCGGCACGCCGCTCGAGGCGCAGATCCGCACCCATGACATGCACCGCGTCGCCGAGGCGGGCGTGGCGGCGCACTGGCTCTACAAGTCCGGCGGCGAGCTCGATCTCGCCGAGGCGCAGCAACAGACGCACCGCTGGCTGCAGAGCCTGCTCGAGATCCAGAGCGAGTCGCGCGACTCGAAGGAGTTTCTCGAGCACATCAAGGGTGACCTGTTCCCCGACGAGATCTACGTGTTCACGCCGAAGGGCAAGATCATGGCGCTGCCGCGCGGCGCCACGGCCGTGGACTTCGCGTACATGGTGCACACCGACATCGGCCACCACTGCGTCGCGGCCCGGATCAATTACGAGCAGATGCCGCTGCGCACCGAGCTCAAGAACGGCGACCAGGTCGAGATCCTGACGTCACCGACGGCGCGACCCAACCCTTCGTGGCTGTCGTTCGTCGGGACCGGCAAGGCGCGTTCCCGCATCCGTCATTTCCTGAAGGGCCTGCAGCAGAAGGAGTCCGCGGCGCTGGGCGAGCGCATGCTCAACCAGGCGCTCGCGACACTCAAGGTCGAGCCCGAGACGATCTCCTGGGATCGATGGGAGGCGCTCGCGCGGGAGTATGGCGCCAAGAGCCAGCTCGAGGTCCTCGCCGACATCGGTATGGGCAAGCGGCTGTCGTTCGTCGTCGCGCAGGCGCTGACTCGCCCCGCCGGCCGCGTCGGACGATGCGGTCATGACCATCGGCGCACCGACCGTGCCGGCGAAGCCGATCGGCGTTGACGCTGCGCGGGGTCGAGGGCGTTGCGATCCAGTACGCCAAGTGCTGTCGGCCGGTTCCCGGCGACGCCGTCATCGCGCAGTTCCGTCGCGGGCAGGGGCTCGCCGTTCACACCCGCGACTGCATGACGCTGAAGAAGCAGCGCATCGACGCCGATCAGCTCATCGACGTCGAATGGGCAGCGGACGTCGCCGGAGTCTTCGACGCCGGCGTCCGCGTGCTGGTCGCCGATCGCCGCGGACTGCTGGCCGATCTCGCCACGGCGATCGCCGCGGCAGACGCGAACATCGACAACGTCTCGATGGAACGCCCGGATGGCGGGCTGATCGCGATGTTCTTCAGCGTGCAGGTGCGCGACCGCCGCCACCTCGCCCACGTGATGCGCGCGCTGAAACGCGTGCCCGAGGTCAAGCGCGTCCAGCGCGCGCGGACCTGACGGCGCGGCGGGCCGGCCCTCAGCCGGCGCTTTTCGGCTGCAGCAGCGTCTGCAGCTCGCCAGCCTGATACATCTCGGTCAGGATGTCGCTGCCGCCGACGAACTCGCCACCGACGTAGAGCTGAGGGATCGTCGGCCAGTTCGCATAATCCTTGATGCCCTGGCGGATATCGGGGTCCTGCAGCACGTCGACCGCGACGAAGTCCTCGACCCCGCAGGCCTTGAGGATCTGGACGGCGCGCATCGAGAAGCCGCACTGCGGAAACTGCGGCGTGCCCTTCATGTACAGCACGACGCGATTCTTGGTGACCGTGTCGCGGATGACGTCTTGCGTGCTCATCGAAGCATCTCCAGGGTTGCCGACCGGCGATTTTCGCACACCGGGCCGGGCGGGGTCACGGCCCGGCGGGGTCGCCCGGCGGGTCAGGTCGAATTTTGACGAAGTCCCCCTTACCCGCGGGTCAGGGCCCGAAGCCATCCGGGCATTTGACACCCGCGCGCGGAATGGAGCCATCATCCATCCGGCCGATGGCGCGTTGGCTCGAATCGCAGCATCATCGGGCGGAATGGACGATGTTTGTTTGCAGGCGGCGACGGCGGGGAAGCCCCCCGCCGGCCACCGGCGGGCGTCCATAATTTGACTCGATCGACCCCGATCGATCAGGGCCGGCGAGTGCCGGCGACGACGACGTACTCCGGGCGGCCGCTGCGCAGGAAGGTGACGAGATTCTGCGCAGCCTTTCGGCGAAGCTCGCGCTCCGCCTCGACCGAATAGAACGCCGCGTGCGGCGTCAGGATCACCCGTGGGTGCCCGAGCAGCTTCGAGCCGGCCGGTACCGGTTCGACCGGCAGCACGTCGAGCGCGAGACCGCCCAAGGTGCCTCGATCGAGCGCCGCCAGCGCCGCGTCCACGTCGACGACCGCACCTCGCGAAGTGTTGACGAGATAGGAGCCAGGCCGCATCACGCCCAGCACGCCGGCGTCGATCATCCCGCGCGTTTCGGCGGTGAGTGGCACGTGCAGCGAGACGACGTCGGCCCGTGCGAATACGTCGGTCAGGACCGCCCGCTCGACGTACGCCGGGAAGTCGCCGTCGATGATGTACGGATCGACCGCGATCACGCGCCGGAAGACATTGCGCGACACGTGCGCCATCCGCTTGCCGATGCGCCCCAGTCCGACGATGCCCAGCGTCAAGTCGCCCGCGCGCTTCAGCTCGCCCGAGGAAAGGTAATGCCAGCGTCCGCCGCCGACATCGCGGTGGTAGGCGACGACGTTGCGGATCATCGCCAGCGCGAGCGCCAGCGCATGCGTCGCCACCTCCCCCACTCCGTAGTCCGGCGAGTTGGCGACCCACACCCCGTGCCGGGCGCAGGCCTCGGTGTCGACGGTGTCGAAGCCGGCGCCGATGCGGCTGACGATGCCGAGATCGGGCAGCGCCGCGACGACGCGTTCGGTGATCGGCGCGTACTGCAGCAGGATGCCGAAGCAGCCCTGTGCTGCCGCGATCACTTCGTCCTCGGTCTTCGCCTGCGCGACGACGACGTCGACACCGGCCGCGGCGAACAGCTCGCGCTCGATCCGCAGGTCGGGAAACTCGTGATCGGAGAACAGGATCTTGGGCATGGGACGCTGGCTCTCGCGGAGGGTGAAGTGACTTGGCGGTTGGCCGTGGTCCGCCGCCGGCGGACGATTCCGACCTTAGTGGGCGCCGGCCACCCGGTCAAGCGGCATCGCGCCCGGGAACGGCCGCGGCGCGGATCGCTATAATCGGCTGAATTCCACTTCTGGCCGGAGCGCCCGCCACGGCGATCGCGCCCGGAGAACACGCCATGCCTCGCCTCCTCCCGACCACCATCGCGGGCAGCCTGCCCAAGCCTTCCTGGCTCGCCCCGCCGAACACCCTGTGGGCACCCTGGAAGCTCGAAGGCGACGACCTGGCCGAGGGCAAGCGCGACGCCGTGCGCCTGGTGCTGCGCGACCAGGAGCGCGCCGGCATCGACATCGTGACCGACGGCGAACAGACGCGCCGCCACTTCGTCACCACGTTCATCGAGGCGCTCGACGGCGTCGACTTCGCGAACCGCCGGACCGTGCGCATCCGCAATCGCTACGATGCGGACGTGCCCGTCGTGACGGGCCCCGTCGCCCGGCGGCGCCAGGTGTTCGTCGACGACGCCGCTTTCCTGCGCAGCGCCACCGACCGCCGGGTCAAGTTCACGCTGCCCGGCCCGATGACGATGGTCGACACCCTGTTCGACGCCCACTATCGCAGCCGCGAAAAGCTCGCGTTCGCGTTCGCCGAGATCCTCAACGCCGAGGCGCGCGAAATCGCCGCGACCGGTGTCGACGTGATCCAGTTCGACGAGCCGGCGTTCAACGTCTACTTCGACGAGGTGCGCGACTGGGGCGTCGCCGCGCTCGAGCGCGCCGCGCTCGGGCCTGCCGTGCACGACCGCCGTCCACATCTGCTATGGCTACGGCATCGAGGCGAACATCCAGTGGAAGAAGACGCTGGGCAGCGAATGGCGGCAGTACGAGCAGACGTTCCCGCTGCTCGCCCGCTCGACGATCCAGCAGGTCTCGCTGGAGTGCGCGAATTCGCGCGTTCCGATCGACCTCATCGGGCTCCTCGCCGGCAAGGACGTCCTCGTCGGCGCGATCGACGTCGCCAGCGACCGGGTGGAGACGCCCGAGGACGTCGCGGCGACGATCCGCGCAGCGCTGCGCCATGTCCCGGCGGAGCGCCTGTATCCCTGCACCAACTGCGGGATGGTGCCGCTGTCGCGCGAGATCGCACGCCGCAAGCTCGCCTCGCTGGGCGCCGGGGCGGCGCTGGTGCGGGCCGAACTCGGCGCCGGCTGAAACCTGCGTCCCCGAGGCCGCCTCCCCCGCGGAACCGCGCCTGGGCGCCTTGCCGGGCGGTGGTTCGGCGCGCCGGGGAGCGTCGGCAATCGAGCGCGGCACCCGGCGGATCGAGGGAACACCGGCAACCGTGAGCCACACGCGGCGGACCCAGGGGAACTCCGGTACGCCACGGCGGCACCCGCGGACCGGGGAGAACCCGGCAAGCCACGGCACCGCCCGGCGAATGACGCGAGCGCCGGTGCGTGGCGGGCCCGGCGGCGAGCGAGTGGGGTACCGAGCGAGCGTCGGTCCGCCGCCGTGCCCACCGGCGCCTCCCCTCGCCCCCCCCCTGCCCGACACCGCAATTCGGGCCCTGCCCCCCATTTTCCGACCGGTTCGCTTTTTCCCGGGGACCGGTGTATGATCCTGAAGGTGTTTTGTTTCAAGCAGTAAAGCGTGCCCTTCGGCAGATCGTCCGGGTGGCCTCCGCCGCACTTTCCTTGAGATCGAAACATGGTCGGGGCTTGGCCCCAAATTTATCTTTTAGTCTCAAGGAGTAGCGACAATGGCAACGGGTACTGTCAAGTGGTTCAACGATGCGAAGGGTTTCGGCTTCATCACCCCCGATGGTGGCGGTGAAGATCTGTTCGCGCATTTCTCGGCCATCAACATGCCGGGATTCAAGACGCTCAAGGAAGGCCAGAAGGTCTCGTTCGACGTGACCACCGGCCCGAAGGGCAAGCAGGCTGCCAACATCCAGGCCGCCTGACCGCCGAGCGGCGCCACGCGCCGCGACGCAATGAAAAGCCGGGCTTCGTGCCCGGCTTTTTTTCGTCCCCGCCGTTACGCTGGGTCCAGCCGTCAGCGGACACGCGCGCCGACTCCGGCGCGACCATTGCGCCGCCCGCGCAACCGCGCGGCGCCGGCCACACCTGCCAGCAGCACCGACAGCAGCACCGCCCACGGCGCATTGACAGGAATCTCGTCGGGGCCACCGCCGCCGGACAGGCCGTCGTCGCCGAGCTCGAGCTATTCGCGGGGTTCGGCAAGAAATGCGGCATCGTCCACTTGGAGAAAAATGCAATCCAGAAACAAGGCGTTGCAGAGCCTCAAGCCTTTGGTGGTCAGGCTCATCTGGGGAGCAAAGGCATATTCTATCGGGTCCGCCTGCATGGCTTCGACGAACAGTCGGCCGCCAAGTCTGCTTGCAACAAGCTGAAGTCCAAAGGCGTGAACTGCTCCGTCAGCGAGACCTGAGAGTGCTAACAAGGCCAGTTTTAGCAAGGGGCTCCGCGTGCGGGGCCCTTTCTGTTGTTGTGCAATTTGCCTAACAATCTTGGTAAAATGTACAGGCATCAGGACACTCGCTGAGTTGGCAAGTCTAAGGAAAATGAGGGAGCTGCACTGCATAAGAAAGGAAAGTTATGAAAGCCTGATAAAGCCCGCCCGCCGAGCACTTTCTGTATCGCCCATCATCAAACCCCACTTTACCCGCGCCGCCTCCGGAGTGCTTTCCACGCCAGCCACGCAAGAGTGTGCGTTAGGCAGTGTTGCCGCCGCCCATTGAACCAGCCACTGCGCAATTGCGAAGCAACATTCTCGCCCGCATATATGTCAACACGCCAAGAGTATTTGAGCACCTGATCATCGACGTGCTGTTGCGCATGGGCTACACCGAGTACCACCCGGATCTCACCGCCCGCCTCGGCCGCGGCCGTGATGGCGGCATCGACGGGGTCGTTGCCAGGATGAGTTGGGGCTTGACCTGATTTACCTGCAGGCCAAGCGTCTTCGCCAGGATCGAGTGTACCAATTTCGCAGGTGCGCAACTTCCTGAGCAGCGTGGAACAACACGCCACCAAGGGCCTGTAGTCAACAACAACACGGGGTGCCCGCCACAGGCGCATGTCTTCGTCGGTGCAGTCACGCGGCACGTCACCTGATCAGCGGCGAACAACTGGCGGACATCATGATCCGCCACAACATTGGCGTGAAAGTGCGCGAGACCTATCGGTTCAAAGATCTTGAACCGGGCTACTTCAAGCGCATGGCCGAAACAGCGACCGTGCGGCTCAGTCCTTCAGCAGGAATGTCACCTTCATATTGACGCGCCATTCCGATGCCGTTCTTGACTACGCATTGATGTCTTGAACCCAGGCGCCTTCGACATTGTCGAGTGTTCGTCAGCGCGCGCGATGCCAGTTGCACGGCATCCTCGATGGACTTCGAAGACGAAGAGGTGAGTTCAATTACTTTGGCGACAGATGACATGGCTATTCTCCCGGTTATGCACACCCCGGATGAGCGCTTTGCCTGCCAGGGGCGCAGCCGCTAAACGGGGCAGTGAAAGCACTATGACATGCCCCTAATTTGATCAAACTCTGTGTGGGTGCCGAAAGCATCGACGACCTCGAAACCTCGATCGCCGACTCTCAAGCCGGGCGTGACACGCTGGACCATACAACCCGCATGTTTCCGCGCCGCAAGGACGAAATGCTCCGGAGGCTCGCTCTATTGGGTGATCCGCGGCATGGTGTTGTGCCGCCAACCCATCGTTGATCTGGAAGAGGTGGTGGGGGCGGATGGCATCAGCCGTTGCCGCATTGTCTTCAAACCACAGATTGTCGTGGTGAGGCCAGTGCAGCGCGTCGCGCGTTCCAGGGTTGGCGCTACCTGAAGCTGCGGAATGTGCCGCGCCGCCTGACATGCCAAAGCGCGAAGGTGGGGCAGGGCTGTCGGACAAAAGGCGCCGCGAACTGGCGGAGCTGCGGCTGCTTAGGACTTCAAACCGGGATATTGTCGATAGCCGCGTCCTGCCAAGCTTGGCCGCCGCCAGCAAGCGAAGCGGTACATCCGTTGAGGTTGGCACAGCGAGTGTCTCGGCATTGCGGCGAGAGACGTCAACCTCGAACCCCAGTGTCGTCAGCGAGCGGGCCGCTGCCTTGGTGGCAGATTGCTGATCGCCACCAATTCGGATTTTCTCTGCGGCCTGTTCCAGCGCGCCCGGATAATGGCTGTGGCCTGATGGCGTTCGTGTTCGGGGCGGTAACGGTTTGCGCCGATTGGCAGCCCGTCGTCTTCGCGGATGACTGAATACAACGACCTCAACGCCGAGATCGAGATCGTGCGCGCCATTTGCTTTACAACGGAGCTAACTGCTGGTAATCCTTCTCGCCGAAAAACGCATAGTCAGCTTGCGTGTGAAGAAAGAGCTTTGCAACGACAGTTGCCACACCGTCAAAGAAGTGCGGGCGGAAATTATCTTCCAGCCGCCTGGGCCGGGGCCGCAAGACTGATGGTGGTGGCAAAGCCTGGCGGATAAATTTCGTCCGGTTCTCTCAATGTAGGCCGCATGTGCCCCCGACTCTCAGTTTCTGGAGATCTCCTTCCTCATCACGCGGATAGCGGCCAAATCCTCGTTCGCGCCAAACTGCTTGGGGTTCACGAAGATTGTCGCAATGGCGCGGTCGGCAACTTTCAGCGCTTCTTCCACCAGCGTGAGGTGCCCCTCATGCAGTGCCCCCATGGTGGGGATCACGGCATGGCTCAAGCCATCTTCAGCCCTTGTCCGGTGAGTTCCCGCAGGTCGCCAAGGTGCGAACAACAATCACGCTCATCGGCGGTCTCCAGCGGGAATCGGCAGCACTGCGGTTTCCTTGACTTCTCCATCACGAAATAAGATGCGTCGCCTTCGACCATTGGCAATTGCCCGATCACGCCACCGGAAACTCGCGATATTCTGCCATGTCCCGTACTCTGATTTTCAGCAGATAGTCAAAGCCACCGCCTGTCATGTGGCATTCCACTGGATGTTTCACTGGTTTAACTGCCACGTTGAAGGCGGCAAGCGTCTCCAGCTTCATCTGTGGCCTTCAGTTTCTGCACGAACACCCCACAGTGCCGCCTATGCCAGCGCGGCGGCCGCACGGGCATGATAGCCGAGGATCACTTTCTCGCGTTCCAGCCGTTTCATGCGTAGCGTGCGGGAGTGGCCGATAAATTTCACCCCGCCGCGACATGTCAGTCACCGAAAGGCGCGCGTCCTGTTGCAACTGGGCAATGATGCTGAGATCAATACTGTCAAGTTCCGCCATCGGTTGCTCGCCTCACAAGGGATTTCACTAGCAAAATAGCGCAAAACCCTAAATATTGACAACACCCGGCATAAACTTGGCGATTAACCCTTTTGAACTTGGGATATTGTCTGCCCACCTATGGGGCCACCATACATATCCCAGCCGCGCTGCCATTGCCGAAAGACTTTTTGCCGACGAAACACAACTTGTCCAGACTCTCGCCAATGAGGCGCCGTTCCTGGCACCGGAGCAGGTAACGGAAATCTCCCGTATCGCCCGCGCCTTGGTTGCCGGCGTCCGTGCCAACCGCAGTGCCCAAGGCTCCATCGACACGTGTCATCCAGAACCAATTCTCGCTCTCTTCGGAGGAGGGCGTCGTGTTGATGTGTCTCGCGGAATCGCTTTTGCGTATCCCTGATGCCGAAACAGCAGATAAACTGATCGCCAACAAGATTCTGGCGAGAAGATTGGGAGGCCCATCTTGGCCAAAATCCTGATCCCTATTCGTCAACGCCTCTGCTTGGGGCCTGATGGCACGGTTCGTTGGTCGGCCTGGGCGAGGTTCCGGGCGCAACCAGCTTGTTCGCTTAAGAAGCTCGTCTCCCGCTTGCGGTGAACCCTTCATTCGGCAGCCATGAAGCAGGCCATGCGCATCATGGGTAAGCAATTCGTCCTGGACGGACGATCAAAGAAGCGCTCGACACCGCTGCCCCACTGGCGAAGGACGGCTGGCGCTTCTAGTTCGACATGCTGGGTGAAAGCGCCATGACCGCTGGCGACGCGGAACGCTACCAAGCGGCCTATGTGAAGGCTGTGGAGTTCCAGCAGTGGGCAAAGGTAATAGAGATGTTACCACTCCCCTGGGTCTCCGTAAAACTCTCCGCCCTGCATCCGCGCTATGAGGAGAAGACCAAGGCGCAATGCCTGCCATTTCTCAAGCAACGCATTATCGACCTCGCTGTCCTCGCAAAGAACAGCAACATTGGCCTGACCATTGATGCAGAGGAAGTGGCCCGCCTGGATCTCTCACTTGAACTGTTTGTCGAACTCGCCAGCGCGCCTGAACTCAAAGGGTGGAATGGGCTGGGTCTCGCCGTACAGGCTTATGGCCGCCGCGCCAAGCCAGTGCTCGAATGGCTGGCCGGTCTTTGCCAAGGAGACGGGACAAGTTTTCCCTGCTGCACCTTTTGTAAAGGAGCCTGCTGGGACACTGAAATCAAGCGCGCCCAGGAGGCGGGACTTGCGTCCTTCTCGGTCTTTACGCGGAAGGTCTTTACCGATGTGAGCTATCTCGCCTGCACCCACTTATGCTGTCGCGACGTGATGCATTTCTCCACCAACCTCGCCACCCACAATGCACAAACTGTTGCGGCCATCTCTGTGATGACTAGCAACGACAGTGCGTTGAATTCGCGCGCCTCCACGGCATGGGCCAATCCCTATACCAACCAGGTCGTCAAGGGCGAACTCATCAATCAGCCCTGCCCGCATCTATGCGCCCGTCGGAAGCCATGAAGACTTGCTGGCTTACCTTGTGCGCCGCCTGCTGGAAAATGGTGCAAACACTTCCTTCGTCAACCGCCTTGCCGATGATGATGCCCCGATTGCCGATATCATCGCCGATCCGGTGACTGAGGTTGGCAAGTTGAATGCAATACCCCACACGCGCATCGCCGCACCAGCCCGCTTGTTCGGCGTTCGTGGAGGAAACTCGGCTGGCGTTCCGACCTGGCACAATCCTCTGCGTGACCCTCTGCTGGCAGAGATCAAGGGGGCGTTGGTGCGCGAAACAGAGGCAACACCGCTTGTCGATGGCAAGGCTGTGGCAGGTGCTGCAAAGCCCATGACCTCGCCACATGATCGCAGTTTGCGCGTGGGCAGGTAGGTGGACGGAGCACATGATACTGTACCGCGCCGTCGTCTCTGCCGCCAAGGCAAGGCATGATTGGGATGGCATGGGCGGTAATGCCCGCGCCACGATTAGAACGCACGGCAAACCTTTTTAGCAAAACCGCGCCCGACTCTTGGGGCTGCTCATCCGTGAGGCAGGAAAAACGCTGGACAACGCCGTTGCCGATCTGCGTGAGGCGGTCGTTCCTGCGCTCTTGCCCGAAGCCCCGCGCTGATTTTGGACCCGGTTCTTCCGGGGCCAACTGGCGAACGCGAGGGCTGCGCTCGTGGTCGGGGCGTCTTCCCTGTCTTGCGCCATGGAACTTCCCGCTTGCGATCTTCACAGGACAGGTGGCGGCAGCCTTGGCGGCCGGAAACACGGTCATTGCCAAACCAGCTGAGCAAACACCACTCGCTGCCTTTGAAGCGGTCAAGCTGATGCACCTTGCGGGCGTTCCGGCCAACGTCCTGCAATTCCTCCCCGGCGACGGCTCAACCCTTTGGCAAGGTGTTGTTGAACGTGCATTGGCAGGCGTAGCCTTCACCGATAGAACAAACGGCGGGCGTCGTCGCCGATCCCTCGCCGCCCGCTCTGGAGCCATCCACGAACCCTTCTTGCAGAAACAGTGGCATGAACGCCATGATCATGGATTCTCATCTGCACTGCCCGAACAGGCGGTGCGCGATGTTGTGGCGTCGGCCTTTGATTCCGCTGGGCAGCGTTGTTCCGCCGCCCGCATCCTGTTGTGCAGGACGACGTTGCCGGCAAAGTCGTCAAAATGCTGTCCGGAGCCATGGCAGAATTGAATGTCGGTGATCCCATGGATTACGCCACGGACGTCGGCCCTGTGATCGACGAAGAGGCTCGTCAGCGCCGCCTTGAATCCCCTAAGGTCCGCATGGCAACTGGAGCAAGATGATATATGCTTACCACTGTCTCCGCCGCCGCGAAGAGGCGTTTCGGTCGCCGGCGGCCTATGAATTCCCTTCCATTGCACCATTGACCGAAGAAGTGTTCGCCCAGTTCTGCATGTCGTCCGCTATGGCGGCGGTCATCTCGGCAAGGTGATTGAAGCAATCAACAACACGGGCTTCGGATCGGACACTTCGGCCTGCACACCCGTATCGAAGATGTGGTGGAAGAAGTGCGCCGTGAGGCCCATGTCGGCAACCTGTACATGTAACCGAAATCAGATCGGCGCGGTCGTCGGCGCGCAGCCCTTTGGTGGTGAAGGCCTTTCTGGCACGGGTCCCAAGGCGGGAGGAGCGCGCTATCTCCAACGTTTCGCGGTTGAACGGGTGATGAGCTGGGACACAACAGCATCGGGCGGCAATGGAGCCTTGATGTCGATCGAGGGGTGTTGCAGAGCTCCAGGCAGCGCGCGCTTCCTTGCGCATTCCACCAGCGCAACACCCACCAAAACTCACCAGGAAAGTGAATCATCGATATCGTGCGCGACTCAAACGGCAATGAACTTCAAGGTGGACGAACGTTTCCCCTTCATCGAAGAACTCGAAAGTGAAGGGCGCCAACGTCACCCTGAAGCGCGGCACAATGATCAAGGGCATTCGCCTGACGGGCAACACGGAAGAAGTGGATTGCCGCCATGAGAAGGTAAAGGGTCTCGTGCTGCGCACCGAGTTCCTGAAGAAGGCCTAGTCCTTCATCTTCAAGGACAGTCCCCGGTCCACCGCGTCCTTGCCGAATTTATTTTCTGGATCAGTAGATGGCTTTCTCCGCCTGGGTATTCGCATTCAGTCTGGGGTCGAGTGTGGCTTCACCATTCTTCATCCAGGTGGAGAGAGCGATGCCGATGAGGCGGAACTTGGTTCCTGTTGCCTCTTGCGGAGCAGCGACTTGGTGGCGTCAAACGAGCGGTGCGCCAGTTGCGTCGAGTCCTCCAATGTGGTGGCGCGGGTCCGTTGTTTGAAGTCCGCCGTCTTCAATTTCAGAGTGACAGTGTGGCCACCGTAGCCCTGTGCTTTGGCGCGGCGCGACGCCTTGTGCCATTGACCAGAGCAGCGCCTCCAACTCATCGTAGTCGAATATAGTCATTGTATGAAGCTGGTGACTGTACAAAAACCAATGCTTTTGGACGTGTCGTCGGTTGAGACAACCCGTATGTCTTCCCCACGGGAGAGATGATGAGCCACAACCATGGAGCCATAACGGCACAACAAGTCACTCTCCATCTTTTGCAGCTGGCCAATTGCGCGGATGCCGTCCTTCTCCAAAGTCCCCTGCATAGCTCTGCCACGCCCCAAATGAGCCAACAGGCGGGAAACCAGAAACGTCAGCGCCTCCGCCTTGCCAATGACCGAGTAACCGCGCGGCTTTTCCAGTCGCGACGCAACCTGCCAGATATTTGTTGGGGGCCAGACCGACCGAGGCGGTGATCCAAATCTCACTTCAATGTCGCAGATAGAGCGGCAAGTGTTTTGGCGGGCGATCTGCCATCGAGCGTCTGTTCCGCCCAAATCAAGAGGCTTCGTCTTATCGAAAGTGGTTCCACCAGTGGCATGACATCGGCATGCGGATCCCCGCACCTCACGGCCCACTGCTAGATCTTTGTTCATGTTGGATTTACCACAACCGCATCCGGCGCAAGTTTCAGCGCGGTGAACGTCGGCATGGCCGAGGCGCCGCAAATACGCACGATGTAGCAACACGTCGAACAACACCCTGCGCCCGCGCCGACGATCACGGGCTTGTCCGCCGATGAGGGATCGTCGCCTTCCACGGCGGCATAGAAGGCATCGCAGTCTATATGCGCGATGGAAACAGGCAGTTCCGCATGGCGCACCAGTCGCGGAGAGTGGCAGACATGACAACGCGTCTCGTCCCCGCCTGGGTGTCGGCGAGGCAGTCACGCAAGAGCGGTTTATGGGCCTTGCGGGCATGGAACATTCAAGCTTGCTAACCGGCAACTGGCGGCCAGACCGCCGATCAGTGATTTGATGTGGGGCAGGGCCTCGTCCCAACTCACTCGCGACGAAACTGGAGATGCTCCAGATGGCGGGCAAAGCATCAGTCATGCAGGAAGTGGATGAGATGCACCTCCGGCGCGTGCTGCCGGCGGGCGTTAAAACCTGGGCTGTCGTCGACAAACACCACCGCTTCCGTGTCTGGTCTGCGAGATAACGAATCGAGCCCTGCGGACCGGAGTTTGGTCACGACGGGGAAATCGAGGCCATGCTTGCGCGGATTCTGGATGCGCTGTACAGGCGCGTGATATCCAGCAGGTTGTAGAGCATGACCACGCTGGATTGGTTGGCGAGGTAATCCGGCGATGGCACCATCGATGGCATCCAGCTCCGCCGTGTGCTGGTGGAAGAAATCATCGATCAATTTCGGCAATAACTCACTGCGGAGTAGAGTTCCCGGTGGCGAATGTTGCCATTGAGGGCGAAACTGGAGGTGTCAGGCCGCGTCACTGACAAGATCATCGAAAGCCGGTAAAGTCGCCACCACGACCTCGTCCACATCGCAAATGACCAAGGGGCAGTAATTTGCCGCCGGAATAAGCCAATTACCGGATGGTGAATTCGTCGATGATGAAAACCCTGGCATTTTTGAGCGTGCCTGCATGATGGAAGCAGGGTTGGATGCCCGTGGCGGCGAAAGCGACGGCAGCAGATCGTCTGCCAGCGCGAAATCGAGCACAGCGGCTTGAAAAATGGGATCTGCAATGCGTCGCTTCGTAACCAGCAACCACGAGAAAGTGCCGTGAACCGAAGCCGTCATTCTGTGCAGAAATCCAAGCAATTTCAGCGCAATAACGGAACCATCTTCGCGCACCAGATTGTGCTGATTTCGCTCAATCTTTGTCCTGCGGTTAACCAGTGCCGTAGGCAGGGGGCAAATAGTTAATCAGTTTTGGTTTCACTCTCCTCGGCCCAAAACGGCCAATGACAAAGGGGAGACATCGTTTTTCCTGGGGGCGGGAACGGCGAATGCAGGAGCAGAAATGGAACAACAGCAGGGCGTGCCTCAACTTGGCCAAAGGCCCGTGGGAGTGACACCGCAAATGCAAAAGACGGTGTTGGTGAAAGCAACGAGTTGAACATGAAACTGTTCAACGATCTTCTGGAGGCTCATGGCTGCGGGTCGTGCAGACCCGCGACGGCCTGTCGGCTTTCGGACGTGGCTCGCGAGCATATGCCCGATCTCATCTTGATGGATATCCAGTTGCCGGGAGATTGTCCGGAATCGAGGTCACCAA
>CAWHJY010000008.1:0-14671 GCA_963829775.1 uncultured beta proteobacterium | reverse complement strand
GCCGCGGTGGTCAAGGTGCAGACCCGCGCCGTGCCCGGCGCGCGCAGCAGCGCCACGCTCGGTCCCGAGCGCGAAGGCAGCGGCATCGTCATCGGCGACGGCGGCCTGATCCTCACCATCGGCTACCTGCTGGTCGAGGCGGACGAAGTCAGCATCGTCGACGCCCGCGGCCGCACGCTGCCGGCGCAGGTGATCGCCTACGACCACGCGACCGGCCTCGGCCTGGTGAAGCCCGTCGTGCCGTTCGACGTCGCGGCGATGCCACTGGGCGATTCGGCCCGGCTCGCCGAGCGCGAGCCGATGATGATCGTCAACGGCGGCGGCGCCGACGAAGCGACGCTGGCGTTCGTCGTGTCCAAGCGCCGCTTCTCGGCGAACTGGGAGTACCTGCTCGACCAGGCGATCTTCACCTCGCCGCCGGCGGCGAACTGGAGCGGCGCGGCGCTGGTCGGCAAGGACGGCCGGCTCTACGGCGTGGGGTCGCTGGTCGTCCGCGACGCGACCGCCGGCGAGCCCGGCCTGCCGGGGAACATGTTCGTGCCGATCGACGCGCTGAAGCCGATCCTGGACGACCTGATCCGGACCGGACGCCGGGCGGGCCCGCCCCGCCCCTGGCTGGGCGTCGCCGCCGACGAGGTGCAGGGACGGCTGGTCGTGTCGCGCGTGTCGCCCGACGGTCCCGCCGACGAGGCGGGCATCGAGGCCGGCGACATCATCCTCGCGGTCGCCGGCGAGGGCGTGCGGACGCAGGCCGATTTCTACCGGAAGGTCTGGGCCCGAGGCGGCGCGGGGAGCGAGGTTCCGCTGCGCGTGCTGCAGGGCATCGACCTGAAGGAACTGCGCGTGAAGTCGATCGACCGGGTCGACTACTTCCGTCCGCGCACGATGCACTGAGGTCGCCACGGTAAGCGCCGCCGGCGCCGGCGGCGCGCTTGCCTCTACAATCGCGGCATGAGTCTCTATGCCGTCACCATTTTCGTCAGCGCGTTCCTGCTGTTCCTGGTCCAGCCGCTGATGGCGAAGCAGATCCTGCCGTGGTTCGGCGGCTCCGCGACCGTCTGGACCACGTGTCTCGTGTTCTTCCAGACGGCGCTGCTCGCCGGCTACGCGTATTCGGACCTGGTCGTGCACCGGCTGTCGGCGCGGGGGCAGGTGAAGCTGCACACCGTGCTGCTGCTCGCATCGCTGGTCGTGCTGCCGATCATTCCGGCCGTGCACTGGAAGCCCGCCGGCGACGAGAATCCGTCGTGGCTGATCCTGGGCATGCTGGTGGCGACGATCGGCCTGCCCTACTTCCTGCTGTCGACGACCAGCCCGATGGTGCAGGCGTGGTTCTCGCGGGCGAAGCCCGGCGCGAGCCCGTACCGGCTGTTCGCGCTGTCGAACCTGGCGTCGATGCTCGCGCTGGTCGGCTACCCCTTCCTGCTGGAGCCGTGGGCCCCCACCCGCGGCCAGGCGATCGGCTGGTCGGTCGGCTACGCGGTCTTCGTCGCCCTCTGCGCCGTCGCCGGCTGGGCCAGCCTGCGGCACGCTCGCTCGCCGCAGCTCCTCGCCGGCGGGACCGCGGCCGCCGGCCCGGGCCTCGACCGCGACGAACCGGCCCCGACGCTGTCGCGCCAGCTCCTCTGGTGCACGCTGGCGGCGACCGGGTCGATCCTGCTGCTCGCCGTGTCGAACCACATCACCCAGAACGTCGCCGCGGTGCCGCTGCTGTGGCTCGCACCGCTCGCGCTGTACCTGCTCACGTTCATTCTCTGCTTCGACAGCACCGGCTGGTACAGGCGCGAAGCGATCCTGTCGATGGTCGCCGCCGCGATCGGCGTGATGGCGTGGACGCTGGCCGACCCGAAGCTGACGCACGAACTCGGCATCCAGATCGGCGTCTTCCTCGGTGGGCTCTTCCTCGCGTGCATGTTCTGCCACGGCGAGCTCGTCCGGCTCAAGCCGGCGCCCCGCTGGCTCACCCGCTTCTACCTGATGATCTCCGTCGGCGGCGCCGCCGGCGCGGTGCTGGTCGGGATGATCGCGCCGTTGGTGCTGCCGGCGTACTTCGAGCTCGGCGGCGGCCTCGTGCTGACGGCGTTGCTGCTGCTGTGGCAGGTCCGGCGCGATCCGCCGGTCTACGGCGTGCTCGCCCTGGTCGCGGCGCTCGCGGCGGGCGCGTGCGCGGTGTGGAGCGCGCTCGAGTTCTACGACGACACGATCGTCGCGTCGCGCAACTTCTACGGCGTGCTGCGGGTCAAGGAGTCGGGCAAGGAGGTCAACCAACATCGATCGCTCGTCCACGGGACCATCCTCCACGGCACGCAGTACTCGAATGCCTCGCTACGGCGCGAGCCGACGACGTACTACACGCGATCGTCGGGCATCGGCCGGCTGATCGAATCGATGCATCCGCGCGTGGAGCCGCTGAAGGTGGGCGTGATCGGGCTCGGCACCGGCACGCTGGCCGTGTACGGCAGCAAGGGCGACACCTACCGCTTCTACGAGATCAATCCGGACGTCATCGACATCGCGCGCCGCGACTTCACCTACCTGGCCGACAGCGAAGCGACGATCGAGCTGCCCCTGGGCGACGCGCGGCTGTCGCTGGAGCGCGAGCCGCCGCAGCGGTTCGACGTGCTGGCAATCGACGCATTCTCCAGCGACGCGATTCCGGTGCACCTCATCACCTCCGAGGCGATCGCGATCTACCAGCGGCACATGAAGCCCGACGGGGTCATCGCGTTCCACGTGACCAACCGCTTCCTCGACCTGGTGCCGGTGGTCGAGGCGCTGGCGCGGGCGCACGGACTGTCGGTGATCCACGTCGTCGACGACGGCGCCGAGACGATGGCGAGCCGCAGCGACTGGGTGCTGCTGTCGGCGTCGAAAGCCGCGCTCGAGAAGCCGGGACTCGCGGAAGCGTCGGTCGAGGTCCGCGCGCGGCCCAACTGGCGGCTGTGGACCGACGACTTCAACAACCTCGTCCAGGTGCTGAAATAACATGCTGCGCGACCCCGACGACCTCCCCGCCGCGATCCGCGACCCGGCGCCGTACCGCGCGCTGACCCGGCCGCGCGGCGCGCGCTGGATCGAGGTGCTCGACCAGCGCGCGCTGCCGCATGCGCGGGTGTCGATCCGCGTCAACGACGCCGGCATGGCCGCGCAGGCCATCCGCGGCATGTGGATCCGCGGCGCGCCGCTGATCGGCGTCGTCGGCGCCTACGGCCTCGCGCTCGCGCTCGACGCCGACGCGACCGACGCCGCGCTCGACCGCGCGCACGCGGCGCTGGACGCGACCCGGCCGACCGCGGTCAACCTGCGCTGGGCGCTGGACCGCGTGCGCGACGCCGTCCGTCCGCTGCCGCCCGACGCGCGCGCGGACGCCGCGTGGCGCGAGGCCGACATGATGGCGGCCGAGGACATCGCGCTGTGCCGCGCCATCGGCGAGCACGGGCTGGCGATCCTGACCGGCGTCGCCGCGCGTCATTCCGGCCCGGTCAACGTGATGACCCATTGCAACGCCGGCGCGCTGGCGACCTGCGGCTGGGGAACGGCGACGGCGCCGGTGTTCCTCGCGCACGCGGCCGGGATTCCCGTGCACGTGTTCGTCTCGGAAACGCGGCCGCGGCTGCAGGGCGCGGCGCTGACCGCGTGGGAGCTGGCCGAGCGCGGCGTTCCGCACACGGTCTTCGTCGACGGCGCGAGCGGCCACCTGCTCGCGCGCGGCGGCGTCGACGTGGTGTTCGTCGGCGCCGACCGCGTCGCCGCCAACGGCGACGTCTGCAACAAGATCGGCACCTACGACAAGGCGCTGGCGGCGCGCGACAACGGGGTGCCGTTCTACGCCGCGGTGCCGTCGCCGACCCTCGACTTCGCGCTCGCCGGCGGCGCGGCGATCCCGATCGAGATGCGCGACGGCGCCGAGGTCCTGCGCATCGCCGGCCGCGACGACTACGGCCAGCTCGCCCACGTGTCGATCGCCCACCACGGCGCGAAGGCGGTCAACCCGGCGTTCGACGTGACGCCGGCGCGGCTGGTCACCGGCCTCGTCACCGAGCGCGGCGTCGTCGACGCCTCCACGGCGGCGCTGGCGGCGGCGTTTCCCGAGCGGGTCCGGGGATGAGCGCCGCGGGTCGCGCGTTCGTCACGCGGGTCTGGCGATGAGCGACGCCGACGTCCGCGTGCTGCGCGAGGCGCTGGTCGCCGCCGCGCGCCGGCTCGACACCCTCGGCCTCAACCGGGGCACCGCGGGCAACGTCAGCGTCCGCTGCGCGCTGCCCGGTCGCGACGGCTACCTGATCACGCCGTCGGGCATGCCGCCGGCCGAGATTCACGCCTCCGACATCGTCGCGATGCCGATCGGCGGCGAAGCGCCCCTCGACCCGTCGGCGCGCCGTCCGTCGTCCGAGTGGCGCTTTCACCGCGACGTCTACCGCGCGCGTCCCGACGCCGGCGCGATCGTGCACACGCACTCGCCGTTCGCGACCACGCTCGCCTGCCTCGGCCGGGGCATCCCGCCGTTCCACTACATGGTCGCCAGGGCCGGCGGCCGCGACATCCGCTGCGCCGCCTATGCGACGTTCGGCAGCCAGGCGCTTTCCGACGCCGCGGTCGCGGCGATCGAGGGACGGCGGGCGTGCCTGCTCGCCCGCCACGGCATGATCGCGCTCGGCCGGGATCTCGCCGACGCGCTCGCGCTCGCCGTCGAGGTCGAGGGCCTGGCCGAGGTCTACTGGCGCGCGCTGGCCGTCGGCGAGCCGGGGTGCCTGCCCGACGACGAAATGGACCGCGTCGCGGCACAGTTTCGCGCGTACGGGCAGCCCCGCGCGGGCGGCTGATCGCCGGCGTCCCGGCAGGAGGGCCGCCGGCCCGGGCACCGCGTCGGGCGTCGTCGACGCGCGGCCTCGTCAGCATCGTCAAATCAGTCACTTGCGACGCACAGAGCGCTGGCCCGCCGTTCTCCGACGGGCGGCGCCGTCGCCTGGCGCGGCCCTTGCATCCCTTCAGGGACTCGATCGGAGCCGACGGACGGCCCGCCGTACTCATGACACCTGCATAGGACGGCAGCATAATCGCCGGACGAGTGACCAGGCCCGGTTCGCGCGTTTGCCCGCGCGGTCCGGTCCGCCAGGGAGTCGACCATGCCTGCCCGCACCCTGCCGCTGCCGCGGCTGCTGCTGATCGCGATCGCCACCGCGCTGGCGTTGGCGCTGACCGCCACGCCGGCGGCGCACGCCCACCACGCGCCAAGCCATCGCGTCGTCGTTCCCGACGCGCCGGCCGCTCGGTGCCGCCAGCGAGACGTTCTCGGGCGTGGTCGACGAACTGGTCGTCGTCGACGACCGCACCGGCGCCAGCGTCCGCTACCACGCGCTGCGCCTCGCCGACGGCCGCCACCTCGCGCTGCGGGGGGCCGGATCGACGCAGCTCGCCGGCGGTGTTCCGCTGACCGTCACCGGTCGCCGCAGCGGCGACCACCTGTTCGTCGACAAGCTGGCAGCGCCGGTCGCCGGCGAGCTGCTGCCCGGCGCATCGTCGAGGGCTGCGGCGACGGTCGTCGAAGGCCGGCTGGAATTCCTGCATGCCGACGATTTCGACCGCGGCACCTGCGACCTCTTGCTGTCGGTGATCTCCGACGACGGCACGCACACGCCGCTGAAGCTCGCGACCTATGCCGACATCCTCGAGCGCGGCATGCGCGTGCGGGTCACGGGGTCGCGCCTCGGCGCGGGGCTCGACCTGACCGCCACCCGCATCGAGATCCTGGCCGGCCCGCAGCCGGAGCCGGACATCGTGCCGGCAGCGCTGCGCAGCTCGAGGATCCTGATGATCCTGATCAAGTACAGCGACACCGTCACCGAGCCGTACACGCTGGCGCAGGCGCAGGGCGTGATGTTCGACGCGTCGACCAGCGTGTCGAAGTATTACGCCGAGACCTCCTACGGCAACCACCTGCTTTCCGGCGTCGTCACGCCATGGCTCACCGCGCGGTTCGCCCGGCCGACGACCTGCGACTACAGCGCGATGTCGACCGAGGCGATGTACCTCGCCGGACAGGCTGGCTACATCACCTCGCAGTACGAGAAGTTCGTCTACGTCTTCCCGTCGCTGCCCGGCTGCGGCTGGTCGGGACTCGGCGGCGGCTCGCAGGCCTGGATCAACCAGTCGCTCAACCTGCTGGTCGTCGGGCACGAGCTGGGACACACCTTCGGGCTCGGGCACGCCAGCAGCGTCGACTGCGGCGCGCTGACCATCGGCGGCGCGTGCACCAAGAGCGAGTACGGCGACCCGGCCGAGATCATGGGCAACCAGAAGGCGGCGCAGTTCAACGCCCCGCACAAGCAGGACCTGGGCTACCTCCCGGCCGGCACCGTCAAGGAGCACAAGGGCGGCACCTTCGCGTACACCATCGAGCCGCTGGCGACGGCGGGCGCGTCGACCTACGCGGTCAAGGTCTACGCCAGCGCCAAGCGCACCTACTGGCTCGAGTACCGGCAGCCGCTCGGCGTGTTCGACGCGTCGCTCGGCGCCGGCATCACCAACGGCGCGTACATTCACCTCGACTACCCCAACGAGTACGGCTGCGACACCTGCGTCATCGACATGACGCCGGCGACGACGACCTTCGGCGACGCCGCGCTGCCGACCGGATCGCAGTTCGTCGACGCCGAGACCGGCACGACGATCACGGTCACCGCGCGCACGGCGGCGGCGCTGACGGTCACCGTCGCGACGCCGGTGCGGCCGACGTTCGCCGACATCCCGGCGACGTACTGGGCCTACGCCGACGTCGAGGCGCTGGCATGGAACGGCGTCACGCGCGGCTGCGCGGCCGGTCCGGCGCTGTTCTGCCCGAACCCGATGGTCACCCGCGCCGAAATGGCGGTGTTCATCGAGCGCGCCAAGCGCGGCTCGAACTTCGCGTACGCGGCCACCGGCACGGTGTTCGCCGACGTGCCGTCGACGCACTGGGCGGTCGGCCCGATCGAGCAGCTACGAACCGACGGCATCACCGGCGGCTGCGCGGCATCGCCGCTGCGGTACTGCCCGGACCGGACGATCACCCGGGCCGAAATGGCGATCTTCCTGCTCAAGGGCCGCTACGGCGGGACGTTCAATCCGGGGACGGCCGACGGGCACCGTCTTCGCCGACGTGCCGGCCACGCACTGGGCGGCGGCGTGGATCGAGCGGGCGTACCAGTACGGCATCACGCTGGGCTGCGGCGCCAGCCCGGCCAGGTACTGCCCGGACGACCAGGTGAGCCGCGCGGCGATGGCGGTGTTCCTGAAGCGCGGGTTCGCGCTGGTCGCGCCGCCGAACTGAGCGTCGCCCGTCCCGATTCCGCGGTGCAGCAGGACGCCCGGTCCTGCCGGCGCCGCGGAATATTTTTTCTTCGTCTTGTTGCCGACCCGCGGACCGGAGTAGCATCGCCGCTCCACGGCAGGTTCCTGCCGGGCCAGAACCGGAATCAGGGGGTCCCATGCTCAGCCTCATTCGACGCGTCGTCGTCGGCCTCTCCGCGCTCGCACTCATCGGCGGCGCCACCGCCTTCGCGCAACCGCGCGTCGGCACGCCGGAGTCCGGTGTTCCGGGCATCGTCAACACGATGGACGAGATCAAGGCGCGCCAGGCGGCGTACGACCTCGCCAACGCCGGCAAGCCTGTGACCTATTTCGAGAAGCCGTACCGGACGGTCGACCGGACGAACCTCAGGCAGAACCCCAATGCGGCGCCGACGTCCAAAGCCCTCACCGGGCGCGACGCCCTCTTCGAGAAGCAGGCGCAGAGCGCGTCGGTCAACTTCCTCGGCGGCAACCTCGCCGACGCCCTGGCGTTCCCGCCCGACTCGATGGGCACCATCGGCCCGGCGCAGTTCATCATGGCGATCAACGGGCGCATCCGCTCGTTCGACAAGGTGTCCGGCGCCGCCGACGGCGTGCTCGACGTGACGCCCGACGCGTTCTTCGTGCCCGCGATGACCCCGATCGCGGGCCCGATCACCAGCAACCGCACGTCGGATCCGCGGATCCGCTACGACCGGCTGTCGCGGCGCTGGATCCTTATCGCCATCGACATTCCCAACGGCACGGGTGCGGTCGACGAACCGCATCGTGATAGCGGTCAGCGACTCCAACAGCATTTCCGCGGCGACCACCTGGACGTTCTTCTACATTCCGGCCAGCCTGGCCGGAGACTTCATCGACTACCCGACGCTGGGCATCGACGGCAACGCGCTTTACATCGGCGGCAACATCTTCACCACCACCGGCGGCTTCCGCAACACCGCAGCGTGGGTCGTGCGCAAGTCCTCGATCCTGGGCCCCGGCCCGATCGTCAGCACGGCGTTCGACTAGCCTGGTCAACGACCCCAATTGCACGACCGGTGCGGCGAACGGCCCGTGGACGCCGCAGGGCGTGGACAACGCCGACAGCGCCGCGACCGAAGGCTACTTCATCGGCGTCGACGTCTGCGTCTATGGCAAGCTAATCGTCAATCGCGTCGGCACGCCCGCTGGTACGCCGACGCTGTCGCCGTCGATCGAACTCAATGTTGCACCCACCGCCGCCGCCGGCGACGTGCCGCACCTCGGCAACAACGGCGGTAACGGCTCGGCGCTGGGGCAGCTCGACGGCCTCGACGACCGGCTCTACGCCGCGCAGATGCGCAACGGCCGCCTGTGGACCGCGCACAGCTTCCTGGTCGAGCCGACCGGCGCCGCGATTGTCGCCGGACAGACGATCACGTCGCGCAACGGCGTTCGCTGGTACGAGCTGCAGAACATGACGGCGACGCCGTCGGTCGCGCAATCCGGCACGGTGTTCGACAACACCCCCGGCGACGCGCAGACGGGGCCGGTGGCCTGGTACTGGATCCCGTCGATCGCGGTCAACGGCCAGGGCCACGCGGCGATGGGCTTCACCGCCGCCGGCCCGCAGGCACGCGCCAACGCCGCGTTCACCGGACGCCTCGCGACCGACGCGGCAGGGACGATGGATCGCGGTCAGTCCGCTACACCAATACCATCCACGCCTACAACCCGGCCGGCGACGGCGGCACCAACCGCGGTCGCCGCTGGGGCGACTACAGCTACACCAGCGTCGACCCGCTCGACCAGATGACGATGTGGACGATCCAGGAGTACACCGAGGCGCCCAATTCCTGGGGCACCCGCGTCGCCAAGCTGATGTCCCCACCTCCGGCCACGCCGTCGGCGGTGTCGACGCCGACGATCGCCGCCGGCCAGGACAACGTGGCGTTCACCATCACCGGCACGTCGACCAACGGCTCGGGCTGGTTCGACCCGACCGGCTCGACGACGTACACGCGCATCGCCGTCGAGATCGGCGGCGTAACGGTCAAGTCGGTCACGGTCACCAGCCCGACGACGATGAACGTCACCGTGTCGACGGTCGGCGCCGCCCCCGGCGGCAAGTTGATCCGCGTGATCAACCCCGACGGCCAGATCGCGCAGGACTCCGGGCAGCTGTTGACGGTGACCGGCACGGCGGCGCCGTTCTTCACGTCGCCGAATTCGGCGATCTGCGCAGTCGGTGCGGCGTGCAACTTCACCTTCACCACGGGCGCGGGACCGGCCGCTTCGACGATCGGCGTCACCGGCACGCTGCCGTCGGGCGTGACGTTCGCCGCGCCGTCGCTGTCGGGCACGCCTGCCGTCGGCACGCAGGGCACCTACACGCTGACGGTCACCGCCGCCAACGGCACGCTGCCCAACGCGACGCAGACGTTCAAGCTGATCGTCACCGCGGCCTGCGGCGGATTCAGCGACGTCACCGGCGCCGACGTCTTCTGCAACTCGGCCGAGTGGCTGAAGAACCGGGGCATCACGCTGGGCTGCACCGCCACGGATTACTGTCCGAACAACAACGTGACCCGCGCGCAGATGGCGCTGTTCATGCAGCGCCTCGGCGACACCATCGCACCGACCACGTACTCGGACAACGTGCAGTCGACCGGCGGGCTTACGCTGGACACGCGGCCGGGCTTCTGCACCACCGCCGACTTCGCGCCGGTCAACTTCCCGCGCGTCGCGATGGTGACGTGGTCGTTCGCGGGCCTCGCGAGCTCGGAGCTCACGGCGCGGATCTATTCGGCCACGAGCTTCGACAGCGGCGGGACGTTCGCGACCAACGAGTCGAACCTGATGCGCGTCACGGCACTGGGCGCGGGCTGGGTCGGCACGTCGGCCACGGTCAAGGTCAACGTCCCGGCCGGCGCGTCGCCGCGGTTCCGCTTGCGCGCCGACCGTGAAGCCGGCACGCTGACCGCCGGCAACTTCGCCGGCGGGCGCTGCAACATCGGCGTCTCGCTGGTCAGCGTCAACGGCGGCGCGTCGCCGTACGATGCGCCGGCCGGGCCGAAGGAGCAGTAGCGCTCCGGCAATCCGCGGTTCCTTCGAGCGGCGCCTCCGGGCGCCGCCTTTTCTTGCCGCATCCCGGGCGACATTCACCCCCGCCTCGCCCCTGTGGAGTACAGCAGCGGGCGGCAGGGCACGAGGATTCCGCATGACAACGTCATTGGTCCCTGTAGAATGACGCCAGGTCCGGCGCAACATCCTGTTCCCGCGGGCCGCCGTGTCGGAACGCTCGATGTCCGCGCGTGCCACGTGACCCGGCAACCGCCTGGCAACATCGGGCAAGTACTTTTCGAACACAGGGAGATTCCGATGACAAGAAAACTGCTGCTTGCTGCGGGCCTGGTCGCCGCGATGACGGCGGCCACGTCGGCGCAGGCCTTGCCGTGCGCCGGCTTCACCGACGTCGACTCGACGAGCGCGTTCTGTCCGAACGTCGAGTGGATGAAGAACCGCAGCATCACCCTCGGCTGCACCTCGGCCACGCTGTACTGCCCGACCGATGTCGTGACGCGCCTGTCGATGGCCGCATTCATGCAGCGCCTCGGCGATGCGCTGCTGCCGGCGGTCCTGTTCAACAACTCCATCAACAATCCCGACATCGACTCCGCGGCGCCGCCGGGGTTGGCCGGCCCCGGCGTGCTGATCTGCACGACCTGCGACCTGCCCGCCGCCACCTATCCGCGCCGGGCGATCGTCGACACCAACACCAGCGGCCGCGCGCAGGGCGGGATACAGGGCGTGCGCCAGCGGCTCGCCGTCAGCACCGATGCGGGTGTGAACTGGGCGCTGGTGGCCCCGACCTCGTGGAACAAGGTCAGCAACATCGCGGTCGGGACCTACTACTCGATGACCAGCAACTACGCCTACGACATCGCGGTCGGCCAGGCGACGCGCTACGCGATCCTGCTCGACCGCTACGACTCGGCGGTGGTCGCCGGCGTCGACTTCAGCGACCACGACTGCAACATCCGGCGGCAGATCTTCAGCCGCACCGGCGCAGCCTCGCCGTTCGACGAGGACATCCAGCTGGCCCCGTCGCGCGACTGACCGCGCCGGCGATCGACGCGGCGGCATCCGTCCGCGATCGGTCGCGACCGGGGAGGCGCCCGCCGCCGTCCCCGGCCATCCAAACGAAACGGCCCGCGATCTCCGCGGGCCGTTTCCCATTTCGTGGGGGCGTCGGTTACTGCTGGTCGCCCTGCCCGAACTTCGCCGCGTCGAACGGCGTCGACGTGCCGTTGCGGTTCTGGATCTCGGTGAGGAGGTGGCAGCGGCTGGCGGCGACGCCGTTGGCGACACCGCCGCGCTTCAACAGGCGCAGCGCGAAGCGGTACGACGCCCCGACGTTGAGGTCCAGCGCCCCGGCGTGGACCGCCACGGCCCAGTCCGAGCCGGTGTTCGACGTCGCGCGGCCGACGAAGGTGTTGGCCGGCGACCAGGTCGCCCCGCTGTCCAGGCTGAACCAGGGGTCGGCGCTGACGTCGATCGAATTGCCGCTGTTCGACGTGAAGCTGAACGTGCTGTTGAAGATCGCGCGGCGCGGGAAGCCGGTCACGGCGAAGTCCGCGGTCTGGCAGACGAACTGCTCGGTGGTCAGGTTGGCGATCGCGCCGGTATCGGCCTCGACGAACAGCGTCGACGGGGTCAGCGCGGAGCCGAGGCGGTTCATGAATGCCGCCATCGCCAGGCGCGTCACGACATCGGTCGGGCAGTACAGCGTCGCCGACGTGCAACCGGTGGTGATGCTGCGGTTCTTCAGCCACTCGACGTTCGGGCAGAACGGACTCGTCAACTCCACGTCGGTAAACCCGGCGCAGTCGGCGCGCGCCGCTCCGGCGGCGAAAGTGAGGGTCAACGCCAGTCCGGCGGCGAGCCAAGCCTTGCTTTTCATTCAGTCTCCCTGCATCGGTCGGTTGGATTCAAACGGTTTGGTTCAAACAGTCGGTTTCGAACGGCTGGATCGTGCCGCGGAGGACCCGGGGCGCCGACTGGCGCGAAGGGTCCGCGGAAGGTGCTTTCTCTATACCACAGCCGACGGCGCGCACGGCGACGCGCCTTATCTGCCGGCAATCCGCCCGGACGCGCGGATCAGGACTTCTTCGGGGCCGGGGGCGCGTCGGCCGGCTTCGGCGGATCCCTGGGCTTCCAGTCCCGGGCCGCCGCCTGCGCCTTCTCCAGCTCGGCCGGGGAGAGCTTGGCCGCCACCACGTCGCGATTGCGCGCGGCGTTCTGGCGCGTCGGCTCGTCCTCCGCGTTGCCTGCGGCGAGGTTGAACCACTTGTGTGCCTCGACGCTGTCGACCGGAACGCCCTTGCCCTCGGCGTACAGGATCCCGAGGTTGACCTGCGCGGAGGGCAGGCCCAGTTCCGCGGCATCCTTGTAGAGGCGCAAGGCTTCCTTCGGATCGGCGTCGACGCCGCGGCCGCGCTCGTACATCCGCGCGAGGTTGAACTGCGCGGTGGGGTCGCCCAGCTTCGCGCCGACCTGGTACCACTTCGCCGCTTCCTTGTAGTCCTGCGGGACGAGCTTGCCTTCGAAGTAGCTGTTGCCGAGGTTGGTCGCCGCCACCGGATTGCCCGCGTCGGCGGCGGTCCGATACAGCTTGATCGCTTCCTTGAAGTCCTGCGGCACGCCCCTGCCCTGCTCGTACATGAACCCGAGGTTGGTCATCGCGTCCGGCTGTCCGGCTTCGCTCGCGGCCCGGTACCAGCGCGCCGCCTCGCGCAGGTTCTGCGGAACTCCGGCGCCCTGCTCGGTCAGCTGGCCCAGCACGAACATCGCGAAGGGATCGCCCTTGTCGGCGAGGGGCTTGAATACCGCCAACGCCGTCGGGAAGTCGCCGGCCTGGATGGCTTGCAGCGCGCGCTGCTTGTCGGCGGCTTCGTCGGCACGGGCCGGAGACGCGAAGACGACCGCGAGGGCCGCGGCGGCCAGGAACGGGCGAAAGGTCATCAGCAGCATGAGCGACTCGCAAGATGTCGGTTGGCAATCGGCATCGGGGCAAACGGGGAATGGCGAAGGAAACGGGCGGCTCACGGCGGATTCGGCGTACGTCCTCGCGGCCCAGGGTGACCGCTGGCGCGCCGGACAAGCCGCGGCGCAGGACATATGCTACATGATGGCGCCCTCGGGGCCGGCCGGGACCGGCGTGGCGTGACCGTGCGGTGGCGGCCGAATGCCGGCCTGCCGCGTACGCGCCGGCTGCCGCCGGCCGGCAATGACCGACGCTGCCCGGCACCGTCGCGGCGGTCGACCAGGTCGCCGGTCATCGGCCGGGCCCCGGCGTCTCTCGCGGGGCGAGGCACGGCGGCGCATTCGCCGCTCGTGCGGATGTGGCATGGTGCTTGCAGTAACCGACGTCAGACAGCTAATATCGATCTGCCTGCCGGTGAGCGTATGCTCGACGGCCTCGTCTGGATCCACCGGGAGCCCCAAGAAAATGAGTCTTCGCAAACTGATCGCTGTCGGCGTGGTCTCGCTGGCACTTCCCACGGCCGCGCAGGCCCTGCCCTGTGCCGGTTTCACGGACGTCGACGATACCAGCGCGTTCTGTCCCAACGTCGAGTGGATGAAGAACCGCGCGATCACCCTGGGCTGCAGCGCGGGGCTCTACTGCCCCAACGACCCGGTGCTCCGTCTCTCGATGTCGGCTTTCATGAATCGCCTCGGCACGACGCTGACCCCGCAGGTGGTGCTGCAGGAGGGCGGTTACACGGCGACGGACCTGGACACCGCGCCGGTCGTATGCCAGACGGCGCCGGTCGCGATCACTGGCTACCCGCGCTCCGCGAACGCGCGCGGCAACGTCCTGCTGCGCGCCGACGGCTCGTTCAGCGCCAATCTCAACCTCGTGGTTTCCTCCGACAACGGCACGACGTGGACCCCGATGACGGTGAACGACTTCGGGTTCCATGCGCTGGGTTCGTACGGCGATTTCGTCACCGGCCAGGCATTCACCGGGCTGGTCGACCTGAACGTTGGCGGGACGTATCGCTTCGGGCTGCAGATGGAGCGGGCGACCGGCTCGGCCGGCGGCCAGATCCAGGACGGCAGCTGCCAGGTCGCCGTCGAGCTGCGCAGCCGCAACGGCGCGACCACGCCGATCTGACGGTGCGAGCGGCGGGATTCGCCGCCGCTCCGAGGCAAAGGCCCGGCCGCGTCCGGGCCTTTGCCATTGTGGGACAATTCCCGGCGTGACCGCCGATTCCCCGCTCGACCGAACCGACCCGCCACGCCGCCGGATCGCCTGCGTCATCGGCACCCGCCCGGAAGTGGTGAAGATGGCGCCCGTCATCGCCGCGCTCGGCGC
>CAWHJY010000007.1:0-358178 GCA_963829775.1 uncultured beta proteobacterium | reverse complement strand
CTTCATGTCGTCTCTCGCCAGATCGTGAACAGTCGCTCACGTAAGCCACATGCGGTCGCCTGTGCGCGATCGCCGGCGTCAGCGACCGATAGCGAGTCGCCTTCGGCAACGCTTCGGCAGCTTGAACCGGTGACCTGCCCGGGCTTTTGGGAGTCGGCCGCAACTTGAGCCAAAGCCTCTCGAACTCCACCTGTTCGACGTGGAACGTGCGGCCAATTCCCCCGCTGCGGGCCGTCGGTCGCGATCGTGGCTCGATTGGGGGGTCCAGAAAGCAATTAAGCCCCAGATCGGGGCTTAAATCTTTGATTTTAATGGCGTCCCCAGGGGGATTCGAACCCCCGTACTCACCGTGAAAGGGTGATGTCCTAGGCCTCTAGACGATGGGGACCTGTCGGGCGCCGCGACGCGATGTGGACAACGGCAAGAACACGCGTCGGCGGTCAGGTCGGTGGTGGAGGTAAGCGGGATCGAACCGCTGACCTCTTGCATGCCATGCAAGCGCTCTCCCAGCTGAGCTATACCCCCACGGGCAAACCGAAATTATAGCGGGGCGGCCAAATCTTGGCAAATCCGGGGTGCGCGCGCGGACGAGGGCAATCACCCGCCGTGCGCGCACCCGACGGCCCTCGCCTCCCGGCCCGGCGCGCGGATCGGCTATCATCGGCGCCGTCGCGTGCAAGCCGACGCACGCCGTTCCCTGCCGTGGCGCCTCCACCCGACGTTCCGGTCGACCCCATGCCCACCCTGCCCGAGCCCGCGCCGATCGACCTCGCCGGCCGCGTGATCCTGATCACCGGCGCCACCGGCGGCCTTGGCGCGCCGCTCGCTCGCGCCTGCGCCGCCGCCGGCGCCACCGTCGTGCTGCACGGCCGGGTCGTGCGCAAGCTCGAAGCGCTGTACGACGACATCGTCGGCGCGGGCCACCCGGAGCCGGCGATCCTGCCGCTGGACCTCGCGCAGGCCGAGGCCAGCGACTACGCGAACGCGCTCGGCGCGGTCCAGGCGCAGCTGCACCGGCTCGACGGCGTCGTGCACACCGCGGCGTACCTCGGCTCGCTCGGGCCGATCGAGCACCAACCATTCGAAACCTGGCAGAAGGTGCTGCGCGTCAATGTCGCCGCGGCCGCAGCGTTGACCCGCGCCGCGATGCCGCTGCTGGCCGCCGCACCCGATGCCGCGGTCGTCCTCACCCTCGACGATCACGCACTGGCGCCGCGCGCCTATTGGGGTGCGTACGGAGTCGCGAAGGCCGCGCTGGCGGCGCTGGCGGCGACGCTGGCCGACGAATGGGAGAACCGGCCGAACCTGCGCGCTGAACGCCGTCGTGCCGGGCCCCGTCCGCTCGCCGCTGCGCACATCTGACGCATCCCGGCGAGGACAAGGCCGCACTGCGCCCGATCGCGGACCTCGTGCCGCTGTATCTCGGGCTGCTCGGCGCCCGCGCCGACGTACCCCGCGCCGTGCGGTTCGACGGTCGCGCCTGGCTCGCCGGTCAGCCGGCCGCCTCGCCGCTGATCGCGCGCGCCGCCGGTTGGATGGCCGAGACCGTCGGGCCGGCCGGATCGTAGGACACAGCGCGACCGGAGGCCGGCGGCGCGCGCCCGCAGCGCAGCGCCACCCGCAGCTGCCGATGGTCCTCGGCGCCCAGCATGTCCGGCAGCAGCAGCAGCGCCGGCGTGGGCCGCCACCACGGCCAGCCGTCGGGGCGCCAGACCACGGTGACCACTCTGGCGCCGACGTAGCTCGACGCGAGCACGCTGCCGTCCCGCGTGCGGCCGTCGGCGGTCGTGACGGCGATGCGCCGGTCGAGGCCGACGTGGATCAGCGCCGGGACCGCCCGGCGGAGTCGCGCGCAGTCGCACGTCGATGGCGATGACCGCGCCGGCAACGACGGCGAGCCGGCCCGCGATCCCCAGCGGCAGCGTCAGCAGGACGCCGGTGGTGGCGACGGCAGCGAGCGCGAAGGCGATGGCAGCGGCGCGCGAGGGTCGCGGTTCGAGGCGCAGGCGACGCGGCGGGTCCATCGCCGCATTGGACCCCGGCGCGTCCGCTCGCGCCATCGGTCGGACGGCCGACCCCCGCTCAGGCCGGCTTCTGGCCCGCCAGCAGCAGCCAGGTCGCCACGACCGTGTCGGGGTTGAGCGAAATGCTCTCGATGCCCTGCTCGACCAGCCACTGCGCGAGGTCCGGGTGGTCGGACGGTCCCTGGCCGCAGATGCCGATGTACTTCCCGGCCTTGAGGCAGGCGACGATCGCCATCGACAGCATCATCTTGACCGCGTCGTTGCGCTCGTCGAAGGTCGACGCGATCGGGCCGCCGGAATCGCGGTCGATCGCCAGCGTCATCTGCGTCATGTCGTTGCTGCCGATCGAGAAGCCGTCGAAGTGCTCGAGGAAGCGGTCGGCGAGCAGCGAATTCGACGGGATCTCGCACATCATGATGAGGCGCAGCCCGTTCTTCCCGCGCTCGAGGCCCTGCGTCTTCAGGAGTTCGACGACCTGTTCCGCCTCGGTCAGCGTGCGCACGAACGGGATCATCAGCTCGACGTTGGTGAAGCCCATGTCGTCGCGGACCCGCCGCATCGCCCGACACTCAAGCGCGAAGCAGTCGTGGAACTCGGGCGCGATGTAGCGCGACGCACCGCGGAAGCCCAGCATCGGGTTCTCCTCGTGCGGCTCGTAGCGCTGGCCGCCGACGAGGTTCGAATACTCGTTCGACTTGAAGTCGGAGAGCCGGACGATCACCTTCTTCGGCCAGAACGCCGCGGCGATCGTCGCCACGCCCTCGGCGATCTTGGAAATGTAGAACTCGACGGGATCCGCGTAGCCGCCGATGCGGCGGCCGATCTCGGCCTTCGAGCTCGGGCGGCTGCCGATCGAGCTCGAGCAGCGCCTTCGGATGGATGCCGACGTTGCGGTTGATGATGAACTCCAGCCGCGCGAGTCCCACGCCCTCGTTCGGCAGCCGGCGGAACGAGAACGCGAGTTCGGGGTTGCCGACGTTCATCATCAGCTTGGTCGGGCACGGCGGCATCCGGTCGAGCGCGACTGTCGACGATCTCGACCTCGAGCGTGCCTTCGTAGACGTGGCCGGTGTCGCCCTCGCAGCAGGCGACGGTGACCAGCGCGCCGTCCTCGAGCACGCGGGTCGCGTCGCCGCAGCCGACGACCGCGGGAATGCCGAGCTCGCGGGCGATGATCGCCGCGTGGCAGGTCCGGCCGCCGCGGTTGGTGACGATCGCCGCGGCGCGCTTCATCACCGGCTCCCAGTCCGGGTCGGTCATGTCGGCCACCAGCACGTCGCCCGGCTTCACCTGGTCCATCTGCGCCGCCGACTTCACGATCCGCACGCGGCCCTGGCCCACCTTCTGGCCGATCGCGCGTCCGCTGGCGAGCACCGCCGACGTCGACTTCAGGCGGTACCGACGCAGGATGTCGCCGCTCTCGCGCGACTGCACCGTCTCGGGCCGCGCCTGCAGGATGTAGAGCTTGCCGTCGCGGCCGTCGCGGCCCCACTCGATGTCCATCGGACGGCCGTAGTGCCGCTCGATGATGGTCGCGAAGCGTGCCAGTTCCTCGACCTCGGCGTCGCTGATCGAGAAGCGGTGGCGATCGGGTTCCGGCACCGGGACGGTCACGGTCGAATTCCCGGCGGACTGCGCGTCGGCGAAGACCATCTTGATCGCCTTGCCGCCCAGCGTCTTGCGCAGGATCGGCGGACGGCCGGCGGCAAGATTCGGCTTGTAGACGTAGAACTCGTCGGGATTCACGGCGCCCTGGACGATGGTCTCGCCCAGCCCCCACGACGAGGTGATGAAGACGACCTGGTCGAAGCCCGACTCGGTGTCGAGCGTGAACAGCACGCCCGATGCGCCCTCGTCGCTGCGGACCATCCGCTGGACCCCGGCCGACAGCGCGACGTGCTCGTGGGCGTAGCCCTGGTGGACGCGATAGGCGATCGCGCGGTCGTTGTACAGGCTGGCGAAAACTTCCTGCACAGCATGAAGAACGTTCTCCAATCCACTGATATTGAGGAACGTTTCCTGCTGCCCTGCGAACGAGGCATCGGGCAGATCCTCCGCGGTCGCCGACGACCGGACGGCGAACGTCGCGTCCGGCGAACCGGCTGTCAACGCCGCGTACGCGGTCGCGATGGCCTGGTCGAGCGCCGGTGGCAGCGGCGCCGCGCGATCCAGCCGCGGATTTCGGCGCCGGCGCGCGCGAGTTCGGCGACGTCGTCGACGTCGAACGACGCGAGCCGCGCGGCGATGCGCGCCTGGAGTTCGTTGTGGGTCAGGAATTCGCGATAGGCGAAGGCCGTGGTGGCGAAGCCGCCGGGAACGCGGATTCCGGCCTCGGCGAGCTGGCTGATCATCTCGCCGAGCGAGGCGTTCTTGCCGCCGACGTGCTCGACATCCGACATCCGCAGGTGATCGAAGGCGATCACCCGTTGCGATTCCGCCATGCTCGGGCCCCCAGGTTGTGGCGCCGCACCGGCTGCGCGGCGGTGGTCGCCCCGTACTCCGCATCGCGGGCGCGGCCGGTATTCGAGCCTCTTGCTGCGCTGCGGCAGCCGACGCTGGAACCCCGTCATTTTACTCCGGCGAAGCCGGCGGGCGCGAGAACTTGCTGCGCCGCGGCATCGCTCGCCGTGCCAGGCGCACGCGCGCCGGGGCACGGCGGCGGGCGCCGCAATGAAAAGCGCCGGTCTCGCCGGCGCTTTGTCAGTCGAACCGGTCGACCGTCAGGTCGCGTGGCCGCCGGCCGGATGCGGCGTGCCGCCGACCGCGAGATCGCCGTCGAGGTCGCCGTCGATCACCGCCACCGGCATGCCACCGGTGCTCTGCTCGGCGCCCCGGGCGTGCTTGCTGCGCACGGCGCGTCGCAGGCTGCGGTAGAGATCGGGGTGCGACTCCTTGAGGTAGCTGATGATCTCGAAGTCGACGCGCTTGACCTGCGACAGGTCGATCTGCTCGACGTGAACCAGGCGCAGCAGCTCGCGCACCGGCTTGGGCATCTCGCGACCGCTCTCGTAACGCGAGCCGCCGCTCTGCGTGACGCCGATCTGCGTCCAGAACTGCTCCTGGTTCAGTCCGAGCCGGCGACGAATTTCGCGGGGATTGAGTACGCGGTCGAAGAGTTTCACGGAAGTGCGCCTCGCTGGGAGAGTGGAGACCGCTCGCGGACGATGCTCGCAATCGGCGCCGCGCTGTGCCGGATCCGGATGGCGACGCCCCCCGCGCTTCCGCGCGGATCCGCTTCGCCACCCTTGCTATACCATTGGCATATTCTCGACCGAATCGTCCCGGCGACGCAAGCTCCGTCTGTCCGCCTGCGCCCGCCTCCCCTCGGAAGGTGTTGCAACGACGCCCGAACCGGGGCGAGATCGGGCCGCCATCCGGCGGCTGTTACCATCCGGATTGGCCTTCTCCCCGCGTCGAACAGCTCCCACGCCGCCTCGCGGGCCGCCGATCATGCGCCGTTTCGATCTCCACTGCCATTCCACCCACTCCGACGGCCTCCTGCAGCCCGCGGCCGTCGTCGCCCGCGCGGCGGCCCGGGGCGTCGACGTACTCGCGCTGACCGACCACGACGAGCTGTCCGGGCTGGCCGAGGCGCGGACGGCGGCCGACGCGGCGGGAATCACCTTCGTCTGCGGGGCCGAACTGTCGGTCACCTGGGAAGACCAGACCATCCACGTCGTCGCCCTGCAGATCGATCCGGCCAACGAGACCCTCGGGGCCGGGCTCGACGCCGTCCGCACCGGGCGAACGGCGCGGGGCCGGCGCATCGGCGAAGCGCTCGCCGCCGCCGGCATTGCCGGCGCGTGGGAAGGCGCGCAGCGCTACGTGACCAGCGAGAGGCTGGTCTCGCGCACCCACTTCGCCCGCTTCCTGGTCGAGGCCGGGCACGTCAGGGAGATGAAGGACGTCTTCAAGCGCTTTCTCGTACCCGGCAAGCCGGGCTACGTCACGCACGCCTGGGCGCCGCTCGACCACGCCGTCGGCTGGATCCACGCGGCTGGCGGCCAGGCGGTGCTCGCGCATCCGGGGCGCTACAAGGTGTCCGCCAGCGGCCTGCGGCGGCTGCTGGCCGATTTCCGCGATGCGGGAGGCGACGGCATCGAGGTGCTGTCGTCGGCGCACACCGCGGCGCAGTACGCGCAGTTCGCCGCGCTTGCCCGCGTCTACGGCCTGCTCGCGTCCTGCGGCTCCGACTACCACGGACCGGGCGAGAGCTACCTCGACCTCGGCGACCTGCCGCCGCTGCCTGCCGGGGTGACGCCGGTCTGGTCGCGCTGGTGATCGCAGAGCTTTCGCGCATGCCGACCCGCCGCACTGTCTTCTTCGTCTCCGACCGCACCGGCATCACGGCCGAGATGCTGGGCAACTCGCTGCTGACGCAGTTCGAGGACTTCCAGTTCGAGCGGCAGACGATTCCCTTCGTCGACTCCCCCGAGAAGGCAGCGGCCGCGATCGCGCAGATCAACGAGACCGCCGTGCGCGAGGGCAAGCGGCCGATCGTGTTCAGCTCGGTCGTCGACGAGGCGATGGCGAAGGAGATCGAATCGAAGGTCAACGCGCAGACCCTCGACCTCTTCCAGATCTTCATCGCGCCGCTGGAAGCCGAGCTCAACGCCAAGAGCTCGCACGCCGCCGGCCGTTCGCACGGCATCGCCAACAGCCACGAGTACTTCGCGCGGATGGAAGCGATCAACTTCTCGCAGACGCACGACGATGGCGCGGCGACGCGCGACCTCGCGAAGGCGCAGGTCATCCTGGTCGGCGTCTCGCGCTGCGGCAAGACGCCGACGTCGCTCTACCTCGCGCTGCAGTTCGGCGTGCGCGCCGCCAATTTCCCCCTGACTCCGGACGACTTCGCCGACCGGCGGCTGCCCGGGTCGCTGCTGCCCTGGCGCGACCGGCTGTTCGGCCTGACCATCAACCCCGACCGGCTGCACCAGATCCGCTCGGAGCGCCGCCCGAACAGCAAGTACGCGTCGCTGGAGAACTGCCGCTACGAGGTCCGGGAATGCGAGGAGCTGCTCGACCGCGAGGGCATTCCGATGCTCGACACGACGGCCAAGTCGATCGAGGAGATCGCGACGACGATCGTGCACAGCGCCAAGCTGCAGCGCTACGTGTTCTAGCGCGAGCGCGGTTCCGATCCCGCGGTCCGCCCTGCGGGCCAATCCCGGAATCGGGGAATCAGTCGAGGCCGTAGAAGCGGCGCGCGGTGCCCCCGAGGATCGCGGCACGGTCGTCGTCGGACCGGGCAGCCAGCAGCGCCATCGTCGCCGAGTTCCAGCGCAGGTAGCCGCCCGCCAGCTCGACGACCGGCCAGTCGCTGCCCCACATCAGCCGCTGCGGGCCGAAGCACGCCAGCAGGTGGTCGACGTAGCGGGCGAGCTCGTCGATGGTCCACGCCGGCGAGGCCTCGGTCACCAGCCCGGAGAGCTTGCAGCGCACGCGCGGATGCGCGGCCACCGCCGCGATGGCGTCCGCCCAGGCATCGAACTCCCCGCGCGCGATCGGCGGCTTGCCGCCGTGGTCGACGACCACCGCGAGTTCCGGCTGCTGCGCCAGCATCGTCGCCAGCGCGGGCAGCTCGCGCGGCCGGACCAGCGCGTCGAAGCGCAGGTTGAGCCGCGGCAGCGCCGCGAGCGCGCGCCCGACGTCGGGGCGCAGCAGCCACGCCGGATCGGCCAGGTCCTGCAGCATCGGCCGGACCGACTTGAACAATGGGTCGCGGGCCAGCCGCCTGAGCACCGGAATCGCGTCGGCGGCGGCGAGATCGACCCAGCCGACCACGCCGCGGACCACACCCCCGCTCACGCGCGCCGTCGCCAGCAGGAACTCGGTCTCGGCGACCGTCGGCGCCGCCTGGACCAGCACCGTGGCGGTGACGCCGGCGGCGACGCGCAACGGCTTCAGGTCGTCGAGCGTGAAGTCGCGGTACAGCGGCTCCAGCGCCGGGGTGAGCCAGCCGTAGTCGCCGCGGGCGAGCGACCACACGTGGTGATGGGCGTCGATCCGGTCGCGGGCCGGCGCGCGCGGCGCCGGGCCCGCCGCAGGGGTCGGGGTCCGTTGCATGACGCAATGATACTGTTACACTCGATCGCACCGAACTGGTCGTCCGAGATTGTCATCCGAAGTTGTCGCATCGAAGCATTCATCGGGCGCAGATATCGACGGACTCCCGTTCCCATGCTCCGCGGAATCCCGCCGCTCCTCACCGCCGACCTGCTGCACGCGCTGGCCGCGATGGGGCACGGCGACACCATCGCCATCGTCGACGCCAACTTTCCGGCGACCGCGACCGGCCGCCGCGTCGTCGAACTCGCCGGCGCCTCGTCGCCCGAGACGCTCGACGCCGTCCTCACCCTGCTGCCGCTCGACACCTTCGCCGCGCCCGCGGCGTTCACGATGGAAGTCGTCGGCGACGCCGGCGCGGTGCCGGAGCCGGTGGCCGACTTCGCCGCGGTGTTCACCGAGCACGGGCTCGGCGACTGGGAGATCGGCCACCTCGCGCGCGAGGCGTTCTACCAGCGGGCGCGCGATGCGTTCGCCGTCGTGCGCACCGGCGAACTGCGACCCTACGGGAACATCCTGCTGACCAAGGGCGTGATCAACCGGTACGAACCGCGACGGTGAAATGATCGTCGTCTTCGGCTCGATCAATGCCGATCTGGTGGCGCGGGTCGCGCGCCTGCCGCGGGCCGGCGAGACGCTGGCGGGCGACTCGTTTGCCGTGGTTGCCGGCGGCAAGGGCGCCAACCAGGCGCTGGCGGCCCGGCGCGCGGGCGCCGAGGTGATGCTTGCCGGCGCGACCGGCGATGACGCGTTCCGGGCGCCGGCGCTGGCCGGCCTGGCCGCTGCCGGCGTCGACGTGTCGCGCGTCCGCACGACTGCCGCGCCGACCGGCGTCGCGCTGATCCACGTCGATGCCGAGGGCCGCAACGCCATCACGGTGATCGCCGGCGCCAACGCGCTGGCGGACCCGGACGCCGTCGAGGATGCGACCCTCGGCGAGCGCAGCACGCTGGTGCTGCAGTTCGAGCTGCCCGTCGCCGCGGTGACGGCGCTGGCGCGGCGCGCCCGGCAGCGCGGGGCGCGGGTGCTCCTCAACGCGGCGCCGGCGATCCCGCTGCCCGCGTCGCTCGCAGCGACGCTCGACGTGCTGGTCGTCAACGAGCACGAAGCGCAGGTGCTTGCCCGCGAAACCGGGCTGCCGGACGCGCCCACCGCGTTCGCGGCCGCCTGGCATCGGCGGCACGGCGCCGCGGTCGTCGTCACCCTCGGCGCGGCCGGGGTGGTCGCCGCCGCCGACGGCAGGTCGCACATGCTCGCCGCGCCGCGCGTCGAGGTCGTCGACACCACCGGCGCGGGCGACGCCTTCGTCGGAACGCTCGCCGCCGCGCTGGACCGCGGGCTCGGCTGGCCGGGTGCGCTGGCCGCCGCGACCGCCGCCGGCGCGCTCGCCTGCACGGCCTTCGGCGCGCAGGGCGCGCTGCCGGAAGCCGCCCGCATCGACGCGCTGGCGGGGCAGCTCGAGGTGGCGATCTCGCCGCTGCAGGATACGTGAACCGCAGGTCGGGCGGCGGCACCTGATACTCTTGCGTACGGCAATCCCTCGCCCATCACTCGCCAACAGCCCCGCCCATGACCCGACTCCCGTTCGCGCCCCACCCTCGCGCTGTCCTCCGCGCTCCTGCTCGTGCTCGCCCTGGCCGCAACGCCCGCCCGTGCGCTCGTCGACTACACCGACACCTGGTGGGCTGCCGCCGGCGCCGAACCCGGCTGGGGCGTCAATTTCACCCAGCAGAACCGGTTCCTCTACGGCACGTTCTACGTCTACGGCCCCGACGGCAAGGCGGTCTGGTACACGGCGCAGATGAATCGCGTCGGCGAAACCGAGACCTACAGCGGCGGCGTCTACCGGATCACCGGCACCTGGTTCGGCGCGCCGGTGTGGGCCGGCTACGACATCAACCAGGTCGGCTCGGCGACCTTCGCCGCGTCGACCGCATTTCGCGGCGTGCTGACGTGGAACGTCGAGGGAACGGCGATGACCAAGAACATCGAGCGGCTCGCCGCCGCCCAGCATGTTCCGGTGGAAGGGACGTACATCGGCGGCGTTTCGGGTGGCTACTCGTCGACGTGCACCAACTCCACGTTTTCGCCGCAGCCGCAGCAGGTCCTGATCACGCGCTCGAGCACCAACGTCATCCGGATCCAGTTCGTCAACCTCCAGGGCAGCACGGTGTGCACGATGGAGGGCCAGGCGCAGCAGTATGGCCGGATGTGGCACATTCCCAGCGCGACTTACGTCTGCGCAAACGGAACCTGGCCCAACGCCGAGATCACCAAGCTGCAAAAGCTCGACGATGGCGTCGAATTCGCGTGGCGCATGAACTACGCGAACAGTTGCGTCGAAACCGGCCGCGTCGCCGCCATCCGGCAGTAAGCGCCGGCGCTCGCACCCCGGCCGCGGTCTCGCGCGCCGGCTATCCGGCCGTGCCGCCGCGGCGCCGCACCACCTCGAACAGGCACACCGCGGCGGCCGCCGCCGCGTTGATCGACTCCATGCCGCCCGGCATCGGGATCGTCGCGCGCAGCGTCGCCGCCGCCGCGAGCGCCGGCGACAGCCCGGCGCCCTCGTTGCCGAGCGCGACCGCCACGCGCGGCCGCATCGGCGCGTCGAACAGCCGGATTCCGCCCTCGGCCACCGTCGCGACGAGTTCGCCGCCGCCGGCGGTGTAGCCGCGCGCCCACGCCGGCAGGTCGACGTCCTCGGCGATGTCGAGATGGAAGTGCGCGCCCATCGCCGCGCGCAGCACCTTCGGCGACCAGGCGAACGCGCAGTGCTTCGACAGCAGCGCCAGCGTGACGCCGGCGGCCGCCGCCGAGCGCAGGATCGAGCCGACGTTGCCGGGATCCTGCACGTCGTCGAGCAGCACGCAGAAGTCGGTCGGCGCCGCGTCGGGCGGCGGCGGGACCGGGACCACGGCGATCATGCCGACGCCGGCCGGAAGGACGGCCAGCTCGGCGAACAGCCCGGTGGGAACGATCAGCGTGCGGTCGGCGTGCCGCTCGGCCAGCGCGAGGGCGGCCGGCCGCGCGAGGAAGTCCTCGGCGACGATCAGCGTTTCGGGGGGCCCCGGCGCGCGGAATACACGCCGACGAGGTGCTCGCCCTCGAGCACGCACTTCCGGGACTTGCGGCGGTCGCGCGCCGACGTCAGCAGCCGCTCGGCCGCCCTGAGCCGGGGATTCTGGCGCGACGTGATCCGCTGCATGCGCCGTGCGGGTGGCGGGACCGGGGGCGGCCGTCAGCGCCGCGGCGCCGGCCCGTCCTGCAGCTGGAAGAACACCTCGTCCTGCCGCACCATGCCGAGCTCGGAGCGCGCGCGTTCCTCGATCGCGTCGAAGCCGGTCTTGAGGTCGCGGACTTCGGCGTCGAGGGCGTCGTTGCGCGTCTTCAGCTTGGCGTTGGCCTCGCGCCCGACGCCGACCTGCCGGTCGAGCTCGCGCACCTGCAGCCAGCCGCCCTTGCCCAGCCACATCGGATACTGCAGCGCGGCCAGCAGCACGACGAAGACGATGGCGAGCAGGCGCAAGGCGCCCTCACCCCAGCTGGAAGAACGCCGCGCGGCCCGGGTAGCGTGGCGGCCTCGCCCAGGTCCTCCTCGATCCGCAGCAGCTGGTTGTACTTGGCGATGCGGTCCGAGCGCGACAGCGAGCCGGTCTTGATCTGGCCGGCGTTGGTGCCGACGGCGATGTCGGCGATCATGCTGTCCTCGGTCTCGCCGGAACGATGCGAGATCACCGACGTGTAGCCGGCGCGCGTCGCCATCGTGATCGCGGCAAAGGTCTCGGACAGCGTCCCGATCTGGTTGATCTTGATCAGGATCGAGTTGGCCACGCGCTTCTGGATTCCCTGCTTCAGGATCTTCGTGTTGGTGACGAACACGTCGTCGCCGACGATCTGCACCTTGCGGCCCAGGCGCTCGGTCAGGTGCTTCCAGCCCTCCCAGTCGTGCTCGCCCATGCCGTCCTCGATGCTGATGATCGGGTACTTGTCGCACCACGTCGCCAGCACGTCGGTGAACTGCTGCGAGGTGAGCGACAGGCCCTCGCTCTCGAGCTGGTACTTGCCGTCGCGGTGGAACTCGCTCGCCGCGCAGTCGAGCGCGAGCGCGATGTCGGTGCCGGGCACGTAGCCCGCCTTGTCGATCGCCTCGACCAGCAGCTGGAGCGCGGCCTCGTTGCTCGGCAGGTTCGGCGCGAAGCCGCCCTCGTCGCCGACGGTCGTCGGCATGCCGCGCTCGTCGATCAGCTTCTTCAGCACGTGGAACACCTCGGCGCCGTAGCGCAGCGCCTCGCGGAACGACGGCGCGCCCAGCGGCACCAGCATGAACTCCTGCAGGTCGATCTTGTTGTTCGCGTGCGCGCCGCCGTTGATGACGTTCATCAGCGGGACCGGCAGCTGCATCTCCCCGGCGCCGCCGAGGTACCGGTACAGCGGCAGGCCGGTCTCCTCGGCCGCCGCCTTCGCCACCGCGCAGGACACGGCCAGGATCGCGTTGGCGCCGAGCCGCGACTTGTTCTCGCTGCCGTCGAGGTCGATCATCGTGCGGTCGATGAACGACTGCTCGGTGGCGTCGAGACCGAGGATCGCCTCGCAGATCTCGGTGTTGACGTTGTCGACGGCGCGCAGCACGCCCTTGCCGCCGTAGCGCGCGGCGTCGCCGTCGCGCAGCTCCATCGCCTCCTTCGAGCCGGTCGACGCGCCCGAGGGCACGGCGGCGCGGCCGGAGACGCCGGATTCGAGGACCACATCCGCTTCGATGGTGGGGTTGCCGCGCGAATCGAGGATTTCGCGGGCGATGACGTCGACGATGGCGCTCATTTTCGGGTACCGTTTTGCGTGAAGTGGGGAATCGGAAGGTTCTCGGGCAGCGGGGTCGGTGCGCGCCGGTGGCGCGCCGCCGCTCGTCCGGCGCGTCGGGTCAGGACGCCGACCTCGTAGTCGCAGATGATCCAGTCGGCGATTTCGCGCAGCTTCGCCACGACCTCCTGGTGCTTCGGGTTCGGGCCGTAGGCGAGCAGGTCCTCCCTGGTCGCGAACGCCATGTTGATGCCGAAATCGTAGGCGATCGGGCGGTCGGTGACGTTCCAGCCGCTTTCCATGCGCACGATGCCGGTGCAGTGCGGCGGCAGCGCGGCGAACAGCGCCTCCCATGCGGGGACGCGCGGATCGGCGCGCGTGACGCCGGGCTTCAGCTTGATCAGGACCAGATGGACGAACATGGCGTCGAAGCTCCTTGGGACGGGACCGCGGGCTAGCGCGGCATCATTTCGGTCTCGGGGAATCCCCCGCGCTTGGCCGCGCGGTCGATTGCCACGAGCGTTTCCAGCAGCGCGCGCATCCGCGGCAGCGGCCAGGCATTCGGACCGTCGGACAGCGCCTTCTCGGGCTGCGGATGCGTTTCCATGAACACGCCCGCCACGCCCGCCGCGACGGCGGCGCGCGCGAGCACCGGCACGAACTCGCGCTGCCCGCCGGACGACGTGCCCTGGCCGCCGGGGAGCTGCACCGAATGCGTCGCGTCGAACACCACCGGGCAGCCGGTGTCGCGCATGATCGCGAGCGAACGCATGTCGGAGACGAGGTTGTGATAGCCGAACGAAGCCCCGCGCTCGCAGACCAGGATGTTGTCGGCGCCGGACGCGGCCCTGGCCTTGGCGACCACCTGCTTCATGTCGTCGGGCGCCAGGAACTGCCCCTTCTTGATGTTGACCGGCTTGCCGGCGCTCGCGACCGCCTGGATGAAGTCGGTCTGCCGGCACAGGAACGCCGGGGTCTGCAGCACGTCGACGACGGCGGCGACCGCGGCGATCTCGGACTCGGTGTGCACGTCGGTCAGCACCGGCACGCCGAGCTGGCGGCGGACCTCGGCGAGCACGCGCAGCCCCTCGTCCATCCCCGGCCCGCGAAAGCTCGCGTGCGAACTGCGGTTGGCCTTGTCGTACGACGACTTGAAGATGAACGGGACGCCGAGCGCCGCGCAGATTTCCTTCAGCTGGCCGGCGACGTCGAGCTGCAGCTGCAGCGACTCGACGACGCACGGGCCGGCGATCAGGAAGAACGGCCGGTCGAGCCCGACGTCGAAGCCGCAGAGCTTCATGCGCGCCCTCGTGGCACGGCGCGCGGCGACGCGGCGCCCCCGGGAGCTGCGGGACGCACGCTGCGGGCGGCCATGGTCAGATCGACGCGACGAGTTCGGCGACGCCCGCGACCGAACCGTCGCCCTGCGCGCGCTGGCGCTGCTGGAGGGCGGCGCGGACGAAGCCGATGAACAGCGGATGGCCCCGGCGCGGATTCGACGTGAATTCCGGGTGGAACTGGCAGCCGAAGAACCACGGGTGCCCGGGCAGCTCGATCATTTCGCAGAGGTCGCCGGCGCTCTCGCTCCTCGCGCGGGCGCCGACGACCAGTCCCGCCGCCTCGAGCCGCGGCAGGTAATGGTTGTTGACCTCGTAGCGGTGGCGATGCCGCTCGGAGACCGTGGTGCTGCCGTAGATGCGGTGCGCGAGCGACCCGGGCACGACCTCGCAGGGCTGCGCGCCCAGGCGCATCGTGCCGCCGAGGTCGGAGGACCGGGTCCGCTTCTCGACGGTGCCGTCGCGGTTCTGCCACTCGGTGATCAGCGCGACCACCGGATGCGGCGTCGCCGGATCGAACTCGGTGCTGTTGGCGCCGTCCAGCCCGGCCTTGTCGCGCGCGTACTCGATCACCGCGAGCTGCATGCCGAGGCAGATGCCGAGGTACGGGACGCCGTTCTCGCGCGCGTAGCGGATCGCCGCGATCTTGCCCTCGACCCCGCGCTTGCCGAAGCCGCCCGGCACCAGGATCGCGTCCATGCCGCGCAGCGCGTCGACGCCGTCGCGCTCGATCGTCTCCGAGTCGACGTAGTGGATCTGAACCTTGGCGCGGGTGTGGATGCCGGCGTGGATCAGCGCCTCGGACAGCGACTTGTACGACTCGGTCAGGTCGACGTACTTGCCGACCATCGCGATGTGCACGAGTGCTCCGGGTGCTCGAGCGCGTCGACCAGCTGGTTCCAGGTCGCGAGGTCGGCCGGCGGCGGATCGATGGCGAGCTTGCGGCAGACGATCTCGTCCAGTCCCTCGTTGTGCAGGGCCGAGGGAATCTTGTAGATCGAGTCGGCGTCGGCGGCGGGGATCACCGCCTCGAACGGCACGTTGGTGAACAGCGCGATCTTGCGGCGGTCGCCCTCGGGCAGCGGACGGTCGACGCGGCACAGCACGACGTCGGGCTGGATGCCGATCTCGCGCAGTTCCTTCACCGAGTGCTGCGTCGGCTTGGTCTTCATCTCGCCGGCGGTGGCGATGAACGGCACCAGCGTCAGGTGGATGTAGCAGACGTTGTCGCGGCCGAGCGTGATGCCCATCTGCCGGATCGCCTCGAGGAACGGCAGCGACTCGATGTCGCCGACGGTCCCGCCGACCTCGACCACCGCGACCTCGGCGTCGCCGGCGCCCTCGGTGATCCAGGCCTTGATCTCGTCGGTGATGTGGGGGATCACCTGCACGGTGCCGCCGAGGTAATCGCCGCGGCGCTCCTTGCGGATGACGCTCTCGTAGATCTGCCCGGTGGTGAAGTTGTTGCGCTTCGCCATCCTGACGTCGACGAAGCGCTCGTAGTGACCGAGGTCGAGGTCGGTCTCGGCGCCGTCCTCGGTGACGAAGACCTCGCCGTGCTGGAACGGGGACATCGTTCCAGGGTCGACGTTGATGTAGGGGTCGAGCTTGAGGTTGGTGACGCGCACGCCCCGGGAGGCGAGGATCGCGGACAGCGACGCGGCGGCGATGCCCTTGCCCAGCGAGGAAACGACGCCACCGGTCACGAAGACGAACTTGGGCATGGCGAACCCGGATCCGGAAATTGCCATTTTACCGCAGCAGCGGCTGCGCACCAAATGCGCGCCCGACGCCCGGGGGACGGCGCCGGGCGGCCCGCGGACGCCGAAAATCCGGTCAGACGGCGGCGAGCCCGGCGGCGAGCCTGGAGGCGACCTCGTCGCGGCCCAGCAGCGCGAGCACCGCGTCGATCGCCGGCGTCGACGGCGTCCCGCACACCAGCGCGCGCATCGCCATCATCACCTGCGGCGGCTTCAGGCCATGCCGCGCGGCGGCGGCCTTCATCGCCGCCCCCAGCGCCTCGCGCGTCCAGTCGACGGTGCGGAATTCCGCCTCGAGCTCGGCCAGCGCGCCGCGGTTGCCGGCGCCGACGTGCTCGGCGATCTTCGCCGGCTGCGGATGCGGCGCCACGTAGAAGTAGTGCGCGGCGTCGGCCATCTCGGTCAGCGTCGCGACGCGGTCGCGCAGCAGGACGGCGACCGGCCCCGGCGCCGGGCCGCCGGCGACTTCGAGCCCCGCCCGCGCCAGGTACGGCGCGAGCCGCGCGCCGAGCGTCGCCTCGGGCAGCCGCTTCATGTGCTCCTGGTTCACCCACTTCAGCTTCTCGGCGTTGAAGCGCGACGGCGACGGGCTGATGCCCGCGAGGTCGAACCAGGCGACGAGCTCGTCGCGGCCGAACAGCTCGTCGTCGCCGTGCGACCAGCCGAGACGCGCGAGGAAGTTGACCATCGCCTCGGGCAGGTACCCCATCGACTCGTACTGCATCACGCTGACGGCACCGTGCCGCTTGGACAGCTTCTGGCCATCCTCGCCGAGCACCGTGGGCACGTGCGCGTACGCCGGAACCTCGGCGCCGAGCGCCTCGATGATGTTGATCTGCCGCGGCGTGTTGTTGACGTGGTCGTCGCCGCGGACGACGTGGGTGATGCGCATGTCGAGGTCGTCGACGACGACGCAGAAGTTGTAGGTCGGCGTGCCGTCGGAGCGGGCGATGATGAGGTCGTCGAGCTCGGCGTTGGCGATTTCGATCCGGCCCTTGACGCCGTCTTCCCATTCGACGCTGCCGGTGGTCGGGTTGCGGAAGCGCACGACCGGCGCGACGCCCGGCGGCGGCGTCATCCCGTGCGCGTTCTCCGGCCGCCAGCGGCCGTCGTAGCGGGGCTTCTCGCCGCGCGCCATCTGGTCGGCGCGCAACGCGTCGAGTTCGTCCGGCGACATGTAGCAGTGGTAGGCGAGGCCGCGCTCGACCATGTCGGAGAGGACCGCGCGGTAGCGGTCCATCCGCTGCATCTGGAAGAACGGGCCTTCGTCGTAGTCGAGGCCCAGCCACGCCATCGCATCGAGGATGGCCCGGACCGCTTCGGGCGTCGAGCGCTCGACGTCGGTGTCCTCGATGCGCAGCACGAACGTGCCGCCGTGGCGACGGGCGTACGCCCAGGCGAACAGCGCCGTGCGCGCCCCGCCGAGATGCAGGAAGCCGGTCGGGCTGGGGGCGAAACGGGTGCGGACGGTGACTGCGCTCGGTCACGATGGGGCACGCTCTGGGCAAAGCATCATTCTAGCGGACGCGCGCGCCCTGCCCCACCCGGCACGACGCCGGTCGCGGCCGGCCGCCGCGACCGCACCGGCCGGGCATCCGGCCGCGGTCCGCGACGGTCCGCGATCCGCCGCAGTCAGCGCGCCGGCGGTTGCCAGCGCAGGTCCAGCGTCGCCGGGGTCGACGGATTCACCCGCTCGTCGGCCAGCGGCATCGGGCCGGGGGTGTGCCCCTGCGCCCAGAAGCGCGCGACGCGGCGCGCCTCGGCTTCGTTCGCGTTGACCGGGAACGTCGCGTAGTTGCGGCCGCCGGGATGCGACACGTGGTAGGTGCAGCCGCCCAGCGCCCGGCCGGCCCAGCGGTCGACCAGGTCGAAGGTCAGCGGCGCCTGCACGCCGATGGTCGGATGCAGCGCCGACGGCGGATTCCACGCCCGGAAGCGCACGCCGGCGACGTACTCGCCCGGAACGCCGGTGGGCGTGAGCGGCAGCGTGCGGCCGTTGCAGGCGACGGCATGGCGCGCGCCGGTCATCCCCGTGACCTTGACCTGCAGCCGCTCGACCGACGAGTCGACGTAGCGCGCGGTGCCGCTGCCGCTCATCTCCTCGCCCAGCACGTGCCAGGGCTCGATCGCCTGCCGCAGCTCGATGGTGACGCCGTCGTAGGTGACCGTGCCGTAGCGCGGGAAGCGAAACTCGACGAAGGGGTCGAACCAGGCCGCGGCGAAGCCGAAACCGGCGCGCCGCAGATCGGCGACGACGTCGTGCAGGTCGGCGGTCACGAAGTGCGGCAGCAGCCAGCGGTCGTGCAGCGCCGTGCCCCAGCGCACCAGGCCGCCACCGTACGGATTGCGCCAGAACCGCGCGACCAGCGCGCGCAGCAGCAGCATCTGCACTGCGCTCATCCGGGCGTGCGGCGGCATCTCGAACGCGCGGAACTCGAGCAGGCCGAGCCGGCCCGTCGGGCCATCCGGCGAGTACAGCTTGTCGATCGAGAATTCGGCGCGGTGGGTGTTCCCCGTGAGGTCGGTCAGCAGGTGCCGCAGCAGCCGGTCGACCAGCCACGGCTGCGGCGTCTCGGTGCCGGACTCGTGCCGCCGCTCCAGCTGCTGGAACGCGATCTCGAGTTCGTAGAGCTTGTCGTCGCGCGCCTCGTCGACGCGCGGCGCCTGGCTGGTGGGACCGATGAAGGTGCCGCTGAACAGGTACGACAGCGCCGGGTGGTTCTGCCAGTAGCTCACGAGGCTGCGCAGCAGGTCGGGCCGCCGCAGCAGCGGGCTGTCGGCCGGCGTCGCGGCGCCCAGCGTGACGTGGTTGCCGCCGCCGGTGCCGGTGTGGCGGCCGTCGAGCATGAATTTCTCGGTGCCGAGCCGCGACTGCCGCGCCTCCTCGTAGAGCAGCTCGTTGTTGGCGACGAGCTCGCGCCACGACGACGACGGGTGGATGTTGACCTCGATGACGCCTGGGTCGGGCGTGACCCCGAGCACGCGCAGCCGCGGGTCGCGCGGCGGCGGGTAGCCCTCGATCGCGACCGGCGCGCCGCGCCGCGCCGGCGACGTCCTCGATCGCCGCGACCAGCGCGACGTACGCCTCCAGCCGCTCGACCGGCGGCATGAACACGCGCAGGTGGCCCCCGCGCGCCTCGATGCACAGCGCCGTACGGATCACCTCGCGCGGCGTGTCGCCGCGGGCGTCGCCCCGCGCCGCGGCGTCGAGCTCGTCGCGGGCCGGCAGCGTGCCGCGCGGCGCAAAGGAGTCGAGCGGCGGATCCCGATCGTCGTCGAGCGGAAGGACCTCCGGCAGCGAAGCGAGCGGCAAGCGCAGTCCCAGCGGCGAATCGCCGCCCACCGCGTAGAGGCGCCCGCGCCGCAGCGGCCAGGGGCTGGTGAGCCAGCCGACGACGGCCCCCTCGCCGGGGGCGGGCTTGATCGGCAGCACGTAGCCGGCGGGGGTGTCGAGCCCGGCCTGCAGCAGCCGCGCGAGCCGCGCCCGCTCGTCCGGTCGCGACAGGTCGGCCGCGAGCGGGTCGGCGTTCGACGGCAACGCATTCTCGCTGGCGAGGAGCTTCGGCACGTCCTCGTGCGCCGTGATCACGTGTCCGGCGGGCAACCCGAGCCGCGCGGCGAGGGCGACGGCGAACGCCGACGCCGCCGCCGCATCGGCGGTGCCCGGACGCGTGGTGTCGGCGATCAGCGCCGGGTCGCGCCACAGCGCTTCGCCGTCGACCCGCCAGTACAGTCCGAGCGCCCAGCGCGGCAACGGTTCGCCCGGATACCACTTGCCCTGGCCGTCGTGCACGAGTCCCCGCGGCGCGAAGCGCTGGCGCAGACGACCGAGCAGGCCGAGCGCGAGCTCCCGCTTCTTCGGCGACAGCGCCGTGTAGTTCCACTCCGGTCCGTCCATGTCGTCGATCGACACGAACGTCGGCTCGCCGCCCTGCGTCAGCCGCACGTCGTGCGCGGCGAGCGCGGCGTCGACCTCCTCGCCCAGCGCGTCGATCGCCGCCCACTGCGCGTCGGTGTAGGGACGGGTCACCCGCGGATCCTCGTGGACGCGGGTGACGCTCATCGCGAAGTCGAACTCGACCTCGCAGACGTCGGTGAAGCCGATGACCGGCGCCGCGTTGCCCGGGTCGGCGGTGCAGGCGAGCGGCAGGTGGCCTTCGCCGGCCAGCAGCCCCGACGTCGGGTCGAGCCCGATCCAGCCGGCGCCGGGAATGTAGGCCTCGGCCCACGCGTGCAGGTCGGTGAAGTCGCGCTCGGTGCCGGCCGGGCCGTCGAGCGGCTTCACGTCGGCGACCAGCTGGATCAGGTAGCCCGACGCGAAGCGCGCGGCGATGCCGAGCTGCCGCATGATCTGCACCAGCAGCCAGCCGGTGTCGCGGCACGAGCCGCAGCCGCGCTCGAGCGTCTGCTGCGGCGTCTGCACGCCGGGCTCCATCCGCACCAGGTACTTGATCTCGTGCTGCAGCTGCTGGTTGATCCGCACCAGCAGGTCGACCGTGTTCTCGCCCGCGGGCGATGGTCGGCCGGAAGGCGTCGAGCCACGCCGCGAGACGCGGACCCGGGGTCTCGGTTTCGAGGAACGGGATCAGCTCCTTCGCCAGCGCCGGCGCGTAGGTGAACGGGTACGCCTCGGCGTAGGGCTCGACGAAGAAGTCGAACGGGTTGATGACGGTCAGGTCCGCCGTGAGGTCGACGACGACCTCGAGCCGGTCGGTGGGCTCGGGGAACATGAGCCGCGCGACCCAGTTCCCGTACGGGTCCTGCTGCCAGTTGAGGAAGTGGTCTTCCGGCGCGACGTTGAGCGAGTAGCCCAGGACCGGGGTGCGGCAATGCGGCGCCGGCCGCAGCCGGATCTCGTGCGGCGAGACCTTGACCTGGCGATCGAAGCGATAGGTGGTGCGGTGCGACAGCGCGACGCGGATCGCCACGGGGTGTCCCTAGACCCAGTCGGGGTCGGGCAGCTGGCCGAACACGCGGCGCAGGCCTTCGCCCCACTGGCTGTGGATCATCTGGAAGTAGGGGTCGGACTCGTCGATCCGCCGCTTCAGCTTGATCGTCAGGCTGTCGGTCTCGTAGACCAGCAGGTCGATCGGCAGGCCGACCGAGATGTTGGAGCGCATCGTCGAGTCGAACGAGACCAGCGTGCACTTGGTCGCGTCGACCAGGTTCGTCCCCCGCTTGATCACGCGGTCGATGATCGGCTTGCCGTACTTGGTCTCGCCGATCTGGAAATAGCAGGTCTCCGGGGTCGCCTCGATGAAGTTGCCCTCGCCGTAGACGTTGTAGAGGCGCGGCGCCTCGCCGCGAACCTGGCCGCCGACGAGGAAGTTGGCGCTGGAGTCGACGTTGTTCTGCATCAGGTACGGGCCGTCGCGCGCCTTCACCTCGCGCAGGGCGTCGCCGAGCAGCCTCGCGACGTCGAACATCGACGGCACGTTCATCATGTTCGGGGCGTGCTCGTCGCCGCGAACGCGCTGCTCCATCGTCGAGATGGCGTTCTGGGTGATCGACAGGTTGCCCGACGACAGGACGACGATGACGCGGTCCCCGTCGCGATGGAAGATGCGCATCTTCGAGAAGCGGGAGATCTGGTCGACCCCGGCGTTGGTGCGGGAGTCGGACGCGAAGATCATCCCCGCATCGAGGTTCATGGCCACGCAGTAGGTCATCGGCGGAAGGCGGCGTCGGAAAGGGACGATTCTAACGCAGCGGCGCCGGGCGCCGCCGTCAGCTCGCCCGGGCGAAGAAGCGCCGATGCACCTCGTCGCCCAGATCCGCGATGGTGTCGAGGAACTCCATCAGGTACTCGTGCAGCCCGAAGCGGATGATGTCGTCGGTCTTGCCGTAGTGCAGGCGAGCGTGCAGCTCGCCGGCCTGCCGCCCGAGCTCGCCGCTGTTGCCGTCGCAGAGGAGCTCGAGCGTCTCGTGGATGAAGTTCATGCACGAGTGCAGCGACCGCGGCATGTCGTCGCGCAGGATCAGGAGGTCGGCGACCCGGCGCGGCGAGATGGTGTCGCTGTAGATCTTCCGGTACGCCTCGAAGCCGGACAGCGACTGCAGCAGCGACGCCCACTGGTAGTAGTCGACCGCCCCGCCGACGTCGGCCGCCGAGGGCAGCAGGATGTGGTACTTGGTGTCGAGGATGCGCGCGGTGTTGTCGGCACGCTCGAGGTGGGTGCCGAGCCGGATGAAGTGGTAGGCCTCGTCGCGCAGCATCGTCCCGAAGGTGACGCCGCGGAAGAGGTGCGAGCGCATCTTCACCCAGTCGCAGAACGCGCTCATCCCCAGCGCCTCGATCCGGGCATGGTCGAACCGGCGCAGCTCCAGCCACGAGGCGTTGAGATCCTCGTACATTTCCGAGGTGATCGCGCCGCGCACGCTGCGGGCGGACTCGCGCGCCGAGCGCAGGCAGTTCCACATCGACGACGGGTTGCCGGGGTCGAGCGTGAGGAACCGGATGACGTTCTCGGCGGACAGCTCCGGGTTGCGCTCGTAGTACGCCGTCGCGAGGCCGGTCGACAGCAGCGGGACGGCCCACGGCTCGGCCCACCCGAGCCCGTGCTCCTGCACCTGATACGGCAGCAGCGACGTGCGGTAGGTGACGTCGAGCAGGCGCGCGGTGTTCTCGGCGCGCTCGATGTGGCGCGCCATCCAGTACAGCTCGTTGGCGGTCCGGGACAGCATCAGGCGAGCACCCAGGTGTCTTTCGTCCCGCCGCCCTGCGACGAATTGACGACCAGCGAGCCCTCGCGCAGCGCGACGCGCGTGAGGCCCCCCGGCACCAGCTGCACGGTCTGGCCGGACAGCACGTAGGGCCGGAAATCGACGTGTCGCGGGGCGATGCCCGCCGCCGCGAAGGTCGGGCAGGTCGACAGCGCGAGCGTCGGCTGCGCGATGTAGTTGCCGGGATCGGCGAGAATCCGGGCGCGGAACGCCTCGCACTCCGCCGCCGTCGACGCCGGTCCGACCAGCATGCCGTAGCCGCCTGCCCCGTGCACCTCCTTGACGACCAGCTCCGGCAGATGGGCGAGCACGTGGGACAGGTCCGCGGGCCGCGACAGGATGTAGGTCGGAACGTTGTTGAGGATCGGCTCCTCGGTGAGGTAGAAGCGGATCATGTCCGGGACGAACGGGTAGACGGACTTGTCGTCGGCGACGCCGGTGCCGATGGCGTTGGCCAGCGTCACCCGCCCTGCCCGGTACGCGGCGAACAGGCCCGGCACGCCGAGCATCGAGTCCGACCGGAACGCGCGCGGGTCGAGGAAGTCGTCGTCGACGCGCCGGTAGATGACGTGCACCCGCTGCGGCCCGCGGGTGGTCCGCATGAAGACCGTATCCCCCTGCACGAACAGGTCCTGCCCCTCGACCAGCTGGACGCCCATCTGCTGGGCGAGGAATGCGTGCTCGTAGTAGGCGGAGTTGTACGGACCGGGCGTCAGCACGGCGACGGTCGGGTTCTCCTCCCCGGCCGGCGCGAGCGTGTGCAGGTTCTCCAGCAGGACGTCCGGATAGTGCTGGACCGGGCGGATCGAGCGGGTGGCGAAGAGCTCCGGAAACAGCCGCATCATCATCTTGCGGTTTTCCAGCATGTACGACACGCCCGAGGGCACCCGCAGATTGTCCTCGAGCACGTAGTACTCGCCCTCCCCCGCGCGGACGACGTCGACGCCGGCGATGTGCGCATAGATGCCGCCGGGCACGTCCATGCCCTGCATTTCGCGGCGGTACTGCGAATTGCCCAGGATCCGCTCGGCCGGCACGACGCCCGCCTTGAGGATCGCCTGGTCGTGGTAGACGTCGTGCAGGAACGCGTTGAGCGCCCGCACGCGCTGCGTGAGCCCGCGCTCGAGCAGCGCCCATTCGTCGGCGGGAATGATCCGCGGGATGATGTCGAACGGGATCAGGCGCTCGGTGCCCTCTTCCTCGCCGTAGACCGCGAACGTGATGCCGATCCGGTGGAACGCCCGTTCGGCTTCCTCGCGCTTCTGCGCGATGCGATCCGGGGGTGTGCGCTCGAGCCAGCCCGCGAATGCCCGGTAATGCGCCCGGATCGTCCCGTCGGGGGCGCGCATTTCGTCGTAGGGGGGGGATGACACGGCAGTATTTTCGGGGAAGCGGGCTTCGGACCCTGGTGTATAGCAAGCGTCGGGCCGGGGGATGAATGTGTTGCCAGCGCCGGCACTTGGCGACTTATCCACAGCTGCCGGCCCGCGTGAATGCCCTGTCCTGGATCATCGACGCCCCATATCGGTGCATTTTTCGTCCAGGACAGGCATGAACAAACTGTCCGCGTCGGTTTGACCCCCCCTCGGCGGCCGTGCTTAAATTGCGGCTCCTGTCTGGGTTCGCGGGGCGGTTAGCTCAGCGGTAGAGCACTGCCTTCACACGGCAGGGGTCACTGGTTCGATCCCAGTATCGCCCACCACATGAACCAAGGGGTTACGCGCAAGTGTAACCCCTATTTTTTTGCCTTCGCCGGCGCGCGGCACGCCAGCACCGCATCGCGCAGGACCCGAATCGCGTCCGGCCGCGGAAAGCTTTTCCGCCACGCGAGCGCGACCCGCCGCGACGGCACCGGCTTCCCGAACGGCACCGCCACGACCAGCCGGCTGTGGTACTTCGGCGTCAGCGCGTCGCGGGGCAGCACCGACACGCCCAGTCCCGACGCCACCATGTTGCGGATCGTCTCCAGCGAGGTCGTACGCGCGATCTGCATGTTCGCGCGGTTGAGTTCCGGGCAGGCGTCGAGCACCTGGTCGCGGAAGCAGTGGCCAACCGACAGCATGATCGTCCGCTCGCCCGTCAGCTCGTCCGGCGCCACCGATTTTCGCTTCGCCCACGGGTGGTCCGCCGGCACGACGACCTGGAACGGCTCTTCGTAGAGGAACTCGGTGGCGACGCCGGACAGGTGCGAACGGCAGCGCGACGATCGCCGCGTCGAGGCGCCCGCCCTTCAGCTCGCCCTCGAGGTGGTCGGTCAGGTTCTCCTCCAGGTCGAGCGGCATCAGCGGCGCCCGCTGGTGCAGCGCCGGGATCAGGTCGGGCAGCAGGTACGGCGCGATCGTGTAGATGACGCCGAGCTTCAGCGCCCCGACGAGCTGGTTGCGCCCGGCCTGCGCGATCTCGCGGATCCGCGCCGCCTCCTCGAGCACCCGGGCCGCCTGCTCGACGATCTGGCCCCCGAACGGCGTGACGGTCACCTCGGTCTTGCCGCGCTCGAACAGCCGCGCGCCGAGTTCCTCCTCGAGCTTCTGGATCGCGACCGACAGCGCCGGCTGGCTCACGAAGCATTTCTGCGCCGCGCGCCCGAAATTCCGTTCCTGGGCGACGGCGACGAGGTAGCGCAGCTCGTTGAGCGTCATGTGTCGGGATTCGGCGGGCGCAGGCCGCGTTCGCGCAGGAAGACGGCAAAGTCGGCGGCCAGTTCGGGATGCTTGAGCCCGAAATCGACCGTCGCCTCGAGGTAGCCGAGCTTGCTCCCGCAGTCGTAGCGGCGGCCCCTGAACGCGTACGCCAGCACCCGTTCCTCGGCGATGAGCCGGGCGATGCCGTCGGTGAGCTGGATCTCGCCCCCGGCCCCGGGAGGCATCGTGCGCAGGTGGCGGAAGATCCGCGGCGTGAGCACGTAGCGTCCCACCACCGCGAGCGTCGACGCGCTGGTCCCGGGCTTCGGCTTCTCGATGATCCGGGCGATCGGCTCGGCGGCGCCCGGCCCCGGCGTGGCGCCGCCGACGGTCTCGACGATGCCGTAGCTGCCGGTTTCCTCCGGCGCAACCGGCATCACCCCGATCACCGCCGCGTTCTCGCGCGCCGCCAGCTCCGTCATCTGCTGCATCACCGGCACGCGGGCGTCGATCAGGTCGTCGGCGAGGAGCACGGCGAACGGCTCGTCGCCGACCACCGGCGCGGCGCACAGCACCGCGTGGCCGAGGCCCAGCGCCTCGGTCTGCCGGATGTAGATGCAGTTGATCCCGCGCGGCGTGACCGCCTGCACGGCATCGAGCAGGTCCTTCTTCTGGCGCAGCTCGAGCTCGGTCTCGAGTTCGTACGCCTTGTCGAAATGGTCCTCGATCGCGCGCTTGTTGCGGCCCGTGATGAAGATCATGTCGGTGATCCCGGCGGCGGCGGCCTCCTCGACGGCGTACTGGATCAGCGGCTTGTCGACGACCGGCAGCATTTCCTTGGGGCTCGCCTTGGTTGCCGGCAGGAAGCGGGTGCCGAGACCGGCGACGGGGAAGACAGCCTTGGTGATGGGACGCATTGGGGTTTCCTGGTTCAGGCCGCCGGCGACCCGCCGGCGAGAAGGCGCAGCAGCCCCTCCTCGTCGAGGACCGGCACGCCAAGTTCGTGCGCTTTCGCGAGTTTGCTGCCGGCGTCGGCGCCGGCGATCACATGATCGGTCTTCTTCGAAACACTGCCCGCCACCTTGCCGCCAGCGGCCTCGATGCGCGCCTTCGCGTCCTCGCGGGTGAGCGTCGGCAGCGTGCCGGTCAGCACCAGCGTGCGTCCGGCCAGCGGGCCGGCCCGGCCGCCATCGCGGGCGGCCCTCGGTCCAGCGGATGCCGGCGGCGCGAAGCTGCAGCACGCCCTCCCGGTTGTGCGGCTCGGCGAAGAACCGGGCGATGCTCTGCGCCACCACCGGTCCGACGTCGCGGACGGTGAGCAGCGCCGCCTCGTCGGCGTCCATCAGTGCGTCGAGGCTGCCGAAGTGCCGCGCGAGGTCCTTCGCGGTCGCCTCGCCGACCTGCCGGATCCCGAGGGCGAACACGAAGCGCGCCAGCGTCGTCGCCTTGCTCGCCTCGATGGCGGCGACGACGTTGGCCGCCGACTTGTCGGCCATCCGCTCGAGTCCCGCGAGCGCCGCCACGCCCAGCCGGTAGAGATCGGCCGGCGTGCGCACGAGTCCGGCGTCGACGAGCTGGTCGACGAGCTTCTCGCCCAGCCCTTCGATGTCCATCGCCCGCCGCGACGCGAAATGCAGCAGCGACTGCTTGACCTGCGCCGGGCAGACGAGACCCCCGCTGCAGCGCGCGATCGCCTCGTCCGGGAGCCGCAGCACCGCCGATCCGCATTCGGGGCACGCGGTCGGCATCGCGAACTCGCGCGCGTCGGGCGGCCGCCGGTCGGCGACGACCCGCACCACTTCCGGGATGACGTCGCCGGCACGGCGGACGACGACGGTGTCGCCGATGCGCACGTCCTTGCGCCGCACCTCGTCCTCGTTGTGCAGCGTCGCGTTGGTGACCGTGACACCGCCGACGAACACCGGCCGCAGGCGCGCGACCGGCGTGATCGCGCCGGTGCGCCCGACCTGCACGTCGATGGCGAGCACCACGGTCTCCATCTCCTCGGCGGGGAACTTGTGCGCGATCGCGAAGCGCGGCGCGCGCGAAACGAAGCCCAGCCGTTCCTGCCCCGCCAGGTCGTCGACCTTGTAGACGACACCGTCGATGTCGTAGGGCAGGCTCGCGCGGCGCGCACCCATCGCCCGGTAATAGTCGAGCAGCCCCGCCAGGCCGCCGACGACGGCCCGCTCGGCGCTCACCGGGACGTGCAGCGCCGCGAGCCGCAGCATCAGCGCGCCGTGCGTCGGCGGCGCGGCGCCGGGGCCCCAGTCGGCGTCGCCCACGCCATAGGCGAAGAACGACAGGCGGCGCGACGCCGTGATCCGCGGGTCGAGCTGACGCAGGCTGCCGGCGGCGGCGTTGCGCGGATTGGCGAAGATCCTGTCGCCGCGGGCGGCCTGCGCCGCATTGAGCGCCTCGAAGTCGCGCTTCTTCATCAGCACTTCGCCGCGGACCTCGAGCCGGTCCGGCGCATCGCTCGGGAGCCGCAGCGGAATGGCGCCGACGGTGCGCAGGTTGGCCGTGACGTTCTCGCCGCTGCTGCCGTCGCCGCGCGTCGCGCCGACGACGAGGCGTCCGTGCTCGTAGACCAGCGCGACGGCCAGGCCGTCGAACTTGGGCTCGACCGCGTAGGCGACCTCGGCCACGCCCGAGCGCCTCGCGCGCGCGACGGTCGAAGGCGTCGACCTCGTCGTCGGCGAACGCGTTGTTGAGCGACAGCATCGGCACCCGGTGGATGACGGTGTCGAACGCGGCCGCCGGGGCCGCGCCGACCCTCTGCGTCGGCGAATCGGGGCGTGCCAGCGCCGGATACCGCGCCTCGAGGTCGACGAGCTCGCGGAACATCGCGTCGTATTCGGCGTCGCTGACGCTCGGCGCATCGAGGACGTAGTAGCGGAAATTGTGCTGCTCGAGTTCGCGCGCAAGCACGGCGGCACGCGCCGCCGCCACCGGAGGTGCCGGCGCCGCATCTCCCGGCCCCGGTGCGACCGGGGCGGCGGGGGACACCGCCCGCCGGGTGTTCATCGGGCGCGGTTCCGCGACCGGCGGCGCCCGGTCATGCGCCGAACAGCGCGAGCGCCCGGGGGCTGCCCGGCTCGATGTTGAAGCTGCGCAGCGCTGCCGCGGCCGCTTCGACCTGCTGGCGAATCATCACCAGCGCGGCGTCGTCGAGCGGACGCCGGTTGTCGTCGACCAGCACCCCGTCGAGCGTCTGCGCCATCCGGCGCGCGACGAGCTTCATCTGGTCGAACGTGCGCGCCGGATCGGCGACGCGGGGCACGTCGAGAACGAAGACCGCACCGGGCGTCGACGCGGCCCGCAGCGACTCCACCGTGAAGGGGTCGGCGCGGTAATTCTGCAGCGTGTAGAGGACCGCGCCGTTCTCTTCCTGCACCCAGTCGAAGCGCCCTTGCTCGGTCAGGCGGAATCCCGCGGCCTCCGCGACGCCGCGCAACCGCGTGCCGGCGATCGTCGCCGGCGAAGTCTTGAGCAGGGTCAGGCCGATCTGCACGTCGAGATCGGCGCAGATGCGATCGAGCGACTCCGCGCGCTCGGCTTCGACGCCGGCATCCGGCGCGACGAACGCGGCGGGCAGCGTCGGCGCGATGTCGCCGACGAGCTTGACGAAGGTCTCGAGCAGCGGTCGGCTCGCCGCGCCGTTGCGGTCGGCCAGCAGCAGGCATGCGACGACCTCGGCGAATTCGCCCGGAGTATCCGACTGCAGCCGCTGCCATGGCGCGCCGACGTCGCGGCGGCCGAACCAGCGCAGCGGCTTGCCGATGCGGGCGTGCAGGCCGGCCGCGAGCGCGCCGGCGCCGACCGGCTTCACCGGCTGCAGCCTGACGATCGCTTCGATCTCGGGGTCCGGGCCGCCGGCGCTGCGGGCGTCCGCCCGCCCGGCCGCGGACGGCATGGCAGGCGCCGGAGCGCGGCGATCCGGCGCCGGCGATGCCCGCGTCGGCGTCGGGCTCGACGATCGTCGCCTCGCCACGGCGGACGATCTCGATCGGCGGCTCGAACCCGTCGTCGGGGGGCAGCGCGATGTCGCGCCGCGGGTTTTCCGGCAAGTCGCCGCCGCGTGCCGTCGCCGGCAGCGGCTCGTCGCCGTCGTCCGCGGCGCCGCGCAGCGTCGGCTCGACGCGTCCGCCCGCGCGCGGCGGTTCCGGCTCCAGCAGCGCGTCCTTCGCCGGCGCGAACGCGCGGTCGATGTGCTTCTTCGCGCGGCGCAGCGTGAACCAATTGTAGAGCGCGACCGCGGCGACGAAGGCGATGCCGGCGGCGATCAATCCCAGTTGCAGTGTCGTCATGCGCGCTCGCGGCGGAAAACCGCAGGGACTCGGAAGCGCGGCGAGGCCGCGCGGTCTGTTCCGATTATAGCCCTTGCCGCTTCGATAACGGGAGTCCCGGGCCCGGTGGCGCTACGCGGCCTGGGCAATCTCGATCGCCTCGGCGATGTCGACTGCGACCACCCGCGAAATGCCGGCCTCGGGCATGGTGATGCCGATCAGCTGGCTCGCGAGCTCCATCGTGATCTTGTTGTGCGAGATGAACAGGAACTGGGTTTCGCCGGACATCTTCCTGACCAGCTCGCAGAACCGGATCGTGTTCGGGTCGTCGAGCGGCGCGTCGACCTCGTCGAGCAGGCAGAACGGCGCCGGGTTCAGCTGGAACAGCGCGAACACCAGCGAAGTCGCGGTCAGCGCCTTCTCCCCGCCGGACAGCAGGTGGATCGACGCGTTGCGCTTGCCCGGCGGCTGCGCGACGACCTGGACGCCCGAGTCGAGGATCTCCTCGCCGGTGAGGATGAGCCGGGCCTGGCCGCCGCCGAACAGCGCGGGGAACAGCTTCGAGAAATTCTCGTTGACCGCCTCGAACGTCGCCTGCAGCAGCGCCCGCGACTCCTTGTCGATCTGGCGGATGGCGTGCTCGAGCGTCGCCATCGCCTCGTTGAGGTCGGCCGCCTGCCGGTCGAGGTAGTCCTTGCGCTCCCTCGCCGTGACGAGCTCGTCGAGCGCGGCCAGGTTGACCGCGCCCAGCTCGGCGATCGCCGCGGTGAGACGCTCGATTTCCGAGGGCAGCTGCGACTTCGGCCCGAACGCCTTGAGGGCCTCGGGCAGGGCCGCGAGGTCGGCCTGGTGCTCGGCGAGCTGCTCGGCGAACTGCGCCTCCTGCAGCGCGGCGGCCTGCTCCTTCAGGCGCATTTCCTCGATCTTCGAGCGCGCCGGGTCGAGCTTCTGCTCGGCGGCCATCTTCGCTTCCTCGCCGGCGCGCAACTCGGCTGTGAGCCCCTCCAGCCGGTCGCGCGCCGCCGCGAGGGCGGACTCCGCCTCGCCACGTGCGGCGAGCTGGCGCTGCAGCGCCTCCTCCACCGGGGTCCAGTCGATCGCCTGCCGCTCGCTGGTCAGCTGCGCCAGCAGGCCCTGCTGCTGCGCGACCTGCGCGACCAGCGCCTCGCGGCGGCGGTCGAGCTCGGCCAGGCGCTCGCGGCAGCTGCGCTCGGCAAACGCGGCTTCCTGCGCGGCGCGCTCGGCGGTGCGCACGCGCTCGCGGCCGCGGGCGAGACCCACCTCGGCCTCGTTGCGCGCGTGCCGCTGCGCCTCGCCCAGCGCGTGCTCGTCGTGATGCTTCGACTGCATGTCCGCGAGTTCGGCCTGCAGCGTCGTCGCCGCGTCGCGTTCCACGGCCTCCTGCGCGGTCAGGTCGCCGAGCTCCTGCGTCAGCTGGGCGCGGCGGCGGGCCGCGGCCTCGGCGGCCTGCTTCAGCTGCATGAGCTCGAGCTCGAGGTCGTGGCAACGTCGCTGCTGCGACCCGAAGGCGAGGCTCTCGGCGTGGTAGCGCTGCTGGCCGCCGTCGAGCTCTTCCTCGAGCGCCGTCAGCGCCGCACGGGTCGCGACCGCGGCGTCGCGCGCGCCGGCCGACGCCGACCCGAGCTCGGCGAGCTCGCGTTCACGCGCGAACACGCCGTGCGTCTCGTCGTCCGGGGCGAAGAACGTGATCGACTGCGCGCCGACGAGGTGGCCCTCCGGCGTGACGAAGCACTCGCCGGCGGCGAGCTCTCCGCGGTCGGCGAGCGCCGCCAGCGAGGTCCGGTCGGCAGCGCACGCCGTGCAGGCTGTCGCCCACCAGGCGTTCGAGCCCCGGCTGGCGCAGCGCGACCTTGCGTTCGAGCGCATCGTCGCCGGCGGACGGATGCGACGCCGAGGCGACCCGCGCATACGCGGCGGTGCGCCGCGGCGGCGGATTGCCGTCGCTCGCCCACGCCGCGGCGCCGTCGAGCGCCGGCAGCTCGAGCCCGCTCATCGCTTCGCGCAGCACCGCCTCCAGCGCGTTGTCCCACCCGCGCTCGACGCCGATCGACTGGTACAGCCGCTTCGCGGCCGTGAGGCCGCGCGCCTCCAGCCAGCCGTCGATGTCCTTGCCGTGACCGATCTTGGCCTGCAGCGCCGCGAGCGCCTCGGCCCGCGCCTCCAGGTCGGCCAGCGCCTTGGCGGCCGCCTGCGCCGCGACGCCGGCGGCGCGTTGCTGCTCCTGGAGCGCCTGGACCTGGTCGCGCAGCGCGTTGAGCGAAGTCTCCTTCGCCGCCAGGTCCGACTGCTCCTGCGCGAGCTGTTCCTCGACGTCGCGCAGCGGGTCGGTGACCGGTGCGGCCAGTGTCGCCAGCTCGGCGTCGAGCCGCTCGCGTCGCTGCGCGAACTGCGCGAACACCCGCTGGAACTGCTCGCGCTTGGTCTCGGCGACGCGAATCCCCTGCTCGATCTGCGCCGCCCGCTGCTGCACCGCGGACAGCGCCGCGGCGGCGTCGCGCACCGCGGTCTCCAGCGCCGGCAGCGCGGCCTGCGCCGCGCTCTCCTCGATGCCCGCCGCTTCGCGCGCCGCCAGCGCCTGCTCGAGTGCCGCTTCGGCGGCGCCACGATCGGCGGCGACCGCGGCGTCCTGCGCGGAGAGCGCGCCGAGCTGCTCGGTCAGCTGCGCGACCTGCAGCGTGATCCGGTTCTCGCTCTCGCGCGCGAAGGCGAGCTGCTGCTCCAGCCGCGTGACCTCGGCATTGGCGGCGTAGAAGGCGCCCTGCCGGTCGTGCAGCGCGTCGCCGGCGGCGTAGTGATCGCTGCGCATCGCCTCGATCCTCGCCTCGGTCCCGCGGACGTCGGCCACCAGCGACTCGAGCGCGACCGTCAGGTTGGCGATCTCGGCGCCGTGCCGCTCGCGCGCCCGGACCGCGTCCTGCTGCTTCGAATACCAGAGCAGGTGCTGCGACGACTTGAGGCGCGCCTCGAGCTCGCGATACTCGCCGGCGACCTTCGCCTGCGTCTCCAGCTTCTCGAGCTGGTTGCCGAGCTCCTGCCGGATGTCCTCGACCCGCGACAGGTTCTCCCGCGTGTCGGCGATCCGACCCTCGGTTTCCTTGCGCCGTTCCTTGTACTTCGAGACCCCGGCGGCCTCCTCGAGGAAGACGCGCAGCTCCTCGGGCTTCGCCTCGATCACCCGCGAGATCATCCCCTGCTCGATGATCGCGTAGGCCCTGGGCCCGAGCCCCGTGCCGAGGAACAGGTCGTGGATGTCGCGGCGCCGGACCGGGATGTTGTTGATGTAGTACGAACTGTCGCCGTCGCGCGTGAGCACCCGCTTGATCGACAGCTCCACGTACTGGCCCCACTGGCCGCCGATGCGCCCCGCGCTGTTGTCGAAGAACAGCTCGACCGACGCCCGCCCCACCGGCTTGCGGTCGCCGGCGCCGTTGAAGATGACGTCCTGCATCGACTCGCCGCGCAACGCCGACGCCTTGGACTCGCCGAGCACCCAGCGCACCGCGTCGATGACGTTCGACTTGCCGCAGCCGTTGGGTCCGACGATGCCGACGAGCTGCCCCGGCGTGGCGATGGTGGTCGGGTCGACGAACGACTTGAAGCCGGAGAGCTTGATCTGGGTGAGGCGCACGGGGGTCTGGCCAGCAGGTGAGGATGAGTATGGGGCCGCGGTTCAGGCGACGGCGATGCCCGGTCGGAGGCCCCGACCGCGTCCGGTTCGGCGGCGCGTCGACGGCGCGGCGGAGACCTGCGGGAGCGGGCCGGGCGAAATCGGCGCGGCCGTGCCGGGCGGCACAAGCGCGCAATTATAGCGGATTCGCCGACGCCGACGCCGGTCCGGGCGAACCCAGGCAGCGCAGGCGAAATCCCGACCGGCGCGGGCAGGCGCCCTTCCGCGACCGCATGGCAGGCAACCTCGCCGCCGCCCGGGGCAGGCGCGAGTGCGGGCGCCTCGCGCCGGCAGCGGTCGGCGGCCCACGGGCAGCGCGGATGGAAGGCGCAGCCCGACGGCGGATCGAGCGGATTCGGCACCTCGCCGGCGACGGCGGTGCGCGCCACGCCGGTCATCTGCAGGTCGGGAACCGCTTCGAGCAGCATCCTCGTGTACGGGTGCTGCGGCGCGCCGAACAGCCGCCGCGTCGGCGCGAGCTCGACGATCCGCCCCAGGTACATGACGCCGACGCGGTCGGCGACATGGTGGACGACCGCGAGGTTGTGCGAGATGAACAGGTAGGTCAGGCCCATCCGGCGCGACAGGTCCCGCATCAGGTTCAGCACCTGCGCCTGCACCGACACGTCGAGCGCCGACGTCGGCTCGTCGCAGACCAGGAAGCGCGGTTCGGTCGACAGCGCGCGCGCGATGGAAATGCGCTGCCGCTGCCCGCCGGAAAACTGGTGCGGGTACTTGCTGCCGTCGGCGGCGGCGAGCCCGACCTGCTCGAGCAGCGCGGCGACGCGCGGGGCGATGTCGGCGCGCGGCGTGCCCGGCTGCTGCGCGTGGATCGGCTCGGCGACGATGTCGTCGACGCGCCAGCGCGGGTTGAGGCTGGCGTAGGGATCCTGGAAGATCATCTGCATCGACCGCCGCGCGGCACGGCGCGCCTCGGCGTCGGCGCTGCCCGCGCCCGTCGCCTGCGATCACGGTGCCCGCATAGGCGATCGTCCCGCGGGTCGGCGGGTAGAGGCCGACGATCAGCCGCGCGACGGTGGACTTGCCGCAGCCGGACTCGCCGACCAATCCCAGCGTCTCGCCCCGTGCGATCGACAGCGAAACGCCGTCGACCGCCTTCAGCAGCACGCGCGGCTTGCCGCCGAGCACGCGGTCGAGCCACGGCGGCGAGACGTCGAAGTCGCGCGCGACGTCGTTGAGCTGAACCAGCGTTTCGGCCATCGGCGCGTCCGGTCAGTGCTGCGGAAACCAGCACGCGGCCTGCGTCGTCCCCGCACCCTCGAGGGCGGGTCGCTCGGCGCGGCAGCGCGCCTCGGCCCGCGGGCAGCGGGGATGGAACGCGCAGCCGTCGGGAACCGCGTCGAGCCGCGGCATCGATCCGTCGATCTGGGTCAGCCGCTCGCGCTCGTCGACGATCGAGGGAATCGAGCCCATCAGCCCGGCCGAATACGGGTGCGCCGGCCGATGGATGACGTCGGCGACCGGCCCGATCTCGACGATGCGCCCGGCGTACATCACGGCGACGCGATCCGCCGTCTCGGCGATGACTCCCATGTCGTGCGTGACCAGCATCACCGCCGTCCCGTGGTCGCGGCAAAGGCGCTTCAGCAGCTGGATGATCTGCGCCTGGATCGACACGTCGAGCGCCGTCGTCGGCTCGTCGGCGATGATCAGCTTCGGCTTGGCGGCGAGCGCCAGCGCGATCACGACCCGCTGCCGCATGCCGCCCGAGAACTGGTGCGGGTAGTGGCCGACCCGGCGGGCGGCCGCCGGAATGCCGACTTCCTCGAGCAGCGACACCGCGCGCGCAAGCGCCTGCTCGTGCGACAGCGGCAGGTGCGTCTCGATCGTCTCGACGAGCTGGCGACCGACGGTGTAGAGCGGGTTGAGCGACGTCAACGGATCCTGGAACACCGCGCCGATCTCGCGGCCGCGGACCTTGCGCATCGCGTCGTAAGGCAGGTTGTCGATGCGCCGGCCCGCGAGGTGTATCTCGCCGCCCGCGATGCGTCCGGGCGGGTCGATGAGTCCGATCACCGCGGCGCCGGTGATGCTCTTGCCCGCGCCGGACTCACCGACGACGCCCAGCACCTCGCCGGGGGCGATCGAGAACGATACGTCGTGCACCGCGGTGAGCGTGCCCCGGCGCGTCGGGAACTCGACCCGCAGCCGATCGACCGCCAGCAGCGGCGCAGCGCTCATGCCGGCCGCCCCCGCACCGCGAGCAAGCTGCACCGCGCTCGACTCACTTGGCGGGAGTCACCGTGCAGCCGGCAATCGTCTCGACGTGGTCGACGACGGGCTCGAAATCGGGCTGGATGTTGTTCTGCGCCTGCGCGTTGAGGTAATAGCGCATGCAGGGCTCGACCTTGAGCTCGAAGTTCACCAGGAGGCCGCCGCCCGGCCGGCCCTGCGGCGGTCCCTGCATCTGGACCCGGCGCAGCCCCGGCTCGACGCGGATCGGGTCGGTGACGAACGAGCTGCGTCCGTCGATCGACTCGATGATCGCCGGAAAGCGATGCATGATGGTCCGGTTCCAGCGCGCTCCGGTGATCTCGCTCCACGTCGGGCCCCAGGTCGCGCAGCCGGAGAGAAGCACCGGCACGGTCAGCGCCAGCAGCAGTTTCTTTCGCATCGTCGTTCTCCTCGATGAATGTAACGCTCGGTTCGTCGCGGCGGACTGGCGACGACCGACGCCGCCGCGCACCGGCGCGTTCAGCGCAGCTTCGGGTTGAGCGCGTCCCGCAGCCAGTCGCCCAGCAGGTTGATCGACAGCACCATGATAACCAATGCCGCTCCGGGAAAGATGGTGATCCACCACTCGCCGGAGAACAGGAAGTCGTTGCCGACGCGGATCAGCGTGCCCAGCGACGGCTGCGTCGGCGGCACCCCCACGCCGAGGAACGACAGCGTCGCCTCGGTGATGATCGCCGTCGCGATGTTGATCGTCGCCAGCACCAGCACCGGTCCCAGGACGTTGGGCAAGCAGGTGCCGGCGCATGATGCCCAGCGACGACACGCCGATGACCTGCGCCGCCTGGACGTATTCCTTGCTCTTCTCGACCATCGTCGAGCCGCGGACCGTGCGCGCGTACTGCACCCAGTTCGAGATCGCGATCGCGAACACCAGGACGTAGAGCGCGACCTCCGAGTGCGCGTCGCGCGGCAGCACCGCACGGGCGACGCCGTCGATCAGCAACGCGATCAGGATCGCCGGGAACGACAGCTGCACGTCGGCGACGCGCATGATGAACGCGTCGAGGCGTCCGCCGAGGTAGCCGGCGAGGAGCCCGAGGCCCACGCCGAGCACGACGGCGATCGCCACCGACGCGAGGCCGACGAGCAGCGAGATCCGCGCGCCGAACATGATCGCCGACAGCACGTCGCGGCCCTGGTCGTCGGTGCCGAGCAGGTGCTGCCGCCCGCCGCCGTCGAGCCACGCCGGCGGCGCCAGCGAGTCGGCCAGGTTCAGCGTACGCAGGTCGAACGGGTTGTGCGGCGCCAGCCACGGCGCGAACAACGCGCCCACGAGGCAGAGCGCCAGCACGATGGTCGAAACGATCGCCACCGGCGAGTTGCGGAAGCTGTGGGCGACATCGCCTTCCCACGTCGCCGCGAGCCGGTCGCGCCACGACGGCGCCGCCGCCAACGGCACGGGCGTGCTCACCGCAGGCCCTCCAGCGCGCGCAGCATCGCATCGCGCGCCTGCCGCCCGACCTGCTCCTTCCAGGCGTCGGTGTCGACGTAGAACGTGTCGCGCATCCGGCGGCGGATCGCGGTCGCCGACCGGTTCCGGTGCGTCCGGGTGTCCGTGCAGCCACCCTTCCGCGCGCAACGCCATCAGCACCTCCGGCAGCGGCACGCGTGCCGAACTCGAGCGCGATGCCGGTGAACTCGGCGTCCGGGCATTCGTCGTGGAAGGCATTGAACATCACCCCGGTCAGCGCGGCGGAGGTCGAACTGCCGTCGTAGAACGACGTCACCTCGGGACCCCACCACGCGCGGGCGCGGGCCAGCGTGGCGGCGTCGTCGCGGGCCGCGAAGATCTTCTCGCCATGACCGGACGGGCCGAGCCCGGTGTGGACGTCGATCCATCCGATGCGCCGCGCGGCGCCGGCGTGGCGGCGCAGGACATCGCGCAGCCTGCGGTTGCTCCACGTCGGCTGCGTGCCGCCGAAGAACAGCCCCTCCGGGTGCGAGTACTGGCCCGCGGTCATCGCCGCCTGCATCGCCTTCTCGCCGCGACCGGCGATCCAGCGCGCCCAGCCGGGCCTCGCTCGCGGCCGGCGGCGGCCAGGACGCCGGCAGCAGCAGCTCGTGCAGCTCGCCGTAGCCGGCATTGACCGGAGCCGGCGCGCCGAAGTCGCGGAAGTTCCGGTTGAGGTCGACGTTGTCCTCGTTCACGCGGCGCAGGCGCGAGAATCCGTACGGGATTCAGCGCATGCACGAAGAGGACCGCTGCGCCGCTGTCCTCGATCGCCTCGACCACCCCGTCGTCGTGCAGCAGCGCGACCTGCGCGCCGGAGCCGCAGAAGCCCTCGACGCCGTGCGTCGCCGAAGTCAGCACCAGCAGCGACGACGCCGTCGCCGGCCCGATCCGGCCGACGTCCACCGCCAGCTCCTCGCCCTCGGCGCCGCGCAGTCCGGGCAGCACGTGCGTTTCCAGCATCGCCCCGCGCGCCGCGGCGGCGGCGAGGAACTTCGCCCGCGCCTGCTGGTACGACGAGGCGAAATGCGCGGCGTAGCCGAGCGCCGACATCAGCCGCCCGTCCCCGCCGCGGTCGTCGGCATCGCGCGCTCCACCAGCGCCGCAAGGTAACCGGCGCCCAGCGGGATGACCGCGTCGTTGAAATCGTAGGTGCTGTTGTGCAGGAAGCAGCCACCCTCGGCGCCACCCTGTCCCAGCCGGACGAATGCGCCGGGCTTCGCCTGCAGCATGAACGAGAAATCCTCGGACCCCATCGACGGCGGCAGGTTGCGGACCACGTTGTCGGCGCCGACCAGCGCCTCGGCGACCTCGGCGGCGAACGCCGCCTGGCGGTCGTGGTTGATGGTCGCCGGATAGACCCGGCGATAGTCCAGCCGGGCCGATGCGCCGAAGGCCGCGGCGATCTGCGGCACGAGCTCGGCCAAGCGACGCTCGATCATGTCCTGCGTCGCCGGCAGGAAGGTGCGAACGGTGCCGACCAGCGTCGCGTGCGCGGGAATGACGCTCATCGCGCCGGGATTGCCGGCGTGCATCGCGCACAGGCTGACGACCGCCGTGTCGATCGGACTCACGTTGCGGCTGACGATCGACTGCACCGCGGTGATCAGGTGACCCGCGACGAGCACCGGGTCGACCGCTGCGTGCGGATGCGCGCCGTGGCCGCCCCGGCCGTCGATGGTGATCTCGATGCGGTCCGCCGCGGCCATCGCCGGACCCGGCGTGATGCCCAGCCGTCCGGGCGGGAGTCCGGGCCAGTTGTGCAGCGCGTAGACCTCGTCGGCCGGGAAGCGCTCGAACAGGCCGTCGTCGATCATCTCGCGCGCGCCGGCGTAGCCTTCCTCGCCCGGCTGGAAGATCAGGTAGGCGGTGCCGTCGAAGCGGCGCGTCTCGTGCAGGTACTTCGCCGCCGCCAGCAGCATCGTCGTGTGCCCGTCGTGGCCGCAACCGTGCATCCGTCCGTCGTAGCGCGACCTGTGCGCGAACGCGTTCTCCTCCTGCATCGGCAGCGCGTCCATGTCGGCGCGCAGTCCCACCGACCGGCCGCGGCTGTCGGTGCGTCCGCGAATGACCGCGACCACGCCGGTGCGCCCGATGCCCGCGTGGTGCTCGATGCCCAGCGCCCTGAGGCGCGTGCAGACGACCTCGGCGGTGCGGTGCTCCTCGAAGCCAAGCTCCGGGTGCATGTGCAGGTCGCGGCGGACGGCGGTGAATTCGTCCTGCCAGCGGGCGATGTGGGCGACGGGGCCGATGGTGGTCATGTCAGTGTCCGCCGCCCCCGGCGCGCTCGACGCGCAGCCGCGGGTCGACCGCGTAATAGAGCAGATCGACGAGGAGATTGATGGTGACGAAGACGAGCGCGATGAAGCACAGGTACGCCGCCATCACCGGGACGTCGGCGAAATTGACTGCCTGGATGAACAGCAGGCCCATGCCCGGCCACTGGAACACCGTCTCGGTGACGATGGCGAACGCGATGATCGCACCCAGCTGCAGGCCGACGATGGTGATCACCGGCACCAGCGTGTTCTTCAGCGCGTGGCCGAAGTGGATCGCGCGATCGGTCAGCCCGCGGGCACGGGCGAACCGGATGTAGTCGGTGCGCAGCACCTCGAGCATCTCCGCGCGCACCAGGCGCATGATCAGCGCCATCTGGATCAGCGACAGCGTGATCGTGGGCAGGACGAGGGCCTTCAGCCCGCTCGCCGTCAGCAGCCCCGTGCTCCACCAGCCCAGCGAAACGACATCGCCGCGTCCGAACGACGGCAGCCAGCCCAGATACACGGCGAACACCAGGATCAGCAGGATGCCGATCAGGAACGTCGGCAGGCTGACGCCGATCAGCGACCCGGCGAGCAGCAGGTGCGACACGATGCTCTTCCGGCGCAGCGCCGTGTAGACGCCCATCGGGATGCCGACGACGACGGCGAGCAGCGCTGCCGCCACCGACAGTTCCAGCGTCGCCGGCAGCCGCTCCCGGAGCAGCGCCGAGACGGGCCGGCCCTGGCGCAGCGACAGGCCGAATTCGCCTTTCGCCGCGTTGCCGACGAACCGGCCGAACTGGACGTAGAACGGCTGGTCGAGACCGAGGTCGGCGCGCAGCCGGTCCTTGTCCTGCTGCGTCGCGTCCTGGCCCAGCATGAACGTCACCGGATCGCCGGTGAAGTTGAACAGCGAAAACGCGATGAACGCGACCACCGCCATGACGGCGGCGGCCTGCAGCACGCGACGGAGCACGAACGCGAGCAAGCGTCAGTCCGCCGCCGTGCGCCGCGACCGACGCATCAGTCGGCCTTGACCGGGCGCCGCGTCCCGGCGGCGAGCGGGCGGGCGGGTCGCACGGCCGCGGCGATGGCACCCATGAGCAGTTTGCGTCGCATCGTGGCGTTTCCCCGCAGTGGCGGCGGGCACTGCCGGTGTCCGGCAGTCAGGCACGCGGCCACAACCTGCGGATGATGCCGGAATCGCCGCGCCAGCGTCAACGCGCCGCCGTCGACGCGCTTCGGGCACCGATGCGCCCCGCGCTCAGCCGCGGCCCGCGCGCTGTTGCCGTGTCGCATAGAGGCAGATGCCGCTCGCCACCGACACGTTGAGCGACTCGACCGTGCCGTCGAGCGGAATGCCGACGACGCGGTCGCAGGTCTCGCGCGTCAGGCGCCGGAGCCCCTCGCCCTCGGCGCCCAGCACCCAGGCGACCGGCCCGCCGACGTCGGCGGTGAACAGGCTCTCGCCGCCGGCATCGGCGCCCACCACCCAGACGCCCCGCTGCTTCAGGTCGCGCAGCGTCCGCGCGAGGTTGGTGACGCTGACGACGGGCACGGTGTCGGCGGCGCCGCTCGCCGCCTTCGCCACCGTGGCGTTGACGCCGACGGCGCGGTCCTTCGGCACGATGACCGCGTGCGCGCCGAAGGCGTCGGCGTTGCGCAGGCACGCGCCGAGGTTGTGCGGATCGGTGACGCCGTCGAGGACGAGCAGCAGTGCCGGCTCGGCCAGCCCGTCGAGCACGTCGTCGAGCGTCACGTGCGGCACGCTCGCATCGACGATCGCCACGACGCCCTGGTGCCGCCGGCTGCCCGCCAGGTCGTCGAGCCGCGACTCGTCGGCCGCGTGCGTCGCGACGCCGGCGGCCGCGGCGCGCTCCGCAAGTTCGCGCGCCCGCGCATCGTGCCGCCCGGCGGCGACGTAGAGCGTCTTGATCGAATCGGGGCGCTGCCGCAGGCGGGCGGTGACGGCGTGGAAACCGAAGAGCGTGCGGGTCGAGGCCATGGCGCGTGCTAGTGTACCGGCCTTCGCCGCCGCCTGTTCCGCCGACATGCTCGAATTCGAGATTCCGCCAGCTGGTCGAGCAGACGCTGCTCGTCTTCGCCGCCCTGTTCCCGATCCTCAATCCGGTGGGTTCGGCGCCTTTCTTCATGGCACTCACGCAGGGCGCCACTGCCGAGGAGCGCCAGCGCCTCGCGCGCACCGTCGGCTGGAACGCATTCCTGCTGCTGCTGGGATCGTTCCTGTTCGGGACGTACGTCATCGAATTCTTCGGGGTTTCCGTCCCGGTGGTCAAGCTCGCCGGCGGAATCCTGCTGTGCGGCATGGCGTGGACCATGCTCCGCGACCCGGGCACCGACGGCCCGGACAGCGGGCCGCCGCTGTCCGCGGCGGTCCTCAAGGCGCGAGCCTTCTACCCGCTGACGATGCCGCTGACCGTCGGTCCCGGCAGCATCTCGGTCGCGATCACCCTCGGCGTGCAGCACCCGCACAGCCTGCGCTCGCTTGCCGTCCACCTGTCGGCGTCGCTGCTCGGGATACTCCTGCTCGGCCTGACGGTGTGGCTGACCTACCGCTACGCGTCGCGCCTCGTCCGGCTGCTCGGACCGACCGGCACCAGCGTCATGCTGCGGCTGTCCGCGTTCATCCTGATGTGCATCGGCGTGCAGATCGCGTGGAACGGCCTCTCGGCGCTGCTGGGAACGGTGCCGACGATTCGTCCGAACTGACGCCGGCGGCGCCGAAGGGGCTAGAAGTCCCAGCGCCAGCCGGCGTAGTAGAACCACCGGTCGGCCGTGTCGAACACGAACAGGCTGTTGGACCTGGTGCGCTCCCAGGGCGCCCTCCGCCTCCAGCGAGAACCGCGGCGGATGAACCAGACCAGGCGCAGGCCGGGCGTCCAGCGGGTCAGGTGCGCGTTGTTCGAGTCCGATTGCTGGTAGTAGCGCAGCAGCGGCTGGATGGTCAGCGGCTCGATCGGGCTGAACCGGTAATCGGCCCCGACCTGCCAGCCGTCGAGCAGGGAGCCGCGCAGGACGCTGCCGTTGAGGACCAGGATGTCGCGCCATGGGGTGAGCCCGCTGCCGATGGCCTGCAGCGTGTAGGTCTGCACGTTGCCGCTGCCCGGCTGCGCGGGAACGAACTCGGTCGCCGGCGTCCCGGTGATGCTCGAGACGCGGAAGTCGAAGCCGAGCTGCCACTGCGGATTGAGCTGCTGCGTCAGGCCGACCAGGTAGACCTTGGAGATCGGCGTCACCGCCTTCGCCAGGTCGCGGGTTCCCGAAGTGCCGAGCTTGGCCAGCAACTGGTCGAGCGACACGCCCGGCGCGGCGATCAGCGCGTTCGTCAGCTGCAGCGTCGGCGAACGGCGGTAGTCCGCCAGCAGGTTCACCGCGGTGCCGGAGGGAAACTGCCAGGTCCCCTGCGCCATCGCGATGTTCGTCGCGGCGAAGATCGGATCGTAGTCGAGCAGCGCGTAGAGCATCCGGACTTCGTCGAAGTAGCGCACTTCGGCGCCGACGCCGACGCGGTCGGTCGAGCTGCCAGCCTTCTGGTAGATGCCGAAGAGGTTCGCGCTGGTCCGCGGGAGGATGTTGTCGAAGTCGACGCTCGCGCCGGCGAAGGTCTTGGTCGGGCCGAGCGTCGACTCGGCGGGCTGTCCGGCGACGCCATTGAGCCGGTTGCCCGGTCCGATGCCGATGCTTGCCCAGAGGCCGTCGAAGCGGCCCAGCACGCCGCCGCTCGTCGCCGATTGCCGACCGAGCCGCGCGAAGAAGTTGTTCGGCGCGTACCGCGTCTCCGCGTACAGCGCGTTCATGCGATTGCGGTTGTTCCCGTTCTTCAGGAAGTTCCAGGTGTAGTTGTCGCGGAACACGAAGCGCGTGTCCCAGGGACCTTCGCGCCAGCGTCCGGTCAGGTCGACGATGTTGACGAGCTGCGACTGGTCGACGGCCGTCAGGCGCGCGGTGTCGATCGTCGTCGCGTTGGTCGCCGGAGTCACCGTCGTCGTGGTCGTCTCGACCTGCGACTGGCCGCCGTAGTAGTACTGCGCGACGCTGCCCCAGGCGGTATACAGCGGTGGCACCGGCGTCGCGCCCGGCGCTCCGCCGCCGAGGACCGGAGCGACCTTGAGTTCGGCCAGGCGCGCACGCACGCGATCGGCCCCGGGCCCGTCCGCGTAGAGCTTGAGGTACAGCTCGTACTCGGCGCGTGCCCGCGCCATCTCGCCCAGTTTTTCCCGCGCGACGCCGATCAGTTCCTGCGCCTCCTGTGAAAAGACGTTGGGCGGCAGGTTCAGGACCCGGTTGAGGTTCAGCGCAGCCGCCTCGAAATCGCCCCCGGCGAGCGCGTCGCGCGCCAGATTCATCATCGGGGCGGCCTGTCGGTCGAGGTCGGTCGTCGGCTCGACGGTGCTCGGCGGCGGCGCGACCCCCGCCGGACGCACCGGCGCGAGCCGCGCGATCTGCGCCGCGGACAGCGGGATCGTCAGCAGGATCGTCCGGTTGTTTTCGGGTCGCAGCCGGAAATTCACCGGGTCGGCGAAGCGGATGTCGATTCGCCGCTGCTGGCCCGCGGGTTGCGGCGGATAGATGACGTCGAAGCGCGGCACCAGGTCGGACGGCGGCGATCGGCGCTGTTCCTCCCGCGTGCCGATCGTCCCCTCTTCGCCGGCGGTGATCTGGAAGAACACCTGCAGTTGCTCGCCGCTCGACTGCGGCGCATGTCGCAGGTACTGGATCAACGCGGCGAACCGAATGCGCACCAGTGCGTTCGTCCCGTCGTGGGTCACCTCGACCGTGTCCAGGATCTGTGCCTCGGCCGCACCGGCAACGAGTAGAAGGCTGCCGGCGAGCCAGGCAAGCAGAAGGCTGCGAATCGTTGTGCGCATGTCGATGGATGGGCTCGCGGATCGAGTTGGATTGAGGGTCAGAAGCCGCCGTCGGTCGGTCGGTGCTGGCCGGTGCGCGAGCGCCTGATCGTCGTGAAGCTGGAGTCGGCGTACTCGTGACAGCTGCCGTTGCAGTTGCGCAGTTCGGCGACCGTGTAAAGGATCTGCGGCGACGTCCACCTTCTTGTGCTCGCCGGGCCTGAACGTTCGACGCGTGGCAGCCGGCGCAATCGGGCTTGTAGGCGGGCGCCGGCCAGGCGAGGACCTCGTTGTTGTTCCTGTGGCACGACGTGCAGGTCAGCCCCGCGCTGTGCGCCTTGTAGCCGGGCGACAGGTGGCTGTACGTCGCGAGCGGCGTCCAGCCGGTCGTCCGATGGCACGCGTCGCAGGACTTCGTCGTGACGAAGTGCGCGGTCGACTTGCCCCGGGCCGAGGTCCCGTTGTGGCACGTCGCACAGGTGCCCGGCGTGACCCCGGTATGGGTGAACGTCGCCGGAGTCCACGCGGTCGTGCGGTGGCAGGAATCGCAGGACAACGTGGTCGGCAGGTGGTTGGCCGTCTTGCCGCGCGCCGTGGTGCCGTTGTGACACGTCGCGCACGTCCCCGGCGTCACGCCGGTGTGACTGAACGTCGCCGGCGTCCACCCGGTGGTGCGGTGGCAGGTGTCGCACGACGCGGTCGTCGGCACGTGGTTGGCCGTCTTGCCGCGCGCCGTGGTGCCGTTGTGACAGGTCGCGCACGTCCCGGCGTCACGCCGGTGTGACTGAACGTCGCCGGCGTCCACCCGGTGGTGCGGTGGCAGGTGTCGCACGACGCCGTCGTCGGCACGTGGTTGGCCGTCTTGCCGCGCGCCGTGGTGCCGTTGTGACAGGTCGCGCACGATCCCGGCGTCACGCCGGTGTGGCTGAACGTCGCCGGCGTCCACCCGGTGGTCCGGTGGCAGGTGTCGCACGACGCGTCGTCGGCACGTGGTTGGCCGTCTTGCCGCGCGCCGTGGTGCCGTTGTGGCAGGTCGCGCAGATCCCGGCGTCACGCCGGTGTGGCTGAACGTCGCCGGCGTCCACCCGGTGGTGCGGTGGCAGGTGTCGCACGACGCCGTCGTCGGCACGTGATTGGCCGTCTTGCCGCGCGCCGTGGTCCCGTTGTGGCAGGTCGCGCAGGTGCCCGGCGTCACGCCGGTGTGGCTGAACGTCGCCGGCGTCCACCCGGTGGTGCGGTGGCAGCTGTCGCACGACGCCGTCGTCGGCAGGTGGTTGGCCGTCTTGCCGCGCGCGGTGGTGCCGTTGTGGCAGCGTCGCGCACGTCCCCGGCGTCACGCCGGTGTGGCTGAACGTCGCCGGCGTCCATCCGGTGGTGCGGTGGCAGCTGTCGCACGACGCCGTCGTCGGCACGTGATTGGCGGTCTTGCCGCGCGCCGTGGTCCCGTTGTGGCAGGTCGCGCAGGTGCCCGGCGTCACGCCGGTGTGGCTGAACGTCGCCGGCGTCCATCCGGTGGTGCGGTGGCAGCTGTCGCACGACGCCGTCGTCGGCAGGTGGTTGGCCGTCTTGCCGCGCGCCGTGGTGCCGTTGTGGCAGGTCGCGCAGGTGCCCGGCGTCACGCCGGTGTGGCTGAACGTCGCCGGCGTCCACCCGGTCGTCCGGTGGCAGGTGTCGCACGACGCCGTCGTCGGCAGGTGGTTGCCCGATCTTCCCGCGCGCGGTGGTGCCGTTGTGGCAGAGTCGCGCACGTCCCCGGCGTCACGCCGGTGTGGCTGAACGTCGCCGGCGTCCAGCCCGGTCGTCCGGTGGCAGCTGTCGCACGACGCCGTCGTCGGCAGGTGGCTGCCCGATTTTCCGCGCGCCGTGGTGCCGTTGTGGCAGGTCGCGCAGGTGCCCGGCGTCACGCCGGTGTGGCTGAACGTCGCCGGCGTCCACCCGGTGGTGCGGTGGCAGCTGTCGCACGACGCGGTCGTCGGCAGGTGGCTGCCCGATTTTCCGCGCGCCGCGGTGCCGTTGTGGCACGAGTCGCGCACGTCCCCGGCGTCACGCCGGTGTGGCTGAACGTCGCCGGCGTCCACCCGGTCGTGCGGTGGCAGGTGTCGCAGGACTCGTTGGTCGGCACGTGATTGCCGGCCTTGCCCTTCGCGGCGGTGCCGTTGTGGCACGAGTCGCGCAGGTGCCCGGCGTCATCGCCGCGTGGCTGAACGTCGCCGGCGTCCACCCGGTGGTCCGGTGGCAGCTGTCGCACGACGCCGTGGTCGGCACGTGGTTGCCGGCCTTGCCTCTCGCCGCGGTCCCGTTGTGGCAGCTAGCGCAGGTTCCGGTGCGATCACGCCGCGTGACTGAACGTCGCCGGCGTCCACCCGGTCGTCCGGTGGCAGCTGTCGCACGACGCCGTCGTCGGCACGTGGTTGCCGGCCTTGCCCTTCGCCGCGGTCCCGTTGTGGCAGCTCGCGCAGGTTCCGGGCGTCACGCCGCTGTGGCTGAACGTCGCCGGCGTCCAGCCCGTCGTCCGGTGGCAGCTGTCGCACGACGCCGTCGTCGGCACGTGATTGCCGGCCTTGCCCTTCGCCGCAGTCCCGTTGTGGCAGCTCGCGCACGTCCCCGGCGTCACGCCGGTGTGGCTGAACGTCGCCGGCGTCCACCCGGTGGTGCGGTGGCAGCTGTCGCACGACGCCGTCGTCGGCACGTGATTGCCCGCCTTGCCCTTCGCCGCGGTCCCGTTGTGGCAGCTGGCGCAGGTGCCCGGCGTGATCCCCGCGTGGCTGAACGTCGCCGGCGTCCACCCGGTGGTCCGGTGGCAGCTGTCGCACGACGCCGTCGTCGGCACGTGGTTGCCGGCCTTGCCCTTCGCCGCGGTCCCGTTGTGGCAACTCGCGCAGGTACCGGCCGCAACCCCGGAATGGTTGAACGTTCCTCCGGACCAGCCGGAAGTCCGGTGGCAGGAGTCGCAGGACGCAGTGGTCGCGAGGTGCCCCGCCGGCTTGCCCGTGGCCGTCGCGCCGTTGTGGCAGGAGGCGCAGGTCCCGGGAACGATCCCGACGTGGGCGAAGCGCGCGCCGGTGAAGGTGACGGTGTTGTGGCAAGCGTCGCAGGCCTGCTGGGTCGGCGCGTGCGACGGCGGCATCGTGGTCGAGCTGACCCGCGTTCCGGCCCCGTGGCAGCCGACGCAGGTCCGGGGCGTACCCTTGAAGACGCCGCGCACGTGGCAGGTCTCGCAACGCGTTATCTCGTGCGCCCCGGTCAGCGCGAAACCGGTCGCCAGGTGCTGCGACGAGGATCGCGGAGTCGTGGGATTGGCCTGCGCGATGGCGCGGTTCGGAGCGAGTGCGCCGGCGAGGACGCTCGCCATGATCACGACGCTTGCAAGCGCGAGCGCGGCGACTCGAATCCAGTGCGGGACATCGGGGAAACTCCGAATGCGGCTGGTCATGGTCGTGCTCCGGTCGTCGCGCCGCGGCGCGCTTCGGTCGGGGCCGGCAGCGAAGCGCCTCCGAGCCCCTTGATCTCGCGGAAGTTGCGAGTCGTGTGGCAGCGCTCGCAGGCTGCCCCGTACTCGCCGTGATGGATGTCGTCGCCGCGGTGGCACGCGATGCATTCGCGTCCGACCGCCGGGATCTTTTCGCCGGGCAGCCGGTGGCAGGCGCCGCAGGCGAGAGGCTGGTGCGCCCCGTCCAGCGCAAAGCGCGTCTTGCGGTCATGGTTGTAGTCCCAGGTCCGCCAGTCGCGCGCGTTGTGGCACTGGGCGCAGTCCGAGCCCAGCGTCAGCTTGTGCTTGTCGTCCTTCGCGTGGCACGAAGCGCAGTCCGACCTGGCATCCTTGTACGCGGGGGTCAGGTGGCATTCCCGGCACTCGACGCGAGCGTGGCGCCCCACCAGCTGGAAGCGCGACTTGTTGTGGTCGAAGCGCACCGATTTCTTCCAGTCGGCCGTCTCGTGGCACTGCTCGCACTGCCGGCCGAGCTGGTCGCGATGCTTGTCGTCCTTGCCGTGGCACGAGAAGCAGTCGGTCCGGAGCTTGTCCTTGTAGGCGTGACCGGTATGGCAGCTGTCGCACTTGGTGGAGGCGTGCTTGCCGAGCAGCGGGTACTTCGTGTCCCGCTCGTGCCGGAAGACGATGTCGCGCCACGACTTGTCGGTGTGGCAGCTGTCGCACCTGTCCCCGTACCGCGTCTTGTGGGTATCGTCCTTGCGGTGGCAGGCGATGCAGGCGGTCGCCGTTCCCTTGAAGCTCCTCGGGTCGCGGTGGCAGTCCTTGCACTCGACGTCCTTGTGCTTGCCGCGCAGCTTGAACACCGACAGGTCGTGGTCGTACCGCGCCTCGCGCCAGCTGCGCTCGGTGTGGCAGTCGCCGCAGGCCGTGCCGAGCGTCGCGTTGTGCTTGTCGTCCTTCTGGTGGCAACCGATGCAGGTCGTCGGCGTCTTCGCGACGCCCGGCGCGACCGTGTGGCAGGTCTCGCACCTGGCCGGCACGTGCTTGCCGCGCAGGGCGAACTTGGTGTCGCGGTCGTGCCGGAAGGCCGCGGTGTCCTTCCAGTCGGACGTGGTGTGGCAGGCCTCGCACTTGTCGCCCAGCCGGCCCCGGTGCTGCTTGTCGTCCTTGCGGTGGCAGCCGACGCAGGTCAGCGGCACGCCCTTGAACACGTTGTTCGCGTGACAGCTCTTGCAGGTCGCCGGAATGTGCTTTCCGGTCAGCGTGAAGGCGGTCTTCGCGTGGTCGAAGCGGGTGTCCTTCCAGCTGGCCTCGGCGTGGCACTCCGCGCAGCGCGGGCCCAGCGCGCCGCGGTGCTTGTCGTCCTTGCGGTGACAGTCGTTGCAGTCGCTCGACGCTTCACGGTGCTTCTTGCCCGCCACGTGGCAGGTGCGGCACGCGACCTTGACGTGCGCACCATGCAACGCATAGTCCGTCTTCGCGTGATCGAAATTGCGCTCGTCCAGCGCCACGATGCTCACGTCACGCCCCTTGTGGTCGGTGTGGCAGCTGCGGCACGCCTTGCCCTCGAGACGTCCGTGATACCCCTGCTTCGCCGCGACGTCGGCGCCGACCGGTTTGTGACAGTCCCGGCAAAGCTTGTCCTGCGCCGCGCGGTCGAACTTGACGTGACAGTTCGCGCATTCCGCCTCGTACTTCGCATGGCCGGCGATGACCTTGCCGGGCATCAGCACGCCCTCGAGCGCCTGCGCCGAGGCGCCGGACATCCCGAGAGCGAGCCATGCGAGAAGGAAGGACCATCGCAGCCACGTCATCGTCCGTCCGCGCCCTCAATACATGTGCACGGCGACCACGTGCGCGATCGCGCTGGCCACCAGCAACCAGAACAGCGGCACGTGCAGGACATGCCACCACGAAAAGAGGCGCTCGAAGACGGCCAGCTGCGCGAGGCGCTGCACGCTTGCCAGGTGCGCGTCGATGAGCGCCACGCGACGCGCGACGCGGCGAGCGAGGCGCTGCGGGCCCCAGTGCTCGGTTGCGGCGACCAACTCGAGCACGCGCCGGACGGCGGCCGCGCCGGCGCGGCGCTCCCGGCCGGCGGCGAAGCCCAGCAGCACGAACGGGATCGGCCGCGCGAGACCCGTCTGCCCCACCGCCTCCGCGCGGGTGGCGAACGCGTCCAGTCGCGCGACGACTTCCGGCGCCAGCGCCCGGAGATCCCGCATTGCCGCCGCGCCGGCGCCCGCTTCCGCCCGCAATTGCGCCAGCGTCTCGCGCTCGCCGTTCATGCCGCGGTGGATCCGGCCGTACAGGAAGCGGCCGACGAGGCCGCTCGCCGCGACCAGGGACATGCAGACGAACGCGACCGTCGCATTGAGCGAGCCGAACTCGAGCCGCGAATGCAGCACGATCAGCAGCGGACCCGCGACTCCCATCGCCATGTGCATGATGAAGAAGCCGCGCGCGTCGCCCCGGACCCTGAGTGCGCGCACGCGCTTGCGCAACGGATACGCGAGCAGCAGCAGCATTGCGACGCCCCCGGCAACGCCGAGCCAGTAGCCCAGGTCCGATCCCGGCTTCCACCGTCCGACCGCCGCGCCCGCCAGGGCCGCCACGAGAAGCAGTCCGACGACCACGAGCACCAGGCCATCGTGGCCGCGCGGCCGCGGCGCCGAACGGGCTGCCCGGCGCGGGGCCGGCGCGGGCGGATCCATGGCTCCCACCATCGTCGACGAAGCCGCCGCAAGCGCGCCGGCAGGAATCCGGGCGCTCATGGCGTCTCGAGCCCGGACGCCTGGCACGGCGACGATGCGCGCCGGTTCCGGTTAGACTTGTCCAACGCGAATTTCCGCATCATCTCTTCCACCGATCGATGTCCCAGACACTGGCTGTCGTCATCTATGCCCTCGTGGCGATCCTGCTGATCGCCGTCTATGCGCTGCGCCGCCGCGGCGCCGAAGCCGTCCACCGCAACGCCCTCGCCCAAGCCGCGGAACAGGGGCTGACCGAACCGCCGTCGCTGCATCCGGTCGTCGACCCGACGCGCTGCATCGGCTCCGGCGGATGCGAGACCGCGTGCCCGGAAGGTGCGCTCGGGGTCGTCGGCGGCAAGGCGGTCCTGACCAACCCGACGCTGTGCATCGGGCACGGCGCCTGCGCCGCGTCGTGCCCGGTCTCCGCGATCACCCTGGTATTCGGCACCGAGCGACGTGGCGTCGACATCCCCCAGGTCGACCCGCAGTTCGAGACCAACGTGCCCGGCGTGTTCATCGTCGGCGAGCTGGGTGGCATGGGGCTCATTCGCAAGGCCGCACTGCAGGGCCGGCAGGCCGTCAGCACCATCGCTGCGCGCAAGCGCGGCACCGCTCCGTACGACGTCGTGATCGTCGGCGCCGGACCCGCGGGCATCGCGGCAGGACTCGGGGCGGTCGAGGCCAAGCTTCGCTACGTGCTCATCGAGCAGGAACCGGATCTCGGCGGCAGCGTGTTCCACTTCCCGCGCAACAAGATCGCGATGACCGCGCCGGTGGACCTGCCCCTCGTCGGCAAGATGAAATTCACCGAGGTCAGCAAGGAGGCCCTGCTCGAATTCTGGAAGCGGATCATCGGCCGCACCGGCGTCCAGATCCGGTTCGGCGAACGGATGGACGCGCTGGAAGCGGGCCCGCAGGGTCACCGCGTGGTCACCGCGACCCGCACCTACGAAACGACTGCCGTCGTGCTGGCCATCGGCCGCCGCGGCACGCCGCGCACGCTCGGCGTTCCCGGGGAGTCGCTGCCCAAGGTCCTCTACCGGCTGGTCGACGCCGAGCAGTACCGCGGGCAGCGCGTCCTGGTGGTCGGCGGCGGCGACAGCGCCGTCGAGGCCGCGCTCGCCTGCGCGGCAGAGCCCGGCACCGACGTGACGATCGCGTACCGCGGCGAGGTGTTCAACCGGCTCAAGGGGGCCAACCGCGAGCGGTTGGCTGAGGCCGAGGCGCAGCGACGGCTCCGTGTGCTGACGCGAACGGAGGTCGTACGGATCAACCCGGATCGCGTCGACCTCGACATCGCCGGCAACGCGGAGTCGATCGCCAACGATGCGGTCATCGTGCAGGCCGGCGGCGTGCTGCCGACCGACCTCCTGCGCCGGGCGGGCGTCGGATTCGAGACGAAGTTCGGCACGGCGTGACGCCGGCGTGATCGACGGCATCATTTGAACTCCACGTGCTTGGCACGGACGACGCCGTCGTAGAGCCTGCCTTCGACATCGACGACGCGACCGTCGCGCAGGTCGGTCGCCTTGCCGTCACTGAACTCCGCCGCGCTGGCGTCGATCGTCCGGCCGGCGACGACGAACCTGGCCACCGAGACGTAGCCGCTGATCACGCCCTGGACGTGGATTTCCTGGCCGTTGGCCGGGGCGTCCTCGATCTCGACGGTGGTGGCGCGCAGCACCGCACCGACCAGCGGCCCCTTCGCCTCGACCTTGCGATCGTTGCGCAGGTCGGCCTGCGTGCCGTTGCGAATCGTCGCGGCTGACGCATCGACCAGCTGGCCGGCCACGCGGAAGCTCGACACCGATGCATAGTCGGTGATCCTTCCCTCCACCTCGATCGTCGTGGCCGTTTCGCCGCCCTTGTACGTCAGCTTCTGCGCGGCAAGTACGCCCCCGTTCTGCACGCCCAGGACTTCCACTCGCAGGCCGTTGGCGAGCATGCCGAACGTGCCGTTCACGAAGGTCGCGCCCGTGGCGTCGACCCGCTGTCCTGCCACCCGGAAATTCGCCGCCGAGACGAATTCGCTGATCGTGCCCTCGATCTCGACGACGACCGGACCCTCGCCGGTTTCGTCGAAGGTCACCGTGGTCGCGACGAGGAACGCGCCGTTGGGCACGCCGTCGACCGCCACGCGGACGCCGTCGCGCAAGGCCGACACGCCCCCGTTGACGAACTGCGCCGAGGCGGCGTTGACCCGCTGCCCGGCGACCACGAAATCGGCGGGCGACACGAATGCGGACACGCTTCCCGTCACGCGCACGGGTGCCTGTGTCGGCGGCGGCGTGCCCCGCTCGAGCCGCTGGATCCGCGTCGCCGACAATCCCGAGGCTCCGCGGGTCGCGCGGACGGAAACGCGATCGCCGGGTTTGATCTTCGTCAGGCCGAAATTCGGTTCCGCCGCAGGGCTGCGGTCCTCGAACTGCGTCGTCGCGGTCGCGACAATCACCTGGCCGCCGACTACCAGGGTGCTCGCGACCGGATCGACGGCGTCGGCCACACCCTCGATCGCGATGACCGGTTCCGCCTCGAATTCGATCCTGGTGGCGACGATCACGCCCTGCGTGACGCGGCCTTTCACCTCGACCTTGACGGCGTCACGCAGCGAATCCGCGCTGCCATTCTCGAAGGTCGCCGTGCGGCCGTCGACCGCCTGGCCGTTGACCCTGAAGCTGCCGAGGCTGACGAACCCGCTGACGAAGCCCTCGACTTCGACGCGGGTCGCCTCCGGCGCGGGCAGCGCCGCCACGACGATGAGCGTCGCGGCGACGAGCCGGCCCGACGCGGGGTCGAGCATGCCGCGAGCGTTAAGCGTGATTCCCGGCGCCAACGCCGACGGCACCGTGCCGGCCAGCATCCGGGAGTAGTCGACGACCAGGGCACCGATCTGCAGCGTCCGCGCCGCCGCGTCGACCGCGCCGACCGTGCCCGTCACTTCGAGCGGTACGGTGCCGGGCACGTACTGCGGCCGGATTTCGACCCGCGACGCCAGCACTTCGCCGGGCACCACGCGGAACCCGCTGACCTCGACGAACTGGCTCTGCAGCGTGGAGAAGTTTCCGCCGTCGAAGATGGTCTGCCGGTCGACGCGTATGCGCTGACCCAGGACGTCGAACGACTGCGCCGCGCTGTCGACCCCCGACACGACCCCCTGGGCCTCGGCCCGGTACGTCACCGATCGCGCGACGTTGGCCCCGGTCGCCGCGGTGAACGCATCGATGGCGACGACCATGCCGACGCGAAGCGCCGCGGCTGTTGCCGGCTGCCCGTTGACGGTGATGGCGGCGCCGACGATGCCGTACGTGGTGCCGTTGACGGTGATCGAGTCGGTGCCAGCGCTGCTGATCGCACCCGAGCCAAGGAGGCCGGCATCGCCCGTCCCGACGATGCCGCCGCTCGCGATCGTCTCGCCGCCGCCGCACGCGCCAAGCGCCGACGTGAGGAGGACCAGTGCGAGGGCCACCGCGTGCCGCTGCAACGCCCCGGTGGCACACAGAATCTGGCGGCTGAAGTTCATGATTCGCTCCGGGCGGAATCGGAATGAGGTTGTCGTTCGTCGGCCCCGGTCGACGGGACGGGCGCCGAGTAGAAGAACACGCCGAGCCGGATGCGCCGCCGCTCGCCCGGTCGCGGAGGATCGCTCGCCTCGAGCGCCATCCCGTCCCGGTTGATCGTGGTCAGGAGCTGCATCCCGAGTTCTTCGGACCGGGCGGCGAGCTTCGCGACGGAAGCGGGCGACAGCTCGTCGTAGTAGACGCTGCGCTCGAGCAGCGGCGGCGCGCGGCCCTCGAGGTTGTTCGCGCCCGTGGCGAGGTGATCGTGCAGCGATTCCCCGAAATAGAACGCCCGGGCGTCGAATTCCGCCGCCGGAACGAAGCCCTGGGCGAGCAGATGCACGCTGTCGTCGTCGACGCGAACGATCCCGAGCCGGAGCAATTCGTCCAGGATCGTGCGCGGGCGCACGTCGCGACTGACCGCTTCGGCGAGCGCCGCGAACGATTCGACGCCGCCGCCCCGGTGCGTGCGCGGCAAGGGCCGTGGAGTGCCGGATGCGTCGAGGTATCGCGCCTCGGACAACCAGCGTGCGACGATTTCGGTGCCGACGGTGTGGACGCGGGGCGGCGCCGGTTCGGCCTCGAATTCCTTGACGCGGCGGCTGACGTCCTTGCGGTGGACGCCTGACAGCACCGAAATCCGGCTGATCGTCGGACGGCCGGATTCGGCGGCGATCTCGGCCTCCGCCGCCTCGACGAACAGGGGCTTCAGCAGGCCGACCAGCCAGGGAAAGGTCAGCCCCCGCCTTACCAGCAGTCGTACCAGCGGCCGCAGGACGCGACGAATTGCCGCGACGAGCGCAGGCGACGCGGCGCCGGGAGCTTCCGGCCCCGCCTCCTCCCCCGCCGATCCGTTCCGCGCTGCCCCCAATCGCCGCTCCTAACCCGCTCTTACCAAGTGGGTATGTGGGAAAGTTTCCCACACATCTTCGGGTTATGCAAATGTCATGGTTCGGGCCGGGTTCGCCCCGACTCGGCAGCCCGCGTCGGCATCCCCACCGAGGCCCGCACGATCAATAAGGGGAAAGGCTATGCAAATGTCATGCCGAAGCCGGTACCGCCGAAGCGCGCAGCGTCCGCGACAGTTCGACGCGGCAGTGTGCCGAATTCAGGCGATAGGCCCGGCGCGGGGATGTGCGGCCGGGCCGGGGCGGGTCGGCATCGCCGACGATCCGGATGCCGCTGGCGGCTGGCAGTGACCCGCCGCGTAAGCTATAATTTTCGTTTTCGCCCGGCGCGAGCAGGCATGGCGCGTGACCGGGGAAAATCAGGTTCAGCGCCCCAGTAGCTCAGTTGGTAGAGCAGCGCATTCGTAATGCGAAGGTCGGCGGTTCGACTCCGTCTTGGGGCACCAGACAATCAGCGACCAGGCGTGCAACGCGCCGGTCGGGCAGCAAGTCGGCGACGTTCCGTTCAGGACCGCAGATAGTCGTTGAGGAACGTGATCGTCCGGGTCCACGCCAGCTTTGCGGCGGCCTCGTCATAGCGCGGCGTGGTGTCGTTGTGGAACCCGTGATTCACATTCGCGTACATGTGCATCTGGTATTTCACGCCATTCGCATTGAGGGCCGACTCGAATGCGGGCCATCCGGCGTTGATCCGTTCATCGAGCCCCGCGTAGTGGATCAACAGCGGCGCCTTGATCCTGGCGACGTCCGCAACGGCTGGTTGGCCCCCGTAGAACGGCACCGCCGCGGCGAGATCCGGCAGTCGCACGGCAAACATGTTGACGGTCGCTCCGCCGAAGCAGAAGCCCACGGCCCCGACTTTGCCGGTGCCTTCGGGCCGAGCCTTCAGGGTCGCATAGGCGGCAAGCAGGTCCGCGCTGCGCTTGGCCGCGTCGAGCTGACCGAATAGCTTCGCTGCCTTTTCTTCATCGCCGGGGTAGCCGCCAAGAGGCGTGAGCGCGTCCGGCGCAAACGCCAGAAAGTTTGCCACCGCCAGGCGACGCGCGACGTCCTCGATGTACGGATTGAGACCACGATTCTCGTGGATGACGACAGCCCCGGGCAACTTGGCGGTCGGGTTTGCGGGCCGCGCGAAATACCCGCGCATCGTTCCCGAGCCTTGCGGCGACGGGTAATCTAGATATTCTGACTTGATGCGAGCGTCGTCCTTGGCGACCTGCTGGGCGAACGCATAGTTTGGCCGCAGGCTCTCCAGCATCGCTGCCGCGGTGAAACCGCCTATGGCGAATTTTCCGGCTCGATCCAGAAAATCACGGCGACTGAGCCGGCCGTGAACATAGCCGTCGAACAGCTCGAGAACTTCCGGAGGAAAATCACTCGCGCGTTTGCGTTCCATCGAAGTACTCCCCTGGAGCAATGGCAACCGCAGCCACTCTAGTCCCGCGTCCGGCGGCCGCCGGTGACCGGTTTCCTTCGACCATATCCACGCCGACCGAGTGGGTTTTTTCCGCGCTGCATTCAGAGCAAAATCCGCCAACGTGCCTGGGCGGACCGGTTGCAGCAAGCCGCGGCCGGGTGGAGCTCGCAGGCGCGCACGACGGAGGAGGGAATCACCGATGGCAAAGTTCTTGTTCGAGGCAAACTACACGCCCGAAGGGGCCAAGGGAATCATCAAGGACGGAGGAAGCGCCCGCCGCGCGGCGATCGAGAAGGCGGTCACCGGGGTAGGCGGCCGGCTCGAGCAATTCTATTTCGCGTTCGGCGGCGTCGATGCCTACGTGATCGTCGACCTTCCCGACAACGTGACGGCTGCAGCAATGGCGCTTGCCGTCGGCCAATCCGGGTTGGCGTCGACCAAGACCGTTGTGCTGTTGACGACTGAGGAAGTCGACGCGGCCACGAAGAAGTCCGTCGCCTACCGAGGGCCGGGGCGCTGACGCGGATCGGCCGACATCGAGCAGGCGCGGCGCCTGGGTCGGCAGGCGCCGCGCCCCGCATCGCCGTAGCGTTGCAGCGCGAACCCGGTCGTCGTCGATCCGGCCGCTCTCTCCGGGCCAATCGGCGTCAGTCGCGCTTCGCCTTCTCTGTCATCGCCGCCTGCAGCTTCTGGATGTCCGCGGGCGACAGCTGCGGCCGGTCCACCCTCAGCGTCAGCTTGTTGAGCCTGGCGGTCAGCGCGAACGGCGGCTTGTAGTCGGCGTCGTTCACGCCGGTGAGCGTGTCCGAGCCGACGTCGAACGCCTCGTCCCACTGCAGGATCATCGGCAGCGTCTTCTCCATCCGCTTCGTGGCGACGACCTTGCCGTCCACCTTGAGGGTGCCGGTGCCAGGCCGGCCGAGGCCGCTCATGTTGTTGAACGCGAGCGTTCCCACGCCCAATCCCTCGTACTTGAAGTCGAACTCGACCGTGTGCCGGCCGGGCGGCAACGCGTCCGGGCCTTCCCACTTGATGCGCTCCAGATCGACCATGTTCCACAGCCATACCGGCTTGCCCTTGAGCAGGTAGAAGCCGTAGCCGGCGAACCGGCCGCCGGACGTCACGATCATGCCCTCGGCCCCGCCCTGCGGCACCTCGATGTCGGCGGTGACCGTGTAGGACGCATTCAGGATGTTCGGCGAATCGCCCTGCGGCAGGCCGACCATCGGCCGCGTGTAGACGAACTCGGTGCGCCCGGCGGTGATGTTCGGCCGCGGCGCGACGATGCGCGCCGCCACCGAGGCGTCGAACGGCAGAACCTGGTACTTCTTCGCCTCGGCGATGAACGCCTGCTTCATCTCCCTGACCTTCTGTGGATTGCTGGCCGCGAGGTTGGTGGTCTGGTTGAAGTCGGTGTTCAGGTTGAAGAGCTCCAGCACCTGGTTGTTCAGCGGGTCCGGATTCGCCGCGCCGAAGGCCTCCCAAGGCGCGCGATTGACCTTGGTGCTGAGGAACCAGCCGTCGTGGTAGAGCGCCCACTGCCCCATCATCTCGAAGTACTGCGTCTTGTGCCGCGTCGGCGCCTTCGCATTCTTCGCGTCGAACGTGTACGCGAAGCTGGTGCCCTCGATCGGCGCCTGCTTGATGCCGTCGACGACCTCCGGCGCGCGGATGCCGGCCGCCTCGAGGATCGTCGGCACCACATCGATGACGTGCACGAACTGCTCGCGCAGACCTCCTTTGTCCTTGATGCGCGCCGGCCACGACACCACCATGTTCTGGTTGGTGCCGCCCAACTGCGAAGCGTTCTGCTTGAACCACGAGAACGGCGTGTCGAAGGCCCACGACCAGCCGGCCGACATGTGGTTGTACGTCGCCTCCGTGCCCCAGACGTCGTAAAACTTCATCTGCACGTCGACCGGCAGCTCGTTGAGGCCGTTGAAGAACGCGACCTCGTTCGGCGTGCCCAGGGGGCCGCCCTCGGCGCTGGTTCCGTTGTCGCCGTTGATGTAGATGATCAGCGTGTTGTCGAGTCTGCCCACGTCCTGGAAGGCCTGGATCACGCGGCCGATCTCGTGGTCGCTGTAGGCCACGTAGGCGGCGAAGACCTCGACCTGGCGGATGAAGAGCTTCTTCTCCTCCGCCTTCAGCTGGTCCCACTCCTTCAGCACGTCCTTCGGCCACGGCGGCAGCCTGGCGTCCTTCGGGATCACGCCGAGCCGCTTCTGGTTCTCGAATATGCGCTCGCGCACCTTGTTCCAGCCCTCGTCGAAGAGCTTCATCTGGCTGATCTTGTTGACCCACTCCTTGGTCGGGTGGTGCGGCGCGTGCGTGGCGCCCGGCGCGTACTTGATGAAGATCGGCTTGTCCGGCTGGATCTGGTGCATCCGCGTCATGTAGTCGATGGCGTCGTCGGCCATCCCGGTCACGAGGTTCCAGTTCGGCTTGCCCTCGAACGGATAGATCTGCGTCGTGTTGCGGAACAGGTTCGGCTGCCACTGGTTGGCGTCGCCGCCGACGAAGCCGTAGAAGTATTCGAAGCCCATTCCGACCGGCCAATGGCCGAAGGGGCCGGCCTGGCTGGCCTCGAAGGCCGGCACGTTGTGGTCCTTGCCGAACCACGACGTGGCGTAGCCGTTGTCGAGCAGGATGCGGCCGATCGTGGCCTTGTCCTTGCCGATGATGCTGTTGTAGCCGGGGAAGCCGGTCGACTGCTCGGAGATCACGCCGAAGCCGGCCGAGTGGTGGTTGCGGCCGGTGATCAGCGCGGCGCGCGTCGGCGAGCACAGCGCCGTCGAGAACATGCGGTTGTAGCGCAGGCCCTCGCTCGCCAGGCGGTCCATCGTCGGCGTCGGGATCACGCCGCCGAAGGTGCTGGGCACGCCGAAGCCGGCGTCGTCGGTGATGATCAGCAGCACGTTCGGCGCGCCCTTCGGCGGCACCACGCGCGGCGCCCACCACGCCTTCGACTGCAGCGCACCCTCCTTGATCACGCCGCCGAACTTCGGGTCGGGCGGCGGCAGCTGCCGGCCGCTGATGCTCGTGGTGGCGCTGGGCGAGCCCAGCGTGCCGGTGACCTGCTGCGCCGATGCCGGAAAGGCGCCGGCGAAGGCCAGCGCAAGGGCACCTGCCACGGTGGCTGCGGTTCGTTGCTTCATGGTTGTCTCCCTCGACTCCGAATGCGGCCCGCGTCCCGCGCCAAGATCACCCACACGGCAAACCGGCCCATTCTACCCGTCGATCCCAGGCATTCGCAATCAGCGCACCTACCTGCCGGAGTCGCGCCGCATCAGCCGCGCCGCCCGGTTGGTCAGCGCACGTGTCACCCCATAGGGAAGGCAGATCAGCACCGGACCGATGACCAGCGCCACGCGCAGCCGGTCAGGATCGCAGGCAATGGGCGATCCACTGCGCCGTCAGCTTTTCCTGCACCGAGTTCTGCCTGAGCCGCGCGTCGAGCCCGGCGAAGTCGACGAGGTCGAGCGGCTGGTCCTGGTTGAAACAGCTGAACACGTAGCTGCGCTTGCCGGTGGCCGGGTCGACGTGCGGCTGCAGGCACTGCGCGCAGATTTCCTTCATCATGCACTGCATCGGACTGTTGATCGAGCCGAACGCCTTGTGCTGCGGCTTCAGCCACGGCGCCAGCACCGAGTGGCGCGCCGCCGCGACGGCGGCCATCATCCGGTCCGAACCGATGGCGATGATCCGCTCGCAGTCGGCGAATGCGATCGCCTGCTCGCCGAGGTCGCCGGCCGCGTACGACTGCATCGCCATCACAATGTTGCCGACGAACGCGCGGTCCTGCGGACGCCCCGGGCCGAATCCGGGGCCTTCGTCGCAGCACCAGACGACGACGTCGGCCGCGGCCTCGATCTCCTCGACCTTGTAGCGGTCGACCATCTTCTTGTACCCGGCGAAGTACAGCACCTTCGAGCCCGCGGCGCGGAACGCCTGCCCGATCGAGAACAGCACCGCGTTGCCGAGGCCGCCGCCGGCGAGGACGACGGTCTCACCGGGCTCGATCTCGGTCGGCGCGCCGGTCGGCCCCATCAGCACCACCGGTTCGCCCGGCTCGAGCGTCGCGCAGAGATCCGACGAGCCGCCCATCTCCAGGACGATCGTCGACACGAGGCCGCGCTCGCGGTCGACCCACGCGCCGGTCAGCGCCAGCCCCTCCATCGTCAGCCGGGTGCCGGCAGCGACGGCGGCGCGCGTTTCGTAGTTCTGCAGCCGGTAGAACTGGCCGGGGGCGAAGCGGCGCGCCGCGGCCGGCGCCCGGACGACGACTTCGACGATGGTCGGCGTCAGGCGCTCGACGCGCTCGACCGTCGCGCGGAAATCCCGGTCGAGCCGGCCGAAGAACGCGGCGTCGGTCGCGTCGGACGCGGGAGTCACGCGGGCGAGCATCCGCGACACCACCGGATAGCCGAGCTTGGCGCTGCCCATCGCCTTGACGACGTTGCCGGAGAACGACGGATGCAGGTCGCCAAAGAAGCTGGTCGCGCGGCCATCGGCGCGAATCCCGGTCAGCACCGCCGGATGCTCGGGCTTGGCGAGGCCGCGCACCGGCCTGACCGGCGCACCGTCCTCGTCGAGTGCCCGGAAGTACTTGCCGTCGAGCGCGAAGTGGCCGGCGTCCTCGCGGGCGAGGACGGTATTGGGCGACGTGCCCGCCGCGACCAGGATGCTCTTCGCCGGCAGCGTCGCGCGTCCGGTCTCGTGCCAGACGCCTTCGTCGACGACGCGCTGCACCGACACGGCGAGGCCGGCGGCGCGGCCGTGCTCGTCGATCTCGACGGCCAGCGGCGTCAGCCCCTCGGCGAAGCGGATGCCCTCCTCCAGCGCCTTCTCGATTTCCTCGTGGTTGAGCGTGTACGACGGGCTGTCGACCAGCCGGCGGCGGTACGCGATGGTCGCGCCGCCCCAGGCCTGCAGCAGCTCGACGATGCGCGCCGGACGTCCCTCCGCCGACGCGGCGGCGCGCTCGGCGCGGATCGCCCGCGCGTGGGCGAGGAACTCGTCGGCGATCGCGGCCTCGTCGGCGTTCCACGCGGCGCGCACCGCCGCCTCGCCGCGCTCGGCGGCGAGCGTGCCGAAGCGGGCGAGGAATTTCTCGACCTGCACCGGGTAGTAGGCTAGCGATTCGGTCGCGGTGTCGATCGCGGTGAGCCCGCCGCCGATGACGACGACCGGCAGCCGCAGCTGCATGTTGGCGATCGAGTCGCGCTTGGCCGCGCCGGTCAGCTGCAGCGCCATCAGGAAGTCCGACGCGGTGCGCACGCCGCTCGCCAGTCCGTTGGGCAGTTCCAACACGGTAGGCTTGCCCGCGCCGGCGGCGAGCGCCACGTGATCGAACCCGAGCGCGAACGCGTCCTCGGCGTCGAGCGTCCCGCCGAAGCGCACGCCGCCGTACAGCGCGAAGCGATCGCGCCGCTCGATAAGCAGGCGCAACAGCTTGAGGAAGTTCTTGTCCCAGCGCACGGTGATGCCGTACTCGGCGACGCCGCCGAAACCCGCCATCACGCGGTCGTCCAGCGGTTCGGCCAGCGTCGCCACGTCGCGCACCGGCACGAACGGCACCCGCGTGCCGTCGATGGCGATGCCGGAGAGCGAAGGGTCGAGCGGCTCGATCTTCAGCCCGTCGACGCCGACGACCGTGTGGCCGTCATTGACGAGGTGGTGCGCCAGCGTGATCCCGGCCGGCCCCATGCCGACGATCAGCACGCGGCGGCCGGTCGGCGCGCGCGGCACCGGCCGCGCCAGGTTCAGCGGGTTCCAGCGCGTCAGCAGCGAATAGATCTCGAAGCCCCAGGGCAGCGCCAGCACGTCCTTCAAAAGGCGCGTCTCCGACTGCGGGATGTCGACGGGGTCCGTCTTCTGGTAGATGCACGACTTCATGCAGTCGTTGCAGATCCGGTGGCCGGTGCCGGCGACCATCGGATTGTCGACGCAGACCATCGCCAGTGCCGCCACCGGCCATCCTTCGGCGCGCAGCTTGTGGAACTCGGAGATCTTCTCCTCCAGCGGGCAGCCGGCCAGCGGCACCCCGAACGAGCTGTTCCGGAACGGCACTTCGGGCGTCGGGTTCTTTGCCGGCAGCCCCGTGGCGCAGGAGTCCTTCCCCTGCTCGTGGCACCAGATGCAGTAGTGCGCCTGGTCGAGCGCGCCGGTGAGGTCGATGCCGGCATCGGTCAGCGCGAAGCCCTCGCGCCGGCGCAGGTGGTCGCCGTCGAGCTTCCACGCCGTGACGCCATGCAGGGTTTCGCTGGCGACCGGAACCAGGCGCATGAAGTCGATCTTCCGCGGTGCGCGAAACAGCACGCCGCCCCGGTGCGCCGCGCGGCCGGCCGGCGTGTGCGCCGCCCACGCCGCGTAGCGCAGCGCGAGGTCGAGTTCGGCGGCGTGCGCCGCCTCGTCGGCTTGCCAGCGCGTGACGGCCTGCGCGAACGCCAGCTCGGCGTCGCGCCCGGGCAGCGTCGCGCCGATCTTCGGCCCGAGCTCGGCCGCGAGCGATGCCCCGTCGAACGCGCTGGCGGCATCCACCTTGTGCGCGTTCATCGCCTTGCGCTGGACGAACAGGCGCTTGACCGCGAACAGCGGCGCGCGCTCGTGATGCGCCGCCTCCAGCGCGCGCACCTCGCCCTCGATGCCGAACAGTTCCGCGAGGAAGTCCTCCAGGTGCGGCGCCACGTCGAGCAGCAGGTCGGACTCGGCCTTCGGAGCGAGCGCCTTCGGCTCGGCGCGGCCGGCGACGAGCCGCGCGGCCAGCGCGGCGTCGGCGAGTTCGAGGTGGGCGAGGAACCGTGCATCGACGCGTTGCGCGCCGGCGACCGTGTGCAGGTCGGCAAAGCTCAGGCCGTGGGCGAGGCGCAGTTCGGACGGGGCGGCGGGCATCGGGATCGGGGGGCGTGAAGCGGGCATGAAGCGGGCATGAATCGGGCACACGGCGGCGCGGCCCGGGGCGTCCTCCTCCGGCGGACGGGCACGCCCGGTGCCGCCGGGCAAACAGGGCAATTTTACCTCGCCGGGGACGTCCGCCTTGTGTCTTCCGGACCTTTGCTCCGCTCGATGTAGCGATGTCCATTGCGGCAACGGTTGCGTCCACGTCCCGAAGTCCCTATCTTCAGGTCAACCGACAGGTGCCGGGCGCCGTTGTGAAGTTGCCTGTCGTCGCGCCCCCGCCCGGGTCGCCGTGCCACCAACCGGAGCCTCGATGTTCACGCCCATCTTCCCCGCGTCCCGGCCGCTCGCCCGGTCGCGCCGGTTCGCCGCGGCCGCCGTGCTCGGGCTGGTCCTTGCCGGCGGCGTGGCCGCATCCGCCTCCGCGCAGCCGATCAAGCTGGGCGAGCTCAACAGCTACAAGGTCTTTCCGGCGTTCCTCGAGCCGTACAAGAGGGGCATGGAACTGGCGCTGGCGGAAGTCAACGCAGCGGGAGGCGTGCTCGGCCGGCCGCTGGAGATCGTCTCGCGCGACGACAACGGCACGCCGGGCGACGCCGTGCGCGTCGCCGAGGAGCTTCTGGCGCGGGAAAAGGTCGCGCTGCTGATGGGAACGTTCCCGTCGAACGTCGGGCTCGCGGTGTCGGATCTCGCGCGCCAGCGGAAGGCGGTGTTCATCGCCGCCGAGCCGCTCACCGACAAGATCGTCTGGGAGAACGGCAACCGCTACACGTTCCGCCTGCGCGCTTCGACCTACATGCAGGTCGCGATGCTCGCTCCCGAGGCGGCCAGGCTCGGCAAGAAGCGCTGGGCGATCGTGTACCCGAACTACGAGTATGGGCAGGCGGCGACCGCGGCGTTCAAGCGCCAGATGATCGCGCTGCAGGGCGGCGGCATCGAGTTCGTCGAGCAGGCGGTGCCGCTGGGCAAGATCGAGCCGGGTCCCGTCGTGCAGGCGCTGATCGACGCCAGGCCGGACGCGATCTTCTCGTCGCTGTTCGGCGCCGACCTCGCGCGCTTCGTCCGCGAAGGGCAGACGCGCGGGCTGTTCAAGGATCGCCCGGTGTTCAACCTGCTCGGCGGCGAGCCCGAGTACCTGGATCCGCTGAAGGACGAGGCGCCCGTCGGCTGGTACGTCACCGGCTACCCGTGGTACGCCATCGACACGCCGGCGCACCGGCGCTTCCGCGACGCATACCAGGCGAAGTTCAACGACTATCCGCGGCTGGGCTCGGTCGTCGGCTACAGCACCGTCATGGCCGCCGCCGCCGCGATCCGCAAGGCGGGCTCGACCGACTCGGAAAAGCTGGTCGCCGCGCTGAAGGGACTGAACTTCGACACGCCCTTCGGGCCGGTGACGTTCCGTGCGCTCGATCACCAGTCGACGATGGGCGCCTACGTCGGGCGCACCGCGGTCAAGGATGGCAAGGGCGTGATGGTGGACTGGCGGTATGCTGACGGCCGCGACCACCTGCCCGCCGACGACGCGGTGCGCAAGCTGCGGCCGGCGGAGTGACGGCGGCGGCGGGACGGCGGTTGCCGAACGCTCGACGCCCCGCGTGACCCTCGCCGCCTTCCTTTCCCAACTCCTCAACGGCCTGGCTGGCGCTTCGGCGCTGTTCCTCGTCGCGGCCGGGCTGACGCTGATCTTCGGCGTCACGCGCGTGGTCAACTTCGCGCACGGTTCGCTGTACATGCTGGGCGCGTACATCGGCTGGTCCGGCGTCGAATGGTGGGGACGCGGCCCGCTCGGATTCTGGGGCGCCGTCGTCGCGGCAACGCTCGCGGTAGCGCTAATCGGCGCGCTGATCGAGATGCTGCTGCTCAAGCGCCTGTACGCGGCGCCGGAGCTGCTGCAACTCGCAGCGACGTTCGGCGTGCTGCTGGTCGTCCGCGACGCGGCACTGGCACTCTGGGGCGCCGAGGACCTGCTGGGGCCGCGCGCGCCGGGTCTCGCCGGCGCGATCGACGTGCTTGGCCGGTCGGTGCCCGCGTACGACCTCTTCCTGCTGGTGGTCGGCCCCCTGGTGCTGGCCGCGCTGTGGCTGCTGCTCCGGCGCACCCGGTTCGGGATGCTGATCCGCGCCGCCAGCGAGAATCGCGAGGTGGCGAGCGCGCTGGGCATCAACGAAAGACTGCTGTTCACCGCAGTGTTCGCGCTGGGCGCCGGGCTGGCGGGACTCGCCGGGGCGCTGCAGCTGCCGCGCGAACCCGCGAATCTCGGCATGGACCTCGCGATCATCGCCGAAGCCTTCGTCGTCACGGTGGTCGGGGGACTGGGCTCGCTGCCGGGGGCGTTTCTCGCGGCGGTGCTCATCGGCGTGACCAAGGCGCTGTGCATCGCGCTCGGCACCGTCGAGATCGCGGGCATCGCGGTGGCGTTTCCCAAGCTGACGCTGGTCGCCGAATTCATCGTCATGGCGGCCGTGCTGGCGATACGCCCGTACGGGCTGCTGGGGAAGCCGTCGGCGGCAGCGCCGACGACGACGCTGCCCGAGCAGCGCGCGCTGGTGCGCCCGCCGGGACGCCGCACCGCCTGGGCGGCGCTGGCCGCGCTGGCGCTCGCCGCGCTGCTCCCGTTCACCGGTGACGAGTACCGTACCATTCTGGCGACCGACATTCTGGTGCTCGCGCTCTTCGCCGCAAGCCTGCAGTTCATCATGGGCACGGGCGGCATGGCGTCGTTCGGCCACGCCGCGTATTTCGGCCTGGGTGCCTACGCCGCCGCGATCGCCGTCAAGCACGGCGTGCCGATGGCCGGCGCGCTGGCGGCGGCGCCGCTGCTGGGACTGGCCGGCGCGCTGGTCGCCGGATGGTTCTGCGTGCGCCTGTCGGGCGTCTACCTGTCGATGCTCACGCTCGCGTTCGCGCAGATCGCGTGGTCGATCGCGTTCCAGTGGGACCGCGTCACCGGCGGTTCCAACGGGCTGATCGGCGTGTGGCCGGCGGAAGCGCTCGCCGGCCGCGGCGCGTACTACGCGCTGACGCTGGCGCTGACCGCCGCGGGGCTGGTCGCGCTGGTGCTGATGGCACGCTCCCCGTTCGGCTACGCGCTGCGGGCCGCGCGCGACGCACCGCTGCGCGCGGCGGCGATCGGAATCGACGTACGGCGCACGCAATGGATGGCCTTTGCGCTGGCGGGCGCGTTCGCGGGCCTGGCCGGCGGCCTGTTCGTCTTCTCGAAGGGCAGCATTTCGCCGGAAGCGCTGGCGATTCCGCGCTCGGTCGACGCCCTGGTGATGGTGCTGTTGGGGGGCCTCAACGCCCTGGCCGGCCCGTTGCTGGGCGCCGCAGCGTTCACCTGGCTGCAGGATGCGCTGGCGCGCGCGACCGACTACTGGCGCGCGGCGATGGGCGCGACCATCCTGCTGCTGGCGCTCGCGTTTCCCATGGGACTCGGCGGCGCGGCGCAGGCACTGCTGCGGCGGGTGCGGGCATGACCGCATCGTCCGGACCGCAGGCCCGCGCCGCCCCTTCCCGCTGGGCCCGCCGGGCGCGCCGCGCCATGGCGATGCGAACACGATTCCGGTGCTCGCCGTCACCGGACTCGCCAAGGCATTCGGCGGCGTCGTCGCCGTGCGCGATGTCTCGTTCGACGTCCGCGCGGGCGAGATCGTCGCGCTGATCGGCCCCAACGGCGCCGGCAAGTCGACGTGCTTCAACCTGATCCACGGCCAGCTCCCCGCCGACCACGGCCGGATCGAGCTCGACGGCGAGAGCATCGGCGGGCTGCCACCGCACGCGCTGGCGCGCCGCGGCGTCGGGCGCACGTTTCAGGTGGCGTCGACGGTCGCGTCGATGACGGTCCGCGAGAACGTCGAGCTCGCGCTGGCCGCGCACGCAGGCGACACCTGGCGGCTGACGGGCCGGCTGGACGCGCCGCGCCGCGCGGCCGCCGACGCGCTGCTGGAGCGGGTCGGCATGATGAAACTCGCCGACCAGGGCTGCGGCACGCTGGCCTACGGCGATGCCAAGCGCGCCGAGCTGGCGATCGCGCTTGCCGGTGCCCCGAAACTCCTGCTGATGGACGAGCCGACCGCCGGCATGGCGCCGCGCTCGCGGCAGCGGCTGATGGGACTCGCCGCCGAACTTGCCCGGCGCGACGGCATCGCGGTGCTGTTCACCGAGCACGACATGGACGTCGTCTTCGCCACCGCCGATCGCGTGCTGGTGCTCGATCGCGGCGAGCTGATCGCGGCGGGGTCGCCGGCGGCGATCCGCGCCGATCCGCGCGTGCGCGCCGTCTACCTCGGCGAGGATGCGGACGGGGCGCCGGTCAGCGTTCCGCTACCAGCCGCTCCGTGAGCTTATGCACGAAGGGCCGCACGACCAGCAGCCCGCGACGCCGATGGCCGCGCGCCGTCGCGTCAGCCGGCGAGCCGCGCGAACCCGGCGTCGAGATCGGCGATCAGGTCCTCCGGCGCTTCGAGACCGATGGCCAGCCTCAGGCAAGGTCCGCCGGGTTGCCACGGCGTCGCCGTGCGCACGCGCTCGGGATACGTCGGGATGATCAGGCTCTCGAACCCGCCCCAGCTCCAGCCCATCCCGAACAGCGCCATGCCGTCGAGCATCGCCGCGATGCGCGCGGCCGCGACCGGCTGCAGCACGACGCCGAAGAGTCCGCTCGCATGGACGAAGTCGCGTTGCCACAGCGCGTGTCCGGGCGCCCCGGGCAGCGCCGGGTAGAGCACCTCGCACACCTCGGGGCGGCCGGCGAGCCAGCGCGCGATGGTCATCGCGCTCGCGCGGTGCCGGTCGAGCCGCACTGCCAGCGTGCGCAGGCCGCGGAGCGCGAGGAAGCAGTCGTCCGGCGACGCCGTCACGCCCATGTCGGTCCACAGCCGGAACAGGGGTCCGTAGGTGGACTCGTTGGCGAGGATCAGTCCCAGCAGCACGTCGGAGTGCCCGCCGATGTACTTGGTGGCGGCGTGCACCGAGACGTCGACGCCGTGGTCGAAGGCGCGAAAGCCCAGCGGCGTCGCCCAGGTATTGTCGAGCACGACTTTCGCGCCGTGGGCATGCGCGGCGGCGGCGATGGCGGGAATGTCCTGCACCTCGAAGGTCAGCGACCCCGGCGATTCGGTGAACACGACCCGCGTGTTCGGCCGGAACCCGGCGGCGATGCCGGCGCCGAGCAGCGGATCGTAGTAGCTGACGTCGACACCGAGGCGGCGCAGGTGCAGCTCGCAGAAGCGGCGCGTCGGGCCGTAGACGTTGTCGGTGACCAGCACGTGATCGCCCGGCTGCGTCAGCGCGAGCAGCGGCAGCGTCGTCGCGGTCAGTCCGGACGGAACGGCGAGCGCGGCGTGCGCGCCCTCGAGCGCCGCCACCGCCTGCTGCAGGTCGACCACGCCCGGCGTGCCGTGCAGCCCGTAGGACAGCCCGGCGTAGTCGCCCCGCGCGGCGGCCTCGAGGTCGGCCACCGTCGGGAACAGTATGGTGGACGCGCGGAACACCGGCGTGTTGACCGCGCCCATGAACCGCGCCGGGTCGCGGCCGAGGCGCCCGGCCTGCGTCGCCGGCGCAAGCTTGCCCGGTCCGGTCGGCTTGCCGGTCATCGTTCCCCGTTCGATCGGTGTTGGTTCATCGGAGTCGGTGCGACCGCACGGTGAATCCACGGCCGCGCGGCGGCGCCGCGAGCCTCGCCGCGGGTTCATCCGGCGGCCGTCGTCGTGGCGGCAGACAGCCGCGCGCGGATCGCCGCCACCTGCGTGGCGACGTCGTCGCGCACGTCGATGGTGATCGCGTCGCGCGGCGGCTCCAGCGTCGCCAACTGGCTCGCCAGCAGCGACGCCGGCATGTAGCGATGCCGGCGCGCCGCCAGACGGGCGGCGATGGTGTCGGCGTCACCCTCGAGGTGGACGAACCGGACGTTGCCCGCGGTCGCGATGCGGTCGCGGTACGCCTGCTTCAGCGCCGAGCACGCCAGCACGGCGTTGCCGCCGCCAGCCTGCGCGGCGCGCATTGCCGCGGCGAGGCGGTCGAGCCAGGGTCGCCGGTCGTCGTCGGTCAGCGCCTCGCCGGCGGCCATCTTGGCCACGTTCCCCTCGGGGTGGAAATCGTCGGCGTCGTGGAACGGCCAGCCCAGCGCGTCGGCGAGCGCCCTGCCGACCGTCGTCTTGCCACAGCCGCTCACGCCCATCACCACGACGATCATGCCTTGCCCACCGCGTGCCCGCCGAAGCTCTTCCGCATCATCGCCAGCACCCGGTCGGCGTACTCGCCCTTGTCCTGGCTCGCGAACCGCATCATCAGCGCCAGCGACATCACCGGCGCCGGCACGCCCTGCTCGATCGCCTCCTGCGCGGTCCAGCGTCCCTCGCCGGAGTCGGCGACGACCGGCGCGATGCCGGCGAGCTCCGAATCCTCGCGCAGGAACTCCGCGGTGAGGTCGAGCAGCCACGACCGGACGACGCTGCCGTGGCGCCACAACTCGGCGATGGCGGCGACGTCGAGTTCGAGGTCGGGGCGGCCTTTCATCAGCGCGAAGCCCTCGGCGAAGGCCTGCATCATTCCGTATTCGATGCCGTTGTGGATCATCTTGACGAAGTGTCCGGCACCGGCCGGGCCGCAGTGCAGCCAGCCGCGGTCGGCGGCGGGGGCCAGGATGCGCGCGAAGGGCTCGAGCCGCGCGGCGGCCTCGCGCGTGCCGCCGAACATCAGCGCATAGCCGTTGTCGAGGCCCCAGACGCCGCCGCTGACGCCGCAGTCGGCGAACAGCAGCCCGCGCGCGGCGAGTTCCGCGGCGCGCCGCTGCGAATCCTTGTAGTTGGCGTTGCCGCCGTCGACGACGAGATCGCCCGGCGCGAGTCGCCCGCCAGTTCGCCCAGCGCACGCGTCGTCGGCTCGCCCGCGGGAACCATCAGCCAGACGACGCGCGGCGCCGGCAGCGCGGCGACCAGGGCGTCGAGCGACGCCGCGGCACCGATCGCGCCTTCCTGCGCGAGCGCGTCCCGCGTCGCCGCGTCGGGGTCGAATCCGGTGACGCCGACGCCGCCGCGGGCGAGGCGCCGCGCCATGTTGCCGCCCATCCGGCCCAGGCCGACGATGCCGATCTGCATGAGTTGATCCCGCGTGGAAAAAGTCGATGCTACCCAAATCGCCGCGGTTGCGCCAACGGCGGCGTCAGGCTAGCGCACGGCGCGGCGCGTCGCGACCAGCGCCGCGCCGACGATCAGCGCGCCGCCGGCGATCGTCCGCGCGCCGGGCCGCTCGTCCTGCAACAGCACCGCGAGCGCGATGCCGTAGACGGGTTCCAGCGCGGCGACCACGCTGGCGGTGTGCGCGCTGACCCGGCCGAGGCTGGCGATGAACAGCGTGTGCGCGAGCGCCGTGCAGACGAGGCCGAGCGCCAGGATCAGCACCACGCCGCGGCCGTCGATGTCGGGCAGCGGCGCCATCGCCAGCGTCACCGGCGCCAGCATGAGGGCCGCCCACAGGTTCTGGCCGCAGGCGATGTCGGTCGCGCTTCGCGTCGCGCGCGAGCGGCGGTTGCGCACCGCCAGCAGGGCGAAGGTCGCGCCGGAGACCAGGCCCCAGGCGACGCCCTGCACCGCCGGATCCGACAGCCGCAGCGACGGCGTCAGCAGCACGAGCCCCGCCGTCACCAGCGCGGCGGTCCAGCCGGCGGCGGCGTCGAAGCGACGCCCGAGCAGCGCGCGCTCGAACAGCAGCGTGAACAGCGGAAACGACGCGAAACCCAGCAGGCCGATCGCGACCCCCGCGACCTCGATCGCGGCGAAGAAGGCGAACCAGTGGAGCGCCAGCAGCGCGCCGTTGGCGGCGAGCGTCGGGTCCGCCGCGCCCCGGGCCCGGGCCGCGGGTCTCGGGGTCGGCCAGGCGCAGCGCGCCCAGCGCCGCGGCGGCGATGGCGGTGCGGCCCAGCACGATCCACAGCGGCGGCCAGCCGAGCCACGGGCCGAACAGCCCGGCGAAGCCGAAGAGCAGCACGGCGGCGTGCAGCGCCACGAGGGCGGAGGTGGCGGAGGGGGACGGATTCACGGCGGGTTGCATTGTGCCATCGGCCGCCCTCGCATCGGCTAGAATCGACGGACACGAAGTCCGTCGCCGGAGATGCGCAGCCCGCGCGAAGCCGCGCCCGACGCCACCGCAGGGGAGACCGCATGCCGAGCCACGTTCCCGCCGAGAAGATCCACGCCGCCGTCCGCGCGGCCCCCGGACAGCGGGTCAAGGTCGCGGTGTCGGACATCGACGGCATCCTGCGCGGCAAGTACCTGCACAAGGAAAAGTTCTTCGGCGCCGTGCAGGGCGGGTTCGGGTTCTGCGACGTCGTGTTCGGCTGGGACGCGACGGACCAGTGCTACGACAACACCACGATCACCGGCTGGCACAAGGGTTTCCCCGACGCGGTCGCGCGCATCGACCTCGGCACCTTCCGCACGGTGCCGTGGGACGACAACGTGCCGTTCTTCCTCGGCGAATTCGTCGCCGACAAGGACGGCCGCGAGGTGCCGCACCCGGTCTGCCCGCGGCAGGTGCTGAAGCGCGTGCTCAGGCGCGCGGAGAAGCTGGGCGTCATCCCGATGTGCGGGATGGAGTTCGAGTGGTTCAATTTCCTCGAGACGCCGCAGTCCTGGGCCGACAAGAAGGGCGTGGGCCCGACGCCGCTGACGCCGGGCATGTTCGGCTATTCGCTGCTGCGCGCCAACGCCAACCGGCCGTTCTTCGAGGCGCTGTTCAACGACATGGCGGCGTTCGGCGTGCCGGTCGAGGGCCTGCACACCGAGACCGGTCCCGGCGTCTACGAGGTGGCGCTGCTCTTTTCCGAGGCGCTCGAAGCGGCGGATCGCGCGATCCTGTTCAAGACGGGGGCCAAGGAGATCGGTGCGCGCTTCGGCATCATGCCGAGCTTCATGGCCAAGTGGAACCAGCACTACCCCGGGTGTTCGGGCCACGTCCACCAGAGCCTGTCGGACGGCAAGAAGAACCTGTTCCACGACGCCAGGGGCCGGCACGGCATGAGCAAGCTGTTCGAGAGCTACCTCGCCGGCCAGCTCGCCGCGCTGATGCAGTTCGCGCCGATGTTCTGGCCGACGATCAACAGCTACAAGCGCCTCGTCGACGGCTTCTGGGCGCCGGTCAAGCCGACGTGGGGCGTCGACAACCGCACCGCGAGCTTCCGCGCGATTCCCGGCTCGCCCAAGTCGACGCGGCTCGAGACCCGCTGCCCCGGCGCCGACGTCAATCCCTACCTTGCCGTCGCCGCCGTGGTCGCCGCCGGACTCCACGGCGTCGAGAAGGGCCTCAAGCTGACCACGAAGCCGATCCACGGCACCAACGAGGGCAGCGAGAACATCCCCCGCGCGCCGCGCACGCTGATCGAGACGACGCGGATCTTCCGCGACTCCGACCTCGCCCGCGACTGGTTCGGCGACGACTTCGTCACCCACTTCGCCGCCACCCGCGACTGGGAGTGGCGGCAGTGGCTCGACGGCGTCACCGACTGGGAACTCAAGCGCTACTTCGAGATCATCTGACGCCGCTTCCATCGCGCCCCCCGACCTCACCCGACTCCCGATGACCATCCACCGCTTCAGCTTTCCCACCGCCATCCATTTCGGCGCCGGCGCCGCCAGGACCGTCGGCGCGCACCTGACCGAGCTCGGCAAGCGGCGGCCGCTGGTCGTCACCGACCGCGCGCTGGCCCGGCTGCCCGTGGCCACCGGCTTCGTCGCGTCGCTCGAGGCCGCGGGTCTCGACGTCGCCGTGTACGACGGCGTGCACGGCAACCCGACGGTCGCGCAGGCCAACGCCGGCGGCGCGGCGTTCCGTGCGCACGCGTCCGACTGCGTCGTCGGCTTCGGCGGCGGCGCCGCGCTCGACGTGGCGAAGATCGTCGGCGTGCTGGGCACGCACGACGGCGACGCGCTGGAGTTCGTCTGGGACCACCCGAACGTGCGCCCGATCCGCGACGACCTGCCGTACTTCGTCGCGCTGCCGACGACCGCCGGCACCGGCTCGGAGGTCGGGCGCTCCGCCGTGATCTCCGAGGACGACACGCACGTCAAGCGCATCGTGTTCTCGCCGAAGATCCTGGCCCGCGCGGTGTTCGCCGACCCGGAGCTGACGCTCGGCCTGCCGGCGGCGGTCACCGCCGCGACCGGCATGGACGCGCTGACGCACAACGTCGAGAGCTACCTGTCGCCGGCGTACCACCCGCTGTGCGACGGCATCGCGCTGGAAGGCGTGCGGATCGCCGCGCGCGCGCTGCCCGTCGCGGTGCGCGACGGCGCCGACCTCGCCGCGCGCTCCGACATGCTGATGAGTTCGATGATGGGGGCGATCGCTTTCCAGAAGGACCTCGGCGCCGTCCATTCGTGCGCGCACGCGCTGTCGACCGTCGCCGACCTCCACCACGGTCTCGCCAACGGGGTGATGATCGACCACGTGATGCGCTTCAACCTGCCCGCGGCGACGGCGAAGATGGCCGAGCTCGCCCGCGTCGCCGGCGTGCCCGGCGCCGCCGCGATGGGCGAGGAAGCCGCGGCGGCGGCCTTCGTCGACTGGCTGACGGGACTGAAGGCGGCGCTGGGCATCCCCGCGCGGCTGTCCGGGCTGGCCGGGCCGCGCCCCGTCACTGCGGCGGACGTGCCGGCGCTGGTCGCGATCGCCGCGAAGGATCTCTGCCATCAGACCAATCCGCGGCCGTGCACGTGCAGCCGACTTCGAGCGCCTGTTCGCCGCGGCGCTGTAGCCGATGGTCAAGATCGGCATCTCCGCCTGCTTCTTCCACGAGGATCGCGAGCGCGCGATCTTCAAGGGCATGACGCTGCAGTACATCGAGCAGAACGTCGCCCACTGGCTGATGCAGCGCGACGTGCTGGCGTTCATGGTGCCCTCGCCGGATGGAACGACGCGCCGGGCGTCGAGCACCGCGACCGTCGAGGCCTACGCCGACGAGCTCGACGGCCTGGTGCTGATGGGCGGCTCCGACGTCTGCCCGGGGACGTACGGCGAGAAGGCGCTCAAGCCGGAGTGGAACGGCGACGCCATCCGCGACCGCTACGAGATCGCGCTGCTGCGCGCGTTCATGGACCGGCGCAAGCCGGTGCTGGGCGTGTGCCGTGGCGCGCAGGTCATCAACGTCGCGCAGGGCGGCACGCTCTGGCAGGACCTCGCGACGCAGCTGCCCGCGGCGCTCAATCACCGCAACTGGGCGATCTACGAGGGCAACTGCCATGCGACGGCGATCGTCGAAGGCACCGGGCTCGCCCGGCTCTATCCCGGCGCCGGACTGGTGAAGACCAACTCGATTCACCACCAGGCGATCCGGGACCTCGGCCGGGACCTCGTCGTCGAGGCGCGCTCGGTGCCCGACGGCGTGGTCGAGGCGATCCGCTGGTCCGGCGCCGGCTACGTCTTCGGCGTCCAGTGGCACCCCGAGTTCCACGATCCCGACGATCCCTCGCTGCTCGACGACACGCCGATCCTCGACGATTTCATCGCCACCGCGGCCCGCCACAAGGCCGCGGCCTTCGCCCTCTGACCGCGCACGCCGCGCCGGTTCCCCGGCGTCGCCCGCCCACTTCCCCCGTCCCCTCCCCCCCGCCCATGAAAATCGTCAATCCCGCCACCGGCGACAAGATCGCCGACGTGCCCGTCGACAACGCCGCGGCCGTCCGCCGCAAGTACGAGGCCGCGCGCGCGGCGCAACCGCGCTGGGCGGCGACGCCGATGAAGAAGCGCCTCGCCGTCATCGCGGCGTTCCGCGACCGGATCGACGCGATGCAGGAGACGCTCGCCCGCACGCTGACGCAGGAAGTCGGCAAGCCCATCCGCCAGTCGCGCAACGAGCTCAAGGGCCTGCTGCCGCGGATCGATTTCTTCCTCGCCGAATCGGCGAAGGTGCTGCGCGAGGAACGGGTGTTCGCCGACGCCGGGCAGAAGCTGCAGGAGCGCATCACGCACGAGCCGCTCGGCGTCAGTCGCCAACATCTCGGCGTGGAATTATCCCTACTTCGTCGGCAGCAACGTGTTCGTCCCGGCGTTGATCGCCGGCAACGCCGTGCTCTACAAGCCGTCGGAGTACGCGACGCTGACCGGGCTGCACATCGCCGAGATGCTGCACGAGGCCGGCGTTCCCACCGACGTGTTCGTCCCGGTGATCGGCGACGGCGCCACCGGCGCCTCGCTGCTGCGCCAGGACGTCGACGGCGTGTTCTTCACCGGGTCCTACGGCACCGGCGCGAAGATCGCGGCGGCGGCCGGGCGGAAGATGATCAAGGTCCAGCTCGAGCTCGGCGGCAAGGATCCGGTCTACGTCTGCGACGACGTCGACGTCAAGGCCGCGGCGGCCGCGGTCGCGGATGGCGCGTTCTACAACACCGGCCAGTCGTGCTGCTCGGTCGAGCGGATCTACGTCCACGAGGCGATCCACGACGCCTTCGTCGACGCCTTCGTCGCCGAGGTCAGGGGCTACCGCTCCGGCGATCCGATGGACGAGGCGACGTATCTCGGCGCGATCACGCGGCGACCGCAGCTCGACGTGCTGAAGCGGCAGGTCGCCGACGCCACGAAGAAAGGCGCGCGGCTGCTGCTCGGCGGGCACGTCGTCAAGGGGCGCGGCAACCGCTTCGAGCCGACGGTGTTCGCCGACGTCGACGCGACGATGCTGCTGATGCGCGAGGAGAGTTTCGGGCCGATCATCGGCATCCAGGCGGTCGCCGACGACGATTCGGCGGTCGCCGCGATGAACGACACCGAATACGGCCTCACCGCGGGCGTCTACACGCGGGACGAGCGCCGCGCGCGGTGGATCCTGTCGCGGATGCGCGCCGGCACCGTCTACTGGAACTGCTGCGACCGGGTGAGCCCGCGCCTTCCGTGGTCGGGCGTCGGGCACTCGGGCATCGGCCTCACGCTGTCGACCTACGGCATCGAGGCCTTCACCCGGCCGAAGGCCTGGCACCTGAAGGCCTAGGCAACGGCCAACGCATGCGTCGGCGCGAATATGCGTCGGCGCGCGGGCCGGACGTGCTGCCGACACACCCTGTTACCGGGCGCTGTTGATCCCGCGCAAACACCGTGCGGCCCCTCTTCGCTACCGTGGCTCCGTCGCGTTCATTCGCTTACGGAGATATCGATGTCCCGCACCCCGATGGTCGTCCTTCTCGCCACCGCCGCGCTGCTCGCCGGATCGCCCGCCGCGGCCGGCGTCCACGAGGACATGGTCGCGCTCGATCGCGCCTATGTTCCTGCCCTGGTCCTCACCAACCGGCCGGACGCGGAGCCCGCGCGTCGCGCGATCGCCGCGCTGCGCACCGAATGGAACGCGTTCCGGTCGCGCTACGCGTCGCGCCGCCGGATATTCGGGAGCCGCCTGGCAGCGTGCGACCGGCGAAGTCGAAGCAGCCATCGCCGCTGCCGAGAAGCAGATCGCCGCCGGCAAGGGGCCTGCCGCGCACGAGGATCTCGAAGCCGTCCGCGAGGCCATGTACACGCTCCGGCGCGAGGCCCGCGTCGCGTACTACATGGACGACCTGACCGCCTTCCACACCGCCATGGAACGCATCGCCGCGTGCGGTCGGCGGGCGCAGTGCGCAGGCCCTCACGGACGGCGAAGTCGCCGCGGTCCGGGCGGCGCTGCCCGAGGCCGAAGCGACCTGGGCGGCGGTGGTCGCCAACCGTGCGACGGTCGCGCGCCACATCGATGCTCCCGAGCGGCAGGCTGCCGCACAGGCGCAGATCGACGTCGAGACCGCGACGCTGGCCGGACTGAAGGCGGCCGTCGCAGCCGACGATCGCGCGGGCATCGCCACGTACGGCAACACGCTGAAGCCCGGCTTCTCGAAGCTGTTCGCCCTGTTCGGAGCAGCGCCGGCAAAGTAGCGCCGGTCGTCCGGGACCGGAACGCTCGCCGCCGCGACGGCAGGGCCTCCGTCGCCCACCGCGCCTCCGTGGCGACGGCGCTCCGCTACCGGGCCTCGCGCAGCTCCGCGGCGCGCAGCGTGTTGGCGAGCAGCGTCGCGATGGTCATCGGTCCCACGCCGCCGGGCACCGGGGTGATCCACGACGCGCGCTCCTTCACCGCGTCGAAGTCGACGTCGCCGACGAGCTTGCCGTCGGCGCCGCGATTGATGCCGACGTCGATGACGATGGCGCCGGGCTTGATCCAGTCGCCCTGGACGAACTTCGGCCTGCCCACGCCGGCGACGACGATGTCGGCCTGCCGGACGAGCCCCGGCAGGTCGCGCGTCGCCGAGTGGCAGATCGTCACCGTGCAGCGCGCCATCAGCAGCTCCAGCGCCATCGGCCGGCCGACGATGTTCGACTGGCCGATGACCACCGCGTGCTTGCCGACCAGGCTCTCGCCGGTGTCGGTCAGCAGCGTCATGCAGCCGTACGGCGTGCACGGACGCAGCGTCGGGCGCTTCAGCACCAGCCGGCCGATGTTGTACGGATGGAAGCCGTCGACGTCCTTGCCCGGGTCGATGCGCTCGGTGACGCGCTCCTCGCCGATGTGCTTCGGCAGCGGCAGCTGGACCAGGATGCCGTGGACCGCGGGATCGGCGTTCAGCGTGTCGATCAGCGCCAGCAGGTCGGCCTCCGGCGTCGCCGCCGGCAGGTCGTACGCGAACGAGCGCATCCCGGCCGCCTCGGTGGTCCGCCGCTTGTTGCGCACGTAGACCTGCGATGCGGCGTTGTCGCCGACCAGCACGACGGCGAGTCCGGGCTGCGTGCGGCCGCGTGGCGATGCGCGCGGCGACGGCGGCGCCGATTTCTTCGGTGAGTCGGGCGGCGCGGGCCTTGCCGTCGAGGATGCGGGCGGTCATGGTGATGGTCCCCGGGTGGGCATTCAGGCGAACGTGGCGACCGACCAGCCCTGGTGGCGCGCGTGCGCGGCCAGCACCGGATCGGCATTGACGGCGACCGGTCGGGTGACGATGGACATCAGCGGCAGGTCGTTCACCGAATCGCAATATGCCCAGACCTCGCGAAAGTCGCGCAGCCACTCTCCCCGCGCGGCCAGCCACTGATGCAGGCGCTCGACCTTTCCCTCGCGGGTGTTGGTCGCGCCGGCGACCCGGCCGGTCCAGCGGCCGTCGACTCGCTCGCCCTCGGTCGCGATCACGTGGTCGACGCCGAATTCGGCGGCGATGGGCTGGGACAGGAAGCGGATCACCGCGGTCGTGATCACGCACAGGTGGCCCGCCGCGCGGTGGCGCAGGACCAGCTCGCGGGCCGCGGGCAGGATCCGCGGCCGGATCCGCTGCTCGAGAAAGCGCTCGCGCAGCGCGCGCAGCGTGTCGTCGTCGAACGCCGTCAGCGTCGAGAGATAGAACTCGGCGAACTCGATGGTGTCGGCCTCGCCGCGGTTGAAGCGCGCGTTGAGATCGCGATTGGCGACCTCGAAGCGCTCCGCGTCGATCCTGCCCTCGTCGATCAGGAATTCGACCCACTGCTCGTCGCTGTCGCGCGGCACCAGCGTGTGATCGAGGTCGAACAGCGCGAGAACGTCGGCGGACACGGCGGAAGGGCGGAACGCAGGCCGGAGGAGGTGATCGGGCTTCGGAGATGCCCGGGCTACAATCGGCCCGTGCTCGAAGACGCGATTCTACCGGCAATCGTCGCCCGGCTCACGGCGGCGCTGGCGCCGCCGGCCATGCCGCTGCTGCCGCTCGTCGTCGACGGATACGCCGCCGGCTGGGTCGATCGCGCGCGCGCCGAACGGCTGGCCGGATTCGGGGCGGTCTTCGTCCTGGACGGTCGCGCGCTCGCCTTCGTGCCGTCGCTGAACCGCCCGGACGCCCGGACCGAGGCGCTCGCCGATGCCGCGCGCGCACTCGCCGCCGAAGGCGCCCTCACCGCGTGGCGCGACGAACGCTACGCCGTCGCGCCCCGATTCGGCGCCCCCCCCTCTTTCCTGCTCGAGCGTGCGGCCGCCCGATACTTCGGCGTCCGCACCTTCGCCGCCCACGTCAACGGTCTGGTCCGGGTCGCCGGCGGGCCGGCGATGTGGTTCGCCCGGCGCGCTGCGACCAAGGCCATCGACCCGGGGCAGCTCGACAACCTCGTCGGCGGGGGCATCGCGGCGGGAATGGCGGTCGCCGCGACCGTGATCAAGGAGGCCCGCGAAGAGGCCGGCATTCCCGCCGGTCTCGCGGCGCAGGCACGGCCCTGCGCCGCGCTGCACCTCTGCCGGTCGCAGCCCGACGGCCTGCAGCGCGAGACGATCTTCGTGCACGACCTGTGGCTGCCGGCGGATTTCGTCCCGCCGGAGAGGACGGCGAGGCCGTCGAGCACCGGCGGGTCGACCTGGCCGCAGCCGCGCGGCTGATCAGCCACCGCAACGGCCCGGACCTCGTCACCGCCGACGCGAGTCTCGTCGTCGCTCGACGCGCTGCTGCGGCACGGCGCGATCCGCGCCGACGCGGCGGAGTTCCTTGCGCTCGACGCGCTGCGCCACCCGCCCGACGTCGCGGAAAACGGCTGACGCGCTACGCCGCAGCGCGCGTGGCGGCGGCGCGACTGGCCGGATGCCCATGTCGGCCAGCGTGTCGCGCACCGCGTGGACCGCCTGGCGCATTTCCTCCGGACCGATCGCGCCGATGCACCCGACGCGGAACGTCTCCAGCTTGGTCAGCTTGCCGGGATAGAGGATGAAGCCGCGGTCGCGCACGCGGTCGTAGAACGCCTTGAAGGTGTACGCAGGATCCGCCGGCGCGTGGAAGGTGACGATGATCGGCGCCTGGATCGCGGGCGGCAGGAACGGCCGCAGCCCGAGTTCCGCCAGGCCCTCGACCAGGGTCGCGCAGTTCGCCGTGTACCGCGCGAGCCGCGCCGGCTGTCCGCCTTCGGCCAGCAGCTGGTCGAGTGCCGCGTCGAACGCGACGACGACGTGCGTCGGCGGCGTGTAGCGCCACTGCGTCGTCTTCTCCATGTACGTCCACTGGTCGTGGAGGTCGAGCGCCAGCGACGTCGAGTTCCCGGCGGCGGCCGCCAGCGCGTCGCGCCGGGCGATGACGAAGCCCATGCCGGGTGGTCCCTCGACGCACTTGCCCGACGCCGCGATCAAGCGCGTCGAACGGCGTCGTCCGGGCGTCGATCGGCAGCGCCGCGAAGCTCGACATCGCGTCGACGATCAGCCGGCGCCCGTGGCGCGCCACGACGGCGGCGATCTCGGGCAGCGGGTTGAGGATGCCCGTCGACGTTTCGCAGTGGATGAGGCCGACATGGGTGATCGACGGATCCGCGGCGAGCAGCCGGTCGACGTCCTGCGGCGTCGTCGGCACGTCGTCGGCGGTCTCGAAGGTCGACAGCCGGCGGCCCATCATCTGCGTGAGCTTCGCCATCCGCGTGCCGTAGGCCCCGTTGATCAGCACCAGCAGGTGGCCGTCGCGCGGGACCAGCGTGTTGACGGCCGCCTCGACCGAGAACGTGCCGCTGCCCTGCATCGGCACGCACACGTGGGAGTCGGCGCCGTCGCACCAGCGACAGGACCTTGCGCCGGACGTCGGCGGTCACCGCGTTGAACTTCGCGTCCCACGAGCCCCAGTCGCGCAGCATCGCCGACTTGGTGGCGAGCGACGTGGTGAGGGGGCCCGGCGTCGAGCAGGATCGGGTCGCGGTCGTGGGTGCTCATGACTTGCTCCTTGCGGAAAGACGCCGGGTCACGCCGGCGCCGTGCGACGCCAGCCCTGCGTGCGACGCAGCAGCCAGCCTTCGATGGCGAACGAGGCGACGGTCACCGTCGCCGAGGTGACGACGATCAGCGTCGCCATCGCCGCGGCCGACCCGATCGCGCCGGCCTCGTCGAGCTGCAGGATCGATATCGCGGCGAGCGTGGTCTTCGGCGAGTACAGGAAGACGACCGCCGAGATGGTCGTCATCGCGTTGACGAAGAAGTAGCGGGCGATGTCGATCACCGTGGGCAGGCACACCGGCACGGTGACCCGCCAGAACGTCTTGTAGAAGGGCACCTTGAGCGAGGCCGACACCGACTCGAACTCGCCGTCGAGCTGCTTCAGCGCGGTCACCGCGGTCAGGTGGCTCGACGAATAGAAGTGGATGATCGTCGACAGCACGAGAATGGCCATCGATCCGTACAGCCAGTGCAGCGGGTTCGCCGGGTTGTTGAAGAACAGGATGTAGCCGATGCCGAGCACCATCCCGGGCACCGCCATCGGCAGCATGGCCTGCAGCCGGATCGCCGGGCGCAGCAGGTCGGCCCCCCGGGTCTTCTCCACCCAGTACGCGCCGGCGAAGGTCACCGCGGCGCCGAACACCGCGCACCAGCCGGCCATCACCAGGCTGTTGCGGTACGCGTGCTCGACCCCGGCGTCGGCGAAGCCGAACGTGTAATGGTCGAGCGTCAGCGACAGGTTGTACGGCCAGAACTTGACGAACGACCCGAACACCGCCATGCCGACCACGGCGAGCATCCACAGCGACACGACGACCACGTACGCGAGCAGCAGCCAGTCGCGCACCGGCGAGCGCCGGGCCGCGTACGGCACGCTGCGCGCGGTCAGCAGCGCCTGCTGGCGGCGCTGCATCGCGTGGTCGACGGCGAACGCGACGACGGCCGGAACCAGCAGCACCAGCCCGACGACCGCGCCCAGCTGGAAGTTCTGCTGGCCGATCACCTGCTTGTAGATGTCGATCGCCAGCACCGGGTAGTTGCCGCCGATCACCTTGGGCACCCCGAACTCCGACACCGCCATCGTGAACACGACCATCGCCGCGGACACCAGCCCGTACTTGGCGCCGGGCAGCGTGATGGTGAAGAACTTGCGCCACTCGCTGGTGCCCAGCGACTCGGCCGCTTCGTAGAGCCGCTGGTCCGACAGCGACAGGCCCGCGAGCAGGATCATCACCGCGTGCGGAAACGACGCGAACGCCATCGCCAGCACCATGCCCGGCAGGCCGTAGATCTGCGTCAGCCCGAGGAGCGGCAGCAGCCCCTTCAGCACGCCCTGGTTGCCGAGCAGATAGATGAACGAGATCGCCGCCAGCAGCGATGGCGCGAGGATCGGCAGCAGCGCGATGTTGCGCCACAGTCCCTTGCCGGGAATGCAGCTGCGCTGGATTGCGTACGCGAAGACGAACGCCAGCGGCACCGTCACCGCCGTCGTCAGCACGGCGAAGTTCAGCGTGTTCAGCGTGGACTGCGCCAGCGACGGCGACTGCAGGTACTGGATGAAATTGGCGAAGCCGACGAAGGCGCCCGCGCGGTCCTCCATGCTGCGGATGAGGATCGTGCCCAGCGGCAGCGTCAGGAATACGAACAGCGCGGCCGCGACGAGCGCCAGGCCGCCGCGCGCGGCCAGTGCCTCGACGGCCAGCGCCGGTGACGACGCCGCCGGCGGCAGCTTCGCGGCGGTGATGTCGGGGGCGGCGCTCACGGAGCGGGCCGGTCCGCGAAGATGCGCACGCGGTCGGTGCGCAGCGCGAAGTCGAGCGTCCCGCCCTCGCGCACGTCGAGGTCGTGCAACTGGTTGAGCGACAGCGACACCACCATCGACTGCCGCAGCCCGTCGCAGGCGACCTCGGCAAGGCAGATCGTGCCGAGGTAATCGATGCGGCTGACGCGACCGCCGAGGCGGTTCGGCAGCGCCGTGAGGTCGCCCTCGACGTGGCGGTCCTCGGGACGAAGGTAGATCCGCACCGGCTCGCCGGCGCCGAAGCTGCCGTCGGGCAGGATGAGGTCGACGTCGCCGGCCCGATAGCGACCGCCGCCGGCGCTGACGGCCTTGACCACGTTGACCTTGCCCATGAAGTCGGCGACGAAAGGCGTGGCCGGCCGCTCGTAGACGTCCTGCGGCGTGCCGACCTGCTCGATCGCGCCCTGGCGCATGACGACGACGCGGTCCGCCATCGACAGCGCCTCCTCCTGGTCATGGGTGACCATGATCGTCGTCACCTTCAGGCGCCGCTGCAGCGCGCGGATCTCGCCGCGCAGCCGCTCGCGCACCTTGGCGTCGAGCGCCGACAGCGGCTCGTCGAGCAGCAGCAGCGACGGCGCGGTCGCGAGCGCGCGCGCGAGGGCGACCCGCTGCTGCTGACCGCCCGACATCTGGCCGGGATACTTGGCGCCGGCGTCGGGCAGGCCGACCAGCGTCAGCAACTCCTGCACCCGCGCGGTGATCTCGGCGCGGCCGCGGCGGCGATTGACGAGGCCGTAGGCGACGTTCGCGGCGATGCTGAGGTTGGGAAAGAGCGCGTATGACTGGAAGACGATGCCGTAGTCGCGGGCGCCGGGCGGCGCGTGCGAGACGTCGCGGCCGTTCTGGACGACACGGCCCGAGGTCTGCGCCTCGAGGCCGGCGATGATGCGCAGCAGCGTCGTCTTGCCGCAACCCGACGGGCCGAGGAAGCAGACGAGCTCGCCGGGTCGGATCGACAGGTCGACGGATTGCAGCGCGACGAAGCTGCCGAAGGCTTTGTGGACGGCCTCGAGGCGCAGCGCCTCGGTCGCACTTTCGGGTGAGGTCATCGGCGACTCGGTGAGGGAAATGATTCAGGCCGGAACTGCGAGTGGGCCATCAAAGCAGCATCCGACGGGCACGCAGCTCGAGCGATCCAATCTGCTGCACCTGGCCAGGACCCAGACGCCACCAACGCCCCGCCGCGCCGGGGGGCGCCCCGCCCCCCAACGCGGCGAATCATCCGTCGGCCACGGCCGGTCGCCCGGACAGCCGTCACGCGAGCCGAAGAAAAAGCTATTTCGGCGCGGCCTTCGACTCGTACCGCTTGGACCACTCGGCCAAAATTCTTTCGCGGTTCTTCGCCGCCCAGGCGAAATCGTTCTTCACCAGCATCGACGCGTAGTTCGCCGGCACGTTCGGAAGCGGCTTCGACAGCGCCGGGACCGCCACGATCGCGAAGTTGTTCGCATACAGCGCCATCGCGGCGTCCGATACCGACCAGTCGGCGAGCTTCTTCGCGGCGTCGGCCTTGGTCGTCGTCTTGACGATGCCGATCGCTTCGAGGTCCCAACCAAGGCCCTCCTTCGGGAACACGAGGTCGATCGGGGCGCCACGCGCCTTTTCGCGGTTGGCGCGGTACTCAAACGAGATGCCGACCACGTACTCGCCGGCCGCGACGGCGGCGCAGGGCCGCGATCCCGAGTGCATGTACTGCGCGACGTTCTCGTGCAGGCCGTCCATGAACTTCCAGCCTTCGGGCTCTCCCCACAGCTGCAGCCACGCGGTGACGTCGAAGAAGCCGGTGCCCGAGGACGCCGGATGCGGCATCACGATCTGGCCCTTGTAGGCGGCCTTGGTCAGGTCCTTCCAGGTTTCGGGCTTCGGAATGTTCCGCTTCGCCGCTTCGACGGTGTTGAAGCAGATCGTCGCGCCCCAGACGTCCATGCCGACCCAGGCCGGCGGGTTCTTCGGGTCGCGGTACTCGGGCGCCACCCGCGCGAGCCCGGCGGGGGCGTACGGCATCAGCATGCCCTCGGTCTCGAAGATCGCCATGCTGGTCGCCGCGACGCCCATGATCACGTCGGCCTTCGGCGCCGCCTTCTCGGCCAGGATCTTGGCGGTGATGATGCCGGTCGAGTCGCGGACCCAGGTGAGCTCGATGTCGGGGTAGGCCTTGTTGAAGCCTTCCTGATAGGCCTTCAGCTGGTCGGTCTCGAGCGCGGTGTAGACGGTGAGCTGCGTCTTCTGCGCGGCGGCGGCGCCCGCCAGCGTCAAGGCGGCGGCGGCGACGGCGGCGAGCCAGCGGAAGCCTGGGATGGAGGTCATGGGTGTGCTCCTGGGTAGGGGTGGAAACTGCGGGATCGGGTCGATACGGACGACAGGGCGAATCGCGATGCAGCAAGCTTGGTCGAAGCAGCGACAACCCGCGGATGCTACGCGCGGCGCCGGTCGCGGGCAACGGGAACCCGCGCGCGCCGGCGCAGATCCCGGACCGGCAACCGGCAGACGGCTGCGCCGCAGCAGCGCACTTCAAACCAGCCGCGCCGACCGGTCGGCGCATTCCATCGCTGCAACCCGTGCCGCCGACGGCGAGGCCCTGCTTCACCCAGATTGCAGATTGTTGACAATCTACACCCCGCGGTGTCCAATCGCAACATGCACCACCCCCCATCCGAAGCGCGCTCCCGGCTGCCCGACGCCCCGGTCGCCGGGGTCGCCTCCGATCATCCGATCGCGCTGGTGCGGTCGAACTCGCTGCCGACGCTGGTCGCGCGTGAGCTCGAGCGGATGATCGTCGCCGGCGATCTGCCCGCGGGGGCCAAGCTCAACGAGACCGACATCGCGCTGCGCCTCGGCGTATCGCGCGGCCCCGTGCGCGAGGCATTCCGTGCCCTGGAAGAATCGGGACTGGTCCGCCTCGAGAAAAATCGTGGCGTGTTCGTACGCCAAGTTACGTTCGCCGAGGCGGACGAGATCTACGAGTTGCGCGCCGTGCTCGACGAGCACGCCGGCCGGCGTGCCGCGGAGCGTGCGACAGCGGCCGACATACGCGACCTCCTCGCGCTGGTCGATCGGATGGAGCGGGCCGCCGGGCGCAGCGACGCCGACACCTACCATCAGGTCAACCTCGCGTTCCACGACCGCGCTGGTCGACCTGGCCGGCAATGCCAAGCTGCTGGCGCTCTACCGCCGCCTGGTCAACGAACTGAACCTCTACCGCCGCGCGGCGCTGGACGCCGCCGGCACGCTGCCGGTCTCGGTCTCCGAGCACCGCGCGATCGTCGAACGCATCGCCGCCGGCCAGGCCGCGGCGGCCGGACGGCTGTTGCACGAGCACGTGATGGGCAGCCGCGTCCGCGCCCGCGACCTGGCCGCCCGCGAACCCGCCGATCGCCCGGCACTCCGCGCAGGTGACGGCGCCGCGCGGGCCGCGGGCCGCAAGAGCCGCTGAACCGGACTTCGCCGAGGAACCGACTTTGACCACCACCCACATCAGCGTCAACGGCCGCCGCTACCGCCAGCCCGACGCGCCGCTCGTCGTCGTCTGCGTCGACGGCTGCGAGCCCGAGTACATCAACCAGGCCATTGCCGCGGGCCGCGTGCCGTTCCTGGCCTCGCTGCGCGAGCGCGGCATCTGCCTGACCGCCGACTGCGTCGTGCCTTCGTTCACGAATCCCAACAACCTGTCGATCGTCACCGGCGTCCCGCCCTCGGTCCACGGCATCTGCGGCAACTATTTCTGGGACCGCGATGCCGGCGCCGAAGTGATGATGAACGACCCGAAGTACCTGCGCGCGCCGACGATCCTCGCCGCGCTGGCCGATGCCGGACGCAAGGTCGCCGTCGTCACCGCGAAGGACAAGCTGCGCGCCCTGCTCGGCCACCGGATGACGGGCATCTGCTTCTCGTCGGAAAAGGCCGCCGAGGCCACGCGCGCGGCCAACGGTATCGACGGTGTACCGGCGCTGGTCGGCATGGACGTGCCGTCGGTGTACAGCGCCGGGCTGTCCGAGTTCGTGTTCGCCGCCGGCGTCAAGCTGATGCAGCGCGAGCGTCCCGACGTGATGTACCTTTCGACGACCGACTACGTCCAGCACAAGGCGGCGCCCGGAACCGGCCCCGCCAACGACTTCTACGCGATGATGGACGGCTACCTCGGCGCGCTCGACGCGATGGGCGCGACCGTCGTGGTGACGGCCGATCACGGGATGAATGCCAAGACCGACGCCTTCGGACGGCCCAACATCGTCTTCCTGCAGGACGTGCTGGACCGCCGCTTCGGCGCCGGCGGCACCCGCGTCATCCTGCCGATCACCGACCCGTACGTCGTTCACCACGGGGCGCTCGGCTCGTTCGCCACCGTCTACCTGTCCGGGTCGGCCTCGCTCGGCGACGCGACCGCGGCGCTCACGGCGCTGCCGGGAATCGAGTCGGTGCTGCCGCGCGCCGACGCCTGCGCCCGCTTCGAGTTGCCCGAAGACCGCGTCGGCGACCTCGTCATCGTGTCGGAGCGGCTGACGGTGATGGGCACCAGCCACGAGCGACACGACCTCTCCGGCCTCGACGTGCCGCTGCGCTCGCACGGCGGCGCATCCGAGCAGCAGGTCCCGCTGATCGCGAACCGCGCCGCGACGGCGCTCCCCGCGGGCCGGCGCTGGCGCAACTTCGACGCCTTCGACCTCGCCCTCAACCACCTGCAGTGACCGGCCATGACCGCTTCGTTCCCGCTGCCGCCATGGCGATGATCGACGACCTCGGCGCCGTTCGCGCCGGCGAGCCGCTGCGTCAGAAGATGCGGATTGCCGGCGAACTCGTCGGCGGCGAGCGCACGCTCGACGTGCGCAATCCCTACACCGGCGCGCTCGTCGGCACGGTGCCGAGGGCCACCGTCGAGGACGTGCGCCGCGCGTTCGTCATCGCGAGGGGCTACAAGGCCAGGCTGACCCGGCACGACCGGTACCGGATCTGCCACCGCGCCGCCGAGATCCTGCGCGCGCACACGCAGCAGATTTCGGACCTCATCACCGCCGAGTGCGGCATCGGGAAGAAGGACTCGCTCTACGAGGTCGGCCGCGCCTGCGACGTGTTCACCTTCGCCGGGAACGCCGCGCTCTCCGACGACGGCCAGATCTTCTCCTGCGATCTGACGCCGCACGGCAAGTCGCGCAAGGTCTACACGCTGCGCGAGCCGCTGCTGGGCGCGATCTCGGCGATCACGCCGTTCAACCACCCGCTGAACCAGGTCGCGCACAAGGTCGCGCCGGCGATCGCGACCAACAACCGGATGGTGCTGAAGCCCACCGAGAAGACGCCGCTGTCGGCGCTGCTGCTCGCCGACATCCTGTACGAGGCCGGACTGCCGCCGGAAATGTTCTCGGTCGTCACCGGGGACCCGGGGAAATCGCCGACGAGATGCTGGTGAACCCGCACGTCGACCTGGTCACCTTCACCGGCGGGGTCCCGATCGGCAAGCACATCGCCGCCAGGGCCGTCTACAAGCGGCAGGTGCTCGAACTCGGCGGCAACGACCCGATCATCGTGATGGACGACGCCGATCTCGACGAAGCGGCGGCGCTCGCGGCCGCCGGCTCCTACAAGAACTCGGGGCAGCGCTGCACGGCGGTCAAGCGGATGCTGGTCCACCACAAGGTCGCCGACGCGTTCGTCGAGCGGCTGCTCGCGCGGACCCGCGCCTGGAGCTACGGCGACCCGATGGACGCGTCGCTCGACATGGGGACCGTCATCGACGAAGCGGCTGCGAAGTCGTTCGTCGACAAGGTCGACGACGCCGTCGCGCGAGGAGCGAAGCTGCTCCACGGCAACCAGCGTCGGGGCGCGCTGTACGCACCCACGGTGGTCGACCACGTGACGCCGGACATGCCGCTGGTCAAGTACGAGACCTTCGGGCCGGTGTCGCCGGTGATCCGCTTCCGCGACCTCGACGAGGCGATCCGCTTCGCCAACGGCACCGACTACGGGCTGTCGTCCGCTGTCTGCACCAACCGCCTCGACGACATCACGCGGCTGGTATCCGAGCTCAACGTCGGCACGGTCAATGTCCGCGAGGTACCCGGCTACCGGCTCGAGCTGACGCCGTTCGGCGGCATCAAGGACTCGGGGCTGGGCTACAAGGAAGGCGTGCAGGAAGCGATGAAGAGCTTCACCAACACCAAGACCTACTCGCTGCCATGGTGACGGGCCACTGACCCGGTGCAGACGCTGCTCAACCTGCTGGCCGGCGTCGCGCTGCTCGTCTGGGGCACGCACATCGTGCGCCAGGGGATCCTCCGCCTGTACGGCGGCAGCCTGCGGCGCGTGCTTCGCCGCAGCGTGGGGCAGCGCGCCACGGCGTTCGTCGCCGGACTCGGCGTCACCGGGCTCATCCAGAGCAGTACCGCCACCGCGCTGATCGTGGCGGCGTTCGCCGGCCAGGGCCTGATCGGCACGGCACCGGCGCTGGCGGTCATGCTGGGCGCCGACGTCGGCACCGCACTGGTGACGCTGGTGCTGTCGTTCGACCTGTCGTGGCTCGCGCCGCTGCTGATCTTCAGCGGCGTCGTGCTGTTCCTGTCGCGCCAGGCGACGAACGTCGGGCGCTTCGGCCGCGTGCTCATCGGACTGGGACTGATTCTGTTTGCGCTGAACTGGATCGGCGTCGCGGCGAAGCCGGTGGTGCAGGCGGCCGGCGTCAAGGTGATCTTCGCATCGCTCACCGGCGACGTCCTGCTCGACATGCTGGTCGCGGCGCTGCTGACGGTGCTGTGCTATTCCAGCCTCGCGGTGGTGCTGCTGATCGCCACGCTGGCGGCGCTGACCGTCATCGCCCTGCCGGTGGCTCTGGGGCTGGTGCTGGGCGCCAACCTGGGCAGCGGGCTCCTCGGCATGATCTCGACCCTGCGCTCGCCGCCGGAGGCGCGGCGGGTGACGCTCGGCAACTTCCTTTTCAAGCTGATCGGTTGCGTCATCGCGGTTCCCCTGCTGCGCCACCTCGAGGCGCCGATCGACCGCCTGGGTCTCGACGCCGCGCAGGAGGTCGTGCTGGTCCATCTTGCGTTCAACGTCGCGCTCGCCATCGTGTTCCTGGGGTTCACCGGTCCGATCGCCCGGCTGGCCGAGCGGCTGCTGCCCGACCTTCCGGTGGAGGACGATCCGTCGAAGCCCCGGCATCTGGACCCGTCCGCGCTCGGCACGCCGGCGCTGGCGATCGCCTGCGCCGCGCGCGAGGCGCTGCGCATCGGCGACATCGTCGAGGGCATGCTGACCGGCATGCTGCAGGTGCTGAAGTCCAACGACCGCGCGCTCGCCGCGCAGATTCGCGAGATGGACGACACCGTCGACAAGCTCTACACGGCGACCAAGCTCTACCTCACGCAGATCTCGCGGGAGGCGCTGGACGTCGGGGAAGGCCGGCGCTGGGCCGACATCGTTTCGTTCACGATCAACATGGAACAGGTCGGTGACATCGTCGAGCGGATCGTTCTCGACATCGAGGACAAGATGATCGACAAGGGCCGCCGGTTTTCCGATGCCGGCATGACCGAGATCTGCGACCTGCACGCGCGGCTGCACGCGAACCTGAAGCTCGGCCTGTCGGTGTTCCTGACCGGCGACCTCGCCGGTGCGCAGCAGCTCCTCGCGCAGAAGGTGCTGTTCCGCGACCTCGAGCGCGTCTACGCCGACGCCCACCTCGAGCGCCTCGCCGGACAGGCGCGCGACAGCATCGAGACCTCGCTCGCTGCATCTCGACCTCACCTCCGACCTGCGCCGCATCAACTCCCACATCTGCTCGATCGCCTACCCGACGCTCGAGCACGCGGGCGTGCTGGCGCGCACGCGGCTCAAGGAGCCGCAGCCCGAGCGTCCGCTGCGGCGCAACGGCGGCGGAAAGGGCGACGTCGAGCCACGCAAGCCGCGCCCGGCATGACCCCCGACGACAGGGCCCGTCCGGTCCGCTGTTCCGCCTCCCTGCGCGCGGTGACCGCCGCGCCTCACCCCGATCGCCTGCCGACCATGCGCCCTTCGCTCGATGCCATCGCCCACCACTACGCCGTCGCCGGCGACAGGATGTACGACGGCGAACCGGTCACCCAGCTCGAGCACGCGCTGCAGTCGGCCGCGGCGGCCGAAGCGGCGGGAGCGACGCCGGCGCTCGTCGTCGCCGCGCTGCTCCACGACATCGGCCACCTCGTCAACGACCAGGGCGAAACGCCGACGGCGCGCGGGATCGACGATCGCCACGAGCTCATCGCCGCGCGATGGCTGCGGCCGCTGTTCGGCGCAGGACGTGACCGAGCCGATCCGCCTGCACGTCGACGCGAAGCGCTACCTCTGCCGTGCGCGGCCGGGCTACGCGGCGACGCTGTCCGCCGACTCGATCCGCAGTCTCGCGCTGCAGGGCGGCATCTTCAGCGCCGCCGAAGCCGATGCCTTCGTCCGGCTGCCCCATGCCGCGGCCGCCGTCCGAGTCCGGCTCTGGGACGACGGCGCGAAGACCGCCGGCGCCCCGACGCCGGACCTCGACCACTATCTCGCGCTCGTGCGCGCGGTCGCGCAGCGCTAGTGGCTGCCGGCGCGCTCCCCGCGGCGGAGCTCTCGCTCGGCGTCACGCTGGCGGTGCTGGGCGCGGGGTTCCTGCACGCGCTGTGGAACGCGATGCTGAAGTCCGCGGCGGGCGATCCGATGCTCGACACCGCGCTGATCGTCGCCGGGTCGGCGCTCGTCTGCCTCGTGCTGCTGCCGTTCGTGCCCCTGCCGCCGTCCGCCGCCTGGCCGTTCATGGCCGCGTCGACGGTCATTCATTTCGGCTACTACATCACGCTGGCCGGCGCCTACCATCGCGGCGACCTGTCGTTCGCCTACCCGCTGATGCGCGGCGTCGCGCCGCTCATCGTGACGCTGCTCGGTGTGGTCTTCCTCGGCGAGCACCCGTCGACGTCGATGCTGGCGGGAATCGCGCTGATCTCGCTGGGCATCGTCGTCATCGCCTGGTTCGCGAGCGGACGCCACTCCGCGGCCGCCGCCGGCTGGGCGCTGGCCAACGCGGCGATCATCGCCGCGTACACGCTGGTCGACGGCGCCGGCGCGCGCGCGTCGGGCAGCGCCGCGAGCTACGTCGTCTGGCTGTGCTTCCTCGAGGGCCTGCCCTTCGTCGGGTGGGTGCTGCTGCGCCACGGGCCGGGCGGTGCCGGCTACCTGCGCGGTCGCTGGCGCCGCGGCGTCGCCGGCGGCGCCGCGAGCGTGGCCGCCTACGGCATCGCGCTGTGGGCGATGACGCGCGCCCCGGTCGCGGCCGTTGCCGCGCTGCGCGAGGTGTCGGTGCTGTTCGCCGCGCTGATCGGCGCGTTCGTGCTGAAGGAAGGATTCGGCTGGCGCCGGATGGCCGGCGCCGCCGTCGTCGTCGCCGGCGTCGCCGTGCTGAAACTCTAGGAGTCGATCGATGACCCCAGCACTTCCCTCGCAGGCCCGCGTCGTCATCGTCGGCGGCGGCATCGCCGGCTGCTCGACCGCCTATCACCTCGCCCGGCTCGGCGTGAAGGACGTCGTGCTGCTCGAGCAGGGCAAGCTGACCTGCGGCACGACCTGGCACGCGGCCGGGCTCGTCGGGCAGACGCGGGCGACGCGCAACGCGACGCGGATGAGCCGCTACGGCATCGACCTCTACGCGTCGCTGGAGGCGGAGACCGGGCTCGCGACGGGCTGGAAGCAGTGCGGCAGCCTCAACGTGGCGAAGACGCCCGAGCGGCTCACGCTGATGAAGCGCCAGATGGCGCGGGCGAGGAGCTTCGGCATCGACTTCGAGTTCGTGTCGCCCGACGAAGCGAAGCGCATCGCGCCCATCCTGCGCACCGACGACCTCGCCGGCGCGGTGTGGATCCCCGGCGACGGCAAGGCCAACCCGACCGACCTCACGCAGTCGCTGGCGAAGGGAGCCCGGATGGCCGGCGTCCGCATCGTCGAGGGGGTCAAGGTCACCGGCGTCGAGCGCGACGGCGGCCGCGTCGCCGGCGTGCGCTGGAAGCATGGCGACGACGAGGGCACGATCCGCTGCGAGACCGTCGTCAACTGCGGCGGCCAGTGGGCGCGTGCGTTCGGCCGCCTGGCCGGCGTCAACGTGCCGCTGTACGCCGCCGAGCACTTCTACCTCGTGACCGAGAAGATCGACGGGGTCACGCCGGACCTGCCGGTGATCCGCGACCCCGACGGCTACCTCTACTACAAGGAGGAGGTCGGCGGCCTGGTGATGGGCGGGTTCGAGCCCAAGGCGAAGCCGTGGAACGTCGATCCGATTCCCGAGGGCTTCGAATTCCAGCTGCTGCCCGAGGACTGGGACCAGTTCGAGATCCTGATGACCAACGCGATCCACCGGACGCCGTGCCTCGAGACCGCGCCGGTGAAGCTGCTGCTCAACGGTCCCGAGAGCTTCACCGGCGACGGCAACTTCATCCTCGGCGAGGCGCCGGAACTGGCGGGATTCTTCGTCTGCGCGGGATTCAACTCGGCCGGCATCGCCAATGCCGGCGGCGCCGGCAAGCTCGTCGCGCAGTGGATCGTCGACGGCGACGCGCCGCTCGACCTCTGGGACGTCGACCTGCGCCGCTTCGCGCCGTTCCACGCCAACCGCCGGCACCTCGCCGACCGCACCGTCGAGTCGCTGGGCCTGCACTACGCGATGCGCTGGCCGCGCGAGGAGCTGGTCACCGTCCGGCCGCTGCGCCGCTCCCCGCTGTACGACCGGCTGGCGGCGAAGGGGGCGGTGTTCGGCACCAAGATGAGCTGGGAGCGCGCCAACTACTTCCTGCCGCCGGGCGCGTCGCCGCCCGCCCCGACGCTGGGCACGCCGGGATGGCTGCCCCGCGTGCTCGACGAGCAGCGTGCCTGCCGCGAGGACGTCGTCGTGTTCGACCAGACGTCGTTCTCCAAATTCGTGCTCAAGGGGCGCGACGCGCTCGCCGTGCTGCAGCGGCTGTGCGCCAACGAGATCGACGTCGCTCCCGGTCGCATGGTCTACACCGCGATGCTCAACGCCCGCGCCGGCTTCGAGAGCGATCTCACCGTGATCCGCGTCGCCGCGCAGGAGTTCATGATCATCACCGGGTCGGCGCAGACGACGCGCGACTTCGCCTGGATCGAGCGCGGCATCGGCGCCGACCAGCACGCCGCGCTCGTCGACGTCAGCAGCGCGTTCGCCGTGGTCTCGCTGATGGGCCCGAAGGCCGAGGCGCTGCTCGCGTCGCTGTCGGCCGACGATTTCTCGAAGGCCGGCCTCCCGTTCGCCACGACGCGGATGGTCGACGTCGGCTACGCCAGGGTGCGCGCGGCGCGGATGAGCTACGTCGGCGGTCCCGGGCTACGAGCTCCACGTCGCCACCGACCAGTGCGCCACGCTCTACGACGCGCTGGTCGGCGCGGGTCCGGCGTTCGGCCTGCGCGACGCCGGCTACTACACCATCGACGCGCTGCGCATCGAAGCCGGCCGGCGCGCCTGGGGCGCCGAGCTCTCGCCCGACGAGACGCCGTGGGAAGCGGGGCTCGGCTACGCGGTGAAGCTCGACAAGCCAGGCGCTTTCGTCGGGCGCGACGCGCTGGTCGCGCGGCAGCAGGCGGGGCTGGCCAAGCGGCTCGTCCGCTTCACGTTCGACGACCCGTCGGTGTTCCCGTGGGGCGGCGAGCCGATCCTGATGGACGGCCGCAACGTCGGCGAGCTCACGAGCGCCGGATACAGCTGGCGGCTGGGCCGCGCCGTCGCGATGGGTTACGCGCGCGCGCCGACGGGGGTCGCCGACCTGACCGACGCCGCGCTGCTGTCCGCCCGCTACGAAGTCGACATCGCCGGCGAGCGCCACGCGGTGACGGCGCGGCTGTAGGCGTCGGCCCGACATGCGCACGCGCCGCCCGGCGCCGGCGCCTTCGTCGACGACGAGTCGACGTCGGCGCCAGGGCGCGACGGGCGGGGTCTTTTCGCGCGAGGGCGACAACCCGGGATAATCGTCGCGTGAGCGCCCTGCCCCCTGCCCGCGGTGCCGCTGCCGCCGTTCCCGCGGTGCCGATCGGCTTCCGCGCGCATCCGCGCGGCCGGCCGGTCGACCCCGTCGTGCGCGACGAGGTCGTGCGGCTGATCGCGGGCCTGCCGCTGGCGCGCGACCAGTTGATCGAGCACCTGCACCGGATCCAGGATGCGCTCGGCCACCTGCCCGTCGCGCACCTCACGGCGCTCGCCGACCTGCTGCGACTGGCGCCGGTCGAGGTGTTCGAGGTGGCGAGCTTCTACCACCATTTCGACGTCGTCCGCGACGGCGAATCGGCGCCGCCGGCGCTGACGGTCCGCGTCTGCACGTCGCTGTCCTGCGCGCTGGCCGGCGGACCGGAGCTCCTCTCCCGGGCAGCCGCGGCGCTCGGCCCCGGCGTGCGGGTCGTCGGCGCGTCGTGCCTCGGACGGTGCGACACCGCCCCCGCGGCGCTGTGCGGCGCCCGCGTGGTCGAGCATGCCGGCGTCGACGCGATCCGGCGTGCCGTCGCGGAACGCGACCACGCCGCGGCCGTGCCGCAGCCGATCGACTACGACGCGTACCGCGCGGCCGGCGGCTATGCGCTCTACGAGGCGTGCCGGCGCGGCGACCGCGACGCCGTCGCGACCATCGCCACCCTCGACGACGCGCGGCTGCGCGGCCTGGGCGGCGCGGGATTTCCCACCGGCCGCAAGTGGCGGGCCGTGCGCGGCGAGCCGGGGCCGCGCTACGTCGCGGTCAACATCGACGAAGGCGAGCCCGGCACGTTCAAGGACCGGCGCTGCCTCGAGCTCGACCCGCATCGGTTTCTCGAGGGCGCGCTGATCGCCGCCTGGGCGGTCGACGCCGCCGCGATCTACGTCTACTTGCGCGACGAATACGCCGGCTGCCGCGCGATGCTCGAACACGAGCTCGCGCGACTCGCCGCCGCGCCGCCGGGCGCCGTCGCGCTGCCGCCGATCCATCTGCGCCGCGGCGCCGGGGCGTACATCTGCGGCGAAGAGTCGGCGATGATCGAGTCCATCGAGGGCAAGCGCGGCTACCCGCGGCTGCGTCCGCCTTACGTCGCGCAGCGCGGACTCTTCGGCCGGCCGACGCTGGAGCAGAACCTCGAGACGCTGTTCTGGGTGCGCGCGATCCTGGAGCACGGTCCGGACTGGTACGCCGCGAAAGGCCGCCGCGGCCGCCACGGCGCGCGCACGTTTTCGGTCTCCGGGCGGGTGCGCCGCCCGGGCGCCTACGTGGCGCCCGCCGGCGTCACCGCGCGCGAGTTGATCGAGGAATTCGCCGGCGGCATGGCGGACGGTCACGAACTGTATGCGTTCCTCCCCGGCGGTGCCTCCGGCGGCATCCTGCCCGCCGCCATGGCCGACCTGGCGCTCGATTTCGACACGCTGGCCGACCAGGGCGCCATCATCGGCTCGGCGGCGCTGATCGTGCTGTCGCAGCACGACCGCGCGGTCGACGCCGCGCGCAATATCATGGCGTTCTTCCGCGACGAGTCCTGCGGCCAGTGCACGCCCTGCCGGGAAGGCACGCAGGCGGCGCTGGAGTTGATCACCGCGCCGCGGTGGGACCGCGCGCTGCTGGAAGAGCTATGCGCAGCGATGGCCGACGCGTCGATCTGCGGGCTCGGCCAGGCGGCGCCCAACCCGATCCGCTCGGTGCTGCGCTGGTTCGCGCACGAGCTCGATCCCGCCGCCGGTGTCGGGCGATGAGCAACCGGCCGTTGCCTGACGAGCCATCGGGCGCCGGCCCCGTCGTCGGGTTCACGCTCGACGGCCGCCCGGTCGACGCGCGCCCGGGCGAGACGATCCTCAGCGCCGCCGCCCGCCATGGCGTCGACCTGCCGAACCTCTGCCACAAGGACGGCTACCGGCCCGACGGCAATTGCCGCGCCTGCGTCGTCGAGATCGGCGGCGAGCGCGTGCTGGCGGCATCGTGCTGCCGCACGCCGTCGGCGGGCATGGACGTGCGCACCGCCACGCCGCGGGTGCGGCGGGCGCAGAAGACGGTGATCGAACTGCTGGTCGCGGCGGCCGGCCGGAACGCGGTCGACGATCCGCTGCGGCACGACTCCGAACTCGCGCACTGGGCGCGGGTCCTGGACGTGTCGCGGTCGCGCTACGCGGCCCGTCCCGTTCCCGCGGTCGACCATAGTCATCCTGCGATCGGCGTCGATCTGTCCGCCTGCATCCAGTGCGGGCGCTGCGTGCGCGCCTGCCGCGAGGAGCAGGGCAACGACGTCATCGGCATCGCCGGCCGCGGCCATCTCGCCCGCATCGTCTTCGACGCCGGCGACCCGCTGGGCGAGAGTTCCTGCGTGGCCTGCGGCGAATGCGTGCAGGCCTGCCCGACCGGGGCGCTCGCCCCGGCGCGGGACGCCGCGCGCGACGGCGCCGGACCGCAGCGCCGATTCGCTGTGCCCGTACTGCGGCGTCGGCTGCCAGGTGCGCTGGCACGTCCGGAGCGGGCGCATCGCGTACGCCGAAGGGCTGCCCGGTCCCGCGAACGCGTCGCGACTGTGCGTCAAGGGCCGCTACGGCTTCGACTACGGCTCGCATCCGGAGCGGCTCACCCGGCCGCTGGTGCGCCGCGACGGGGTGCCCAGGTCCCCGGCGCTGCTGCCGCCACGGCGGTTCGGCGAGGTGTTCCGCGAGGCGACCTGGGACGAGGCGCTCGACCGCGCCGCCGCGGGCCTGCTGCGCCTGCGCGACGGGCACGGCGGCGCGGCGCTCGCCGGGTTCGGTTCGGCCAAGGGCAGCAACGAGGAGGCGTATCTCTTCCAGAAGCTGGTGCGGACCGGCCTGCGCACGAACAACGTCGATCACTGCACGCGCCTGTGCCATGCGTCGAGCGTGGCGGCGCTGCTCGAGGGCATCGGCTCGGCCGCCGTGTCGAACCCCGTGCGCGACGTCGCGCACGCCGACTTCATCCTCGTCATCGGGGCCAACCCGACGGCCAACCATCCGGTCGCCGCCACCTGGATCAAGAACGCCGTCCGCCGCGGCGCCGACCTGGTCGTCGCCGACCCTCGCCGCGTCGATCTCGCGCGGCACGCGCGGACCTGGCTCGGCTTCGCGCCGGACGCCGACGTCGCGCTGCTGCAGGCGCTGCTGCACGTGATCGTCCACGAGGGGCTCGCGGATCGGGCGTTCGTCGAAGCGCGGACGGCGGATTTCGCGGCGCTGCGCGACAGCGTCGCCGCGGCCACGCCGGAGGCGATGGCGCCGGTCTGCGGCGTCGACCCCGCGGTGCTGCGCGACGTCGCCCGGCGCTACGCGACCGCGGGCGCGGCGATGATCCTCTGGGGCATGGGCATCTCGCAGCACACGCACGGCACCGACAACGCGCGCTGCCTGATCGCGATGGCGCTGGCGACGGGTCAGATCGGACGCCCCGGCACGGGCCTGCATCCATTGCGCGGCCAGAACAACGTGCAGGGCGCGTCGGATGCCGGCCTGATTCCCATGTTCCTGCCCGACTACCGGCGCGCGACCGCCGCCGACAGCCGCGCCTGGTTCGAGCGGTACTGGAACGCGCCGCTGCCCGCCACGCCCGGCCTGACGGTGGTGGAGATCACCGAGGCGATCCACGCCGGAACGATCCGCGGGATGGTCATCATGGGCGAGAATCCGGCGATGTCCGATCCGGACGCCGCGCACGCCCGCGCGGCACTGGCCAAGCTCGAGCACCTCGTGGTCCAGGATCTCTTCCCCACGGAAACCGCCGGCTACGCCGACGTGATCCTGCCCGCGACGTCGTTCTTCGAGAAGACCGGGACGTTCACCAACACCGACCGCACCGTGCAGCTAGCGCGCCGCGCGCTGGAACCACCGGGCGACGCGCGGGCGGACCTGCTGGATACTGCAGCAGCTCGCGGCGCGACTCGGCCTCGACTGGCGCTACCCCGGGCCCGATCACGGCGTCGCCGCCGTCCACGAGGAAATGCGCCGGGCGATGCCATCGGTCGCCGGCATTTCGTGGCCGCGGCTCCTGCGCGACGGCGCGGTGACCTATCCCTGCCACGCCGACGCCGACCCGGGACAGCCGATCGTCTTCCACGATCGCTTCCCGACGCCGGACGGTCGCGGCCGCTTCGTGCCCGTCGCGCCCTCGCCGTCGGTCGAGGTCCCCGACGACGCGTATCCGCTGGCGCTGATCACCGGCCGCGAACTCGAGCACTGGCACACCGGCGCGATGACGCGCAGGGCGTCGGTGCTCGATGCCCTCGAGCCGATTGCCGCCGCCTCGCTGGCGCCGGCGGCGATCGCGGCGCTGGGCGTGGAACCGGGCGCGGTCATCGTGGTCGAAACGCGGCGCGGATCGATCCGGCTGCCGGTTCGCGCCGATCCGGCGGTGCCGCCGGGCGCCGTGTTCATTCCGTTCTGCTTCGTCGAGGCCGCCGCCAACCTGCTCACGCATGCCGCGCTCGATCCCTACGGCAAGATCCCCGGCTTCAAGTACTGCGCGGCGCGCGTGCGGGCGGCCTGACGCGTGAAGCGCCTGCTGCCATCGGTTGCGGCCGCGCTGGTCATGGCGGCGGTGGCGATGTGGGCGCTCGACGGGCCCGCGGCCAACGTCCACTACGACGCCTCCAGGCCGCATCACACGCCGGAGGGGTTCCGCAACAACTATCCGCACGCGCCGCAGCAGGGATTCTGGCAGTGGCAGTGGGAGCGCTGGACGACGGGGGTGCCGCAGGTGCCGCCGGACGGGTGGACGTTCCCGCTGGAGCGTCCCGATCTCGACTGGCTGCGGGCGAACCGCACCGAGACGACGGTGACGTGGATCGGCCACGCGACGGCGCTGATCCAGCTCGCCGGCGTCAACATCCTCGTCGATCCCCATTTCGGCGAGCGCGCGTCGCCGGTGGCGTTCGCCGGGCCGCGGCGATGGGTGCCGCCCGCGATCGCGCTCGAGGATCTGCCGCACGTCGACATCGTGCTGCTGTCGCACAATCACTACGACCATCTCGACGAGGACAGCGTGCGCAGGCTCGCGGCGCAGCCGGGCGGGCCCGCCTCGCTTCTACGTGCCGCTGGGGGTCGACGCCTGGTTCAAGGCGCGTGACCTTCCGCTGCACGCGGTGATGGACTGGTGGGATCGCGTCGACGACAGCGGCCTCGCCGTGCATTTCGTGCCGGCGCAGCACTGGAGCGCGAGGTCCTGGTGGGACCGAAACGAGACGCTCTGGGGCGGTTTCGTCGTCGATGCGCCGGGTTTCCGCTTCATCTACACCGGGGACACCGGGTACTCGCGTGACTTCGTCGACATAGGGCGGCGATTCGGCGGCTTCGACCTCGCGCTCATTCCGGTGGGGGCTTACGCGCCGCGCTGGTTCATGGCCGCGCAGCACGCTGATCCGGCCGAGGCGGTCCGGATCCACCGCGACCTCGGGGCAACGACGTCGCTCGGGGTTCACTGGGGCACGTTCGTGCTGACCGACGAGCCGCTCGACGAGCCGCCGAAGAAGCTGCGCGAAGCGGTCGCCGCCGCCGGGCTGCCGCCGGCGGCGTTCGAGGTTTGGCGGCACGGCGAGACGCGGAGATTTGCGACTGCGACGACGCTGGCTCCCCGGCATCGACGTCGGACCTGCCGGTGCCCGCGACGGCCCCGCCGGGGTCGTCCATGCAGCCGATGGCCCGGTAGCGGAATCCGGAGCAAGCTTCGAATGGCGCGTGGGCGGGACTCGGGCGCGGGTCCCATTCGGGCGGGCTTGCCCAAAATTCGACCTGACCCCAATGGAGTTGGTTTCCATCTGGCGGAAATGCGCGGGCTGTGGTCTGATCGACGTTTTGCCGCCGGACCACTTGCCCATGCCGCATCGATTCACCACCCCGCCACGCCGCGGCCGCACGCCGTCCAAACCCGGGGCGGTGCCCGGCCAGGTGCAGAGCCTGACCCGGGGGCTGTCGATCCTCGAGGCGCTGGCCCGCGCCGAAGGTGGGCTCACGCTGACCGACGTGAGCCAGCGCGTCGCGCTGCCGGCGTCGACGACGCACCGACTGCTCGCGACGCTGGAGAAGATGGGTTACGTCTTCCAGGCCGGCGACCTCGGACTCTGGTACGTCGGGCTGCAGGCCTTCGCCGTCGGCTCGAGTTTCCTCGCCAACCGCGATTTCGTCGCGCAGAGCCATCCGTACATGCGTCGGCTGATGGAGCAGTCGGGCGAGACCGCGAACCTCGGCATCCTCGATGGCGCCGAGGCGGTCTTCGTCGACCAGGTCCAGTGCCGCGAGATGATGCGGACGATCGTCAAGCTCGGCAGCCGCGTGCCCCTGCACGCCTCCGGCGTCGGCAAGGCGATCTTCGCGTCGCTGCCGGACGCGCAGATCGACGCCATCCTCAAGGTCAAGGGGCTGCCGCGAATCACGGCGAACACCATCACGGCGCCGGAGACGATGTGGGCCTCGATCCGCGTCATCCGCCAGCGCGGCTGGTCGTTCGACGACGAGGAGCACGCGCTGGGAACCCGCTGTGTCGCAGCGCCGATCTACGACGAGCACGCGGAGACGCTGGGGGCGATCTCGCTGGCCGGTCCGTCGTCGCGCTTGCCCGACGAGCGGATAAGGACACTCGGTCCGCTCGTCGCCCACACCGCCGAGGAGCTGACGCGCCAACTCGGCGGCCGCTGGCCGCACCCCTGCTGACCGCGCGTCATTCAGACCGGGCAGGGTCCCGTCGCTCGACCTTCCATCGCGGCCGCGCGCCGTGGGAGGTCGGGCCCTGCCCCGCCCCGCCAGCGCGCGAGCAGCTCGTCGGCCGCGACAGGCGTCGTTGCAGACGAGCACCATATCGCAGCCGGCCGCAAGGGCGGCGTCGGCGCGCGAGGTCATGTCGCCGGCCGTGTGCGCACCCGCCATGCCCAGGTCGTCGCTGAAGATCATGCCGTCGAAGGCCAGTCGCCCGCGCAGGATGTCCTGCAGCCAGACCCGGGAATAGCCCGCCGGAACCGCGTCGACCGCGGGATAGATGACATGCGCGGGCATCACCGCCTCGAGCCCGTGCGCCGCCATCGCCGCGAACGGCACCAGGTCGTCGGTGGTGATCGCCGCGAGCGTGCGCTCGTCGATCGGCACGTCGACGTGCGAATCCGCCGCCACGTGACCGTGCCCGGGAAAGTGCTTGCCGACCGCCGGCATGCCGCCGGCCCGCAGGCCCGCGTGCAACGCCGCCGCGAGGTGCGCGGCCGCGTTGGGATTGCGGTGGAACGCGCGGTCGCCGATCACGGTGCTCGCGCCGTAGTCGAGGTCGAGCACCGGCGTGAAGCTGAAGTCCACGCCATGCGCACGCAGCTCGCAGGCCATCGTCCACCCCAGGCGGATCGCCTCGCCCGCGGCGTCGGCAACATCGATATCCCAGAGCGCCCCCAGCGTGCGCATCGGCGGAATGGCGGTGAAGCCCTCGCGGAATCGCTGGACGCGCCCGCCCTCGTGGTCGACCGCGATCAGCAGGTGCGGCGACCGGAGCTCGCGGATCGTCCGCGTGAGCTCGGCCAGCTGCGCCGGCGAAGCGAAGTTGCGCGCGAACAGGATCACGCCGCCGACCAGGGGGTGGACCAGGCGCGCCCGGTCGTCCGCCGTCAGCGCAAGGCCGTCGACGTCGAGCATGACCGGCCCGCGCGGCAGCGCCACCGGAACCGCCGCGGCGCTCATCGGACCGCCCCCACGCTTGCGGCCTTCGCGGCCACGCTCATGACTGTGCCTCGCGGATCAGCGCCTTCATCTGCCGGACCGCCTCGCGCAGCCCGGTGAACATCGAGCGCGAGACGATCGCGTGGCCGATGTGCAGCTCGGTGATCTCCGGCAGCGCGGCGACCGGCTGCACGTTGTGATAGTTGAGCGCGTGTCCGGCGTTGAAGCGCATGCCGGCGGCACGGATCGCGGCGCCCGCATCGCGGATGCGCGCGAGCTCGGCGACGACCGCGGGGCTTTCGCGGTCGCGGCCGCGGGCGTGGAACGCATGTGCGTACGGTCCGGTGTGGACCTCGCAGACGCGGACGCCGAGGCGCGCAGCGGCGTCGACCTGCGCGGGCTCGGCGTCGATGAAGGCGCTGACGACGATGCCGGCGTCGTTGAGCCGGGCGATCGCGCCACCGAGCGCGGCCGCGTTGCCGGCGACGTCGAGACCGCCCTCGGTCGTGATCTCGTGGCGGCCCTCGGGCACCAGCATCGCCATCTCGGGCTTCACCCGGCAGGCGATGTCGAGCATCTCCTTGGTGGCCGCCATCTCCAGATTGAGCTTGATGTGGACGAGCTCGCGCAGGCGCCGCACGTCCTCGTCCTGGATGTGGCGGCGATCCTCGCGCAGGTGGACGGTGATGCCGTCGGCGCCGCCGAGATGTGCCTCCACCGCCGCCCAGACCGGGTCGGGCTCGAAGGTCTGTCGTGCCTGGCGCAGCGTGGCGACGTGGTCGATGTTGACGCCGAGTTCGATCAAGGGGCCGATCCTTCCTTCTCGTCGAGTGCCTGCAGGTCCCGCACGACGCGCCGGCTCTCGATGCCGCGCGCTTCGAGGTAGTGGTCGAGAACGTCGCGCATCAGCCGCTTCGCCTCGCCGGCGATGGTCGCATCGTCGAAGTGGCCCGCCGCCAGCGCCAGCAGCGTGGCGCCCCGCACGAGCGGCAGCCGGCGACCCGGCTCGGCGGCGAAGGTGCCGGCGGTGCGCTGGGGACCGCGGTCGAAGGCGTAATGGTAGCGCGCCGCGGCATCGACCGGCGCGCCCGTGTCCGCCTCCACCGTCAGCGGCAGCGCATAGCCCAGTTCGGTGAGCAGCGACAGCTCGAAGCGCCGCAGGATGGGTCCCTGCGCGCCTGCCGCGGCGAGTTCCGCGAGCGCCTCCTCGTAGGTGCCGAACAGCGCCGGGTGCGGATCCTCGCGGGCCAGCAGCTTCAGCAGCAGCTCGTTGAGGTAGAAGCCGGACAGCAGCGCCGCTCCGCCGGGCAGCGGCAGGCCGCCGCGCCACTCGGCCTTCAGCAGCGTCTTGAGCTCCGCCGCCCCGTACCACGACAGCGCGAGCGGCTGGAACCCCTGCAGCAACCCCCTCAACTCGGACCGCGGCCGCTTGGCGCCGCGCGCGACCATCGCCACCCGGCCGTGCGTCGCGGTGAACGCCTCGACGATGAGGCTCGTTTCCTTGTACGGGTAGGTGTGCAGGACGAACGCCGGAACGTCGTCCTGGCGTTGCGGTTGCGCGCGGGCCATGGCGTCGCCGCTCGCGGGTCAGTAGCCGAAGCGCGTCAGCAGCGTATCGTCGTCGGCCCAGCCGGTCTTCACTCGTATCCAGATCTCGAGAAAGACCTTGCCGCCGAACAGGCGCTCCATGTCGCCGCGCGCCGTCGACGCGATCTCCTTCATCCGCGATCCGCCCTCGCCGAGCAGGATCGCGCGGTGCGCGTCGCGGTCGACGAAGACGGTCGCGTGGATCCGCCGCAGGTCGGCGTCGTGCTCGAAGCCGTCGATGACGACGGTCGTCGAATAGGGAATCTCGTCGCCGAGCAGGCGGAAGATCTTCTCGCGAATGAACTCGGCGGCGAGGAAGCGCTCGTCGCGGTCGGTGACGTCGTCCTCCGCGTACGCGGGCGGCGCCTCGGGCAGCAGCTCGCGCACGGCGGCGAGCAGCGGCTCCAGTCCCTGCTCGCGCTCCGCCGAGACCGGCACGATCGCCGCGAAGGGGAAAGCGGCGGCCAGGTCGGCCATCTGCGGCAGCAACGCGTCCTTGTCGCGCATCCGGTCGATCTTGTTCAGCGCGACGATCACGCGCGCGCCACGCGGCAGCAGCGCGATCACCGCGCGGTCCGCCGCCTGCGTCCGGCCCGCCTCGATGACCAGCACCGCGGCGTCGACGTCAGCGAGGCTGCCGGTGACGGCGCGGTTCATCCGGACGTTCAGGCGCGAGCGATACGCCGTCTGGAATCCGGGCGTGTCGACGAAGACGAACTGCGTGTCGGCGCTCGGTGCGGATGCCGGTGACGCGATGGCGGGTGGTCTGCGCCTTGCGTGACGTGATGCTGATCTTCTCGCCGACCAGCCGGTTGAGCAGCGTCGACTTGCCGACATTCGGCCGACCGACGATCGCGACGTGGCCGCAGCGGAAGTTGCACGTCGCTCACGCCGTGGCCCCCGGGGCAAGCCCGGCGAGCGCGGCGGCGGCGGCGGCCTGCTCCGCCGCGCGGCGGCTCGCCCCCGCGCCTGCGGCGACGACGGCGAACGGCGGAACGCGGCACTCGACGTGGAAGGTCTGCGCGTGCGCCTCGCCGGTCACCTCGACCACCACGTAGGACGGCACCGGGTGACGGCGCGCCTGCAGCCACTCCTGCAGTTCGGTCTTCGGGTCCTTGCGCCACGCCGCCGGATCGAGCCGCGCCAGCTCGTCGCCGTAGACGCGCTCGATGACGCCGCGTGCGGCCGCGAAGCCGCCGTCGACGAAGACGGCGCCGAAGATGGCCTCGAGCGCGTCCGCCAGAATCGAGGGCCGGGCGGCGCCGCCCCGCTGCTCGCCCTCGCCGAGCCTGACGTCCGCCGCGAGATCGAGCGCGGCGGCGAGTCGCGCGAGCACCTCGCCGTTGACGAGGTTCGCGCGCACGCGCGAAAGCTCGCCTTCGGGTATGTCCGGATGACGCTCGTAGAGGATCAGCCCGACCACGCAGTTGAGCACCGCGTCGCCGACGAATTCCAGCCGTTCGTTGTGGCTGGCGGAATGACTGCGGTGGGTCAGCGCCTGGGCGAGGAGCCCGGGGCGCTGGAATGCGTGGCCGAGTCGGTCGGCAAGCGGCGGCATCCCGGGCCGGATCGACCGTCAGCGCGAGGCCGAGGCCTCGAACTCGATCAGCAGCGAGACGTTGCTGACGAGGTGCAGCTTCCGGTTCCAGCTGGCCGACGCGTAGATGGTGCCGCCCTCCTTGGTGACCTCGACGTCGGCGGCGGTCACCGACTCGATGTAGCCCGCGTCCTTGATCTGCCCGAACGCGAGGCGCACCTCCCTCGGGCTGGAAAGGTCCTTCGCGTCGCGCAGCGACTGCTCCAGCGCCTTCTTCACCGAGAAGTACTCGATGTACGCCGGCGTCACGCGCAGGCCGACGACGACGACGACGACCAGGACGGCCGCGACGAACAGGAAACCGATCATCGACAGCCCGGTCTGGCGTGCTGGTGCGCTCATGGTGTCCCCTTATCGAATGCCGCTGCCGACGCGCTTGAACGCGAGGCTGGTGATGTCGTCCCAGTTGAACCAGACGAAGAACGCGCGGCCGCGGATGTGGTCGTCGGGAACGAATCCCCAGTACCGCCCGTCATCGCTGTTGTCGCGATTGTCGCCCATCATCAGGTACTGTCCGGCCGGCACCCGGCAGACAAAACCCCGCTCATTGTAATCGCAGTTCTCGCGCCCGGGAAACGGCCGCACGCCGCCCGCCGACACGGGGGGTGCGCCCGGCGTGACCGCGATCATGTGGTCGCGCGGGTATCGGCCCGCCGGCGATCGTCTCCCGGAAGCGTTCGGTCGTCTCGAAGCGCAGTCCCTCGAGGTAGCTGTAGGAGCCGTCGCGCTGCTGCGGCCAGGGAATCCCGTTGACGGTGATCTGCTTGTCGCGGTAGACGACCTCGTCGCCGCCGACGCCGATCACCCGCTTGATGAAGTCCTGCGACGGGTTGACCGGATAGCGGAACACGACGACGTCGCCGCGCTGCGGGTCGCCGACCGGCACGATCTTCTGCTCGACGATCGGCAGGCGGATGCCGTAGGAGAACTTGTTGACGAGGATGAAGTCGCCGACCTCCAGCGTCGGCCGCATCGACGACGAGGGGATCTTGAACGGCTCCGCGACGAACGAGCGGAGCAGGAACACGATCAGCAGCACCGGGAAGAAGCTCTTCGGGTACTCGACCCACCAGGGCTCCGGCTCGCCGGGGACGCGGCGGCGCGCAAAGACGAGCCGGTCGGCAAGCGCGACGGCACCGGTTGCCAGCGTCGCGAGGAACAGGATCAGGGCGAAATTCATCGATGGAGGGGCTGTGGGATCGGGGGAATCGGCGCGAATTCTGCCACGCCGGGACGGCGCGCGGCCGCAACCGGTCGCTGCGGATCGACGCTTCGTCTCATTTCTCGCCGACCTGGAGGATCGCGAGAAAGGCTTCCTGCGGAATCTCGACGCTGCCGACCGACTTCATCCTCTTCTTGCCGGCCTTCTGCTTCTCGAGCAGCTTCTTCTTGCGCGTGATGTCGCCGCCGTAGCACTTGGCGAGGACGTTCTTCCGCATCGCCTTGATCGTCTCGCGCGCGATGATGTTCGCGCCGATCGACGCCTGCACGGCCACGTCGAACATCTGCCGCGGGATCAGCGAGCGCATCTTGGCGGCGACCTCGCGGCCGCGATACTGCGAGACCGACCGGTGCACCATGACCGACAGCGCGTCGACACGCTCGCTGTTGATCAGGATGTCGAGCTTCACGACGTCGGCGGCGCGGAACTCCTTGAACTCGTAGTCCAGCGACGCGTAGCCGCGCGAGACCGACTTGAGCTTGTCGAAGAAGTCCATGACCACCTCGGCCATGGGCAGCTCGTAGGTCAGCATCACCTGACGGCCGAGGTACTGCATGTTCTTCTGCGTGCCCCGCTTCTCGGTGCACAGCGTGATGACCGGCCCGACGTACTCCTGCGGCATCAGGATGGTTGCCGTGATGATCGGCTCGCGGATCTCCTCGACCCGCGACAGGTCCGGCAGCTTCGACGGATTCTCGATTTCCAGCACCGTGCCGTCGCGCAGCAGGATCTGGTAGACGACCGTCGGCGCGGTCGTGATGAGATCCATGTCGTACTCGCGCTCGAGCCGCTCCTGCACGATGTCCATGTGCAGCAGACCCAGGAAGCCGCAGCGGAAGCCGAAGCCGAGCGCCTGCGAGACCTCGGGCTCGTAGTGGAGCGAGGCGTCGTTGAGCTTGAGCTTCTCGAGCGCGTCGCGCAGCGCCTCGTACTGGTTCGACTCGACCGGGTAGAGCCCGGCGAACACCTGCGGCTTGACGTCCTTGAAGCCGGGCAACGGCGTCGCGGCGGGACGCGTGGCCAGCGTGACCGTGTCGCCGACCTTCGCCGCGTGGAGTTCCTTGATGCCGGCGATGATGAACCCGACCTGGCCCGCAGCCAGCCGGTCCCGCCCCACCGACTTGGGCGTGAACACGCCGACCTGCTCGCAGCCGAACACCGCGCCGGTCGCCATCAACTGGATCTTGTCGCGGGGCTTCAACTCGCCCTGCATCACCCGGACCAGCATGACGACGCCGACGTAGTTGTCGAACCACGAGTCGATGATCAGCGCCTGCAGCGGGCCGGCGGGATCGCCCTGCGGCGGCGGAATGCGCGCGATCACCGCCTCGAGGATGTCGTCGATGCCCTCGCCGGTCTTGGCGCTGGCGCGGATCGCGTCCTGCGCGTCGATGCCGATGATGTCCTCGATCTCCTCGATCACGCGCTCGGGCTCGGCCGAAGGCAGGTCGATCTTGTTGAGGACCGGCACGACGGTGACGCCCTGCTCGATCGCCGTGTAGCAGTTGGCGACCGTCTGCGCCTCGACGCCCTGCGACGCGTCGACCACCAGCAGCGCGCCCTCGCAGGCCGCCAGCGAACGCGAGACTTCATAGGCGAAGTCCACGTGGCCGGGGGTGTCGATCAGGTTGAGGTTGTAGACCTGCCCGTCGCGCGCCTGGTACGACAGCGCGGCGGTCTGCGCCTTGATGGTGATGCCGCGCTCGCGCTCGAGGTCCATCGAGTCGAGCACCTGCGCCTCCATCTCCCGGTCGGCAAGGCCGCCGCAGCGCTGGATGAAGCGGTCGGCCAGCGTCGACTTGCCGTGGTCGATGTGGGCGATGATCGAGAAATTGCGGATGTGGAGCACGTAGGTTCGTCGATTCCGGGAGATTCGGCGCGGGGACCGTGGCGGTCCCGGGAGCCGGCGCGGACGCCGCCCGGCGAAGCCGGCACGCGCGAACCACGCAAACCTATGAATTTTAGCGGATTTCGAGTCGAATAGCGAGGCGCGCGCCGAAGCGCGGGATTGGGCGCCCCGCGCGGCGCGACGTCACCGCGAGCGAAGCGCGTCGTCGAGCCGGGCCCGGTCGAGCCGGTGGCGGCAGATCTCGAGTTCCGCTGCCGGCGGACCGGCGAACAGCACCGGCACCGCGTCGCCCCACGCCGCCTCGAGCGCGGCGTGTTCCGGCGCATCGACGTCGATCACGTCGACCATCGCGCCGCGCGCCGCGGCGAGCGGCGCGACCGCGGCCAGCATCTCGTCGCAGAGATGGCAATACGCGCGGAACAGCAGCGTCAGCCGCGGTCATTCACGCACCCCTCGGCCCCGCGGCCGCCCGTCGCGGCAAACCGTCGCCGCGACCGGTCCCGGTCACTCGCCGTTCGGCAGCCGCAGCGTCGAGTAGAAGGTGTTCTCGCCGCGCTTCAGCTGCAGCGTCACCGGTGCGCCCTTGTCCAGCTTCGCCAGCAGGTCGTTCACCTGCGCCGCGGTCCTGGTCTCGATCGTCTGGCCGCGGCTGACGATCGCGAGAATGACGTCGCCCGCCTGGACGTTGCCGCGCACCACGCCGGCGATCTCCTCGACCAGCACGCCACCCTTCACCTCGAGCTCCTTCTTCTGCTCGTCGGTGAGGTCGGCCAGCACGAGCCCCATCCGGTTCGGCTTGGCCTTTTCCTTCGGCGCGGCGCCGCGTTTCGGCTGCGCGGCGGGCTCGGCCTCCTTGAGTTCGGCGACGGTGACGGCGACGTCGCGCTGCGCCCCCTTGCGCCAGACGGTGAGCGTGACCTTCGTGCCCGGCTTCACCTGCGTGATGATCCGCGGCAGCGTGCTGCTGTTGACCACGTCGCGGCCGTCGACCTTGAGAATGATGTCGCCCGCCTCGACGCCGGCCTTCTCGGCAGGCCCGCCCTTCTCGACCGAGTTGACCAGCGCGCCGGCGGTCTGCTTCAGCCCGAACGCCTCGGCCGTCTCCTTGGACACTTCCTGGATCTGCACGCCGATGCGGCCGCGCGTGACGCGCCCCTTTTCCTTCAGCTGGTTCACCGCGTTCATCGCGACGTCGATCGGAATCGCGAACGCGAGACCCATGAAGCCGCCCGAGCGGGAATAGATGAGCGAGTTGATGCCGACCACCTCGCCCTTCAGGTTGAACAGCGGCCCCCCGGAGTTGCCCGGGTTGATCGCCGCGTCGGTCTGGATGAACGGCACCAGGTTCTCCTGCGGCAGATCGCGGCCCTTGGCGCTCACGATGCCGGAGGTGATCGTGTTCTCGAGCCCGAACGGCTTGCCGATGGCGAACACCCATTCGCCGACCCTGAGCTTCTCGGGGTCGCCGATCGCGACCCTGGGCAGGTTGGTGGCCTCGATCTTCAGCAGCGCGACGTCGGTCCGCTTGTCGGTGCCGACGACCTTCGCCTTGAATTCGCGCCGGTCGGCGAGCTTGATGCTGACTTCGTCGGCACCGTCGACGACGTGCGCGTTGGTGATCAGGTAGCCGTCGCTGGAGATGATGAACCCGGAGCCCACCGACTGCGCCTCGCGCTCGGGCGCGCCGCGCGGCCGCGGCACCTGGCCGAAGCGGCGGAAGAACTCGTAGAACGGGTCGTCCTCGGAGATCTCCGGCATCCGCGGCGCGCGCGCCTTCTGGGTGACGTCGACGCTGACGACCGTCGGGCTCTGCTTGTCGTACAGATCGGTGAAGTCGGGCAGCAGCATGGCCCGGTTCTGGTTCTGGCCTTGCGCAGCGACCGGAGACCGGCAGCGCGATGGCCAGAGCGAGAATGGCCGCGGCGAGAGCGGCGACGATGGTGCGGGGACGAGCGATCATGGCGATACCTTTGAGCAGGGCTTGCGGCGATGCCGGGGAAGCGGGGGAAATCAGCGGCGGGTCACGGATTGGGCGATCTGGCGCACGGCGGCCCCGGGCGCCTCGCCGAGCACGGTGACGAGGTAATCGTCGACCTGCCGGGTGTAGACGGACAGCGGGCCGCGCTGCGAGAGCCCGTTCGGATGCGCGGACGCGCCAGCGGGCTCGACGAACACCGACACCGCGACGAATCCGTCGCTGAACATCAGGTGGACGATCCTGTGCTTGCGCGACGACAGGCTGCGGTAGCCCTCGACGACCTTGACGAAGCCGGGGGGAAGCTTGGTGGCGACCCAGCCGGTCTCGCGGGTGACGATGTTGCCGCGGTCGAGCTCCCTGACCTCCCAGTCCGGCGGCACCGGCGGCCACGAGGGCTTGACCATGTCCCGGTCGACGCGCGCGCCGATGTGCACGTCGAGGAACGCGAATTGCTCGATCGCCTCGCCGCGCTCGTTCAACAGGCGCGCCTTGAGCAGCAGGCCGGTCTGCGTGTCGGCCCAGAACTTGTGGCCGTAGCGGAACCCGTCCTTCGGCTCGAAGACGTACGCCTGGGCCTCGAGTCCGGCAACGCGCGTCGTCTCCGCCTTGCGGAACTCGTAGAATTCGAGCAGCGTCGCCTGCTGCTGCGGCGACAGCGACGGAAACGCGTTGCGAAACGACGGCGGTTCGACGCGGACGACGCGCGCGTCGGGAAAGTAGCAACGGACTTCGCCGTTGCCGCGGATCACCTCGCGCGCCGGTCCGTCCAGGCTCGTGAGCTTCTCGAACTGGCTGCCCTTCTCGTTGAGATGGACGATGCGCGAGGTGTCGGCACGGTCGCCGAGGTGGAAAGCGATGGTGCCGACGTAGTTGAGCTCCCGGGCAGCCGTGGCGGCGCGCGCGAGCCACGACGCGGCATCCTGCGCGCGCGCCGGCGCCACCGCCAGCACCGCCAGCGCGAAGACCAGCGCATGCCGGCGCGCCGCGCCGGTCAGGCACGCGGTGCCGCTGGTCGCCCGCGCTGCGATCATCGCGCTGCAGCGGCCGGCGCCGACACCGTGCGCACGCCCGACGGGACGCCGAGCATCTGCGTCGTCGGCGAGTACTCCTGGTGGGCGAGCACGTAGTCGGCCGGCGCGATCTGCGGCTTCACCTGGGCCGCGCGGACCACCGCGGCCTCGCGCGCCTTCGCCACCGCGGTCGCCTGCGGATCGAGCGTCGAGAACGCCACCCAGCCCACCAGCCCGACCGCCGCGACCGTGGCTGCCGCCGCCCAGGCGAACGACTCCGTCCTCGCCGCGCGCGGCCTGGGCGCCAGCACCGTCGGCTCGGCCGCCAGCCTCGCCGCGAAGCGCCGCGAAAACCCTTCCGTCGGAGACCCGGTGCCGCGCAGCGTGTCGCCGATCACCTGATACCCGACCCAGACCGCCAGGCCCTCGTCGCTCCGCAACGAAGCCCACACGGCCTCGAATTCCTCGTCGTTCAATTCGCCGTCGACCAACCGCGAAATACCTTCGTCCATCACCATCTCCGGTCCTTGTCGGTCCCCAGCAGCGGCCGAAGTTCGGCCGCGATCGCGTCGCGCGCCCGGAAGATCCGGGAACGCACCGTGCCAATCGGACAATTCATCACGCTGGCAATCTCGTCATAGCTCAAGCCCTCGATCTCGCGCAGCGTGATCGCGGTCCGCAAATCCTCCGGCAGCGCGTCCATCGCCTTGTTCACGGTGGTCGCGATCTCCCGGCCCATCAGCTCCGTTTCCGGCGTGTTCGAGTCGCGGAGCTGCTCGGCGTCCTCGAAGCTCTCGGCCTCCTCGTTGTCGAAGCTGGTCGATGTCGGCGCCCTCCGCCCCAGCGCGACCAGGTAGTTCTTCGCCGTGTTGATGCCGATCCGGTAGAGCCATGTGTAAAACGCACTGTCCCCGCGGAAGCTCGGCAGCGCACGGTACGCCTTGATGAAGGCCTCCTGCGTCACGTCCTCGACTTCCGCCGGGTCCCGCACCAACCGCGACAGGAGCCGCGCCAGCTTGCGCTGGTACTTGAGGACCAACAGTTCGAACGCGCGCTTGTCGCCCCGCTGCGCGCGCTCGACAAGCTGCTGATCGACCTCGCGATCACCCATCGACGACAATTCCCTGAGTCATTTGTTGTTTTGCCCGCCGAACGGCGGGCGCAGCATCCGGCGACGCCACGGCGCTTCGATCGGTTGCCCGGTGAAGTCCGTGGAGCGCTGCACGGTGCACGCATGCCTTCAAAGACCGCGGCGGCCGGGCAAAGTTCAAGAAATCGGGGCCGGGGGCGGCGAAACCGACGCGAGGGCTCATTTGTGCACGCAACGTCCGTCGGCGTTGTCCAGGACAACCAACGGCCGGACTTCTCCGGTCCTCGTGCCCCGGTAATTGCGCAGGGCCGGCTGCCGCCACGGCGCCAGCGCCTCGCGCTGGTCTTCGTCGAGCAATCCGAGCTGGTCCAGCACCGTCACGGTCGCCGGATGCAGCCCGCGCGGAGCGCCATCGGCGACCTTGATCGCGATACCGATGCCGCGGCTCCTGACGCCGATCGCCTGCACGCCCTCGGCGCCGATCTTGGCGACGAAGTCGCCGCGCCCGGCCGTCGCCAGCGCCAGGTCGCTGCGCCCGGCGCCCGACACCATCTCCGGGTGCGCGGTCATCGCGCCGGCCAGCGTGCGCGCCGCCGAACCGTATTCGGCATCGTCGTCGTCGCCGGCGAGCCGGGCGAAGGCGTACGCCAGGTTGGCCAGCGGCAGCGCGTACGCGGGCGCCGAGCAGCCGTCGATGCCCCAGGGCAGCCCGGCCTCCTCGACGCCGGCGTAGCGGGCGACGGCGTGGCGGATCCGATGCTGCAGCGGGTGGTCCCAGTCGAGGTAGTCGTGCTTGGACCAGCCGCATTGGCTGCAATACGCGAGCATCCCGCTGTGCTTGCCCGAGCAGTTGTGCGCCAGCGGCGACCACGGCGGGGACGGCGGCACCTCCCCGCGCGTCTCGAAGGCCAGCGGGGCGTGAGTGCCGCACTGCAGCTCGGCGTCGGTGTTGCCGGCCTTCGCCAGCATCGCGGCGGCGGCGGCGACATGACGCGGCTCCCCCGAATGGCTGGCGCAGAGCAGGGCGATCTCGGCGGTCGTGTAGCCGTAGCGGGCCGGTCCGCCCGCCGCGACGAACGGCAGCGCCTGGAACGGCTTCAGCGCGCTGCGCGTCATCGTCAGGAAGAAGGGATCGCCGGCGGCGTGGAGCAGCCGGCCCGAGCGGTCGACGACGGCGACCGAGCCGACGTGGACGCTTTCCGCGACGTCGCCGCGGATGGCGACGGCGAGCGGCACGTGCGCCGCGGCGCGGCGGTCGGGAGGCGAGGCGGGGCCGGGGTTCGGAGGGGGCGCAGCAGGCATGTCGTGTCGCGGAAGATCAATCCGCCATTCTACCTGCCCGGCCCCCCTGCCCTCGGTTCAGCCCGCCGCGCCGCCCCCTGTCGCCATGCGGCGCGCGACGGCAACGCCGGTCAGCCCCGCGCCGACGCGAGCGCGGCGCGGATCTGCTCGAGCGCCGCGGGATCCTCGATCGTCGTCAGGTCGCCGGGATCGCGTCCCTCGGCGAGCGCCTGGATCGACCGGCGCAGCAGCTTGCCCGACCGCGTCTTGGGCAGCAGCGTGACGAAATGCACCTGCCCGGGTCGCCCGATCGCGCCGAGCTCGCGGTCGACGGTGTCCATCACTTCCTTGCGCATCGCCGCCATCGTCTCGGGCGTGGCGATCTTCGCGGGATCCTTGACCACGGCGAACGCGACCGGGATCTGGCCCTTCAGCGCATCGGCGACGCCGACGACGGCGACTTCGGCGATGCCCGGATGCGCCTGCACCGCCTCCTCGATCTCGCGCGTGCCCAGCCGGTGGCCGGCGACGTTGATCACGTCGTCGGTGCGGCCGAGGACGAAGTAGTAGCCGTCCTGGTCGCGAGTCGCCCAGTCGAACGTCGAGTAGACCTGCCGGTTGCGGAAGGTGGAGAAGTAGGTGCGCACGAAGCGATCGTCGTCGCCCCAGATGGTCGTCATGCAGCCCGGCGGCAGCGGCGGCTGGATCGTCAGCACCGCCTTCTCGTCGGCGCCCACCTCCTCGGCGGTCAGCTCGGAGAGCAGCTTGACGTCGTAGCCGTAGACCGGAAACGACGGCGAACCGAACTTGCGCTCGGTCTTCTCGACCCCGGGCTGCGCCGACATGATCGGCCACCCGGTCTCGGTCTGCCAGTAGTTGTCGACGATCGCCACGCCCAGCGCGTCGGCCGCCCAGCGCGCCGTCGGCTCGTCCAGCGGCTCGCCGGCGAGGAACAGGTACTGCAGCGACCCGAGGTCGTGCTTGTGCATGTAGGCCGGATCCTGCTTCTTCAGCACCCGGATCGCCGTCGGCGAGCTGAACATCGTGCGGACCTTGAAGCGCTCGACGATCTGCCACCAGATCGCCGGGTCCGGCCGGATCGGCAGGCCCTCGTACATGATCGTCGTCGAGCCGTTGATCAGCGGCGCGTAGATGATGTACGAATGGCCGACCACCCAGCCGATGTCGCTGGTGGTGAACATCGTCTCGCCCGGCTCGACGCAGAAGATCCGCCGCATCGACGACGCGAGGGCGACGGCGTAGCCGCCGGTGTCGCGCTGGACGCCCTTCGGCTTGCCGGTGGTTCCCGACGTGTACAGGATGTACGAAGGCTCGCTGGACTCCAGCCATTCGCACGGGACCTGCGCGTCCATGAACTGCGCGCGCAGCGTCGCGTAGTCGAGGTCGCGCCCGGCGGTCCGCGGCATCTCGCGGTCGAGCCCGCGGTCGACGATGACGACGTGCGCCGGCGGATGCGCCGCGAGGCGGCACGCCTCGTCGACCAGGTGCTTGTACGGCACCGGCTTGCCGCCGCGCATGCCGGCGTCCGCCGTCACCATCACCCTGGGCTTCGCGTCGTCGATCCGCGTCGCCAGGCTCGCCGCCGCGAAGCCGCCGAACACGACCGAGTGGATCGCGCCGATCCGGGCGCAGGCGAGCATCGCGAAAGCCGCCTCGGCGATCATCGGCATGTAGACCAGCACGCGATCGCCGCGGCCGACTCCATGCGCCTTCAGGATCGCGGCGAAGCGGTTGACCTCGGCGTGGAGTTCGCGGTACGTGTACGTCGCCTCGGCCCCGGTCTCGGTCGACAGGTAGACGAGCGCCGGCTGGTCGCCGCGCGCCGCGAGGTGGCGGTCGACGGCGTTGTGGCAAAGATTGGTGCGGCCGCCGACGAACCACCTGGCGAACGGCGGGCGCGAATAGTCGAGGACCGACGAGAAAGGCGTCTGCCAGTCGATCAGCGCAGCCTCGTCGCGCCAGAACGCGTCGCGGTCGTCGAGCGAGCGGCGATGGAATTCCTTGTACGTGGGCACGGCGTTCCTCCTCGTGGGCGGCGGGCGTCCTTCCCCCTCGTCCGCCGGACCCGGGCCGGAATCGTCGCCCCGAGCCCCGCCCGGCCGGACCCCGGCCGCATGGTTCAATCCTATATAAGACACCAGACCGCGAACAGCCCTTCGGGGCTGCTCGAGGCCGACGCTACGCGGACCGCGGTCGCCCTTCCTTGCGCTCGGTCAAGGCCGGCCGTCTTCGCGGGCCGACCCGGCCCAGCCGGAGTTCCCGCCCCCTCCCCGATGCGCTCCGTCCCGCCGGCCTCCGACCGGTCAGGGATGCGAGTCGGCGCCGATGCGCACGACGGTGCGCCCGCGGATCATGCCCTTGATGTACGCGTCGAAATGCGTCGGCAACTCGTCGAAGTCGATCGTGCGCACCTGGTCGTGCACGCGATCCGGGCGCCAGTCGACCGCGAGCTTGTTCCAGACCTTCTGCCGGAAGTGCATCGGGCAGTTCGCGCTGTCGGCGCCGAGCAGCCCCACCCCGCGCAGGATGAACGGCGCGACCGAGGTGTTGAGCTTCATGTCCGCCGCGAGCCCGACCGAGCCCACCATCCCGCCGACCTTGGTCGTCGACAGCAGCCAGGCCAGCAGGTCGCCGCCGAGGTTGTCGACGGCGCCGCCCCAGGTCGCCTTGTCGAGCGGCCGTATCTTCGAGAGGTCGATGCTGCGCCGGTCGAGCACCTCCTTCGCGCCGAGCCCCTTGAGGTACGGGGCCTCCTCCGGCTTGCCGGTGATCGCGACGACGTCGAACCCGGTCTTGGCGAGGATCTCGATGGCGACCGACCCGACGCCGCCGGTGGCGCCGGTGACGGCCACCGGACCGTGCGACGGACGCAGCCCGTTGTGTTCCATCAGCATGATCGCCTGGGCCGCGGTGAACCCCGCGGTCCCCATCGTCATCGCGTCGAACGCGGTCATGCTCTCCGGGCGCCGGACGACCCAGTCGCCGGGAACGCGGACGAATTCGCTGTAGCCGCCGTCATGCGCGACGCCGAGGTCGTAGCCGTGCACGATGACCTTGTCGCCCTTCTTCCAGCGCGGACTCGTCGACGATTCGACCGTGCCCGCCATGTCGATGCCGGCGTTGGTCGGGTACTTGCGCATGATCCGGCCGGCGCCGTTGTACGAAAGGGCGTCCTTGAAGTTGATCGTCGAGTACTTGGTGCGGATCACCACGTCGCCGGCGTCGAGCTGGTCGAGCTTCAGCTCGACGAAGCGGCTCGTCACGACCTTGTCCTGTTCGAACGTCCGGTAGGCCTTGAATGTCTGCACGTGGGTCTCCTTGCGGTGAGCGATGGGTAGTGATGGCGGCGAAGCGGTGAGCGTGGGCGGTCGTCGGGACGGTGTCAACCTGGTGGCGGACCGGCGGAAGTCGCACCGGCGGAAATCGCACCGGCGAGATGGGGCAGCGCCATGTAATCGTGGGTCTGCATTTCGGCGAGGCGGCTTGCCGTGCGCGGGAACTCGTGGCTGTTGGGCCCGTCGACGTAAAGCTCGGCGGGCGGCACCGCCGCGGACACGACGAGCTTGACCCGATGATCGTACAGGATGTCGACTAGCCAGGTGAAGCGCCGCGCGCGGTCCCCCATCTCGACGCTCATCCGCGGCACGTTGGCGAGCAGCAGCACCGAGAACCGCCGCGCGAGCTCCAGATAGTCGCGCTGCGACCGGGGGCCGTCGCACAGCGCCGCGAAATCGAACCAGACGGCGCTGCCGGCCCGCCGCGTCGCGTGGAGAGTCCGCCCTTCGATCGCGAATTGCGCCGGCTCGTCGGGCCCCGTGCGCATCGCCTCGAAGGTCGCCGCCATCGCGGCGTCGACGGCCGGCGACGGCGGGCAGTGGTACGTCTGCACCCGCTCGAGCGCGCGCAGCCGGTAGTCGACGCCGCCGTCGACTTCGAGCACGTCGAGCTGGCGTCGCAGCAGCGCGATGGTCGGCAGCAGGTGCTGGCGCTGCAGCCCGTTGGGGTAGAGCTTGTCGGGCGGGTAGTTCGACGTCATCACGAAGACGACGCCGTGCCCGAACAGCGCGGACAGCAGGCGGCCGAGGATCATCGCGTCGGCGATGTCCGACACGTGGAATTCGTCGAAGCAGACGAGGCGCCACTTGTGCGCGATCCGCTGCGCGACGGCCGCCAGCGGATCGACCTCGCGCTTGAGCGTCCCGAGCTCCGCGTGGACGTCGCGCATGAAGGCGTGGAAATGCACGCGCGTCTTGCGGCGGATCGGCACCGCCGCGAAAAAACCGTCCATCAGGAAGCTCTTGCCGCGGCCGACCCCGCCCCAGAGGTAGACGCCGCGCGGCGGCTCCGGCGCGGCGAACAGCCGCTTTAGCTTCGATTCCCGCGCGGCGCGGAACGCGGCGAGCTCGTCGGCCAGCCGCTGCAGCCGAGCAACGGCGTCCTGCTGCGCACGGTCGAGGACCGTGCCGCGCGCGGCGAGGATCGGAGCCAGGTGCCCGGCGATTCCGCGCGGCGCCGCAGCGGCAGCATGCTTCGGCGCGCGAGCCGCGGTCGTCATGCCGCGCGGTCCTTCGGCCCCGGCGAGCGCCAGCGCCCGCGGTCGCCGCCTCCGCATCCGCTGCCTGCGGAACTCATGGCCGGCATGTCTCGTCGGGATTCGTACTCGGGGTGCGTCATGGTCGCGGCCCTCGCGCCGAGTCCGCGGGGCGTCGCCGTCCCGTCATTCTACGTGCGGCGCGATCTGCCCGGTCGCGGCCTGCGCGACTCCGCGGGCGCCGCCGCCGTCGATTCCGCGCAACCCGGGCCGGCCATCTCAGAAATTCAGCGCGCGGCCGTCGACCGCCAGCGCCGCCTCCCTGGTTGCCTCCGACAGCGAGGGATGGGCATGGCAGATGCGCGCCAGATCCTCGCTCGATGCGCCGAACTCCATGGCCACGACGCCCTCGGCGATGAGCTCCGACGCCATCGGGCCTATGACGTGCATGCCGAGGATCCGGTCGGACTTCGCGTCGGCGAGGATCTTCACGAACCCCGCGGTGTCGCCCAGCGCACGCGCGCGGCCGTTGGCGAGGAACGGGAACGTGCCGGACCGGTACGCGACGCCGGCGGCCCTGAGCTGCTGCTCCGTCTGCCCGACCCAGGCGATCTCCGGCGCCGTGTAGATGACCCACGGCACCGTGTTGAAATCGACGTGGCCGTGCTGGCCCGAGATGCGCTCGGCGACGGCGACCCCCTCCTCCTCGGCCTTGTGCGCGAGCATCGGTCCGCGAACGACGTCGCCGACCGCCCATACCTGCGGGAGATTGGTGCGGCATTCGGCGTCGACCTCGACGAACCCGCGGGCGTCGAGCTTGAGTCCGGCGGCCTGCGCGCCGAGCCCTTCGGTGTGGGGCACCCGTCCGATCGACACGATCAGCCGGTCGAACACGACATCCTGCGCCTTGCCGGCCGCATCGGTGTACGCCACCCTGACCTCGTCCTTCGCGGGCGTGACCGCGGTGATCGCGACCCCCGTGTGGATCGCGAGCCCCTGCTTGGTGAAAAGCTTCAGCGCCTCCTTCGCGACCGCCTCGTCGACGGCGCCGAGGAACGCCGGCAGCGCCTCGAGCACCGTCACCTGCGCGCCCAGACGGCGCCACACGCTGCCCATCTCGAGGCCGATGACGCCTGCGCCGACGACCCCCAGGCGCTTCGGGACCGCGGGCAGCGCCAGCGCCCCGGCGTTGTCGAGCACGAGCCGGTTGTCGATCGCCACCCCGGGCAGCGCCCGCGGCCTCGACCCGGTGGCGACGACGACGTGCGCCGCCGTCAGCGTCGCCGCTGCGGGCCCGGCGACGGCGATGGGCCACCCCGCGTCGGTGCGTGGTCCGGTGAACGAGCCCGTGCCGTGGAAGAACGCGACCTTGTTCTTCTTGAACAGGTGGAGGATGCCGGCGTTGTTCTGCGCGACGACCCTGTCCTTGCGCGCGAGCATCCGCGCGACGTCGAGCGAGAGTCCCTTGACCTCGATGCCGTGGTCGGCGAAAGCGTGTCCGGCGTGCTCGTAGTTCTCGGACGACTGCAGCAGCGCCTTCGATGGAATGCAGCCGACGTTGGTGCAGGTGCCGCCCGGCGCCGGCTTGCCGTCGGCGCGACTCCAGTCGTCGATGCAGGCGGTGCGAAACCCGAGCTGCGCGGCGCGGATCGCCGCGATGTAGCCGCCGGGGCCGCCGCCGATGACGACGACGTCGAATGCGGTGTCGGCCATGGCGTCAGAGATCCAGCAGCAGGCGCGCCGGATCCTCCAGCGCATCCTTGATCGCGACCAGCGACAGCACCGCTTCGCGGCCGTCGATGATCCGGTGGTCGTACGACTGCGCGAGGTAGTTCACCGGGCGCACGACGACCTGGCCGTTCTCGACCACCGCGCGCTCCTTGGTCGCATGCACGCCGAGGATTGCCGACTGCGGCGGATTGATGATCGGCGTCGACAGCATCGAGCCGAACACGCCGCCGTTGCTGATCGTGTAGGTGCCGCCGGTCAGTTCCTCGACCGTGAGCTTGCCCTCGCCGGCGCGCTTGCCGTAGTCGGCGATCTGCTTCTCGATCTCGGCGATCGACATCTGGTCGGCGTCGCGCAGGATCGGCACCACGAGGCCGCGCGGGCTGCCGACGGCGATGCCGATGTCGAAGTAGCCGTGATACACGATGTCGCTGCCGTCGATCGAAGCGTTCACCGCCGGATATTTCTTCAGCGCGTGCACGGCCGCCTTGACGAAGAAGCCCATGAAGCCGAGCTTCACGCCGTGCTCCTTCTCGAAGCGGTCCTTGTACCGGTTGCGCAAGTCGATCACCGGCTGCATGTTGACCTCGTTGAACGTGGTCAGGATCGCGGCGGTGGACTGCGAGGCGACGAGCCTCTCGGCGACGCGCTGGCGCAGGCGGGACATCGGCACGCGCTGCTCCGGACGCACGCCCGACGCCGGGGCGGGCCGGGCGGCGGGCGCGGGCCTCGCGGACGGCGTCTGCGGCGCGGCCGGCGCCGCCCCGGCCCCGACCGCGGCGATCACGTCGCCCTTGGTGATGCGTCCGCCACGGCCGGTGCCTTCCACCGTCGCCGGCTCGATCCCGGTCTCGGCGAGCAGCTTGCGCGCCGCGGGCAGCGCGGTCGCCGTCGTCGCCGCGCGCGGCGGAGCGCCGGGCGACCGTCGCGGCGGCGGGCGCGGCGGATGCGGCGGCCGGCTTCGAAGCCGACGCAGCGGGCGCGGCGGCGGCCGTGGCGGCGGTGTCGATGACGGCGATCACCTCCCCGCTCGCGACGGTCGCACCGTTCGGACGCACGATCTCGACCAGCACGCCGCCGTCCGGCGCCGGCAGTTCGAGCACGACCTTGTCGGTCTCGACATCGATCAGGTTCTCGTCGCGCCGGACCGCGTCGCCCGGCTGCTTGTGCCAGCTGACGAGCGTCGCCTCGGCGACCGACTCGGGAAGCTGTGGGACCTTGACTTCGACTCGCATGAACGTGCTTCCTCGTTAGGTGCCGACGAGCATCTCGCCGGCGGACAGCTTCCTGGCGAAGGCGTCCTCGACCAGCTGCTGCTGGCGGGAGACGTGCTTGGACATGTAGCCGACCGCCGGCGACGCCGACACCGGCCGGCCCGCGTAGGCGAGCACCGCCTTCGGGGTGATGTCGGCGCGGAAGTACGCGCGCAGCCGATACCACGCGCCCTGGTTCTGCGGCTCTTCCTGGCACCAGACGACTTCCTTGACGTTCGGGAATCTCGCCATCGCCGCCTTGAAGTCGGCATGCGGGAAGGGATAGAGCTGCTCCACGCGGACGATGGCGACATCGTCGATCTTGTGCTCCCTCCGGTACGCCGCGAGCTCGTAGTAGACCTTGCCGCAGCAGACGATGACGCGCCGCACGTTCTTCGCCGTGACCTTGGCGGTTTCGCCGATGACGGTCTGGAACGCGCCGTCCGCGAGCTCCTCGAGCGTCGACACCGCTTCCTTGTGCCGCAGCAGGCTCTTCGGGCTCATCACGACCAGCGGCTTGCGGAACGGCCGCACCATCTGGCGCCGCAGCAGGTGGTAGATCTGCGCCGGCGTCGTCGGGACGACCACCTGCATGTTGTGCTCGGCGGAGAGCTGCAGGAAGCGTTCGGGGCGCGCCGAGGAGTGCTCGGGTCCCTGCCCCTCGTAGCCGTGCGGCAGCAGCAGCGTCAGGCCGCAGATGCGGCCCCACTTGGCCTCGCCCGAGCTGATGAACTGGTCGATGACGACCTGCGCGACGTTGGCGAAGTCGCCGAACTGGGCCTCCCAGATCACCAGGCGGTTCGGCTCGGACGTCGCGTAGCCGTACTCGAAGCCGACGACGCCGTACTCGGTGAGCACCGAATCGATGATCTCGATCGTCGGCTGTCCCGGCTTCAGGTGCTGCAGCGGAATCCACGTCCCGGAATCCCACTTCTCGCGGTTCTGGTCGTGCAGCACGGAATGCCGGTGCGTGAACGTGCCGCGGCCGACGTCCTCGCCCGACAGGCGCACGCCGTAGCCGTCGTTGAGCAGCGTCGCGTAGGCGAGCGTCTCGCCCATGCCCCAGTCGAGCGCCAGCTTGCCGTCGGCCATCGCGCGCCGGTCGGCGATCACCTTCTCGACGCGCGAATGCAGCTTGAACCCCGTCGGGCACCTCGGTGACCTTCTTCGCCAGCGACTTGAGCGTCCGCATCGGCACGCGGGTGTCGCCGGCGACGGTCCAGTGGTGTCCCTTGTAGACGCTCCAGTCGATCTGGTAGGGGTGCTTGTAGTTCGACAGGATCGTCGTGTTGGTGTGCAGGCCCTTGTCCATCGCTTCGCGGTACGTCGCGATCATCGCGTCGGCGTCGCCCTCCGCGACGGCGCCCGCGGCGAGCAGGCGGTCGGCGTAGAGCCGCCGCGTGCCCGGATGCGTCGCGATCCGCTTGTACATCAGCGGCTGCGTGACCATCGGCTCGTCGGCCTCGTTGTGGCCGAGCCGGCGGAAGCAGACGAGGTCGATGAACACGTCCTTGTGGAACGCCTGCCGGAATTCCATCGCCAGTTCGATCGCGAGCAGGCAGACTTCGGGATCGTCGGCGTTGACGTGGAAGATCGGCGCGTCGACCATCTTCGCGATGTCGGTGCAGTACAGCGTGCCCCGGGTGTCGCGCGGGTCCGACGTGGTGAAGCCGATCTGGTTGTTGATGACGATGTGGATCGTGCCCCCGGTGTAGTAGCCGCGGGTCGACGCCATGTTGAGCACCTCCTGCAGCACGCCCTGGCCCGCCACGGCGGCGTCGCCGTGGATGAGCACCGGGAGCACCAGGTCGCCGCGGGTGTCGCCCTTCCGCTGCTGGCGCGCGCGCACCGAGCCCTCGACGACCGGGTTCACCGCCTCGAGGTGCGACGGGTTGAACGCGAGCGTGATGTGCATCGGGCCGCCGGGGGTGACCACGTCGGACGAGAAGCCCTGGTGGTACTTCACGTCCCCGGCCAGCAGTTCCTGGGTGTGCCTGCCCTCGAACTCCGAGAACAGGTCGCGCGGCATCTTGCCGAAGGTGTTGACCAGGACGTTCAGCCGCCCGCGGTGCGCCATCCCGATGACCGTCTCCTGCACGCCGGCCGCACCGGCGATCTGGATCAGGTGGTCGAGCATCGGGATCATCGTCTCGCCGCCCTCGCCGGAAAAGCGCTTCTGGCCGACGTACTTCGTGTGCAGGTAGCGCTCGAGCGTCTCCGCGGCGGTCAGCCGCTCGAGGATGTGCCGCTGCCGGTCGGCCGAATACGACGGCCGCGAGTGGATCGGCTCGAGCCGTGCCTGCACGAACCGCTTGACCGCGGTGTCGGCGATGTACATGTACTCGGCGCCGAAGGTCCGGCAGTAGGTTTCGCGCAGCGCGGCGACCAGGTCCCGCAGCTTCATCCTGGGCGCGCCGCCCTTGAACGATCCGACGTCGAACTCGGTGTCGTAGTCGGCCTCGGTGAAGGCGTAGGTCGAGAGGTCGAGGTCGGCGATGTAGGGCTTCTCGGCGCGCTTGAGCGGGTCGATGTCGGCGTGGAACATGCCCAGCGTCCGGTACTTGCCGATCATCTGCAGGACCTGCACCTGCTTGTGCATCGTGGTCGAGTCGACCATCGCGCCGGCCACCTTCCGGCTCTTGCCGAGCTGGATGAAGGACTCGATCACCGGCGCGTGCGCCACGTCGGCCGCGCCGCCCCGCAGCGTGTCGAAGTACGCGCGCCAGTCGCCGGGGACCGTCGCCGGGTCGGCCAGGTAGCGCTCGTACTGCTCCTCGATGAACGGGACGTTGGCGCCGAACAGCGTCGACGTCGACTCGAAGTCCTTCATCATGCTCATGGCATCGCTCTCCCGCGGGCGGCGCTCAGCGCTTGGCTGATCGGCTGCACGACGCGGCGAGTGGCGCCGGTGAACAGCTGCCGCGGCCGGCCGATCTTGTACTCGGGATCGGCGATCATCTCGTTGAGCTGCGCGATCCAGCCGACGGTCCGGGCCAGCGCGAAGATCGCCGTGAACAGCGGCACCGGGATGCCGATCGCCTTCTGCACGATCCCCGAGTAGTAGTCGACGTTCGGGTAGAGCTTGCGCGAGACGAAGTAGTCGTCCTCGAGGGCGATCTTCTCCAGCGCCATCGCGAGCTTGAACAGCGGGTCGTCGTGCAGCCCGAGCTCGGTCAGCACCTCGTGGCAGGTCTCGCGCATCAGCTTCGCCCGCGGGTCGTAGTTCTTGTAGACGCGGTGGCCGAACCCCATCAGCTTGACCGTGCTGTTCTTGTCCTTGACCTTGTCGATGTACTCGCCGATCTTCGCCACCCCGCCCTGCTTCTGGATGTCGTAGAGCATGTTGAGGCAGGCCTCGTTGGCGCCGCCGTGCGCCGGGCCCCAGAGGCAGGCCACGCCGGCCGCGATCGCGGCGAACGGGTTGGTGCCCGACGATGCGCACAGCCGCACCGTCGACGTCGACGCATTCTGCTCGTGGTCGGCGTGGAGGATGAAGATCCGGTCCATCGCCCGGACCAGCACCTCGTTCGACTTGTGGTCCTCGCAGGGCGTCGCGAACATCATCCGCATGAAATTGCCGGCGTAGGAGAGGTCGTTGCGCGGATACATGAACGGCTGGCCGACCGAGTACTTGTAGGCCATCGCCACCAGCGTGGGCATCTTGGCGATCAGCCGGATCGCGGAGATGTCGCGCTGGTGCGCGTCGTGCAGGTTGATCGAGTCCGGGTAGAACGCGCTCATCGCGCCGACCAGCCCCGTCATCACGGCCATCGGGTGCGCGTCGCGGCGGAACCCGCGCAGGAAGAACTGCATCTGCTCGTTGACCATCGTGTGGTTGGTCACGCGGCCGACGAACTTGTCGCGCTGGGCGGCAGTCGGCAATTCGCCGTAGAGCAGGAGGTGGCAGACCTCCATGAAGTCGCACCCGACCGCGAGTTCGTCGATCGGGTAGCCGCGGTAGAGGAGCTCGCCCTTGTCGCCGTCGATGTACGTGATCGCCGAATTGCACGAGGCCGTCGACAGGAAGCCGGGGTCGTAGGTGAACTTCCCCGTCTTGCCGTACAGCGTTCGGATATCGATGACGTCCGGACCGACCGATCCGGAGAGGATCGGGAACGAGACCGACGGCGAACCGTCGGAGAATGTCAGCGTGGCATTGCGGTTTTCGCTCATCTCACGTGCTCCATGCGCAGTCTTGGCTGCCCGGGCTGCGGGACATCCCGTCCCGCGGGGTCTGCGGTTGCGATGCTGCGTTGCGTCGGTCCTGCACTGATGCGCCTGCCGCCTGCCACTTCCGCCCCGATGCGGCCGGGGGCGGGATCACGCCGTCCGCAGCACGGCGACCAACGGCGCGAGCGCCGGGTCGTCGGGCTCGATGCGGCCCGCCAGCAGGTCCCACAACTCGTTGTCGGCGAGGTCGAGCAGCCGGTCCAGCGCCGCCACCTCCCCCTCCGACAACCCCGCTCCGCGCGCCTCGAGAAACCGCGCGAGGATCAGGTCGTTCTCCAGCATGCCGCGCCGGCAGCGCCAGCGCAGTCGATTCAGTTCGGTCGGCGTCACCGCGCGCCTGCCTAGACGGCGCGCTTGACCATGACTTCCTTGATCTTGCCGATCGCGAGCGTCGGGTTCAGGCCCTTGGGACAGACGTCGACGCAGTTCATGATCGTGTGGCAGCGGAACAGGCGGTACGGGTCCTCGAGGTTGTCGAGCCGCTCGTTGGTCGCCTGGTCGCGCGAGTCGGCGATGAAGCGGTAAGCCTGCAGCAGGCCGGCCGGCCCGACGAACTTGTCCGGATTCCACCAGAACGACGGGCACGACGTCGAGCAGCACGCGCAGAGAATGCACTCGTAGAGGCCGTCGAGCTCCTCGCGGTCCTCGGGCGACTGCAGCCGTTCCTTCTCCGGCGGCGGCGTGTCGTTGACGAGGTACGGCTTGATCGAATGGTACTGCTTGAAGAACTGGCTCATGTCCACGATCAGGTCGCGGATGACCGGCAAGCCGGGCAGCGGCCGCAGCTCGACCGGCTCCTTGAGCTCCCTCAGGTTGGTGATGCAGGCGAGGCCGTTCTTGCCGTTGATGTTCATCGCGTCGGAACCGCAGACGCCCTCGCGGCAGCTGCGGCGGAACGCCAGGGTGTCGTCGACCGACTTGAGGCGGATCAGCGCGTCGAGCAGCATCCGATCGGTGGGCTCGAGCGCGACGTCGTAATCCTGGTAGCGGGGCTTGGCGTCCTGCTCGGGGTCGTAGCGATAGATGCGGAATTTCATCCTGGGCTCCGTGGTGGCTCGATCGACTCGCCTCGGGTGCTTCAGTAAGACCGTGTCTTCGGCGGGAACGCGTCGACCGACAGCGGCTTCATGTTGACGGACTTGTAGGCGAGGCGGTTGCCCTCGCGGTACCACAGGGTGTGCTTCAGCCAGCCGGCGTCGTCGCGGTCCGGGTAGTCGCTGCGGGCCTGCGCACCCCGCGATTCGCGTCGCGCCTCGGCCGACACGATCGTCGCCTTCGCCGTCTCGATCAGGTTGTCGAGCTCCAGCGCCTCGACGCGCGCGGTGTTGAACGTGCGACTCCTGTCCTTGATCGCCACGTGCTTGACGCGTTCCTCGATCTCGAACACCTTGCGCACGCCCTCCGCCAGCAGCTGCTGGTTGCGGAACACGCCGCAGTGGGTCTGCATCGACTTGCGCAGGGCATTGCCGACGTCGGCCACCGACTCTCCGGACGCGGCGCCGTCGAGGCGCGCCAGGCGGGCCAGCACGCCGTCGCCGGCGTCCGCCGGCAGCGCACGATGTCCCTGGGCCTTCAGGTGCTGGTCGACGATGAAGTTGCCGGCGGCGCGGCCGAAGACGACGATGTCGAGCAGCGAGTTGGTGCCGAGCCGGTTGGCGCCGTGCACCGACACGCAGGCGCATTCGCCGACGGCGTACAGGCCCTCGACGACGGTGCGCTCGTCGCCGTCCTTTGGGGCGACGACTTGCCCGTGGACGTTGGTCGGGATGCCGCCCATCTGATAGTGGATCGTCGGCACCACCGGGATCGGTTCCTTGATGCAGTCGACGTTGGCGAACTTGAGCGCGATTTCGCGGATCGACGGCAGCCGCTTGAGGATGACCTCGGGTCCGAGGTGGTCGAGCTTCAGCAGCACGTGGTCCTTTTCGGGACCGCAGCCGCGCCCTTCCTTGATCTCCTGGTCCATCGAGCGGCTGACGACGTCGCGCGACGCCAGGTCCTTCGCGTTGGGCGCGTAGCGCTCCATGAAGCGCTCGCCGTTGCTGTTGAGCAGGATGCCGCCCTCGCCGCGCACCCCCTCGGTGATCAGCACGCCGGCGCCGGCAACGCCGGTCGGGTGGAACTGCCAGAACTCCATGTCCTGCAGCGGGAGCCCGGCGCGCGCGACCATGCCGAGCCCGTCCCCGGTGTTGATGAACGCGTTGGTCGACGCGGCGAAGATCCGGCCCGCGCCGCCGGTCGCCAGCATCGTCGCCTTCGCCTGCAGGATCATGACCTCGCCGGTTTCCATCTCCAGCGCGACCACGCCGACGACCGCGCCGTCGGCGTCGCGGACGAGGTCGAGCGCCATCCACTCGACGAAGAACTGCGTCCGCGCGCGGACATTGCGCTGGTAGAGCGTGTGCAGCAGCGCGTGCCCGGTGCGATCCGCGGCGGCGCAGGCACGCTGCACCGGCGTCTCGCCGAAGTTGGCCATGTGGCCGCCGAACGGCCGCTGGTAGATGGTGCCGTCGGCGTTCCGGTCGAACGGCATCCCGAAGTGCTCGAGCTCGTAGACGACGTGGGCCGCCTCGCGGCACATGAACTCGATCGCGTCCTGGTCGCCGAGCCAATCGGAGCCCTTGATCGTGTCGTACATGTGCCAGAGCCAGTTGTCCTCGCTCATGTTGCCGAGGCTGGCGCCGATGCCACCCTGGGCCGCCACGGTGTGCGACCGCGTAGGGAAGACCTTCGACAGCACGGCCACCGACAGCCCCGCCTCGGCGAGCTGCAGCGACGCGCGCATGCCGGACCCGCCCGCACCGACCACGATGGCGTCGAACTTCCGGACTGACAGGCGGCTCATGCGCGGACTCCCCACAGGATCTGGATGGTCCAGCCGAGGTAGGCGACGAGCAGCACCACCGTCGCCGCCGACAGCGCGAGGCGCAGCCCGACCGGCTTGATGTAGTCCATGAAGATGTCGCGCACGCCGATCCACGCGTGGTAGAGCAGCGAAACCATGAACAGGAAGCTCGCCAGCCTGAACGCGGCGTTCGCGAACAGCGCCAGCCACAGGCCGTGGTCGACGCCGCCGTTCACCAGGACGATCGCGAGCACGAGCAGCGTGTAGAGCGCCACCACCACCGCGGTGACGCGCTGGACGAGCCAGTCCTTGAGGCCGTAGTGGGCCCCGACCACCTGCCGCCGGGTCACCATAGCCGCACCCCGACGATGAGCGTCAGCGCGATGCTGACGACGAGCACGATCACGCTCGAGCGCCGCGCGGCCGGCAGGTCGACGCCCCGGTGGAGATCGAGCAGCAGGTAGCGGATGCCGGCGCAGAAATGGTGGAGGTAGGCCCAGGCAAATCCAAGCAGTGCGAGCTTCGCCACCGGGTTCGACCAGGCCGCCTTCATCTCCGCGAACGCGGCCGCGGAGCCGAGGCTCGCGGCGAGCGCAAAGAGAAGCAGCGGAATGCCGAACAGGAACAGCAGCGCGCCGGAGACCCGGTGCAGGATCGACACGATGCCGGGAAGCGGCAGTCGGATCCGCACGAGATCGAGGTGTACCGGTCGCGGCTTGACCACGGGTCGCTCAAGCACGGACATGGCGGGACTCGTCACGTTGGTGGAAGGAAACGACGCGGGGGCCCGCGGCGGGAACTGCGAAGACACGCGCCTGCCCGATCGATACCGTTTCCGGGCGCGCGGGGCGCGCCGGGCGGGCGAACGGGGTCCGGGATCGGGGCATCGGGGCGGCAGGTTTCAAACGTCGCCGGTTCGGGCAGAGTCGCAACACGCCGGGGCCGGAAATCGGCCGCGAAACCGCGCGTGCGCCACGCCGTCCGGCGGGTTGGTGCACAGCAATAAAGTATATCGTGTTTCGCCGGAACCGCGCATCCGTGACGCCGGGCGCCGGAAGGACATTCACCTCGTCCATGCGCGTCCCGCCCTGCCGGCACACGCGGTGACGCGGTGCGCGGGCGCCGCGCCGATCGTCCGGGGCCGGTCATCCGAGTTCGTTGTGGTAATGGGTCAACCGCGTCGCGCAGAGTCCGCGCCGGACCTCCACGGGACGATCGCCGTAGGTGTATGCGACCCGCTCGACCGCAAGCAACGGGGTGCCAACGCCGACGCCCAGGATCTGCGCGGTCGCGTCGTCGGCGCCGATCGCCCGCAGCCGCTCGTCGGCCTTGAGCATCCGCACCCCGAAGTGCGTCTCGAAAAAGCTGTACATCGAGCCTTGGTGCGCGTCGAGCTTCGCCCGGGTGAGGCCGCGGAAAAGCACCGCCGGAAGCGTGATTTCGTCGAGGACCGCCGGTTCGCCCGCATAGTTGAGGACCCGCTTCAGGACGATGACGGGGTCGCCCGGCCTGATGTCGAGCAGCCGGGCCGTTTCGGCGCCGGCCTTGGCACGCTTGAGGTCGAGGAGCCGGCTCTTTGGATACTCGTCGATGCCGTCGTTGCGGCGGATGCGCAGGAACCGGAACGACGAACTCTTCTCCTCGGTATGGGTCGCGACGAACGTGCCCTTGCCCTGGCGGCGGACGACCATCCTGTCGATGGCCAGCGCGTCGATCGCCTTGCGGACCGTGCCTTGGGACACGTTGAAGCGCCCCGCCAGTTCGATCTCGCTCGGGATCGCCTCGCCGGGGCGCCATTCCCCGGTGTCCAGGCTGCGCACCAGCAGCGCCTTGATCTGGAGGTAGAGGGGCTGGAAGGTCGGGGACGTGGGGGCCATGTCGACTGCGCGAGGCGGAATTCGTCGGCACCCGGGCGGGCGCCTCGCGCGACGCGGAGGGGCTGGCCGGGGACGCGACAGCGCGTATTATTGGCCGGCGCGTCGTGGTTGTCTATCTCTTGTCTTATATAAGATATAAGATATAAGAGTTCGTTGACAACCATCGATCGGCACGCCTAGAATGTTTCGCAGCGCAGCATGGTGCGAAACGTTGCTGCGGTAACGCCAGCCAGGGTCGGCAGCACGCCGGGCTCCGGAGGGTGGTGCCGTACTGCCCGCACCATCGCCGCCGACATGCCGCAACTTCGCACCGTTCCCTCACGAGGAGCCCCGCCATGAAGAAGCCCATCCGCGTAGCGGTCACCGGCGCCGCCGGCCAGATCGGTTACAGCCTGCTGTTCCGCATCGCCTCCGGCGAAATGCTCGGCCGCGATCAGCCGGTCATCCTCCAGCTCCTCGAGCTGCCGATGGACAAGGCGCAGGCGGCGCTGAAGGGCGTGATGATGGAGCTCGAGGATTGCGCATTCCCGCTGCTCGCCGGAATGGCCGGCACCGCCGACCCCAAGGTGGCGTTCAAGGACGCCCAGGTGGGGCTGCTGGTCGGCGCCCGACCCCGCGGTCCGGGCATGGAGCGCAAGGATCTGCTGCTCGAGAACGCCAAGATCTTCACCGAGCAGGGCAAGGCGCTCGACGCCGTCGCCGCCCGCGATGTCCGCATCCTGGTCGTCGGCAACCCGGCCAACACCAACGCCTACATCGCGATGAAGTCGGCGCCGTCGCTGCCCGCCAGGAACTTCACCGCCATGCTGCGGCTCGACCACAACCGCGCGCTGTCGCAACTCGCGGCGAAGAGCGGCACCGCCGTCGGCGACTTCGAGAAGATGGTCGTCTGGGGCAACCATTCGCCGACGATGTACGCCGACTACCGCTTCGCCACCGTCGGCGGCAAGTCGGTCAAGGACCTGATCGGCGACGAGAACTGGAACCGCACCGAATTCCTGCCCAAGGTCGGCAAGCGCGGCGCCGCGATCATCGAGGCGCGCGGGCTGTCGTCGGCCGCATCGGCCGCCAACGCGGCGATCGACCACATCCGCGACTGGATGCTCGGCACCGGCGGCAAGTGGGTGACGATGGGCATCGCCTCCGACGGCAGCTACGGGATTCCCAAGGACGTCATGTACGGCTTCCCGGTCACCTGCGCCGGCGGCGAGTACACGGTCGTCCAGGGCCTGCCCATCGACGACTTCTCCCGCGAGCGGATGAACCTGACGCTGAAGGAGCTCGAGGAAGAGCGCGCCGGCGTCGCCGACCTGCTGCGCTGATCCGCCGCGTTCCGCGCATGCTCTCGCCGCAGGCGGCGCTGTACGGCCAGGACCGCGCACTGCCGGTCCTGCCGCCGTGCGTGCACTACGCCGGCAGCGAGCGCTTCATCGCCCGCGCGCTGGCGCTGCAGGCCGAACGCGGGCCGGTATTCGACGTCGCGGCCGACTGCGAGGACGGCGCCGCGGTCGGCGCCGAGCGCGCGCACGCGGCGATGGTCGCGCGGCTGCTGGCCTCGACGGCCAACGTGCACGACCGCGCCGGCGTGCGCGTCCACGACGTCACCCACCCGGCCTTCGGCGAAGAACTGGAGATCCTGGTCGGCGAGGCGGGCCACCGGCTCGCGTTCGTGACGCTGCCGAAGGCGCGCGACGCCGGCGACGTCGCGCGGTTCCTCGACGCCCTCGCGCTGCAGACGGCGCGCCGCGGCCTCGGCCGCGAGATCCCGGCCAGCGTGCTCGTCGAGACCCACGGCGCCGTCCACGACGCCTGGGCGATCGCGGCGCTGCCCGGCGTGGTGTCGCTGGACTTCGGCACCCTGGACTTCGTCAGTTCGCACCACGGCGCGGTGCCTCTTTCGGCGATGGAATCGCCGGGCCAGTTCGACCACCCGCTCGTCCGTCGCGCCAAGTGCGAGACCGCCGCCGCCGCGCTCGCGCACGCCATCGTGCCGGCGCACGGCGTCACGCGCGCCCTCGACGACCCCGAGGCCGTCTATGCCGACGCGCGGCGCGCGCGCGCCGAATTCGGCTTCCTGCGCATGTGGAGCATCCACCCTTCGCAGATCGAGCCCATCGTCCGCGCGTTCGCGCCGCATCCGGGCGAGATCGACGAGGCGGCCGCGGTGCTCTCCGCGGCGCAGGCCGCCGACTGGGCACCGCTCGCGGTCGGCGGCCGCCTGCACGACCGCGCGTCGTACCGCTACTGCCTCACCGTCCTGCAGCAGGCACGCGCTGCCGGGGTCGTGCTGCCCGCGGCGGCGATGGCCCTGCTCGCGCCGACCGTCCCACCCCGCGCTTCCACCGCCGGGGCCCGATGACCACGGTCACCCCGGGCGCGAACTTCCGCGCCGCGCTCGCCGCCGGCTGAGCGCGCCCGCGCTTCCAGACTCATGAACGTCACCGCCGCCGCCCCCGGACCCAGGAAGTCGGTCGCGCTGGGCGCGCGCCTCTGAGCCGGCCCCGGAAGTCCGCGCCATGCCCGCCCCCGCCGCCAATGTCCGCCCCACGCCCGACCAGGTCCTCGTCGACATCGCCGGCTACGTCGCGCGGTACCGGATCACCAGCCGGGAGGCGTACGACACCGCCCGTTACTGCCTGCTCGACACGCTGGGCTGCGGCTTCGAGGCACTCGGGTATCCGGCCTGCACCAAGCTTCTGGGTCCGACCGTGCCGGGAACCCTCGTGCCGCACGGCGCGAAGGTCCCCGGCACCCCGTTCCAGCTCGACCCCGTGCAGGCCGCGTTCAACCTCGGCGCGATGATCCGCTGGCTCGACTTCAACGACACCTGGCTCGCGGCGGAATGGGGGCACCCGTCGGACAACCTCGGCGGCATCCTGATGACGGCCGACTGGCTGTCGCGCACCGCGGTCGCCGGCGGCAAGGCGCCGGTGCCGATGAAGGACGTGCTCACGGCGATGATCAAGGCGCACGAGATCCAGGGTTGCATCGCCCTGGAGAACTCGTTCAACAAGGTGGGCCTCGACCACGTCGTGCTGGTCAAGGTGGCGTCGACGGCGGTGATCGCGCAGATGCTCGGCCTCACCGAGGAGGAGATCGTCAACGCGGTGTCGCTCGCCTGGGTCGACGGCCAGCCGTTGCGCACCTACCGGCACGCCCCCAACGCCGGCTCCCGCAAGAGCTGGGCCGCCGGCGACGCGACGTCGCGGGCCGTGCGCCTGGCGCTGATCGCGAAGACCGGCGAAATGGGCTGCCCGTCGGCGCTCTCGGCGAAGACCTGGGGCTTCTACGACGTGCTGTTCGGGGGCAACCCGTTCCGGTTCCAGCGCCCCTACGGCAGCTACGTCATGGAAAACGTGCTGTTCAAGATCAGCTTCCCGGCCGAGTTCCACGCGCAGACCGCAGTCGAGTGCGCGATGCAGATCCACCGGCACCTTGCCAGGGTCGGCAAGACCGCCGCCGACGTGAAGCGGATCACCATCCGTACGCACGACGCCTGCATCCGCATCATCGACAGGAAGGGGCCGCTCGACAACCCGGCCGACCGCGACCATTGCATCCAGTACATGGTCGCCGTGCCGATCCTGTTCGGCCGCCTGACCGCCGGCGACTACGAGGACGCGACAGCCGCCGACCCGCGGATCGACGCGCTGCGCGACCGGATCGTCTGCGTCGAGGACCCGCAGTTCACCCGCGACTACCACGACCCGGACAAGCGCTCGATCGCCAACGCGCTGACCGTGGAATTCATCGACGGCAGCAAACTCAAGGAGGTCGCATGCGAGTACCCGATCGGCCACAGGCGCCGGCGCAAGGAAGGGATGCCGGTGCTGGTCGAGAAGTTCCGCGCCAACCTTGCCCGCCGCTTCCCGGTGAAGCAGCAGCAGGCAATCCTCGATGTCGCGCTCGACGCCAAGGCGCTCGAGGCGATGCCTGTCAACGAGTTCATCGACCTGATGGTGACATGACCATGCACCGCGAACCACGCGCCACGCGCACCCTCCCGACCGCCGCCGCCTTCGCCGCGGCCGCTGCAATCGCCCTCGCCGCCGCGCCCGCCGCCGCGCAGGATTACCCGTCGCTGAAGGCGGGCCAGTGGGAGCTGACGACGACCACGTCGCAGTCCCCGGACAAGCCGATGAAATCGACCTACTGTCTCGACGCCAGCGTGCAGAAGGAAATGGCCGGTTTCGGCGAGGGCATGCGCAAGGAGATGTGCTCCAAGTCGACGATGAAGCGCCAAGGCAACCGCTACGTCGGCGAGGCCGAGTGCACGCTCGGCAACACCGCGATGAAGTCCCGCAGCGTGATGACGCTGACGGGCGACTCCGGCTACCGCACCGAGGTCAAGGCGACGTACGACCCGCCGTTCATGGGCATGAAGGAATCGACGACCACCGTCGAGGGCCGCCACGTCGGGCCGTGCCGCGACGGCCTCGTCCCGGGCGACCTGGTGACGGCGACCGGCCAGAAGATCAACGTCAAGCAGCTGCAGGAAATGCGCGAGCGCCGGACGGCCACCCCGCCGGCCCCCGCCAAGGCGACTCCGCCGACGCCGGCGACCCCGGCCACACCCGCCCCCCGGTAACCGTCCTCCGAAAAAGGCAGACAGATGAGCCACAACCTCTTCGACACTTTCCAGACCTTCAAGCTCGCCGGCGGCGGCGCCGGGCAGTTCTATTCGCTGCCCGCGCTCGAGAAGGCCGGCGTCGGCAAGGTCTCGCGTCTCCCGGTGTCCATCCGCATCGTGCTCGAGAGCGTGCTGCGCAACTGCGACGGCAAGAAGGTCAGCGAGCACCACGTGCGCGAACTGGCCAACTGGAAGCCGACCGGCGAGCGCGTCGACGAGATTCCCTTCGTCGTCGCGCGCGTCGTGCTGCAGGACTTCACCGGCGTGCCGCTGCTGGCCGACCTGGCGGCGATGCGCAACGTCGCCCACGAGCTGGGCAAGAACCCCAAGACGATCGAGCCGCTGGTCCCGGTCGACCTCGTCGTCGACCATTCGGTGATGATCGACCACTACGGGACGAAGGACGCGCTCGACCTCAACATGAAGCTCGAGTTCGAGCGCAACGCCGAGCGCTACGAGTTCATGAAGTGGGGGATGCAGGCGTTCGACACGTTCAAGGTCGTGCCGCCGGGCATCGGCATCGTGCACCAGGTCAACCTGGAATACCTGGCGCGCGGCGTGCACGCGAAATCGGGCACCTACTATCCGGACTCGCTCGTCGGCACCGACAGCCACACGACGATGATCAACGGCATCGGCGTCGTCGGCTGGGGCGTCGGCGGCATCGAGGCCGAAGCCGGCATGCTGGGCCAGCCGGTCTACTTCCTGACGCCCGACGTCGTCGGCGTCGAGCTGTCGGGCAAGCTGAACGAGGGCATCACCGCCACCGATCTCGTGCTGACCGTGACCGAGATGCTGCGCAGGGAGAAGGTCGTCGGCAAGTTCGTCGAGTTCTTCGGCGAGGGAGCGGCGACGCTGGCCGTCCCCGACCGCGCGACCATCGCCAACATGGCGCCCGAGTACGGCGCGACCATGGGCTTCTTCCCCGTCGACGATGCGACCGTCGACTACCTGCGCAGCACCGGCCGCACCGAAGCCGAGATCGACGCCTTCGCGTCCTACTTCAAGGCCCAGGGCCTCTACGGCATGCCGCGAGCCGGCGACATCGACTACACCAAGGTGCTCAAGCTCGATCTCGCGTCGATCAAGCCGTCGGTCGCGGGCCCGAAGCGCCCGCAGGACCGGATCGAGCTCTCGAGCCTGAAGGCGAAGTTCACGGACCTGTTCAGCAAGCCGATCGCCGACAACGGCTTCGCCAAGAAGCCCGACGAGCTTGCGCAGCGCTTCAAGGCGGCCAACGGCGTCGAGCTGGGCTCCGGCGACGTGCTGATCGCCGCGATCACGTCGTGCACGAACACGTCGAACCCGAGCGTGCTGATCGCCGCCGGGCTGCTGGCGAAAAAGGCGCTGGCCAAGGGCCTCAAGGTCCGGCCGCACGTCAAGACGTCGCTCGCGCCCGGCTCGCGCGTGGTCACCGATTACCTGACCAAGGCCGGGCTGCTGCCGTCGCTGGAAGGCCTCGGCTTCAACGTCGCCGCCTACGGCTGCACCACCTGCATCGGCAACGCCGGCGACCTCGCCCCCGAGTTCAACGAGACGATCGTCGCCAAGGACCTCGTCTGTGCTGCCGTGCTCTCGGGCAACCGCAACTTCGAGGCGCGCATCCACCCGAATCTCAAGGCGAACTTCCTCGCCTCGCCGCCGCTGGTCGTCGCCTACGCGATCGCCGGCACGGTGCTGAAGGACCTCACGACCGAGCCGCTGGGCACCGGCAGCGACGGCACCCCGGTCTATCTCAAGGACGTCTGGCCGACATCGCACGAGATCGCCGCGGTGATGCACTACGCGAAGGATCCGGCGACGTTCCGCACGCTGTACGGCGATCTCGCCAACGCGAACCCGCTGTGGAAGGGCATCTCCGGCGCCGCGGGCCAGGTCTACGACTGGCCGTCGTCGACGTACATCGCCAGGCCGCCGTTCTTCGACGGGTTCAGGATGACCACCGGGACCGTCGGCGAGATCAAGGGCGCGCGCGCGCTCGGCATCTTCGGCGACTCGGTCACCACCGACCACATCTCGCCGGCCGGCTCGATCAAGCCGACGTCGCCGGCGGGCATCTACCTGCAGGAGAAGGACGTCTCGGTCGCCAACTTCAACAGCTACGGCAGCCGCCGCGGCAACCACGAGGTGATGATGCGCGGCACGTTCGCCAACGTCCGCATCAAGAACCTGATGCTGCCCGCGAAGGCCGACGGCGCGCGCGTCGAGGGCGGCGTCACGCTCTACCAGCCCGGCAGCACGCAGATGCCGATCTACGAAGCGGCGATGCTCTATGTCGCCGCCGGCACGCCGACCGTCGTGTTCGCCGGCGAGGAATACGGCACCGGCAGCTCGCGCGACTGGGCGGCGAAGGGGACGCAGCTGCTTGGCGTCAAGGCGGTCGTCGCCAGGAGCTTCGAGCGCATCCACCGCTCCAACCTGGTCGGCATGGGCGTGCTGCCCTGCCAGTTCAAGGGCAGCGACAGCGTGCAGAGCCTCGGCATCAGGGGTGACGAGACGTTCGACATCGTCGGCTTCGACGGCGCCACCATCAAGCCGCAGATGGACGTGACGCTGGTCATCCGCCGCCAGGACGGCAGCGTGCGCAACGTCCCGGTGCTGCTGCGCATCGACACCCCGATCGAGGTCGACTACTACCTGCACGGCGGCATCCTGCCGTACGTGCTGCGCGAGCTGGTCGCGGGGGCGCAGGCCGCATGACGCGCCCGGCGCGAGGGATCGGGGCGGCGTGACCACCGGAGCGGGCGGGCCCCTCGCCCACCCGCTGCGGCGCGCGCTGCCGCTGTTCGTCCTCGCGGGCTTCTGCCTGTCGTCGCTGGACGCGACGGCGAAGTGGCTGGTGCGCGACCACGCGCTGCTGCTCATCGTCTGGGCGCGCTACGCGGGACAGATGCTCGTCGTGACGCCGTTCGTCTGGCACCAGGCCGGCCCCGGCTTCTGGCGGACGACGAGACCGGGGGCGCAGCTGCTGCGATCGTCGTTCCTGCTGGCGGCGACCGTCTGCTTCTTCGGCGGCCTCAAGTGGCTGCCGCTGGCCGAGGGCTCGGCGATCACCTTTCTCGCGCCGATCGTCGTCGTCCTGCTCGCCGGACCCCTGCTGGGCGAGCGACCGACGCGCGCGCGCTGGATGGCCGCCATCGCGGGTTTCCTTGGCGTCCTGCTGCTGGTGCGTCCGGGCGGCGCGGTGTTCCACCCGGCGGCGCTCCTGCTCCTGGGCGCCGCGGTGACGAACGGGCTCTACCAGCTCTACACGCGCAAGCTCGCCGCCGAGGACCCGCGGACGCTGCTCTTCTACAGCGCGCTGGTCGGCACCGTCGGGCTGACGCTCCCGCTGCCGTGGATCGTCGACCTGTCGGCGCTGGCGCCGCGCGATCTCGGGCTGCTGGTGCTGCTGGGGCTGCTGGCCGGACTCGGCCACTGGTGCATGATCAACGCGTACCAGCATGCCCCCGCGTCGCTGCTGACGCCGTTCACCTACCTGCAGATGCTGTGGGCCACCGTCTACGGCGGGTTGGTGTTCGGGCAGCTGCCGGACGGCGTGTCGTTCGTCGGCATGGCGGTGATCGTCGCGAGCGGCATCGCGCTCGCGCTGCATGAGCGCCGCCTGCACGTGCGCCGCTGAGCGACCGCCCGCCCCCGTGCAACGGGCGCCGCCGATCGCGCCGACCGGCCTGCGGCGCCGGGTCGCACCGGTGCGCGTCGCCGAGGCCGGATCCGTGCGCGCTCCCGGGCGCGCCCCCAGGGGCGATGGGCGGCGGAAACACCGACTTCGGACCGCGCTCGGAGACCGGAGATGTTGCGGTGCCGCATTCGGTGCTATACTCGTCGGTTGGCGACTCCGCATTCGATGAGATCGCCACCCGCCCTCGATCACATCCAGAAAGCACGGAGAACACCATGACGAACCGCACCATTGCCACGCTGACCGCGCTGGCCCTCGCAGTTACGCTGGCCGCTTGCGGTCAGGACTCCAAGCAAGCCGCCGACAAGGCGAAGGAAGCCGCGACCAAGGCCGCCGACGCGACCAAGGACGCCGCCAAGGCAGCCGCCGACGCCGCCGCCAAGACGGCCGCCGACGCCGCCGCGAAGACGACCGAAGTCGCCAAGGACGCCGCCACCGCGACGACCGACGCCGCCAAGGCCGCCGCCACCGCGACGACCGATGCCGCCAAGGCGACCGCCGACGCGAGCAAGGATGCCGCCGGCAAGGCTGTCGACGCCGCGAAGGACGCCGCGAAGAAGTAATCGCGACGCGACTTCGGCAACACGAAAGACGCCGGCCTCTGTGCCGGCGTTTTTCATTGCGCCCGGTCGCAGCGGCCATCGGGCCGACGGGAATCCCGCCCCATCCCGCCGCTTCAGGCCGGCCCTATCCCGGCGACGCCCGTGTCGCGGAAGCGCGATGACGCGCGCGCGCAGCTGGCCGCAGCCGCCGTCCACGTCCTGCCCCGCCGATTGCCGCAGCTTGGCGAGAACGCCGCGCTCGCACAGGTGCCGCGCCATCGCGGCCGCGCGGTCCGCCGCGGGGCGCCGAAACCCGAAGCCGGCGACGGCGTTGTACGGGATCAGGTTCATGACCGCGTATTTGCCCGCCAGCAACCGGACGATCCGGTCCAGCTCGTCGTCGCCGTCGTTGATCCCCTCGAGCAGCGTCCACTGATACTGGATCGGATAGCCGGTCGCGCGCGCGTAGCGCTCGCCCAGCTCGACCAGCTCGGCGGGATCGATGCGCGCCGCCCGCGGCAACAGCTCCGCGCGCCGGTGCGCGAACGTCGAATGCAGCGACAGCGCCAGCGCGGGCTTCACCGGTCCCCGCGGCAGGCGCTCGAACACGCGCCTGTCGCCGACCGTCGAGAAGACGAGGTTCTTGTGGCCGATGGCGCCCTCGGCGCCGAGCAGCTCGATCGCTTCCAGCACCTGGTCCAGGTTGTGGGCCGGTTCGCCCATCCCCATGAACACGACCTTCCTGACGATGCGCAGCGAGCGGGCGAGGACGACCTGGGCGACGATTTCCGCGCTGCCGAGGTGGCGCTGCAGGCCATCCCGGCCGGTCATGCAGAAGACGCAACCGACGGCGCATCCGACCTGCGTCGACACGCACAGGCCGTCGCGCGGGAGCAGCACGCTCTCGACCGTCCGCCCGTCCGCCAGCTCGACCAGCAGGCGCTCCGAGCCGTCGCCGCCGGCGTGCCGGGAATCGAGGCGCGCGAGCGCGCCCAGCTCCGCCGCGATCGCGGGCAGCGCGGCGCGGACCGCCCGCGGCAGGAAATCCTCCGGCGGGCGCGAGCCCTCGTGCAGCGGCAATGCGTGCGTCCACGCGCGGAGCACGGCCTGCTCGTGGCAGGTCCCGGCGCCCGCGGCGCGCAGGCGCTGGCGAATCCCGGCCACGCGCGTCGGCGCGGTCGCGGCGAATCCGTCCGGGCGCGGTTGCCCGCCATCGTCCGTCGGGATGGCCGCCGACGGGGCTGGCGACGCGCCGCGATCGGTGGAATCGATCCGCATCCCGGCGGCTACGCTGCCTTCGCCTGGCGCGCGATCCAGCGCGTCAGCGGCTTCCACTGCTCCCAGTCCTGCTCGGCGCGCGAGCGCGGCAGGTCGAACACCGACGCGCCGTCGCGCGCGCAGCGGACGTAGACCTGCGCGTCGCGCAGGTGCGTCACCAGCGGAAACTCCCAGGCGTCGAGAAAGTCGTCGAGTTCCGCCGCGCTGCGCGTGCGCGCGTCGACGCGCATCGCGACCAGCCCGATCGCCAGCGTGCCCTTGCGGACGCCCTTCCAGCCGGCGATCGAATCGAGGAAGCGCTGCGTCGCGACCATGTCGTACGCCGACGGCGACACGGGGACCAGCATGACGTCGGCGTGCCCGATGGCGTGACGCAGATCCTCGCCGTGCAGGCCCGCCGGGCTGTCGACCACGACCCAGTTGGCCGAAACCGCCTCGACATCCTTGCGCTTCGCGTCGGCGCCGAGGTGCGCGATCCGCGGGAACAGCAGGGGCCGCCGCGTCAACCACTGCGTCGACGACTGCTGCGGATCCTGGTCAAAGAGCGCAACGAGCTGGCGCTTGCCGGCCAGCCAGCCGGCAACGTTCGTCGCCAGCGTCGTCTTGCCGCTGCCGCCCTTGGGATTGGCGACGAGGATCGTCTGCATTCGGGGGCCTCCGGGTCGAAGCTCGTGATGGTAGCGCCAATGGGGCGCCGCCGCGACGCCCACCGCGCTGCGAGCCGCCCGCCCCGGCGCGGGGCACCCGCCGGCCGCCGGCCGCTCCGGGGGAACGCGCGCCCGGACGCTGACGGGCGGGTCCGGCTGCGGTAACCTTCGCTTCCCCCGATCCGCTCCGGAACCTCGATGTCCGCCATCCCCCCGACGACCCTGCCGACCGCCACCGCGGCCTCGACCGCGTCGGCTCGCTGCCCGGGGTCCGGAAGGACGCGAGCAAGTGACGCCGCTCGACCCGCCGCAGGCCGTGCCGGCGCGCGATCCGCGCAAGGCCGAGTTCGAGACCAACAAGCTGAAGAAGCGACTGCGCCGCCTCGTCGGCGAAGCGATCGGCGACTACGGCATGATCGAGGACGGCGACCGCGTGATGGTCTGCCTGTCCGGCGGCAAGGACAGCTACGGCCTGCTCGACATCCTGCTGTCGCTGCAGTCGCGCGCACCGCTGTCGTTCGAGATCGTCGCGGTCAACCTGGACCAGAAGCAGCCGGACTTCCCGGCCGACGTGCTGCCGCGCTATCTCGAGGCGCGCGGCGTCCCCCACCGCATCGTGGAACAGGACACCTACAGCGTCGTCAAGCGCGTGATTCCGGAAGGCGGAACGATGTGCTCGCTGTGCTCGCGGCTGCGGCGCGGCGTGCTCTACCGCGTGGCGGGCGAACTGGGCGTGACCAAGATCGCGCTCGGCCACCATCGCGACGACATCCTCGCGACTTTCTTCCTCAACCTGTTCTTCGGCGGCAAGCTGAAGACGATGCCGCCGAAGCTCGTGTCCGACGACGGCCGCCACGTCGTGATCCGCCCGCTCGCCTACGTGCGCGAGCGCGACCTCGCGCGCTACGCCGAGGCGATGCGGTTCCCGATCATCCCGTGCAACCTCTGCGGGTCGCAGGAGCACCTGCAGCGCAAGCAGGTCGCGGCGATGCTGCGCGAGTGGGAACGGAAGCACCCGGGGCGCCTCGACTCGATCTTCAACGCGATGGGCACCGTCGCGCCGTCGCACCTGCTCGACCGCAGGCTGTTCGATTTCGCCGCGGTGCGCGCGACCGGCGTGGCGAGTCCGGACGGCGACACCGCGTTCGACGTCGATCCCGACCTCGAGCGCGCGGCCGACGCCGCCGCGGCGGGCAACGGCCCGTCCTTCGGCCCGATCCGGGTCGCGCCGCGCGACGAAGACTGACCACGGGTGGCACCGGGAGCTTGATAGTCACGCTGCCGACGGCCGCTGGCGCCGGCCGTCGTGAACGCTGGACGCGACATCAGTCTCGCGATTCACCGCCCGGCATGGCGAGGGCGCGCGTCGGGGCGCGCCGCCCGCGGCCGCGGCCAACGACCGCGGCGCCAGGGCGAACAGGCGACTAGCGGACGGTGTTCTTGTCCTGCCCGAAAAGCAGCCGCCGCGCCTTGGCGTCGGCGACGGTCGGCTGCGTGTTGATCGACTTCGCCAGCGCGTAGGCGCGCTGCACCGCCGGGCGCGCCGAAATCGCCTCCTTCCAGCGCGCGAGGTGCGGAAAGTCGCGCCATGCTCCTGGCCCTGCCGCTCCGGCAGGATCCACGGATAGCACGCCATGTCGGCGATCGAATAGTCGCCGGCGATGAACTCGCGCGTCGCCAGCCGCTTGTTCAGCACGCCGTAGAGCCGGCCCGTTTCCTTCGTGTAGCGCTCGATCGCGTACGGAATCCGCTCCGGCGCGTACAGGTTGAAATGGTGGTTCTGCCCCGCCATCGGCCCGAGGCCGCCCATCTGCCAGAACAGCCACTCGACGCACTGGACCCGCGCGCGGAAGTCGGTCGGCACGAACCGCCCCGTCTTCTGCCCGAGGTACATCAGGATCGCGCCGGACTCGAACACCGACAGCGGCGCGCCGCCGTCGGCCGGGGCGTGATCGACGATCGCCGGGATCCGGTTGTTGGGCGTGATCTCCAGGACCTCCGTGTCGAACTGCTCGCCCTTCGAGATGTTCACGGTCCTGATCGCGTACGGCAGCCCGGTCTCCTCGAGGAAGATCGTGATCTTGTGGCCGTTGGGCGTGGTCCAGTAGTAGAGGTCGATCATGGGTGAATCCGACGGGTCAGAAGGTGCCGGGATAGTTGCCGCCGTCGATCAGCAGGTTCTGGCCGACGACGTAGCCCGCGTGGCTGCTGCAGAGGAATGCGCACAAGGCGCCGAACTCGGCCGGCGTGCCGAAGCGCCCGGCGGGAACGGCCGCCATGCCGGCGGCGAGAACCTCGTCGAGCGTCCTGCCCTGCGCCTTGGCGCGCCCGCGCATCGTCGTCTGCAGCCGGTCGGTGTCGAACGGCCCCGGCAGCAGGTTGTTGATGGTGACGTTGTGCACGGCGACCTTGCGCGCGAGCCCGGCAACGAACCCGGTGAGCCCGCTGCGCGCGCCGTTGGAAAGGCCGAGGATGTCGATCGGCGCCTTCACCGCGCTGGACGTGATGTTGACGATGCGTCCGAAGCGCCGCGCGATCATGCCGTCGACGGTGGCCCTGATCAGCTCGATCGGCGTCAGCATGTTGGCGTCGAGCGCGCGGATCCACGCGTCGCGGTCCCAGTCGCGGAAATCTCCCGGCGGCGGCCCGCCGGCGTTGTTGACCAGGATGTCCGGCGCGGGGCACGCGGCCAGCGCCTTCGCCCGGCCCTCGGGGGTGGTGATGTCGCAGGCGACCCAGGCCACGCTGCGGCCGGCGGCGACGCCGATCTCGGCCGCCGCGCGCTCGACCTCGGCGGCGGTGCGCGCGCAGATCGTGACGTCGACGCCCTCCCGCGCCAGTGCTTCCGCGCAGCCGCGCCCGAGGCCCTTGCTGGCGGCGCAGACCAGCGCCTTGCGCCCGCGGATTCCGAGTTCCATGTCGTTCCTTCAGCTGGCGCCGGCAGTCTGCACACGGCGCACGTTGACCACGGTGACGATCGCGGCGACGAAGAGCCCCGCCATGACCAGGAAGATCTCGCGCGGATGCGCGTGATCGAGCATCCACCCGAATATCACGGGGCCGAACACGCCGCCCGTGTCGAGGCCGGAGTAGACGAAGCCGTAGACGCGGCCCGACGCGCCCTTCGGCGTCGCGTTGCGCACGATCAGGTCGCGCGACGGTCCGGTGCAGCCGATCGCCAGGCCGGTCGCCGCGAACAGCGGCAGCAGTGTCGCCGCGCCGACCGCGCCGGCGCCGACGACCACCATGAGCGCGGCGCCGGCGGCGAGGCCCGTCGCGGCGACCAGGTCGTGGCGGCCGACGCGCGCGGCGAGGAAGCCGCCCGCGAGGATGCCGGCGGTCGAGCCCAGCAGATACGCGGTGACCGCCGAGTTGGTGATCGCCAGCGGCAGGCCGAAGCCGGCATTGAGCGCGTTGCCGGCGAAGGTCTGCACGCCCACCGTGCCCATCGTGTACAGCATGAAGTAGCCGAAGCACATCAGGATCGGCGCCTGGACGAAGAGCCGCCAGCCCGCCGCGTGCGCGCTTGCCGCGGTCGGGGCCGCGTCGGCGTGGGCACCGGCGGCGTCGGCGGCCCGCTGCGACGTCAGGAATGCCCGCTGCGTCGCGAGCACGCCCAGCGCGACGAGCCCCAGCGCCCCCATCGCCACCAGTGCCAGCCGCCAGCCGAACGAGCGCCCCGAGCGCGAAGCTCGCGATCGGCGCCAGCGCGTAGCCCAGGTTGCCGCCGATGCCGTGCGTCGAATACGCGTAGCCGAGGCGACGCGACGAGACGTTGGAATTCAGGATGGCGAAATCGGCCGGGTGGAACACCCCGTTGCCGACGCCCATCAGCGCGGCCAGCGGAAACAGCCAGCCGATGCCGGGCGCCAGCGATGCCGCCATCGTCCCGCCGGCGAGCAGCGTCATGCCGCCCAGCAGCACCGGACGCGCGCCGACCCGGTCGACGACGAAGCCGGCGGCGAACTGGGTGAGGCCGCTCGCCGCGTAGAACACGCCGACCAGCGATCCGAGCAGCGTCCAGGAGACGTCGAACTCGGCGCGCAGCAGCGGAAACAGCGGCGGCAGCGCGAGCTGGAAGAAGTGCGACAGCGAGTGGGCGAAGCCGACGAGGCCGATGACCCGGGCGTCCCGGCGGAACGAATCGGCGGACGGGTTTTCCAAGGACGGGGGCGCGGTGTAAGTTACGGGCGGCGAAGGCGCACTATAGCGCATGGGCGCGAGGCCACCACCCTGGCCGCCACCTCGGCCGCCGCCCGGCCCGAGACCCGCAGGCACCCCTTTCCCGAGGCAAGACGATGGTCGACAAGATCCGCAAGTCCGACGACGAATGGCGCGCGCAGCTTTCGCCCGAGCAGTTCAAGGTCGCGCGCAAGAAGGGCACCGAGCGCGCCTTCAGCGGCGAATACTGGGACCACCATGCGGACGGCACCTACGTCTGCGTCTGCTGCGGCACGCCGCTGTTCGCCTCCGACACCAAGTTCGACTCGGGCACCGGCTGGCCGTCCTTCTGGGCGCCGGTGGCGAAGGACCACGTCGGGGAGCAGGAGGACCGCGGCCTCTTCATGCGGCGGACCGAGGTGGTGTGCGCTGCCTGCGACGCGCACCTCGGCCACGTCTTTCCCGACGGCCCCGCCCCCACCGGCCAGCGCTACTGCATGAATTCGGCGGCGCTGCGGTTCAAGCCCAAGGCCTGAGCCCGCGAGCTGCGGCAACCGGCGCGATGCGGCTCCTGCTCGCCGAGGACGACCCGATGATCGGCGAGGCCGTCAGGCGCGGCCTGGTCCAGGACGGCTTCGCGGTCGACTGGGTCCGCGACGGTCACGCCGCCGAGCTCGCGCTCGCCGAAAACGTGCACGAGCTGCTGCTGCTCGATCTCGGGCTGCCGCGCAAGGAAGGCCTCGACGTCCTCGCCGCGATGCGCCACCGCGGCGACGCCCGGCCGGTACTGGTGCTGACCGCGCGCGACGCCGTCGCCGATCGCGTCGCCGGCCTCGATGCCGGCGCCGACGACTACCTCGTCAAGCCGTTCGAGCTGACCGAACTCGCGGCGCGCATCCGGGCGCTTTCGCGCCGGCACAGCGGTCGGGCGGCCCCGCGCATCGACCTCGGCGCGGTGACCATCGATCCCGCGACGCGCGAAGTGCGGGTCGACGGCGCGACGGTCTCGCTTTCGGGACGCGAATACGCGCTGCTCGAGGCGCTCGCGGCACGTCCCGGCGCGATCCTGTCGCGCGCGCAGCTCGAGGAAAGGCTCTACGGATGGAAGGACGCGGTCGACAGCAACGCCGTCGAAGTGCACCTTTCGGCGTTGCGGCGCAAGCTGCCGCCCGACACGATCCGCAACGTGCGCGGCCTGGGGTGGATGCTGCCCCGTCCCTCCGCGGCAACCGCCTGACCGGGTCGCCGCGGTCGCCCCCGCCCGGACGCCGCCACGATGATCTCGATCCGACGCGCGCTGCTACTGCCTCTGGCCGGAGGGCTGGCGCTCGCGCTCGTCGTCGCCACCATCGCCACCTACCTCCGCGCCCGCGACGAGGCCAACGCGCTGTTCGACGTGCAGCTGACGCAGCTGGCGGCATCGGTGACCGGCATGCCGCTGGCGGCGACCGCGGTGCCGCGCGGCGGCGGCCCCGACAGCCCGCTGGTCGTCCAGGTGTGGAACCGCGACGGCGTCCAGGTCTATCGTTCGCAGGGCGGGCGCGAGGCGCCGGCCCGCGCCGCGCCCGGTTTCGCCACCGTCGACACGCGCGACGGTCCCTGGCGTGTCTACAGCGTGCTGGCCGGCGGCGAACTGGTGCAGGTCGCGCAGCCGCTGTCGGTGCGCAACGAGCTCGCCGCCAGCCTCGCGCTTCGGACCATCGTTCCGTGGCTGGTCGCGGCGCCGCTGATCGGCCTCCTGCTCTGGTTCGCGATCACGCGGGCGCTGGCGCCGCTCGAGCGGGTCGCCGCCGCGGTCTCGCGCCGGACGCCGCGCGAGCTCGCGCCGCTCGTAGCCACCGGCTGGCCGCGCGAGGTGCAGCCGCTGGTCGACGCGCTGAACGCGCTGCTCGGCCGCCTCGACGCGGCGCTCGCGGCGCAGCGCAGCTTCGTCGCCGACGCGGCGCACGAGCTGCGCACCCCGCTCACCGCCGTGCACCTGCAGGCGCAGCTCGCCGCGCGCGCGACGAACGAGCCGGAGCGCGCCGCGGCGCTGGCGGCGATGAAGGGCGGCCTTGCCCGCGCGACGCGGCTGTCCGAGCAATTGCTGGCGCTCGCGCGCGCCGACGAAGCCGGCGCGGTTGCTCCCCGGGCCGGTCGATCTCGTGGCGGTCGCGCGCGCGGTGGTCGCCGAGCAGGCCGTGGTGGCGGCGGCGCGCGAAGTCGACCTCGGTCTCGTCAGCGCCGGCGATCTGCCGGTCATCGTCGCCGGCGACGCCGCAGCGCTGACGACCCTCGCGACCAACCTCGTCGACAATGCCATCCGCTACACCCCCGATGGCGGCGAGGTCGACGTCGGCGTCGAGCGGCGCAACGGGCTGCCCGTGCTGGTCGTCCGCGATACCGGTCCCGGCATCCCCGCGTCCGAGCGCGCGCAGGTGTTCGAGCGATTCGCCCGCGGTCGCGACGCGGAGGCGCCCGGAAGCGGGCTGGGCCTCGCCATCGTGCGTCGGATCGCCGACCGCCACGGCGCGACCGTCGCGCTGGCCGAAGGGCCCGGCGGCCGCGGTCTCGCGGTCACCGTCACGTTCCCCGCGCCGCCGCAAGTCACGCTCCCCGCGCCGCCTTAATTCAGGCTTAAGTCTCGCGCGTTACCTTGGACTCGTCCGCGGGCATCTTGTCCGCGTCCGAAGAACCCGAGGAGAGCGCATGCAACCCCACGTCTTCAAACGCAGTCTTCTCGCGCTGGCCGTCGCCGGCGCGTTCGGCCTGGGCGCCATCGCCGCCGATCGGCACGGCGCCGCGCCGGTCGCCAACGCAGCCACCACGCCGTCCGCGAGCGCGGCGGTCGCGCGCGCTGCGGCGCCCGGGGCCACGCTGACGCTGCCCGACTTCGCCGACCTCGTCGCGAAGCACGGCGCGGCGGTCGTCGAGGTCAGCACCGTCAAGGGGGCCACCCGGACCGGCGCGCGGTCCGAGGGTTCGCCGCGTGGCGCACCGCGCGGCCTGCCGCCCGAACTGGCGCCGTTCTTCCGCGGGATGCCGCAACCCGACGGTCCCGACGGTCCCGACAGCGGTCCGGGCCGCGGCACCGGATCGGGCTTCATCGTCGGCGCGGACGGGGTGATCCTGACCAACGCGCACGTCGTCGACGGCGCCGACGAGGTGACGGTGAAGCTCGCGGACCAGCGCGAATTCGTCGCGAAGGTCCTGGGCAGCGACAAGGTCACCGATGTCGCGGTCCTCAGGATCGACGCCAAGGACCTGCCGACGGTGAAGACCGGCAACCCGGCGGCAACCCGGGTCGGCGAATGGGTCGTCGCCATCGGCGCGCCGTACGGGCTCGAGCACACGGTGACCTCGGGCATCGTCAGCGCCAAGTCGCGCTCGCTGCCGGGCGACAGCATCGTGCCGTTCATCCAGACCGACGCGGCGGTCAACCCCGGCAACTCGGGCGGACCGCTGTTCAACCTTGCCGGCGAAGTGATCGGCATCAATTCGCAGATATTCAGCCGGTCGGGCGGCTTCCAGGGCCTCGCGTTCGCGATTCCGATCGACGTCGCGCTCAACGTCAGGGACCAGATCGTCGCGCACGGGAAGGTGAGCCACGGCCGCCTGGGCGTCACCGTGCAGGAGGTCAACCAGGCGCTGGCGGAGAATTTCGGGCTGCCGGCTCCGGCGGGCGCGCTGGTGTCGTCGGTCCAGAAGGGCGGACCGGGTGCGGCCGCCGGCCTCGAGCCCGGCGACGTGATCCTCAAGCTCGACGGCGAGGCGGTGACGCGGTCGTCCGACCTGCCGCCGAAGGTGGCCGCGCTGAAGCCCGGGGCGGACGGTGACGCTCGACGTCTGGCGCGACGGCAAGGCGAAGACGCTCAAGGCGACCATCGGCGAGCGCGAACCGGTCAAGACGGCAGCGGCCGACAAGCCCGACGCGTCGCAGGGGAAGCTCGGGGTCGTCGTGCGCCCGCTGTCGCCGGACGAGCAGCGCGATTCGAAGCTGGCCGGCGGCGTCGTCGTCGAGGACGTCGCCGGCGCCGCCGCCAAGGCGGGGGTGCGCCCCGGCGACGTGATCGTCTCGGTCAACCGGACGCCCGTGAAGGATCCGGCGCAGCTGAAGTCGCTGGTGGCGAGCGCCGGGAAGACCGCCGCGCTGCTGATCCAGCGCGAGGACGGCAGGATCTTCATCCCGGTTCCGCTGGGCTGACGCCGCCCGGCGGTCATCCGGACCGTCGGTTCGAAGCAGGGCGGACTCGCGAGGGTCCGCCCATTTTTTATTAAGGTGTTTTGTGCGTAAATGACATTCATCCTATTGTTATTGCTTAAATATTACTTTCGCATGGAGACCGTTCGTCGGTTCCGTCGTCGGGTGGATTGACAGCCATAGATATTGTGGTGATATCATTTCGCTATACCTCCTCCGGCGTCGCGCTGCGACCCCGGGAAGGGGGCGAAGAACGAGGAGATCCAGATGGCTCGCAATGCGGCAATCAGCCTCCAGGGGACCCACGACGAGGCGCCGATCGGGACGTGGAACGGGTTCCTCGTCCTGTTCGTCGGCCTCGCGCTGATCGGGGTGGCGGCGTGGCAGCTGTGGTCGACGATCGGCGCGGGCCGGCCGTTCTCGCCCTGGTCGTTCGTCGGCGCCGGCGTCGCGGCGGCGGCGGGCATGTTCGTCCTCGCCGGGCTGTACACGCTGCAGCCCAACGAGGCGGCGATCCTGCAGCTGTTCGGCGCCTATCGCGGCACCACCCGCGTTCCGGGTCTGCGGGCGACCAACCCCTTCTACACCCGCAGGAAGCTGTCGCTGCGGGCGCGCAACCTCAACGGCGAGCGGCTCAAGGTCAACGACAAGCGCGGCAACCCGATCGAGATCGCCGCGGTCGTCGTCTGGCATGTCGAGGACACGGCCAAGGCGGCATTCGACGTCGACGACTACGAGAACTTCGTCAAGGTCCAGAGCGAGGCCGCCGTGCGGCACCTCGCGTCCAACTTCGCCTACGACGACGACGAGACGCTCGGCGACGGGCGCGAGCCGACGCTGCTGGGCGGCGCCGACATCGTCGCCAAGGCGCTGGTCCGCGAGCTGCAGGCGCGGCTGGAACAGGCCGGGGTCGTGGTCGAGGAAGCGCGGCTCACCCACCTCGCCTACGCTCCGGAGATCGCCCAGGTGATGCTGCGCCGGCAGCAGGCCGAGGCGATCATCGCCGCGCGGCAGAAGATCGTCCACGGCGCGGTGTCGATGGTGCAGATGGCGCTGTCCGAACTCTCGGCGAAGAAGGTCGTCGAGCTCGACGACGAGCGCAAGGCGGCCATGGTGTCCAACCTGATGACCGTGCTCTGCGCGGAGGGCGAGGTGCAGCCGGTGATCAACACGGGCACCCTCTACAACGGATGAGCCGGAAAGGCGGTCGGCCATGCAACGCGTCTCGCTGTTCGCAACCATCTTCCTCGTCGTCGTCGCGGCCGTGGCGATCGTGGCCACGTCGGCGGGACTGCCGGACCCGGTCGCCACGCATTTCGGGGCCGCCGGGCGCGCCAACGGCTGGATGAGCCGCGACGGCTACGTGCTGTTCATGCTGGCGATGGTCGTGGGACTGCCGCTGGCGCTGCTGCTGTCGATGGTGTGGTTGCCGGGCTTCGCACCGCGGTTGGTCAACATTCCCTATCGCGAGCAGTGGATGGCAGGTCCTGCGCGTCCGGCGGCCCTCGCGTCGCTCGCCGGATTCGGCGCCGGCTTCTCCATGCTGACGGCAGCTTTCCTGGTCGGCCTGCACCTCCTGATCGTCGCCGCCAACGAGGTCACTCCGCCGGTGCTGCCGCAGCAGGGCTTCTTCTGGCTGCTGGCGCTGTTCCTCCTCGGCATCGCGTTGCTGCTGATCGCGCTGGCGCTGCGCTTCCGTCGCCCGCCCGGCCGCCACTGATGGCCGAGCGCAAGGCCTTCCTGCTGCGGCTCGACCCTGCCGTCTGGGCGCAACTCGAACGCCTTGCGCAGACCGAGCTGCGCAGCGTCAACGCGCAGATCGAGTTCCTGCTGCGCGACTCGCTGGCCCGGCGCGGCGTCGCGTCCAAGCCTCCGCCGGGCAACAATTCAGACAATTCGGGGTCAGGTCAAATTTAGGTCAGCGCGCATCCTGCGGGATCTCGGCGGAAGTCGCATCATGGATTGTCGCCCTCCGAACCCTCTTGGCATTCAGCCAAACGGTCGATGGCGCTGCGGCCCCGAAGGCGAGAGTATTGGATGCATCGTGCCCATGCGCGCCGAAGGGTCATGCTTGCCCAAAATTCGACCTGACCCCAATCCGGGTTGATGCGTGGACGAACGGCGGCCCACCGCGTAAACTCCGCGCCCAATTCGGGCGTCGCCACGAGCGACTGCCCGAGGCTCACCGGAACCCATTCGGTTCCTGCGGCGACCCAAAACAAAATTTTGCGGAGTTCCCCGATGACCCCTGCCGTCCCCGCACTTCGCGCGGTCGACCTCGACGACAAGTATCAGCTGGCTTCGGGTCGCGTCTTCCTGACCGGCGCCCAGGCCCTGGTGCGGCTGCTGATGCTCCAGCGCCAACGCGACTCGCTGGCCGGGCTCAACACCGCCGGCTTCGTTTCGGGCTACCGCGGATCGCCGCTGGGTGGCGTCGACCAGTCGCTGTGGAAGGCCGCGAAGTTCCTCGAGCGCGAGCACATCCGCTTTCACCCGGGCCTGAACGAGGACCTCGCAGCGACGTCGATCTGGGGATCGCAGCAGGTCAACATGTTCCCCGGCGCGAAGTACGACGGCGTCTTCGCGATGTGGTACGGCAAGGGCCCGGGTGTGGATCGCTGCGGCGACGTGTTCAAGCACGCCAATTTCGCCGGCACGTCGAAGCACGGCGGCGTGCTGGTCCTGGCCGGCGACGACCACGCGGCGAAGTCGTCGACGCTGCCGCACCAGTCGGATCACCAGTTCTCGGCGGCGATGATGCCGGTGCTGTACCCGTCGAGCGTCCAGGAAATCCTCGATCTCGGGCTCCACGGGTGGGCGATGAGCCGCTACTCCGGCCTCTGGGTCGGCTTCAAGTGCGTGTCCGACACCGTCGAGAGCTCCGCCTCGGTCGCCGTCGACCCTGCCCGGACGCGCATCGTCGTGCCGGACGATTTCCCGCTGCCGCCCGACGGCCTGTCCATCCGCTGGCCCGACGCCTTCCTCGCGACCGAGGCGCGGATGCAGGACTACAAGATCTACGCGGCGCTGCACTACGCCCGCGTCAACGGCCTCAACCGCATCGTCATCGACAGCCCGCGGCCGCGGCTGGGCATCATCACCAGCGGCAAGAGCTACACCGATGTCCGCCAGGCGCTCGCCGACCTCGGCCTCACCGAGCAGGAATGCGCCGACATCGGCATCCGCGTGTTCAAGGTGGCGATGCCCTGGCCGCTCGAGCCGGAAGGCGTCCGCCAGTTCGCCGAGGGCCTGACCGAGATCCTCGTCGTCGAGGAAAAGCGCCAGGTCGTCGAGTACCAGCTGAAGGAGCAGCTCTACAACTGGCGCGACGACGTGCGCCCGCGCGTCGTCGGCAAGTTCGACGAAAAGGGCGAGTGGACGCGACCGCACGGCGACTGGCTGCTGCCCGCCGCGTCCGAGCTCACGCCGGCGATGATCGCCCGCGTCATCGCGCAGCGCATCGAGCGCCTCGAGCTGCTGCCGCGCGTCATCGAGAAGATCCGCCAGCGGGTCGACTGGATCAATGCCAAGGAAGCGGCGCTCGCCAGGCCGAAGATCAGCCTTGCCCGCCTGCCCTACTTCTGCTCGGGGTGCCCGCACAACACGTCGACGGTCGTCCCCGAGGGCAGCCGCGCCACCGCCGGCATCGGCTGCCACGTGATGGCGATCTGGATGGACCGCAGGACCTCCACCTACACGCACATGGGCGCCGAGGGCGTGCCGTGGATCGGCCAGGCGCCTTTCACCAGCGAGAAGCACATCTTCGCGAACCTCGGGGACGGCACCTACTATCACAGCGGGCTGCTCGCGATCCGCGCCGCGGTCGCCGCCGGCGTCAACATCACCTACAAGATCCTCTACAACGACGCGGTCGCGATGACCGGTGGCCAGCCGGTCGACGGGCCGATCTCGCCGCAGGACATCGCGCGCCAGACGGCGGCCGAGGGCGTCACGAAGATCGTCGTCGTCAGCGACGAGCCGGACAAGTACCCCCCCGGCTACTTCTCCCCCGACATCGCGATCCACCCGCGCGAGGAACTCGACGCCGTCCAGCGCGTCCTGCGCGAGACGTCCGGCTGCACGATCCTGCTCTACGACCAGACCTGCGCCGCGGAAAAGCGCCGGCGGAGGAAGCGCGGCAAGTACCCGGACCCGGCCAGGCGCGTCGTCATCAACGAGCTGGTCTGCGAAGGCTGCGGCGACTGCGGCGTGCAGTCGAACTGCGTGTCGGTGGCCCCGGTGGAGACCGAATTCGGCCGCAAGCGGACGATCGACCAGAGCTCCTGCAACAAGGACTTCTCGTGCGTCCGCGGGTTCTGCCCGAGCTTCGTCGTCGTCGAGGGCGGCGCGCTGCGGAAGCCGAAGAAGGCCGAGGCCGCCAGCCTGCCCGACCTGCCGGAACCGGTCGCGGTGGCGTCGTCCGCGGCACCCTATGGCATCCTCGTCACCGGCATCGGCGGCACCGGCGTCGTCACCATCGGCGCGCTGCTGGGCATGGCGGCGCACCTCGAGAACAAAGGGTGCTCGGTGCTCGACATGACCGGCCTCGCGCAGAAGAACGGCGCGGTCGTCTCGCACGTCCGGATCGCCGACGACCCCGAGGCGCTGCACGCCACCCGGATTGCCGCCGGCGAGGCGAAGCTGATACTCGCGTGCGACATCGTCACCGGCGCGGGTTACGAAGCGCTCGCGAAGATGCAGAAGGGCGTCACCCGGGCGCTGGTCAACACCGGCCTGGTGATGCCTGCCCAGTTCACGCGGGAGCCCGATCTCAGGTTCCCGCTGGGCTCGATGGAGCAGGAGATCAAGGACGCCGTCGCGCCGGGCGACGCCGAGTTCCTAGACGCGTCGAAGCTGGCGACCGGGCTCATGGGCGACTCCATCGCGACCAACCTGTTCATGGTGGGCTACGCGTACCAGCGCGGCCTGCTGCCGCTGTCCGAGGCGTCGATCCTGCGCGCCATCGAGCTCAACGGCGCGGCGATCGAGTCGAACAAGCAGAGCTTCCGGTGGGGGCGACTCGCCGCCGTCGATCCCGCCCGCGTCACCGCCGCGGCGATTCCGCAGTCCAAGCCCGAGTCGCAGCGACTGTCGGCGACGGTCGACGAGATCGTCGCGCGCCGCGTCGAATTTCTCACGGCCTACCAGGACGCCGCGTACGCCAGGGCTTACAGCGACCTCGTCGCACGCGTCCGCGAGGCCGAAGCCAGGGCGATGCCCGGCATCACCGAACTGACTGAGGCGATCGCCCGCACGACTTCAAGCTGCGCGCGATCAAGGACGAGTACGAGGTCGCGCGGCTGTACGCCGAGACCGACTTCGCCGCACGCGTCGCGGCGCAGTTCGAGGGCGACTACAAGCTCACCTTCAACCTCGCCCCGCCGCTGCTGTCGAAGCCCGATCCCGTCACCGGCGTGCCGCGAAAGATGACCTTCGGCCCGTGGATGATGGGCGCGTTCCGCACGCTGGCGAAGCTGCGCCGGTTCCGCGGCGGCGCGTTGGACCTCTTCGGCCGGACCGCCGAGCGCAGGATGGAGCGCGCGCTGATCGTCGAGTACGAGACGACGGTCGGCGAACTCGTCGCCAGCCTGCGGCCGGACAACCACGCGCTCGCCGTCGAGATCGCGCAGGTCCCCGAGCACATCCGCGGCTACGGTCACGTCAAGGAGCGGCACGTGAAGGCGGCGAAGGAGAAGGAAGCCGCGCTGCTGGCGCGATTCCGGGCGCCGCGCGCGCCGGCGCCGGCCGGGACGACCGGCGGGGATCGCCGCCTGAACGAAGGCCCGAATCGCGCGGCACCCGCTCGACCGCCCGCAGCCCAACCCCTGCAGCCGCGCTAGAATGCGCGGCTGCTCCATTTCGCGGATTCCCCATGTCGATCGCGTCTTCAGCCCCCGTCTGCATTTCCCGTCCTGCCGCCGGCGCCGGTCGAGGCGCGGCCGGACCTTCGCACGATGGCGCCCGTGCCCGGCGGCTGCGCCGTTTCGCGGTCGCCGCGGCCGGCGCGCTGGTCGCGCCGCTCGCCTTCGCGGCATCGTTCCTCGGCGTCGACGTGCCGCCGCCGCTGCCGGCGAACAACGTCGTCGACACGTACTGGAACACGCCGGTCGACGATCCGTACCGGTTCCTCGAGGACACCAGGGATCCGGCGGTGCAGGCGTGGATGAAGACGCAGGCCGATGCCACCGAGGCGATCCTCGCCCGGCTGCCGGTGCGCGCCGAGTTGCGCGCGCGGCTCGCCGAGATCGACGACGCGGTGCCGACGGTCGTGCGCAGCGTCGAACGCACGTCGTCCGGTCGGTGGTTCTTCCTGCGGCGCAACGCCGGGCGAGAACCAGTTCAAGCTGGTGCGCCGCGACACGCCCGACCGGCGAGGACGTCGTGCTGGTCGACCCCGACGCGCTGCAGAAGGCAACCGGCAAGCCGCACGCGATCGGCGGCTACGCGGTGTCGCCGGACGGCAAGCGAGTTGCGTATTCGATTTCTGCCGGCGGCACCGAGATCGGGTCGCTGCAGGTGCTCGATGCCGCGACCGGCAAGGAAGTCGAGGCGCCGATCGAAGGCATCCGCGGCAGCGGCGACGTGACGTGGCTGGAGGACGGCAGCGGCTTCTTCTACACGCGGTTGCGCAAGGACTGGGCGAGCGTTCCGGCCACCGAGCGCTTCCTCGACAACATCACCTATTTCCACGCGCTGGGGGCGACCGCGGCCGACCGCGCGGTGTTCGGCCCCGGAGTCGACCCGGCGGTCGTGATTCCGCGCACGGCGAGCGGCGACGTCTTCCCGCTCAAGGGCACCAGGCTCGCCGCCGCGGCAGTGGCCGACGGCGTCAAGCGCGAATTGTCACTTTACGTCGCCGAACTCGCCGCGGTGCTCGACGGCAAGGCGCAGTGGAGGCGCGTGTTCGGCGAGGACGCGAAGATCGTCGGCGCGACGGCGGCCGGCGGCTGGCTGTATTTGAAGACATCGGCCGACGCGCCGCGTTTCAAGATCCTGCGCGTGCCGCTTTCCGCGCTCGACCTCGGCCTCGCCGAGACGGTGATCCCCGCCGGCGACGACGTGGTCGTCGAGATCGGCGCCGCCAAGGACGCGCTGTACGTCACGCAGCGACAGGGTCCGCTGACGCGGCTGCTGCGCGTGCCGCACGCCAAGGCCTTCGAGCCCGCGGCGGTGGCGCTGCCGTTCGCCGGTCACGTCGACCTGGGCTTCACCGACGCCCGCCAGGATGGCGCGGTGTTCGAACTCGGCAGCTGGATCCGCTCGGCCAAGTACCATGTCTACGATCCGGCGGCGGCGAAGGTCGCGCTGCTGCCGTTCGAGCCCGCGGGCAAGTTCGACGCGCCGGAAGGCCTGGTCGCGCGCGAAATCCGGGTCAGGAGCCACGACGGCGTCGAGGTGCCGGCGTCGATCATCATGCGCGCCGACACCCGGCTCGACGGCGGCAACCCGACCATCCTCTACGGCTACGGCGCGTACGGTGCGACCGAGGACCCTGGCTGGAGCCCGCGGCTGCTCGCGTGGCTGGAGCGCGGCGGGGTGTTCGTCATCGCGCACGTGCGCGGAGGCGGTGTCTTCGGCGACGCGTGGCATCGGGCCGGACAGAAGACGACCAAGCCGAATACGTGGAAGGACGGCATCGCGGTGGCGGAGTGGCTGATCGCCCAGGGCTACACGTCCGCAGGCAAGCTCGCGGTGATGGGCGGCAGCGCCGGCGGCATCTTCGTCGGCCGGGCGATGACGGCGCGGCCGGACCTCTTTGCCGCGGCGGTCGTCTCGGTCGGCAACACCGATCTGGTGCGGTCGGAGACGCGCGCGAACGGGGTCGCCAACGTGCCCGAGTACGGCACCGTCAAGCGCGAGGACGAGTTCCGGGCGCTGCTGGAGATGAGTCCGTACGCCTCGATCCGCGACGGTGTCAAATATCCGGCCGCGTTGTTCGAGCACGGCGTCAACGACACCCGCGTCGACGTCTGGATGACGCTGAAGACGGCCTCGCGGCTCGCGGCCGCCACGGCGAGCGGCCGGCCCGTGCTGCTGCGGCTCGAGTACGACGGCGGCCACGGCGTGGGCGGCACGCGCATGCAGGGACAGCTGCGCACCGCCGACCGGTGGTCGTTCCTGCTGTGGCAGTTCGGCCTCGCCAGGCCGGCACCCTAGACCGGCCATCCGGGCGACCGGCGCGCCTTGGCGCCGCGACCGTTCGAGTGCCTGACCGAGGTGGCGGCGGCACGGCGCGAATTCGCCCGGTTTCCTGCGCGTGCATCGGCGTCGACGCCGCGCACGGTATCGTCACGATGGCCTCGCCCGGCGCGAACTCGATGACCGATCCCTCTCCCGCCCACGCGCTCGACCCGATCCGGCCGGACGCACTGTCGCCGGTGCGGAGCTGGTTCGCCGCGCAGGGGATCGCTCCGTTCCCGTTTCAGGAAGAGGTCTGGGCCGCGTGGGCGCGTGGCGAGTCGGGGCTCGTGCACGCGCCGACCGGCATGGGCAAGACCTGGGCGGCGTGGCTGGGTCCCGTCGCGTTCGGCGAACCCGGCGCGGCCGGCGCACCGCCGCCGCTCGCGGTGCTGTGGATCACGCCGCTGCGCGCGCTTGCCGCGGACACCGGACTCGCACTGGCGCGTGCGGCTGCGGCGCTGCAGCCGCACTGGACCGTCGACGTCCGCACCGGCGACACGGCATCAGGTGCGCGCGCCAGGCAGGACCGGCGCCTGCCCACGGCACTGGTCACCACGCCCGAGTCGCTGACGCTGCTGCTCTCGCGCGCGGACTGGCGCGAGCGGTTCGCGCATCTGACGACCGTCGTGGTCGACGAGTGGCACGAGCTCCTGGCCAGCAAGCGCGGCGTGCAGGTCGAGCTGGCGCTCGCGCGGCTGCGCGGCGCCCGCGCCGGGCTGCGCGTGTGGGGGCTCTCGGCGACGCTCGCCAATCTGGACGAGGCGCTGGCATGCCTGCTCGGCCCGCGCAGCGCGCCCGCCGGCCGCGTGGTGAAAGGACTCGACGCAAAGACCGTCGTCATCGACACGCTGCGGCCGAAGACCATCGAGCGCTTTCCCTGGGCCGGGCACATCGGCCTGCGGCTGCTGCCGGACGTGATCCGGGCCATCGAGCGGGCGCGCTCCACGCTGGTCTTCACCAACGTGCGCTCGCAGACGGAGATCTGGTATCAGGCGCTGCTCGCCGCGCGACCCGACTGGGCGGGACTGATCGCACTGCACCACGGCTCGCTCGAACGCGAGGTGCGCGACTGGGTCGAGGCGGGCCTGCGCGACGGGAGGCTGCGCGCCGTGGTCTGCACGTCCAGTCTCGATCTCGGCGTCGACTTCGCGCCCGTCGACCAAGTGATCCAGATCGGCAGTCCGAAGGGTGTCGCGCGCCTGCTGCAGCGCGCCGGACGCAGCGGGCACCGGCCCGGCGAGATATCGCGGGTGACCGTCGTGCCGACGCACGCGCTCGAGCTGATCGAGGCGGCGGCGGCACGGGAGGCGGCGGCCGAGCGGAAGCTGGAGCCGCGGCCGCCCCTGGCGGGACCGCTCGACGTGCTGACGCAGCACCTGGTGACCTGCGCGCTGGGGGCCGGGTTTCGCCCCGACGAACTGCTGGCCGAGGTGCGCGACACGCACGCGTACGCCGCGCTGACCGACGACGAGTGGCGCTGGGCGCTGGCGTTCGTCGTCCACGGGGGCGGGAGCCTCAACGCGTACCCCGAGTACCGGCGCGTGACGCTCGACGAGGACGGCATCGCGCGGGTGCCCGATGCGCAGATCGCGCGCCGGCACCGCACGCAGATCGGCACCATCGTGTCCGAGGCGAGCATCACCGTGCGCTTCCGCAACGGGCAGGCGCTCGGTCACGTCGAGGAATCCTTCGTCGCGCGGCTGGCGGCGGGCGACTGCTTCGTGTTCGCGGGACGAGTGCTGGAGTTCGTCCGCGTGCGCGAGATGACCGCCTGGGTGAGGCCGGCGCCGGCGCGCGCGGCGGTGGTGCCCCGATGGAGCGGCGGCAAGATGGCGCTGTCGACGCTGCTCGCCGAGCGCACGCGCGCGCTGGTCGCGCAGGCGAAGCGCGGCGTCTACGCATCGCCCGAACTCGAGCTCGTGCGGCCTCTGCTCGAACTGCAGCGGCGCTGGTCCGCGCTGCCCGGCGACGGCGAATGGCTCATCGAGCGGGTGACGTCCAGCGACGGGCACTACCTCTTCTTCTATCCCTTCGAAGGACGCCTCGCGCACCTCGGGCTCGCGACACTGTTCTCGTACCGGCTCGCGCAGTTCGAGCCGCGGACGTTCAGCCTCACCGTCAACGACTACGGCTTCGGGCTGCTGTCGACCAGCCCCGTCGAACTGGGGTTGCGGGAGCTCGGGCGCCTGCTCGCGGCGCCCGGCGTCGAGCGCGACATCCTCGCGGGCATCAACGCCGCGGAGATGGGCCGGCGCCAGTTCCGCGAGATCGCGCGTGTCGCCGGGCTGGTCTTCCAGGGCTACCCCGGCCAGGGGCAGTCGTCGCGGCAACTGCAGGCGTCGAGCGGACTGCTCTACGACGTCTTCGCCGAATACGACCCGGAGAACCGGTTGCTGGCACAGGCTTCGCGGGAGGTGCTCGAGCGCCAGCTCGAAGCCGCGCGCCTTGCCGCTGCGCTGGACCGGATGCGCCGCAGCCGCGCCGTCGTCACCAGGCCCGCCCACCCCACGCCCTTCGGCTTTCCGCTGATGGTCGACATGTTCCGCGAAAAGCTGACCACCGAGGCGCTGGAATCGCGCGTAGCGAAGATGGTCGAGGCGCTGGAGCGCGCGGCGGACAGCAATCGGGGTCGTGAATTGGGGTGAATTGGGGGGGTGAATTGGGGTCAGGTTCAATTTTGCCGACGCGGGTGCAGTCGCCTTGTCGCGGACGAAGGCAGATCAATCCTCCCGCAGGCATGGCCAAGCCGCCATCAGCCGCATGGCCGAACTGGCGCGAGGCGAGCCCCCCTGCCAGTCGTCCAGCGACCGACGCGCCTCGGGTTCGCGCTACCATCACGTTTTCACAGTTAGGAAGCTACGCCATGCAAGACATCTTCTCCCTCTACCGGACGCGTCGCACTCGTCACCGGCGCGTATCGCGGTCTCGGATTCGCCATCGCCCGCGGCCTCGCGCGCGCCGGTGCTACGGTGATCCTGAACGGCCGCAAGCCGGAGGCGCTGTCCGCCGCCGCGCGATCGCTGGCCGACGAGGGCCTCACCGCCGGCATCTCGCTGTTCGACGTCACCGACGGCGCGGCAGCGCGCACCGCGATCGCCGCGATCGCCGACGAGCATCACGGCGTGGACATCCTCGTCAACAATGCCGGCATCCAGCGGCGGCATCCGATGGTGGATTTTCCCGAGAGCGAGTGGAACGAGATCATCGCCACCAATCTCACTGCCCCGTTCCTCGTCTCCCAGGCGGTGCTGCCGGGCATGATCGAGCGGCGGCGCGGCAAGATCATCCACATCGCGTCGCTCATGAGCGAACTCGCGCGGCCGACGGTGATCCCGTACACGGCGGCGAAGGGCGGGGTGCGCCAGCTCACGCGTGGCATGGCGGTCGAGCTCGCGCCGCACAACGTGCAGGTGAATGCGATCGCGCCGGGCTACTTCGCGACCGAGATGAATCGCGCGCTGCTCGACAACGCGGAATTCGACACCTGGGTGAAGAAACGAACTCCGGCGGGACGCTGGGGCCAGCCGGACGAGATTGCCGGTCTCGCGGTATTCCTCGCATCCTCGGCCGCCGACTACATGACGGGCCAGATGCTCGTCATGGACGGCGGGATGAGCGTCGCGCTGTAGGGCTCGCCGCGGCGTCCGGATCGACGCCGGCGCCAACCAGAGCCGCGCGTTGCGCGTCGGCTTCGGCCGCGACGGTGAACGCCCCGGCAAGTTCCGGCGGCACCCGTTTCGGCAGACCGGTGACGCCGTCGACAAACACCCAGACCGTTTCGGCGATCGCCAGCGGCGCGGCCTCCCCTCGGCGCAGGAAGCGGTAGCGGCGCGGCGAACTGGTCGCGCGAAATCCGGCCACCCACGTCGCGAGCACGATCGCGTCGCCGGCAAAGGCCGGTCGCAGGTATTCGATGCTGTGCGTGCGGACGAACCAGCCCGCGTGCACGGCAAGGTAGCGTTCCAGCGGCCAGCCCACCGCCTCCGAATGCAGTGTCGCCACGTCCTGCATCCAGCGCAGATATTCGAGATTGTTGACGTGGCCGTTGACGTCGATCGACGCGGCTGGAACATCGAACCGATGCAGAAAGATGCCGGTCATGAGCCGATCGTTACGCGGCGCAAGGAACGCACGGAGATGATCTGAATCAACCATTGCCTCGTCCCTGTGGCCGATGGACGCCGGCGTGTCGCCGATGCTAATGTCGGAGCATCGGACGAATGCACTTCCCGAGCCTGGCCGCTGCCCAAAATTCGACCTGACCCCATTTCGGCTCGACTGACCCCGGCGCCGGTTCAGTCCTGGCCGGCGGTCTTGCGGTCCAGCAGCCGGTAGAGCCACGACAGGCCATCCTGCGTGTTCTTGCGCGGCCGGTATTCGCAGCCGACGTAGCCGTCATAGCGCAGTTCATCGAGCAGCCGGAAGATCCACGCGTAGTTGATCTCGCCGACATCGGGCTCGTTGCGTCCCGGCACGCCGGCGATCTGGATATGGCCGATGTGCGGCAGCCACAGGCGCAGCTTCTCGGACAGGTCGCCCTCGACGATCTGCGCATGATAGAGGTCCATCTGCACCTTGAGGTTCGCCGCACCGACCTCCTCGCGGATCGAGTGCGCCTCCGCCTGCGTCGAGTACAGGTAGTTCGGCATGTCGCGCGGATTGAGCGGCTCGAGCAGCACCGTCACGCCCTGCTCCGCCGCCTCGCCGCACGCAAAGCGCAGGTTGCGAACGAGCGTCGAGCGCTGGCGGGCGCGCCGCTCGGCGTCGGCTTCGGCCGGCACGACACCGGCCATCACGTGGAGACGCGGACACCGCAGCGATTGCGCGTACCGCAGCGCCGTCGCGAATCCCGCGGCGAATTCGTGCTCGCGGCCCGGCAGCGACGCGGTCCCGCGGTCGCCGGCCGCGAAGTCGCCGGGGGGCCCGTTGAAGAGGACGACGTCGACCTTGGCGGCGGTCGCCGCCGCGACCAGGTCGCGGGCGGGATAGTCGTAGGGAAACGTGAACTCCACCGCGCGGAATCCGGCGTGCGCCGCCTCGGCGAAGCGCTCGAGGAACGGGACCTCGTGGAACAGGAACGACAGATTGGCGCTGAACCGCAGCATCGAAACGACTCCACACGGCACGCCTGGACGCATCGGTCGGACGCGCAGGCGGCATTCGCTACAATCGGCGCGCTAGTTTGCCCCGCGCGCCGCAGCGGCGCAATGATGCCGCCCCGCTCCCGATCATGCCCAACCCTTCCCCCGCCTCCGGCCTTGCAGCGATCTCCGCCCCGGAGTCCACGGCCCTGCATTCAGCGACCGCGACCGTGACGCTGGCAGGCGAGCGCGTCGTCCTTTCGGCGCGGCGCGCGCTCTACTGGCCGCGCGAGCGCACGCTGTTCGTCGCCGACGTGCACCTGGGCAAGGCCGCTTCGTTCCGCGCGGGCGGAGTGCCGGTGCCGCGCGGGAGCACCGCCGCCGATCTCCAGCGGCTTTCCGCACTGGTGACCGAATACGGCGCAACCCGGCTGGTCGTGCTGGGCGATTTCATTCACGCCGCGGCCGGACGGGTACCGGCGCTGGACACCGCGTTTCGCGCCTGGCGCCAGACGCAGCCGGGCCTTTCCCTTCTGCTGGTCCGCGGCAACCACGACGAACGCGCGGGCGACCCGCCCCCGGCGTGGAACGTCGACGTCGTGCCGGCGCCGCACCTTGCCGCGCCGTTCCTGTTGTGCCACGAGCCGAACGAGCCGCCGACCGGCTACGCGTTGTGCGGTCACGTGCATCCGGGTGTCCGGGTGGCCGCGGACGGCGACAGCGCGCGCCTGCCGTGCTTCGTCCTCGGGCGACGGCGGGCCCTGCTGCCGGCCTTCGGGCGCATGACCGGCCTGGCGCTGACCCGCGCCGCGCCGGGCGAAACGCTGGTCGCGATCGCCGGCGCGCGCCTGTTCACGCTGCCCCCGGGCTGACAGCCGGTCCGTGCCCCGGTTCTCGTCGCTGCGCGCGGCGTGGCCCTGCGTGGACCCGTGGACGTTCCCCGGCGCGAGCCTTTCGTGGCCCTGCCCGCGGTCGCGCGTCCTCGGCCGAGCGCGACCGCGGCGCGCAGCGTTCGAATTGCTGCGCCGCACCCTGTCGACAGGCAGCCTCGGCTGCTGCGGTGCATCACAAACCGGCCGTTCGGCCGGAGCTAGATCGCTGTCGCAAATGCGCAACGCGACCGCGACCGTCCGTCGGCGGGGTCACGGTGGAAAACCTTGTGGACAAGCGGTGGAAGGTACGGGGATATGCCGCCGCGGCACCCGCAGGAGGCTGTTTTTGCTGTCGTTTCGGCGGCCCCGCTTTGTGCATCAAAAAGCACTTGCGTTGCGCTGATCTGGCCACTATGCTTTGTGTTCAATCGCCACTTGAACACTAGATGTAGTAGATTTTGATTCCTAAGCAGAAACCGGGCACCGCCCGGCGACATCCCAGCCGCAGGCGGGATGCGCCGGCGTTGCCGCCGGGGGCCCCGCCCGCAAACCCGCGCCGCGCCTGGGTTTGCGCCAATCGGGCCCATCCGGCGCCGCCACGGCGAAGCGCCTTCACAACGACAAGAAATGACAGGAGAACCCCCAATGCAGATCGCGAGCGCCCCCGCCGCCCCGACGACCGCCTCTCCCACGCGTGACCACATGGCCGCCGAACCGGGCACGACGCTCGCCACCGCCACCGATCCTCGCTACGCCGAGTACAAGGTGATCCGCCGCAACGGCTCGGTGGTCAATTTCGAGCCGGCGAAGATCTCGATCGCGATGACCAAGGCGTTCCTCGCCATCAACGGCGGCCAGGGCGCCGCGTCCGCGCGCGTGCGCGAGCAGGTGGCAAAGCTCACCGACGGCGTCGTGGCCGCGCTGATGAAGCGCAAGCCCGAGGGCGGCGCGATCCACATCGAGGAAATCCAGGATCAGGTCGAGCTGGCGATGATGCGCGGCGGCGAGCACGAGGTCGCCCGCGCGTACGTGCTCTACCGCGAGCGCCGCTCGCAGGAACGCGCGGCGCAGAAGAGCCAGGCGAAGGTCGGCACCGAGGAAGTGGCGATCACCGTCCTCGACAACGGCGTGCGGCACCCGCTCGACCTCGAGCGGCTGACGCGGCTGGTCGAGGAATCCTGCGACGGCCTGCCGGACGCGGAGCCTGCGCGCATCCTGAAGGCGACGCTGAAGGACCTGTACGACGGCGTGCCGATGGACGAGGTCCGCAAGTGCGTCGTGCTGGCGGCGCGCACGCTGATCGAAAAGGATCCGGCGTACTCGTACGTCACCGCCCGGCTGCTGCTCGACGCGCTGCGCTTCGAGGCGCTGGGCGAGGAAGCCACGCACGCCGACATGGCGACGAAGTACGCCGAGTACTTCCCGCAGTTCGTCAAGCACGGCGTCAAGATCGGCCTGCTCAACGAGGCGCTGCTGCAGTACGACATGGCGAAGCTCGGCGCCGCGCTCAAGCCCGAGCGCGACCGGCAGTTCGGCTACCTCGGCCTGCAGACGCTCTACGACCGCTACTTCCTCGTCGACCAGTACGCCTCGCACGGCAACGCCGGCCGCCGCTTCGAGCTGCCGCAGTGCTTCTTCATGCGCGTGGCGATGGGCCTGGCGCTGAACGAGGTCGACCGCGAGGCGCGCGCGATCGAGTTCTACGACGTGCTGTCGACGTTCGACTTCATGTCCAGCACGCCGACGCTGTTCAACTCGGGCACGCACCGCTCGCAGCTGTCGTCGTGCTACCTGACGACGGTGGCCGACGACCTCGACGGCATCTACGAGGCGATCAAGGAAAACGCGCTGCTGTCGAAGTTCGCCGGCGGCCTCGGCAACGACTGGACCAACGTGCGCGCGATGGGCTCGCACATCAAGGGCACCAACGGCAAGAGCCAGGGCGTGGTGCCGTTCCTCAAGGTGGTGAACGACACCGCGGTCGCCGTGAACCAGGGCGGCAAGCGCAAGGGCGCCGTGTGCACCTACCTCGAGACCTGGCACCTCGACATCGAGGAGTTCCTCGAGCTGCGCAAGAACACCGGCGACGACCGCCGCCGCACGCACGACATGAACACGGCGAACTGGATTCCCGACCTGTTCATGAAGCGGGTGATGGAAGGCGGCGACTGGACGCTGTTCTCCCCGTCCGACACCCCGGACCTGCACGACAGGTTCGGCCGCGCGTTCGAGGAGGCCTACACGCGCTACGAGGACAAGGCCGCCCGCGGCGACCTCAAGCTGTTCAAGAAGATCCCCGCGCTGCAGCTGTGGCGGAAGATGCTGTCGATGCTGTTCGAGACCGGGCATCCGTGGATCACGTTCAAGGACGCCTGCAACGTGCGCTCGCCGCAGCAGCACGTCGGCGTCGTGCACAGCTCGAACCTGTGCACCGAGATCACCCTCAACACCGGCCCGACCGAGATCGCCGTCTGCAACCTCGGCTCGGTCAACCTGCTCGCGCACATGAAGCAGGGCAAGGACGGCTGGGAACTCGACCACACCAAGCTGCAGCAGACGATCCGCACCGCGATGCGGATGCTCGACAACGTCATCGACATCAACTACTACGCGGTCAAGAAGGCGCGGGACTCGAACCTCAGGCACCGGCCGGTGGGCCTGGGCATCATGGGCTTCCAGGACTGCCTGCACCTGATGGGCGTGCCCTACTCGTCGGACGCGGCGGTCGCCTTCGCCGACCGCTCGATGGAAGCCGTCTGCTACTACGCCTACTGGGCGTCGACCGAGACCGCCGAGGAGCGCGGCCGCTACTCGTCGTACAAGGGCAGCCTGTGGGACCGCGGCATCCTCCCGCAGGACACGCTGAAGATGCTGCGCGAGGAGCGCGGCGGCTACGTCGAGATCGACGAATCCTCGTCGATGGACTGGGACGCGCTGCGCTCGCGCATCCGGCTGCACGGCATGCGCAACTCGAACTGCGTGGCCATCGCGCCGACGGCGACGATCTCCAACATCATCGGCGTCGCCGCATCGATCGAGCCCGAATACCAGAACATCTACGTCAAGTCGAACCTGTCGGGCGAGTTCACCGTCATCAACGAGCACCTGGTCGCCGAGCTGAAGAAGCTCTCGCTCTGGGACGAGGTGATGGTCGCCGACCTCAAGTACTTCGACGGCTCGCTGGCGAAGATCGACCGCGTGCCGGCCGAGCTGCGCAGGCTCTACGCCACCGCGTTCGAGGTCGACACCAGCTGGATCATCGAGGCCGGCGCGCGGCGCCAGAAGTGGATCGACCAGGCGCAGAGCCTCAACATCTACATGGCCGGCGCCTCGGGCAAGAAGCTCGACGACACCTACAAGCTCGCGTGGCTGCGCGGGCTGAAGACCACGTACTACCTGCGCACGCTCGCGGCGACGTCGGCCGAGAAGAGCACCGGCCAGGGCGGCGAGCTCAACGCCGTCCCGTCGGGCGGCGGCATGGCCGCCGGCGCGAGGGGCGGTGGCGCAGCGACGCCGCGCCGGCGGAGGAAGCCGCGCCGAAGTTCTGCGGGATCGACGACCCGACCTGCGAGGCGTGCCAGTAGAGACCAGTCGGCAAGCCGGGCGCGATCCGACGCGGGCGAGCAAAGACCCGCGCGGCGCGACCGGACGAGAACGGACCCGGGCGCGGATCCAGACAGGCGAAGCGACAACGCGCGACGAGGCCAGAAAAACCGAGCGGACCGGCCGCGGGGCAACGCGGCAGACAACACGGTCCGGAGCAGGCGCAGTGCTGGTGGCGGGTGGCAGGGCCCGGAGTCGGGGCACCGCCCGCCGGCTTTTCCCGGTGCAAGCCCGGGGACGCACGTTCGTCGAACTTCGTCGATGGAGGCTTTTTTGGCCCGATACGAGCAGATTCAGCGGCACGTGATCGAAGCGCGTTATCTCGGAGACTACAAGGTCTGGCTGGAATTCAACGATGGACGCAAGGGAGTCGTGGACCTGGCGGACGAGCTGCACGGCGAGAACTTCGAGGGGTCTGCGCGACCGCGGACGCTTCGCCGACTTCTACCTCGACTACGGACTCGCGACCATCGCCTGGCACCACGGCGTCGACTTCGCCCCGGACTTCCTCTACGACAAGCTGAAAGCCATGCACTGAACCGGCGCCCGCCCCCGCGGCGGGCCCGGACCCGCACCCCGCACACGCCGGAACACGGCAACTTGCAAGACCACCCGGCAACCGACACGACCGCATCGCTGCGCCGTACCCGTGACCGTATCCACGACACACAGCCGCACCCACACGACAACAAGAATGCGCACCAGGAGCTTCGCAACATGCTGAACTTCGACGACGACATCGCCGCCCCCGCCGCACAGCCGCACCTGCAGCCCGCGACCCCGGACACCCTCCGGGCGCAGGCATCGGGCAGCATCGGCGGCGGCATCCTTTCGCGCGAGCCGGTGCACGACCTCGAAGTCGAGCGCCAGGCGATGGAGAACGGCTTCCGCCGCGTCCGCATCGAGGACAAGCGCGTCATCAACGGCCATTCCGACGTCAACCAGCTGGTGCCGTTCAAGTACCGCTGGGCCTGGGACAAGTACATCGCCGCCTGCGCCAACCACTGGATGCCGCAGGAAGTGAACATGCAGCGCGACATCGAGACGTGGAAGAATCCCAACGGCCTCACCGACGACGAGCGCCTGATCGTCAAGCGCAACCTGGGCTTCTTCGTCACCGCCGACAGCCTCGCCGCCAACAACATCGTGCTGGGCACCTACCGCCACATCTCGGCGCCCGAGTGCCGCCAGTACCTGCTGCGCCAGGCTTTCGAGGAGGCGATCCACACCCACGCCTACCAGTACATCGTCGAGAGCCTCGGCCTCGACGAGGCGGAGATCTTCAACGCCTACCACGAGATCAAGTCGATCCGCGACAAGGACGAGTTCCTGATCCCGTTCATCGAGGTGCTGACCAACCCGACGTTCAAGACCGGGACGATGGAAGCCGACCAGGCGCTGCTGAAGAGCCTGATCGTGTTCGCCTGCATCATGGAGGGCCTGTTCTTCTACGTCGGCTTCGTGCAGATCCTGGCGATGGGCCGGCAGAACAAGATGACCGGCAGCTCCGAGCAGTACCAGTACATCCTGCGCGACGAGTCGATGCACTGCAATTTCGGCATCGACCTCATCAACACCATCAAGCTCGAGAATCCGCACCTGTGGACGTCGGAGTTCCGCGAGGAGATCCGCACGCTGATGAAGAAGGGCGTCGACCTCGAGTACGCCTACGCCGAGGACACGATGCCGCGCGGCGTGCTGGGCCTCAACGCGACGATGTTCAAGGAATACCTGCGCTTCATCGCCAACCGCCGCTGCCAGCAGATCGGCGTCGACCCGCTGTTCGACAAGGCCGACAACCCGTTCCCGTGGATGGCCGAGATGATCGACCTCAAGAAGGAGAAGAACTTCTTCGAGACGCGGGTGACCGAGTACCAGACCGGCGGGGCGCTGAGCTGGGATTGAGCCGTCACGCGCCGGGGCGCCGCCCGCCGCCTGTGGAACGGTCGGTCACGCGCACCCGGGGGATTGAACCGGCCCGGCGGGCACGCACGAAGTCCGGCCCCGGTGTTATGCTGACGTCATAACATCGGGAACCGCCCCATGAGCACACGCGTCCGCGTCCGCATCCTCGCTCGGCACCTCGCCGCCGCAGCCCTCGCGCTGTGCGCCTCCGCCGCCCATTCCTACGACTGGCTGCAGTACAACTTCGACCCTGCCAAGTCGGGCAACAACACGCGCGAGCGCACGCTGCATCGGAACAACGTCGGACAGCTGGTGCTCAAGTGGCAGGTCACGCTGCCGGGGAATCCGGACGGGGCTGCGGTCGTGCTCGACAGCGTTCCGATCGCCGGCGGCCCGGCGCCGGTGGTGTACGTCAACACCCGTGCCGGCCACGTGCTCGCGTACGACGCGCGCAACGGCAACCTGGTGTGGAGCAGGCAGAACGGCCCGGGCGGCTGCCTCGTCAACAGCAATGCCAGCCGGAACGAGCCGTGCAACATGGTCACGACGCCGGCCATCGATCCGAACCGGCAGTACATCTACACGTACGGGCTCGGGGGCTTCGTCCACAAGTACCAGGTCGCCACCGGAAGCGAAGTCACCGGCGGCGGCTGGCCGCAGCTGACGACGCTCAAGGGCCAACACGAAAAGCACGGGGGCGCGCTGGCGATCGCGACGGTCAACGGGACGAGTTTCCTGTACGTGGTGCACGGCGGCTATCCCGGCGACGCCGGCGACTACCAGGGGCACCTGACCACGATCAACCTGACGTCCGGCACGCAGGCCGTGTTCAACGTCGCGTGCAGCAACCAGACGGTCCACCTGCCGCTCAACTCGCCGCTGTGCACGCGCACGCAGAACGCGATCTGGGCGCGCCCCGGCGTCGTGTTCCACCCCGACCTCGAACGCGTGCTGTTCGCGACCGGCAACGGCGCGTACACCGGCAATGCCGGCGGCTTCCACTGGAGCGAGTCGATCCTGGCGCTGAACTTCGACGGCACGGGGGCGGCCGGCAAGCCGATCGACGCCTACACGCCGATCAATTTCCAGGCGCTCGACGACACCGACGCCGACCTCGGCAGCACCGCGCCGGTCATCCTGCCGCACACGCCCGGCTCGATCGTCGGCTACCTCGGCATGCAGGGCGGCAAGGACGGCAAGCTGCGCCTGGTCAACCTCGCGAACCTCTCCGGGCAGAACGGCCCCGGTCACCTCGGCGGCGAGATCGGCGCGGTGATCAACATGCCGCAGGGCGGCGTCCTGCTGCAGCAGCCGGCGGTCTGGATCAACCACGCCGACAATTCGACGTGGACCTTCGTCACGACCAACAACGGCGCGGGCATCGCCGCGCTGAAGGTCGTGGTCGACGGGGTGGGCAACCCTTCGCTCGCGACCCAGTGGCAGAACGGCATCGCCGCGGGGTCGCCCGTCGTCGCGAACAACATCCTTTACGCGACCGGCAGCAACGTGCGCGCGTTCGACGCGGCGACCGGGGCGCAGCTGTGGAGCACGCCGCGCGCCGGCGGCGCGCATTTCCATTCGCCCGTGGTCGCGAACGGCGAGGTCTACGTCACCGACAGCGGCAACCGGCTCTCGGCGTTCGCCCTCGCCGGGGCGGTAGCGAACGCCGACGCGCAGGCCGCGACCGGGACCTCGTCGAACGTGAACGCCGTGCTCGAGCCGGGCGAAACCGTGCAGGTCGCGCCGGTCGTACGCAACGTCACGGCCGGCACGATCGGGCCGCTCTCCGGCACCGCGACGGCGCTGACCGGCCCGGCGGGCGCCACCTACGCCATCGGCGATTCGAGCGCGGGTTACGGTACCCTCGCGCCCGGCGCCGCCGCCAGCTGCTTCACGGCGACGGGCAACTGCTACCGGGTGAGCGTCGGCAATCCCACCGTGCGCCCGGCGCTGAACTGGGTCGCCACGCTGGCCGAGACACTGTCGACCGGCGACACGCTGTCGTGGCGCCTGCACGTCGGCGCGAGCTTCGCGGACGTGCCGACCACGCACATCCTCTATCGCTTCGTCGAGACGCTGGTCCACAACAACGTGACCGTCGGTTTCGCCGATGGATCGTTCCAGCCCTCGGCCTCGGCGACGCGCGCGGCGAGCGCGATACTCGTCGCCCGCGGCGCGGTCGCGCCGAACGGCGACGCCGGCATCGCGCGCGACGGCACCGTGCCCTTCCCGCCCTACAGCGGCAGCTACCTCTGCACCAACGGCGGGGTGACGCGGTTCGGCGACCTCGCCGCCGGTGCCATCGGCTGCAAGCAGATGCACTACCTCGCCTCGCTCGGCGTCAACGTCGGATTCGAGTGCGGCGTCGCTGGGGACGTCTGCCCGGCGGCGAACACATCGCGCGCATCGATGGCCGTGCTGATCGCCGGCGCGATGGCGGGGGGCGACGTCAACGTGCCGCTCATCGGCACCTTCGGCGACACCGGCATGCCCCGCAGCTACGACTGCGCCAACGCTCCCGGCAGCAGCCACTTCCCCGACGTCGCCGTGGGGAGCGCGGTGTGCCGCCACGCCAACTACCTGTGGGCGCGCGGCGTCGTGGACGGCTACGCGGACGGCACGTTCCAGCCCGCGGTCGCCGTCAGCCGCTCGCAGATGGCCAAGTTCGTGGCCAACGGGTCCCGGCTGGGGCTGTAGGGTCCGCGGGCACCCGCCCGCCGCGGCAATGGCCCCCGGTTGCGCCCGCGGCCGGCGGGATGTGTGGTTGAATCGACGCTCCGACTCCCGCCCCCGCCGCACCGCGCCATGACCCTGATCGAACTCATCGCCCTGCTCCTTCGTCGCCGCAGTCGCCTGGCTGGTCTGGACCAGCCTCCAGGCCCGCGAGGCGGCCAACGTCGCGATGCGCGCGGCGTGCAAGACCGAGGGGCTGCTGTTCCTCGACGACACCGTGGGCCTGCAGTCGATGCGGCCGGTGCGCGACGCCGAGGGACGCATGGCGTTGCGTCGCGTATACGGGTTCGAGTACAGCGACGACGGCGACAACCGCCGCAAGGGCAGCGTCGCGCTGCTCGGCGACCGCGTGATCATGGTCGACGTGGGGCTGCGGGCGGTGCCGGAGGCCGCGACGCTGCACTAGGGTCCGGGCGCCAGCGTCACAAGCTGCAGCCAGTCGCTGACCGTGCCGAACGGCCCGAGCAGGCTGCCGCGCTTGAGCAGCAGCGTGTCGCCCACCGGACGCGGCCGCATCGGTGCGTAGGCGTCCAGGCGCGCCTGCATGGTCCGGAAGAGTTCGAGGCGCGCCGGTCCCGGTGGCGTGACCAGCGCCTTCTCGTACGCGGCATCGAATTCGGGATCGACGTAGCAGCTCATGTTCGCGGCCCCGATCGCCTTGCTGTAGAACATCGCCATCGGGTTGGTGCCGTCCGGAATGTCGAGCCCCCAGTCCATCGTCGCCATGCCGAAGCGGCAGTTGTTCATCCGCTTCAGGCGCTCCGCTCCGGGCACCGATTCGAACGCGGTGCGCACCCCGATGCGGTCCAGCATCCGCTTCGTGAACTCGGCGCCCTTCCGCGCGGTCGACGAGGTCCCGATCAGACTGGTGACCACCAGCACCGACCCGTCCGGCATCCGGCGGTAGCCGTCGGGGCCGCGCTTGTACCCGAAGCGGTCGAGCAAGGCGTTGGCGGCCGCGGGATTGAACGCGTTGGGGTTGCGGTAGGCGTCGATGTGGCCTTCGATGCCGGGCGGCACGACCTGTTCCCGCACCGTGGCGTTGCCCGCCTCGAGCACGCGGATGTACTCGGTGTCGTCGATGGCCATCTGAATCGCGCGTCGCAAGGCGATCCGGTCGTTGCCATTGCCGCCGAGCGTGGGGTCCTTCATGCTGAAAAACGACAGCAGCACCGTTGGCGACGGGTCCCGCACCAGTTTCAGCCCGCGTGCCGCCAGTGCCGGCTTGAGTTTTCCCCCGTCCATCACCAGCTCGCGCTCGAAGACCATGATGAGGTCGAGTTCGCCGCGCTGCAGCGCCAGCAGTTCCGGCGACGCCTCGGGCGTGAAGCTGAACTCCACGCGCTCGAAGCCGGGCAGCTTCCGGCCGCGCATCGGGTGCGACGCGTGCGCGGCGCGCGAAGCCGGCGTCAGCAGATCCTCCCAGTGCCGCGTCCGGTAGTCCGGGTTCCGGCGCAGGACCAGCCGCTGTCCCGGCGTGAACTCGGCGACCGAGAAGGCGCCGGTACCCACCGGGCGCTGCCCGTAGGCATCGCCCTCGGCCTCGACCACCTCGCGTGCGATCGCGCCCAGATTGGGCGACGCGAGCAGGAACGGAAAGATCGGATCTGGCGCGTTGAGACGGATGCGCAGCGTCTGTCGATCCACGACTTCCAGGCCTGCCACCGGCGCGGCGTAGTCGATCGCGCGGTTCTCGCTCCTGGCGCGGGCGGCCAGCGTGTCGAGCCCTTCGATCTTGTTCTCCAGCAGGAACAACGCCGGCGAACGGAGCTTCGGATCCAGGATGCGCCGGATCGAGTACGCGAAATCCGCCGCGGTCAGTTCCCTCGGCTTGCCTCCGAATGCCGGATGCGGAGTGAAGAAGATGCCCCGCCGGACCGCAATCGTGAACGTGCGGTAGTCGGCCGAGACCTCGGGCAACGCCGCCGCGGCGAGCGGGACGATCGCCGGCGGTCGCGCCAGCGGATCGAGCGCGTAGAGCGCGTCGTAGATCCCGGCCATGACGTTCCCGGTCACCATGTTGTCGGATCGCGCCGGATCGAGCGTGTCCGGCATCAGCGGCAGGCCGACCCGCAGCGTGCCCGCGGGCGCATCGGCACGGACGCCGATGGACGCGATGCTGAGCCAGACCGCGGCGCCGAGCATCCAGGCGACACCCATCACGCGCGAAGTCATCGTGCACCTTTCCCGGCGAACCGGCGTTAGAGCAGCCCAGCCCGAAGCGTTACACTGATCCCGAACATCCACAACGGCTTCGAAGCGAATCGTCATGCCCAAGACCTACACCGCCGGCGGTCGCAGTTCGACGGCGGCAGGACCGAACCCGACTTCCGGTCCAAGCCCCCAGTCCTGGCGCGAGCGCTTCGGCGCGCTCCGGAACCTGCCGCCGTTCCTGAAGCTCGTCTGGCAGACGAGCCCCGCCCTGACCCTCGCGCTGGTCGCACTTCGCGTGGTCCGCGCGCTGCTGCCGGTGGCGTCGCTCTACGTCGGCAAGCTGATCATCGACGAGGTCGTCGGCATCGCCGGCTCGTCGTCGGCGAGCGACACGCTGTCGCAGTGGCTGGCGAGCGGGCTCGTCGACCGCATCGCGCTGCTGCTCGCCGTCGAATTCGGGCTCGCGGTGCTGTCCGACGTGCTCGGGCGCACGGTGTCGCTGCTCGACTCGCTGCTCTCGGAGCGTTTCTCCAACGCCACCAGCCTGCGCCTGATGGAGCACGCCGCGACGCTCGACCTCGAGGACTTCGAGGACAGCGAGCTGCAGGACCGGCTGGACCGCGCGCGCCGGCAGACGATCGGCCGCAACACGCTGCTGGGCCAGGTCTTCGGCCAGGCGCAGGACATCGTCACCATCCTGAGCTTCGGCGCGACACTCGTGCTCTTCGCGCCGTGGCTGATCCTGCTGCTGGCGCTGGCGCTGGTGCCGGCGTTCCTCGGCGAGGCGCACTTCAACGCGCAGAGCTACACGCTGAATTACCTGCGCGCGCCGGAGCGCCGCGAGCTCGACTACGTCCGGCAGACCGGCGCCAGCGTCGAGACGGCGAAGGAAGTGAAGATCTTCGGGCTCAACGGCTTCCTGATCGATCGCTACCGGCGCCTCGCCGCCGACTTCTACGCGGCCAATCGCGGGCTCGCGATCCGGCGCGCGGGCTGGGGCAGCGTGCTCACCGCCATCGGCACCGTCGGCTACTACGTCGCCTACGCCTACATCGTCTGGCGGACGCTGCACGGCGAGTTCACCATCGGCGACCTCACCTTCCTCGCCGGCTCGTTCCGGCGGCTGCGCAACCTGCTCGAGGGGCTGCTGATCGGGTTCTCGTCGGTCGCGGGCCAGGCGCTCTACCTCGACGACCTGTTCTCGTTCTTCGAGATCCGGGCGGAGATCGTCTCACCGCCGAACCCCCGGCCGTTCCCGAGCCCGATCCGCGAGGGGTTCCGCTTCGAGGACGCGGGCTTCCGCTATCCCGGCGCCGAGCGCTGGGCCGTCCGCCACCTCACGTTCGAGCTGCGCGTCGGCGAGGTGCTGGCGCTGGTCGGCGAGAACGGCGCCGGCAAGACGACGCTGGTGAAGCTGCTGGCGCGGCTGTACGACCCCGACGAGGGGCGCATCCTGCTGGACGGGCACGACCTGCGCGAATACGACGTCGCGACGCTGCGCGCGAACATCGGCGTCATCTTCCAGGACTTCGTCCGCTACCACCTGACCGCCGCGGACAACATCGCCGTCGGCCGCATCGAGTCGCGCGACGACCGGGCGCGCATCGTCGCTGCGGCCCGGCGCAGCCTCGCCGACGAGGTGATCGACAAGCTGCCGAACGGCTACGACCAGATCATCGGCAAGCGCTTCCGCACCGGCATCGACCTGTCCGGCGGCGAATGGCAGAAGATCGCCATCGCCCGCGCGTACATGCGCGACGCCGACGTGCTGATCCTCGACGAGCCGACCGCGGCGCTCGACGCGCGCGCCGAGTTCGAGGTGTTCCAGCGGTTCAAGGAGCTGAGCCAGGGCAAGACCGCGGTGCTGATCTCGCACCGCTTTTCCAGCGTGCGCATGGCCGACCGCATCCTTGTGCTGGCCGACGGGCAGGTCGAGGCCGCCGGCACGCACGACGAGCTGATGGCGACGGGCGGGCGCTACAAGGAGCTGTTCGAGCTGCAGGCGGCGGGGTATCGCTGAAGCTCGCCACCCCGGCGCGTCGGCAGAGGCGCCGGTGCCGCGCTGGACGCGCGCCGGCGAGACCGCCGACGCGCGGCGGGTCGTCAGCCCGCCTTGGCCACCGGGATCGCCCGCACCGACAGCACGCCCTCGATGGCGGCGATCGCCTCGACCACCGCCGCCTCGACCGGGCTGTCGACGTCGACCAGCGTGTAGGCCATCTCGCCGCGCGACTTGTTGACCATGTTGTGGATGTTGAGCCCCGCGTGCGCCATCGCCGACGAGATCTGGCCGAGCATGTTGGGCACGTTGGCGTTGGCGACGGCGACGCGGTACGGCGACTCGCGTGGCATCTCGACGTTGGCGAAGTTGACGGCGTTGCGGATGGTGCCGTCCTCGAGGTAGTCGCGGACCTGGTCGACGACCATGATCGCGCAGTTCTCCTCGGCCTCGGCGGTCGACGCGCCGAGGTGCGGCAGCGCCACCACGTTGGGCTCGCCGATGAGGCCCGCACCGGGAAAATCGCAGAGGTAGGACTTGAGGTGCCCCGAGCGGCAGCGCCGCCACCACCGCGGCGTCGTCGACGATGGCGTCGCGGGCGAAGTTCAGCAGCACGCTGCCGTTCTTGGCGGCGGCGAGGCGCTTGGCGTCGATCAGGTGGCGGGTCACCGGCAGCAGCGGCACGTGCAGCGTGACGAAGTCGGCGTGCTTGAGGACCTCCTCGATCGAATGCGCGCGGCGCACGCTCGACGGCAGCCGCCACGCGGCGTCGACGGTGATCTCGGGGTCGAAGCCGATCACCTTCATGCCGAGCTTGATCGCGGTGTCGGCGACCATGCTGCCGATCGCGCCCAGCCCGACGATGCCCAGCGTCCGCTGCGGCAGCTCGATGCCGGCGAACTGCTTCTTGCCGTCCTCGACGCGGGCCTCGAGGTCCGGCGCGGCAGGGTCCAGGGCCGCGACGTAGCGGACCGCGGGGATGATGTTGCGGGCGGCCAGCAGCAGCGCGGCGAGCACCAGCTCCTTGACGGCGTTGGCGTTGGCGCCCGGCGCGTTGAACACCGGCACCCCGCGCTTCGACATCTCGGCGACGGGGATGTTGTTGGTCCCGGCGCCGGCGCGGCCGATGGCCCTGACGCTGGCGGGGATCGCCATGCCGTGCATGTCGAACGAGCGCAGGATGATGCCTTCCGGCAGCTCGACGTTCTTGCCGACGTTGTAGCGTGCCGTGGGGAAGCGATGCAGTCCCTGGGCAGAGATCTGGTTCAGCGTGAGGATGCGGATGCGGTCCATCGCGGTCAGCCCCGCTCGCGCTCGAAGTCCTTCATGTAGGTGACCAGCGCCTGCACGCCCTCGATCGGCATCGCGTTGTAGATCGACGCGCGCATGCCGCCGACCGAGCGGTGCCCCTTCAGCTGCACCATGCCGCGCTTCTCCGCCCCCTTGAGGAAAGCGTCGTCGAGCGCCTCGTCGGCCAGGCGGAACGGCACGTTCATCCGCGAGCGGTCCTCGCGCTGGACCGGGTTGGTGTAGAAGCTGCTCTGGTCGAGGTAGTCGTACAGCAGCTTCGACTTGGCGATGTTCTCGCGCTCGATCGCCTCGACGCCGCCCTTGTGCAGCAGCCACTCGAACACCAGCCCGGCGATGTAGACGGCGTAGGTCGGCGGCGTGTTCAGCATCGAGTCGGCCGCGGCCTGCTCCTTCCAGTGGAACGCCGACGGCGTGATCGGCAGCGCGCGGTCGAGCAGGTCGTCGCGGACGATGACGATGGTCAGCCCCGCCGGCCCGATGTTCTTCTGCGCCCCGCCGTAGATGACGCCGTACCTCGCGACGTCGACCGGGCGCGACAGGATGTGCGACGACATGTCCGCCACCAGCGGCACGGCGCCGGTGTCGGGCGTCCACTGGTACTCGACGCCGCCGATCGTCTCGTTGGTGCAGACGTGGACGTACGCGGCGTTCGGGTCGAGCTTCCACGTGTCACGCGCCGGCACGTAGCTGAAGTTGCGGTCCTCGGAGGACGCGGCGACGTTGACCTTGGCGTACTTCTTCGCCTCCTTGATCGACTTCTTCGACCACTCGCCGGTGTTGACGAAGTCGATGCCCGTCTTGTCGCCGAGCAGGTTCATCGGGACGATCGCGTTCTCGCCGATCGCACCGCCCTGGAGGAACAGCACCTTGTAGCTGGCCGGGATGGCGAGCAGCGTCCGCAGGTCGGCTTCGGCCTTGGCGGCGATGGCGATGAATTCCTTGCCGCGGTGGCTCATCTCCATCACCGACATGCCGCTGCCCTGCCAGTCGAGCATTTCGGCGGCGGCCTGGCGCAGCACGGGTTCGGGGAGCACGGCGGGGCCGGCACTGAAATTGAAGACGCGCATGGTTGGTTTCCGGTTCGGTTACGAGGGGCGGCAACCCATAATTGTAACCGCCCGGCCGCGGCCGCCGGGCGCGACCGGTTGCCGCGCCCGTCGGCGCAGCCGGCGCCGTCGAAGTCCGCGACGGGAAAGCGCTTGCCGGCGGCCGTGCACTCGCCGTACGCTCCAACGTCGCCACCCCATCGCCGTCATGCCCGCCCCGCCCCGCCCGACGCTCGTCGACGTCCTGCAGATCGTCGACATCCGCACCAAGATCGTCAGCCTCTCCTCGCTGGCGATCGGCACCGCGTATGCCGCCGCGGCGTGGCAGGCTTTCAGCCCGGGCGTGTTCACGCTGATGCTGCTCGCGACGCTGTTCGTCGACATGGGCACCACGGCCTTCAACAGCTACTACGATTTCCGCGACGGCGTCGACACCGCCGACACCGACGTCGAGCGGTGGAAGGCGCTGGTGCAGCGCGGCGTCGATCCGGCGTTCGCGTTGAAGCTGGCGTGGGGCCTCTTCGGTCTGGCGGGGCTGACCGGACTCGCCATCGGCGCGCTGGTCGACTGGCGGATCGTGCCGGTCGGGGCGGCGTCGATGCTGATCGGGCTGCTCTACAGCGGCGGTCCGCGACCGATCTCCGGGCTGCCGGTCGGCGAGGCCTTCGCCGGCGGACTGCTCGGCCTGGTGCTGATCGCGGTCGCCGCCTACGTCCAGCACCCGACGCCCGACCCGCGCGTGCTGTGGCTGGGCGTGCCGTCGAGCGTGCTGATCGCGACCATCCTGTCGGTCAACAACGCCTGCGACATCGTCGGCGACGGCAAGGCGGGACGGCGGACGCTGGCCATCGTCCTGGGCCACGACGGCGCGGCGCGGATGATCCGGGCGCAGGCGGCGCTGACCCTCGTCGCCGCGGTGGCGCTGGTGCCGCTCGGGGTGCTGCCGGTCAGCGCGCTGGCGCCGCTGGCACTCGCCGCGCTGTTCGGCGCGCGGACGCTGGCGGCGATGCAGCGGCGGGGCTATTCGCATCCGGCCAAGGCCGCCGCGATGGGCGGCATCTCGGTCGTGTTCCTCGTCTACACGCTGGCGCTGCTGGTCGCGATCGCGTTCAAGGCCGCCGGCCTGCCCTGATCGTCCGGCGCCGATTGAATCGCCGGCGACGGCCAGCGGCGCCGGACCGGCCGTGCACCGGCGACGCGCGGGCCGGTCCGGCGGCTCGACAGCCTGCCGCGCGTATTCACCGGCCGCCGACGCCGTGTTACCGTTGCCGTGCCAGGGGGATCCACGACGGGCGGGCGATGAAGAAGATCACGCTCTACAGCAGTTCGGCCGGTGCACGCCGGCCCGGCGGCGCCGCCGCGCGCGACGCGGCGGCGGCTGCCGATCGCGGTCCCCGGCTCGCGCGCGCCGGAAGGCGCGATCCCCGCGGCATCGGCCGCGGGCACCGCTGCGGCACCCCTGTCGCGTCCACGCGCCTGGTTCGCCCGCCACGAGCGCGCGCTGCTCGTCGCCGCCGGCGCCGCGGTCGCGCTGGCCGTCGCCGGCGGCTACGCGGCGCTGTCGCCCAGGCCGCAGCGGCTCACCCAGCAGGACATCGACGCCGCGGTGCTGCACACGCTGGAGAACAACGCGCTGCCGTCGCCTGCGGCCAAGGCGTACGAGGCGGTGCGGCGCAGCGTCGTGCGCGTCCGCGGTTTCGGCTACCCGAAGGCCGCCGACGCGCCGGCGCCCGGTTCGAAGGCGGCGGACCCGAACGACAAGGCCGGGAAGGACCGCGGGGCCAGGACCGCGACGCCAGGCGAAGATCCGCGGACCGGCAAGGACGGCAAGGACGGCAAGGAAGAAGCCGACGACGGCGGCAACGAAGGCGTCGGCAGCGGCGTGGTGATCGTCGACAACGGCATCATCCTGACCAACCTGCACGTCGTCTGGCATGCGCGAGCGGATCGTCGTCGAGTTCGCCGACGGCATCGAGTCGCCGCGCGACCGTCATCGGCGTGCGGCCCGAGCACGATCTCGCGGTGCTGCAGGCGAAGAAGATCCCCGACGACCTCCCCGCGGCGACGCTGCGCTCGACGGCGGACCTGAAGCCCGGCGACGAGGTGGTCGCGGTGGGGTTCCCGTTCGGCATCGGCCCGTCGGTGTCCGCCGGCGTGGTGTCCGGGCTGCGGCGCGAGTACCGCTCGCCCGAAGGCAAGCGCATCCTGACCAACCTGATCCAGTTCGACGCGGCGGCCAATCCGGGCAACTCGGGCGGGCCGCTGGTCACCCGCGACGGCGAGGTCGTCGGCATCGTCACCGGCATCCTCAACCCGACCGAGCAGCGGGTGTTCATCGGCATCGGCTTCGCGGTGCCGATCGAGAACGCCGCGGCGGCGGTCGGCATCTCGCCGATCTGAGCTTCCCGGCCCAACCCCCGAAGGCGATCCCCGAATGAACGATCCCGCCCGCACCGACGTCACGCCGCTGATGGAGCGCATCCTCTACGAGGTCAAGCGGGTCGTCGTCGGCCAGGACCACTTTCTCGAGCGCGTGCTGGTGGCGATCCTGGCGCAGGGGCACCTGCTGGTCGAGGGCGTGCCCGGCCTCGCCAAGACGCTGACGGTGAAGACGCTGGCGCGGACGATCCGCGGCACCTTCAAGCGCATCCAGTTCACGCCCGACCTCGTGCCGGCCGACCTCGTCGGCACGCGCATCTACAACCAGAAGACCGGCGAGTTCAACACCTCGCTGGGTCCGGTGTTCGCGAACCTGCTGCTCGCCGACGAGATCAACCGCGCGCCGGCGAAGGTGCAGAGCGCGCTGCTCGAGGTGATGCAGGAGCGCCAGGTGACGATCGCCGGCGAGACGCACCTCGTGCCCGAGCCGTTCCTGGTGATGGCGACGCAGAACCCGATCGAGACCGAGGGCACGTACCCGCTGCCCGAGGCGCAGGTCGACCGCTTCATGATGAAGGTGCTCGTCGGCTACCCCACCGAGGAAGAGGAATTCGTCATCGTCGAGCGCGTGACCGGCGCGCCGGAGGACGTCGCCGCGGTCGCCACCACCGACGAGCTCGCCGCGCTGCAGGAGGAGTGCCGCCGCGGGTACGTCGACCCGGCGCTGATCCAGTACGCGGTGCGGCTGGTCGGCGCGACGCGCGATCCCGAGAAGTACGGCATCAAGGACACCGCGCGCTACCTCACCTACGGCGCGAGCCCGCGCGCGACGATCCACCTGATCGAGGGCGCGCGTGCGCTCGCGTTCCTGCGCGGGCGGACCTACGTGCTGCCGGAGGACGTCGCCGACCTCGCCCCGGACGTGCTGCGCCACCGGCTGTCGCTGTCGTACGAGGCGCTGGCCGACGCGCTGTCCGCCGACCAGCTGATCGCGCGGATCATGCAGCACGTGCCGCTCCCCGACAAGCCGCTCGAAACCCATGTCCGCGCCGGCCCCCACGCCTGAGGCCGTCCTGCGCCGGCTCGAGTGGACGGTGATCCGCCGTCTCGACGGCGTGCTGCACGGCGACTACCGGACGCTCTTCCGCGGCTACGGGCTCGACCTCGCCGACCTGCGCGAGTACGTCTGGAGCGACGACGTCCGCCACATCGACTGGAACGTCACCGCGCGCCTGCAGACGCCGTACGTGCGCGAGTACAACGAGGAGCGCGAGGTCGCCGCGTGGTTCCTGGTCGACCTGTCGGCGTCGGTCGACTTCGGCTCGCAGCCGCAGAAGAAGCGCGCGGTCGCCGCCGAGTTCGTCGCCGTGCTCGCGCGCATCCTCACGCGCCACGGCAACCGCGTCGGCGCGCTGCTCTACGGCGACCGCGTCGACACCGTGATGCCGGCGCGCAGCGGCCGCCGCCACGTGCTGCACCTGATGCAGAAGATGGCGTCGCGGCCGGAAACGCCGCCGGGCGCGGCCGTCGAGACGAAGCTCTCCGACCTCCTCGAGACCGCGTACCGCGTCGCGCCGCGGCGCTCGCTGATGTTCGTCGTCTCCGACTTCATCAGCGCGCCGGGCTGGGAAGAGCCGCTCGCCCACCTCGCGCAGCGGCACGACGTCGTCGCGGTGCGGCTGTACGACCCGATGGAAATGGCGCTGCCCGACCTCGGCCTGCTGGTCGTGCAGGACGCCGAGACCGGCGAGCAGCTGTTCGTCGACACCCACGACCGCGGCTTTCGCCGGCGCTTCGCCGAGCTCGCCGCGGCGCGCGAGACCGACCTGCGCGGGGCTTCGCCGCGGCCGGCGTCGACGCGCTGGAGCTCGCGACCGACGACGACCTGGTCGACGCCATCCTGCGCTTCGCCGACCTGCGCAAGCGGCGCAGCCAGCTCGCCACCGGCGGCGGCCTGCCGCAGCACCTCGGGGTGCAGGCATGACCTTCCTGTGGCCGAAATGCTGTGGCTGCTGCTGCTGGTGCCGCTGGTGGTCGCTCGGCTACTGGCTGCTGCTGCGGCGCAAGAAGAAGGCGGCGCTGCGCTACGCGAGCCTGGCGCTGGTCAGGGACGCGATGAGCACCGGCCAGCGCTTCCGCCGGCACGTGCCGCCGCTGCTCTTCCTGCTCGCGTTCACGCTGATGCTGCTGGCGATCGCGCGGCCGGCGGCGGTGGTGACGCTGCCGTCGCAGCACGAGACGGTGATCCTGTCGATGGACGTCTCGGGCAGCATGCGCGCCACCGACGTCAAGCCCAGCCGCATCGTCGCCGCGCAGGAGGCGGCGCGCGGCCTTCATCGACGAGCAGCCGAAGACGACGCGCATCGGCGTCGTCTCGTTCGCCGCGACGGCGTCGGTCGTGCAGTCGCCGACGCACAGCCGCGAGGACCTGCTGGCCGCGATCGAGCGCTTCCAGCTGCAGCGCGGCACGGCGGTGGGCAGCGGCATCCTGGTGTCGCTGAAGATGATCTTCCCCGACGCCGAGTTCGACCTGCGCTCGTACAACCCGCGCGGCACGAGCCCGCGCAGCGCGCCGCTCGACGGCCAGCCGCCCGAGCAAGGCGCCGCCGAAGCCGGTGCCGCCGGGATCGTACGGATCGGCCGCGATCATCCTGCTCACCGACGGCCAGACGACCACCGGCCCCGATCCGATCGAGGCGGCGCAGATGGCGGCCGACCGCGGCGTGCGCGTCTACACCGTCGGCGTCGGCACCAAGGCCGGCGAGACCATCGGCGCCGAAGGCTGGTCGATGCGCGTCCGGCTCGACGAGGACGCGCTGCGCGGCATCGCCGAGATCACGCGCGGCGAATACTTCTTCGCCGGCGACGCGGCCGAGCTGCAGAAGATCTACCAGAGCCTCAACACCAAGCTCTTCTTCGAGCAGAAGGAAACCGAGATCACGGCGCTGTTCGCGGCGGCGGCGGCGCTGTTCGCGCTCGCCTCGGCCGGGCTGTCGCTGCTCTGGTTCGGGCGCGTGCTGTAGTCGGCGCAGCCGCGCGGTCCTGCTGCGTCGCCGTCGTCGCGTCGCTGGCCGGCACCGGCCAGCCGGACTCAGCGTGCGGGATTCGGGTAGCGCAGCTGTATCGCCGCGATCTCCGCCAGCGTGTCGGCGTCGAGCTCCACCGCGGCGGCGGCGATGTTCTCGGCGAGCTGCGCCACCGTCGTCGCACCGACGATCGCCGCGCCGAGGTACCAGCGGCTCCTCACGTAGCCCAGCGCCAGCTCGACCGGCGTGAGGCCGCGCGCCTTCGCCAGCGCCGCGTACTCGGCGACCGCCTCCTGCACCATCGGCTTGCGGAAGTGCAGGCCGATCCCGGCGAAGCGCGTGAAGCGCGCGCCCTCCGGCGCAGCACCACCGACGTACTTGCCGGTCAGCAGCCCGCCGGCGAGCGGGCTGTACGCGAGCAGCGACATCGACTCGCGGAAGAGCGCCTCGGCGAGGTCACCGTCGACCGAGCGCGCGACCAGGCTGCAGCTGTTCTGCAGCGTCACCGGTCCCGGCACGCCCAGCGCCTTCGCGGCGCGGCAGAACGAGACCACGCCCCAGGTCGTCTCGTTGGACAGCCCCCAGTGGCGGATCTTGCCGGCCCTGACCATCGCCGCCATGCCTTCGACCTGCTCGTCGATCGACGGCCCTTCGCGCTCGGCGGCCGGGTCGAACCCGACCGCGCCGAACATCGGCACGTTGCGCTGCGGCCAGTGGATCTGGAAGAGGTCGATGTAGTCGGTCCGCAGCCGCGCGAGGCTCACGTCGACCGCCTCGGCGATGTTGGCGCGGGTGAGGTCGGTGCGCCCGCCGCGGATCCAGTCGCGGCGACCGGGCCCCGCCACCTTGGTCGCGATGACCAGGCGGTCGCGCGGCCGGCGCGCGAGCCAGCTGCCCAGGTACGCCTCGGTGCGCCCCTGCGTCTCGGCCCGCGGCGGCACCGGGTACATCTCGGCGGTGTCGATGAAGTTGATTCCCTCCGCGATCGCGTAGTCCAGTTGCGCGTGGGCTTCGGCCTCGCTGTTCTGCTCGCCCCAGGTCATCGTGCCGAGGCAGAGCTCGGAGACCTCGAGGTCGGTGCCGGGAAGGGTGCGGCGTTTCATCGGGCGGAGAGGCGCGGTGCCAAAGGTTCGAGCTGGCCGCGCCTACGGGGCGCTCGTTCCCCATGCCGGCGCGAGGAACGATGGGGGCGAGCCCATTTACGGCGACAGTCGCGCCAGCACGCACATTGCCGGTCCTTCATTCACCCAACCCCGTCTCGACCATGGAATCCACGATCGCCGGTCGGACCGTGAACCGGTGATTCGAGATGCCGAACGGTTTCCATATCCGGTGAGCAGAATTTCGCCCGGTACCGCGCAGCTTCCGTCCCGCGCGACCGGAGACGCGGCGATGGGGACGCCTTCGAACAACCAGAGGCGCGTCGTGCGCCAGTTTGTAGCACTCCTCGCGGTTGACGGTGAAGACATGGGTGCTGGGACCGACGTCAGGCTGTCCGGTGAAGCGGTACCCCACCCGTTGAGCACGGTCGTAGGGTTGACCGAGCCTGACATAGGCATCGAAGGCCTCGCCGGTACGCGACCAGCCCGGGCCGACTCGGCCCGCTTCAATCGCGGCGATTTCACTTGGTGCCGAGGTGTAGAAGTAGTGGTCGAGTCGATCGTTGTAGAACTCGACGAACATTCCCGTCGTGTCACCTGGCGGCACGCCGAACAAGTACGCGTTGCGGCCGATGCTCGCTGAACTCACCCGTCTGGTCCAGCTTGAAGTGTCGCGCTGACGCATTGTCGAGCGGCGGATAGGTCAGCCACACGCTGGTATCGCCGGGAGGCGCCGGAGTCATCCGCAAAGGGACTGGATTTCCCAAGAGCTCCGCGTACGCCGGATCATCGGCGAGGCGGCGAACGAACGCATCCGGACTAAGTGTCCGGTGGTACACGACGAGCTGCGGCGCAAGCCCCGGCAGCTCGCTGCAGCGTCCATCGACCGGCAGCACGTCGAAATCCTGATCCTGCCGCTGCGCCTCGAGGCCCGTCCCCTCATCGAGCTCGATGACGACAAGGCGATAGGTGCCAACAGGCAGCGTGCCGAGCGGAACCATGAGGTAGTCGTTGCAGGACTGGCTACCCGGGCTGCCGTACCGATGCCTCCGGACGGTGATGGTGAACTGTGCGCCCTGCCGCTGCATGACAGGGGGTCCACTGCAATCGAGCGCATAGCCGCCGTTGCCCAGCAGACTGACCTGAATCGGAGCCTGGTCGATCGGTTCGCCATATTGCGTGCCGACGCTTATGCGGGCAGCCCGTGCGACTTCGCCGCAGGCCCCGACCACGAGCAGGGCCACGAGCACCGCGGGGGCAATTCGCGAACGTGTGACGCACATGGGTACATTCTACGCGACGGGTCGCGTGCCCGAGGTTCGCGACCTGGCCGGACGCCGCGGGTGGCAACGGAAAAAACGGCCGAGCATCGGCGGTCAAGTCGGCACTCACCCGGGTCCGGGAGACCGGGTGCATGGCTGCCGTTCGCGCCAATTTGCCCCTGCCATCAATCGATGCGTGTGCCTTACCGCCCCTTCGGACTCGCCTTCATCCGCACCGCGACGCGCGGCACCGACGGAGCGCGCGGGCGCGGCGGCTGCGGCGCGGCGGGCGCGCCGGACTTGCCCTTGGGACCGGGGAACGGGGTACCACCCTTGCCTTTGCTCATGCGCGTCTCCTGCCGTGGGTTTCGGGGTTGGTTTGCGAGCGGACCCGATCTTGACCCCGTACCCGCCTGCGCATTGTCCGGCAGCCGGGTTGCCGGCGCAAACGCCGCGGCGCGTTCAGCGGGCGCCCGCCGCGGGCTTGAGCACCTTGAGTTCGACCGGCACCGATGCCTCGCCGTCGCTGACGAAGACGTGCCGCTCCTGGATCGTGCACTGCAGCCGCATCGAGCGCGCCGCGAGACCCGCGAGCGCGCGGCTCGCCTCGAGGGGGACCTCGCTGACGGCGAGCCGGTCCTGCCGCTCGAACTTCTCCCGCGACTTGGCCCACCACAGGCCGACGGCGCGACCGCCGTAGGCGTAGACGAGGACCTCGTTGGCGCGGCCGCAGGCCTTGCGCACGACGCTCTCGTCGGGGAGCCCCACGTCGATCCACTGCTCGATGACGCCGGTAAGGTCGCGGCGCCACAGGTCCGGTTCGTCGTCGGTGCTGATGCCGCGGCCGAAGGCCAGCGCGTCGTCGGCGTGCAGCGCGAACGCGAGCAGCCGCACCATCATCCGCTCGTCGGTCTCGGACGGGTGTCGCGCCAGCGTCAGCGTGTGGTCGCGGTAGTAGCCGCGGTCGATGTCGGCCACCGCGAGTTCGGCCCGGTAGATCGTCGATTTGAGTGCCATGGGTGGGAATGCAGCGCCGGTCGGGTTTGAGCGATCCGCATTATCCCCTGCCGGGCCACTGGACTACCTTCGTGCTGCGCACTCCGGTATTCGCCCTTGGGACGGCTCGGCGCATGGCGGGGCTCCTTCGGAATGGGCCGACCGGGGTCCGTCGGGCACGCCACCATCCCGCCCCGGTCGCGCCGCGACCCGGGCGGTCGCCCGGCCCCGGCCCCCCTGTTGCATCCGGGCCCATTCATGCTAATGTCATAGGCGCGCCGGCCGCCCCGTGCCGGCGCCGACCATCCGCCCCGGACGTTTCTCACCCATGCGAGCACGAACCCTCGTCACCCATCGTCGCTATTTCGGCCTCGACGCCGTCTCGTTGCGCGCGGCGACGGGGCGCGTGCTGTCGCGCGTCGTCGGGTTGCCGCGCGACCGCGCGCGCATCACCGATTCGCAACTGCGCGTCGACTTCGGCGTCGACACCATCGACGCGCGTGCGCTCGTCGAAGGCATGGTCGAAGGCGGCCTGCTGCAGCCGCGCGCCGAGCAGCGCGACTACCGGATCACCGACCGCTTCTACGAATTCGCGGCGGCCCGCATCGTCGAGCCGCTGCCGCGGCCCCGCGCGAAGCAACTGGTCGGACAGGCCGACGACCTCGCCCGGCGCGTCAACGCCGAATGGACGCGCAATCCGCTGATCATCGAAGCGGTGGCGCCGTTCGGCGCCTACATGAGCCGCGATCCCTACCTCGACGAGTTGCCGCTCGGGCTCGTCGTCGGCAACCGGCCGGCTTCGCAGCGCGCGCGCTGGCGGACGATCGGCAAGGCCGACGGCGTGCAGGAAATCCGCGATGCCTTCGGCGGGCTCAGCAGCTTCGTCCGGTTGCGCCTCGTCACCGGGCTCGTCGACCTGCCCCGGCCGTTCGCGGTCAGCTTCCAGGCCGAGCCCTGACCACCCGGCGCTAGAGTTCGAGCGCCGCCCCCGGCCCGCCGAACGCGGCGGCGAAGCGGGCGACGGTGGGCGCGAGGTTGAGCCCCGTCGCGCGCTTGAGTTCCCGCGCCCGATCGGTGAGCTGCAGCAGCTCGACGGTGACGCTTCGGCCGCCCGCGGCGATCGCCACCGTGTTGCCACTGTCCGTCGGCGGCAGGATCAGCGCGCGCTGCTCGAAGGCGTCGACGATGCGCGCGACGCTCGCGCCCGTGCCGCGGCCGCGATCGAGCAGATTCGCGACCAGGAAGCCGGTGCCGCTCAACCGCCGCCTCGCGGCACGGTAGAACTCCGTCGTGTCGAGGGTTCCCGCGCGACCGCGGCCGTCGAATCCGTCGAGCAGGATCAGGTCGAAGCGCGGCGTCGCGGACGCCACGTACGCCGCGCCGTCGCCGACCTCGATCGAGAGCCGCGCCGGATCGTCCGGCAGCCTGAAGAACTGCGCCGCCGCAGCGACGACCTGCGGCGAGAGCTCGACCGCGGTCAGCGTGGCCCGCGGGCGGTGGCGGTAGAGGAACTTCACCAGCGACCCGGCGCCCAGCCCGATCAGCAGCACGCTCTTCGGCCACTCGGGCTCCGGCCGCAGCACCAGCGGCAGCAGCATTTCCCGCGTGTATTCGAGCTCCAGCGCCCACGGCCGCTGCACCCGCATGGCGCCCTGCACCCAGCGCGACCCGAAGTGGAGGTAGCGCACACCCGCCTCCTCGCTGACCTCGATCGACGACGCCATCGGCGCGGCCCTGCGGCCGCCGTCAGGCGGGCGCTTGGAGGTAGCTGCGGCTGTCAGCGAGGAAATGCGGGCCGGCGTCCGAACGGACCGCCGTGCCCACCCCCTCGTTGGTCAGCACCTCGAGCAGCAGCGCGCTGTCGACGCCGCCGTCGATGATGTGTACCGAGCGCACGCCCTCGCGCACGGCGGCGAGCGCGGCGGTGACGCGCGGCAGCATCGCGTCGTCGATGGCGCCTTCGGCGAGCAGCGACTCGACTTCGTTCGCGGTGAGCACGTAGGCGAGACGGCCGTCGCGGCCGCGCACCCCCGGCACGTTGGTCATCAGAATCAGCTTCTCGGCGTGCAGCGCGCGGGCGAGCTGTCCGGCGACCAGGTCGGAATTGATGTGATATGCGGTGCCGTCGTTGCCCACACCGATCGGCAGCACCACCGGGATGAAATCGCGCGAGACCAGCAGGTCGACGATGTCCGGATCGATGCGCTCGACGTCGCCGACGAATCCGAGATCCGGCGCGGCTTCCCCGTTGCCGCCGGGTGGAAGCGACATCGGCCGCGCGTGAATGAAACGGCCATCCTGGCCGTTGAGGCCCACCGCCTTGCCGCCATGCCGGTTGATCAGTCCGACGAGCTCCTGGTTCAGCTCGCCCAGCGCCATCTCGATGACGTTGAGCGTCGCCGCATCGATCACGCGATGGCCGCGGTACTCGCGGCGCTCGAGCCCGACCTGCTGCATCAGGTCGTCGATGCGCCAGCCGCCGCCGTGGACGACGATCGGATTCATGCCGACGAGGCGCAGCAGCGCGACGTCGCGGGCGAAGCCGTCCTTCAGCACCGGATCTGTCATCGCCGCGCCGCCGAAGCGGATGACCAGTGTCTTGCCGTGATAGCCCAGCAGGAACGGCAGCGCCTCCGCCAGCACGCGGGCCTTCTGGACCGCCGGAACGGCGGCGTGCGGGGCGGCGGCCTGCGGGTTGGCGGCGGGCACGGGCGAACCGCCCGCTAGCGGCAATCGACCGGCAGCAACGTGCGCGGAATGTCGACCGCGACGCAGATCCAGCGCACCTGATCGCGGGCGTCGATCGCCGGCGCGAGCAGGATCGCCTTCCCCGCGAGCGCGGGTACGGCGGACCCGAGCGCGACGCGCACCCGGCCCGTCGCCGGGTCGACGTCGACCGACTCGGCCAGCGTGCCCCCGGCGCGGACCAGCGTCAGCAGCGCGTCGAAGGGGCGCGGCAGGGAGTCGGCGCGGCGCAGCGCGGCTTCGACGTCGCTCTGCAGCGTCTTCGCCGCGGCCAGCGTGTCCGCAAGCTCGGCGCGCACCGCCCGCTCGGCGTGCGCGAGTTCGAGGTTCGGCGCGAGCAGCCCCGCGGCGAGGGCCAGCGCCCCGGCGCCACCGAGGAAACCGCCGAGCGGCGACGTCGGTCGCGTCGCGGCGAGACGCTTGACCGCGTCGGTGGGACTGTTGCCGCAGGCTTCGGCCGCATGCACCACGCGGCGCGCGCGGAAGTACACGAGCGAATCGGCGAGCAGCGCCGGCAGCAGATTGGGCAGCAGCCAGACGGTGACCAGCGCCGCGCCCCAGAACATCAGCACGGAATCGTCGAGCCGCGGAGCCACCGACAGGAACGCGGCGAGACCGGCCAGAGGCAGCAGCGTGCAGAGCATGCCGGCCCCCCAGAGCCGCCGGTAGAACGCCCACGCGGCGGGCGCGACCAGCGCCGGCCAGTGCCAGCCCGGCCTGGCGTGGCCGTGGCGTTCGAAGGACAGGAATCGCGGCGCATAGCGATCGGCGCCGGGGCCGACGGCGATCCGGTAGAGGACGGCCAGTGCGGGACGCACGACGGTATCGCCGGCGCGATCGGCCGGCGTGCCGGGCAGCGACACGGTGTCGCAGGCGAGCGAAGGCACGTCGATGGGAGAGGTGGCAGGTGTGTTTCGTCGGGACGGAGTGAGCATCAGGGCACGGCTCTCGGTCTGAGTTGACGGATGGCGACAGTTTAATCGATTTCACCGTTGCCCGGACACGACCATAATGGTGAAGTCCGGTCCGGTCTCCCCATGCGCCCTCTCCTCGCCGCGTACGCCGCCGCCGCTGTCGCCTTCTGCCTCGCCGATTTCCTGTGGCTGGGCGTGATCGCGAAGGACTTCATCCGGTCGCAGGTCGGCGCGCTGATGCTCGATCCGCCCAACTGGACGGCCGCCGCGATCTTCTACGCGATGTACCTGGCCGGGGTCGTGTTCTTCGCCGTCCGACCCGCGCTGGCCGAAGGCAGCTTCGGCAGCGCGGTGCTCCTCGGCGCGCTGTTCGGCTTCTTCTGCTACGCGACGTACGACCTCACCAACCTCGCCACGCTCAGGGGCTGGACGCTGCCGATGGCGCTGGTCGACATCGCCTGGGGCACGGTCGTGACCGCGATCGCCGCTAGCGGCCGGATATCTCGGCGCGCGGGCCGTGAACTGATGTCTTCGCCGATCCGATTCCCGGCCAACGCGATCGCGCCGGCGCGCGTCCGGCAGGCAATCGCGTCGACGCGCCGGCGCGACAGCGGGCCATGGGTCGCAGCGTCCTGATCGCGGGCGCGACCGGCCTGGTCGGCGGCCGGCTGCTGTCCTGCCTCCTCGACGACCCCGACGTGGGCAGCGTCGTCGCGCTGACCCGTCGCCAGCTGTCGCTTCCCCACCCCAAGCTGCACGAGGCCGTGGTCGACTTCGCCGAGGTCGCCCACTTCGCGCTGCCCGCCGTCGACGACTACTTCTGCTGCCTCGGCACGACGATGAAGGCGGCCGGTTCGCAGGCCGCGTTCCGTGCCGTCGATTTCCAGCTGCCGCTGACCATCGCCCGGATGGCGCTGGCCGCCGGCGCAACGCGCTGTTTCGTCGTGTCGGCGCTCGGCGCGGACCCGCGCTCGAACGTCTTCTACAACCGCGTCAAGGGCGAGCTCGAAGCGGCGCTGGGCGCGCTGCCGTTCGCGACCGTCGTCGCGTTCCGGCCTTCACTGCTCGACGGGCCGCGAACGGAGATGCGGCTCGGCGAACGGGTCGGCCTCGCGTTGGCGCGACCGCTCAGGTTCGCGCTGCCGGCGCGCTATCGTCCCATCGATGCTGCGGTCGTCGCCCGTGCGATGCTCGCGTGGTCGCATCGCGACGTCGCCGGCCGCCGGGCGGTCGAATCGGAGGCCATCCGGCGGGACGGCGGCGCCATCGGAGGCGTCTGACCCCGAGGCGCCGGCGCAGGGACCGAACCCGCGCCAGGCACCGGGGCCTCACCGCGTGCCTCCGGCCGGTCCGTGCCCGCCGCGACGAATTCCGGCGCGGAAGCCGAAAATCGGTTATAATTCAAGCACGCGGCATTTGCTCCAGTCCCCTGCCGCACGTCGATTCCGACTTCTGCCGCACCTCAACGCGGCACTCCCCGTTCGGCTGTGACTGGCCGCCACTCCTGTGGCGACCGGCCGAGCAATGTTCCCGAAGGTTCACATGTCTTTCGCATCACTCGGCTTGTCCGAGGCGCTTCAACGCGCCGTTTCCGAACAGGGCTACGAAGAGCCCACTCCCATCCAGAAGCAGGCGATTCCCGCCGTGCTCGCCGGCGGCGACCTGCTCGCCGGCGCGCAGACCGGCACCGGCAAGACGGCCGGCTTCGTCCTGCCCATGCTGCAGCGGCTGTCGACGCAGCCGGCGCCCGCCGTCGCGGGCGCCCGCTCGACCAGGAAGCCGATCCGCGCACTGATCCTGACCCCGACGCGCGAGCTCGCCGCGCAGGTCGAGGCGTCGGTGCGCACCTACGGCAAGCACGTCAAGCTCAATTCGATGGTGATGTACGGCGGCGTGGGCATCCACCCGCAGACCTCGCAGCTCAAGCGCGGCGTCGACATCCTGGTCGCGACTCCCGGCCGCCTGCTCGACCACCAGGGCCAGGGCAACCTCGACCTGTCGCGCGTCGAGATCTTCGTCCTCGACGAAGCCGATCGCATGCTGGACATGGGCTTCATTCCCGACATCAAGCGGGTGATGGCGCTGCTGCCGAAGAAGCGGCAGAACCTGCTGTTCTCGGCGACCTTCTCCGACGAGATCAAGGACCTCGCCGACCGGCTGCTCAACGCGCCGGCGCTGATCGAGGTCGCGCGCCGCAACTCGACCGTCGAGATCATCACGCAGAAGGTCCATCCGGTCGACCGCGACAAGAAGCGCCAGCTGCTCGCCCACCTGATCGGCACCAACGACTGGCACCAGGTGCTGGTGTTCACGCGGACGAAGCACGGCGCCAACAAGCTCGCCGAGCAGCTCGACGGCGACGGCATCACCGCGCTGGCGATCCACGGCAACAAGAGCCAGGGGGCGCGCACGCGCGCGCTGTCGGAGTTCAAGGACGGACGCCTGCGCGTGCTGGTCGCCACCGACATCGCCGCCCGCGGCATCGACATCGACCAGCTGCCGCACGTCGTCAACTACGACCTGCCGAACGTGCCGGAGGACTACATCCACCGGATCGGCCGCACCGGCCGCGCCGGCGCGACAGGCGAGGCGCTGTCGCTGGTCTGCGTCGACGAGCTCGCGTTCCTGCGCGACATCGAGCGCCTGATCAAGCGGACCATTCCGCGCGAGACCATCGCCGGCTTCGAACCCGATCCCAACGCCAAGGCGCAGCCGATCCTGCAGCAGCGCGGCCAGCAGCGCGGCCAGGGCCGTCCCGGCCAAGCGCCGCGCACCGGCGCCACGCCACGGGCCGGCGCATCCGGTTTCGGCCGTAGTGGCGGTGGTGGCGGTGGTGGCGGTGGTGGCGGCGGGGGCGGACGGCCGCGTACCGGCGGCAAGCCGCAGCCGGTGCATCGGCAGAGCTCGCGCGGCCGCTGACCGAACCGCGCGGGCCGGCCTTCGCGGTCCGGCCCGTGCGGGCAACGCGGACGGCACCTATCTCCCGTTCCGGTTGCCCGGGGATCCCATGGCAAGGACGAGGCAAAGCGAAGCCAACACCGCGAGCGCGGGTGCCGAGAGCGTGGGAACGCCCTGCGCAGGCGCTGCTTCCATCGCAGTGCTGCCCCTGATGTTGTCGAGCGTCGCGAGGGGCGCGTTGGCCAATCCGCGTGTCGTGCCAATGTGAAGGTTCAGCCCGACGTCGGGATCGCTCGCGGGCAGGGTCGTCAAGTTGGTCGGAAGCAGCGAGATGCGGACCCACCCTCCCCCCAGGTCGGTGATCGAACTGGCCAGGTAGACGTTGCTGGCAACGTTCGAAGAGGCCCGAATCTGCATGCCGGTGGTGGCGAGATCGAGTTGCACTCCGGGCGGCAACCGGGCATCGAACGTGATCGTCGTGAAGTACGAATGCGTGGCGGGTCAGCCGGGGTCCGGCGCGTGGACCAGCTGGTAGCTGTCGCGCGGGCCGGTCGCCGCAATGGCGAGGCCGCCCCCTCCCCCGAATCCCTGCCCGGAGTGGGCGTAGGGCCCAGGCGGCTACAATTCTCCCATGGCGAAAGCGAAGGCACGCGCACCGCGACATCCCCGCAGCCCGATCGCGCGCCCGGCGCTGCCGTTGATATCGCCACGGCAACCGCGGTCGCTGCCGCTGCCGGCAACGGGCCGGCGCCGGCGGCGCCCCGCCGGGACGTAGCCCCCCGTCCGGTGCTGCCCGATCGACGTGCGATCATCCCGCCAGCCATGCGTCGACCGACCCTCACCGCCATCGTCCTCGCCGCCGCCGCGCTCGCGACGGCCGGCTGCGATCGCGTCGCGCCGACGCTGGCGAAGCTCAATCCGCTCCGGAGTTTCGAATCCCGCTGCGCCGCACTCGCGCCGTCGAGCTACGAGGTGCGGGTGGCGGAGACGCCGATCGCCGAGGACCGCACCCGGTCGTTCGAATCGCTGGCGCGAATGAGCACGTCGACGTCGCCGAATCACCGCACGGTCGGCCTCACGCAGGCGCGCTTCGCCCACCGGTCGTCGCTCGCCGTCAACGGCATCGAGGACAAGAACTCCGGACGGGTCTGTGCGCGGCCGAGCGTCGCGGTCGAGTTGTCGCTGGCGCCGATGACCGTCTATATCGCGCAGCCCTACCGCGACGACCCCTGCCGTGAACCCTTGATCGTCGCGCACGAGCAGCGGCACGTCGACGTGTACCGGACGTATGTCGGCGAGGCGGCCGCCCGGCTGCGGAGCGAACTGCCGCGCCGGCTCGGCACCGGCCTCGTCCGCGCCCCGTCGATGACCGCCGCCCAGGCGGAGGTCGACACCGCGCTCGCGGCGACGATGGCGAGATTCATGGAAGAGAGCGAGCGCATCCTCGAGGAGCGCAACGCGGCGGTCGACACGCCGGAGGAATACCTGCGGATCAGCCTCGCCTGCGGCGACGATCCGGGAACGCCGCGCTGACGGCAACGGCGGGGACGGCCGCGGTGGTGAGCGCGGCCGCCACGATGTCCCGGCCCGACCGAAGCGTGCCCGCAGGTGGCTTTCCCCCGATCGGGTCGGGCGGCGTGCCGCACCCGCAGTCGGGCATTCCGAGCCTTTCCGTGGCGCCGGCTCCGGGCGGCCGGCCGTACCGACGGCGCGGCCGGCGCCCGTCCGGCGGATCGTCAATTGCCGTAGTCGGCGACCCGGCCGCTCGGGCACTCGGGGACCTGCCCCCACGATCCCTCGCAGGCGTCTGCGCGCGCCCGCTGCTCGCACAGGAGTCGATCGATCGGCCCGCCGACGCAGCGGCCGATGGCGTCGTCCCGCAACTGCCAGCGGTCGCGCGGGAGTGCGGCGGCGACGGGCGGCGACGCGGCGGGCAGCGGCTCGGGGGTCTGCTCGACCGCAAGTGCGGTCTCTATCGGCGCCAGGCGGGCCGGCGTGGCGCCGCGGTCGCGACCCGGCGCCACGCGCCGCGAGACGCCGCCGTCTCCGCCGGCACCGGGCTCCAGCGCCGGGCGGCGATCAGCGGCAGGGCCGACGAAACGCGGCGGCACCGGTTCGGAATTCGCGCTGGCGGCCGACGCCGGGTCCGCGTCGGTCGCGTTCGCCGGCAACGGCGCCGGCACGGGCAGCGGCGCCACGGCCATCACCGGAGGCGGGCGATTCAGCGCCGCGACGGCGGCGGACAACCCCCACCAGGCGGCGGCGGCGGTCAATGTCGCCACCACGACCAGCAGCAAATCGAGGCGCCGCGACGCGGACGCGAGCTGTCGCGCCTCGCCGCGCACCTGCGCCCGCTCGCGCGCACTGCGGCGGGCGAACGCCTTGCGCATCCGCTTCAGCACCCGCGCCGGATCGCGGACCGGCAGGTCGATGTGCAACGTCGCGCCGCACCCGGCGCAGAAGCGCGTCGAGGGCAGGTTGTCGCGCCCGCAGTCCTGGCACTTCATCACACGCAACTCCCATGCAGACCGACCGGAGGGACGGCCCTTTCTATGACGTTAGCATGTCCGCCCGTGGGCTGCCAAAGCGCGCCGACGAGCGGCGCCCGGGCCGGGCGACCCGCAGGCAAGCGAATTCCCGCGGCAACCGGGCGGATCCGGGGCCGCCATCCGAACCGCGCGCCGGCCCCGGCGTCGACCGACGCCGCGCAACCACCGATAATGGCGGCCGCAGCGGTTCCCCCGGATACGTCCTGAGCCCCTCCACCTCGATCTTTCGCCACCGCGCCTACCGGTGCTTCTGGTTCGCGCGGGTCGCCGCCATCATGGGCTACCAGATGCTGGCGGTGGCGGTCGGCTGGCAGGTGTACGACCTCACGCGAAGCGCGCTGGATCTTGGCCTCGTCGGGCTGGCGCAGTTCCTGCCGTCGGTGGTGCTGCTCCTCGCCGTCGGCCACGTCGCCGACCGCCACGACCGCCGCAGCATCGTGCGGCTGTGCGTCGGCGTCGAAGCCGGCGCGGCGCTGGTCCTCGCCGTCGGCAGCCTGCAGGGCTGGATCAGCGAAGCGGTGATATTCGGCGTGGTGTTCGTCATCGGCGCCGCGCGCGCGTTCGAAATGCCGACGATGGCCGCGCTGCTGCCGGCGCTGGTGCCGCCGGCGGACTTGCCGCGTGCGGTGGCGACCAACGCCACCGCGACGCAGACCGCAATCATCGCGGGGCCCGCGATCGGCGGCTTCGTCTATGCCGCAGGTCCCGCCGCGGTCTACGCGACCTGCGCGCTGCTGTTCGCCGTCGCGATCGTCCTGCTCACGCTGCTGCGCTACGACCATGTGCCGCCGCCGCGCGAGCCGCCGACGCTGCGGACGCTGTTCGCCGGCATCGCCTTCATCCGCCGGCATCCGGTGATGCTGGGTGCAATCTCGCTCGACCTCTTCGCCGTGTTCCTCGGCGGAGCGACCGCGCTGCTGCCGATCTACGCGCGCGACATCCTCGACACCGGCGCCTGGGGGCTCGGCCTGCTGCGCGCAGCGGGTGCCGTCGGTGCACTGGCGACCGCACTCTGGCTCGCGCGTCGTCCGCTGGGCGGGCGCACCGGGCGCACGATGTTCGCCTGTGTCGCGATCTTCGGCGCCGCGACGATCGTCTTCGGCCTGTCGGAAGTGTTCGTCGTGTCGTTCGTCGCGCTGGCCGTGATGGGCGCGTCCGACATGGTCAGCGTGGTGATCCGCAGCTCGCTGGTGCAGCTGTCGACCCCGGACGCGATGCGGGGGCGGGTCAGTGCGGTCAACTCGGTGTTCATCGGCGCGTCGAACCAGCTGGGCGAGTTCGAGTCGGGCGTCACCGCCGCGTGGTTCGGCCCGGTGCCCGCCGTGGTCATCGGCGGCATCGGGACGCTGCTCGTCGTCGGCGCCTGGATGCGGCTCTTCCCGGCGCTGGTCCGCCACGACCGGCTGGTGGTGCCGAAACGGCCCTGAACCTGCCGGTGGCCGGCGCCTGCGCGGCCACGCCCCGCGGTAGAATCGATGCTCCGGCGCCGACGGCGACACACCGCACCCGCGCCTGCGCCGCCCCACGGGAGAGACCGCAATGAGTGCTTCGAACAAGGTCGCCGTCGTCACCGGCGCCGGCACCGGCATCGGCAAGGCCGTCGCCGTCGCGCTGCTGCGCCACGGCTGGACGGTCGCGCTGGCAGGCCGCCGCCGCGAACCGCTGGAGCAGGCGATCCGCGACGCCGGCGGCGACGCCGCCAGCGCGCTGGCCGTGCCGACCGACGTCGCCGATCCGGCGTCGGTGCAGGCGCTCTTCACCGCCGCGAAGCAGCGCTTCGGCCGCGTCGACCTGCTGTTCAACAACGCCGGCATCAGCGTCGGCGGCCCGTTCGAGGACCTGACGTTCGAGCAGTGGAAGAGCGTCGTCGACATCAACCTGACGGGCTCGTTCCTGTGCGCGCAGGCCGCGTTCCGGCAGATGAAGGAGCAGTCGCCGCGCGGCGGCCGCATCATCAACAACGGATCGATCTCGGCGCACGCGCCGCGGCCGAACTCGGCGCCGTACACGTCGACCAAGCACGCGATCACCGGGCTCACCAAGTCGCTGTCGCTCGACGGCCGCAAGTACGACATCGCCTGCGGGCAGATCGACATCGGCAACGCGGCAACCGAGATGGCGATGAAGATGGCCACCGGCGTGCCGCAGGCGAACGGCCAGATCGCCGTCGAGCCGCTGATGGACGTCGCGCACGTCGCGACGTCGGTCCTCTACATGGCGGAGCTGCCGCTCGACGCCAACGTCCAGTTCCTGACGGTGATGGCCACGAAGATGCCCTTCGTCGGCCGCGGCTGACGCTCAGCCGGGCCGGGGCGCCGCGCGCTTCCAGCGCCGGTGCACCCACCACCACTGCTCGGGGTGGCGGACGACGGCGCGCTCGAGCGCCGCGTTGTAGGCGCGGGTGTTGCGGCGGATCTCGGCGCCGACGTCGTCGTCGTGGATCGGCGGCAGCGGCGCCTCGAAGCGAAGCACGTGGCGGCCATCGGGCTCGCGCCACGCCGCCGCCGGCAGCACCGGAGCGCCGGTCGCCAGCGCGATCACCGCGAGGCTCTTGAAGGTTCCCGCGGCGTGGCCGAAGAACTCGACGTCGATGCCGTCGGGCCTGCGGGCGTGCTGGTCGAACGGGAACACGATGGCGTCGCCGCGCTCGAGCAGCGCGACGATCCGCTCCAGCGAGCCCTTCTTGCCGACGACGCCGAAGCCGGCGTCGCGGAACCGGCGGTTCACCAGCGCGTCCAGCCACTTCGGCTTGATCGGCCGGCGGACGAAATGGATGCGCCCCTTCACCTGCGGAAACTGCGCAAGGCCGGCGACCGTCGCGACCTCGAAGTTGCCGAAATGTCCGGTGACGATGAGCACGCCCTTCCCCGCCTCGAACGCCTGCGCGAACTCGGGCACCCCCTCGACGCGCACCAGCGCCTGCTTCCGCCGGGCCGACAGGAAGCGATAGCGGACCATCTCGCTGATCAGCGCCCACAGGTGCCCGTAGTGCGCCTGGGCGAGCCGAACGATCTCGTCGTCGCTCACGTTCGCGCCGTAGACGCGCCGCAGGTTGTCGACGATCACCGTGCGCCGGTACGGCAGCCAGCGCCACAGCACGCGTCCCGCGAACGGCACCCGCGTGGTCGCCGGCACCCGCAGCGCCACGGCGGACGCCGAGCCGGGCGCGTGCGTCAGCGACACCCGGATCGAGTCGACGCGGTGGCGGCCGAGCACCACCTCCGCCGCCGGCGAGACCTCGATCCGCGGCGCGCCGTAGTCGTCGCGGGCCACGGCGAAGTCGACCGCGGTGATGAGGTTGAGCGCGGTCTCGCGGGGGAAGAGCTTGAGGCAGGCCTCCTTCGCGGCGAAGCGGGCGGCGAGGCTCGCCGCGCGGCCGGCGCCGTCGCCCGCGTCGGCGATCTCGCGCGCCGAGAAGAGCTTGCCGAGATCCTCGGCCGGCGTTGCCGCGAGCAGGCGCTCGATCCGTTCGACCTCGACGGTGTCGACCGCGCACCCGTCGGGCAGGCCGGCGGGCGCCACGGTGCTCAGGCCGTGGACGCCGCGCGCAGCAGCAGCGCGGCGTTGGTGCCGCCGAAGCCGCGGCAGACGACGAGCACGACGTCGCTGCGGGACGCCTGCGCGACGCCGGAAACGGCGACCCCCTCGCAACCCGCGTCGGCGGTCGCGAAGGTGGCCACGCCGGGAACGACGCGGCGCCGCAGCGCTTCCAGGCCGACGGCGACGTCGAGGATGCCCGACGCCGCCAGCAGGTGGCCGGTCGCCCACTTGAACGCCGTGACCGGCGGCATCGCCGCGCCGAACACCCGGCGCAGCGCCGCCGCCTCGGACACGTCGGACTGCGGCGTGCCGTTGCCGTGTGCGACGACCATCCCGACGTCGGCCGGCGCGAGGCCGGCGTCGGCGAGCGCGGCTTCGACGGCGCGCGCCGGGCCGTCGCCGTCGGCGCGGACGGCGAAGATGCCTTCGCCGTCCGACGCGTCGCCACCGCCGAGGTATTCGCCGAGCACCGCCGCGCCGCGCGCCGCCGCCGACGCCTCGGTCTCCAGCACCAGCGCGGCGGCGCCTTCGCCCAGCAGGCTGCCGTCGTGGCGGGCATCGAACGGCCGCAGCGTGTCCTGCGCGATCAGTCCGGCCCGATGGTAGTAGAGCAGCGTCTGCGGCTCGATCGGCGCGTCGTGGCCCACGGCGACGACGCGCTGTGCCTCACCCTCGCGCAGCGCCAGCGCGCCTTCGATCACCGCGAGCATGCCGCTGACGCTGTGGTTGGTGATGCAGGCGTTCGGTCCCTTGAGCCCGTGCCGGATGCCGACGTGGCAGAGCACGTTGTTGGGCAGCGTGCGCAGCAGCCACATCGGGTTGACGGTGTCCGGCAACTCGCGGCCGAAGCGCTCCATGCTGCCCTGCGCCGCGGCCATCAGCGGGAAGTAGTCGTAGTTGACGTTGAACGCGCCGCCGCCGGAGCCGACGTAGCAGCCGGTCTGGTCGGCGAACTCCGCCGCCGCGGCTTCGTCGAGGCCGTCGCGGTACGGCGTGAACGCCGCCTGCTCGACCGCCTTCGTTCCCGCGTAGATGCCGAACACGTCGGAGCGGCGGACGAGCTTCATCAGCTTGCGGTCGCCGAGGAGCTCGTTGCCGTTGTAGTCGGCGACTTCGGCGGCGAACCGGCGCGGCCAGCGCGTCGAGTCCCACGCGGCGATCGGCGCGACCGCGGAACGACCCGCCGTCAGCGCGTCGACGATGGCGGCCGGATCGCGCCCCGCGCCGCAGACGGCGCCGGTGCCGGTGATGACGATGCGGTCCATGGTGCTCACCGTCCCGCCGCGACCAGCGCCGCGGTCTCTTCCGGGTGCCGGAACGCGAGGCAGCTGTTGCTGCCGCCGAAGCCCAGCGAATTGGACAGCGCGACGCGCACGCGCCGCGCGCGCGGCGCGTCGCGGACGATGTCGACGTCGCAGTCGGGATCCTGCTGCTGCAGGTTCGCATTGGGCGGCATGAGTCCGTCGCGAATCGCCAGTGCGCAAACGCCGGCCTCGACCGCGCCGGCGGCGGCGATCAGGTGCCCCATCACGCTCTTGGTCGAGCTGACGGCGACCGCCTTCGCGCCGGCGCCGAACACCGCGTTGACCGCCGCGCACTCGCTGCGGTCGTTCATCGGCGTCGACGTGCCGTGCGCGTTCAGGTAGTCGACGTCGGCGGCGGTGGCGCCCGCGTCCGCGATCGCGCGCCGCATCGCCTGGATCGGACCGTCGCCCGACGGGTGCGAGTCGGTGATCCGGTACGACGACAGCGAGTTGCCGTCGCCGGCGAGCTCGGCGTAGATCGTCGCGCCGCGGCGCACCGCGCTGCCCCATTCCTCGAGCACGAGGAAGCCGGCGCCTTCGCCCAGCACGAAGCCGTTGCGGGTGAGGTCGAACGGACGGCTCGCGCGCTCGGGCGCGTCGTTGTCGGGCGACACCGCGGACAGCAGGCAGAAGCCCGACAGCCCGACGGGGGAGATCATCGAGTCGAAGCCGCCGGTCAGCACGCGGTCGGCGATGCCGCGACGGATCAATCGCATCGCGGTGCCGACGGCCTGGCCGCCGGATGCGCAGGCGGTGTGGACGCTCGAAGCGTAGCCGCCGATGCCGTAGCGACGCAGCAGCAGCGACACCCCCGCGGTCGACTGGCTCCGCGCGAACGCCATCGGGTCGTTCGCCTCGGGAACGTCGAGCAGGCCGTCCGGCAGCAGATCGCCCTCGGGGGCCGCCTCGGCCTGGATCGCCGCGAGCTCGTCGTAGGCGACCGTCATCATCCCGGTGCCGACGACGCAGCTCCAGCGGGCGCGGTCCTGCGCCGTCGGCCGGATGCACGCGTCGGCGATCGCCTGGTCGGCCGCCGCCAGCGCAAAGCGGTGCGAGCGATTCGCGTACTTGAGCAGCTTGCGGTCGTCGAGCGGCGGCAGCCGGTCGAGATCCTTCACCTCGGCGGCGATGCGCGTCGAGAAGCCGGACGCGTCGAACACCGTGATCGGGCCGGCGCAACTCCGCGCTGCCTTCAGCCGCGCCCAGGTCGATGCGACATCCAGCCCGGCCGGCGTCACGAGGCCGATGCCGGTGATCGCGACGCGTCGTCGTGCGGTCATGCGCTTCCTTCGGTTTCCGTGGCAAAGAACATCCGCGCCGCGGCGATCGGGCGGCCGTCGGAGCCCATGGCCTGCGCACCGACCTTGACGACGATCTCGCCGTCGGCGATGGCGTCCACCCGTTCCGCGTACAGCGCCAGCGTCGCTCCGGGCGGGGTGAACGAGCGCACCTTGACGTTGGTGATGCGCGACAGCCGGACCGGCGCGGCGGAGGCCTCCTGCGCGACCCGCCGGGCGAGCCGCAGCTGGGCGTCGAGCATCAGCGTCGCCGGGAACACCGGCCGGCGCGGGAAATGGTCGGCGAAGAACGGCGCCGTCGCCGGCACCGCGAGCGTCGCGTCGACGCGACGCCCGACATCGTGTGCGGCGTCTGCCAGCGGCGGCGACGCCACTCCGGCGAATCGCCCGGCCGGCGCGCCGGCGCCGGTCAGCACCGCGTAATCGGCGGCAAGCGCCGCCGGGTCGTCGAACTCGGTCGCATCGAGCATCGGCCCGAGGCAGTCGAGCAGCTCCAGGACGAGCCGGCCGCCGATGCTGGCGCGCCCGGCGTAGGAGATCGATTCCTCGTCGCACGACTCGATCTCGACGGCGAGCTCGAGCGTGTCGCCGGGGCGGGCCGGCGCGTGGAACCGCGTCTCGCCGGCGAGCGCGGCCACCGGGCGACGGAGAAACCCGACCCGCTCCATCGCGATCCACGCGGCCAGCTGCCCCGTCGCCTCGGCGACGAGGCTCGGCGGGAAATCCGCGAGTCCGCCGGGGATCGCGTAGACGCCGCGCGCGTGTCCCGGCGGCGCGACCGCGGTGATGCGGTCGACGAACGAGAACGCGGCGAAGCGCCCGCCCGATGCAGCGGCGGGCAACGCCGGCGCGGCAGCCGCGTCCGCCATCAGCCCGCGGCGGAAGTCCCGCGCTGGGCGCGGATCACGAGCTTGCAGAACGTCTCCGGCGTGTACAGCCGCGCGATCTCGCCGACCTTCATCGTCGGCTTGAACCGCGAGTCCGGAATCTCCGACAGGTAGAGGCGAAGCTGCGCCAGACCCTTCTCGGTCAGCACGCCCTTCTGCTCGAACTCCTCCTCGGGCATGTCGCCGCGGACATCCTCGATGATCTTGCCGCGCGGAATCTTCACCTTGAAGGCGCGCTCGAGGCGAAAGACCATATCCAGGAAATCGATCGACTCCGCGTCGAGCCCCTCGATCAGCGACACGTCGAGCTTGATGTCCTCGGGCTCGCAGCCGAGCGCGTCCGCCATCGTCTTCTGGACGGTGGGAAACACCGCCATGATCTGTTCCTTGCTGATTGCCTGTTCACTCATGATCACTCCATCTTGAAACCACCGTCCACGTACAGCACCTGACCGGTCACGTAATCCGCGAGTCCGGACACGAAAAATCCCACCGCGTTCGCGACTTCGCGCGCGGTGCCATAGCGCCTGAGCAGGATTCGCGCCTTCACCTCGTCGCCCGCAAGGTCGCGCACTTCCTGCGACATCTCCGTGTCGATGACGCCGGGCGCCACCGCGTTGACGAGGATCTTCCGCGGCGCGAGCTCGACCGCCAGCGCGCGCGTCAGCGCGTCGATCGCGCCCTTGCTCGCCGCGTAGTTCGCCTGGCCGCGTCCGCCCTTGGCGCCCGCGACCGACGACAGGTTGACGATGCGGCCCGCGCGCTTCGACATCATGTGCGGAATCACCGGCCGCGTGACGTTGAACACGCCTCCGATGTTGGTGTCGAGCACCGCCGCGATGTCGTCGTCCTCGAGCATCGCCATCAGGTTGTCGCGGATGACGCCGGCGTTGTTGACCAGGATGTCGATGCGGCCGCAGCGCTCGGCGATCGCCTCCACGGCCGCCGCGCAGGCCGCGGCGTCGCGGACGTCCACCTGCGCGGCCGTCGCCCTGCCGCCGGCCGCGGCGACCGCCGCGACGACCGCGGCCGCCGCCTCGGCATTGCCGCGGTAGAAGAAGGTCACGTCCGCGCCCTCGGCCGCGAGCAGCTCGACGATCGCGCGGCCGATGCCGCGCGAGCCGCCGGTGACGATGGCGACCTTGCCGGAGAGACCCGATTCGAAGGCCATGGCCGGATCAGCCCGAGATGGCGAAGCCGCCGTCGACGACCAGCGTGTGCCCGTTGATCCACGCGGCTTCCGGCAGGCACAGCAGGTACACGGCGTCGGCGACGTTCTCGGGCGTGAGCTTCGGCCCCGCGGGCGTGCGCGCGGCGAACTCCGCCAGCAGCTGTTCGCGATTGGGGAAATAGCCCAGCGCGTCGGTGTCGACGACCCCCGCCGAGACGGCGTTGACGCGGACGCCGCGCGGGCCGAGCTCCTGCGCCAGCGTGCGCACCAGCGCCTCCAGCGCGGCCTTGGACGCGCCGACGAAGCCGTACGACGGCATCGCGCGCTGCGCGCCGAGGCTCGACATCGCCACGATGCGGCCGCCGTCCTTCATCATCGGAACCGCGCGCTGCGCCAGCAGGTTCAGCGCCAGCGCGTTGGTCTCCATGCACCAGCGGAAATGCTTGAGCGACATGTCCATCGCCGGCTTGAGCACGCCGGACGCGGCGTTGCTGACGACGATGTCGAGCCGGTCGAACTCGCTGCCGATCGTCGCGAACATCTCGTCGACGCTCTCCGGCACGCCGACGCTGCCCTGGACCGCCAACGCGCGCCGGCCCTGCGCGCGCAACTCGGCGCACAGCGCCTCGGCTTCCTCGTGGCTGTTGTAGTAGTTGGCGACGATGTCGCAGCCGCCGGCGGCGAGCTTGCGCGCGCACGCGCGACCGATGCCGCGCGCGGCACCCGTGATGAGCGCGACCTTTCCCGCCAATGGGCCCGGCATGAGGAGGCTTCCCTGCGTTGTGTGATGGGCCTGCGCCAGCAGTCGCTGCCGTCGGGGCGGGCTCGTCGGGGTGGCAAACCATAATTATAGGCGATCCGGTCCCCGCGCCGGGGATCGCCCTCGACGTCCCGACCGGTTTCGCCGGCGTGTCGGCGGTACCCGCCACGCGGTCCCCCGCCGGCGGCTGCGTTCAGGCGGGTCCCGGCAGGACGCCGAGAACGGACGCGAACCGGGTGCCGACCGCGCGGGCGGCATCCGGAGAGAGCTCGGCGAGCCGGTAGGTCATGCCGACGGAAAGTTCGCCGCCGGCAATGCTCGCCGCGAGCACGAGCAGCGTGAGCGGGCCGGTCGACGCGGCGCGCAGGTACGGCGGGGTTCCCGGCCACAGCGCGTCGACGTTCAGCAGCGTGATCCCGCCGAACGCGGGGTGATGCTTGAAGAAGAACCGCGCCCGCTGCCCGGACGACATTGCCCCGAGCAGCGGGCGAGCGAGCCCCATCAGCAGCAGCGACTGCAGGTACAGCTTGCCCGACTTGACCCGCCGCGTCGTCGCCGCGATGTCGCCGGCGACCTCGCGCAGCGTCGCGCCCGGCGGCACCGGATGGGTCACGCGGAACGCCGACAGGAACTGGCCGAAGACGCGCTGCGGCGGCGGCTGGTAGTCGGCGCGCACGTTGACGATCGACGCCACGGCGATGTCCGGCCGCCTGCCGCCGCGGTCGGACGCCATCGGCGCCACGGCGAGCAGCAACGCGGCGAGCAGAATGTCGTTGGTCGAGACCTCCCACTGCGCGCCCGGCGGCTTGCAGCGCGCGCCAGCTGACCGGCCGCGATCGGGACCCGCAGATAGCCGTTGTGGCCGTCCTCGGGATGCGCGACGCGCGGCCGCGCGCTTCGGCGCGCGGCTCGCACCAGCGTCAGCATCTGCGGCAATCCGGCGACCAGCGCCCGCAGCTGCGCGGCGAACAGGCGGCCATAGCGCGGCGGGTCGAGCGCGAGGCGCGGCGCGGCGGGCCCCGCACCCGCCGGGGCCCGGTAGCGGGCGACGATCCACGACAGCAGCACCGCGATCGAGTCGCCGCCCGCGTACAGGTGGTCGTAGCTCACGCCGAGGCGGAAACCCTCCGGCGTGGTCACCGTGAAGAAAAGGAACGGATCGACCGGGCCGTCGTCGGGAAACCGCGTGTTGATGCGGGCCTCGATCGCCGCCTCGACCGCCGCGTCGGCGTCGGCGCCGGCGGGCACCGCGTCCAGTGCGAACCTCGCGGGACCGCCGGTGAAGGTGTACCGGCCATGGCGGCGATCCAGCGTGAGGCCGGTGAGCCCCGCCGCCTCGAGCACCTCGGCGATCACCGCGGCCAGGAGCGGTCCGGTCCAGCGGATGCGCGATCGTCACGACGTGCGCGGCGGCGTACGGGTGCAGGTCGCGCCAGCCCAGCATCATCGACTGGAAGAGATTGAGCCGCCCCACGTCAGACCCCGCCGGCCAGGCGAACGCGTGCAGCGTCGAGCCGCTGCGCCTCGATGCACCAGTGCTTCTTCACGTCGTGCCAGAGGACGGCGGCGTGCAGCAGATTGGTCGTGTCGGACGCCGCGTCGGGCGGCGGCGGCGCGGCCGCCGGAGAGAATTGCTCGATCCAGTCGCGCGTGACCGGGTCGGCGGCAAGGTGCGCGATGTCCGGCAGTCCGATGTGGCGGTACGACGCCGGAAGCGTCACGTTGCGCACCCGGGCGTGGCCCATGGCCGCGTAGGGCGCGCCGCCGTCGAGCGTGCCGGCGATCGGATCGAACGGCAGGATGAAACCGACGAACTCGTCGACGCTGTCGGGGATCTGTCGCAGCCGCCGGACCATGTCCCACTGCCCGAGCATCAGCCGCGGCAGCATGCCGGTCGCGAGCGCCGCGGCGTAGGCGACGGAGAGGCCCCGGACCGGGCGCTCGTCGCCGGTGAGCGGATCGACGATGGTCGTCCGGGTCGCCGGAACGTCGGACGCGGGGTCCCACACCGGCAATTCGTCGCGAAAGCCGCCCGCGAGCTCGTGCAGGACGCGGATGGCGATCATGCCCCCCTGGCTGTGGCCGATCAGCACCGGCCGCACGCCATCGCGCTCGTAGTGCCAGGCGACTTCCCCGGCCAGCCGCGCGGCGTCGGCGTAGCTGGACCGCGAGTAGCCGCCGTGCGCGGGGTCGACCAGCTGCGAGGCCGGGTAGCCCATCGCGATGAGGAACTCCGCGACCGGGGTCATCGTCACCAGCGGAACGCTGCCCTGGAACAGCAGGATTCGCGGCGCGGGGACGCGGGCCAGCACGTCGCGCACCGCGGCCGCGTCGAGGGACTCGGGATCGAGGTCGCGCAGGCGCGCGCCGAGTGCTGCGGGCAACGCCGAGTCCGCCCCGGCAGCGCGGGTCGCGGCCGGGGCCGGGGGCCGCGGTGGACAGCGGCACGTCCGCCGGCTGGATCGCCGAACCCGGCCCGACGGCCGACGCCGTCGGCGCCAGCGACCGGGCCAGCGGCAGTGCCACGCACGCGGCCAGCGCGCGGAGGATGCCGGGGATCCGGCATGGCCCCCACGCCGCCTCGCCCCGGGCGCCGCGCGCCGCGGCGATCGTCGGTGCCAAGCGCGTCACTCCCGCGGCGCGGCGAGTCGAGGCATGAACCGGCCCGTGCGCTCGACGTAGCGGGCGTAGGCCTCGCCGTGAACCGCGAGCAGGTGCCGCTCCTCGTTGCGCGCCTTGACGATCATCAGTCCCAGGTGGACGAGCCCGACGACGAGCATCGGCAGCGTCGCGACGACGACGACCGAGCAGGCCATCAGCATCAGGCTGTAGCCGTAGATGGGGTGGCGGACGCGCGCGAACGGGCCGTCCGTGATCAGTTCGGTCTTGCGGTCCGGCGTGACCGCCATCGTCCACGCGGCGCCCATCCGGCTCCAGCAGCGCAGCGTCAGCGCGAGACAGACGACCGCCGCCCCCGCCGCCAGCCAGCGCAGCCAGAGCACCGGCGGCTCCTGGGCAAACGCCGGCACCGCCCACGGCGCGTTGTCGCGCAGCGCCGCCAGCAGCGGCAGTCCCATCCACAGCGCCACCAGCGGCACCCAGACCAGCCACATGCCCTGCTCCAGCCGCTGCTGCGGAACCACGCCGGCGAGCCGGCGCGTGCGGCGCCTGAGCCGGTACGACATGACGCCGACGCGGGTCCAGTACGCCCAGACCGTGGCCGCCACCAACAATGCGGAAATGTCCTTCATTTTGCCGTCGACGCTTTCCATTGCCCGCGCAAACCGCGTGGGGTCAGGTCGAATTATCGCCGATACCCGCCTGCGGGGAAAATCGCGACCGCCCCATCGAGCCATTCTCGTCCACGGAACGCTCCTGCGCCATCGATCCGACGGACGACGCGGGCCAGCCGGCGCGTGGAAGAACGGCGCGACATCGGGACGCAGTAGAATGTCGGACTCAGCACCCGTCGAACGCCCTGCTCCACCGACCTCCCGTCCGCAATGCCGTTCACCTCCGCCGCCTCCCATCCCGTGCCGGCCCCGGCTGCCGCCCGGGAAATCCTCGACGCCTGTTTCGAGCAGTTCCGCTCGCGGGTCACGCTGGTGGCGCGCAACTCGATCGACCAGTCCGGCGACCTGTTCGAAGGCAACACCTTCGTCACCCAGTCCGACGTGGACGACTTCCGGCTGAAGCGCGGCACCTGGCTCGAGAAGTTCGACGCGACCTTGCGCGAGCTCTATGCGCGCCGCCTCTCGGGAGTCAAGCGCAAGGGGCGCCGACCGGACTTCGACGCCTCGCTCGGCAGCCTGCGCGTGCTGACCGCGTTCGACCATGAGAAGCAGGCCGCGCTGACGCAGGCGACATCGCTGCTGTTCCGCATGACCCGGACCGAGCTCGCGGCGCTCGACCTGCGCTTCGACGCCCTGCTGCCCGAAGAAAAGCGCAGCGACGTCGACAACCCGTTCGCGCCCGCGTACCTGCTGGACGCGATCGGCGTCAGCTCGCGCAGCGTCTATCCGAACGCGCGCGTCTGGCGCGCGCTGATGGAGCGACTGGTCGAGGATCTGACGCCGTCGGCGAACAAGCTTTACATCGCGCTCAACCGCATCCTCGCCGACCGGGGCGTGCTGCCCGAGATCAAGGCGGAGCTGCGGGCGCGCAGCGACCTGCGTCCCGACGACGACCGCGACCTGATCGCGACGTTCGACCGGATGCTCAACGAAGCGCCCGCGGTGCCGGCGGATGTCGACGTGCCGGCGAACGCTGTCCGAGCCGGGCCACGCGGCCGCGTTCCATTTCCGGGAAGGCGCCGGCGACGGTGCGTCGACGGCGACGGCATCGGAAATCTCCCGCGCCCTCGCGTCGCCGGCGATCCTGCAGGGGTTGCAGGCGCTGGCGGCAATGGCGGCGAACGCTCCCGCGACGACGGGAGCGGGCGGCGCCCTCGCCGCGAGCGCCGACGGCGGCGCGCCGGTCGATGGTCCGGCCCCGCCGGGCGTGGCGCGCGCCGGTGGCGCGTCGGACGGCGACTTCCCCGACCTCGATCCGCTGATGGCGCTCGGCACGTCGACGCCGATGTTCAACACGCTGGCCAACTGGCAGCAGCTCGACCTGCCGGCGGCGCTGGCCGCCACGCTGCCCAAGGCGGACGGCGAAGCGCTCACCGTCGTGCCGCTCAACCTGGTGCCCTACATCCGGGCCGCCATCGCCGACCAGATCGAGCACCCGCACGACCGCGTCACCATGGACGTGATCGCGCTCCTGTTCGACTACGTCTTCGGCGATCCGTCGATTCCGCCCGAACTGCGCCGGTTGTTCGGCCGGATGCAGGTCCCGGTGGTCAAGGCCGCGCTGCTCGACCGCACGTTCTTCACCGACCGGACGCACGCGGCGCGAAGGCTGCTCGATCGCCTCGCCGAGGGCGCCATCGGGGCGACCAGCGACGAAACGTACAGGGTCGAATTCGACCGCGCGGCAAGCGCGGCCGTCGACACCGTCTGCCGCGATTTCGGCATCGACATCGCGGTGTTCGATCGTGCCGATCGCGAGCTCGCGGCCTTCCTCGAGAAGGAACGCAGCGCCGCCTCGACGGCCACCGAGAACGACGTCGCCACGGCACTCGCCGCCGAGGAGCGCGAAGGCGACCGCTCGCACGTCCTCGCCTTCGTGCGCGACCGGCTGACCGGGCTCGATCTTCCGTTCGAAGTCCGCTCGTTCATCGAGACCGTGTGGGCCGACTACCTGACGGCGCTGCGCAAGACTTCCGGCGAAGAGGGACCGGAATGGACCGCGGCCGTGGCGACCCTCGACGACCTGCTCTGGAGCATCGTCGCCAAGGAACGCACCGGACAGAAGGTGCGGATGACCAAGCTCATCCCGACGCTGATCGGCGCGCTGCGGCGCGGCTGCGTCGCCGTCGGCGCTCCGCCGGACCGCTCCAAGCCATTCTTCGAAGCGCTCTACCCGCTGCACATCGCGGCGCTGCGTCCGCCGGCGGCCGACAAGGCGCCCGCTGCCCCGCCGGGCGCGGCGGCCCCGGTTCCTGCCACCGCGACCGCCACTGCGACCAAACCCGCGACGGCCGCCGCCGACCTCCCGGCGACGCCCGCCGCGGTCGAGCCTGCGGCCGGTGCCGGCATGCCATCGACGCTCCCGGCCGCGCCGGGGACGCCGGCCCCCGAACCGGTCGTGCGCGAACCGGCGCCGCCGGCGGAAGAGGCGGCGCCGCGCGTCCCGTCCAACCTGAACGACTTCGTCAACGACATGGTCGTCGGCACCTGGGTGGCCTTCACCGGCGACGACGGTGCGACGGTGAACGCGCGCCTGACGTGGGTGTCGCCGCTGCGGACCAAGTACCTGTTCACCAGCCGCTCGCGGCGGCACGCCTTCGTCTACTCGCCGGAGGAACTCGCCTGGGTGCTCGGCGCCCGCCGCGCGCAACTGCTGGTCGAGCCGGTGGCGCTGTTCGATCGCGCGGTCAGCGCCGCGCTCGACACGCTCGCGTCCGCCCGCCCCCCGGTCCGGCGGCGCCCGCATCGGCGGCGGCCTGACCCGCGGCGTGGAGCCGTTCGCGCACGTCGTCGCGCTGACCGCGCCGCTGTTCCTGCTGATCTTCGTCGGATACTCGCTCGCGCGGTTCGGCGGCTGGCCGCCGGCGGCTTCCGACGCGCTGACGCGATTCGTCTTCTCGGTCGCCGTGCCGGCGCTGCTGTTCCGGCTGATGAGCGACTTTTCCTCGCTGCCGCCGGTCGACGCGCGGCTGCTCGATCGCCTATTTCGGCGGCTGCGTCGTCGTCTTCGTCGGCGCCCGCATCGTCGCGGCGCGCGCCTTCGGGCTCGGCGGCGTCGACCAGTCGGTCTTCGGCCTCGGCACCATCTTTTCCAACAACGTGCTGCTCGGCGTGCCGCTCGCGCAGGTGACGCTCGGCGCGCCGGCGATGCCGACGGTGTCGCTGATCGTCGTGTTCAACGCGCTGCTGCTGTGGACGCTGGTCACCGTCTCGGTCGAATGGGCGCGGCACGGCGAGGTGTCGGCATCGGCGCTCGCGAAGACGGTCAGGCAGGTCGCGCTGAACCCCGTGATCGCCGGCATCCTGATCGGCACCGCGTGGGGCTTCACCGGTCTCGCGCTGCCGCGCTTCGCCGACGACACGCTGGCGCTGGTCGCGCAGGCCGCCGTGCCGCTGTCGCTGATCGCGCTGGGCATGGGTCTCGCCGAATACGGCCTGCGCGCTTCGTTGCGGCAGAGCGCGACGATCACGCTGGTGAAGCTGCTGGTGCAGCCGGCCGTCGTCTACGCGCTCGCCCGCGCGCTCGACCTGCCGGCCCGGGAGACGCAGGCAGTGACGGTCATGGCGGCGCTGCCGGTCGGCGCCAACGTCTACCTGATGTCACGCGAGTTCGACGCCATGGGCGGCCCGGTTGCCGCCAGCCTCGTGCTGTCGACGGCGCTGGCGGCCGCCACCGTGCCGGTCGTGCTCCTGCTGCTTGGCGGTTCGCCGCCATGAATGCCTTCGCGGATCCGCGCGCCACCTGGAGCGAGCGCTTCGATCGCGAGGACTACCTGTTCGGCGAAGCCCCCAATGCGTTCCTCGCGCGCGAGACGCGGCGCTTCGCTCCGGGCAGCACGGCGCTGGCGGTGGCCGACGGCGAGGGCCGCAACAGCGTCCATCTCGCCCGCGCCGGCGTCCGCGTCACCGCCTTCGACTTCGCGCCACCGGCGTGGCGAAGGCCCGCCGGCTCGCCAGCCGCCACGGGGTGGAAATCGACTACCACGTCGCCGACATCCACGAGTGGCCGTGGCACGAACGGACCTACGACGCGGTGGTCGCGATCTTCATCCAGTTCCTCGCGCCGGAGGAGCGCGAAGCGGTGTTCGCGGGAATGCGCGCCGCGGTGCGTCCCGGCGGACTGTTTCTGCTCGAAGGCTACCGGCCCGAGCAGGTCGATTACGGCACCGGGGGGCCGGGCCGGCGCGAGCACATGTACACCGAGGCGTGGCTGTCCGCAGGATTCGCGGGGTGGGACATCCTGCAACTCGCTGCCTACGACGCGGAACTCGCCGAGGGCGCGGCTCACGCCGGTCGCTCGGCGCTGATCGACCTCGTCGCGCGTCGCCGATGACCGCGCCCCGTCCCACGGATCCGGTCCCGGCCGCGGCGCCGCCGCGGCGCTGGCGATGGCTGGCGCCACTGGCGCTCGCGATCATCGGCGGCGCCGCGGGCTTCCGGCACGTGCAGGCGACGCTGCCTTTCGTCACGCTGGCGCCGGTGATGCTGGCACTCTGGCTCGCGCTGGTCGGCGCGGCGCTCGGCGCGGTCGCCGGCGGCATCGCGATCCTGCGCGACGGACCGCCCCCGCTTCCCGGCGACGGGCAATCCGACGCCAACGTCTCGAGGCAGGCGCTGCTGGGACTCGCCGCGCTGCTGCTCGTGCTGCTCGCGGTGACGCTGACGGGACTGTCGTGGTGGGCGCACGGCACGTGGCCGTCGTTCCTCCGCTGAAGTACATGCGTTGACGTTCGCCGCACCCGCCGCCGGCCGGCGAGCACGGCAGCGCCGACGACGCTGCCGCAGCCTTCGCGTAGAATCCGGCGGTCACTCGTGCGCTCTTCGATTCATTCCCTTCAACCACCGCCGACCCCAATGCCTTCGACGCCTGCCAAACGCCCCTACGCCGTCCGCCGCTCGACGATCCATGGTCGCGGCGTGTTCGCCACCACCCACATCGCCAAGGGCGACCGGATCATCGAATACCGCGGCGAACGCATCACCGATGCCGAGGCCGACCGCCGCCACCCGGCCGATCCGACGAATCCGTATCACACGTTCTTCTTCTCGACCGACGGTGGCGCGATCATCGACGCCGGGGTCGGCGGCAACGCCGCCCGCTGGATCAACCACTCGTGCAAGCCCAACTGCGAGGCGATCGAGGACGACGTGGGCCGCGTCTTCATCGTGGCGAAGAAGCCCATCGATCCCGGCGCCGAACTCGCCTACGACTACCGGCTGTTCATGGACGGCCGCGTCACCAAGGCCGACCGCGAAGGCTACGCGTGCCGCTGCGGCGCGAAGAAATGCCGCGGTTCGATGCTGCTGGCCAAGAAGAAGAAAAAGAAGAAGAGCAAAAAGGACTAGGACCGCCCGCCGGGCCGCGGCATTGCCCTCACCGGCGGGCACCGGCACAATCGGCCGCATCGCCGCCCGCCGCGCGGCCCGTCCGCAGGAGCACCGATGGCCCTGAAGCGCCCGCCCCGTCTGTCCGGCCGCGTGGTCGTGCTCGAGCACACCTCCAGGGTGCTCGCCGACAACCCGCTCGGCGATCCGCACGTGCGTCCGCTGGCGGTCTGGCTGCCGCCGCAGTACGACGAAGGCGCGAGCCGCGGCCGCGGCCGCCGTTTCCCGGTCCTCTACGATTTCGTCGGTTTCACCGGCTCGGGCCTTTCGCACGTCGGCTGGAAGCCGTTCGGCGACAACGTCCCCGAGCGCGTCGCGCGGCTCGTCCACGCCAGGAAGATGGGGCCGGCGATCGTCGTCTTTCCCGATTGCTTCACCGCGCTCGGCGGCAACCAGTACGTCAACTCGTCCGCCGTCGGCCGCTACGCGGATTACCTCACGCGGGAACTCATCCCCTTCGTCGACGCCGAATTCCGCACGCTGGCCTCCCGCGACCACCGCGGTTGCTTCGGCAAGTCGTCGGGCGGCTACGGCGCGATCATCCACGCGATGAAGCACCCCGCGTACTGGAGCGCCGTCGCCGACCATTCCGGCGACGCCTATTTCGACTTCTGCTACCGGTCGGATTGGCCCAACACGCTGAACGAGCTCGCGAAGTACCGGCACCCCCGCCTCCACGAGGGCCCGTACGACGCGCAGGCCGAGGCACGCCAGCGCAAAGGTCTCGCCGCCGGTCTCGACGACGGCCGCGCGCGCGCCTTCCTCGAGGCCGTGTGGAAGCGGGAGAAGGTCTCCTACACCGAAGGCCATGCGATCATGAACCTCTGCATGGCGGCGACCTACGACCCGGATCCGCGCGCGCCGCTGGGATTCCGGCTGCCGTTCCATCTCGAGACCGGCGAAATCCTGCCCGAGCGCTGGCGGGCGTGGCTGAAGCACGATCCGATTCATCTGGTCGGCCGCCACCGCAAGGCGCTGGCGTCGATGCGGGCCATCTACATCGACTGCGGGTTCCGCGACCAGTACCACCTGCATTACGGCGCCCGCATCCTCTCGCGTCGCCTCGCCGAGCACGGCATCGCGCACCACTACGAGGAGTTCGACGACAACCATTCGGACATCGACTTCCGGATGGACACCAGCCTGCCGTATCTCTACCGCGCCCTGAAGGGATGACGCCGCGTGGCCGCCGACCTCAACGTGCTGGGCGGTGAACTGCTGCCCTGCTCGCATTCGCCGCGAACCGGATTCTTCCGCGACGGCTGCTGCAACACCGGGCCCGAGGATACGGGGCTGCACGTCGTGTGCGTGCAGGTGACCGCGGAATTCCTCGCCTACTCGCGCGCGCAGGGCAACGACCTGTCGACGCCGGCGCCGCAGTCGGGCTTCCCCGGTCTCAAGCCCGGCGACCGGTGGTGCCTGTGCGCGGGGCGCTGGCGCGAGGCGCGCGACGACGGCGTCGCCCCGCCGGTGATCCTGGCGGCGACCCACGAGGAAGCGCTGGCCGTCGTCCCGCTCCGGGATCTCAGGCAACACGCGCTGGACCGCGGCTGACCGTGCGCGCGCTTCGCTACGACCGCTTCGGCCCGCCCGCGACGCTGCATGTCGTGACGGTGCCCACCCCGGAGCCCGGCGCGGGCGAACTCTCGGTCCGCGTGACCGCCGCGGGTCTCAACCCGCTCGACGGCAAGATCCGCGCGGGAACGCTGCGCTGGCTGCCGGTGCTGGAGCGACCGCCTCGTGGCACGGGCACCGATTTCGCCGGCATCGTCGAGCAAGTCGGTGCGGGAGTCCGGGGATTCGCGCCGGGCGACCGCGTGTTCGGCTCGCTTTCGCCGCTGCAGCGGCAGGGCTCGTTTGCCGAGGTCGTCGTCGTCCGTCCCGACCGGATCGCGGCGGTCCCGCCGCGCGTTGCGCTCGAGTCCGCGGCCGCGCTTCCCGTCGCCGGAGGCACGGCGGTGCAGGCGCTGACCGACGACGTCCGGCTGCGCGCCGGGCAGCGGCTGCTGGTCACCGGCGCGGCCGGCGGCGTCGGCGCGACCGCGGTCCAGTACGCGAAACATCTCGGCGCCAGGGTCACCGGCGTCTGCAGCGCCGGCAACGCCGACTACGTGCGCACGCTCGGAGCCGATGCCGTCATCGACTACGCGACGACCGACTGGACGCGCGGCGACGACGGCGGCCACCCCGCACGACGTCATTCTCGATGCCGCCTGCGCCAGCGACTTCGTTCGCGCCCGCCGCGTGCTGGCGCCGGACGGCGCCTATCTCAGCACCCTTGGCAGCCACGCCGCGGTCGGCGACCTGCTGCGGGGCAGGATCGCCTCGCTGGGCACGAAGCAGCGCTGCATCGGCATCACGCTCAAAGGGGGTGCCGCCGCCTGGGAGCGGCTGATCGGACTCGCGGCCAGCGGCGCCATCGCGCCGACGATCACGCGCAGCATCCGGCTCGAGGAGGTCGCCGCGGCGCAGGCCGCGATGGCGACCGGCCACAGCCGTGGCAAGACGATCGTCGTCCCCAACCGTTGAGCCCGATGCCCGCCACGCGCCTCCGTGACTTGGTGCTCCCGGGTGTCTGCATCGTCGCGGCCGCCGCGACGATGGGTCTCTGCCGGCAGTGCGCGGGCAGAGGGAGCGGCGCCCGCCCCTCCGGCGATGGTCGCGCCACCGCCGCCACCGCTGCCCTGCACCGAGCCGGAGGCCAGGCAGTTCGATTTCTGGCTGGGCGAGTGGAAGGTGGCGTGGGATGCCTCGCCCGGGATGCCCGCCGGCACCGGCGTCAACCGCATCGCCCGGATACTCGACGGCTGCGCGATCGAGGAGAATTTCCGGACCGACGAGGCCGACCCGCTGGTGGGACGCAGCCTGTCGGCGTGGAACCCGGCCCGGAAGCAGTGGCAGCAGACCTGGGTGGATAATCAGGGCAGCTACCTCGATTTCACCGGTGGCTTGAAGGACGGACGGATGACGCTTTCGCGCGAAGGCGCCGGCCGCGACGGTCGGCGTCTGCTGCAGCGGATGACCTTCGAGGACATCCGGCCGGACGCGCTGGTCTGGCGGTGGGAATCGTCGGCCGACGGCCGGGAGTGGAAGACCAACTGGCTGATCCGCTACACCAGGATTCGCTGAACGACGGACCCCGCCCGCGGCCGGTGGCGAAAGCGCCGGCGACGGGCGATGCAGGACAACCCGCGAGAGGATGAGCGATGCGTTGGGGCGACATGCGCAAGAGCGAGAACGTCGAGGACCGCGGCGGCATGGGCGGCGGCCGCGGCGGCGGCTTCCCGCTGGGCGGCGGGGGGATGAAGCTGGGTGGCGGCGCGCTGGTCGTGGTGGTCATCCTGAGCCTGCTGTTCGGCGTGAACCCGCTGCAGTTCCTGGGCGGCGAAGGGCCGGTCGGCGTGCCGGCCCCGGCCCCCGTGCCGGCCCCCGGCTACGGTCCGAAGGTGTCCGTGCCCCCATCGTCGCCGCAGGCCGCGGCGGATCCGGCCAAGGATTTCGCCGCACGGGTGCTGGGCGACACCGAGGATGTCTGGACCGCGCTGTTCACGGCGATGGGCACGACGCTACGAAAAGCCGAAACTCGTGCTGTTCCGCGGCCAGGTGCGCTCCGCCTGCGGCACCGCCAGCACCGCCGTCGGTCCGTTCTACTGCGCGGGCGACCGCTCGGTCTACCTCGACACCGCGTTCTTCAACGAACTGTCCACCCGGTTCCGGGCGCCGGGCGACTTCGCGCAGGCCTACGTCATCGCGCACGAGATCGGCCACCACGTGCAGAACCTGATGGGCGTGATGCAGCAGTTCGATCGCCAGTCGCAGCGCGCCACCGAGCGGGAACGCAACGCGCTGTCGGTCCGCCTGGAGCTGCAGGCCGACTGCTTCGCCGGGGTCTGGGGCTACTTCGCCGCGAAGCGCAACCTGCTCGAGCCCGGCGACCTCGAGGAAGGCCTGCGGGCGGCCTCCGCCGTCGGCGACGACCAGATCCAGAAGCGCGCGCAGGGCTACGTGGTTCCCGACACGTTCACCCACGGCGCGGCCGAGCAGCGGATGCGCTGGTTCAAGACGGGCCTCGGCTCCGGCGACCCGAGGGCGTGCAACACCTTCGCCGCGAAACAGATCTAGCGGTCAGCGTTTCTTCGTCCCGCCGTCCGCCTGCAAGCGGATGCGCACGACGCGCTTGTCGTACTCGGCCTCGACCGCGAGCGTGACCTCCTCGCCGCGCGCAGTGAATACGCGCCCGCCGCCGGCGCGGCACTGGTCGCGCTCGTACTGGCAGGGATTCATTTCGGGGTGGCGCCGGCACAGCTGATCGACGGCGGGCGCCAGCGGCAGCGGCTCGCGCGCGCCGTTGCGCTCGCAGGTGTAGAGCGGGCCCGCCGGCGGGTCCGCGGCGGGCAGCACGACGGCGACCGGCGCCGGGGCGGAGCCGGCACCGGGTGGCCCGGGCCGGCGCGGCCGGCGCCGCCGTCGATGGCGGCACGCGGGCCGGCGCCCCCTTGTCGGGCGGGGCGACGGGCGCGCAGCCGACCACGAGCGCCAGCAGTGCCACGGCGCCGCACCCGGCCAGGGGTCGGCGCGGGACCCGCCGCTCGCCGTCCGTGCGCCCGGTCACCCGCCGCAGCGGCGCGTTGATCGGGGTCAACCCGAGCGACCGGGGACTGCCTACACTGGCGGCACCCTCAAGTGCAAAGGAATGTGTCTTGGACGCATGGCGTGAGCTGTTACTCGACGGACATCGGCCTCATGAGCCTCGGCGTGCTGGTGGTGGTCATCGGCATCGGGTTGTCTTTCATCCGATGGTTCCGGAATCGCATCCGCGAGGATACCGCGGCCCGCGCACGGCGGCGCGTCCCCTCGCGGCCGGCGCATCGCACGGACGGGGACGGGGACGCCGTGACCCGCGTGTCGCCGCACGCCGCGCGCGCTCTCCGTCCGGGCGCGGGAAGGCGCTGAGCAGGTGCGCCCGGACCCGCCGGCACTGCACTGCCCGTCGTGCCGGGCGCCGATGCGCTCGCTGTCGCTGGGCCGCCGGCACCGCGGGCGAAGCGGTCGTCGACCTGTGCGCGCCCTGCCACCTGCTGTGGTTCGACGCGTTCGAGAGCGTGCAGCTGACCCCCGGCGCCACGCTGACGCTGTTCGCGGCGATCCGCGACGGCGGCGCCGCCGACCGCCATCCCATTCCTTCCCGACTCGGCTGCCCGCGCTGTTCCGCGCCGCTCGTGCCGACGCAGGATCTGCAGCGGACGACCAGGTTCAGCTACCACCGCTGCCCGCGCGGCCACGGACGATTGACGCCCTTCGTCCAGTTCCTGCGCGAGAAGGACTTCATCCGTCCGCTGCCTCCCGCCGAGATCGCGCGGCTCGCCGCGCACGCGGCGGTGATCCGGTGCTCGGGCTGTGGCGCGCCGGTGGACCTCGCGCGCGACACCGCCTGCGGCCATTGCGGCGCTCCGATCGCGATCCTCGATCCCGACGCGATGGCGCGCACGATCGGCGCGCTCGAGAACGGCCGAAGCGAAGCGCACCACCATCGACGTCGACGCGCTGATCGACGGCCTTGCCGACGCGCAGTCGCGCCAGCGCGAACTCGACCGCGTCGCAGGGCGTCGCCCGACGGGAGGGCAGATCGCGTTCGACCTGGTCGACCTGGGCCTCGACCTCCTCAGGAATGCGCTGTCGCGCTGAGCCGCGACCGACGGGTCGCGAAGGATCGTCGACCCGGATAAAATGTCGCTTTGCACGGAGACCGCCCATGACCACGCTTCGCCACCTGGCCGCCGTCCTCGCCCTCGCACCGGCGATCGCGCTGGCGCAGACGCCTGCCGCCGCCCCCGCGCCGGCCGCGGTGCCCAAGCCGAATTGTCAGCACCCCGGGGACCACCCCGGCCGGCTCGCGTCGGACAACCAGGTCCGCAACTGGTCGCGCGAAGCGCGCGCGTACCTCGAATGCGTGAAGAAGTTCGTCGACGACCAGAAGGCGCTGGCACTGCCGCTGCTCGAGCGCGCAAAGCCGCATCAGGACGCCGCCAACGCCGCGATCGACCTCTACAACAAGTCGCAGCAGGACTTCGTCGAGCAGCAGGAGCAAGGCGAACGACGCGCGCGCCTGACGCGTCACTGCGCCGGCGACCGCCTGCCGCCCGCGTCGGCTCCGCCTGCTGCGGCTCCCCGGACTGCGCGCTCTCCATGTGCATCGCGGCAACGCGGCCGTCGAGGAAGGCGATGTGCAGCATGCCCTCGGGGCGCCCGTAGATCCAGACCACCGACGCACGCTCGCCCGGGCGCGGGCTGCGGGTTTCCTGCGGCTGACCGAGCGCCTGCTCGACCAGCCGCTGCGGCATGCCCTTGCGCGGCGCGCGCCGCTCTATCGCGGAGGCCCATTCGGCTTCGGCGGCGGCACCGTCGTTGCTGCTGCCGTTGTCGGTGCGGATTTCCAGCGCCCCGCCCTTCTGCCCGGCGCGACAGGGGGCCTGCTGGTAGCTCGTCGCGCCGCCCGGCTCGATGCACTTGTACACCTGCGCCTGGGCCGGGGCGAACGCCCCCCACAGGATCGCGGCGGACAGCAGTGGGTGCGGACGGGGCATGGTTGGCAATGCCGGGAGGGCGCCGTGTCCGGCCCGCCCGGGCCGGACCGAAGCCGCTAGGTTATCATCGGACGTCACCGCCGCCATCCCATGCCTGTCGCCGCCGCCGCCCTCGCCGCCCGCAAGGCCCCTCTGTCGGAGCACGCGCGGCCGATCGCGCAGGCGATTCTCGACGGCTTCAATCGTCACTACGCGCTGTTCCGGGAGTGCGCGCGCGCCGCACGGCGGCACTTCGAGGACGGGAACTGGCGCGCGATCCAGCACGTCGCGCGCGACCGCATCGATTTCTACGACCGCCGGGTGATCGAGACCGCCGAACGCCTCGATCGAGACTACCGGAGCGTCGGCATCGACCTCTCCGCCGACGACTCCCTGTGGGAACAGGTCAAGCTCCACTACATCGGGCTGCTCATCGAACATCGACAGCCCGAATGCGCCGAGACCTTCTTCAACTCGGTGCTGGTGAAGATCCTCAACCGCGCGTACTTTCACAACCGGTTCATCTTCGTGCGGCCGGCGATGTCGACCGAGCACATCGACGCCGATCCGCCGTCGTACCGCAGCTACTACCCGCGGCAGCAGGGGCTGCGCGCGGCGATGATGGACATCGTGCTCGACTTCGGCTTCGCCCGGCCGTTCGCCGACTTCCGGCGCGACCTGGCCAACGTGCTGGGCGCCTTCCGCAAGGTCCTGCCGAGGCCGTGGAAGTCCGAGTCGAACCACCAGATCCAGGTGCTGTCGGGCCTCTTCTTCCGCAACCAGACCGCGTACATCGTCGGCCGCGTCGTCAACGGCATCCACACGCTGCCGTTCGTCGTGCCGGTCAAGCGCACCGGCGACGGGCGGCTGTACGTCGACGCGCTGCTCACCGGGGAGCGCGAGCTCGCGGTCTTCTTCTCGGCCAACCGGGCCTACTTCCTCGTCGACATGGAAGTGCCGTCGGCCTACATCGGCTTCCTGCTGTCGATGCTGCCGGACAAGACGGCGTCGGAGCTGTACACGATGGTCGGCCTGCAGAAGCACGGCAAGAGCCTCTTCTTCCGCGACTTCCTGCACCACCTCAAGCACTCGCGCGACAAGTTCATCGTAGCGCCGGGCATCAAGGGCCTGGTGATGACGGTGTTCACGCTGCCGTCGTACCCGTACGTGTTCAAGGTGATCAAGGACCGCATAGCATCGAGCAAGGACACCGACCGCGCGCGGGTCAAGCAGAAGTACTGGCTGGTCAAGCACCACGACCGCGTCGGCCGCATGACCGACATCCTCGAGTACTCGGACGTCGCCTTCCCGCGCGAGCGCTTCTCGGACGAGCTCGTCGCCGAGCTCATGTCGGTCGCGCCATCGATGATCGAGGAGGACGGCGCGCACATCGTGGTGCGACACCTCTACATCGAGCGGCGAATGACCCCGCTCAACATCTTCCTCGAGCGCTGCGACGACGCGCAGCGGCTGCACGCGATGCGCGAATACGGCGCGGCCATCAAGGAACTCGCCGCGGTGAACATCTTCGCCGGCGACCTCCTGTTCAAGAACTTCGGCGTCACGCGCTTCGGCCGCGTCGTGTTCTACGACTACGACGAGATCGAGTATCTGGTCGACTGCAACTTCCGCCGGATACCCCCTGTGCCGCCGGGATTCGACGACATGTCGGGCGACGTCTGGTATCCGGTCGGACCGCTCGACGTCTTCCCCGAGGAATTCGCGACCTTCCTGCTCACCGACCCGAAGACGCGCGACGCGTTCATGTACCACCACCCCGACCTGCTCGAGGCCGAGTGGTGGCAGGCGCGGCAGCGGGAGATCCGGACCGGCGGACTGGCCGAGGTGCTGTCCTACGGGGACGAGCACCGCTTCGCCCCCCCTCCGGGGTGACCGCGCCGGCGCCTCGCCGGCGGTAGCCCACAGCGCCGCCCGGCGGACGGTCCCGGCCGGCCTTCGGCAGCCACTTGCCGACCGGCGGGAGCCGTGCATACTCCGCACTCGAGCGGGCACGTTCGGCGGCGCCGGCTGCGTCGGCTGTACACAACAATACCGCGGTTCGCACGGGGGCAGGATGTTCGCAAGCGCGCTGGAGTTGTACCGGATCGGGCCGGGCCCGTCGTCGGCGCACACGGTCGGACCGATGCGCGCCGCCCGACGTTTCGTTCACGCGCTGGAAGCGGATGGCGTCTTCCTGCAGACCAGCCGGGTGCACATCGACCTCTACGGCTCGGTCGCGCTGACCGGACGCGAGCAGAACACCGACCGGGCGATCGTCGCCGGCCTTGCCGGTGACAGTCCGGACGCCATCGACGCGGCGACGCTGGACGCGCGCTTCGCCCGCGTCAGCGCCGACGGCGTGCTTCCGCTCGGCCGGGTGTCGCGCATTCCGTTCGACCCGGCGAACGACCTGGTCTTCCACGTCGACAAGGCCTTCGCCTTTCACAGCAACGCGATGCGCTTCACTGCGCGCAACGCCCGCGGCGAGGCCCTCGCGACGAGGCTCTACTACTCGACCGGCGACGGCCGGATCCTGATCGACAGCGAGTCGTCCGACCCGCCGGGACCGTTGCGCGTGCCCTACATGTTCGAGACCGGCGGGCAGGCCCTCGCGCTCGGCTCCACGCATGGCAAGAGGCTCGCCGACCTGATGCGGATCAACGAGAACGCCATGCGCAGCCCGGGTGAACTGCGACTCGGCCTGACCAAGGCCGCCACCGCGATGCGAGCCGCCATCGAGCGCGGCGTCGCCACCGACGGCATGCTTCCCGGCAGCGGCCGCGCGCGCCGCGCACCGACGCAGGCGGCGGCGCTGGCCGGCGCCGACCCCCGGTTGCCGGCCTGGGCCGCCGTCTACGCGACCGCCGTCGCGGAGGAGAACGCGAGCGGCGGTCGGATCGTCGCGGCGCCGTCCAACGGCGCCGCCGGGCCGGTGGCTGCGCTGCTGCATCAATGGCGGCTGACGACGCCTCTCGCCAGCGACGAGGGTACCGTGACCTACCTGCTCGCCGCCTCGGCGATCTGGAACATCTGCCGCGCGGCCGGCGTCCGGCACGCCGGCTGCCAGGGCGAGGTGGGCGTGGCCGCGGCGATGGCCGCCGGAGGGCTGGTCGCCGTGGAAAACGGCACCAACGCGCAGATCCTCTACGCCGCCGAGCGCGCCCTCGAACCGCATCTCGGTCTCGCCTGCGACCCGGTCGGCGGTCTCGTGCAGGACCCGTGCATCGACCGCAATGCCGCCGCGGCGGCGATTGCCGTCAACGCGGCGCGCACCGCGCTGCGCATGCCGGCCCCGCCGGCCCACTCGCTGGACTCCCGCCTTGCGGCGATGGCCGAGTCCGGACGGACGCTTGCCGGCCGCTACAAGGAATCGTCCCTCGGCGGCATCGCACTGAATGTCGTCGACTGCTGAGCCGCGGCGCGGCCACGGCGATCGCGTGCGCCGCGAGCACCGCCCCGGCGCCGGCGCGCGGCGCGTCGCGCTCGCGCTGTTCGTCGCCTTCGCCGCGCCGATCGCCGCCGCGCAGGCCCCGCTGCAGACCGTGCCCCGGGTCGACCTCGACCGCTACGCCGGCCGCTGGCACGAGATCGCGACCATACCGGCGTTCTTCCAGCGCAAGTGCGCCCGCGACACCGAAGCCCTGTACCGGCCCGGCGACGACGGAATGCTGGTGGTGGTGAACAGCTGCACGCGGGCCGACGGCGGGCGCGAGGACATCGAGGGCCGGGCGCGCGTCGTGGAGCCGGTCAGCAACGCACGGCTCGAAGTCAGCTTCGTCCGATTCCTGGGCACGTGGTGGTTCGTGTTCGGCGGCGACTACGTCGTGATCGGACTGGACCCGGATTACCGCTGGGCGCTGGTCGCGCACCCGTCGCGCAAGTACGGTTGGATCCTCGCGCGCGCGCCGTCGCTGCCCCCGGCGCTGCTCGCCGATCTCGGCGGCAGGCTGGCGGCACAGGGCTACGACGCGTGCGACTTCGTGCTGACGCCGCAGGGCGGTTCGGGCGGGCCGCCGCCGGCGCCGCGGCTGTGCGACGTCGCGGTCCCGCGCTGAGCACCGGGCGTTCCCCGGCGCGGCCGGTGCGCCGTTCGCCCATGCTATTCTCTGGCGCATGTTGCCGGAACGAACGCCGACCATGAAGCCGACCCGCCGATCCGCCGTTGCGCCGAACGTCGTCATCACCATCGCCGTCGCCGCCGCCGTTGCCCTGGGCGGCTGCGAGAATCCGATGAAGAAGAAAGAGGAAGAGGACGTCGGCAAGAACGTCATCGCCTGCAAGCTCGAAGGCGATCGCCTGCTGCTGCGGTTCGACAGCGGCGAGGTGCGGCTGCTGCTGCCGTCGGGCGACCGCGTGTTCCTCTACCAGGTGCCGTCGGCATCGGGCATCCGCTACACCAACGGATCGCTGGAGCTGCGCGGCAAGGGCAACGACCTCCAGCTCACCCGTGACGGCACGCCGATGGCGCTGACCGAGTGCGGTCCGTACGTTCCGCCGGCACCGCCCAAGTAGCGCACTCCCCCGCGTTCGCGTCCGGACCCCGTCGACCGCGGCCGGCGGCGGCGGGAGCCGGCTTCGCTTTCGTCGGGCCGGCCGTCCGCGCCCGGGGAATGCCGTCCGGCGCTATTTCCCGCGCATCGCGGTGTCGATGTCGACGTACTTCCACACCTGCGACCTGATCGGATGCGGCACGTGGTGGCGGACCCAGCCGTGGCGCACGCTGTCCTCGAGCGCGTGCACGGTGAGCCGCCACGGCGCGTAGGCCAGCATCAGCTCGGTCATCCGGTCGAACAGCGCGGTGCGCTCGGGCGAATCGGGCAGCGTCCGGGCCTTGTCGTAGAGCTGGTTGAACTCGGGCAGGTCGAACTGCGCCTGGTTCTCCTGCCCCGCGTTGGGCCCGTAGAGCAGCTGCATGAAGTTCTCGGCGTCGGGGTAGTCGGCGTTCCAGCCGTCGCCGCGCATCGGGATCTTGCCCAGCCGCGCCATCTTGCGCAGCTCCGGCAGCTTGTCCTTCCGGAAGTCGATCCGCAGCCCGATCGCGTCCATGTTCTTCTTCCAGAGCTCGTCGCCCTGGCGCGCGCCGGAATCCGGCGTCGACCAGCGCTCGAGCACCAGCGGCTTGCCGTCCGGCGCCTCGCGAAAGCCGTCGCCGTCGCGGTCCCGGTAGCCGAAGCGGTCGAGCAGCGCCCTGGCGGCGGCCGGGTCGTAGCGCTGCGCGTTGCCCGTGAACCTCGGGTTGTGCCCGGCGATGTCCGGCGGGATCGGGCTCGGCGCGGGAATCGCGCGCCCCTTGGCGATCACCCGGATCTGCTCGTCGACGTTGTAGCCGATCCCGATCGCACGGCGCAGCGCGATCTTTTCCGGCGTGTACCCGCCGACGACCGGATCCTTCATGTTGAAGTAGGTCCAGTAGGTGTTCGGCCGCAGCAGCGTCGCATGGACGATGCCCTTGGCGGCGAGGTCGGCCCGGAGCTTGCCGTCGGCGAGCGCCTGCTCGGTGAACTCGCGCGGCAGGATGTCGAGAAAATCGAGCTCGCGGTTGAGGAACGCGAGCCAGCGCGCCTGACCCTCCTCGATGATCTGGATCTCGATGCGGCCGACGAAGGGCAGCCGCTTGCCCTTCATTGCCGCCGCCACCGGCTGCAGCGCCGCGGGGACCGGACCGGCCGGCGCGTACGTCGTCTCCCGGTACGCCGGGTTCGCCTCGAGCACGATCTTCGCGCTGCGCCGGTACTCGCCGAGCCGGTAGGGACCGGTCCCGACCGGATGTGCGCCGATGTCGTTGCCGTACGCCTCGACGACCTCGCGTGCCATCGCGCCCATGTTCTGCACCGCCAGCGCGTAGGGAAAGCGATAGTCGGGCGCCTTCAGGCGGATCCGCAGCGTGTGGCGGTCGACGACCTCGAGCCCCGGCAGCGGCGCGTCGTAGTCGAACCGGCCGGTCTTCTGCGCCTGCGCGCGCGCCTCGTCGCCGCCGACGAGCTTGCCGTCGATCAGCCACAGCCACGGCGACTTGACCGCCGGATCGAGGATCCGCTTGAAGCTGTACGCGTAGTCGGCGGCGACGAGCTCGCGTGCCTTGCCCTTGAACGCGGGATCCGGCGTGAACAGGATGCCCTTCCGCAGGCGGAACGTGTAGGTGCGGCCGCCGTCGTCGACGGACGGCATCGCCTCGGCGGTCACCGGCACCAGCTTCACCGGCCGGGCGAGGTAGTCGTAGTCGAGCAGCGTTTCGAAGATGTTGTCGATGATCGCGTCGGACGCGGCGTCGGAAGCGAACGCGGGGTCGAAGCTCGTTTCGGCGATCGCCATCGCCACGCGCATCGTCCTGGCGGGATCGGCGGCCGACGCTTCCGGCGTGGCCACGACCGCGGCGAGCAGGACCAGCGGGGCGCAGGCGGCGCCAAGCGTTCGACGCAGGGACAGGCGTGGTGCGGACATCGGAAACTCCGGCTCGGATCGAAGGTCAATATGATGGCATTGTTCGACCGCGTGCCTCCGCGCCGGCCGCCCGCCGTCGACCGGCGTCGCCTGGCCACACCCTGGCACCCCGGCGATGCCTCGCGTCCGCGTAAGGTGCGCGCTGCCCCGACCGACTCACCGGTGCCCGATTCCGCCGCTGACCGATACCGCCTACGGAGAACTTCCCCGCATGAAAGCCGTCCTGCCGTCCCCGCGCCACCTGCTGGCACTGCTGGGGATTTTCGTCGGCGTCGCCGCCGCCGGCATCGTCATCGCCCAGAGCGCGCCGAAAGCGGCCGCCCGGCGGGCGCCCGTCCCCAAGGGCCACGCCTACCGCCGCTTCGCCGACGACGGCCGTGGCCACGTTCGCGGGAGGATGCTTCTGGTGCATGGAGCCCCCCTATGACAAGCTCGACGGCGTGCTGTCGACGACGTCCGGCTACATGGGCGGCAGAACGCGCAACCCGACCTACCAGGACGTCTCCGCGGGCGCGACCGGTCACGCCGAGGTGGTGCAGGTCGTCTACGACCCGGCGAAGGTCAGCTACGACAAGCTGCTCGAAGTGTTCTGGGTCAACATCGACCCGACGGTGAAGGATCGCCAGTTCTGCGACATCGGCACGCAGTACCGCTCGACGATCTTCGTCCACGATCAGGCGCAGCTCAAGGCCGCGGAAGCGTCGAAGGCGGCGCTGGCGAAGAGCAAGCCGTTCAAGGAGGACGTCGTCACGCCCATCGTGCTGGCGACCGAGTTCTGGCCGGCCGAGGAGTATCACCAGGACTATTACGAGAAGAACCCGGTGCGATACGGCTACTACCGCAACGGCTGCGGGCGCGACGCGCGGCTGAAGCAGCTGTGGGGCGACCGCGCCGGCAAGTGACGGGCCGCCGGGCCGGCCGCGGCGGGTCGAGGGCCTGCGTCTCAAATGACGCCGGTCGCGCTGGCCGCCGCGCCCAGGACGATCGACAGGATGACGAGGAACACCATCGAGATGCCGACGAACTCGGTGCCGGCGCCGTCGGGCACGTCGAGCAGCTCCTGCGCGGCGACGTAGTAAAGATAGAGCGTGTGGCAAAGCGCGACCATGCTGACGATGATCATCGACGGCACGACGAGCGCGAGACCCGCGAGCTGCACCGGCACCGCGCCGTAGGCCGCCGCGGCCAGCGCGGTCGGATAATGGGTGCGGCTGCCGTACATCGGCGCGATGACGACGAAGATCGCCGCGAGCACGAACACCGATCCGAGCGACGCGAACAGCGTGGTCGCGCCGGCGGCGAAGATCTGGTCCGCCGGCACCGTGTAGCCGTGCAGCGGATCCCAGGCGGCGTCGAAGGACTTCATGCCGATGACCGTCGCCGCGGGTGCCAGCAGCGACAGCGGCAGGATGAAGTGGCGGATCAGCCGGTCGACGGACGGGCTCTCCCCCGCGATCTGCCGGAACTCGGTGCGCGGAAACAGGATGAGGCAGACGATGCGGCGAAGGGTTTCCATCGGGCCCGCTGGAGAGTGACCGGGCAGTATAGACCCGGACCTCGCCCCCCGACGTTCGACAAGTCGCGGCGGCGCGCCGGGTGTCGCCGCCGCCGCACCGGCACCCGCGCCGTCCGGTGATCGCCGCAGGCGCAGCCTTGAACCCGCGCCCGGACGCGGGCACACTGCCGGCACGACCACGACCCATGCATGCCGACCACCCGATGCACCCTTCCGACTTCCCCGGCCCGACATCGCCACCCGCCCTCCGCGCCTGCGGCGGTGCCGCGCTGCCGCCCGCACGCTCGCCGCGCGCTTGCGCTGGCTTTGGGCATCGCGCTGGCCACCGCCTCGCTGCCCCTGGCGACCGTCGCCGCGGAACTCCGGCCAGCGGCGCCGACGCCCTCGCCGGCTGCCGTGCCTCCCGCCGCGGTGCTGCGCTACGACGCGGCGCGCGACGCGGCCGCCGACATCGACCGGGCGCTCGAAGCGGCCGCGGCGAGCGGGCGCCGGGTCCTGCTGATCGTCGGCGGGGACTGGTGCAAGGACTGCCGCGAGCTCGACGCGCTGCTCGCGCGCGAGCCCGCACTGGCGCAGGCGCGCGACGCCCGGTTCGTCCCGGTCAAGGTCTACGTCGGCAGCGACAACCGCAACGAGGCGGTGCTGGCGCGGTATCCGAAGCTGAACTGGGTGCCGACGCTGATCGAGCTCGACGCCAGGGGCGTGGCGACACGGTCGACGCCGTCGACCGACTTCCATTCCGCGGAGCAGCTCGACCCGGCGCGGGTCCGCGCATTCTTCGCCGGTTCCTGAGCCGGCGACGGAGGTCCAGATGGAAATGAAGAAGCTGTCCGGCGGCAACCTGCGCGCCGCCGGCTACGATGCCGCCCGCCGCGTGCTCGTCGTCGAACTCCACGCCGGCACCTTCGAGTACGCCGGCGTGTCGGCCGACACCTACCGGCGGCTCGTCGGCGCATCGTCGCCGTGGAGCTTCTTCCGCGACAACGTCGAGGAAGAGTACGCGGCGAAACGCGTGCGCTGAAGCGGCGGGCGACCGCGCGCCGCGGGGCGCCCGGCAAAGACGCCCCGCGTGCGGCGGCCGGGGCCCGCTCGATGTCGCGGGCGCGGCGGCCGGGGCCTCTCGCCCTTACTGCACCGTCAGCTTGCGGCCGGCGATCGCCGGCTTCCGGGCCAGCGTCAGTTCGAGCACGCCGTTCTCGTACTTCGCCGTCGATGCGGCTTCGTCGAGCTCGACCGGCACGGTGAAGCTGCGATGGACGCTGCCGCAATGGCGCTCGCTGCGCAGCACCCGCTCGCCTTGCTTCGGCTCCAGTTCCTTCTTCACCTCGGCGCCGATGGTGACCTGGTTGGATTCGATGGTGACGTGGATGTCCTCCTTCCGCGCCCCGGGGATCTCGGCGTGGACCACGTAGCCCTGGTCGTTCTCGGTCACGTCCATCCTGATCGTGGCCGGCGCGGCGGGGGTCAGGCGGACCGGCTTGAAGAAGCCGCGGAAAAGTTCGTCGATGCCGGCTTCGGCAAAGGGGTCGTATGCACTCGGATTGGCCATTTGCTGCTCCTGTCGTCGGTTCGGGGTCGGGGGCCACGGCGCCGTGATGCCCGGGCGGGAGCCTCCGCGGCGGATCACCGCCACAGTCCCGAAATGGCGCCGTGGCATCCCGGTTTCAAGGGGCCGATCGCGGCGCTGGCGCGCGCGGGGCCTTGACGTCGATCAACCCCCGCGACGTCCGGCCGCGCGACGATAGGACCACCGGCTCCGAGCCGCACAAAGGAACGCCATGTCCACCGCCCGCCTCTCCGCCGCCGACCGCGCCCGCATCAAGGCCGCACTCGAAGCAAGGCGCGCCGCGCTCGTCGCCGAAACCGGCGCTCAACTCAAGGGCAGCGGCGACACGCGCGTGGTCGGTCTCGCGCACCGCCTCGAGGAGAACGACGACTGGGCGGTCGCCGATGCGCTGGCCGAGCTGGACATCGCCGAGGTCCGGCACCTGGTGAGCGAGCTCGCGGACTTGGACGCGGCGCTGTCGCGCCTGCGCGACGGCGGTTACGGCGAATGCGTCGACTGCGGCATCGTCATCGCGCCCGCGCGGCTGCAGGCGTATCCGACCGCGCGCCGCTGCGTCCCCTGCCAGGAGGCGTGGGAGCGCAAGACCGCGGGGCCGCAGGCGACGGCGGTCTAGCCGGCCCCGCTCGCGCGGCCCGCGACCGGTCCGCCGGTCGCATAGCGCTTCACCCAGTCGAAGAACTCGCGGTACCAGAGGCGCGAGTTCTGCGGCTTCAGGATCCAGTGGTTCTCGTCGGGGAAGTAGACCAGCCGGGCCGCCACGCCCTTCGCCTTCAGCGTGTTGTAGTACTGGAGCCCCTGCGTCCCCGGCACGCGGTAGTCGAGCTCGCCGTGGATCACCAGCGTCGGCGTCCTCGCCGCCTTCACGAAATGGTGCGGCGACTGCGACAGCACGCGCTTTTCGTCGTTCCAGTGGAACGCGCCCAGCTCGTCGGCGAAGAACTTGTAGCCGTCGGTCGCCATCATCGACACCCAGTCGTAGCACCCGGCGTGGCAGACGAAGGCCCGGTAGCGGTCGGTGTGCCCGTTCATGTACGCGACCATGAACCCCCCGTAGCTGCCGCCGGTGGCGACCAGGCGGTCGCGGTCGACGAAGCCCTGCTTCAGCAGGTGATCGGTCGCCGCCTCGTGATCGGCGAATTCCTTCGTGCCGTAGGCGCCGGTGATCGTCTCCAGCCACTTCTGGCCGAAGCCGGAACTGCCGTGGTAGTTGACGGCGGCGACGACGTAGCCGCGGCCGGCGAACACCTGCGTGTTCCAGCGGTAGTGCCAGGTGTCCTGGTGCGCGGCGTGCGGCCCGCCGTGGATCGAGTGCATCAGCGGCCAGCGCTTCGCCGGATCGAAGTTCGGCGGCAGGATCAGCCAGACCTGGACCGGGTCTCCGCCGTGGCCCTTGACGGTCAGTTCGCGCACCTCGCCCAGCGCATGGCGCGCCAGCAACGCCCGGTTGAGCGTTTCCAGCGGGCGCTCGCCGCTGCCGTCGGCGCGCGCCGCGAACAGCGCCGCCGGGTGCAGGTAGCTCGAACGGTCGAACGCCAGCACGCTGCCGTCCGCCGACTGCGCAAAGCCGCCGACGGTGCCCCCGGCGACCCGAAGCGACGGCTCCGCCGCGTCGAGCTTGAGCTGCCAGATGCCGACGCGACCGCGGTCCTCGACGCAGAACAGCAGCGCGGCGCTGTCCGGCCGCCAGGCGAGATGCGTCGTCGCGCGGTCGAACGCCGGCGCCAGCCGGCGGATGCGGCCGCTCTTCCGGTCGAGCAGCGACACGTGGCCCTGGTCGTTGAACGCGCGCCTGGTGTCGTACGAATGGAACGCGATCAACCGGCCGTCGGGCGAATAGCGTGGATGCGCGTCGGCGGTGGTCGTCGCCGCGGTCAGAACGCGCTTGCGCCGCGACGCGAGCTCCACGACGACGATGTCGGTCTGGTTCATCATCGCCGGCTCGGGCGCGAGGTCGGCGGTGATCGCGATCTCGCGCCCGTCCGGCGCGACGTCGAAATCGTCGGCCGACGGATCCCACGGCGGCAGCGCGAGCCCGGTGCCGGCGAGCGCGTCGCGGCAGCGGCCGGTGGCCACGTCGACGACGAACACGTGCGGCTCGCGGCCGTCGGTCAGCCAGTGATCCCAGAACCGGTACTCGCCGCGCTCGGTGACGTGCGCCTTCACCTTGTCGTCCTTGCGCGCCTTGAGCCGCTTCGCCTGCTGCGCGTCGGTCGCGAGATCCGGCCAGACCCGGCTGACGAACGCGATGCGCTTGCCGTCGGGGAACCACCGCAGCGAGCCGCAGCCGGTCGCGAGCCGGGTCAGCCGCCGCGCCTCGCCGCCGGACGGATCGATCAGGTAGATCTGCGGCTCGTCGTCGCCCTTGCGCTTCGCGGTGAAGGCGATGTGCGCGCCGTCGGGCGACCACTGCGGATCCGAATCCTTGTCGCCGGCGGTCAGCGCGCGCGGACGGCCCCTGGCGCCGAATCCGGTGGGAAAGGTCCACAGCTCGGTGCGGCTCTCGTTGTCCGCCATGTCGAAGCTCGTCACCGCGGCGCACGTGGTCGCGCCATCGGGCGAGAGCGTCGGACTGGCGATGCGCTTCAGTGCCCACAGCGTCTCGACGGACAGCGGCGGCTTGCGGCGGCGAACGGCTCGCGTGGCGGCCGCACCGGCGGCGGAGCGTTTGGTGGCGGGCATCGGCAGGGTTCCCCGGTGTTCGATAGAATGGCGACAAAGGCGCGATTCTACGCCGCGGGCGGGGCCGCAGCGATCCCGGCGCCGAACGGCGGCTTCGGCCGATTTCTCCACGGCTCGTTGCGCGTCTCCCCCGCCACCTTTCCTCCGCACGGAACCGACATGTCCACCATGAACTATCGCCGTCTCGGCGCATCCGGCCTCAAGGTCAGCGAACTGTCGTTCGGCTCCTGGGTCACCTACGGCAACCAGATGGGCACCGACGTCGCGCGCGAATGCATGGCGGCCGCCTACGACGCCGGGGTCAACTTCTTCGACAACGCCGAGGTCTACGCCAAGGGCCAGTCGGAGACGATCATGGGCGAGGTGCTGCGCCAGATGGGCTGGCGCCGCTCGTCGTACATCGTGTCGACCAAGTTCTACTGGGGCATGCACGACGGTCCCAACGAGAAGAACACGCTCAACCGCAAGTACCTGATGCAGGCGATCGACGGATCGCTCGCCCGCTTCGGGCTGGACTACGTCGACCTCGTGTTCTGCCACCGCGCCGACCCGGACACGCCGCTGGAGGAGACCGTCCGCGCGATGCACGACATGATCGCGGCCGGCAAGGCGCTGTACTGGGGCACGTCGGAGTGGACGGCAGCCGAAATCGCCGCCGCGTGGCACATCGCCGACAAGCATCACCTGCACAAGCCGGTGATGGAGCAGCCGCAGTACAACCTGCTGCATCGCGACCGCGTCGAGAAGGAGTACGCGCGGCTCTACCGCGACGTCGGCCTCGGCACGACGGTCTGGAGCCCGCTCGCCTCGGGCCTGCTGACCGGCAAGTACAACGACGGCATCCCGGCGGACTCGCGCGGCGCGGTCAAGGGCTACGAGTGGCTCGCCGAGCGCCTGACCGAGCCGGCGAAGCTGGCGGTTGCCCGGCGCCTGGCGCCGATCGCCAGAGACCTCGGCTGCACGCTGGCGCAGATGTCGCTCGCGTGGTGCCTCAAGAACCCGAACGTGTCGACGGTGATCACCGGCGCGAGCCGGCCCGCGCAGGTCACCGAGAACATGAAGGCGCTCGCCGTCGTGCCGCTGCTGACGCCGGAGGTCATGGCGCGGATCGAGTCGGCGCTGGCGGGACCGCCGGCGGCATGAAGCGCGCCGTCCTCGCGGTCGCACTGAATCTTTCGCTCGCCTCCCCCGCCGTGGCCGCCCTGCTCGGAACCCTGCTTGCCGGCTCGCCTCCCGCGTCGCTGGGCGTGCGCGACGGCCGGCTCGCCCCGTGTCCCGCCAAGCCCAACTGCGTCTCCAGCCAGGCCGACGACGAGGCGCCACCGCATCGGGTCGCTCGCGTTCAGCGGCGACCCTGCCGCCGCGCTGCGGCGGCTCGCCGAGATCATTGCGGCACAGCCCGGCGCGACGGTCGTCAGCCAGCGCGGCGACTACCTGCACGCGGAGTTCGCCTCCGCGCTGATGGGCTTCGTCGACGACTTCGAAGCGCACGTCGGTCCCGGCGCGCGCGTCATCGAACTGCGGTCGGCATCGCGCCTCGGCTACAGCGACTTCGGCGTCAACCGCAAGCGGGTCGAGGCGATCCGCACGGCGTTCGAGGCGTCGCCGAAGTGACCCCGCCGTGACGACGGCCGTGGCGGGAAGCGGCTCGATGGCGACGGTCACGCTCAGGCCCGGGCGCGAGAAGTCGCTGCGGCTGCGGCATCCGTGGATCTTCTCCGGCGCGATCGACCGCGTCGACGGCGCGCCCGTGTCCGGCGCGACGGTCGTCGTGCACGATGCGAGCGGAGCGTTCGTCGCCCGCGCCGCGTTTTCGCCGTCGTCGCAGATCCGCGCCCGCGTGTGGACCTTCGACGAGCGCGAGACGATCGACGCGGCATTCTTCAAGCGGAAGGTCGAGCGCAGCGCGGCTGCCCGCGCCGGCATGCGCGACGCCACCCACGACGCCTGCCGGCTGGTGCACGGCGAGTCGGACGGCCTGCCCGGCGTGGTGGCCGACCGTCTACGGCGCCACCGTCGTCCTGCAGCTCTCGTCAGCGGGCGCCGACGCGCAGCGCGACGCGCTGGCCGACGCGCTGGCCGCGCTTCCCGGCGTCGCCTGCGTGTTCGAGCGCTCCGATGCCGAGGTGCGCACGCTCGAGGGACTTCCCCCGCGCACCGGCGTGCTGCGCGGCACGTTGCCCGACGTGGTGACGCTGGTCGAAGGCGGGCTCGTCTACCGGGTCGACGTCGCCGGCGGCCAGAAGACCGGCTTCTACCTCGACCAGCGCGACAGCCGCGCCGGCCTGCGCGCCCTTGCGCGCGGCGACGCGCTCAACGTGTTCTGCTACACCGGCGGCTTCACCCTCGCCTTGCTTGCCGGCGGCGCGGCCAGCGTGCTGTCGATCGACAGCTCCGCCGACGCGCTGGCGCTCGCGCGCGAGAATCTGGCGCTGAACCCGTCGCTCGACGCCGCACGCGCGGCCTGGCGCGAAGCCGACGCCTTCACCGAACTCCGGCAGCTGCGCAACACGGGGGCCAGCTTCGACTGCATCGTCCTCGATCCGCCGAAGTTCGCTCCGACCGCGGCGCACGCCGAGCGCGCGGCCCGCGCCTACAAGGACGTCAATCTGCTGGCGCTGAAGATGCTGCGGCCCGGCGGCCTGCTCGCCACGTTCTCCTGCAGCGGCGGCATCGACGCCGCGCTGTTCCGCAAGATCGTCGCCGGCGCCGCCCTCGACGCCAACGCCGACGCCGCCGTCATCGGCCGCTTCGGCGCCAGCGCCGATCATCCCGTCGCGCTGGCGTTCCCCGAAGGCGAGTACCTCAAGGGTCTGCTGGTCCGCAAGGCCGGCTGACCGGCGTCACCGCGCTGCACGGCGCACGCCGCGCCCGCCGCGACCGTACCTCGATGGAATCGTCCCGCCGCCGGCGCAGCCCGCCGCGCTACCTCCGGGTGTTCAGTCGTCCGCACGGCGCGCCACGGCTTCGAGAGCTGTGATACCGATGGCACGAGCGGTCGCTCGCTGGCACCGGACCAAAAACAAGGCCGCACGGGTTGCCCCGTGCGGCCTCGCCAGTCGCGGCCGGGCGGACAGGAGGTCGCCAGGCCGGGTTCTGATCGTTGCGCGCTTCTACATCATCCCTTGAGACACTGGCTCATGAACGCCTTGCGCTCGTCGCCATTCTTGTCGCCCGCCTTGGTGTTGCAGGCCTTCATCTTGTCCTGCTGCGACACCTTTTCGGCCGACAGGCACTCGCTCATGAACTTCTTGCGCTCGTCGCCCTTCTTGTCGGCGGCCTTGGTGTTGCAGACCTTCATCCTTTCCTGCTGGGCGTTCTGGGCCAACGCCGGCGCGGCCACGACGGCGAACGCGCCGACCATGGCCAGGGCAAGCAGCTTCTTCATGCGGGAATCTCCTCGAACGGGTTCTGCGGTGGAAGTGCTGCGGCGGTTACCCGCCATCCTGTAGTCCGATCCGACGCCGGTTCGCTGCCCCCCGGCAGGCACGAAAGCAGTCTACGGCATCCCAAACGCGCGAAGCAACGAAAACGGGGGCAGCCATTCGGACGATGTCGCAATTCCGCATGCTGCGTCGCACCAAGGAGCGCGGGGGAATGTGCGCGAGTCCGCCTGTTTTCGTGTAACATGCTGATTTTCCTGTAATTGCATTGCACTTGTCCTTCCGGAGATCCGCTTGCCAACGTCCACCGCCCACCGCAATCGAGCTGCCGCGACCACCGGCGCGCCGTCGAAGCTCCCGGTCGACGACACCCGGATCACCGACATCATGGAACTCGCGCCGCCGGCGCACCTGCTGCGCGAGTTTCCGACCTCCGAGGTGGCGTCCAGGACGACTTACGACGCTCGGCACGCGATCCACCGTGTCCTGCACGGCGCCGACGACCGGCTCGTCGTCGTCGTCGGTCCCTGCTCGATTCACGACTACGACGCGGCGATCGACTACGCGACCCGCCTCGCCGCGCTGCGCCGCGAACTCGCCGGCGATCTCGTCGTCGTGATGCGGGTGTACTTCGAGAAGCCGCGCACGACCGTCGGCTGGAAGGGCCTGATCAACGACCCGCGGCTCGACGACAGCTTCAAGATCAACGAAGGCCTGCGCCTCGCGCGCCGCATCCTCGTCGAAGTCAACGAGCTCGAGCTGCCCGCAGGGACCGAGTACCTCGACATGATCACGCCGCAGTACTACGCCGACCTGATCGCGTGGGGGGCGATCGGAGCGCGCACGACCGAGAGCCAGGTCCACCGCCAGCTGGCCTCCGGACTCTCCTGCCCCGTCGGCTTCAAGAACGGCACCGACGGCAACGTGCGCATCGCCGTCGACGCGATCAAGGCGGCGTCGGCGCCGCACCATTTCCTGTCCGTGACCAAGGGCGGTCATTCGGCGATCGTCCAGACCGCGGGCAACGAGGACTGCCACATCATCCTGCGCGGGGGCGCGGCGCCGAATTACGACGCCGCCAGCGTCGAGGCCACCTGCAGGGCGCTGGCCAACGCGGGCCTCGCCGCGCGCGTGATGATCGACTGCTCGCACGCCAACAGCCAGAAGCACCCGGAGCGCCAAGTCGACGTCGCCCGCGACATCGCGGCACAGGTCGCCGGCGGCGACGAGCGCATCATCGGCGTGATGATCGAGAGCCACATCAATCCCGGCCGGCAGGACCTGAAGCCGGGGGTGCCGCTTCACTACGGCGTCTCGATCACCGACGGCTGCATCGGCTGGGACGCGACGGCCGGCGTGCTCGCGGAACTCGCCGACAGCGGTCCGGGCGCGCCGCCTCAAGCTGTCCGACGCCGCCTGATCCGCCGCTGGCAGCCCGCGCCGATCGCGCCCGCATGACGGCCTCCGGAAGCGCCGAGATCGAACTCAAGCTGGGGCTCGCTCCGGCGGCGATGAGCGCGTTGCTGCGGCACCCGGCGGTCGTTGCCGCGCGCCGGGGACCGCTGCGCCGGGCTCGGGTCGTCTCGACCTACTTCGACACGCCCGACCGCGCGCTGGCGACGGCGGGCATCGCGCTGCGCGTTCGTCGCGACGGCCGGCGCTGGCTGCAGACGGTCAAGGGACCCGCGCTGCCGGGCGCCGGCGGCGCAATGCACGTCCGGCGCGAGGACGAGTGGCCGCTCGCCGGTCCGGCGCTCGACGCCACCCGGTTTGCCGAGACCCCGTGCCGCAAGGCGCTCGACAGGGCATGGCGCAGCGGCGCCCTCGCGGCGAGGTTCACCACCGATTTCGTCCGCCGGACGCTGCCGCTGGAGCTCGCCGACGGTTCCTTCGCGCTGCTGTGCATCGACCACGGGCACATCCGCGCCGGCCGCCGGCGCGTGCCGATCGCCGAAATCGAGCTGGAGCTGGAAGCCGGCGCGCCGGCGGCGCTGATCGCGTTCGCCCGCACCCTTGCCGCGGACCTGCCGGTCGTCGTCGGACTCGCCAACAAGGCCGAGCGCGGCGATGCGCTGGCACGGCGCCAGCCGGCGCTGGGCGCACCGATGCACGCGTCGGCCATCCCGGCCGCGGCGCTGCCCGCCGGACTCGATGCGGCGACCGCGCTGGCGCGAGTCGCCGCGAATTGCGTCGCGCAGATCGCCGGCAATGCGGCCGGCCTCGTCGCCGCCACCGACCCGGAGTGGGTGCACCAGCTGCGCGTGGGCACCCGGCGACTGCGCGCCTGCCTTGCGCTGGCGGCGCGCCTGGGGTCCGACCCCCGGATCGGCGCCCTGGCCGCCGAAGCGAAGGCGCTGGCCGGCGCCCTGGGGCCCGCGCGCGACCTCGACGTCTTCCGCGACGAAACCCTGCCGCCGCTGGCCGCGGCGCTCCGCGACGACGCGACGCTGGCCCCGGCCTTCGACCGGCTGCGGCGCCGCCTCGAGCGCCGGCGGCGCGAGGCGCGGGCGGCGGCCCGCGCGGCGGTCGCGTCCAAGCGCTTTGTCGAATTCGTGCTGGCGGTCCACGCGTGGATCGTGGACCCGACGCCGTCGGTCGTGCCGGCAGCCGGACGGGGCCGCGACGGCATCGGCGCGCGGCGCGACGTCCGCGGGCCCGGCGAGCCGGAAGTGGAGTCCCGGCGACCGAGCCCGCCGCGGTGTCCCGAGGGGTTCCCGACGCACGCGAATTCGCCGCGGCGATGCTGGAGCGCCGCCACCGGCGCGTCGCGAAGGCATTGAAGGGGCTGGCCGGACGCTCCACCGCGGAACGGCATGCGGAGCGCATCGCGGCGAAGAAGTTGCGCTACGCCGCCGAATTCTTCGGCCCGATGTACCCGCCGGCGGCGTCGCGCCGGTACGCGAGGGAGCTGGCCGCGTTGCAGGCCGCGCTCGGCGCCACCAACGACGCCGCGATGGCCGCGCGCCTCGCGCCCGAACTTGCCGGCGACGACCCGCTGCTGCAGGGAATGATCCGCGGCTACGCGGCGGCGCGGGAGGTCGGGGCCGCCGGGGCGCTGGACGCGACCGCACGCCGCTTCGCGCGGGCCGAGCGCTTCTGGCGCCGGGCATGAGCCAGACGGGCCGTCCCGAGGGCGAATACCGGAGCGCGCAGCGCGAAGGTAATCCAGTGAGCCCGCGCGGCCATTCATCGAAGGAGACCTGAGCATGCTCGAAACCGCCGAAGTGGGTCACGTCGTCAGCAAGCGCGCGTACGACCGCGCCGAGCCGGCGCTGCGCGAGGCGCTGCTCAACGCGCAGTACGACCTGCTCGCAGGCCGGCACAAGGCGGTCGTCGTCCTGCTGTCCGGGGTGGCCTCCGGCGGCCGCGGCGAGACCGCGATGAAGCTCGCCGAATGGATGGATCCGCGCCACCTGCGCGTGCTTGCGTTCGGCCCGCGCACGCCGGAGGAACTCGCGCACCCGCCCGCGTGGCGCTACTGGCAGGCGCTGCCGCCGCGCGGCCGGATATCCGTGTTCATGAACGCCTGGTACGCCGAAGCGATGCAGGCGCGCGTCTCCGGACGGATGGACGACGCGGCGCTCGACGCGCAGCTGCACGCGATCCGCGACTACGAGCGGATGATGCCGCAGGAGGACGTCCTGCTGGTGAAGTTCTGGATCCACCTGTCGAAGTCCGCGCAGAAGGCGCGGCTGGCCGAGCTCGACCGGAAGAAGTCCACGACCTGGCGCGTCACCGACGGCGACTGGAACCGCGCCCGGCTGTACGCGAAGTCGCGCGACGTGTGGGAGCACACGCTGCGCGAGACGTCGACCGGCGAAGCCCCCTGGTACGTCGTCGAGGGCGCCGACGCGCGCTACCGCGACCTCACCGTCGGTCGCATCGTGCTCGAATCGCTGACGCGGGCCAACGCCGCGGCGGCGGCGCGGACCCGGCCGCGGCCGGCGAGGCCGGCGACCGTCGCGCCGGCGGTCGTCGACAACGTCAAGCTGATCCGCGACCTCGACCTCGCGCAAAAGCTCGACGACCGGGCCTACGAGCGCGAGCTCGAGCGGCTGCAGGGGCGACTGGCGAAGCTCACGCGGCGCAAGCGCTTCGCGCAGCACTCGCTGGTGCTGGCGTTCGAGGGCACCGACGCCGCCGGCAAGGGCGGAGCGATCCGGCGCGTCGCCGGGGCGCTCGATCCGCGGCAGTACGCGATCGTGCCCGTCGCGGCGCCGACCGACGAGGAAAAGGCGCACCCCTACCTGTGGCGGTTCTGGCGCCAGGTGCCGCGACAGGGCGGCATCACGATCTTCGACCGTTCGTGGTACGGCCGCGTGCTGGTCGAGCGCGTCGAAGGGTTCTGCGCGGAGGAGGACTGGCTGCGCGCATACGGCGAGATCAACGGCTTCGAGGAGGACCTCGTCCGCGCCGGCGCCGTCGTGTGCAAGTTCTGGCTGCAGATCAGCAAGGCCGAGCAGCTCGCCCGCTTCCGGGCGCGGCAGAAGGTTTCGTTCAAGCGCTTCAAGATCACGCCCGACGACTGGCGCAACCGCAAGCGCTGGCCGGACTACGAGCGCGCGGTCGCGGACATGGTCGACCGCACGTCGACCGAGCTCGCGCCCTGGACGCTGGTCGAAGCCGAGGACAAGCGCTTCGCCCGCGTCAAGATCCTGCGGACGATCGTCGACCGGCTCGACGCGGCACTCGACGAGTGACGGGCGCCGCCGTCGGCGGCGGGACGCGGGCGCCGCGTACGCCGCACCGCCGTGGCTGCCGGGCGCGCACGCGCAGACGATCTGGCCGTACTTCCTGGCGCGGCCCCCGCTCTCGCTGCGACGGGAGCGCGTCGACACCCCCGACAACGACTTCTGGGACTTCGACTGGCTCGACGCGCCGGCGCCGGACGCGCCGATGGTCGTGCTGTTCCACGGACTCGAAGGCAGCTCGGGCTCGCACTACTCGGTGGCCTTGCTGACGGCGCTGGCGCACCGGGGCTGGCGCGGAGTCGTGCCGCACTTCCGCAGCTGCGGCGGCACGCCGAACCGGCAGCCGCGGGTCTACCACTCGGGCGATCACGAGGAGATCGGCACGATGCTGGCGGCGGTGCGCGCGCGGGTGACGCCGGCGACGCCGGTCTTCGCGGTCGGCGTGTCGCTGGGCGGCTCGGCGCTGCTCAACTGGCTGGGCCGCGCGGGCACGTCGGCGGCAGCCACGCTGACGGCGCGCGGCGGCGGTGTCGGCGCCGCTGGACCTGATGGCGGCCGGCGTCGCCATCGGCCAGGGCCTGAATCGCCTCTACACCTGGCACTTCCTGCAGACGCTCAAGCCGAAGAGCCTCGACCTTGCGCGCCGGTTTCCCGGGCTGCTCGACCCGGCGCGGGTGCGCTCCGCCCGGACCATGTGGGCGTTCGACGACGCCGTGACCGCGCCGCTGCACGGCTTCACCGGCACCGTCGACTACTGGACGCGGGCGTCGTCGAAACCCTGGCTCGCCGGCATCGGCATCCCGACGCTGGTGCTCAACGCGACGAACGACCCGTTCGTTCCCGCCGCGTCGCTGGCGTCGCCGCGCGACGTCGCACCGGCCGTCACGCTGCAGTACCCGGCCCAGGGCGGGCACGTCGGGTTCCTGGTCTCGCCCGCGCCCGGTCGCATCGACTGGCTGCCGCGGCGGCTGCTGCGGTTCTTCTCCGGGGACGGCTGAAGCGTCCGCCGCCGCGCGTCGCCCGTGGCGGACGTGCCGGGCCCGGCGAATGCGGCGGCCGCGCCGGACGTGCGGCCCGGACGGTACGCCGCGGCCGGTCCGGTAGAATGATGCAGCCGGGTCTTCACGGCATCCCGCGCCCGACCGCGCCCGGCACCTCCAGGACCACCCACCCCGACACCATGAACCTGCCTCCAGAGATCTTCAAGGCCTACGACATCCGCGGCATCGTGGGGCGCACGTTGACCCCGGACATCGTCGAGGCGATCGGTCGCGCACTCGGCACGCTGGCGCGGGAACGCGGCCGCGACACCATCGTCATCGGCCGCGACGGCCGGCTGTCGGGTCCCGAGCTCGCCGGCGCGCTGTCGTCCGGCATTCGCGCCGCCGGCGCGAACGTGGTCGACGTCGGCATGGTGGCGACGCCGATGACCTATTTCGCGGCGCAGCACCTCGCGACCGAGTGCAGCGTCATGGTGACCGGCAGCCACAATCCGCCCGACTACAACGGGCTCAAGATGGTGATCGCCGGCGACACGCTGTCGGGCGCCGACATCCAGGCGCTGCGCGCGCGCATCGAGCGCGGCGACCTTGCGCAGGGCGCCGGCTCGTATCGGACCGAGGACATCGCCGCCGCCTACGTCGACCGGATCGTCGGCGGCATCAAGCTGGCGCGGCCGATGTCGATCGCCATCGATGCCGGCAACGGCGTCGCCGGAGCGTTCGCCCCGGAGCTCTTCCGCCGGCTCGGCTGCGCGGTGACGCCGATGTACTGCGACGTCGACGGCACGTTTCCCAACCACCACCCCGATCCGTCGCAGCCGAAGAACCTGGCCGACCTCATCGCCCGGGTGCAGGCCGACGACCTCGAGCTCGGACTGGCCTTCGACGGCGACGGCGACCGGCTGGGCGTGGTGACGAAGGACGGCCACGTCATCTATCCGGACCGCCAGCTGATGCTGTTCGCCGCCGACGTGCTCGCCCGCGAGCCCGGCGCGACGATCATCTTCGACGTCAAGTCGACGCGCAACCTCGGGCCGTGGGTGACACGCCACGGCGGCAAGCCGCTGCTCTGGAAGACCGGGCACTCGCTGATCAAGGTCAAGATGAAGGAAGTCGGCGCGGCGCTGGCCGGCGAGATGAGCGGCCACACGTTCTTCAAGGAACGCTGGTACGGCTTCGACGACGGACTCTACGCCGGCGCGCGCCTGCTCGAGATCCTGTCGCGGCACGCCGATCCGTCGGCGGTGCTCGACGCGCTGCCGGACGCGATCTCGACGCCCGAGCTCAACATCGCCTGTGCCGAGGGCGAGCACCACAAGCTCGTTGCGCGCCTCGCCGAGGCGGCGAAGTTCCCCGGGGCCACCGACGTCATCCGCATCGACGGATTGCGGGTCGAGTACCCCGACGGCTTCGGGCTCGCCCGCGGGTCGAACACCACCCCGGTCGTGGTGCTGCGATTCGAAGCCGACACCGCCGCCGCGCTCGAGCGGATCAAGGGCGAGTTCAGGCGCGTGCTGCACGAGGCGCAGCCAGGCCTGGCGCTCCCGTTCTGACGGCAGCCGGGCCACCCCACCCCCGCCCGCGCTTCGCTCCGACTCGATCCATGATCACCGTCGACGACGTGATTGCCGCGCGCAGTCGCATCCGCAGCGGCATCTACGAGTCCCCGTGCGTCGAGTCGATCCCGCTGTCGGAACTCACCGGCGCGCACATCTACTGCAAGCTCGACTATCTGCAGCGCACCGGCAGTTTCAAGGAGCGCGGCGCGCGCAACGCGCTGCTGCTGCTGCCGGAGCCCGCCCGGCGCGCCGGGGTCATCGCGGCGTCGGCGGGCAATCACGCGCAGGGAGTCGCCTACCACGGCAGCCTCCTCGGCATACCGGTGACGGTCGTGATGCCGCAGTACGCGCCGCTGATCAAGGTGACCAACTGCCGCAATCTCGGCGCCCGCGTGGTGCTGCATGGCGCGGACCTGGCCCAGGCGCGCGCGCACGCGGAAACGCTGGCGGCAAACGAAGGGCTCACCTTCATCCATCCGTTCGACAACGCCGACGTGATGGCCGGCCAGGGCACGATGGCGCTCGAGATCCTCGACCAGACGCCCGACGTCGACGCGATCGTCGTGCCCGTGGGCGGCGGCGGATTGCTGGCCGGCATCGGCACCGTCGTGCGCGCGCTGAAGCCGGCGGTCACCCTGATCGGCGTCGAGCCGGAGCACGCGGCGTGCCTCACCGCCGCCTTCGCCGCCGGCAAGCCAGTGCCGGTGACCGTGTCGCCCACCCTCGCCGATGGCCTCGCCGTGGCGCAGATAGGCACGGCGCCGTTCGAGGTGCTGCGCAACGTCGTCGACCGGCTGGTGACGGTCGACGAGGCATCGATCGCGCTGGCGATCCTGCGGCTGATCGAACTCGAGAAAAGCGTCGTCGAGGGCGCCGGCGCGGCGCCGCTGGCGGCGTTCCTCGCCGGCAAGCTCGAATCGCTCGGCGGCAGGACGGTCGTGCTGACCCTGTGCGGCGGCAACATCGACCTCACGATGCTCGACCGGGTGATCGAGACCGGGCTCGTCGCCGACGGCCGGCTGTCGCGGTTCACGGTGTCGATCGCCGACCGTCCGGGAGGACTCGCGAGACTCGCCGAGGTGATCGCGTCGACCGGCGCCTCGATCAAGGAGATCGTGCACGATCGCGCATTTTCCGGCCCCGACCTGTCGGCCGTCTGCGTCGTCTGCGTCGTCGAGACCACCGGGCCCGATCACGTCCGCGCCCTGCACGCCGCGCTTTCCGGCGCCGGGGTGCGCGTCGTCGGCTGAACCCCCCGCCCGCGCGGCGCGCTCCGCCGACGCTTCCGGCCGCCGCGCGGCGGAGCGCGGCCTCAGTGATAGCCCTCGCCGACGCGCACCTTGCCGCGGAACACCCAGTAGTTGAACACCGTGTAGCCGAGAATGATCGGCAGCAGCGCCAGCACGCCGACCAGCATGAACTTCTGCGAAGCCGGCGCCGCCGCCGCGTCCCACACCGTGATGGTCGGCGGCACGAGATACGGGACGTTCGACAGCACGAGCCCGAGGTAGGCGAGCAGGAAGATGCCGACGGCGCAGGCGAAGGGCCGGACGTTCCGGCCCGGCGCAGGCCGGTCCAGCAGCCGACGGCCAGCAGCAGCGTCGCCAGCGGCACCGGCGCGAGCCAGAGGAAATCGGGCAGCGTGAACCAGCGCTCGGCGATGCGCGGGAACGCCAGCGGCGTCCACAGGCTGACGACGCCGACGCAGGCCATCAGCCCGAGCAGCAGCGATTGCGCGAGGCCGCGGGAGCGCTGCTCGACGTGGCCATCGGTCTTCATCACCAGCCACGTGGCGCCGATCAGCGCGTAGCCGACGACCAGCGCCACGCCGCAGGCGAGGCTGAACGGCGTCAGCCAGTCGAGCGCGTACCCGGCGAACTGGCCGTTGCGCACCTGGATGCCCTGCAGCAACCCGCCGAGCACCAGCCCCTGCGCGAACGCCGCGGTCGTCGACGCCGCGGCGAAGGCGACGTCCCAGGCGCGGTGATTCGGCTTCGCGACCCAGCGGAACTCGAAGGCGACGCCGCGGAAGATCAGCGCCAGCAGCAGGAGCATGATCGGCAGATACAGCGCGGGCATGATCACGGCAAAGGCCTTCGGAAACGCGACCCACAGCCCCCCGCCGCCGAGCACCAGCCACGTTTCGTTGCCGTCCCAGAACGGCGCGACCGAGTTCATCATCTGGTCGCGGTCGGACTCGTCCGGGAACAGCGGATAGAGGATGCCGATGCCCAGATCGAAGCCGTCGAGCACGACGTAGAGCGCGACGGCGATGCCGATGATCGCCGCCCACACCACCGGCAGCGACACACGTGAGTTCGCTCATCATGTCGACGCCCCCCCGGTCCGCGCCTCGACCGTCGCCTGCTGGGCCGCCGACAGCGGGCGGTTCGCCACCCCCTCCGGCGCCTTGACCAATGCCGGCACCGGCCCCTTCTGCTCGAGCTTCCGGATGTAGTAGATCCCGATCGAGAACACCACGAGGTAGGTGACGACGATGAGCGTGAGCGACGCGGCGACCGCGGCCGCGCTCACCGGCGACGCCGCGTCGGCGGTGCGCAGGATGCCCCACGCGACCCACGGCTGGCGCCCCGACTCGGTGACGACCCAGCCGGCGAGAATGGCCACGAAGCCGACCGGCCAGACGAACCGGACCGGGCGCAGATACCAACGCGCGGCGAACAGCTTCTTCCGCCACCACAGCCAGGCGCCGGCGACGCCGATGGCGATCATCAGCATCCCCAGCCCGACCATCAACCGGAACGCGAAGAACACCGGCGCCACCGGCGGCCGGTCCCCGGGCGGGAAGTCCCGGAGCCCCGGAAACCTGCCGTCGAGGTCGTGGGTGATGATGAGGCTTGCCACGTTGGGGATCGCGATCTCGGCGAGGTTGCGCTCGTTCTTCGCGTCCGGCCACGCGAACAGCACCAGCGCTGCGGGCTTGCTGCCGTCCCAGTGCGCCTCCATCGCCGCGACCTTGACCGGCTGGTGCTTCGCCGTGTTGAGGCCGTGCAGGTCGCCGATGACGAGCTGCAGCGGCGCCAGCAGCGCGACCATGCCCAGCCCCATCCGCACCATCGTCTTCCCCTCCTCGATGAAGCGACCCGCGACGAGATAGCGCGCGCCGGTGGCGAGCACCACCAGCGACGTCGTCAGGTAGCAGGCGGTCAGCATGTGCGCGAATCGATACGGAAAGCTCGGATTGAAGACCACCGCCATCCAGTCGACGGGAAGCGCGATGCCGTTGACGATCTCGTGTCCCGCCGGCGTGTGCATCCAGCTGTTGGCCGAAAGGATCCAGAACGCCGACATCGACGTGCCGACGGCGACCAGGATCGTCGACGTCACGTGCAGCCACTTCGGCACGCGGTTCCAGCCGAACAGCATGACGCCCAGGAAGGTCGCCTCCAGGAAGAACGCGGTCAGCACCTCGTAGCCGATCAGCGGCCCGACGACGTTGCCGACGACCTCGGAAAAGCGGCTCCAGTTGGTGCCGAACTGGTAGGACATCATCAGGCCGGAGACGACACCCATCGCGAAGCTGACGGCGAAGATCTTGGTCCAGAAGCGTGCCAGCAGGTGGAAATGCTCGCGGCCGGTCTTCAGCCACATCACCTCGAGCGTCGCGATGAACGCCGCGAGGCCGATGGTGAAGCTGGGAAAGATGATGTGCAGGCTGACCGTGAAGGCGAACTGAACTCGGGACAGCAGCACGGCATCGAACTCGGGAATCATCGTGCGGGCTCCTGGGCAGGCGCGAAGCGGGACGCGGGTCGCATCACCGCGTCGACGGCGGCAACCATTCCTGACAGTTGCGGCGTACGCTGTCGCGCGGGGTCGCCGGACAAGGCCGGACCCCGTGTCGTGCGGTCAGTATGGCACGCCGAGGCGCCGGTAGACGAGGTGCAGCAGCCAGGCCGGGCCGACCAGCAGAAACTTCACGTCCTCGAGGAACGATGGCTTGCGGCCCTCGATCCGGTGGCCGATGAACTGGCCGATCCACGCGACGACGAACAGCCCGGCGGCCACCGGAAGCAGGCCGCGCCTCCGAGCGCGAGGGGAGCCACCATCAGCGCCGCGACGGCAAGCATGCCCATCGCCAGTGCGAACGACAGCGTCAGGTAGAACACGAACGACAGGCCGATCAGCGCGTACGCCGCCGCCGGCGAGGCAGCCCACAGCAGCGCGAGCACGCTCCACGTGATCAGCGGCACGCAGATCCAGTGGATCGCCTTGTTGGTCGGATGTCGGTGCGATTCGCCGTAGCGCTCGAACAGCGCGTCGACACGACGCGACGGCTCGCCCATGGTCCCCTCCGCTGGCTTTCGGTCGAGACTAGCACGACGGTTGCAGGCGACAGGCCGCAGCGCGGCGCGTTCCCCGGGTGACTTCGATCACAGACACCGGCCGTCTCCTGCACTATGATGAAAAATTCCCCGTTCCGTTCCACCAAGGAGGCGCTTCATGCAGAACCGTTACGGCTTCGGCCGCACCGTACGCTACGGCTTCGACGAGGCCCTTGCCCGTGTCACCGCCGAACTCGGCAAGGAAGGGTTCGGCATCCTGACCGAAATCGACGTCCAGGCAACGCTGAAGAAGAAGCTCGACAAGGACCTGCCGCCCTACCGCATCCTGGGTGCGTGCAATCCGCCGTTCGCCGCGCAGGCGATCGACGCCGAGCCGTCGATCGGACTGCTGATGCCGTGCAACGTCGTCGTCCGGCAGGATGCAGAAGGCGCCGTGCACGTCGAGTTCCTCGACCCCGGCGCGCTGTTCGAACTCACCGGTCGCGCCGACGTCGAGCCCCTCGCCCGCGAAGTGCGCGGCCGGCTCGACCGGGTGATGGCGGCGCTGTAGCCGCGGGCACCGGGGCCGGCTCGCTCCGGGGTGGCCGGCGAAGCCGGGATGCGGAGAAACCGGCGCATCATTCCGCGAACCTGACGCCCCGCTCCTCGAAGTACCGCTTGGCGCCGGGATGGTAGGGGATCGGCGTACCGATGCCCTGGAACCTGACGTCGATGTCGGTTGCCTCCTTGCGCACGGAGACGAGTTCGGGCTTTCTTTCCATCAGCGTCTTGACGATGTCGTAGGCCATCTGGTCGCTCATCCTTTCGCTCGCGACGAGGATGTTCCAGAGGTCGATGTTCGCGACCGGCTTGTCCATACCCGGGTAGACCGACGGCGGAATGACGCCTTTCGCGTACAGCGGCCCGTACTTGCTGTTCATCGCCTCGACCGCCTCGGCGTGGTCGATCAGGCGGACCTTCGTGCCGGGCGTGCGGGCCAGTTCCGCGATCGCCGCCGCCGGTACGCCGCCGACCCAGAAGAACGCGTCGATCGTCCGGTCCTTGATCGCGGTGATGCACTCCGCGGCGCCCAGGCGCGCCTGCGTGATGTCCTTCCCGGCGTCGATGCCCATCGCCTCCAGCACGCGCAATGCCATCACCTCGACTCCGCTGCCCGGCGTGCCCGTGGACACGCGCTTGCCCTTCAGGTCGGCAAGTGTCGAGATCCCGGTGCCTTCGACGGTGACGATCTGCATGCGATTGGGATAGAGCACCATCAACGTGCGCGCGTCGACCCGTCCCTTGCCGAACGGTTCGATGCCGTTCGCGGCCTGCCACGCGGCGTCGACGGTCGCGAAGCCGACCTGGGCGCTGCCCGCGTCGATCCGCTTGAGGTTTTCGACGGAGCCCCGAGTGACATCGGCGGTGGCCTGCAGCCCGGGCAGGTACTTGGACAGCAACGCGGCCATCCCGCCGCCGAGCGGAAAGTAGATGCCGCCGGCGCCGCCCGTCGAGATCGAGAGCCGGTGCGCCGACTGGGCGTGCGCAGGAAGCGCCATCATCCCCGCGAAGGCGGCGGCCGCGAGCACGGCGCGCAGCAGCAGCAGCGACCCCTCGGGCCGTCGGCGGACGACGCTCATCGCGGCCGCGTCGCCGCGGAAACGGACTGCCCGAGAGCCCCGGTGCGACAGCCGAGGAGTTCGACGACGCCGCCCTGCGCGGGCATCGCGACGATCCCGGTCAGCGGCCGGCACTGCCGGTTCCAGCACAGTTCGTAGCCGGAGGTGTACGGCGACACCGTGACGAGGAGGCCGGGAAGCGGCTCCCCGGTCGGGCGGTATTCCCACACGCCGTCGTGCAGCGTGGCTCCCGCGGGGGGTTCCATGCCGGCGCCGGACCCCTGGACGCGCGCGGCGACCGGCACCAGCGCAGGGCCGACCACGCGATAGTCCTCCTCCCACCGCGTCTTTTCCACCGAGTGCGTCCACGCCAGCGTGAAGTCGGTGACGGGCAGCGTGGCGGTGATGACGCCGGCCACGGCAAGGCAGAGCCCCGTCATGCGGCATTGGCCCTCGACGCGCGGCGGCCACGCGTGCGGTGATAGACGAGCAGCAGCGCCGCCAGCGCGAATCCGACCTCGTCGGTGACGGGCAAGGCGACGACCAGCAAGAACGCCGCGGCGGCCGCGACGATGCGTTCCGGCCACGACAGCGGAGACCAGAGATAGCCGATGCTCGCCGCGCCCCACAGGCCGATGGCGACCAACGCCTTGAAGACGATGTAGGTGACGTCCATCCAGTCGCCGGACTGCAGCATCAGGGCCGGCGCGTACACCGCCATGAACGGCACCACGAAGCCGGCGATCGCGATGCGCATCGCCTGCATGCCGATGCGCAGGCCGGACGCCTGGGCAATCGGCGACGCGGCGAAGGCGGCCAACGCCACCGGCGGCGTGAGGTCGGCCATGATGCCGAAATAGAACACGAACATGTGGGAGACGATGAGCGGCACCCCCAGGGCCAGCAGCGCGGGCGCCGCCAGCGAGCTGGTGATGATGTAGTTGGGGATCGTGGGAATGCCCATGCCCAGCACCAGGCAGGTCAGCATCGTGAGGACCAGCGACAGGAACAGGCTGTGCTGGCCCAGCTGGATGATGAACCCGGCGAAGCTCGTCGCGGCGCCGGTGAGCGTCATCACCCCGATGATCACCCCGACCAGCGCGCAGGCCACGCCGACCGAGAGCGCATTCCTGGCGCCTTCGGCCATGCCGGTCACGGCCAGCTTCAGGACGCGGCGACCGCCCTGGACATAGAGATTGACCGCGATCAGCAGGCCGATGACGGCGAACACCGCGCCGATGCCGTACTTGAAGAACGTCGACGAAAGCAGGCCCAGCAGGACCCAGAACACGACCCGCAGCGCGTTCCCCGACAGCCGGACCGCGACCGCCATCCCGAAGATCAGGATCACCGTCAGCGCGAGGCCCACGGTGCCGGAGAAGAGCGGCGTGTAGCCGGAGAAGAGCAGAAAGACGAGCGCCCCCAGCGGGACGATCAGATACCAGTTGGTCCGGACCGCCGCCCACGCGTCGGGGCACTCGGATTTCGGCAGGCCCAGCAGCCGCAGTCGCCCCGCTTCCAGATGCACCATCCAGAATGCCGTCGCGAAATAGAGCAGCGCCGGGATCACCGCCGCCTTGACGATCTCGACATAGGGCACGCCGATGGTCTCGGCCATGATGAAGGCGACGGCGCCCATGACCGGCGGCATGATCTGGCCGCCCATGCTGGACGTGGCCTCCACTCCGCCGGCGAAGTCGGCGCGATAGCCGAAGCGCTTCATCAGCGGAATGGTGAACTGGCCGGTCGTCACCACGTTGGCGACCCCCGATCCGTTGATGGTCCCCATCAACGCGGACGCGATGACCGCGACCTTGGCCGGGCCGCCGCGCGTGTGACCCACGGTCCCGAGCGCAAAATCGGTGAACAGCCGGATCATGCCGGCCTGCTCGAGGAAGGTACCGAACAGGATGAACAGGAAGATGTACGTCGACGAGACGAACACGGGAATGCCGTAGATGCCCTCGGTGCCGAAGGACATCTGGTTCACGATCTGGTCGACGCCGAAACCCCGGTGGGCCAGGACGCCGGGAAGGTGCTGACCGAACAGCCCGAAGGCGAGAAAGCCGGCGCAGATGAGGGGCAGCGCGATGCCCATGATCCGCCTGGCGGCCTCGAATACCAGCACGAGCAGCACGACGCCGACGGCCATGTCCGCGGTCGTCAGGTCGCCCGAGCGCTGGATCAGGTCGGCCTCGAAGATCCACTGGTAGAGGCCGGTGGCCACGCCGACGATGGCCAGCGCCCAGCCGAACCCGGAACCGCGCGAGGCGCCGCGGGCGAACGTCGGGAACATCGCAAACGTGAGCAGCAGCAGGAAACTCACGTGCAGCGCGCGCATGACCACGCTCGACAGCGGGGCGAACGCGGCCGTATAGACCTGGTACGCGGAAAACGCCACCCCGATGGCGAAGATGGCGCGCTGGGCGCGCGCCGACCGTGCCGGGGCGAATGCCACCGGATCCAAGTCGGCGGGTGAGACGACCTTGGACATGGAACCTCTCTCGTGAATCCGGCGGCGGCGGGCCGGGCAACGGCGGGGCGTGGCGACGCCCGCCGTCCCGTTCCGAACTGGCTACTTGATGAGGCCCTTTTCCTTGTAGTAGCGCTCGGCGCCCGGGTGCAGCGGCACCGGCATGCCCTTCAGGGCGTCGGCGAGCTTGATGCTCTTGGCGGCCGCGTGCGCCGCGACCAGCGTATCGAGGTTTTCGTACATCGACCTGGTCATCCGGTACACGAGGTCCGCCGGCACGCCGTCGTGCGTCACCAGGAAATTCGGTATCACCGCGGTCGGCGTGTCCTGCGCCTGCCCGTCGTAGGTGCCGGCGGGAATGACACCGGCCTGGTAGGCGGGGTCGCCCACCTTGGCCACGACGTCGGCCGGAATGGGCACGACGACGATCTTCACCGCCGTGGCGAGGTCCCGGATCGACGCCACGCCGAGACCGGCGGACTGCAGCGTGACATCGAGCTGCCGGTTCTTGATGAGTTCGACCGATTCGCCGAAGGGGAGATACTCGACCTTGGCGAAATCCTTGTAGGACAGTCCGGCCGCCTTCAGGATGGCGCGGGCATTGAGCTCCGTGCCCGACTTGGGCGCGCCCACCGAAATGCGCTTGCCCTTGAGGTCGGCAAGCGTCTTGATGCCGGAATCGGCGCTGGCCACGATCTGGATGTAGTTCGAGTACACGCCGGCCACGCCGCGCAGCTTCTTCAGCGGCACCTTGAATCCGAGCTCCTCGTTGCCGTTCCAGGCGTCGGAGAGCGCGTCCGCCAGCGTCAGCGCGATCTCGCCGCGGCCCGCCTGCAGCAGGTTCAGGTTCTCGACCGAGGCCTTGGTGGCCTGCACCGACGACTTGGCCTCGGGAATCGCCTTCGTGTAGACCTGCGACAGCCCGACTCCGATCGGATAGTAGATGCCGCTGGTGCCGCCGGTCAGGATATTGATGAACTGCTGGGCGCCTGCCGGCAAGCTGACGGCCGCACACAACGCGAATGCGGCCAGTGCGTCTCGGTATGCACGTCTCATGGGAACCTTCCTCCTAGCGCAATGGGCGCCCGCTTCGCGCCCGGATGATCATCTCGACGTGGCCGGATGGCCACGCATCCATGTGCCAACCCGAATTCCGGCGGGCTGCCGATGGTCGGCGCAAACGCGCCGCGGCAACCGATACAGCCGGAGTTTACACGGAGGTCCGCGATCACCGCGAGGCGCCCTGCGATGGCGGCGATCGGACCGGCGGTCGCCCGGCGACCGGCGGCCGCCCGGCGACCGGCGCAATGACTAGCCGGCCCCACGCAGATCGGCCGGCAACGGCGGACGTCGCTCGAGCGCCGACACGTGCGTCGCGAACCTGCCGCGGCGGCGATCGAGGAAGTAGCAGCGCAGCGTGCGCGTGATCGTCCGGAACGCGAGATCCTCCCAGGGGATGTCCTCCTCGCGGAACAGCCGCGCCTCGAGGCTCTCCGGACCTGGCGCGAAGTCGAGGTCGACCAGGCGGGCCCGGAACATCACGTACACCTGGCTGATGTGCGGCAGGCTGATCATCGTGTAGAGCGGCCCCAGCTCGACCCGCGCGCCCGCCTCCTCGAGCGTCTCGCGCGCTGCGCCGGCCGCCACCGTTTCGCCGTTCTCGAGAAAGCCCGCGGGCAGCGTCCACAGTCCCAGCCGCGGCTCGATCGCCCGCTTGCAAAGCAGCACCCGGTCGTCCCACTCCGGCAGGCACCCCACGACGACCTTGGGGTTCTGGTAGTGGATCGTCCCGCACGCCGGGCACACGAACCGCGGGAGGTTGTCTCCGTCCGGCACCCGGAGCACGATCTCCGCCGACCCGCAAACGCTGCAGAATTTCATCCCGGCATTATGGGGTCAGGTCGAATTTGGGCGAAACGGTCCCACCGGCCGACTGCGGGCGCAGGGGCCGTCGGGGCCGTCGTGACCGTCCGGACCGCCCAGACCGTCCGGACCATCCGGACCTGTCTCCTCCCGCTGGTCCCTCCGCCATCTTCACCGCTCCGGCATCCGGCGGACATCGCCCCGATGGCCGAAGCCCGGCCCGGCGCGGCTGTGGCATCATCGCCGAATCGTCGGCCCTGTTCCGCCCGTCGCCCCGGACCCGCGGGCGGAACTTAGCGCGAACCGAAGCGATCTGACACCGATGCGCCCATACCGCCGTCCCCTCCTCGCCGGCCTCGCCGCGCTGCTCGCCGCCCTGATGGCGGTCGGCGCCACCGGCTGCGCGTACCTTGCGACCAAGGAACGAGAACTCGTCTACCGGCCGGTGCGGGACTCGGTCCGGACGCCGGCGGACGTCGGGCTGCGCTACGACGAAGTGTGGATCGACGTCGCGAAGGAAGACGGTTCGACGGAACGCATCCACGCGTGGTGGCTGCCCGCCGCCCGCGCGGAGGCGCCGGCCGTGCTCTACCTGCACGGCGTGCGCTGGAGCCTCGGCAACAACCTGTTCCGGCTGAATCGCTGGCACCAGCTCGGCTTCAACGTGCTCGCCATCGACTACCGCGGATTCGGCCGCAGCGACGGTGAGCTGCCGTCCGAGTTGCAGATCCACGCCGATGCGCGCGCGGCATGGGGCGAACTCGTCCGTCGCGAGCCGCGCGCCGACATGCGGTTCATCTACGGCCATTCGCTGGGTGCCGCGGTGGCGCTCGACCTCGCGACCCGCGCCGACGGCGCCACCGGCGTCATCGCCGAGGCGGGATTCACGTCGCTGCCCGACGTGGTGGCAGGCACCAACCGCGCCGTGAGCCTACTCGTCACCCAGCGTTTCGACTCGCTCGCCCGCGTCCGCGAGCTCAAGGTGCCCTCGCTGTTCGTGCACGGCACCGCCGACAACGTCGTGCCGCCGGCGATGAGCGAGGCGCTCTACGCCGCCGCGCCGGAGCCCAAGCGCCTCCTGATGATCGAAGGCGCGAACCACGGCAACTGGAATGGCGTCGGCCTCGACGACTGGGCGCGCGCCATCGACGAATTCGTCGGCGTCGCGCGCAGCACGCAGCGGGCGCGGACCGCGGCCGCCGGCGCCAGCTGACGCCCGCGCGCCGCCGCGGGATCAGCCGCGGATGAAGTGCTCGCGGTAGTACTTGAGCTCGTCGATCGACTCGTAGACGTCGGCCATCGCCTCGTGCCGGCCTTCCTTCGGGATGCCCTTCATCAATTCGGGCTTCCAGCGGCGGCAGAGCTCCTTCAGCGTCGACACGTCGAGGTTCCGGTAGTGGAACCAGTCCTCGAGCGCCGGCATCCACCGCGCAAGGAAGCGTCGGTCCTGGCAGATCGAATTCCCGCACATCGGCGACGCCTTGGCCGGCACATGCTCGGCCAGGAATGCGAGCGCCGCCCGCTCCACCGTCGTCTCGTCGAGCGTCGACGCCTTCACCTTGCCGATCAGGCCCGAGCGGCCATGGGTGCCCTTGTTCCAGGAATCCATGCCGTCGAGCACCGAGTCCTGCTGGTGCACGACCCAGACCGGCGCCTCGGCGACGGTGACCAGCGCGTGATCGGTGATGACGAGGGCGACCTCGATGATGCGATCGGAGTCCGGCTTGAGGCCGGTCATTTCCATGTCGATCCAGATCAGGCGGTCGGCGTCTTGCGGCATGTTGATTTCACGTAGAATTGGCCGCACATTCTCGCACATCGACCGAGCGCCGACCGGACGGCCGGTCCCGTGGGCAACCGCTGCCGCCATCCGTCGTCGCCCGCCGCCACCCACTGCCGCCCACCTCCGCCGCAGATGACCCCAGCCAAGTTCACCATCGTCTTCCTCGTCGCCCTCGGTGCGTCGCTCGCGCTGCGGCTGTGGCTCGCCCGGAGGCACTGGCGGCACGTCGAGGCACACCGCGATGCGGTCCCGGCCGCCTTCGCGGGCCGCATCGGCCTCGCCGCGCATCGCAAGGCGGCCGCGTACACGATCGAGCGGACGCGGTTCGAGATGCTGGCAACGGGGTTCAACGCCCTGCTGCTGCTCGCGCTCACGCTGGGTGGCGGGCTGTCCGCGCTGGTCGTGTGGACCGATGGCCTCGCGCTGCCGCTGCTGCTGCGCGACCTCATCTTCATCCTGCTGGTCGCGCTGGCGCTGGCGGTCGCCAGCCTGCCGTTCGCGTGGTGGACCACTTTCCGGATCGAGGCCGCGCACGGTTTCAACCGGACGACACCGCGCACGTGGTTCGCCGATCTCGCCAAGGTCGCCGTGCTCGCCGCAACGCTGGGGCTGCCGCTCGCCGCGCTGACCATCTGGCTTATGCGGGCCGCGGGTCCGGCGTGGTGGCTCTGGGTCTGGGCCGCCTGGATGACCTTCCAGGTCCTGCTGCTGGTGCTCTATCCGTCGGTGATCGCACCGCTGTTCAACAAGTTCACGCCGCTGCCGGCGGGAACCGCGCGCGAGCGGGTCGAGGCGCTCCTCGCTCGCTGCGGTTTCGCGAGCAGGGGGCTCTACGTCATGGACGGCTCGCGCCGCTCCGCCCACGGCAATGCGTACTTCACCGGCTTCGGGCGCGCCAAGCGAATCGTGTTCTTCGACACGCTGCTCGACAAGCTCGGGGGCGACGAGCTCGAGGCAGTCCTCGCGCATGAGCTCGGCCACTTCAAGCGCCGGCACGTCGCCAAGCAGATCGCCGTCGGCGCGTGCCTCTCCCTCGCCTGGCTCGCGCTGCTCGCCTTGCTGCTCGACAGCGGCTGGTTCTACCAGGGCCTTGGCGTCCGTCCGGCCCCCGACCGGCCCGCAGTCGCGCTGACGCTCTTCTTTCTGGTGCTCCCGGCGTTCACGTTCCTGCTGGGCCCGGCGATGTCGCTGCTGTCGCGTCGCCACGAGTTCGAAGCGGACGCGTTCGCCGCCGCGCATGCATCCGGGCCCGCGCTGGTGAGCGCGCTGGTGAAGCTCTACGAGGACAACGCCGCCACGCTGACGCCGGATCCGCTGCACTCTGCTTTCTACGATTCGCATCCGCCGGCCGCCGTGCGCGTGGCCCGCCTCGAGGCGCCGGGCGGCCCGCTGCCGCCCTCGGTGCCGGCGCGCGCGTGACGAGAGCGGCACTGGCACACGCACCGGCCGCGTCGCTGACTGCGCACGAACGCGCCCCTTGTCCAATACCCGGGAGACACCGATGACCACGCATCCGCTCGACGCCCGCCCCCGCAGCCCGCGCGAAGGTTCAGCATCCGGGCGCATTCGCGGGGCGACCTTCGCGTTGGTCGTCGTGATCGGGTTCGCCGCCGCTGATCCCGCGTACGCCGCCGGCGACGCCACCACCGGCAAGGCGATGCACGCGAAGGATTGCGTGGCCTGCCACGCCCGCAAGTTCGACGGCGATCCGGCGAAGATCTACACGCGCGCCGAACGCAAGGTCACGACACGGGCGAAACTCAAGGCGCAGATCGCCCTGTGCAATACCGAGCTGGGCACCGGGTATTTCCCCGAGGAGGAAGAGCACCTCGCCACTTACCTCGAGCTCACGTACTACAAATTCAAATGACGCCACGCTCCGGCGCCACGCTGCCCGAACTGGCCGCGCTGCGGTGCGCGAGCGGCGCACCGCGTCTGCAGGAGCCGGAGGCGACGGCGCTGGTCGCGCAGCTTCCAGGCTGGGTCCGCGTCGGCGACCGGATCGAAAAGACGTTCCACTTCGCGGACTGGGCGGCGACGATGGCGTTCGTCAATGCGGTCGCCGCCGTCGCCGAGCGCGAGGACCACCACCCGGACCTGGGCGTCCACTACGGCCGGTGCGTGGTCGCCTGGACGACGCACGATGCCGGTGGCGTGACCGCAAACGACGTCGTTTGCGCGGCTCGGGTCGAGCGGCTGCTCGCGTGAGCGCCGGCCGTCGCGACGGTCGCGCACCCGCCGCCCCCTCCGGTGGCCGGGCCGGCACGGAAGCGCCCATGGCCCTGGGCATCGTGGTCGCGATGTTCCGGCGCCACTACACGGTGCGCCTGCCGGATGGCACCGTCCTCGAATGCGTGCTGAAGGGTCGCAGAACGACGCCTGCCTGCGGCGACCAGGTGCGGGTTGCGCGGATCGCGGGCGGCGGCGCCATCGAGTCGATCGAGCCGCGTCGAAACCTTGTCTACCGCTCCGACGCGTTCAAGGAAAAGCTGATCGCGGCCAACGTGACCCTGGTGGTCGGCGTCGTCGCTCCCGACCTGCCGGTCGATTTCGAGCTGGTCGATCGCTGGACTGTCGCCGCCGAAGCCGAGCGCTGCCGCTTCCTGCTCGTCGCCAACAAAGCAGACCATCCGTCGTTTCCGGTTCTGCTCGCCCGAACGGCGCCGTATCGGCGACTGGGGTACGACGTCCTCGAGCTGTCCGCGGTGCGCGACGTCGCGCCGATCCTGCCGCAGCTCGCCGGCGAGCACAGCGTCCTGGTCGGGCAGTCGGGCATGGGCAAGAGCACGATCCTCAACGCGGTCACGCCCGCCGCCGCCGCGCGTGTGGGCACGATTTCGACCGCGCTCGCGTCCGGCCGGCACACCACCACCGAGACGTCGCTGCACTTGCTGCCGGACGATCCGGCCGGCGGCTGGATCGTCGACGCTCCCGGGATGAAAGCCTTCGGTCTCGCCCACCTCGATCCCGACGACATCGCCTCGGCCTTCGTCGAAATCCGGCCGCTGCTCGGCCAGTGCCGCTTCCGCGATTGCCGGCACGACCGCGAGCCCGGCTGCGCGATACGGGAGGCCGTGGCGCGGGGCGACGTCGCGCCGCACCGGCTCGCGCTGATGCACGCGATGGTGGCGGAAAGCCGCGCCGCCCGCGATCCGTCCCGCTAGCCCGTTCCACTCTCCCGAACATCTCGCCAGGACGAGGACGATCATGGCCAGCGATTTCATCGACGGCACGCTGCGCGAGGGGGTTGGCCGCTTCCGCAACGTCGTGTATCCGCGCCGCCGCGCGCTGTTCGAGCGGCTCGCCCGCGCCCAGGCCCCGCAGGCGCTGTTCATCACCTGCGCCGACTCGCGCGTCGTGCCGTCGCTGCTGACGCACACCTCGCCGGGAGACCTGTTCGTCGAGCGCAACCCCGGCAACATCGTGCCGATCCATGCCGAGGGCGTCGCCGGCGAATCGGCCAGCATCGAGTACGCCGTCGCGGTGCTGAACGTGCCGCACATCATCGTCTGCGGGCACTCCGACTGCGGCGCGATCAAGGGCATGCTGCATCCGGAAGCGGTGGCGGCAGTGCCTGCGGTCGCGCGCTGGCTGAGCTACGGCGAGTCGGCTCGGGCGCGCACGCTGGCCGCGCTGCCCGACGCCGCCGACGATGAGGCGCGGGTGGCGCTGTTGACGCGGCTCAACGTCGTCGCCCAGATGTCGCACCTCGCGACGCACCCGTCGGTTCGCGCGGCGCTCGCGCGCGGCACGCTGTCGATCCATGGCTGGGTCTACACGATCGAGACGGGCGAAGTCGAGGTCTGGGACCCGGCCCGCTCGGCATTCCTGCGCTGGCCCGACTAGTGCATGGCGGCGGTCAGGGCGCGAGATTCGCGAGCGTGAGCAGCAGGATCAGCAGCAGCCAGAGAATCAGCGCGCGCCACACGAGGCCGACGCCCGACGACATCAGCGCGGCGTCCGGATCCTCGCCCATCCCCAGTTCGGGCCGGGCGTCGGGTGCTCCGGCGATCGACGGCAGCGGGCCGCCGAGAATCACACCGAGCGCGCCGCCACCGCTCGCCAGGACGATCCCTGCGGTCTCGCCGCCCTCTTCGGTCACCCACGACGCCGCCTGGGTGCGCCAGCAGTAGGCCGCGTCCTCGAAGTCCCCGACGATCGCGAAAGACAGCGCGGTCAGTCGCACCGGAATCCAGTCGAGCAGCCACAGCACGCGCCGGGCCGGCTCGCCGAAGCTGTCGCGCGCCCGAACGATCGGGGTCGTGTCCTCGCCCCGCGTGCCGGCGCGCCACTCGGCGGCCAGCAGCGCCGCCGCGCGGTACAGGACCGCCCCCGCGGGGCCTGGCAGCAGCACGAACCAGAAGAGCGTTCCGAACACGTGCCGGTACGAATCGACGAAGCCGCGCTCGATCGCGAGCCGCGCGACATCGACGCTGGTCCACTCGGCCGAGGCGCCGCCCCGCCACGCGGCGAGTGCGCGCCGCGCGGCGACCGGATCCCCGGCAGCGAGCGCCGCGGCGATGGCCGAGAACGCGCCGCTGAAGTGGCGGAAGCCCATCAGCAGGTAGAGCACGACGACGTTCCAGGCGAAGCCGAGCGCAGGATGCACGGCATCGGCGAGCCAGAAAGCGCACGCCGCGATCAGCACCGGCGGCGCCAGCGCCGCCGCGGCCGCGACCAGCCCCTGCTCGCGCGTGCCGCCGTTGAGCTTCGACTCGAGCCACCGCGCGTAGCGCACGAACGCCCGCTCGACGCCCGCGCGGAAACGGAAGGCGCGCCACTGCTCGAGGCCGAGCGCGGCGAGGATGGCCAGGAAGTTCATTCGCGGCCTGCCACGGCGGGTGCGCTCAACGCAGGAACTCGCGGCTGACGTCGCGGAACAGCGCCGTGCCGGCCTCGCCCAGCCACTCGAAGACGACCATCTCCCGGGAGACGACGCGCACGCCCTCCTCGCGCATGCGCCAGAGTGCGAGATCGCGGTCGAGGTGCCGCCGCGACCCGACCGCATCGGCGACGACGTACACCTCCTTGCCCTCCTCGACCAGCTCCAGCGCGGTCTGCAGCACGCAGACGTGCGCCTCGACGCCGCACAGCACGATCTGCGGGCGGTCCGAGCCCGGCATGCCGGGAAGGCAGCGCGCCGCGACGCAGGAGAAATGCATCTTCGCCGCGATCGCGCCCTCGGGAAGCAGGTCGCGCACCGCCGGAACGAGGTGTCCGAGACCCTTCGGGTACTGCTCCGTCGCGGCCACCGGCACGCCGACCTTCTGCGCCACCCGCACCAGCGAGACGATGCTCCCGACGACCGACTCGTGGTCGGCGATCGCCGGCATCAGCCGGGCCTGTGCATCGATGACCAGCAACTGCGAACGCGGCGTGTCGATCAGCATGGCGTTGCCCTCATGTCTTCAGTTCCTCGCGGTCGCGGTACTGCTCGAGCGCCTCGGGATTGGCCAGGGCCTCGACGTTCTTCACGGGAAGTCCGTGGACGACGTTGCGGACCGAAAGCTCGACGATCTTGTTGCTCTTGGTCCGCGGGATGTCGTTGACCTGCACCACCTTCGCCGGCACGTGCCGCGGGGTGGTGTTGGCGCGGATGTGCTGGCGGATGCGCTCGGTCAGCGCGTCGTCGAGCCGCAACCCGTCCTGCAGCTTCACGAACAGCACCACCCGCACGTCACCGACCTCGCCCGGCGGCCAGTCCTGGCCGATCACCAGGCTTTCGACGACCTCGGGCAGCTGCTCGACCTGCCGGTAGATTTCCGCGGTGCCGATGCGCACCCCGCCGGGGTTGAGCGTCGCATCCGAGCGGCCGTGGATGATCATGCCGTCGTGCGCGGTCAGCTCGACGTAATCGCCGTGGCACCAGATGCCCGGAAAGCGTTCGAAGTACGCGCCGCGGTACTTGGTGCCGTCGGGGTCGTTCCAGAACCGCACCGGCATCGACGGGAACGGGCTCTTGCAGACCAGCTCGCCCTTGTCGCCGCGCACCGGCCTGCCGTCGTCGTCCCAGACGTCGACGTCCATGCCGAGGCCGCGGCACTGAAGCTCGCCGCGCCACACCGGCAGCGTCGGCGTGCCCAGCGCAAAGCAAGACACGATGTCGGTGCCGCCCGAGATCGACGACAGGCAGAGGTCCTTCTTCACGCACTCGTAGACGTAGTCGAAGCTTTCCGGCGACAGCGGGCTGCCGGTCGAGAACATGGTACGCAGCGCCGCGAGCTCGTAGTCCTTGCTCGGAACGAGGCAGATCTTCTTCGCCGCGTCGATGTACTTGGCCGAGGTGCCGAAGTGGGTCATCCGCTCGCGGTCGGCGTAGTCCCACAGCACCTTGCCCTGCATGGCGAACGGCGAGCCGTCGTAGAGCAGCAGCGTCGCGCCGGTGGCCAGGCCCGACACCAGCCAGTTCCACATCATCCAGCCGCAGGTCGTGAAGTAGAAGAGCCGGTCCTCGCGCTTCAGGTCGCCGTGCAGCAGGTGCTCCTTGAGGTGCTGCAGCAGCGTGCCGCCGGCGCCGTGGACGATGCACTTGGGCTCGCCGGTCGTTCCCGACGAGTAGAGGATGTACAGCGGATGGTCGAACGGAAGGCGCCGATACTCGACCGGGCCCGCCGGATGCGGCGCGATGAACGCGTCGAGCGCGACGCCGCCCCGGATGGCGGCGAGGTCGTCGGTCGCTACCGGCGTCTGCTGCAGGTACGGCACGACGACGACGCGCTCGATCGTCGGCAGCGCCGCGGCGATCGCCGCCACCTTGTCCCGGATCGGCAGAGCCTTGCCGTTGTACCAGTAGCCGTCGACGGTGACGAGCACCTTGGGCTCGATCTGCCCGAAGCGGTCGAGCACGCCCTGGACGCCGAAGTCCGGCGAGCATGACGACCAGATCGCGCCGCGGCTGACGGCGGCGAGCATCGCCGCGAGCGCTTCGGGCATGTTGGGCAGGTACGCGGCAACCCGGTCGCCCTCGCCCACCCCGGCCGCGGCGAGTGCCTTCGCGAGCCGCGACACCAGCGCCAGCAGCTCGCGGTTGGTCATCGCCCGCTCGACCTTGTCCTCGCCACGGAACACCAGCGCCCCACGTTCCGGCTCCGCCGCGCGGCCTGCGAGCAGGTTCTCCGCGAAATTGAGGCGCGCATCGGGGAACCAGCGCGCGCCGGGCATCCGGTCGCCTTCGGCCAGCGTCCTCGCGCCACGCTCGCCGACGACGCCGGCGTAGTCCCACAGCTCGCGCCAGAACGCCTCCCTTTCGTCGACCGACCAGCGCCACAGTGACGCGTAGTCCGGCAGCGGGCGCCCGGTTGCCGCAGCGACGCGCGCGGCGAAAGCCGTCATGTTGGCGGCGGCGACCCGCTCCGGGGACGGTTGCCAGAGCAGCGGGGTGGCGGTCATGGCGCGAGGGGCCCGGGTTCGATGGTCGCAGCGGGGATTCGTGCGTTCAGCCGCCGGCCGCGGGGCCTGCGAGCGGCGCGGCGACGGCTTCGGGCAGCGGCGTCGAGCGGCCGGTGGCGAGATCGATCCAGACGATCTTCGCGGCTCCCTCGGCGTAGCGGTCGCCGCCCATCCAGATCTCGTAGAAGCTGCCGACGCTCGACCGGCCGAGGTCGCCGAGGAACATCCGGACCTCGACTTCGCCCGGATAGACGAGCGGTCGCTCGAACGTGCAGCTCGCGTTGACGATGACGGGCCCGCTGCCACCGTACGCGGTGCGGGTGGGGAACTGCTCGAACAGCCACTCGATGCGGGCCTGCTCCATGTACCGGAAGTAGACCGTGTTGTTGACATGGCCGAGCGCGTCCATGTCGCCCCAGCGGATCGGCTGGCGTGACGTATGGACGAGGACGCGGGGCTTGTGGGTCATGGGCGGTCGCTTGCGGGCGGGCGGCTGGGCGCTGCAATCGTTGATCGGGCGGGGTGCGTTCGGTGGTCGGTCGCTGGGGCGAGGACGCTCGGCCAGGCGGGAGGCGCGCGGCTCAGCCCGCCGCCGTTTCGCGCCGCAGCGCCGAGGCGACCAGTTCGGCGATGTCGCGCGTGACGATCGCGTCGTCGCGACCTACCGCGCCGACGCCGTCGCCGATCATCACCGCGCAGTACGGGCACGCGGTCGCGATCACCCGCGGCGACAGCGGCAGCGCCTGCTCGACGCGCGTCACGTTGATCCGGCGGCCGATGTTCTCCTCCATCCACATTCGCGCGCCCCCGGCGCCGCAGCACATCGCCTTGTCGCGGGACAACGGAAACTCGAGCGGCGCGTCGTGCGCTATCCGCCGCAGGATCGCCCGCGGCGCCTCGTACTCGCCGTTGTGCCGGCCGAGGTAACAGGGCTCATGATAAAGCACCCGCTCGAACCGGGGCGCCACGTCGAGCCGTCCCTCCGCCAGCAGCCGCTCGATCAGCTGGGTGTGGTGGACGACCTCGTAATGGCCGCCGAACTCCGGGTATTCGTTGGCGAGGGTGTTGAACGCGTGCGGATCACAGGTGACGATCCGCCTCACCCCGAGCTCCGCGAACCGGGCGACGAGCGCCTGCGCCAGCTGCTGGAACAGCATTTCGTTGCCGGCGCGCCGGACGCACTCGCCGGTCGACGTCTCGCCGGCGCCGAGGATCGCGAACGGCACCCCCGCGGCCGCGAGCACCTCGACGAATGCGCGGGCGATCTTCTGGCCCCGCGGATCGAACGACTGCGCCGAGCCGACGTAGAACAGCCAGTCGCCGGGACCGAGGTCGCCGGCGGCCTTCGCCACTCGCACCGGCAGGTCGCGCGCCCAGTCGCCGCGCGTGTCCGCCGGCAGGCCCCACGGATTGCTCTGGACCTCGTAGGCGCCGAACACCGCCTTCAGCTCGTGCGGGAACTCGCCGTCCATCATCACGCGGTGCTGTCGCATCCGGTAGAAGCGCGGGAGGTGCTCGAGCTCGATCGGGCAGGCGGATTCGCAGTAGCCGCACGTCGTGCAGGCCCACAGCGCGTCTTCGGAGATCACGTCTCCGACCAGCGGCGGCAGCACCTCGTCGCCCGCGGGCGGGTGGACGATCGCCTCGCGCTGCGCCAGCAGGTGGTGCTTGAGGCTGTCGTGCACCCATTTCTGCGACAGCGGCTTCCCGGTGAGAAACGTCGGGCACGCGTCCTTGCAGCGGCCGCACTCGGTGCAGGTGAAGGCGTCGAGGCCTTCCTTCCAGGTGAGATCGCGCGCGGTGCGCACGCCGACGGTGACGCTGGCCGCGTCGGCGTCGTCGCTCATCAGCTTCTCGAGGTCGACCGACGGCACGCGGTTGGCGGGACGGCCGCGCCGGAAGTACAGCGCCGGCAGGGCGGTGACGATGTGGAAATGTTCGCCGTACGGCAGCAGCACCAGGAAGGCGAGCACGACGACGATCTGGAGCCAGTACGTCGCGTGGTAGCCGGCGGCGAGCGCGGCCGGCGACAGCCCCGACAATGCCGTGCCGAGCCACGCGCCGGCAAACGCCCACTCGCGCTCGTGCGCGATGCCGGCGTCGGTCGCGGCGAAGCGGGCGAAGCGGAAGCCGTCGAACAGCAGGTCGGTGACGACGATCAGCAGGATCAGCGTCAGGACCAGCACCGCCTCGCGATTCGGCTCGAGGCGCGCCGGCCGCCGCACGAACCGCCGCCAGAACGCGTAGGCCAGCGCGACGAGCAGCAGCGAGCTCGACGCCGTCCTTCAGCGCTGCGAACGCGCCGCCGGCGAGACCGGGATAGACGAAGGCCTCCTGCCACGCCATCACGGCGAGCTGGATCTTGCGGACCAGCAGCACCAGGAAGCCGACGAAGATCGCCGTGTGCATCAGGCCCGGCGCCCGGTCGCCGCGGATCATCCGCCGCTGCAGGAAGCCGTTGCGCAGCACGGTGCCGAGGCGCGCGAGCGGCTGGTCGGTGCGCCGTTCGGGGCCGAGCGCGGCAACGATCGCCAGCTTGCGCCACGCGAGCGCAGCAAAGCCGGCGACACCGGCCGCCAGCAGGAGGGAAAACGCGAGGGGTCCCATCGACGGTAGGCAGCGGTTGGGGGAAGCAGGCGGGGCTTCGTGGCGGCGAACAGCCGAACGACGGCCATCGGCCCGTCGCCGCAGACCGGCGCCACGCTGCTGCATTATACAATTCGTCTTTCGGCCGCGGTATCCGCGGCTCCCACCGATCGACGACGGAGCACCGATGGCAGCGGAACGCGAGGCGATGGAGTACGACGTGGTGATCGTCGGCGGAGGCCCGGCCGGCCTCGCCGCCGCGATCCGCCTCAAGCAGCTTGCCGCCGAGCACGGTCGCGAAGTCTCGGTCTGCGTGCTCGAGAAGGGCTCGGAAGTCGGCGCCCATATCCTGTCGGGCGCGATCATGGACCCGCGCGCGATGCAGGAGCTGTTCCCGGACTGGAAGGCGAAGGGCGCCCCGCTCGACACCCCGGTGACCGACGACCGCTTCCTGATCCTCGGCGCCGAGAAATCGTGGCGCATCCCGAACGGACTCCTGCCGCCGCTGATGAGCAACCACGGGATGTACATCGCCAGCCTGGGCAACGTCTGCCGCTGGCTCGCGCGCGAAGCCGAGACGCTCGGCGTCGAGATCTACCCCGGCTTCGCCGCCGCGGAGGTGCTGTTCGACGACAAGGGGGCGGTCGCCGGCGTGGCCACCGGCGACCTCGGGATCGCGCGCGACGGTGCGCCCAAGCCCGAGTTCCAGCGCGGGATGGAGCTGCGCGCGAAGTACACGCTGTTCGGCGAAGGCTGCCGCGGCTCGCTGGCGCAGGAGCTGATGGCCCGGTTCAACCTGCGCGACGGCATCGACCCGCAGAAGTACGGCATCGGCATCAAGGAGCTCTGGCAGGTCGACCCGGCGCTGCACCGTCCGGGGCTGGTGCTGCACTCGCAGGGCTGGCCGCTCGACAGCCGGACCGGCGGCGGCTCGTTCCTCTACCACTTCGGCGACAACCTGGTGTCGGTCGGCTTCGTCATCCACCTCAACTACCCGAACCCGCACCTCTCGCCGTTCGACGAGTTCCAGCGGTTCAAGACGCATCCGGCGATCCGGCCGACGTTCGAGGGCGGCAAGCGGCTCGTGCTACGGCGCGCGGGCGATCAACGAAGGCGGCCTGCAGTCGGTGCCGCAGCTGGCGTTTCCCGGCGGCGCGCTGATCGGCTGCTCGGCCGGCTTCGTCAACCTGCCGCGGATCAAGGGTTCGCACAACGCGATGAAGACCGGCATGCTCGCGGCGGAGAGCGCCTACGCGGCGCTCGGCGCCGGCCGCGAGCGCGACGTGCTCGCCGACTACCCCGAGGCATTTCGGCGCTCGTGGGTCTACCAGGATCTCCACAAGGTCCGCAACGTCAAGCCCGGCCTCGGCTGGGGAATGTGGGCCGGCACCGTGCACGGCGGCCTGCACATGTGGCTCAACGACCTCCGGCTGGGACGGCTCGTCGGCTGGACGCTGCGTCACGGCAAGGCCGACCACGAGGAAACCGCGCCGGCCGCCGCGATGCCGCCGATCGTCTATCCGAAGCCGGACGGCGTCGTCAGCTTCGACAAGCTGTCGAGCGTGTTCCTGTCGAACACCAGCCACGAGGAGGACCAGCCCGTCCACCTCCAGCTGCGCGACACGCGCGTGCCGGTCGCCGTCAATCTGGCCGTCTACGGCGGACCGGAACAGCGCTACTGCCCCGCCGGCGTCTACGAGTACGTCGCCGACGAAGCGACGGGTGGCGGCGCGCAGCGGCTGCAGATCAACGCCGCCAACTGCGTGCACTGCAAGACCTGCGACATCAAGGACCCGCGGCAGAACATCCACTGGGTCACGCCCGAAGGCGGCGGCGGGCCGAATTACCCGAACATGTGACGGCGCGCGGCGCCGGGGCGCTCAGCGCACCCCGGCCGGCAACCACGCCGCGCCGCGCACGCCGCTCGAGTCGCCGTGGCGGTTGGCAACGAGCCGCGTGTCGACACGATCGCTGAACACCCACGCCCCCCACAGCATCGGCACGTTGGCGTACAGGCGGTCGAGATTCGACAGGCCGCCGCCCAGGACGATCACGTCGGGGTCGAGCACGTTGATGACGTGCGCAAGCGAACGGGCGAGGCGTTCCTCGTACCGCGCGAGCGTCCGCTGCGCGCAGGGGTCGCCGGCGGACGCCGCTGCGCCGATGGCCGGGGCGGTGGCGGCGGCCCCGGTCGAGGAAGGCGCACGCCCCTCGTTCGCGCAGGTCCGCGCATGGTCGCGCGTGAGCCCGGACCCGGACAGGAAAGTCTCGATGCAGCCCTTGCGGCCGCAAAAGCAGGCCGGACCGGGACGCTCGTCGTCGCGCGGCCAGGGCAGCGGATTGTGGCCCCATTCGCCGGCGATCCCGTTCGGGCCGTCGAGGACGCGCCCGTCGACGACGATGCCGCCGCCGACACCGGTGCCGAGGATGACGCCGAAGACGACCCGCGCACCGGCGCCGGCGCCGTCGGTCGCCTCCGACAGCGCGAAGCAGTTGGCGTCGTTGGAGATCGCCACCGGCCGGCCCAGCGCGGCCGCGAGGTCCTCGCCGAACGGCTTGCCGTTGAGGCACACCGAGTTGCAGCCGCGCAGCAGACCGGTCGCGCGCGAACGTGAACCCGGCGTGCCGATGCCGACGCTCGCCGTTCCGGCTTCGAGCGCCAGTTCGGTCTCCACCGCCGCCACCAGCCCCGTCACCGCGGCGATCGTCCCCGCGTAATCGCCCTGCGGCGTGGCCACGCGCCGCCGGGCGCGCTCGGTGCCGTCCGGCGCGAACGCGGCGATCTCGATCTTGCTGCCGCCGAGATCGATGCCCAGGCGCACGATGGGCGGGGCGGTGGAGGACGGGGGCATGGTGGAAGGCGGCGGACCGGTCGCGCCACTTCGGCGCCGGGTGGACGAGCCCGGACCCGCCGAATCAGGTTGACGCCCGGAAGCGCGATGGCCGAATATTACAGCCTTCGCCCGCGAGGCGGCACGCCGAGGCCGCCCGCCCGTCCAGAGGATCGACGCCATGTCCCCGTTTCGCCCGCACTGCCGCGCCGCCGTCGCGATCGCCGCCGCGCTCGTCCTTCCCGCCGGCCCCGCTCTCGCCCAGGGTGTGGTCAACGTCATCTGTCCGGTCCAGGCCGAGTGGTGCAATCTCGCGGCGACGACGTTCGAGAAGGAGACCGGGATCAAGGTGACGATGACGCTCAAGGGTTCCGGCGAATCCTTCGCGCAGATCGCCGCCGAGAAGGCGAACCCGAAGCTCGACGTCTGGTTCGGCGGCACCGGCGATCCGCACCTGCAGGCGGCCGAGCAGGGGCTGCTCGAGGAATATCGGTCGCCGCTGCTGCCGCAGCTGCAGCCGTGGTCGCAGCGGCAGGCCGAGCAGTCGAAATACCGCACCGTCGGCATGTACCTCGGCGCGCTGGGCATCGGCTACAACACCGAGCTGCTGGCGAAGAAGAAGCTGGCGGCGCCGGCGTGCTGGCGCGACCTGGCCAAGCCCGAATACAAGGGCGAGGTGCAGATGGCCAACCCCAACGCGTCGGGCACCGCCTACACGGCGATCGCGACCCTCGTGCAGGTGTTCGGCGAGGAAGAGGCGTTCAAGTTCCTGAAGGCGCTGCACGCCAACATCAACAACTACCCGCGCTCGGGCGTGGCGCCGATCAAGGCCGCGGCGCGCGGCGAGACGCTGGCGTCGGTCTCGTTCATCCACGACGTCGTCACCGAGGCGCAGGCCGGCTTCCCGGTCAAGGGCGTGGCGCCCTGCGAGGGCACCGGCTACGAGATCGGCTCGCTGTCGATCGTCAAGGGCGCGCGCAACCTGGACAACGCAAAGAAATTCGTCGACTGGGCGCTGTCGGCGAAGGCGCAGGCGCTGGGCGCGCAGGCGAAGCAGTTCCAGATTCCCTCGAACAAGGAAGCGCCGATCTCGCCGCTGTCGCCGAAGCTCGAGGACATCAAGCTGATCAACTACGACTTCGCCAAGTACGGCAGCTCGGCCGAGCGCAAGCGGCTGCTCGAGCGCTGGGACCGCGAAGTCGGCGCGATCGCCACCAAGTGACGTGCCGGCTCGCGGGCACCGACCGCGGGTCTCGCGCCATCGACCGGCGTCCGCGACCGGCGTGATCGCCTTCGTCCGCCCCGAACCTTCGCCTCACCCGGAGTTGCCATGAATCTGCCTCGTACCCCGCGGCGCGCCGTCGCCGCGGCCGCCGCCGCGACGGGCGCACTCGCGCTCGTGCTTGCTTTCGTGTCCGGCGGCCGCCGTCGCCCAGGGCCAGCTCAACCTCTACTGCAGCTCGCCCAACACCGCGTGGTGCCAGGGCATGGCCGTCGGCTTCGAGAAGGCCACCGGCACCCGGGTCGCCGTGATCCAGAAGGCCACCGGTGAAATGCTGGCCCAGATCAAGGCCGAGCGGGAGAACCCCAAGGGCGACGTCTGGTGGGCGGGCCCGGGCGACTCGTACCTGCAGGCGGCCGAGGAAGGGCTGCTCGAGGAATACCGGTCGCCGAAAGTCGGCGAGCTCTACGACTGGGCGCAGCGAATCAGCGACATTTCGAGGAACCGCGTCTCCGGCGTCTACGGCGGCATCATCGCGCTGGGCTACAACACCGAGCTCGTGGCCAAGAAGAAGCTGCCGGTGCCGAAGTGCTGGAAGGACCTCGTCAACCCGGTCTACAAGGGCGAGATCATGTTCGGCAACCCGAACTCGTCCGGGACCGCCTACCTGATGCTCGCCACGCTGGTGCAGGTGTTCGGCGAGGACGCCGCGTTCAGGTACATGCTCGAGGTCCACCCGAACGTCAACCAGTACGCGCGCTCCGGGATTGGCCCGATGACGGCGGTGACGCGCGGCGAAACGGCGATCGGCAGCACGGTGCTGCACGGGGTGATCAACGAAATCGTCCGCGGCTTCCCGGTCGAGCCGGTGCTGCCCTGCGAAGGCGTCGGCTACGAGATCGGCTCGACGGCGATCATCAAGGGCACGCGCAACCCCGAGGCCGCGCGCAGGTTCGTCGACTTCGCGCTTTCCGCCGAAGGGCAGAAGGTGGGGCTCGAGGTCAAGGAGTTCGCGATACCGACCAACCGCAGCGTGCCGCTGCCGCCGCAGGTGCCGAAGCTCTCCGAGATCAAGGTGATCAGCTACGACTTCGCGAAGTACGGCAGCTCGGCCGAGCGGCGCCGGCTGCTCGAGCGCTGGGAAAAGGAAATCAACGCGGCGCCCAGATGACGTCGCGTCCGCTCCTCCTCTGGCTCGCGGTCGGGGCCGCCGGGCTGCTGTGCGTGCCCTGGTACATGCTGCAGGACTCGGTGCTGTCCACCGGCTGGATCGCGCGCTTCACGGCGAAGGACAACGCGCCCGCGCTCTGGCAGATCGCCGTCCACGGGCGCGCCTGGCTGCTGCCCATCGTGCTGCTCTGGGCGGGCTGCGCGCTGGCGCTCGTCCCGTCGGCCGGACGCCGCACCCGCGCCGATTTGCTGCTCGCCCTGGGCGCACTCGGCTTCGCCTACACGCTGGTGCAGGGCTTCGCGATCGGCGCGCGCGGCTTCAGCTTCGAAACGCTCTCCTCCGCCTTCGGCGAGCTCAAGTCCGGCCAGTTCGGCATGGGGCTGGGCGCGGCCCTGGTGCTGACCGCGTTCGCGATGCTCTTTTCCCTCGGCCTCGCCGGGCGCGGCTGGTTCAAGGGCGACGGGTTCGTCGCCGGAAGCGTGGTTTCCGTCGCGCTGCTGGTCGGGCTGTTCACGTTCTTCCCGGTGGTCAAGATCCTCATCTCGGCGGTCGAGACGTCCGACGGCGCGTTCTCGCTTTCCGCGTTCTTCACCCGCCTGTTCACCGAGAAGATCTGGGGGCTGGGCTGCCTCGGCGGAGGCACCCGCTGCGGCGTGGCGTGGAACACGCTGGCGCTGGCGCTGGCCTGCGCGATCGCCTGCACGGCGCTGGGCCTCGCCTTCGCGCTGATCGCCACGCGGACGGCCTTCCCGTACAAGCGGTCGCTGCGCATCCTGTCGGTGCTCCCGATCATCACCCCTCCGTTCGTGATCGGCCTCGGGCTCATCCTGATCTTCGGCCGCTCGGGGCTGGTCAACCAGTTCCTGGAATGGGCGTTCCACGTCGAGCCGACGCGCTGGATCTACGGCTTCCAGGGCGTGCTGGTCGCCCAGGTGTTCGCGTTCACGCCGATCGCCTTCCTGGTGCTGATCGGCGTCGTCGAGGGCGTGTCGCCGTCGATGGAGGAAGCCGCCCAGACGCTGCGCGCCGACCGCTGGCAGACGTTCACCACGGTGTCGCTGCCGCTGATGCGCCCGGGCCTCGCCAACGCCTTCCTGATCAGCTTCATCGAGTCGATCGCCGACTTCGGCAACCCGATCCTGCTGGGCGGCAACTTCGGCGTGCTGTCGACCGAGATCTTCTTCTCCGTGGTGGGCGCGCAGCTCGACCAGGGCCGCGCCGCGACGCTCGGGATCGTGCTGCTCGCGTTCGCGCTCGGCGCGTTCTTCCTGCAGCGCCGGGTGCTGGGGCGCAAGGTGTACACGGCGCTGTCCGGCAAGGGCGATTCGGGGCTGCCCACGCAGCTGCCCGACGCCGCGCGCCGCCTGTGCTACGGCGTCGCCCTGCCCTGGGCCGCGCTGACCGTCGTCATCTACGCCATGGCGCTGGTCGGCGGCTTCGTCGAGACCTGGGGCCGCGACTACACGCCGACGTTCAAGCACTACGTCAAGGCGTTCGGCCTCGACTGGGGTCCGAACGGCCTCATCTGGGCGGGCGCCGCGTGGAGCTCGTTCTGGACGACGGTCAAGCTGTCGGCGATCGCGGCGCCGGTGACCGCAGCGCTGGGAATCCTCGCCGCCTACCTGCTGACGCGGCAGAAGTTCGTCGGCCAGGCGACGTTCGAGTTCGGCACCATGCTCTCGTTCGCGATTCCCGGCACCGTGATCGGCGTGTCGTACATCCTCGCCTTCAACGTGCCCCCGATCGAGATCACCGGCACGGCGATCGTGCTGATCGTCTGCAACGTCTTCCGCAACATGCCGGTCGGCGTGCGCGCCGGCATGGCGTCGATGACGCAGATCGACAAGAGCCTCGACGAGGCATCGACGACGCTGGGCGCGCGCGGCTTCACCACGCTGCGGACGATACTGCTCCCGCTGCTGAAGCCCGCGATCGTCGCCGCCCTCGTCTACAGCTTCGTGCGGGCGATGACCACGGTGTCGGCGGTGATCTTCCTCGTCTCCGCCGAGTACGAATGGGCGACGACCTACATCATCAACCGCGTCGTCAACGGCGACTACGGCGTCGCCATCGCCTACAGCTCCGTCCTGATCGTGCTGATGATCGTCGTGATCTTCATCATCCAGAAGCTGGTCGGCGAGCGGCGGCTGGGCCGCCGTGCGCGCGTCGACACGCTGCCCGGCAGCCCGGGCCGCGGCGTCGGCCAACTCGGCGGCACCGCCGCCTGAAACGGATACCGTCACGATGAAAGCCGCCTCGATCGAATTCCGTCACGTGGTCAAGCGCTACGGCGACGTCACCGCCGTCAGCGACGTCTCGTTCACCGTCGCCCCCGGCACGCTGGTGACGCTGCTCGGCCCGTCGGGCTGCGGCAAGACGACGATCCTGCGGATGATCGCGGGGCTCGAGCTGCCGAGCGAAGGGCGGATCCGGATCGGCGGCGACGACGTCACCGAGCTCGCCGCCTGCGACCGCGACGTGTCCATGGTGTTCCAGAGCTACGCGCTGTTCCCGCACATGAGCGTTCTGGAGAACGTCCGCTACGGCCTCGTCGTCACGCGCACGCCGATTCCGCAGGCGGACGAGAAGGCGCGCGCCGCGCTCGCCACCGTGGGCCTCACCGGGTACGACGAGCGGCTGCCGTCCGAGCTCTCGGGCGGCCAGCAGCAGCGCGTCGCGGTCGCCCGCGCGCTGGTGCTGGAGCCCTCGGTGCTGCTGTTCGACGAGCCGCTGTCGAACCTCGACGCGCGGCTGCGCCGGCAGATGCGCGAGGAGATTCGCGACCTGCAGCAGCGGCTCGGACTCACCGTGGTCTACGTGACGCACGACCAGGCCGAGGCGATGGCCGTGTCCGACCGCATCATCGTGATGAACCGCGCGGTGATCGCGCAGGAAGGCGTGCCGCGCGAGCTCTACGAGCAGCCGCGGGACCCGTTCGTCGCCGGCTTCATGGGCGACGCCAACCGCGTGCGCGGCACGCCTGGGCAACCGCGACGCCACGCACGCCGACGTGCGGCTGGGGCCGGTGACGCTGCGGCTCCCGCATCGCAACCAGCCCGACGGCGAGGTCGAGGTTGCGCTCCGACCCGAGGCGATCGAGTTCCTGCCGGCGGACGCGGCCGGACTGCCGGCGACGGTGCGGAAGGCCGCGTATCTCGGCCAGCTGATGGAGTACACGCTGCACACCGAGGTGGGCGAGCTGTTCGTCATCTCGACCGCCGTCGACCGGCCGCTGCCGGCCGGCGCGAAGCTGTCGCTGACGCTGGCGAACCACGGCGTGGTGGTGGTGCCGCCCGCGGGCGCCTGACCCCGGGCCGCTCCCACAACGTTGCGCGGACCGCAGCCCGTCCGCTCCGCCGTGCCGTACCTCGTCGTCGTCATTCTCCTCGGCCTGCTCGGCGGCTGGCACTGGTTCACCACCGAGCGGCCGGTGAAGCGGCCTCCGGGCGCTGTCGCCGCCGCCGAGCCGCAGCAGGAGATGGTCGCCGACGCAGGGGCCGTCGAGCACGCCGGGTTCGCCCTCGAGAGGCGCGCCCGCTACCGCTTCACCGCGCTGGTCCTGCGCAAGGAGATCTACCGGATCGACGCCGGGTGCGAACCTGGCCCCGGTCGACCTCGGCATCGGCTGGGGCCGGATGTCGGATCCTGCCATCGTCAGCTGCGCTCGAGTTCTCGCAGATGGGGCGGTTCCTGTACTGGGAGCCGCGCGACCGGGCCCATTTTCCGCTGCCGCCCGACGAACTCGTCAGGCAGTGCCGCGCAGGTCCACGCCATTCCCGGGGCGCCGCGCATCGAGCGCCGACTGCGCTCGCTGCGACCGGGAGCGCTGATCACGGCGGAGGGCTGGCTGGTCGACGCCCGCCAGCCGAACGGAGCGGTCTGGCGCACGTCGCTGTCGCGCGCCGACTCGGGTGCCGGCGCCTGCGAGCTGATGCTGATCGAGTCGCTGGACGTGCAGTGACGGCCGTTCAGCGCAACGTCGCGTTGATTCCCGGCGAGCGCCGCCGAACCGGGCACCAGCGCGGCGTCGGGCAGCGCGTTGAGCGGCGTCGCGACCGTGTGCTGGGCGTCGTGCAGGTCGCCGCTGTCGGGCTGCAGGTAGAGCAGTCCGGTCACCACCTCGCCCCTGGCGCGGTGATCCTCGAGGTAGCTCATCGCGCCGACCTTGTCGGTCGGGTCGTATTCGGCGTGCAGCCGGCGCAGCGACAGCGTCGTGCCGTCGTGCAGCGCGACCTGCTGCAGTTCACCCGGAGCGACCGCGGCCTCGATCGGCGCGCGCATCGGCATGAAGTCGAGCCGGTTGACCGCGTCGTTGTGCGCCCGGACGTAGTCGTAGCTGCGGGTCGAGCCGCCGTGGTTGTTGAACGCGACGCAGGGACTGACGACGTCGATCAGCGCCGCGCCCTTGTGCTCGATCGCCGCCTTGATCAGCGGCACCAGCTGCTCCTTGTCGCCGGAAAAGCCGCGCGCGACGAACGTGGCGCCGAGCACGATCGCGAGCTGGACGAGGTCGATCGGCGAGTCCTCGTTGGTGATGCCCTTCTTGCTCTTCGACCCCCGGTCGGCCGTCGCCGAGAACTGGCCCTTGGTCAGGCCGTAGACGCCGTTGTTCTCCACGACGTAGAGCATGTTGACGCCGCGGCGCATCGCGTGGGCGAACTGGCCCAGCCCGATCGACGCCGAGTCGCCGTCCCCCGACACGCCGAGGTACAGGAGGTCGCGGTTGGCGAGGTTGGCGCCGGTCAGCACCGACGGCATGCGGCCGTGGACGCTGTTGAAGCCGTGCGACTGGCCGAGGAAATACGTCGGCGTCTTCGACGAGCACCCGATGCCCGACAGCTTGGCGACGTGGTGCGGCGGCACGGCGAGCTCGAAGAACGCCTGGATGATCGCCGCCGAGATCGAGTCGTGACCGCAGCCGGCGCACAGCGTCGACACCGGTCCCTCGTAGTCGCGGCGGGTGAACCCGAGCGCGTTGACCGGCAGCGACGGATGGTGCAGCCTGGGCTTGGCGAGGTAGGTCATTTGCCGACTCCCGTCCTGCGGTCGCGCGAGCGCAGCGGCGTCACGTTGAACAGCCGCGCCTGCTCGCCGATCTCGCGGGTGATGAAGCGCGCGGTCAGCGGATTGCCGTCGTAGTGCAGCACCGGGACCAGCTTGTCCGGCGCGATGCCGCACTCGTTGACCAGCAGCATCCGCAGCTGGGCGTCGCGGTTCTGCTCGACGACGAACACGACCTCGTGGGCATTGATGAACTCGGCGACCTCGTCGGCGAACGGGAACGCGCGGATGCGCATCCGGTCGAGGTGGATGCCCTGCTCCTCCATCTGCACCAGCGCTTCGGCCATCGGCGCGCCGGTGGAACCGTAGTAGATGACGCCCGCCCGCGTGGGCTCGGCGGCGCGCTCGATCACGGGACCGGGCACCAGCGACTTCGCCGTCTCGAACTTGCGCAGCAGCCGCTGCATGTTGTCGACGTAGGCCGCGCCGTCCTCGGTGTAGCGCGCGTAGCGGTCCTTCGACGTGCCGCGGGTGAAATACGCGCCGCGCTTTGCGTGCGTGCCCGGGATGGTGCGGAACGGAATGCCGTCGCCGTCGACGTCGAGGTAGCGGCCGAATTCGTGGCCCGCCTCGAGGTCCGCGGCCGTCATCACCTTGCCGCGGTCGAGCTGCTTCGAATCGTCCCACGCGAACGGCGCCGTCAGCCACTCCTGCATGCCGATGTCGAGGTCGAGCAGGACGAACACCGGCGTCTGCAGCCGGTCGGCAAGGTCGAAGGCCTGCGCGCCCATGCTGAAGCACTCGGTCGGGTCCTCCGGGAACAGCAGCGGGTGCTTGGTGTCGCCGTGCGACGCGTAGGCGCAGGAAAGCACGTCCGGCTGCTGCGTCTTCGTCGGCATGCCCGTGGAAGGGCTGCCGCGCTGGACGTTGAACAGCACGGCCGGGATCTCCGCGAAGTAGGCGAGGCCGAGGAACTCCTGCATCAGCGACACGCCTGGCCCCGACGTCGCGGTGAACGCGCGCGCGCCGTTCCAGCCGGCGCCGATGACCATGCCGATGGACGCGAGCTCGTCCTCCGCCTGCACGATGGCGTAGCGGTGGCGGCCGTCGGGGTCGACGCGCAGCTTGCCGCAGTAGGACATGAACGCCTCGGCCAGCGACGTCGACGGGGTGATCGGATACCAGGCGCAGACCGTCGCGCCGCCGTACACCGCGCCCAGCCCCGCCGCCCGGTTGCCTTCGACGAAGATGCGGTCGCCGACGGCATCGCGGCGCTCGACCTTGAGGCCGATCGGCGGCAGGTTGGCGAGCACCCAGTCGTAACCGCCGCGGAACGCGCCGCGGTTGGCCTCGAGCAGCGGCGCCTTGTCCTTGCCGCGGAACTGCACCGACAGGAGTCCCTCCACGATCTCCGGCTCGACCCCCAGCAGGCCGGCGAGCGCGCCGACGTACATGATGTTCTTGAACAGCTGCCGCTGGCGCACGTCGCTGTAGCGCTGGTGGCACAACTCGGTCAGCGGCACGCCCAGCGCCGTCACGTCGGCGCGCAGCTTCGACGGCGGCAGCGGGCGCGAGGCGTCGTAGAGCACGTAGCCGCCGGGCTCGATCTCGGCAAGGTCGGCGCCCCAGGTTTCCGGGTTCATCGCCACCATCAGGTCGACGCCGCCGCGGCGGCCGCGCCAGCCGGCTTCGACGACCCGGACCTCGTACCACGTCGGCAGGCCCTGGATGTTGGACGGAAAGATGTTGCGCGCCGCGACCGGCACGCCGCTGCGCAGGATCGCCTTGGCGAAGAGCCCGTTCGCGGACGCCGAGCCCGAGCCGTTGACGTTGGCGAACTTGACGACGAAATCGTTGACGCGGCTGATCGGCTTCATGGTCACTCCGCCGCCGCGTCGGCCGTCTGCGCTTCCCTCGCGCGGCCGGGCAGGTGGATTTTCGGGGTGTCGCCGGCGTGGGTCATCACCAGCAGCGACTTCTTCATGTCCCAGGCGCCCGTCGGGCACCGCTCGGCGCACAGGCCGCAGTGCAGGCAGACGTCCTCGTCCTTGGCCATCACGCGGCCGGTCTTCAGCAGCCCCGACACGTACAGGTCCTGGTCGGTGCGCAGCGCCGGCGCGTGCAGCCGCTGCCGCAGGTCGGCTTCATCGCCGTTCGCGGTGAACGTGATGCAGTCCATCGGGCAGATGTCGACGCAGGCGTCGCACTCGATGCACAACCGGTCGCTGAACACCGTCTGGACGTCGCAGTTGAGGCAGCGCTGCGCCTCGGCGAAGGCGAGCTTGGGGTCGAAGCCCAGCTCGACCTCGACCTTGATGCTCTTCAGCGCGATGACCGTGTCCTTGAGCGGCACGCGATGCCGCTTGTCGGCCGTGATCGCGTTGTCGTAGCTCCACTCGTGGATGCCCATCTTCTGCGAAATCAGCAGGAACGTGGGCGGCGGCCGCTGCGCGAGGTCCTCGCCGCGGCAGCGCTTGTCGATCGAGATCGCGGCGTCGTGGCCGTGCGCGACGGCCCAGATGATGTTCTTGGGGCCGAACGCCGCGTCGCCGCCGAAGAAGACGTCCGGCCGCGTCGACGCCATCGTCTGCCGGTCGACCACGGGCAGGCCCCAGCGGTCGAACTCGATGCCGAGGTCGCGCTCGATCCACGGGAACGCGTTCTCCTGCCCGACGGCGACCAGCACGTCGTCGCAGTCGAAGCGAACCTCGGGCTCGCCGGTCGAAACCAGCTCGCGCCGACCCTTGTCGTCGTAGCGCGGCGCGACCTTGTCGAACGTGATGCCGACGAGCTTGCCGCCCTCGTGCAGGAACGCCTTGGGCACGAGGAAGTTGTGGATGGGGATGCCCTCGTGCATGGCGTCCTCCTTCTCCCACGGCGACGCCTTCATCTCGTCGAAGCCGGAGCGCACGACCACGTGGACCTTCTCGCCGCCGAGCCTGCGCGCGCTGCGGCAGCAGTCCATCGCCGTGTTGCCGCCGCCCAGCACCACGACGCGCTTGCCGATCCTGTCCACGTGGCCGAACGACACCGACGAAAGCCAGTCGATGCCGATGTGGATGTGCGCGGCCGCTTCCTTGCGGCCCGGGATGTCGAGGTCGCGCCCGCGCGGCGCGCCGCTGCCGACGAACACCGCGTCCCAGTCTTCCTTCAGCAGCCCCGCCAACGAATCGACGCGCCGGCCCTTGCGGAACTCGATGCCGAGATCGAGCACGTAGCCCACCTCCTCGTCGATCACCGTGTCGGGCAGGCGGAACTTGGGGATCTGCGTGCGCATCATGCCGCCGGCCTTCGCGTCGCCGTCGAACACCACGCAGTGGTAGCCCAGCGGCGCGAGATCGCGCGCGACGGTCAGCGACGCGGGACCCGCGCCGACCAGCGCGATGCGCTTGCCGTTCTTGGTCGCCGCGGGGCGCGGCAGCCGCGCCTTGACTTCGTCCTCGTCCTTGAAGTCGGCGGCCGCGCGCTTCAGCCGGCAGATCGCCACCGGCTCCGGCTTCGCCTCGGCCTTGCGGTGTTCGGGCGAGCCTTCCTCGACGCGGCTGCGGCGGCACGCGGGCTCGCAGGGCCGGTCGCAGGTGCGGCCCAGGATGCCCGGGAAGACGTTGGACTTCCAGTTGACCAGGTACGCGTCGGTGTATTGCCCGGCACCGATCATCCGGATGTACTCGGGCACCGGGGTGTGGGCGGGACACGCCCACTGGCAATCGACGATCTTGTGGAAATAGTCGGGGTTAGCGATGTCCGTCGGCTTCAAGCAGACTCCTCCAGGTGGCAGCCTGGGTCCCTGGTTTCGTGCGCCGTATCCGCGGCGTCGGACGCGGAAGGCCCCGGGACCTTCGTTCGGGCTGCCGAGGATGCTACGCGAGACCGACTACCGAGGAAAGGCGCAGCGGCCGAGCGGCCCCATCCGGCGTCGCCCCCGCTGTCGATTTGGCGACACCGCCGCGGGCGAGTTCGGGGCGGTGCGCGGCTCTTCGGAACGGAAAGACCACGCTCATGCCAGGGACACGCCGCCCCCGGGCGCCGGATGCACCGACGTCGCCGTATCGGGCGGGCAGCCGGACGCGCCGGCGAACGCAGCTCAGCCCCCGGTCGCGCAGCTGCGAAAACCGCAGAAGGGATCGTGCCGCGACGGCCGGTAGAAATTGCGAAAACGCGGGTGGGAAAGGCGCGGCGACGTCGCCCACGACGCGCCACGCAGTACGCGATGGTCGCCGAACCAGGGCGCCGAATACTCGGCGTACGGCTGCGGCGCGAAGCCCGGATACGGCAGGAACGGCGAGGACGTCCACTCCCAGACCCCTCCCGCCGGCAGCCCGCGCAGCGCACGCGAACTCCCACTCGGCCTCCGTCGGCAGACGCCGACCGGCCCAGCGGCACCACGCCGCCGCCTCGTGCGCGTTGACGTGCTGCATCGGCGCGTCCGGCTCGACCGGCAGCCACCGATGGAATCGACGGTGCTGCCATTGCCCGCCGCGATCGCCGGACCGGCGCCAGTGGGCGGGGGCGACCCGCGAACATGCGACCCGCCACGCCAGACCCTCGTCATCCCAGAATTCGGTGCGCCGGTAACCTCCGGCGTCGACGAACGCGGCAAATTCGCCCTGCGTGACGCAGCGGCGGGCCATGGCGAACGGAGCCAGCGTGACCGGATGGGCCCAACGCTCGTTGTCCCAGACGAAACGCTGCGCGACGTCGGCGCGGGACGAGCCCAGCGCAAACTCGCCGCCGGCAAACGCGAGGTCGGCTTCCGCGCGGGCCGCCGCGTCGGCCCCGGACGCCGCCACGGCTGCCAGCGCCGGCGGCGTCGGCAGCGCGAGCGTCTGCAGCGTCATCAGCAGCGCTTCGGCGTGCATGTCCTCGTGCAGCAGCGACAACTGCGCGAAGTAGAGGTCGTGGCCTTCCGGGGCGTCGGCCAGCGCTTCCTGCGTGTCGGCGAGCGTGGCGGCGAGATAAGCCAGAACGCCATCCCAGTCGCGGCAGCGGCAGATCCCAGCGCGTCTCGTGCGGCACCCGCGCCGAATTCCAGAGCCCGTCGGCGTGGGGAATCCGCGACGGCGTGCGCGTCCCGTCCGGATCGTCGGGGGCGTGACGGCGGCACCAGAACTCCTGGAACCACCCGATGTGGCCCAGTTCCCACCGCGGCGGGTTCACCTCGGTCCGGCGCGGGAACTCGCGCTGGGCGTCGGTGAGGTGGGCGTAGAGCGAAAGCGTGCGGACGCGGCTCGCGGCCAGCGCGTCGGCGACATCGACGGCGGACCGGGACGCGCTCACTTGGGCGGGAGCGAGCGCACGAATTCCGAGCACCCGTCGATCCAGCGCTCGAGGGCCGAATCGTCCTCGATGGCCGCAGGCGCCACGAAGACATACCCCTTCATCGGCCGGCCGGTGAAGTCCATCTTCGCGCACCCCGGGCAGCCGCAGCGCCTCGACGTAGCGGCCCGGACCCACGCGCGCCATCAACGTGTCGCCGAGGATGCCGACGAACATGTGGCCGCGCGCCATGAAGGCGAGACCGCCGAACATCTTCCGCTCGGTCACGTCGACCCGATCACCAAGCGCGTCCCGGACGCGCTCCGCCAGGCCTTCGTCGTATGCCATGCCGTACCTGCTCCCGTTGCCGGTCGCCGTCGGAATGCGGATGCGGCGGGATGGACCGCCGCTCCGTCGCTCCCGGATGCCCCGTCGAGGATCCAGACTACCGGCACGGAGCCCCGGTGCCAACCGTCCTGCGCGACCGTCTCCTGCCCGTCGGTCCCCGCGTTCCCCGGCGACGATCCGGTCGCGCGGTCGCCGGCTGGCCGGGATCATCCCCACCCCGCCCCCTCGCCGCCTATAATCGGGTCAGCTCGCCCGAGCGACCGAACCTCGTCCTCTCCGACGACGCGCGCCCCACCGCAAGCCATGCCCGACCGTCCCGCGCTCCTCCTCGTCACGCCCTACGCCGCCGACGCCAACAACGGCAACTGGCGCACGGCGGCGCGATGGGCGCGACTGCTGGCGCCGTGGTACCGCGTGCGCGTTGCAGGGGCCGGGCGATCCGGTCGTCGGCGCCGGGCGCGATCGGGCGGTGGCGCTGATCGCGCTGCACGCGCGCCGCAGCAGCGCCGCCATCCTGGCGTGGAAGCAGCGGCGGCCCGACGCGGCGCTGCTGGTCGCGCTGACCGGCACCGATCTGTACAAGGACCTGCCGGCCGGCGACACGGACACCGCGGCATCGATCGCCCTGGCCGACCGGCTGGTCGCGCTGCAGGACGACGCGCCGGCGCACCTTCCTGCGGCGGCCCGGGCGAAGACCGACGTGGTGTTCCAGTCGGCGCGCGCGCTCAAGCCCTGGCCCGGCAAGCGGACCGACCGGCTGCATTGCCTGCTGGTCGCGCACCTGCGCGAAGAGAAGGATCCGCGCACGGCGTTCGAAGCGTGGCGCGTGCTGCCGCCGGCAATGCCGGCGACGTTGAGCGTCATCGGCGCGTCGCTCGATCCCGCGCTCGGCGACGCCGCGCGGGCGCTGGCGCAGGCGGATCCGCGCGTGCGCGTGCTGGGCGCGCGGCCGCACGGGTGGACGCGACAGGCGATCAAGCGCGCGCATCTGCTGCTGGTGCCGTCGAGAATGGAAGGCGGCGCCAACGTCGTCGTCGAAGCGGTGACGTCGGGCACGCCGGTGCTGGGCAGCCGCATCTCCGGCAACGTCGGCATGCTGGGATCCGACTACCCGGGATGGTTCGACGTCGGCGACGCGACCGGTCTCGCCGCGCTGGTGCGCGCGCGCGCACGGCGATCGCGCCTTCCTGGCCGAGCTGGCGGCCGCCTGCGCACGTCGCGCGCCACGGTTCGCGCCGGCGGCCGAGTCCGCGGCGCTTCATGTCGCAATCGAGCACGCCCGCGCGGCCGCGAACCGGCGCGCCGGTAGAATGTCCGATCCTGCGTCGGCCACGCCGCCGGCCGCGCGACCCACTGCGTCGCGGACGCGCTCGTCCGCCAGATAGCCTGCCTCACGGAGTCCCATGAACGCACCCGATCGCGCCGCGCTGCGGCTCACCTCGTTCAGCCACGGCGGCGGCTGCGGCTGCAAGATCGCGCCGGCGGTGCTGTCGCAGATCATCGCCAAGTCCGGCACCGGCGTGCTGCCGAAGGAGCTGCTGGTCGGCATCGAGACCGCCGACGACGCCGCGGTCTGGCAGATCAACGAACACCAGGCCGTCGTCGCGACGACGGACTTCTTCATGCCCATCGTCGACGATCCGTTCGACTTCGGCGCCATCGCCGCGACCAACGCCATCTCCGACGTCTACGCGATGGGCGGCACGCCGCTGTTCGCGCTGGCGCTGGTCGGCATGCCCATCGACAAGCTGCCGGTGGACACCATCCGCCGGATTCTCGAGGGCGGCGAGTCGATCTGCGCGAGGGCGGGCATTCCCATCGCCGGCGGCCACACCATCGATTCGGTCGAGCCGATCTACGGGCTCGTCGCGATCGGCCTCGTCGACCCGAAGCACCTCAAGCGCAACTCGGGCGCACAGGCCGGGCGACGTGCTGGTGCTGGGCAAGCCGATCGGCGTCGGCGTCTACAGCGCGGCGCTGAAGAAGGAACAGCTTTCGGCGGACGGCTACGCGGCGATGATCGCGTCGACGACCAAGCTCAACACGCCCGGAATTCCGCTGGGACGGATGCCGGGCGTCCACGCGCTCACCGACGTCACCGGGTTCGGGCTGCTCGGTCACCTGCTCGAGATCTGTCGCGGCAGCAACGTCGAGGCGACGCTGGATTTCGACCGCCTTCCGCTGCACCCCGGCGTCCTGGAACTCGCGCGCGACGGATTCTTCACCGGCGCCTCCGGCCGCAACTGGGCGGGTTACGGCAAGGACGTCGCGTTGCCGGCGGACTTCGAGGCGGCGAAGCAGGCGCTGCTGACCGACCCGCAGACCTCCGGCGGCCTGCTGGTCGCCTGCGCGCCCGACGCCGTCGGCGGTGTGCTCGCGGCGTTCCACGCCGACGGCTTCGACCGCGCCGCGATCATCGGCAACGTCACGGCCGGGCCGCCACGCGTCGTCGTGCGCTGAATCGCGCGAACTGCATCCGCGGCCGGGGAACCCGTCATGGCGCGCAGTTCTCGCTCGGCACGGTCCGACAACTCGCCGCGCTCGACGGAGCCGCGGGCCCGACCTGCGGTCATGACCCGGGACCCAGGTGCGGTCACCGCAGCCGATTCCCCCGCCGCGCCGGCGGACACCGCCTCCGCATCGCTCGGCCGGCGCTATCGAGCGTATCCGCGCCGCCACGCTCGCGCTCGCGGCTCCGCTCGGCGCGGAGGACTGTGCGCTGCAGTCGATGGCGGACGCGAGTCCGGTCAAATGGCATCTGGCCCACACCAGCTGGTTCTTCGAGACCTTTGTGCTCGAGCCGCTCGGCAGCGGCTACACGACGTTTCATCCGGCGTACCGGACGCTCTACAACTCCTACTACGATGCGGTCGGCGACAAGTACCCCCGGGCCGAGCGCGGGCTGATCTCGCGCCCTTCCCTCGACGACATCGGTCGCTATCGCGCGCATGTCGACGCAGCAATGCGCAAGCTGCTCGCGCGCAGGGTCCCCGTCCGCGCGGCCGCGCGGATCGAACTGGGGCTGCAGCACGAACAGCAGCACCAGGAACTGATCCTCACCGACGTCAAGCACCTTCTTTCGCGCAGTCCGCTGCAGCCTGCGTACCAACCGGGGCGACCGCCGGCACCCGCGCCGCGCCGACGCACGAAATGGGTGGCGTACGACGGCGGCCTCGCCGAATTCGGCCACGCCGGAGCCGGCTTCGCGTTCGACAACGAAACGCCTCGCCACCAGGCGTACGTCGCGCCATTCGCGCTGGCGTCGCAACCGGTCACGCAAGGCGAGTTTGCGGCGTTCATCGACGATGGCGGCTACCGGCGCCCCGAACTGTGGCTGGCGCCCGGCTGGGAATGCGTGCAGCAGCGCGGCTGGACGGCGCCGCTCTACTGGCAGATGGTCGACGGCCGGTGGCGGACATTCACGCTGCACGGAATCGTCGATGTCGACCCGCAGCCGCCGGTCGCGCATGTCAGCTACTTCGAAGCGGACGCTTTCGCGCGCTGGGCACGCGCGCGGCTCCCGACCGAATTCGAATGGGAGCTCGCGGCGCGCGACGTTCCGGTGGCCGGTAACTTCGTCGAGTCCGGCGCGCTGCACCCGCTGGCGTTGCATTCGGCGCCGCCGGCCGGCCGGCCGGCGCAACTCTTCGGCGACGTGTGGGAATGGACGGCAAGTGCCTACGCGCCGTACCCGCGCTACCGTCCTGCTCCCCGGCGCGCTGGGCGAGTACAACGGCAAGTTCATGTGCAACCAGTACGTGCTGCGCGGGGGCTCGTGCGCGAGCCCGGCATCGCACCTCCGCGCGACGTACCGCAATTTCTTCCCGCCCGACGCGCGCTGGCAGTTCTCCGGCCTGCGCCTGGCCCGCGACGGCGCCTGACGCGCGCCGTCAGCGCGCGTGAAACACCGCGAAGTCGCCGGCGTCGTCCTGCCAGCAGCGCACGCTGCGAAAGCCCGCGTGCTCCAGCATCGCCGTGAACTCCGCCGGCGCGTACTTGTACGAATTCTCGGTGTGGATGCGCTCGCCGGCCGCGTACGTGCGCGCCGCACCGCCGATCGTCACCGTCTGCGTCGTCATCGCCTCGAGGTGCATCTCGACGCGCCCCGCCGCCTCGTTGTAGAAGCCGCGGTGCGCGAACGCCTCCGGCCGGAAATCGCTGCCGATCAGACGGTTGACGTGGGCCAGCACGTTGCGGTTGAACGCCGCCGTCACGCCGACCGCATCGTCGTACGCGGCGTCGAGCCGGCGCCGGTCCTTCTTCGTGTCCACGCCGATCAGCAGGCCGCTTGCGGGGTGCGCAAGGCAATGGTGCCGAATCGCGGCGAGGAAATCGTGCGCGGCCGCGCGGTCGAAATTGCCGATCGACGAGCCCGGGTAGAAGAACGTGGCAGGAAGGTGGACGGCGAGGTCGTCGCCGAGGTCCAGGCCGCGTGCAAAGTCGGTGACGACGCCGACCATCTCGACGTCGGGGAAGTCCGGCGCCATGGTCGCCAGCGCCGCCGCGATGGCGTCCCGCGCGATGTCGACGGCAAGGTAGCGCGACGGCGCGATGAACTGAAGCCACGACCGCGCCTTGGCGCAGTCGCCGGCGCCGAGGTCGACCAGCTGCCCGCCGCGGCCGACGGCCCCTGCGATCGCGGCACGATGCTGGGCAAAGATCGCCTGTTCGGTCCGCGTCGGATAATACTCCGGCAGTTCGCAGATCGCGCCGTAGAGCGCGCAGCCGACGGCGTCGTAGAAATACTTGGGCGGTATCGCCGCCGGCCGCGCGCGCAAGCCCCGGACGAGTTCTGCGTTCGACTGGTCGGGGTCCGACGCGAGGCGATTGACGATGCGGAAGCCCGGCATGTGGAACCATCCTTCGGTCGCGCGGTTTGCCCGCGCGCATGCGGCGCAGGCACCCCTCCCGGCACGCCCTCCTGCCCGCGCCGCTGCGCGAGTCTGCATCACCCGACGCGCACCCGTCAAAACTTGCGCTTCGTCGCCACGCCGTCGCGGAAAGCCGAATCGACGACCACGCACATCGCCCCGGGTGGCGGGCCCCCGGGCACTCCGCCCCCCCGGCACTCCGCCCCCCCGGCACTCCGGCACTCCGGCACTCCGGCACTCCGGCACCGGTCGCCGGAGTCCGGCGCAGGACGGCGGCCGCCGGGGCGCGGCAGCCAGGATCGGCGAGCTTCTCGCCCGGCCCCGCATCCCGGCCTGACCCGGCATGCGATCATCGGCACGCAGCGGCGCGCTGCGTCGGCGCCGGCCCCGGGGAGTGCGGCCCCCGGGCCCGGCCGTGGCGACACGCGTCGCGCTGATCATCGCTGCCTTGCACGCCGCGCCGACCGCCGCCATGTCAACCCCCGATCCCGCCACCGCCGCAACGCTGCCCGCCACCGGCGCCGGTGACTTCGGGCTCTTTCCCGCCGCGGATTTCCGTGTCGTCGACGGGCGCTGCACCGAGTGCCCACCACCGGCCGCCGCGCGGTACTACTTCGCGCGCGAGCCCATCGCCGTGCCGGGACCGGGCCGGCCGGTTGCCGGGTTCAGCCGTGGCGTGACCGCGTTCGACGATGTGCGCGCGTGGGCGGCGGCGCGGCCCGCGGGCGCGCCGCCCGACTATCCCCCGCTGGTGTGGGTCGCGGCGCCGGCCATCGTCCGCGGCGCGACGCTCGCCGCGGACGGGAGGACGCTCGCGACCGCCGCCGGCCCGCTGCCGGTGACGCCGGTGCCCAGGATTCCGCTGAACCGCTCGTACTGGGACGCGTCGTCGATCGCGTACTTTGCCGCGCCCGGACGCCGCATCAGCGTGCGGGGCACCGTGACCGATGGCGCGATCGTGGCCCGGACCTTTTGGCCCGACGATTTCACGCTGGGCGGCGCCGCGCCGCGAATGGCGACGACGGTCGCGTCCCCCGAAGCGGCAGCCGCGGCATCCGCCGGCGCGCCGGCGCGGACGCCCGGACGCAAGGTCAGCCACGCGCTCGCGCTGCGGGCGCTCATGCGCGAACTGCCCCAGGGTGGCGCGCGCGCGCCCTGCGCCGCGACGACGCTCTGGCAGCGACCCGGCTCCCCGTCCGACTGGACCGGGCGCGCCGTGCTGGCGTTCATGGTCAACGGCGCCCAGGGCGACGACGACGAAGCGCACGGCGGCCACTTTGCCATCGCCACCGGACGCGTCCGCGCCGACGGCGCGATCGGCGACTGGCTGGTGAACAATTTCTACTCGCTCGACATCGAGAGCGAGAAGGGCATCCTCGCCGCGCCGGTGCCGCTGGACAACTACCTCGGCGACCTCAACTCCGGCCAGGGCTGGTACCGGCCGTCGTACCTCGTCGTCGGCGTGCTGAACAACGCGCGCGCGGCCGAGCTCGTGCAGTCGGCGCTGGGGCGCGTCTACCAGCAGTTCTGGCGCCACCAGATCGTCTACTACCACCCGACCGACAACTGCACCAGCATCAGCATCGACACGCTGCGCGCGCTGGGGCTGCGGGTACCGGAACGCGGGCCGACGTCGCGGCTCGCGGCCTGGGCAGGCTTCCCGTACCACGTGATCAAGGACCGCTCGATCGCCAAGGCGAAGCTCGCGTTCGACTACCTCGTCGTGGACCAGACGCGGCTGATGCCGGCGGCGGCGCTGGAGGAAATCTATGCGGTGCTGCGCGGCCTGGTCGACGGCTGCGATGCGCAGGCCCGCGCCGGCGCCGCGGACGGCGGCATGCTGTCCGGGCTGCTCGCCGCCGACCTCGACGCCCTCGCCTTCCTGCGGCTGCCGCAGTTTCCGTCGTCGCGCGCTTTCGGCGCGGCTCCCGCGGTGACGACGTGGGAGTACCGGTCGCGCTTGCCTCGCGATCCGGCGCTGGCGCAGATCGTCCCGGTGCCGCCGCGGCCGTTCCCGGAGGCGCTGCGCGACGACGACCTGCTCCCGCCGCGCCCGCACCCGTCGGACCGCGCGGCGCTGGTGTGGGGCGTCCTGTCGGTGATCGGGCTGCCGTGGGTGCTCTGGTCGCTCCGGCAGCGCTGGAGGCGCCGTCGCGGACCGAGGCGCTGACGCCTCCTCCTGGTTCTCGGCAGCGCGCCGGGCAGCCTACTTCGCCGTCTTCTTCGCCGGTTTCCGGGCCGCCCTCTTCGCTGTCTTCTTCGCGGTCGGCTTGGAGATCGCCTTCGCTGCGGACTTCCTTACTGCGCCCTTCTTCACGGCGGCCTTTTTCACGGCGGCTTTCTTCACCGCCGGCTTGCGGGCCGACTTCTTCGCGGAGGTCTTGGCTGCCTTCTTGGCGGTCTTTCGCGCCGCCGGCTGCGGATTCGAAACCTGCTTGACCGCCCGCTTCGCCGCTCGTTGCACCGCGGCCACCGCCCCTTTCACCGAGCTCCTGACGGACTTGGCCGCATCCTTCGCCGCCTTCCTGACTTTCCTCTCGATCGGGCCCTGAGCCGCTTCCGTTTCGGCCTTCGACTTGTGGCGCATGTCGGCGGCGTGCGCACGCTTGTAGGTCTGGATGTCCTTGAACTTGCCGCTTTCGTCACGGACGGCATACAGCTTGGTGCCGGATCGGCTTCTCATGGTGGTACGACGCGTGGCCATGCTCTCTCCTGTCTGGAATGCGGGACGCCGGCTCGCGGCCGACGCATTTGATTATTCACCACGCCGCGCGCATTGTCAGCAGGGCAACCGCGATTCGCGCCGCCATTTCGCGCGGCGCAATGCCCGCCGCCCGGCGGTGCCGTCGGGATCGGCCGGACCCGGTCATCGCAACCCGGGGCGACCGGTCACCCGCGACTTCCGCTTCGCATAGAGTCCCATGAGCGGGGTCACCGAGATGCCATGAACCAGGATCGACGCGGCGACCGTCGTCAGCGTGATCGCGACGAGCTTGGTCGCCAGCGGTTCCGGCAACCCGTGATTGATCGCGTACATCAGGTAGAAGATCGAGCCGACGCCGCGGATGCCGAACCACGAGATCAGCAGCCGCTGATCACGCGACACGCCGGTCGCGCCCATCAGGCCCAACCAGACGGACAGGGGCCGGGCCACCAGCAACAGCAGCAGCACGAACCAGACCGCCCGGTCGGGCAGCTGGATGTAGTGCAGCATCGCCCCGGTGACCATCACCACCGCGAGCTCGGCGAGCCGCTCGAGCTGTTCGTTGAAGCCCCGCACCGCGCCCATCATGTAGGCGCCGGCATGTCTGGAATCCGTCGCGAGCTCCCGTTCGGCAGCCGCATCCGCGGGCATTTCCGCCTTCCCCGCGCCGGAGGGCTGGTCGCGCTTCGCCCTGCCCTCGGCGCGTTTCAGCGCGAGGCCCGCCGCGAACACCGCGAGAAAGCCGGAGGCGAGGGTGAGCTGCGCGACTCCGAAGGTGAGCGCGATCAGCCCGAGCGCCAGGAATTCGTCGAGTCCGACCGCCTCCTGGTGCCGGGTGCGCAGATGGAGGACCAGCTTTCCGACCAGCGTCCCCAACGCGCCGCCGATGGCCAGCCCACCGACGATGGACCAGAGGACATCGACCGCCAGCCAGCGCCACGCGCCGCCGAAAGCGTCCACGCCAAGCAAACCGAGCGCGAGCAGCACCACGGGAAACGCCGCGCCGTCGTTGAGCCCGCCCTCGGCCGTCAGGCTGAAGCGCAGGCGATCGCGATCGGAGGCGTCCTCCACCTGCACATCGGACGCAAGCACCGGATCCGTGGGCGCCAGAATGCCCGCGAGCAGGATGGCCGCACCGAGTGGCAACCCGAGCAGGAACACCCCGATGGCGGCGACGCAGACCACCGTCAGCACCATCGACGGCAAGGCCAGGCGCAATGGCAGGTACCAGCGCTTGTCGCGCAGCGAAACGCCGAGCTTCAATCCAACCGAGAAGAGTGAGATCAGCAGCGCCGCTTCCGTCGTCCTCTCCAGGGCGACGGAGTGGATGAGCGGATCCGGCGCCATCAGCGCCCAGCCGGCCGGGCCAAGCGCATAGCCGATGGCGAGGTAGAGAATGCCCGGGCTGAGCGGCAGGCGCTCGACCAGCGTTCCCAGCAGCGCCATGGCGAGCAGGATGGTGCCGATGACGAGAGCCCAGACGGCGAAGGACATTGCAGGTTCCGGTAGCGGGGGACGAAGCGCCGCACAACCTGCAAGGTTAGCCGTCCGCGACGCGCGTGGTCGGTGCGGTGGCGCACGCCGGGGACGCGGCAGCTCCGGCCCCGCCCTCGCCCGGCGGGACGGCCCTCGCGCGGCGTCGCGACAGGCCGCGACCGCCGCCCCGTCCGCCCCGCCGTCGCGCTATGTGCGCTGCCGCACGGACGCAAGCCGCAAAGCGCAGGATGATCGCGCGTCGATCTGAAACATTCCGCGCTTCCCGAGCCGCCCCGGACTCGGGATTCGCGCCGATACCACCGCACGCCAATCACGGAGGCTGGCCATGCCAGACCGGGGAAGAGCAGCCACCATTCCCGACGACGCCGGCAAGGCGGCACGCATCACCGAAGTGAGGCGCCAGGAAGCGTTGCTGAAGACCGGCGCCTTGCAGAACGCCATTCTCACCAGCGCCAATTTCTCGATCATCGCCACCGACGAGAAGGGCATCATCCAGCTGTTCAATGTCGGCGCCGAACGCATGCTGGGCTATCTCGCCGCCGAAGTCGTCAACCGGATCAATCCCAGCGACATCCACGATCCGCAGGAAGTGATGGCGCGCGCGCAGGCGCTGAGCCTCGAGCTCGACACCACCATCACGCCGGGCTTCGAGGCGTTGGCGTTCAAGGCCTCGCGCGGAATCGAGGACATCTACGAACTGACCTACATCTGCAAGGATGGCAGCCGCTTTCCGGCGATCGTGTCGATCACGGCGCTGCGCGACGATTACGGCGACATCATCGGCTACCTGTTGATCGGCACCGACAATTCCGTGCGCAAGCAGGTCGAACTGGAACTGCAAAGCACGCCATGGCCGTGGCGGAAAAGGCCAACCTCGCGAAATCCGATTTTCTGTCCAGCATGAGCCATGAACTGCGCACGCCGCTCAGCGCGATCCTCGGTTTTGCCCAGCTGATGGAATCCGGCTCGCCGCTGCCGACGCTCTCCCAGAAGCGAAGCATCGATCAGATTCTCCAGGCGGGCTGGTACCTGCTGGAGCTGATCAACGAAATCCTCGATCTCGCGCTGATCGAGTCCGGCAAGCTGTCGCTGTCGCTGGAACCGATATCGCTGGCCGAGGTGATGCACGAATGCCAGGCCATGATCGAGCCGCAGGCGCAAAAGCGCGGCATCCGCGTGACCTTTCCCCGTTCGAAGTCTCGCATTTCGTCAAAGCCGACCGCACCCGGGTCAAGCAGGTTCTGATCAACCTGCTTTCCAATGCGATCAAGTACAACAAGGTGGGCGGAACGGTCGTCGTGGACTGCATCGCGAGCGCCCCGGGCCGCATCCGCATCTGTGTCGAGGACACCGGCGACGGATTGACTCCGGAAAAGCTGCGGCAACTGTTCCAGCCGTTCAATCGCCTCGGACAGGAGGCGACGTCGAGGAAGGCACCGGCATCGGCCTGGTGGTGTCCAAGCGGCTGGTCGAATCGATGGGGGGCGCCATCGGCGTGGAAAGCACGGTCGGCGAGGGCAGCGTGTTCTGGATCGAACTGAACCTGACGGCGCAAGCCGCAAGACTGCCGCCGGCACGCCGAACCGCGGACCGTCGCGCTGGCGCACGTTCGCCGGCCGACGCGCATCTGCGCACGCTGCTTTATGTCGAGGACAATCCGGCCAATCTGATGCTGGTCGAAGATCTCATCGCGCGCCGGCCCGATATCCGCCTGCTGAGCGCGCGGGACGGCAACCGCGGCATCGAGCTCGCGCGCGCCTCGCTGCCGGATGTCATCCTGATGGACATCAATCTGCCGGGCATCAGCGGCATCCAGGCGCTGAAAATCCTGGCGACGACCCGGCGACGGCGCACATTCCGGTGATCGCGCTCAGCGCCAATGCCATGCCGCGCGATATCGAAAAGGGGCTGGAGGCGGGATTCTTCCGCTATCTGACCAAACCGATCAAGGTCAACGAATTCATGGATACGCTGGACGTGGCGTTGAAGTTCGCGGAAGCCGCGGCGAACCGTGCGACTAAGGAAGGACAACATGATGGTCGATGCGTCCGAGATTCTCGACGCCAGCATCCTGATCGTCGACGATCAGGAGGCCAATGTCAGCCTGCTCGAGCAGTGCTGGGCGAAGCCGGCTACACCGGCGTCGCCTCGACGATGAATCCGAAGGAAGGTCTGCGCGCTGCATCGCAAGAACCGCTACGACCTGATCCTGCTCGACCTGCAGATGCCCGGCATGGACGGCTTCCAGGTGATGGAAGCGCCTCAAGACGACGACGCCGACAGCTACCTTCCGGTCATCGTGCTGACCGCCCAACCGGGTCACAAGCTGCGCGCGCTGCAGGCCGGCGCCAAGGACTTCATCAGCAAGCCGTTCGACCTGGTCGAGGTCAAGACGCGCATCCACAACATGCTGGAAGTGCGCCTGTTGTACCGGAAGCTCGAGCACGTACAACAAGCTGCTGGAGCAGACGGTGCAGGAACGCGCACGGCCGAGCTGCGCGAAAGCGAAGCGCGCTATCGCAGCCTGACCGAGCTCGCCTCCGACTGGTACTGGGAGCAGGACGAGACGGGCAACTTCACCAAGGTTTCCGGTCCGGTCCTGGAGATGCTGGGCATCCGGGTCGATGCCTTCGCGGGCGATGGGCGCGATGACGGCACGAAGGGGTGGAACGAGGCGGAGCGGGACGTGCTGCAGGCCAAGATCGCGGCCCGGCAGCCGTTCCTGGACTTCGCATTCAGCCGCGTCAATGCCGACGGCTCGCGTGCAGCAGTTCCGGGTGAGCGGCGAGCCGATGTTCAACCGTGCGTGCCGCTTCATCGGCTATCGCGGCATCGGCGTGGAGCTCACCGCCGGGAACCATAGAGCGCGGACTTCGACCGTCTGACCATGTCATCGCCCCACAGTCCCAGTCAGAACCAGTCTTCTCGCCGCGCTGCCCACCGCGGAATTCGAGCGCGCTGGCCCGCCGCATCTGGAGCTGGTCCCGATGCTGCTCGGCGAAACCCTCTACGAGCCGGGCGGCCAGCTGCAGCATGTCTATTTCCCGACCACCGCCATCGTGTCGCTGCACTACGTCCTGGAGTCCGGCGCAGTCGGTCGAGATCGCCGGCGTGGGCAATGAAGGCATCCTCGGCATCTCGCTGTTCATGGGCGGCGAAACCACGCCCAGCTCGGCGGTCGTGCAGACCGCCGGCCACGGCTACCGGCTGCCGGGGAAGCTGCTGAAGGAGGAATTCGATCGCGCCGGCCTGATGCAGCGCCTGCTGCTGCGCTATACCCAGGCGCTGCTCACGCAGATGTGCCAGACCGCCGCCTGCAATCGGCACCATTCGATCGAGCAGCAACTGTGCCGCTGGCTGCTGCTGACGCTCGATCGCCTGCCGTCGAACGAATTGGTCATGACGCAGGAACTGGTCGCCAGCGCGCTCGGCGTGCGGCGGGAGAGCATCACCGAGGCCGCCGGAAAACTGCAGCGCGCCGGTGTCATCCGCTACCGCCGGGGCCACATCGCGGTGCTCGAGCGGTCCGGGCTGGAGGCTGGCGCCTGCGAGTGCTACGCCGTCGTCAAGAAGGAATTCGACCGCCTGATGTCCGATGTGCAGTACCGCCAGGAAGGCGCTTCCAGGGCCGCGTAGCTGGCGTTGGCCGACGTGCGCTACTTGTACGGATCGACCTTGCCGCCAGCCTTGAACGCCGGGCTCGAGTGATCACCGGCCTGCCCCGGCGTCGGCGCAGCGGCCTCGGCGCCCTTGGGCACCTTGGGATCGGGCATGTCGGGGGCAAGGACCACCGGCGCCGCGGGGCTCGCCGGACCCGAGGCGACCGGCGCGACCGCATTCGACTGCGGAGGGCTGTCGGTCTTGCCGCATCCGGTCGCGAGCAGTGCGGCGGCTGCGCAAAGGGCAAACATGCGGAAGTGGCTGGGCATGGCATTCTCCGTTGGGACGTCGCGGCGCGCGAGCGAACCGCGCGGTTGTGGCCTGGCAGCGGCCGGCGTGGCTGCAGATGTGCGAGGTGCGATCATTTGCGCTGCTGCTTCACGACCCACACCACGAGACCGACGACCACGAGTACGATCAGGATCGCCGCCCACGGACCGCCCGATTCCCCATCCAGCCCGCACCCCACATGCCGCCATCCATCATGTTGCCGCCCTGCGCGAACGCGGCATTCGTGGCCAGCAGCGTGGTCGCGCCGGCGGTACGGGTAAACAAGGCAATCATGAAAGCTCCCACAGAAATGAATGATCCAGACCCCATGGTCCGCACGGCTGCAGCCACTCTGCGCCGGCGCGCCCGGCCGGTCGGTGCGGCAGCGAACACTGCAGCGTTCCGGTCTGCCTGGCTGCGTGTGATGGCGAACCGGCCACGCAGGGAGTTCCGGGTGGGGTCGACCGTGCACCGGACCATCCCAATCGGCGCCCGGCGCCCGACTATCACGATGAACCCCTTTCGCTACCTGGCCGCCTGCCTGATGCTGGCCGTCTGGAGTCCTGCCATGGCTGTCGATGAACTCCCCTACTCCGTCGTGCGCACCAACGACGCCTACGAGGTCCGCCGGATCGAGTCCCATCTGGTGGCCGAGACGCTCGTCGATGGCAGCGCCGCCGAGGCGGGGAACCAGGGCTTCCGAATCCTCGCGGAGTACATCTTCGGAGGCAACAAGGGCGCCCGCAGGATCGCGATGACCGCGCCGGTGGCCCAGGCGCCGGTCAAGATCGCGATGACCGCGCCGGTGGCGCAGAGCGCGGGTCCCGGCGGCTATGTCGTGCAGTTCGCGATGCCCCGGGAATGGACGCTGGAAACACTGCCCGAGCCGAACGACCCGCGGGTGCAGCTGCGGGCGGTCCCGCCCCGGACGGTCGCCGTCGCGCGCTACTCCGGCACCTGGTCGCAGGACCGCTACGACACTCACCTGCAGGCGCTCAAGACGGACCTCGCGCGCGACGGCATCAAGTGGCACGGAGAGCCGGTATGGGCGCGCTACGACCCGCCCTGGATACCGTGGTTCATGCGCCGCAACGAGATCTGGCTCGACCTCGATTGACCGCGGCGGTGGCGGACCCGGGTCGTCGACCGCACGATCCGGGTCGCTCCGTGCGCCGCGAGCCGCCCGCGGCAGCGGATCGACGCCGAAAGGGGTACATTCCGGGTCGGACGTACCTGCTGCCATGAGAACCCCGAAACGACTCCAACCGCTGCGTCGACGACGGCCTGATCGACGGCGTCGTCCGGCAATTGATGAGCGGCAAGGAAGCGATGGTCTTCGTCGTGCGCTGCGGCGACGACACCCGCTGCGCCAAGGTCTACAAGGAAGCCGACAAGCGCAGCTTCCGGCAGGCGGTCGACTACACCGAGAACCGCAAGACCAAGAACACCCGGCAGGCGCGCGCGATGGCCAAGGGCACGCGCTTCGGCCGCAAATCGCAGGAGGACGCGTGGCAGAACGCCGAGGTCGACGCGCTGTACCGGCTCGCCGCCGCCGGCGTGCGCGTCCCGAAGCCCTTCAACTTCCACGAAGGCGTGCTGCTGATGGAGCTCGTCACCGACGAGCACGGCGACGCGGCCCCGCGGCTCAACGATCTCGAGTTCACGCCGGAGCTGCGCGCGGACCTATCACGAGCGCCTGATCCGCGAAGTCGTGCGGATGCTGTGCGCCGGCGTCGTACACGGCGACCTCAGCGAGTACAACATCCTGGTCGGCAGCGACGGCCCGGTGATCATCGACCTGCCGCAGGCGGTCGACGCGGCCGGCAACAATCACGCGCCGAAGATCCTCGAGCGCGACGTGGCCAACCTGCGCGCCTACTTCGGCCGCTATGCGCCGGAACTGCTGGCGACCGATTACGGCGCGGAGATCTGGGCGCTGTACGAGGCTGGCGCCCTGCAGCCCGACACGCCGCTCACCGGGCGCTTCGAGCGCGTCGAGAAGGCCGTCGATCTCGAGGGCGTGATGCAGGAAATCGACGACGCGCGCTTCGAGGAAGCGGCGCGCCGGCTGCGGATGCAGGACGTGACCTGAAGCGCCGTCGAGACGGTCGGACCGCCGCCGGCCCGCGGCGACCGGCGGCCCAGGCGGCTCCCGTCAGCGCCGGTAGTCGTGGCGCACGCCCGGATTGAGCCGGTCGATGTCGGCCTGCACCTGCGCCCGGCTGCGCTCGTAGACGATCTCGCGTCCCATCACGGTACCGAAGTACGCCTGCGCGTTGCGCGTCGGCACCAGTTCGCAGCGCACGCTGTGGACGCCCTCGCCGAGGACGACCTCGATCCGCTCGGCGCGCTTGCTGAGGACGACCAGTTCCATCGTCTGGCCGCTCGCGGTCGCGCGCACGGTGATCTTCTCGTTGTTCATCGGTGATGTTCCCGCAGGGTGGGTGTGACAGATCCGTTGGCCGCGCGACCGCTTTCTGAGCGGGCCGGAATCGCAATTGCGTGGGCCGGAGTATTGGGGCTTCGGCCGCTCCGGTCAACCGGCGGATCGGAGCGCCCCGACGCAGGCCCGCCTGCGCGGTGGGACTTCCGGGCGCTCGCCGGCCGCATGGTGCCCGCGAGCGGCCGCGCGATGGGCGATGGGCGATGGGCGATGGGCGATGGGCGATGGGCAATCCTGGCCAACGCGTCCGCTGTTGCCATTTACGCTGCATTTATGCCGGCAGGCTTAGACTATTCGTCAGTTTTACGGGACGCGCGCTAGGCTTCGAAGCACGGATCGCCCGGGGTTCCCGAATGACGCCCTCTCCCAAACGCAGCCTGTCCACGCCGCTCCGGCACCTGCTCGCGCTCGCCGCGTGCGCGCTGACGACCGCCGTCGCCTGGCCCCTGCACGGCGTGCTGGATCCGGCCAATACGGTCATGCTGTTCCTGCTGACCGTGGTACTCGTCGCCGCGTTCCTCGGCCGCGCGCAGGCGATCGTCGCCAGCTTCGCGAGCGTCGCGCTGTTCGACTTCTATTTCGTTCCGCCGCAGATGTCCTTCGCCGTCAGCGATGCACAGTACCTCGTGACCTTCGCCGTCATGCTCGCCGTGGCGCTGTTCATCACCCACCTGACGGCCGGGTTGAAGACGAGCACGGATGAAGCGGTGGCAAGAGAGGCGCGCACGCGGGCGCTGTACTCGCTCGCGAAGACGCTCGCCGGTGCGGCGACCGCGACGCAGGTGATCGAGGAGACCGTCCGCTTTATCGGGCAGCACGCCGACGGGCAGGCTATGTTCCTGCTGCCGGACGAGCACGAATCGCTGCGCGTGTTTCCGGTCGCGGCAGGGACGCCCGCACCGGAACTGACCATGACCGAACGATTGAGCGCGGGCGCCGTGTTCCACAGCCGGGAAGCCATCGCCTCCCGCGAGATAGGCGCGTCCGATGGCCAGTGCTTGCTGTTGCCGCTGGCCGGCTCGACCCGCTGCCGCGGGGTCCTCCACGTGACTGCGAATTCGTCCCGACGCGCGCCCACGGATGCCCGGGAAGCGTTGGACCGCCCGCTGCTGGAAGCCGTCGCGTCGCTGGCGGCCATCGCGCTCGAGCGCCTGCATTTCGTCGAGGTCGCGCAGCGCAGCGAGCTGGAAATGCAGTCGGAGCGCCTGCGCAGCTCACTGCTGTCGACGATCTCGCACGATGTACGAACTCCCCTGACCGCGCTCTACGGTCTCGCCGACTCTCTCGCCGGCGCCGTTCCCGCGCTGCCCGAGGCCGAACGCGAAACGGTCACCGCGATCCGGGACCAGGCGATGCACCTGCATGGCATGGTCACGAAGCTCCTCGACATGGCCCGGTTGCAGGCCGGCAAGGTGCCGCTGCGCCTGGAGTGGCAACCGATCGAGGAAGTGATCGGCGCCAGCATCCAGGTCCTCGGCGAGGCCCTGCGCGCGAACCCGGTCAGCGTCGAGCTCGCGCCCGACCTGCCGCTGGTGGCGATCGACGCGGTGCTGATGGAACGCGTGCTGTGCAACCTGCTCGAGAACGCCGCCAAGTACTCGCCACCCGGTGCCGGGATTACGATTTCTGCCAGCGTTGCCGACGATCGGCTGGTGCTCTCGGTCGAGGATCGCGGAAGTGGCTTTCCACCCGGCAGCCTGCCGCGCGTGTTCGACAAGTTCGAGCGCGGCGTACCCGAACCCCAGGTGGCGGGGGTCGGGCTGGGCCTCGCCATCTGCAAGGCGATCATCGCCGCTCACGGCGGACGCATCGACGCGTCGAATCGCGACGGCGGTGGCGCGAGCGTCCGGGTCTGGCTGCCGATCGGAGGCGCGCCCGACATCGAGCCCGAGGCCAACGACGGGTCGGAAGCAGGCCGCGCATGAACATCGGCATCACCGCCAGCATCCTCATCGTCGAGGACGAGAAGCAGATTCGGCGCTTCGTCCGCCACGCGCTGGAGCGTGAGGGACACCGCGTGTTCGAGGCCGACACCGTGGCCCAGGGGCTGATCGAGGCGGGAACACGCAAGCCCGACCTCGTGGTACTCGACCTCGGGCTGCCGGACGGCGATGGTGCGCAGTTCGTGCTTGCCCTGCGCGCCTGGTCGTCGGTTCCGGTGCTGGTTCTCTCCGCCCGCGCCGGCGAGCGCGACAAGATCGACGCGCTCGATGCTGGCGCCGACGATTACCTGACCAAGCCGTTCTCGGTCGGCGAGCTCGTGGCGCGGACCCGGGCGCTGCTGCGGCGACTGCGACCGGGACACGACACCGCCGGACCGCTGGTCCGCTTCGGCGACGTCGCGGTCGACCTCGCCCGCCGTCAGGTAAGTCGCGGCGACCTGCCGGTGCACCTGACGGCGATCGAGTATCAACTGCTGGTCGTCATGGTCTCCAACGCCGGCAAGGTGCTGACCCACCGCCACCTTCTGCACGAGATCTGGGGGCCGGCCTATTCCGACAGCACGCACTACCTTCGCGTCTACGTCGGGCGCCTCCGGCAGAAACTCGAGATCGACCCCGCACAGCCGAGGCATTTCATCACCGAGATCGGCGTCGGCTACCGCTTCCAGCTCTAGCATCGGGACCGCCGGACGCTCGTCCCGCAACTCATCGAAAGCACATTCATGAAGCACACCCCCGATACCGCGCACCCGCGCAGGAGCGGCCTGGCGATGCTGGCCCTGGGCGCACTCGGCGTCGTCTACGGCGACATCGGCACCAGCCCCCTGTATGCGTTCAAGGAAGCGTTCAACGGTCCGCACGCGCTTGCCGTCACCGAGGTCAACGTACTGGCCACGCTGTCGGCATTGTTCTGGTCGATCATGCTGATCATTTCTGTCAAGTACGTCTGGCTCGTCCTCAAGTACGACAACGACGGCGAAGGCGGCGTGCTGGCCCTGACCGCGCTCGCGCACCACCAGGCGGAGCGCAGGCCTCGGTTGGCGGCGTGGGTGATCGGGGCCGGCATCTTCGCCGCCGCGTTGTTCTATGGCGACGCGATCATCACGCCGGCGATCTCCGTCCTGTCCGCCGTCGAGGGCATCTCGGTGGCCACGCCGCAGTTCGAGAACATGATCCTGCCGATCACCGCCGGAATACTGATCGCGCTGTTCATGATCCAGAAGCACGGCACCGGCAGGGTCGGCGTGCTGTTCGGGCCGATCACGCTCCTCTGGTTCGCCGTCCTTGCCGTCCTCGGGGCGATCTCGATCGCGCAGACACCGCTGGTCCTGACAGCGCTCAACCCGGGGCATGCGATCGAATTCGCCGTCGACCGACCGGGCGCCGCCTTCCTGCTGCTCGCAGCCGTGTTCCTGGCGCTGACGGGCGGCGAGGCGCTGTACGCCGACATGGGTCACTTCGGCGCCCGCGCCGTGCGCGTCGCGTGGTACGGCCTGGTCTGTCCGGCGCTGCTCCTGAACTACTTCGGCCAGGGTGCCCTCGTGCTGCGCGACGCCGAAGCGGTCAAGAATCCGTTCTACCTGCTGGCACCGGACTGGCTGCTGATCCCGCTGGTCGGCCTGGCGACAATGGCCACGGTGATCGCCTCCCAGGCGACGATCTCGGGGGCCTATTCGATGACGCTGCAGGCTTCGCGCCTCGGCTACATGCCGCGCGTTCGCATCCTGCACACTTCCGACCGCGAGCGCGGGCAGATCTACATCCCCAGCGTCAACTGGCTGATGCTGGCCGCGGTGCTGCTGCTCGTATTCGAGTTCCGTTCGTCCGGCGCGCTTGCGGCCGCCTACGGCATCGCCGTGTCGGGCACGATGATCATCACTACCCTGCTCACCGCGTTCGTCGCGCTCGCCGTCCGAAGCCGCTTCCGTGCTCCGTTGCTGATCGCGCTGTGCGGCTTCGCGCTGCTCGAATTCTCGTTCTTCGCCTCCAACCTGACCAAGATCGCCCATGGTGGCTGGTTCCCGCTGGTGCTTGGCGCCGTCATCTTCCTGCTGCTCACGACGTGGAAGCGCGGCAGCAGCCTCGTGGCCGAGCAGCGCCGCCAGATCGACCTGCCGATGGACGGCTTCCTGGCCGCTCCGCAGCCGGATGCCCCGCGCGTGTCCGGAACGGCGGTCTACCTGACCTCCGACCCGAACATCGTGCCCAGCGCCCTGTTCCACAACCTCAAGCACTACAAGGTCATGCACGAGCAGACGGTCTTCCTGCGCGTCATCAACGAGGACGTGCCGTACGTGGCCGACGCCGAGCGCATCAGGTTGACCCGGCTGGCGCCGAGCATCTTCGGGCTGGATGTGCGCTTTGGCTTTCGCGAGGAGCCCGACCTGCCGCCGGTGCTGGCACGCGTCGGCGCGCTCGGCCTCGACCTCGATCCGATGACGACGTCGTACTTCGTCGCGCGGTCGACGATCGTCGACGGACCCGGCGCCATGCCGAAGTGGCGCCGGGGGCTGTTCTCGTGGATGACCCGCCAGGCCGACGGCGCGGCGAGCCACTTCCGGCTGCCCGCGAACGCGGTCGTCGAGCTGGGGACGCAGGTCATGCTCTGACGAGCGACACGCACCGATCACCGCGCCCCGATCACCGCGCCGCGATCCCCCGCTCGTACCACCCGCGCGTCGCGCCGACGATCTTCACCACCGACAGCATCACCGGCACCTCGATCAGCACGCCGACGACGGTGGCCAGCGCCGCGCCGGAGTCGAGGCCGAACAGGCTGATCGCCGTGGCCACCGCCAGCTCGAAGAAGTTGCTGGCGCCGATCAGCGCCGCCGGCGCCGCGACGCAGTGCGCGACGCCGAAGCGGCGGGACAGCCAGTACGCGAGGCCCGCGTTGAAGTAGACCTGCACGAGGATCGGCACCGCCAGCATGGCGATGACGAGCGGCTGCGCGAGGATCTGCCGGCCCTGGAACGCGAACAGCAGCACCAGCGTCGCCAGCAGCGCGGCGAGCGACACCGGATGCAGGCGCGCCAGCACGGCCGCGAGGCGCGCCGGCCCGCCGCTGGCGAGCAGCCGGCGCCGCCACAGCTGCGCGAAGATCACCGGCACGACGATGTAGAGGACGACCGACAGCGCCAGCGTGTCCCACGGCACGGTGATGCTGGCCAGGCCCAGAAGCAGCGCGACCAGCGGCGCGAACGCGAACAGCATGATGGTGTCGTTCAGCGCGACCTGCGACAGCGTGAACGCCGGGTCGCCGTCGGACAGGTTGCTCCAGACGAACACCATCGCGGTGCACGGCGCCGCGGCGAGCAGGATCAGCCCGGCGACGTACGAGTCGACCTGGTCGGGCGGTAGCCAGCGCGGCGAACGCGTGCCGCAGGAACAGCCACGCCAGCAGCGCCATCGAGAACGGCTTGACCGCCCAGTTGATGAACAGCGTGACGCCGATGCCGCGCGCGTGGCGCCGCACCTCGCCCAGCGTGCCGAAGTCGATCTTGAGCAGCATCGGCACGATCATCAGCCAGACCAGCACCGCGACCGGCAGGTTGACCCGCGCGAGCTCGAGTCCGCCGATCGTCGCGGCCACCCCCGGGAAGAAATGGCCCAGCGCGACGCCGACGACGATGCAGCCGGCGACCCACCAGGTCAGGTTGCGCTCGAAGGCGCCGATGCCGGCGGCCGCTGCCGGGAGCGCGGCGCTGCGGACCGCGCGCGCCGCGCAGCGGCGCCGGACGCGCCGGCCGTTGCCACCCGATCCGCCGCGACTCGCGCGTCATGGCAGCGCGGCGCCGATCGCCCGCGTCCGGGCCTGCAGCGCCAGCGCGTCGAGCGTCGCGTGCGGCAGGCTGCAGAACAGCCGGATCCGGTGGCGCAGCGTGTGCGCGACGTCGGCGAACGCCTTGCGCTTCGCCGCGTCATCGCCTTCGACCGCCGCGGGGTCGGGGACGCCCCAGTGCGCGGTGATCGGCTGGCCGGGCCACACCGGGCAGACCTCGCCCGCCGCGTTGTCGCAGACCGTGATGACGAAATCGAGCGGCGGCGCGCCGGGCGCGGCGAACTCGTCCCACGCCTTGCTGCGATAGCCGTCGGCGGGAAGGCCGTTCGTGCGCAGGTAGTCGAGCGCGTACGGATTCACGCGGCCGGTCGGCTGGCTGCCGGCGCTGAACGCCGTGAAGCGGCCCTTGCCGCTGTCCTGCAGCAGCGCCTCGGCGAGGATGCTGCGCGCCGAGTTGCCGGTGCACAGGAACAGCACGTTGAAGGTTCGCGGTCCGTTCATCGCGGTCGCGGGAAGTCGCTCGGCGGGCCAAGCTGCGCCGCGGTCAGGTGCAGCACTTGTCGACGCGCGGCTGCGGGCGCAGCGACCGGCGCCGGAGCGCAGCACGCCGATGTCGCGCGTCCGCGCTCGTTGCCGGAGCGCAGCACGCCGACGCGGCGGCCGGGGCAACTGCTGCTGCCGCGTCCGCCGTCGCGGCCGGCGTGCAGCACGTTGCCGCCTTCGCGTCGGTCGTCGGGGCCGTCGCCGCGTCGCCGTCGAAGAACTCGATCGCGCGCAGCGAGTGGTACCCCTCCCACGCGATGCCCTGCGGGTCGCGGACCCAGTGCTTGTCGGACCTGGCGTAGCAGCAGCTCGCGTCCGGCTCGTCGGTGAGCGTGGTCGCGTCGGCGGCGGCGAACTGCGCGCGCACGCCCGCGAGCTCGTCGGCGCTGTCCACCTGCAGGCCGAGATGATTGAGGCCGACGCGGTTCGTTCCCGCGTTGCCGCCGCGCTGCGAAATGGCGAAGTTGATCCGCGGATCGTCGATCATCCACTTGGCGTAGTCGCCCTTCTCGACCGTCGGCCCCTGGCCGAAGAGACCGGAGTAGAAACGAATGCTGGCGGCCAGATCCTCGACGCCCAGATGCACGTGAAAGCGCTTCATTCCCTGCTCCTGCGTTGGGGCGGCCGCACGATGGCCGCCGGGGTGGACGGGAGCAGCGCGGGCGCGCTTTCGACCGGCGGCCCGTACGCGGCAAGCCGGCTTTCCTGCGCCAATGCCGTCATCGCGGCGACCGCGGATATCGCTTTCATGTTTTGAACATTATGCAACTCTTGAAAGCTTGTCAAGGCCTCGAATGTGAAAGCCGATTTCATGTTCGTGCGCCGCGGTGCTACCATCGGCCCGCCATGCCCGCCCGCCCAGCGAAGTCCGCCCCGCGCGCCGCCGGCGCCGCGCACACGCAGGCGCTGTCGCGCGGCCTCGCCGTGCTCGACGCGCTCGCCGCGACCGAGGGCGGCGCCACGCTGACCGCACTCGCCCAGTCGCTGGAGCTGCCGGCGCCCACCGCGCACCGGCTGCTGGCGACGCTCGCCGAGGCCGGCTACGTGACCCAGGGCGACGGCGGGCTGTGGCGCGTCGGCGTGCGTGCGTTTCGCGCCGGCAGCGCCTTCCTGCTCCACCGCAACCTGGTCGCGCAGGCTTTCCCGTTCCTGCAGCGGCTGATGGACGAAGCCGGCGAGACGACCAACCTCGCCGTCGTCGACGAGGGCGACGCGGTGTTCGTCGAGCAGGTGCAGTGCCGGGAGCTGATGCGGATGAACGCGCGGCTGGGCGCGCGCGCGCCGCTGCACGCGTCGGGCGTCGGCAAGGCGATGCTGTCGGCGCTCGAGCCCGCGGCCGTGCGCGCGGCGACCTCGCGCCGCGGGCTCGTCCGCTACACCCCGCACACGATCACGACCCTCGCCGCGCTCGATGCCGAGCTCGCGGCGATCCGCCGGCGCGGCTACTCCATCGACGCCGAGGAGCACGCGCTGGGCCTGTCCTGCGTCGCGGCGCCGGTGTTCGACGAGCTCGGACAGGCGTGGGCCGCGCTGTCGCTGGCGGGACCGACGCCGCGGCTGCCGCCGGCGAGGCTGGCCAGGCTGGGTCCGAAGGTGCGCGAAGCCGCCGACGCGCTGACCGCCGCGCTCGGCGGCCTGGCGCCGAAGCGCTAGCGCGGACTCCGCCGCCCGCCGGGTCAGGATCCCTTGCGCGGCAGCAGCCCGCGCTCGGCCAGCGAGCGGATGATGACGTCGGCGAAGCCCGGCGCCTCCTGCCGCACCGACGTCGGCGAAAACGTCTCGGTCACCGCCGTCCAGACGAGCTTCCTCGTCTTCACGTCGAACAGGCTCGACTCGACGGTCGCGATGTCGAACTGGCGGACTTCCTGCACCGGGAACCACGCCGTGTAGCCCGAATACCAGCCGAAGCCGCCCATCGCCGGGCCGGTCATCATCGTCGTCGTGACTTCGGTCCGCGTGCGCACGCCGCGCAATCGCGTCATCAGCAGGCCGTCGGCGCCGGATTTCGCCACCGCGGCGTCGAGCGCGGGCTCCGGCACCCTGCCGCCGTCGGTCAGGAAGCGGTACGCCTGCACGGCATCGACGCCGGTCGCGCGCAGGCGGTCGCTCATGATGTCCTCGAAGGTCCGGCGCTCGCCGCCGTCGTCCTGGAACACGCCGAGCACGAAGACCTTGCGGAACGGCCCGCCGGTGAAATTCGGGTCGGACCACGAGTCGCGGATCGAGGTCGACGCGCATCCCGCGACCACGAGCGCGACGGCGGCGAGGGCGATGGCGCCGAGCAGCCGGCGACGAAGGGAGCGGGTGACGGTCATGGCGATTCTCCTGGCAAGGCGGGCCGCCTTCGCGATGGTCGCGTGATCGGATCGTGGTCGAATCGTGGATCCGGACATGGTCGAACGCCCCCGCGCGGTCAGCGGCCGGTGAATTTCGGCGGCCGCTTGTCCAGGAACGCGGCGATGCCTTCATCGCGGTCATGGCTCGCCGCCAGCACGGCGAACGCCTGCTTCTCGGCGACCAGCGCTTCCGACAGCGGCGACTCGAACGCGCGCAGCACCGCCTCCTTGGCGAACCGGACGGCGAGCGGCGGTCGCGTGGCGATCACGGCGGCGATCTCGACGGCGCGGGCGAGCGCGCTTTCCGGCTCGTCGACCTCGACGGCGATGCCCGCGGCCAGCGCCGTCTTCGCGTCGATCGGCTGGCCGGTCAGCACCATCTGCATCGTCAGCGCCTTGCCGACGGTGCGCGCGAGCCGGCCGGTCCCGCCGGCGCCGGGGATCAGTCCGAGGTTGATCTCGGGCTGGCCGAACTGCGCGTTGCTGCCGGCGACCAGGATGTCGGCGCACAGCGCGAGTTCGCAACCGCCGCCCAGCGCATACCCGTTGACGGCCGCGATCAGCGGCTTGGGAAAGCCGGCGATCTCCTTCCAGTGCCGCTGCCGCTCGTGCGTCAGGATCTCGACCGGACCGAGCGGCGCCATTTCGCGGATGTCGGCGCCGGCGGCGAAGAACCTGAGACCGCCGGTGATGACGACGGCGCGGATGGCATCGTCCGCCGCGGCGGCGGCGAGTTCGGCGGCGATCTCGGCGAGCGTCTGCGTGCGCAGCGCGTTGCGCACGTCGGGGCGGTTCAGCGTGAGCCTGATCACGCCGTCGGCCGGACGGTCGACGACGATGTCCTGCGGGCTGCGGTCGGGCATGGGGCTCCTGCGCGGGTCAGCGGTGCTTGAACTCGGGCTTGCGCTTCTCGACGAACGCGCGCATGCCCTCCTTCTGGTCGTCGAGCGCGAAGGTGGCGTGGAACTCGCGCCGCTCGAACAGCAACCCCTCGGCGAGCGACGACTCGTACGCGCGGTTGATCGCTTCCTTGATCTTCAGCACCACGGGCAGCGAGAACGACGCGATCTTCGCCGCGACGGCGAGCGCCTCCTCCTCGAGCCTGTCGGCCGGCACGACGCGGGCGACGAGCCCGGCGCGCTCGGCTTCGGCGGCGTCGATCATCCGGCCGGTCAGGCACCAGTCCATCGCCTTCGCCTTGCCCACCGCGCGCGGCAGGCGCTGCGTGCCGCCCATGCCGGGCATCGTGCCGATCGTGACCTCGGGCTGGCCGAACTTCGCCGTGTCGGCGGCGACGATCAGGTCGCACATCATCGCGAGTTCGCAGCCGCCGCCGAGCGCGTAGCCGGCCACCGCGGCGATCACCGGCTTGCGCGTGCGCCTCACGCTTTCCCAGTCCCGGGTGATGTAGTCGTCGACGTAGACCTTGCGGTAGTCCCACTCGGCCATCGCGCCGATGTCGGCGCCGGCGGCGAACGCCTTGTCGTTGCCGGTGATGACGATGCAGCCGATCGCCGGGTCGGCGTCGAACGCGGCCAGCGCGCGCGTCATCTCGGCGGCCAGCGCGTCGTTGAGCGCGTTCATCCGCTGCGGACGGTTGAGCCGCACCAGCCCGACGCGGTCGCGGGTCTCGACGATGAGGGTCTCGTAGGTCATGGGGTTCGCGGGTCGAAGTTCTTGCGCAGCGTCTGCCAGCAGCGATAGTACCCGGACTGCAGCTGCGCGGATTCCAGCGCGAAGCGCGTCGGGCGGATGACGGCGCGGGTCTCGATCATGAAGGCCATGGTGTCGCGGATGCGCGTGGGCTGCGCGGTGTCGATCGCGGACGCCTTGTCGAAGGTGTCGGCGTCGGGCCCGTGGCCGGTCATCGAGTTGTGCAGGCTCGCGCCGCCCGGAACGAAGCCCTCGGCCTTGGCGTCGTACACGCCCTCGATCAGGCCCATGAACTCGCTCGCGACGTTGCGGTGGAACCAGGGTGGCCGGAAGGTGTCCTCCATCGCCAGGATCCGCGGCGGGAAGATGACGAAGTCGACGTCGTCGAAGCCCGGTGCCGCGCTCGGCGACTGCAGCACCAGGAAGATCGACGGATCGGGGTGGTCGTAGCTGATCGAACCGATGGTGTTGAACCGCGCGAGGTCGTACTTGTACGGCGCGTAATTGCCGTGCCAGGCGACGACGTCGAGCGGCGAATGGCCGATCTTCGCCGACCACAGGTTGCCGCCGAACTTGGCCACGAGCTCGAAATCGCCCTCGACGTCCTCGTACCACGCGACCGGCGTCTGGAAGTCGCGCGGATTGGCGAGCCCGTTGCTGCCGATGACGCCGAGGTCCGGCAGCTTGAACAGCGCGCCGTAGTTCTCGCAGACGTAGCCGCGCGCCGCGCCGTCCGGGAGCTCGACGCGGAAGCGCACGCCGCGCGGGACGACGGCGATTTCCTTCGGCGCGACGATGAGGCGGCCGAACTCGGTCGCCAGCAGCAGCCGCCCCTGCTGCGGGACGATCAGCAGTTCGCCGTCGGCGTCGTAGAAGAACCGGCCGCTCATCGAACGGTTCGCGGCGTAGACGTGGATCGCGCAGCCGGCGGCGCCGGCCGCGTCGCCGCTGCCCGCCATCGTGACGAGGCCGTCGACGAAGTCGACCGCCGCGGCGGCGCCCGGCAGCGGCAGCGGATCCCAGCGCAGCTGGTTGGGCGGCACCGGCACGCCGCCGAACGCGCTGACGATCCGCGGGTGGTCGACCAGCCGGAAAGGCTCGTGCATCGCCGCCGGGCGGATCCGGTACGTCCACGCGCGCCGGTTCGCGTGCCGCGGCGCGGTGAACGCCGTGCCCGACAGCTGCTCGGCATACAGGCCGTAGGGCGCGCGCTGCGGCGAGTTGCGGCCCACCGGCAGCGCCCCGGGCAGCGCCTCGGTCGCGAATTCGTTGGCGAAGCCCGTCATGTAGACGAGGCGATCGATGTCGGCGGCCGCGGGCGGCGGCGGGTTTCCGGTCGCGCTGCGGGGGCGGGTGGTGGTCGCCATGCGGTTCTCCCTCGGGGTCAGCGGGCGGACGGCGCGACGTCCTCGCGCGCGGCGGCGAGCGCCTGCGTCAGGACGTCGGCGTCGCCGATGTGGTTGGCCAGCAGCAGCACCAGCTTGGCGTTGACCAGCGCGCTCTCGCCGTCGGTCAGGTCGCGGTGGGCGGCGATCAGCTGCTCGTAGAAATCGTCGGGCGCCGGCAGGTTCGGCGCGGTGTTCAGCGTGGCCATGGCGGAGGACTCCGGTCAGTGGCGGGCGGTGGCGAGCGCGATCGCGGCGCGAACCGCCGCCAGGTCGACGCCACGGTCGAAGCCGCGCCAGCGCGCGCAGACGTGCTGGTCGGGCCGGAACAGGTACGCGGTGCCGGGCTGGCCGTCGTAGCGCGCGGCGAGCAGGCCTTCGGCGTCGACGATCGTCATCGCGCCGGGACGGATCGGGGTGCCGGGTGCTCCAGGGCGGGACGCGCCGGCGGGGGGCGCGGCGGCGGCTGCGCGCGTCGCGCCGGCGGTCGGCGCGCGCGGCTGCGCGCGGCGCGGCGGCGTCGGCAATCGCGATCACGCGGCACGGCACGGCGGCATCCGCGAGCGCCGCCACCTCGGCGGCCGTCGGGACGGCCCCGAACACCGCCAGCGTGAAGCCGCCTTCGAGGTGCGGCAGGAACCAGCGTCCCGCGGGGCCGGGCAGCGGCCCGATGACGGGCGCGTCGGCGGCAGGCGCCCCCGGCACCATCGCGCCGCCGAAGCTCGCGCCGTCGGGCGTGTTCAGCGGCGATTCGACGTGGACCCGCGGCACCGACAGCCGTCCGCTGTTGACCAGCCGGCGCGCGAACGGATGCCGCTTCGCGAGCTGCAGCACGGCGTCGCGAAACGTGCGCGACACCGCGCTCTTGGGCGTGATGAAGTCGGTCGCGCGCGTCGAATTGAGGATGTTCTCGTCGGCGGCGGCGGTCCGCTCGACGTCGTAGCTGTCGAGCAGCCGCTCCGGCGCCTTGCCGGCGAGGACGAGCGCAAGCTTCCAGCACAGGTTGTCGGTGTCCTGGAAGCCGCTGTTGGCCCCCCTCGCGCCGAAGGGGCTGACCAGATGCGCCGAGTCGCCGGCGAACAGCACGCGGCCGTGGCGGAACCTCGGCATCCGCCGGCACTGGAACGTGTAGACGCTCGCCCATTCGATGTCGAAGCGCGCGTCGGGCCCCAGCATCGCGGCGAGTCGCGGCAGGATCTTCTCCGGCTTCCTTTCCTCGTCCGGATCGGCGTCCCAGCCGAGCTGGAAGTCGATGCGCCAGACGTCGTCGGCCTGCCGGTGGAGCAGCACCGACTGGTTCGGGTGGAACGGCGGGTCGAACCAGAACCACCGCTCCGGCGGGAAGTCCGACTGCATGTGGATGTCGGCGATGAGGAAGCGGTCGCGGAAGACCTGCCCTTCGCTCTCCAGGCCCAGCATCGTCCGCACCGGGCTGCGCGCGCCGTCGCAGGCGACGAGCCACTCGCAGGCGAGCGTGTACGCGCCGTCGGGCGTGTCGACGGTGACGGTGACGCCGTCCGCCGCCGCGGCCACCGCGGTGACGCGGTTCTTCCAGCGCAGGTCGATCGCCGGCAGCGCCTGCGCGCGCTCGACCAGGTATTGCTCGAGCCAGTACTGCTGCAGGTTGACGAACGCCGGCCGCCGGTGGCCGGTCTCGGGCAGGAGGTCGAAGCTGTAGACGAGCTCGTCGTGGTGGAACACCTTGCCGACGTTCCAGCGCACGCCCTTGTCCGCCACCGGGTCGCCGCAGCCCAGGCGGTCGAGGATCTCCAGCGCGCGCTTGGCGTAGCAGATCGCGCGCGAGCCGACCGACACGGTGTCGTCGTCGTCGAGCACGACGACCGGAACGCCGCGCTGCGCGAGGTCGATCGCCGCCGCGAGGCCGACGGGACCGGCGCCGACGACGACCACCGGCCGCCGGAGCGCGCCGGATGCGGATGCGGCCGCCCCCGCCCCCGTCTCGGCCTCGAGTTCCGGCGGGCGCCGGAACGGGTAGACGGGGTTGGTGTACGTCTTCATCGCCCGTCGCGCCGGTTCAGCCTTCCAGCGCCAGCCACAGGTCCTTGTCGCGCTGCGCGGTCCAGATCCGCGGGTCGCGGTACTGCGTCGCCTCGTCGTAGGCGCGCGAGACGTCGAACGGCAGGCAATGGTCGAAGATGACCCAGTGGCCGAAGCGCGGCTTCAGCGCCGCGTAGGTTTCCTTGTAGACGGTGCGCAGGTCCTTGCCCGCGGCCGCCCCCGCCTTCACCGCGTCGAACATCATCGTGACGAAGGCGCGCGTGCCGTCGAGTCCGGCCTTGACCTCGGCCGGATTCTTCAGCGCCGCGCCGCGGCCCGGGACCAGCTTTTCCGGCGCCAGCGCGGCGATGGCGTCGAGCGTCGCCGGCCAGTCGGTGAGGTAGGCGTCGCCGGTGTACGGCGTCGCGTCGTACTCGACGAGGTCGCCCGAGAACAGCACCTTGTCCTGCGGCAGCCAGACGACGGTGTCGCCCTTGGTGTGGCCGCGGCCGAGCTGCATGATCTCGACCTGCAGCTTGCCCAGCCACAGCGTCATCCGCTTTTCGAACACGATCGTCGGCCAGGTGAGGCCCGGCACCGACTCGACCGCGCGAAAGAGCCGCGGAAAGCGCTCGATCTCGCTCTTCATGTCGGCTTCGCCGCGCTCGATGATCAGGTCGTAGGTGTCGCGGCTGGCGATGATGTGCTCGGGCCGGTAACCGGTGGCGCCGAGCACGCGCACCGCGTGGTAGTGCGACATCGTCACGTACCGGATCGGCTTGTCGGTCACCGTGCGGATGCGCCGGATCACGTCCTGCGCCATCACCGGTGTCGCCTGCGTGTCGATCACCATCACCGCGTCGTCGCCGACGACGATGCCGGTGTTGGGATCGCCTTCCGCCGTGTACGCGTACGCGTGGTCGGACAGCCGGTCGAAGCTGACGGTCTTCTCCTCGACGTCGGCGTGCGACGCGAACTTCTTCTCGTTCATGGTCACTCCTTCGGACGCTTGTCGTTGACGCGCTTGGCCTTGCCCAGCGACCGCTCGACGCCGCCCGGTGCCACGACCTGCACGCGCGCGGACACCCCGATCAGCGTCTTGATCGAATGCGCCAGCGACTTCCCGGCGGTCTCGCCGTCGACCGAGCCGACGGCGGGCGTCCGCTCGACGATCACGGTGAGCTCGTCGAGCAGGTGCGGCCGCTCGACCTCCAGCACGTAGTGCGGGGCGAGGTCGCGCTCGCGGATGATCAGCTCCTCGACCTGCGTCGGGAACACGTTGACGCCGCGGATGATCAGCATGTCGTCGGAGCGGCCGGTGATCTTCTCGATCCGCCGCATCGCCCGCGCCGTCGGCGGCAGCAGGCGCGTCAGGTCGCGCGTCCGGTAGCGGATGACCGGCATCGCCTCCTTCGTCAGCGACGTGAACACGAGCTCGCCCTTCTCGCCCTCGGGCAGCACCTCGCCGGTCTCCGGGTGGACGACCTCCGGATAGAAGTGGTCCTCCCAGACGGTGAGCCCGTCCTTGGTCTCGATGCACTCCTGCCCGACGCCGGGGCCCATGACCTCGGACAGGCCGTAGATGTCGATCGCGTCCAGGTCGAGCTTCGCCTCGATCGCCTTGCGCATCGCGGGCGTCCACGGCTCGGCGCCGAAGATCCCGACCTTGATGGAGCACGCGCGCGGGTCGCGGCCCTGCCGCTCCATCTCCTCGGCGATCGCCAGCATGTACGACGGCGTCACCATGATGATGTCGGGCTGGAAGTCGAAGATCAGCTGGACCTGCTTCTCGGTCTGCCCGCCCGACATCGGGATGACGGTCGCGCCGAGCTTCTCGGCGCCGTAGTGCGCGCCGAGTCCGCCGGTGAACAGGCCGTAGCCGTAGGCGACGTGGATGATGTCGCCGGCGCGACCGCCGGCGGCGCGGATCGAGCGCGCCATCACCGTCGCCCAGGTGTCGATGTCCTTCGCGGTGTAGCCGACGACGGTCGGCTTGCCGGTGGTGCCCGACGACGCGTGAATGCGGCTCACCTGCTGCCGCGGCACCGCGAACATGCCGAACGGATAGTTGTCGCGCAGGTCGCCCTTGGTGGTGAACGGGAACTTCGCGAGGTCGGCGAGCGAGTGGAGGTCGGCGGGCTTGACGCCCGGCCGCGTCGAACTTGCGGCGGTAGTGCGGCACGTGCTCGTAGGCGTGCGCGAGCGACCACTTGAGGCGCTCGAGCTGCAGCGCCTTCAGCGCCGCGGGCGGCGCGGTCTCGATCGGCTCCAGCTCGCCGGGCCGTGGCGACTTGACGGGCATGCGCTTCTCCTCCTCGGGCGCGACGGTCAGCCGGCGGAGCCGTGACCGTCGTCGATCACGTGACCCTTGATCCGGTAGCTCTTGCCGCGGAACAGCGCGATCTTCTCGCCGCGCTGGTTGGTCACTTCGATGTCGTACACGCCGGTGCGGCCGCTCGCGCTGCGCTCGTGCCCGACCGCGGTCAGCACGTCGCCTTCGCGCGCCGGGGCCAGGAAGTCGATCGCGCAGCCCGACGCCACCGTGGACAGATTGTAGCTGTTGCAGGCGTAGGCGAACGCGCTGTCGGCCAGCGTGAAGATGAAGCCGCCGTGGCAGATCGCGTGGCCGTTGAGCATCGACGCGCTGACCGGCATCGAGACCTCGGCCCGTCCCGGCGCCACGCCGACGACCCGCATCCCCAGCTTCTTCGACGCGTCGTCGCGCGAGTACATCGCTTCGGCGACGCGCTCGGCCAGCGCCTGCGCGTCCTGCGGCGACAACGCCGGATGGTGCTCACCCATGAAGCTTTCCCCCGGTGGCGGCGCGGCGCGCGATCAGCGGCGCCGTCCGGTAGCGATCCTCGCCGTAGTGGTCGGCGAGGTGCCGCAGCACCCCGGCCACGCGATCGGCGCCCAGCGCGTCGGCCCAGGCCAGCGGGCCGCGCGGGTAGTTGACCCCCAGCGTCATCGCGAGGTCCACCGCCGCCGGCGTGGCGACGCCCTGCTGGACCGCGTCGGCCGCCTCGTTCGCGAGCATCGCCACCGTCCGCAGCACCGCGAGGCCCGGCACGTCGTCGAGGCGGCTGACCGCGAGGCCCGCCGCCTGCAGCGCGCCGACCGCGGCGGCAAAGGGCACGTCGGCGCAGGTGTCGGCGCGCGCCACGGCAAGCCGCGATGCCGTCGCGTAATCGAGAGCGAGGTCGAAGGCGACGACGTTCGGGGCGCCGGCCGCGAGCGCGATCGCCGTCGCCGTGCGGCCGTCGGACGGCACCAGCCGCGCCTCGCCGACGCCGATCGAGCCGCGCGGGAAAGCGCGAGTCCGGGCCGGCGCGCTCGACGGCCACGCCGGCCGCGGCAAGCCGGTCGGCGATCGGACCGCGCGAGGCCCAGGTCGCCCGTGCACCACGGCGCGACCGGGTCGCGGCGCCGGCGCCTCGACGGCCGGCGCGGGCGCCGGCGCGCCGGCCGCGTAGTCGTGGAAGCCGCGTCCGCTCTTGCGGCCCAGGAATCCGGCGGCGACCAGCTCGGCCTGCACCACCGACGGCGTGAAGCGCGGGTCGTGGAAGCACGCCTCCCAGACGCTGCGGGTCACCGCGAAGTTGACGTCGTGCCCGATCAGGTCCATCAGTTCGCACGGCCCCATCCGGAACCCGCCCGCCTCGCGCAGCAAGGCGTCGAGCGTGGCGGCGTCGGCGGCGCGCTCGCCGAGCAGCCGCAGCGCCTCGGCGTAGAAGGGCCGCGCGCAGCGGTTGACGATGAACCCGGGCGTCGACGCCGCGTGCACCGGCGTCTTGCCCCACGCGGCGGCCGTCGCGGCGACGGTGGCGGCGACCTCCGGGTCGGTCGCGAGGCCGGATACGACCTCGACCAGCGGCATCAGCGGCACCGGGTTGAAGAAATGCATGCCGACGATGCGTCCGGGGCGCGCGCTGCCCTGCGCCAGCGCGGTGATCGACAGCGACGACGTGTTGGACGCGAGGATGGCGTGGGCGTCGACCAGCGGCTCGAGCTGCGCGAACAGCGCGCGCTTGGCGGCGAGATCCTCGACGATGGCCTCGACCACGAGCCCGGCGACGCAGGCGTCGGCGAGCGTGCCCACGGTGACGATGCGCGCCAGCGCGGCGTCGGCCTGGCCGCGCGTCAGCTTCGCCCGGCCGACCAGCTTGTCGAAGGTCGCCGCGAGCGACTTCTTCGCCGCGTCGGCGGCGCCGAAGCGCGTGTCGTGCAGCTGCACCGGGTGGCCCGCCAGCGCGGCGATCTGCGCGATGCCGGCGCCCATCGTGCCGGCGCCGATGACGGCGACCGTCGCCGTCGTCGGCAGCGCGGCGGCGCGGCCGGCCGTTGCGGCGATGGCGGAAATCGGGCCCGTGGAAGCGCTGGCCATCGGGACGCCCTTCAGCGCCCGGTGAACTTTGCCGGCCGCTTGGCCATGAACGCGGCCACCCCTTCGCGGTAATCGGCGCTGTAGCCGAGCTCACGCTGCAGGTCGCGCTCGAGGTCGAGCTGCTGCTCCAGCGTGTGCTGCGCGGCGCCGTGCATCGCGCGGCGGGTGGCGACCAATCCGAGCGTCGGCGCGGCGGCCAGGCCCGCGGCGAGCTTCTCCGCGGCCGGCATCAGCTCGGCGTCGTCGACGCACTGCCAGATGAGGCCCCACGCCGCCGCCTGTTCCGCCGGGAGCTTGTCCCCGGTGTACGCGAGGCCCAGCGCGCGCGCGGTGCCGACGAGCCTGGGCAGCATGTACGTGCCGCCCGAATCGGGGATCAGCCCGATGCGGCTGAAGGCCTGGACGAACGACGCCGACTTCGCCGCCAGCACGATGTCGCAGGCGAGCGCGAGATTGGCCCCGGCCCCGGCCGCGACGCCGTTGACGGCGCAGACCGTCGGCACCGGCAGGTTGCGCAGCGACAGGACCAGCGGCTTGTAGTTGCGCTCGATCGACGCGCCCAGGTCGACGGCCGCGCCACCCGGCGCCACCGCGCGGTCCGACAGGTCCTGCCCGGCGCAGAAGCCGCGGCCGGCGCCGGTGACGAGCAGCGCGCGGATCGCCGGCTCCGCCTTCACCCTCGCCAGCGCGTCGCGGACTTCGGCGTGCATCGCGTCGTTGAAGCTGTTGAGCCGGTCGGGCCGGTTGAGCGTCAGCCGCGCGATGCCGGCTTCGACGGTGAAGAGGATGTTCTCGTAGCTCATGGGGAGGCGATCAGACGTGGCGGCGATGCTGGACGACGCGGAAGCGCCCGGCGACGAACGCGGCGTCGGTCAGCGCGGCGTTGGCCGCGGGGTTGGCGCCGGTGCCGTGGAAGTCGGAAAACGCCGCCGACTGGTTGACGAAGACGCCGCCGGTCAGGTTGATCGACAGCGCCACGCCGGCGTCCTCGGCCACCTCGACCGCCCTGGTGACGACCGCTTCGTCGGTCGAGTACAGCGACAGCGTCAGCGCGCCGTGCGCCTTGACCGCCGCGCGGGCGATGGCCAGGCTCTCGTCGGTCGACGCGGTGCCGATGACGAAGGCGATCGGGCCGAACCACTCGGACAGGTACTTGTCGCGATCGGCGGCGTCGAGCTTGACGATCAGCGGGGTGCGCACGCTCGCCAGCGGGAACGCCGGGTGGGGGATCGTCTGCGTGTCGAGCACGATCTCGCCCAGGCCGCGCGCCTCGTCGAGGCGCTTGCTGACCCCCTCGTTCTGCACCGCGCCCAGCACCTCGACCGCGCGCGCCGGGTCGGCGAGCAGCTTCGACACGCCGTCGGCGATCGCCGCGGCGACCTCGTCGAAGCTCTTGTGGCCGTCGGCGGTGGCGATGCCGCCGCGCGGGATGTAGATGTTCTGCGGCGCCGTGCACATCTGCCCGGTGTAGAGCGCCAGCGAGAAGCCGAGGTTGCGCGCGACCGCCTTGAGGTCGGTGACGGAGTCGACGACGACCTGGTTGACGCCCGATTTTTCCGTGTACACCTGCGCCTGCCGCGCGTTGGCCTCGAGCCAGTTGCCGTTGGCGCTGCTGCCGGTGAAGTCGATCAGCCTGACCTCCGGGCGCAGTGCGAGCTGCTGCGCGGTCTGGTCGCCGGCGGCGTGCGCGACCAGCGTCACCACGTTCGGGTCGAAGCCGGCGTCGGCCAGCACGTCGCGGATGATGCGCACGCTGATCGCCAGCGGCAGGATCGCCGCCGGGTGCGGCTTGACGACGACGGCGTTGCCGGTGGCGAGGCTCGCGAACAGGCCCGGGTAGCCGTTCCACGTCGGGAAGGTGCAGCAGCCGATGACCAGCCCCACGCCGCGCGGCACGATGCGGAAGCGCTTTTCCATCCGCAGCGGCTCGTTCTTGCCCTGCGGCTTTTCCCACAGCGCGACCGCGGGCACCGGGCGCATCTCGTCCCAGGCGTAGGCGACGGCCTCGAGCCCGCGATCCTGCGCGTGCGGGCCGCCGGCCTGGAACGCCATCATGAACGCCTGCCCCGTCGTGTGCATCACCGCGTTGGCGATCTCGAAGCTCGCCTTGTTGATCCGCGCCAGCGCCTCGACGCAGACGCCGACCCAGGCCTCGGGGCCGGCCGCGCGCCAGCCGGCATGGGCCTTGGCGACGCCGGCGAACAGCGCGTCGAGGTCCGCCTTCGGGTACGTGACGCCGAGGTCGATGCCGTACGGCGAGCGCTCGCCGCCGACGGTGCCGACGGTGCCCGGCTGCGTCAGCGCGAAGGGCTTGCCGAGCAGCGCGTCGAAGGCCGCCTTGCCGGCCTCGGCGGCGCCTTCGCCGTAGACCTTGGGGCTGGCCGATTCGGGATACGGGCTCCAGTAGCTGCGCTCGGCGATGGCCTGCAGCGCGCGGTCGATGGTCGCGCGGTGCTGTTCGAACATGGGGTGCGGCACGGGAACTCCTGTGGACGGCGGATGCGACGTTGGGCGAAAGCTGCGCGGATGGTCGGCGAGCCTGAAAGCGTATGCGGCGAACGGAAAACTCTAGCACGGCCGGGCCGGCGGCCGCATGGTCGCCGCGTGGCCGCTTGGTGGGCACTGCGCGGGCTGGGCGGGGGCGGGCGCCGCGCGCCGACCGCATGCCCCCCGCGCGGTCAACCCATGCCGGTCTGGTCGTAGTCGACGACGACCTTGTCGGTGACGGGGTAGCTCTGGCACGACAGGACGAAGCCGCGCGCCACTTCGTAGTCCTCGAGCGCGAAGTTGACGTCCATGTCGACCTCGCCCTCGACCAGCCTGCAGCGGCAGGTCGAGCACACGCCGCTCTTGCACGAGTACGGCAGCTCGACGCCGTGCTTCAGGCCCGCCTCGAGGATGTTCTCGGTCGCCTTGTCCAGCATGAACGTCCGCGTCGCGCCGTCGAGGATCACCGTGACCTCGCACTGGGCGTGCCCCGGATCGACCGCCTTCTGCGCCACGTGCACGTGCTTCGGCAGGCTGGTCGCGAAACGCTCGACGCGGACCTTCGCCTCGGGCACGCCGCGGGCGGCGAGCGCGCCGGTGACGGCTTCCATCATGCCCTCGGGTCCGCAGACGTAGACGGCGTCGACGTCGGCCAGGTCGACCCAGCGCGCGAGCAGCTGGTCGGCCTTCTCGCGGTCGATGCGCCCGTGCAGGAGGTCGATGTCCTGCGCCTCGCGCGACAGCACGTGGACGAGGTTGAAGCGGGCGAGGAAGCGGTCCTTCAGACCCGCGAGCTCCTCCTTGAACATCACCGTGCCCGACGCGCGGTTGCCGTAGAACAGCGTGAATTCGCTCCGCGGCTCGCCCGCGAGCACCGTCTTCGCGATCGACAGCAGCGGGGTGATGCCGCTGCCCGCGGCGAAACCGACGCAGCGGCGACCGCGCACCGCGGCGGCGGCGTCGGCGAGCGCGCCGAAGTGCCCGGTCGGCGGCGTCGCCTCCAGCGCGTCGCCGGCCTTCAGCGTGTCGTTGGCCCAGTTCGAGAACACGCCGCCGGGATTGCGCTTGATCGCGATGCGCAGCTCGCCGTCGGCGGGGGCGGCGCAGATCGAATAGGTGCGGCGGACGTCGGCGCCGCCGATGTCGGCGCGCACCGACAGATGCTGGCCCGGCTCGAAGCGGAAGGATTCGGCGAGCGCCGGCGGCACGGCAAAGGTGATGGCCACGGCGTCGCGCGTCTCGCGCTCGACGCGGGCGATCGGCAGGCGATGGAACTTGCTCATCGGTGATGGTCCTCCCCGGCTTCGCGGGCCGTCAGTGCGGCTTGAAGTAGTCGAACGGCTCGAGGCAGGCCTCGCACCGGTAATGGGCCTTGCACGCGGTCGAGCCGAACTGCGACACCAGCCGCGTGTTCGTCGCGCCGCACCGCGGACAGGGCACGACCGCCGCCGCGCGACGCAGCGGGCTGATGCCGGTGACGTCGACGCGGCCGGACGCCGGCGCGTCGCCCGTCGGCGGCGCGATGCCGTAGGCGCGGAGCTTGTCCTTCGCCTCCGGCGCGATCCAGTCGGTGGTCCACGCGGGGGCGAGCCGCGTGTCGAGCCGCACGCGCGGCACGCCGAGCGCCGCCAGCGCCTCGCGGATGCCCGCCATGATCAGCTCGGTGGCCGGGCAGCCCGAGTACGTCGGCGTCACGGCGACGACCAGCGTGTCGCCCTCGGCGCGATCCGTCGTCGCGGCCTCCCACTCGACGCCGCGGATGATGCCGAGCTCGACGACCGAGACCACCGGGATCTCCGGGTCCGGCACGCCGTTCAGCGCGTTCCAGATGGCCGCCAGCGACGGCGGCGGCGACGTGGTCTGCGCCGAGGCGGCCGCGGCCGCGATCGCGCGCTGCTCCCGGGTCACCATGGCGTGGTCATCCGCACCGGCGCGCGCCTACCACTGCGTGTTCGGGTACGCGCGCGGCAGGAACTGCATCTCGGCCAGCAGGTGGCCCAGGTGCTCGGTGTGCACGCCCGCCTTGCCGCCGGGCCGCCTGACCCCCTGCATGTAGACGCCCTGCGGCGCCGTCAGCGTGGCTTCGGCGAAGACCGCGTCGACCTGCGCGCGCCACGGCGCCTCGAGCGGGCGCGCGTCGGCGGCGACGCCCGCGGCCGCCAGCTGCTGCTCCGTCGCGTCCGCGTGGAACAGCTCGCCGGTGTACATCCACAGGCCGTCGACCGCCGCCTGCATCCGCGCCCGCGACAGGTCGGTGCCGTCGCCCAGCCGGATGATCCAGTCGCCGGAGCGCTCGACGTGGTACGCCGCCTCCTTCGCGCTCTTGGCGGCGATCTCGGCGATCCGCGGATCGCTCGAGCGCGCGAGCGCGCGCAGCAGCGGCAGGTGCCACGCGTCGAAGAAGAACTGGCGGACGATGGTCTCCGCGAAGCTGCCGTTCGGCTGCTCGACCAGCAGCACGTTGCGGAACGCGCCGGCGTCGCGCAGGAACGCGAGCTGGTCCTCGGTGCGACCCGCGCCGCTGTCGCGCGCCTCCACCTCGCCGGCGTACGACAGCCACAGCCGGGCCTGGCCCAGCAGGTCGAGGCCGACGTTGGTCAGCGCCATGTCCTCCTCGATGATCGGGCCCTTGCCGACCCACTCGCCGAGGCGCTGCGCGAGGATGAGCGGCGAATCGCCGAGGCGCAGCAGGTAGTCGAACAATCCGTCGTCGCGGCTCATGGCGTCAGATGTGCTTCACTTCGTCGGGCATCGGGAAGAACGTCGGATGCCGGTAGACCTTGCTGTTGGCCGGCTCGAACAGCGGCTCCTTGTCGCCCGGCGACGACGCGGCGATGTCCGCCGAGCGCACCGCCCAGATCGACACGCCCTCGTTGCGCCGCGTGTAGACGTCGCGCGCGTTCTTGATCGCCATCGCCGCATCCGCCGCGTGCAGGCTGCCCACGTGCTTGTGCGCCAGCCCGTGCTGCGAGCGGATGAAGACTTCCCACAACGGCCATTCGCTGCTCATTCCGGTTTCCTCCGCAATCCGTCGTCACCTGCGCGCCCGGCGTGGCTCGTCGCGCGCTGCCGGGAACCCCTGCGCGTCACGCGCGTCGGAGTTGCCCTCGACCTGCCGGCGGTCACGCCGCCTTCGCCGCCGCCGCGCGCTTTTCCGCGTGCGCCATCGCGGCGTCGCGCACCCACGCGCCGTCCTCCCACGCCTTGACGCGCGTGGCCATCCGGTCGCGGTTGCACGGGCCGTTGCCCTTGATCACCTGCGTGAACTCGTCCCAGTCGATGGCGCCGAAATCGTAGTGGCCGCGCCCGGCGTTCCACTCGAGGTCGGGATCCGGCATCGTGATGCCGAGATAGTCGGCCTGCGGCACCGTCTGGTCGACGAAGCGCTGCCGCAGCTCGTCGTTGGACAGGATCTTGATCTTCCACGCCGCCGACTGCGCGCTGTGCACGCTCTCGGCGTCGGGCGGCCCGAACATCATCAGCGACGGCCACCACCAGCGGTCGAGCGCGTCCTGCGCCATCGCCTTCTGCTCCGGCGTGCCGCGGGAAAGCGCCAGCATGATGTCGTAGCCCTGGCGCTGATGGAACGACTCTTCCTTGCAGATGCGCACCATCGCCCGCGCGTACGGCCCGTACGAGCAGCGGCACAGCGGAATCTGGTTCATGATCGCCGCGCCGTCGACCAGCCAGCCGATCGCGCCGATGTCGGCCCAGGTCAGCGTCGGGTAGTTGAAGATCGACGAGTACTTGGCCCTGCCCGCGTGCAGCTCGGCGACGAGCTGGTCGCGCGTCACGCCCAGCGTCTCCGCCGCGGAATAGAGGTAGAGGCCGTGGCCGCCCTCGTCCTGGATCTTGGCCATCAGGATCGCCTTGCGCTTGAGCGACGGCGCGCGCGTCACCCAGTTGCCCTCGGGCAGCATGCCGACGATCTCCGAGTGCGCGTGCTGCGAGATCTGCCGGACCAGCGTGCGGCGGTAGGCCTCGGGCATCCAGTCCTTGGGCTCGATCTTGACGTCGGCGTCGATGCGCGCCTGGAACGCGCGCTCCTCGTCCGACATCGCCGCCGCATCGACGACCCTGGTGAGGCCGGTATCGACCATCTGCGCGTACATCGCTCCTCCTTCGTCCCGGGGATGCTGCCCGCCCGGTCGGGTCGCGGCGCGATGGCGCCGGACCGTCCGGGGTCAGGGCAACACGATACACTTTTCGTTGCAAATATGTAAAGTCTGTATCATATTGACGGCATGCCGAACGACGTCCCCCTGACCGATCGGAAGTCCGGCCCGGCGACCGGGTCGACACCGGATGCGCGGGTCGCGCGCTGGGTTCGTCGCCTGCTGACCGACGCCAGGCCGCGGGCGTCGTCGCTGATCGTCACCGTCTGGGGCGACGCGCTGGCGCCGCACGGCGGCACGGTCTGGCTGTCGACGCTGATCGGCCTGGTCGCGCCGTTCGGCATCAGCGAGCGGCTGGTGCGCACCAGCGTCTTCCGGCTCGCCCGCGACGGCTGGCTGGCCGCGGAGGCCGCCGGCCGCCGCAGCCGCTATCGCCTGACCGCCGCGGGTGCCCGGCGCTTCGCGCAGGCCTATCGCCGCGTCTACACGCCGCCGGCCGAACCCTGGGATGGCCGCTGGGACGTGGTGCTCGCGGCGCCCGACCGGGTGCCGGCCCCGCTGCGTCGCCCGCTGCGCGCGGAGCTGGCATGGGCGGGATTCGGCGAGTTCGCCCCCGGCACCTGGGCGCGCCCGGCGCGCGTCGACGACGCGCTGCCGCGACTGTCGGCGCTGCTCGACGACGAGCTTGCACTGACGGTGTTCTGCGCGCGCGATCGCGATCCTGGAGGCGCCGCGGCCGGCGCGTCGTCGACGGCGGCCGGACACGCAGATTTCGGAGCGACGCTGGCGAGCCGCACGCCTGCGGTCTGGGACCTGGGGTCGCTGGCCGCCGACTACCGGCAATTCCTCGCGCACTTCGGCAGCGTCGTCGAGGCGCTGCGCCGGCGGCCGGACGAGGCGCGCGATCCGGCGCAGACGTTCGCGGTGCGGACGCTGCTGGTCCACGAATACCGGCGCGTGCGGCTGCGCGATCCGCAGCTGCCGGCGGCGCTGCTGCCCGCGGACTGGCCGGGGGCCGCGGCGTACGCGCTGGCGCGGACGTTCTACCGTCTCGCGCGGCCGGCCGCGGAAGCGCACCTGGAGCGCGCGTTCGCCGCCGGCGGCGAGGATCTGCCTCCGGCGCTGCCGGAGTTCCTGCTGCGGTTTCCCGACCCGGGCTGAGCTACTCGTCGCCCTCGTCGAAGTCGTCGTCGTCCTCGTCCTCGTCGTCGTCACCGTCGTCGAGTTCGCCGTCCTCGTCGGGCTCGCCGATCGGCACCGGCTCGTCGCCGACGCCGGCCGCGGGCCAGGACGGTGTCACAGCGGCGGGATGCGCAGCACCTGGCCCGGATAGATCTTGTCCGGGTGCGTCAGCATCGGCTTGTTGGCCTCGAAGATCGCCGGATACTTGTTCGCGTCGCCGTAGTGGGTCTTGGCGATCTTGGACAGCGTGTCGCCGGAGACCACCGTGTAGTACTTCGCTTCCGGCGCGCTCTGGTCGACGCTCATCATGTCCTTGACCGCGCCCACGCCGGCGACGTTGCCGCAGCACAGGACGATCTTCTCGCGCGTCGCCTGGTCGGGCGCGACGCCGAACACCGAGGCGGACGACGACGCCCCGTCGAACGTGACGGTGAGGCCCGTCGCGTTCGAGGTTCTGCGACTTGACGTACGCGAGGATCGCGTCCGCCGCGGCGTCGTTCGCCGCCTTGATCTTGGCCTCGTCCTGCGGCGCCGCGGCGGCTTCCGCCATCGCTGCCTTGGCGTGGCCGGTGCCGAACAGCTTCTCGCCGGCGCTTTTCATGAAATCGATGAGACCCATGCTTGCTCCCGTTGGTCGTTTGGGTATTCGGAATCGAATGCTCGTCGCCCTCGCGCGGTCCATTCGCGACCGGCTGGCGACAATCAAAGGATACTCCGGCGGGCCCCGGCGGTCCTCTATAATCGACTTTTCATCGGCGCATCCCGCGCGAAATCCTGCGACGATGCACCGCAGCCGTCGGTCGGCGCCCGCCCCACGACGCCGAGCCGCGCACCGATCCACGACACCGCCCCCACCGCCGGCCACGTCCCTGCGTGCCCCGCCCCACCGTATCGCCGCCCGTGCCGTCCTCCCCCACCGCCGCCGCTCCCCCGATCCGCCCCGGCTCCGCCGCCGCGTGGCAGGTCGCGCTGCGCCCGAAGACGCTGTGGATCGCGACGATCCCGGTGTTCGTCGGCACCGCCATTGCCTGGAGCGTCCACGACGCCTTCGTCGCGTGGGTCGCCGTGCTGGCGCTGGCCGGAGCGATCGTGGTGCAGATCATCACCAACCTGCAGAACGACGTCGGCTACACCGCGCGTGGCGCGGAAACCGGCCGCCGCGTCGGCCTGCCGCGCGCAACCGCGCAGGGCTGGCTCTCGCCGCTGGCGGTGCGCGGCGCGATCGTCGTCGCGGTGCTCGCCGCGCTGGCGATCGCCGCGCCGCTGGTCGCCTTCCGCGACGGCTGGGTGGTGGCGATCACGCTGGCGTCGATCGTCGCCGCGTACACGTACATGGGCGGGCCGCGGCCGATCGCCTACACACCGACCGGCGAATTCGTCGTGTTCCTCTTCTTCGGCCTGATGGCCGTCTGCGGCACCGTCTACGTGCAGGCCGGCACCATGGGCGCCATCGCCTGGCTGGCCGGCACCGGCATCGGACTCCTCGCCGCCGCGGTGCTCGTCGTCAACAACCATCGCGACAGCGCGCACGACGCGACCACCGGGCGCCGGACCTTCGCCGTCGTGTTCGGCGCCGAGGCGTCGCTGCGGCTCTACCTCGTCTGCGTGCTGACGCCGTTCGCGCTGGCCGCGGCGATGGCGGCGGTCGCGTGCTCGCCGTGGTACCTGCTGCCGATGCTGGCGCTGCCGCGCGCCGCGACCCTCGGCCGCGAACTCGCACGGATGGCGCCGGGCCCCGCGTACAACGCCCTGCTCTTCCGCACGGTGATGCTCGAAGTCCTGTTCGGCGGACTGCTCGCCGTCGGCGCCGTGTTCGCGCGCCTCCACTGACCCGCCGCCATCGCCTCACGCACCCCAACCCCGGACCGCCCACCGCGGCGGCGGCCCACCCGGACCCGCAATGACCTCCCCCTACCCGCACCTCCTCGCTCCGCTGGACCTCGGCTTCGTCATGCTCAGGAACCGCGTCGTCATGGGCTCGATGCACACCGGCATGGAAGACCGGTTCTGGCACTACGGCCGGCTCGCCGCGTTCTACGCCGAGCGCGCGGCCGGCGGCGCCGGCCTCATCGTGACCGGCGGCATCGCGCCGAACCGCCGCGGTTGGCTGCTGCCGATGGCCGGCGTGATGTCGAGCTTCGCGCACGTGCCCGCGCACCGCCGCGTGACGCGGGCCGTTCACGCCGCCGGCGGCCACATCGTCATGCAGATCCTGCACGCCGGCCGCTACGGCTACCACCCGTTCATCGAGTCGGCCGTCGACACCAAGAGTCCGATCACGCCGTTCAAGGCGAAGGCCATGGACGACGGACGCATCCGCACGGTGATCGGCGACTTCGCCCGCGCCGCGAAGCTCGCGCAGGCCGCCGGTTACGACGGCGTCGAGATCATGGGCAGCGAGGGCTACCTGATCAACCAGTTCCTGTCGCGGCGGGTGAACCGGCGCGAGGACGGGTGGGGCGGCTCGATCGACGGCCGGATGCGCTTCGCCGTCGAGATCGTCCGCGCGGTGCGATCCGCCTGCGGGCCCGCGTTCATCGTCATGTTCCGGCTGTCGCTGCTCGACCTCGTCGAGGGCGGCAACACGATGGAAGAGACGATCGCCGTCGCGCAGGCGCTCGAGCATGCCGGCATCACGCTGCTCAACACCGGCATCGGCTGGCACGAGGCGCGGATCCCGACCATCGCGACCAGCGTGCCGCGCGCGGCGTTCCGTTCCGCCACCGGCCGCGTCAAGCGGGCGCTGCGCGTCCCGGTCGTCGCGTCGAACCGCATCAACACGCCGGAGGTCGGCGAGGCGATCATCGGCGACGGCGACGCCGACCTGGTGTCGATGGCGCGGCCGTTCCTCGCCGACGCCGACTTCGTCGCCAAGGCCGCGGCGGGCCGCGCCGACACGATCAACACCTGCATCGCCTGCAACCAGGCCTGCCTCGACCACACCTTCGCCAACAAGATGGCCACCTGCCTCGTCAACCCGCGCGCCGGTCGCGAGACCGAGCTCGTCTACCGCGCGACCGCCGCGCCGAAGAAGGTCGCCGTCGTCGGCGCCGGCATGGCGGGCCTCGCCTGCGCGACCATCGCCGCGGAGCGCGGCCACCGCGTGACGCTGTTCGAGGCCGCGCCGGAGATCGGCGGCCAGTTCAACATGGCGATGGCGGTGCCCGGCAAGGAGGAGTTCAGCGAGACGATCCGCTACTTCCGCCAGCGCGTCGCCGACGCCGGTGTCGTGCTGAAGCTCGGCCACAGGGTGCGGCCGGGCGAGCTCGACGGCGAGTTCGACGAGATCGTCGTCGCCACCGGCGTCGCGCCGCGGCTGCCGCCGCTCGAGGGCATCGATCACCCGAAGGTGCTGACCTATCCGCAGGTGCTGCGCGACCGCGTGCCGGTGGGCCGCAAGGTCGCCGTCGTCGGCGCCGGCGGCATCGGCGTCGACGTCTGCGCGTTCCTGCTGGCCGAGCACTCGCCGCAGCCGGTCGGCGAATGGTGCGCCGAATGGGGCGTGGACCTGACCGGCGCGGGGCCGGGCGGACTGGTCGAGCCCGCGCCGGCGCATCCGCCGCGCGAGATCTGGCTGCTCAAGCGCTCGCCGGGCGCCGGCCGCATGGGCGCGGGGCCCGGCAAGACCACCGGCTGGGTGCACCGGATCGAGCTCAAGCGCAACGGCGTGAAGATGCTCGCCGGCGTCGAGTACGTGAAGGTCGACGACGCGGGGCTGCACGTGCGCGTCGACGGCCGCGACGAGGTGCTGCCGGTCGACCACGTGATCCTGTGCGCGGGCCAGGAACCGGTGCGCGAGCTCGCCCCCGCGCACGGCGACGGCGCCAGGTCCGAGCGCCTCCACGTCATCGGCGGCGCCGACGTCGCGGCCGAGCTCGACGCCAAGCGCGCGATCCGCCAGGGCGCGGAACTCGCGGCCCGCCTGTGATCGATTCGCCTCCGGGAGCCGGCAGCGCCGCGCGGGGCGCGCCCATGGCCGCCGCCCGGGCCCGCGTCGACCTCGTTGCAGCCTGTCCATTCGGTCCGCACGCCGGATCGCGCCAGCCATTGCCCACGATTTCCGAGGATCCGCCGCCATGCCCACGATCGACACCGCCGCCCTGCACCAGCTCTTCCTCGACGCGCGCACCCAGAACGGCTGGCGCGACGAGCCGGTCACCGACGCCGAGCTCCGGCAGCTCTACGACCTGATGAAGATGGGCCCGACGTCGGCCAACTGCTGTCCGGCGCGGATCATCTTCGTGCGCTCGCCCGAGGCGAAGGCGCGCCTGCTGCCCTGCATGGCGGCCGGCAACGTCGAGAAGACGCGCACCGCGCCGGTCACCGCGATCATCGGCTACGACCTCGAGTTCTACGACAAGCTGCCGCAGCTGTTCCCGCACACCGACGCCCGCAGCTGGTTCGCCGGCAAGCCCGAGCACAGCGCCGCCACCGCGTTTCGCAACGGCTCGCTGCAGGGTGGCTACTTCATCCTCGCGGCGCGCGCGATCGGCCTCGACTGCGGGCCGATGGGCGGCTTCGTGCACACCAGGGTCGACGCCGAGTTCTGGGCCGGCACCCGGATCACGACCAACTTCATCTGCAACCTCGGGCACGGCGACCCGGCGCTGGTGCGGCCGCGCGGCCCCCGGCTGCGCTTCGACGAGGCGTGCCAGCTGCGCTGAACGTCGGCGGTCCGGTGCTCGCCGTGTCACGGCGATCGTGCCGGGCCGTCTGGCGCGACCTTGATTCGGATGCTTGCACACCACCCGACCGCGGCGCTATGCTGATCGACCAGATGGTCTGCTCGACTGCGCCATTTTCGGCGGAGTTGCGGCGTGCGCCCGTCCGCGCCCGCCCGCCTTCCCACCCGCCTTCCCACCCGTACCCGGAGAATCCGATGGACCACAGCAAACGCACCCTGTTGACGGCGGTCGCCGCCGCGCTCGCTTCGCTCGCCTTCGCCGCTGCCGGCGCAGGCGCAGGCGACGTGGAAGCCCACGAAGCCCATCACGATCATCGTGCCGTGGGCCGCCGGCGGCTCGACCGACCAGGTCACCCGCGTCACCGCGGCCGAGATCGAGAAGGCGCTCGGCCAGAAGGTCATCATCGTCAACCAGCCCGGCGCGTCCGGCTCGATCGGCACCAAGAACGCGCTCGAGGCCCCGAAGGACGGCTACACCTGGACCGCCGGCGCGGCGCAGGACCTCGGCACCTACGTCGTGCTCGGCATGCTCGACACCAAGATCGGCGACTGGGCGCTGTTCCTCAACGTGGCCAACGTGTCGACACTGTCGGTCAACCCGAACACGCCGTACAAGACGCCGACCGAGCTGATCGACGCGATGAAGGCGAAGCCCGGCGCGATCAGCGTCGCGACGGCGGGCGTCAACTCGAGCGGCCACAGCGCGATGGAGGCGATCGCCAAGGCCACCGGCGTCAAGTACAAGCACGTCACCTACGACGGCGGCAACCCCGCGGTCGTCGCCACGGTCGCCGGCGAGACCGACGCGACGTCGCAGCTGACCGTCGAGCAGGCCGAGATGATCCGCGGCAAGAAGCTGCGCGCGCTGGCCGTCATCGGCGACAAGCCGGTCGAGCTCGACGGCTACGGCATCATCGAGCCGCTGACGAAGTCGGTGCCGGGCTTCAAGGCGCCCGCCAACTACTTCGGCATCTTCATTCCGAAGGGCGTGCCGCCCGAGGTGATCGCGACGGTCGAGAAGATCTGGGCCGAGCAGATCGCCAACTCCGTGGCGCTGAAGCAGTACGCGACCAGCCGCGGCGCGCAGTTCGCCCCGTACGCGGGCGCCGAAGCCCAGCGGGCTGTCGCCCCGGCCGTGCAGGCGAACGCGTGGGCCGCCGCCGACACCGGCAAGGCGAAGGTGGCGCCGGACACACTCGGCATTCCGCGCCCCTGACCGAGGCAGCAGCTCCGGGCCGGCGTCCCTGCGGGCGTCGGCCTTTCGTTGCCGGATTCTCACCGTGCCCGCTCCCCTGATCTACCCGTCGTCGCCGCGGCGCGACCTGCAGGGCGGCATCGCATGGGCCGCGCTCGGTTGCGTCATCGCCGTGCTGTCGTGGCAGATGGACCGGATGACGCAGCAGGGCGCAACGCTGCACACGGCGCCTGGGTTGTGGCCCGGCATCGTCGGCACGCTGCTCGCGGCCCTGGGCGGCGTTCTGGCACTGCGTTCCTGGCGCCGCTCGCGTCGAATCGGCTGGGATGCCGTCGGCGCCGACGACACCGAGTACGTGCCGGTGTCGCGCTTCGCGCTGGCGGCGGCGATGTTCTTCGTCTACGCGCTGCTGCTCGTCGGCCGCGGCCTGCCCTACTGGCTCGGCACCGCACTGTTCGTGACCGCGTTCGTGTTCATGTTCCAGCAGGCGCAGCGCAAGGCCGACGGCAAGCGGGTCCGCGGCTTCGTCGTCGCGCTCGCCTGCGGCGTCGTCACCTCGTTCATCGTCACCCTGGTGTTCGAGCAGCTCTTCTACGTGCGGCTGCCCTAGCCTCACCTGCGGAAAGACGCCCCTTGTTCGACGGCCTCATCGCATTCGGTCATTCGATCTGGAGCTTCTGCGATCCGCTGTCGCTGGGGATGATCCTGCTGTCGACGCTGGTCGGCGTCGTCATCGGCGCGCTGCCGGGCCTCACCGCGACGATGGGCGTCGCGCTGATGACGACACTGACGATCAAGCTGCCGTCCGCGCAGGCGCTGCTGGTGCTGGTCTGCACCTACGTCGGCGCGATCTACGGCGGCTCGCGGTCGGCGATCCTGCTCAACATTCCGGGCACCCCGGCCTCGGCGGCGGCGTGCATCGACGGCCACGCGCTCGCCAAGCAGGGCCTCGCCGGCCGCGCAATGGGCATCGCGACGTCCGGCTCGGTGCTGGGAACGCTGATCGGGATGTTCTTCCTCGCGCTGTTCACCCCGATCCTGGGCAATCTCGCGCTCAAGTTCGGCGCGTACGAGTTCTTCTGGCTCGCACTCTTCGGCGTCATCATCGCCGGGACGCTGACCGGCGACGACCCGCTGAAGGGCTGGATCGCGGGCCTCATCGGCATCTTCACCGCATCGCATCGGCCAGGAGAGCATCTACGCCTACGACCGGTTCACGTTCGGCAACCGCGACCTCGCCGGCGGACTGCAGCTCGTCCCGGCGCTGGTCGGCGCGTTCGGCTTCGCCGAGCTGCTGATGGCCGTGCGCGAAAGCCCCTTCCGGTGAAGATCGATCCGTTCGACTCGGTGATCCCGAAGCTCCGGGACGTGACTCAGTATTGGCGGACGATCCTGCGCTCCGGCGTCATCGGCACGTTCATCGGCATCCTGCCCGGCGTGGGCGAGGACGTCGCCGCGTGGTCGTCGTACGCCGCGGCAAAACGCGTGAGCAAGGAGAAGGAAAAGTTCGGCAAGGGCTCGATCGACGGGCTGATGGCGGCGGAGACCGGCGACAACGCCTGCGTGCCGGGGGCGATGATCCCCGTGCTTACGCTGGCGATTCCCGGGTCCGCGCCGGCAGCGGTGCTGATGGCGGCGATGCTGATCCATGGCGTGCGACCAGGCCCCATGATCATGATCGAGGCGCCGACGTTCGTCTACGACGTGGTCGCGATGATGATGTTCGCGACGATCGCGATACTGTTCTACGGGCTCACGCTGACCAAGCTGCTGATCAAGGTGCTGACGGTCCCGAAGCCGATCATCCTGCCGATCATCTTCGTGCTGTGCGTCGTCGGCTCGTACGCGATCGCGCAGCGGCTGTTCGACGTCTGGGTGATGCTGGCGTTCGGCGTTCTGGGCTACGCGCTGCGGCGACTTCAGGTACCCGGTGGCGCCGCTGGTGCTCGGCCTGGTGCTCGGCGACCTGATGGAAAAGGGATTCCGGCGCGGGCTGGTGCTGTCCGACGGCGAACTCACGCCGTTCTTCACGCGGCCGATCTCCGCCGCGCTGTGGATCACCATAGTTCTCGTCATCGCATTCAAGATTCCCGGCCTCGGCGACCGGCTGCGCCGGCTGTTCCGGCGGCGGGCAAAACCGGCGGCGGGTTAGCGCATGCGAACGACCCCGTCCAACCAGGTGGGCGCCGAGCGGCAGGTCGCCGTGCCCCGTGGCGGGCGCGCCGGCGCGGACGCCGCCCCGTTCCAACACTGACGGAGTCTCCGACGATGGCCGAACGACGACTTGGCATCATCATGAACGGCGTGACCGGCCGGATGGGCATGAACCAGCACCTCATCCGCTCGATCGTCGCCATCCGCCAGCAGGGCGGCGTCGCGCTCGCCGACGGCGATCGCGTGATGCCCGACCCGATCCTGATCGGCCGCAACGCCGACCGGGTCCGCGCGCTGGCGCAGGCGCACGGCATCGCGCGGCACGGCACCGACGTCGACGCCGCACTGGCGAATCGCCGACGACACGGTGTTCTTCGACGCCGCGACGACGCAGGCGCGGCCCGGGCTGCTGCAGCGGGCGATCGCCGCCGGCAAGCACGTCTACTGCGAGAAGCCCGTCGCCACCAGCCTCGCCGAGGCGCTCGACCTCGCTCGCGCGGCGGAGCGCGCCGGGATCAAGCACGGCGTGGTCCAGGACAAGCTGTTCCTGCCCGGCCTGTTGAAGCTGGCGATGCTGCGCGACGCGGGATTCTTCGGCCGCATGCTGTCGGTGCGCGGCGAGTTCGGCTACTGGGTGTTCGAGGGCGACCTGCAGCCGATCCAGCGGCCCTCGTGGAACTACCGCGCCGAGGACGGCGGCGGCATCGTCCTCGACATGCTCTGCCACTGGCGCTACGTCCTCGACCACCTGTTCGGCGAGGTCAAGAGCGTCTGCTGTCGCGGCGCGACCCACATTCCCGAGCGCTGGGACGAGCAGGGTCGGAAATACCGTGCGACGGCCGACGACGCCGCGTACGCGATGTTCGAGCTCGAGGGCGGCGTCGTCGCGACGATCAACAGCAGCTGGTGCACGCGGGTCCGGCGCGACGACCTCGTCACCTTCCACGTCGACGGCACGCACGGCTCCGCGGTCGCCGGACTGACCGACTGCAGGACCCAGTCGCGCGTCAACACGCCCAAGCCGGTGTGGAATCCCGATCTCCGCCAGGCGATCGACTTTTCTCGGCGGCTGGCAGGACGTTCCGGACACGACGACGTACGACAACGGCTTCAAGACGCAGTGGGAGCACTTCATCCGCCACGTCGTCGCGGACGCGCCGTTCCGATGGACGCTGCGCGAGGGCGCGAAGGGGGTGCAGCTCGTCGAGTGCGCGCTGGCGTCGTGGAAGGACCGGCGCTGGATCGACGTTCCGCCACTCCCCGCGTAGGCACGCGCACGCGCGATGACCGCCCCCGACCCCGCCCTGCTCTCGCTCAACACCGCGACCGTCCGCGCGCAGTGGACGCTGGCGCAGATCATCGACGGCTGCGCGCGGCACGGCATCCGGCGGATCTCGCCGTGGCGCGACCAGGTGGCCAGGGATGGCCTCGACGCGACGGCGGCGCGCCTTCGCGCCACGGGGCTCGGGCTCTCGGGGTACTGCCGCGGCGGGATGTTCCCCGCGCCCGACGCCGCGGGCCGCGCCGCGGCGCGCGACGACAATCGCCGCGCCGTCGACGAGGCGCTCGCGCTCGGCGCACCGTGCCTCGTGCTCGTCGTCGGCGGCCTGCCGAAGAGCGCCGACGGGGCGCCGTCCTCGAAGGACCTCGCCGGCGCCCGGGCCATGGTGCGCGACGGCATCGCCGAGCTCCTCGACTACGCGCGCCCGGCCGGCATGCCGCTGGCGATCGAGCCGCTGCACCCGATGTACGCCGCCGACCGCGCCTGCGTGAACACCATGGCGCACGCCAACGCCCTGTGCGACGAGCTCGGCGACGGGCTCGGCATCGCCGTCGACGTCTACCACGTCTGGTGGGATCCCGACCTGCAGCGGGAAATCGCCCGCGCCGGGCGCGCGGACCGCGCGCCGTCGCGGCTGCTCGCATTCCACCTGTGCGACTGGCTGGTGCCGACGCGCGACCTGCTGCTCGATCGCGGCATGATGGGCGACGGCGTCATCGACCTGCCGCTGATCCGGTCGTGGATGGAAGCCTCGGGCTACCGCGGCGCGCACGAAGTCGAGATCTTTTCCGCCAACGACTGGTGGAAGCGCGATCCCGACGAAGTGCTCGTCACCTGCAAGGCCCGGCACGCGACCGTCTGTTGACCGGCCGCCGGTCCCTGCCCAGGAGCGACTGCCGCCTGCTGGCCGGCCGCCGCCGGCATGTGTGTCGGCTGCCGCCGGGTGGCCGAGGTCAGATGCGGAAGAACGCGTAGTACGGCTCGTCGCGCGCCATGCGCCGGATCAGCAGCGCCAGCTCGCGGGCGTGGTAGTCGCCCCACATCGACGATTCGCCGCACGGAATCTTCCGCCCCTTCGGCACGTGGTCCCAGCCGTTGGGACGGTGATAGACCGAGTGCAGCAGCAGGCCCTGGTGCTTCGGCCCGGTCGACAGGTACGGCTCCGCGAACAGCGTCTTCGCCGTCGTGAGGCCGGCCGCGACGTAACGCCTGCCGGCACGCGACTCGCCGTGCGCCTCGAGAAAGTTGCCCAGCCGGATGAGCCCCTGCGCCGCGATCGCGGCGGCCGAGCTGTCCACCGGCTCGTGATCGTTGTACGGGTCCGCCGGCCGGTCGAGATAGCTGCCCAGGTGCGCGAGCCCGGGCGCACCGGTGTCCCAGTAGGGAACCCCGCAGGTCGGCGTGAACTCGATGTGGAAGTCGGCGGTCGCGCGCGCGGCGGCGAGGTAGCGGCCCGACACCGCCTTCCTTCCGCCGAAGGGCTTCAGCTCGGCGTCCTTCAGCGTGTCGAGGAACTCGAGCTGCTCGGCGTATCCGGTCAGGACCCACGCGAGGCCGCGCGTCCAGGTCGTGAACGGCGAATAGCCCTGCTGGCTGGACGGGCAGCGGTACGACCCGTCGTTCAGGTTGAACACCGACTCGTGCGCCACGCGACCGCGCACGTCGTAGGCGTCGCGCCCCTCGCCGTAGTAGACGTTGTACCGCGCGTTCGTGTCGGCGTGCTGGACGAGGCGCTGCAGCAGCGAGATCCTGCGGTCGCGCTCGCCCATCAGCGCGTGGCCCAGCTGGTGCCCCAGCGCGAGCGAGCGCAGCGAGCGCATCGTGTCGGCGAACAGCGAATGCGGCCCGTTGAACGAGCGGATGTAGCCGAGCCCGTCGGGCAGCTCGGTCCAGCGCGCCGCCTGGACCGCTCCCGACAGCTTCAGCGCGAGTTCGTAGAACGCGAGTTCCCATTCGTCGGCCGCGACGCGGCCTTCACGCGCCAGCCGCAGCAGATTGCCGTAGGTGGAGACGTTGTTGAAGCCGTGATCGTGCACGCCGACGTGGCTGACGTGACTCGCCATGTGGCGCACGGTATTGCGCCGGCCGAGGTCCAGCATCTTCGGGTCGTCCGTCGCGTCGAACTGCAGGATGGCCGAACCGAACTGGAACCCCTGGGTCCACTCGGTCCAGCCGCGCGACGTGTAGCGCCCCGCGGCGGTGAACACCGGCGTGCCGGCGGAAGGGTTCCAGGCCTTCTCGACCAGCGCGATCTTGCCGGCGGAAAGCTCGAACAGCCGATCGATGGGGCGCAGGAGCGACTGCGGCGAGACCTTGGCGTCGATGCGGATCATGGCGGTTCCGTGATGGGCGAATCGCTACAGGCGGCGGACGTGAAAGCCGCCGTCGAGATGGATGACGTCGCCGGTGGTGAAGGGAAACTGTCCGGCGAGGACGGCGCGCACCGCGCGCCCGACGTCCTCCGCGGTTCCCCAGCGTCGCTGCGGGACGAGACCCTCGGCGATCAGCTGGTCGTATTTTTCCCTGACGCCCGGCGGTCATGTCGGTCGCCATGATCCCCGGACGCAGTTCCAGCACCTGCACGCCGTCGCCGGCGAGCCGCACCGCCCAGAGCTGCGAGGTCATCGCGAGCCCGGCCTTCGAGATGCAGTACTCGCCGCGATTGACCGACGCGGTGTCGGCCGAGATGGACGTGACGAAGATGATCTTGAACCCCCCCGGGAGCGCCGGCGCGTGGCGTTTCGCCAGCCAGTGGTTCGCGACCGCCTGCGTGAGGAAGTACGGCCCCTGGAGATTGGTGCGCAGGACCTCCTCGAACGACGCTTCGCTGGTTTCCGTCAGGTCCGCGCGCACCCTCGGCGCAATGCCCGCGTTGTTGACCAGCGCGTCGAGCCGCCCGAAGGCGTCGAGCGTCTGCGCGAGAATCGCCGCGCGGTCGTCGCGGCGTCCGACGTCGCCCCGGACGGGGACGAATGCCTGGCCGGGTCCCGCGGCAGCGCGCCTGCACAGCTCCACCGTCTCGTCGGCGGCCGCGGCGTTGCTCGCGAAGTTGATCGCCACCGAGAGTCCCTGCGCGGCCGCTTCGATGGCGATGCCGCGGCCGAGCCCTCGGCTGGCGCCGGTGACCAGGACGACGGGGACCGGATTCATCGGTGGTTCCTCGGGCGTGGGCCGGATCATTGCTTCGCCAGCGCGAGCGCCCTGGTCGTCGTGCAGTACTTGGCCAGCATGTTCGGCACTTCCCACGCCGGCAGCGCTCCGTTCGCCACGTAGCCCAGGAACTCCTCGGTGACCTGGCCGAAGTGGGCTTCGTGGCCGACGTGGTACGACTCGGGCACGACCACTTCCCATCCCCTGTGCGCGCGCTTGACGTCGACTCCGGGATACGTCGCCCGGACCCCGGGCAACGCTCGCTCGAGCGCGCCGGCGAACGCCTCCGGGTCCGCGCCGTCCGCGGGCTCGATGGTGAGCGTGGGCCGATAGGCCTTCGTCCCTGCCCTGCCGTATCGTCAGATTCGCCCTCGACCCGCGCATGACCGACGAGTGCGTGTCACCCGCGCCCGCGGGCGCCTCGAAGTCCCAGCGGACCGAGATCCTCGCGTGCACTCCCCTGATCGCGTAGTTGATCTCGCCGTTCGCGTAGACGTGGAGGCATCCGTCGGCCTGCACGTCCTTGCGCAGGAACGCCGGAAACCCGTCGAGCTGCGTGACCTGCGCGAACTGCGCCGGCGAGATCGTGGTCGGCCAGCGACGGGCGCTCGCGATCCGGATGTCCGATCGATAGTCGATGGCCTGATCCGGGAAGCACTCCCATTGCACGAGGTCGACGAGATGGGTCGTGATGTCGACCAGGCCCTCGCCCTGCTGCGCGGTGTCGAAGAACCACGCCGGCCGCTTGACCGGCACGCCGGACACCATCTTGGAAAAGTGGTGGACGCTCTCCTTCGTCACGGCCGGCTGCGCCTCGCTGCCCTGCGCCAGCTCCCCGAAGACCTCGGGGATCCTCGAGAACTCCCTCTGCAGCATCGTCGTGATCTCGTGCCGCTCGGTCATGATGTCGTAGAGCAGGACGCCCCGCTCCCGCGCGGCCGCGAACGCCCTGACCAGCGCGTCGAACCCGGCCGGGTCGATCGCCATCGGCTTGTCGGCGAGCGTGTGGTACCCCGCCTCGACCGCGCGCGTCAGGTACTCGGTCTTGCGCAGGTTGTTGCCGGAAATGACGGCCACGTCGCCGCTGCGGTCGGCGACGAACCGCTCCAGGAAGTCCGCGCCGGTGTGCGCCACCACGCGCCAGCGCGTCGGCTCCGCGGACCTCGCGTTGTAGCTGTCGATCTTGCGCAGGTAGTCGTCGAGATCGGGTCCGGCCGGCGCGTAGACGTGCACCGCTTCGTCGACGTTGGCGTACATGTTCTTCTGCACCAGCGCCGCGTGGAAATGGCCCGGATCCAGTATGACGAGCTTCATGGTGGCGAAATCCCGGTGGGTCAGCTGCGAAAGACCAGGTACATGCCCAATCCGACCATCGCCAGCCCGCTCAGGAGCTTCAGCACACGGCCTTCCTTTTCCTGCAGCCGGTGCTTGGACAGCGTGACGACGCCGATGGTCAGCACGATGATGTCGTCGAGCATGTACGCGGCGATGTAGAGCAGCAGGTAGCCATAGTACGCCGCCGTGTCCAGCTGCCTGAGCGTCAGGATCCGGGTGAACAGCGCGGGAAACCCCGACGTGCAGAGGAACTCGACGACCTGCACCAGCAGGCCCAGGATCACGGTGCCGATCAGCGCCGCGGTCAGGTTCTCCGCATGCAGGATCGACCGCATCCGCGCGTAGATGCCCGGCTTGGCGCTGTCCGGGATCGACAGCGAGATGCCCCGGCCGAACGCGACGACGTCCTTGAGATTGATCAGGCCCGCGACGATGGCGAGGGCGGCAATCACCAGTTCCGACGCGCGGGACAGCCCGATGAACAGGAACAGGTTGAGCCACGCCGCCATGAACGCGAAGTACGCGATGCCCTCGACCAGCACGAAGGTGCCGGCGATCGCCACCATCCGCTTCCGGTCGTTGAGCGGCGCCAGCAGCGAGATCATCAGGATCAGCACCCACATCGAGCACGGATTGAGGCCGTCCAGCAGGCCCATGACCACGGTGAACAGCGGCAGGCCGACGTCGTCGAGCGAGATCGTCCGGCCGAACAGCGTCACTTCGAAATCCGACGCCTCGGGCGCGGGCTGCGTCTCCGGGCCGGCCGCGCAGGACAGGCTCTCCTCCGCTTCGCAGGCGCCGGCGCCGTCGGTGCCCGCGTGCGCCGCGGCGGCGACGGGCCTGCTTGCCAGCGCGTCGCGGATCAGACGGTCGGTGTTCGCCTCGGGGGAGTAGCCGACGATCAGCTGCCCGCCGGCATACACCGCGGGCACGCGGACGTTGCCGCTGCCCTGCGCCTGCGCGATCTCCTTCAGTCGCGCCAGCGCCGCGGGATCCTTGCCGACATCGCGAACGCTGATGACGAGCTGCGGCCGCTCCCTGCCCAGCGCAGCGAGAAAGGCCTCCGCCTTGGCGCAATGCGGGCAACCTTCGCGGACGAAGGCCTCGATGTCCGCGGGACGCGTGACGGCCGGCGTCGCGGCGGGCGGGGTCGCTGCGGCTGCGGGTGCGGCGACCGCCGGCAACGATGCCGCATCGACTGGCCGCGACGACGCGCACGGCGGGCAAGGCAAGCGTCGCCGCGAAGGCGATCAGCAGCCACGTTGCGCCGCTCCGCGGCGGGATTCGGAAAAGCGGACATCGGCATCCTTGCCTGGCGCACACGGAGGCCGTGCCACGCGGTGGTTCGTTCCGTGCGGATTCTACCCTTGCCTCCGCGCGCCCACGCCCGGGATTCCTTGCTCAGGATCAACCAGCTTGCTCGAAACCACCGGCGTCCGGACCGGTCGGGGCGGAGCCGTTCCCGACCATCGCGTAAAATCGCGTCCATGGCCACCGTCGAACTGGTACTCGCGCTGCTTGCCGCGGTCGCGCTCGGAGGGGCGATCGTCAAGTGGACGCCGTTTCCCCTGCCGATACTCCTGGTCGTCGTCGGCGCCGCGATGTCGTTCGTGAGCGGCTTCGAGGCGACGCGCATCGACCCGCAGCTGTTCCTGCTGCTGTTCATCCCGCCGATACTCTTCGCCGACGCCTACGCGCTGCCGCGCCGCGACTTCGTCCGCGTGCTGAAGCCGGTGCTGCTGCTGGCGCTGGGGCTGGTCGTGCTCACCGTCGTCGCGATCGGGTACCTGCTGCACTGGCTGATCCCCGAACTGCCGCTCGCCGTCGCGTTCACGCTCGGCGCGATCGTGTCGCCGACCGACGCCGTCGCCACCGTCGCGACGACCGAAACGCTGCCGCTGCCGGCGCGCGTCGTCCACATCGTCAACGCCGAGAGCCTGCTCAACGACGCATCGGGCCTGGTGGCGTTCAAGCTCGCGGTCGCCGCGGCGGCGACTGGGCTGTTCTCGTCGGCGCAGGTCGCCGGACAATTCGTCGTGCTGGCGGGCGGCGGCATCGCCGTCGGCATCGCGGTCGAATGGGCGGGACGCCAGCTCTGGCGGCGGCTGCTGCTGCGCAATCAGGCCGGCGACCCCACCGTGCAGTCGCTGCTGACGCTGCTGATGGCCTACGCCGCGTACATCGTCGCCGAGGCGCTGGGCGTCTCGGGCATCCTCGCCGTCGTCGCCGGAGGACTCTGGGCGAGCGGGCAGGAACTGATGGAGCTCACGCCCCAGGCACGTCGGCACCTGCGCGAAGTGTGGCGCGTGGTGCAGTACGTTCTCAACGGTCTCGTGTTCGTGCTGCTCGGACTGCAGCTGCGGGACATGATCGCCGGCGTCTCCGCGTACGAGCCGCTGGCGCTGGCGCAGTACGCGCTGGTGCTGTGGCTGGCCTTGATGGCGCTTCGCCTCGCCTGGGTCTACGCGTCGGCGTACCTGCGCTTTCGCACGCGCTGGGGGTGGACGGGCGATCGCCGCGGACCCGACCCGCGGCGCGTGTTCCTGGTCGGCTGGGCGGCGGTCCGCGGCTCGATCACGCTCGCGACGGCGCTGTCGGTGCCGTACCTGACGTCGGCCGGCACGCCGTTCCCGTACCGCGACCTGGTCGTCTTTCTCGCGGCATCGACGATCATCCTGACGCTGGCGCTGAACGGCGTGCCGCTGCCCTGGATCATCCGCAAGTTGCGCATCAAGGAGGACGACGGCGCGGCGCTCGAGGAGCAGGCGGCCCGCATCGAGACCGCGCGTGCCGGAGGGCGCGCCGTCGAGCGCGCGCTGACGACGCTGGTGCAGCCGGAAGACGTCCTGTTCGCCAACCAGCTGCTGCGCGAATACGAGGGTCGGGTCGAACTCCATGGTTCCGATCCGGTGCAGTCGGAAGCGCGCGGCCGTCGCGTGGCCACCCGGCGCCAGCTGCGGCTCGCGGCCATCGCGGCCGAGCGGGCGAAACTGCACGAGATGCGCGACGGGGACGTCATCAACGACGAGACCCGGCGGGTGATCGAGTCGGAGCTCGACGAGCGCGAGATGCTGGCGGCGTCGACGACGTCGCGGGGCTGAATGTTAAAATATCAAGTTGTTCGCCCCATCTGTCCGACCGCTTTCCCCATGACCCCATTTTCCCGACTCCTCGCTCTCCTGCCCGCCGCCGCGCTCGCGATCGTGCTGGCGGGATGCGCCACCCCGCCCGTCGATCCGGGCCGATCCGGCGCCGCGACGGTATCCGCCGAGCTCGTCGCGCGGACGCTCGCGCTCGACCCCGAGCGGGTGAGCGACGCCGACGTGCGGGAAGTGCTCGCCAAGGGGCCGACGCCGCGGATCGTGCTCATCCACGGCGGCGTCTTCCCGGTGCACCTCGTGATGCAGTCGTTCGCCGAGTTCCTGATCGGGATGGGCTATCCCGGAGAGCGCGATCCGCGATCCCGGCGACGCCAGCTATTCCTGGAGCCCGTACGAAGACCACACGGCCCAGGCCGGCGCCATCGCCTGGTATTACGAGCGCGAAGGCGTGCGCCCGTTGCTGGTCGGTCACAGCCAGGGCGGCATCCAGGTGGTCAAGGTCCTGCACACGCTCGCCGGCGCCTTCGGGGACGCGGTCCGCGTCTACAACCCCGTCACCGGGTCGTACGAGGACCGCACCACGATCCTCGACCCGCTGACCGGGCGCACGCGGCCGGTGGTCGGCACGTCGGTCGCCTTCGCTGCGGTCGTGGGCACGGGCGGGTGGTCGCTGGCACTGCCGAATCACTGGATCGTGCTGGCCAACGTCCGCGAGATCCCCGACACCGTCGACGAGTTCACCGGCTACCGGATCGGGTTCGACTTCTTCGCCTGGGACATCCCGGGCCTGGAGGACCTGAAGACGTTTCGCGCCGCGAACAAGGCCGTCGTGCGCAACGTCACGCTTCCCGCGGAGTACTCGCACGTGTTCGTGCCCGACACCGTCCAGCTGCTCGAGAATCCCGCGCGGCGCGCATGGATCAACGCCTACGTTCCGGGCAACGGGACGCCGCCCGCGCCGCCGCGCGAACTCGACGGCGACAACATCGTCTTTGCGGCGGACGCCTGGCACAGCATCAAGCGGCATTGGGTCATCGAAGCGCAGCGGGCGCTGCGCAGCGGCTCCGCGAAGTCCGCCGCGCAACGCTGAGCATCGCGCCGACGATGGCGGGACCGAGCCTCCCGCCGTCGGCAGCGGCGCGGCGGTTGCATCCTCCGACGCCGGTGAGAGGATCCTTCGCGTACGCTGCTGGCGGCCGGCATCGCGCTGGCGGTTTCGTTTTCCGCTTCCGCCGACTTCACCGGCAGGGTGGTGGCGGTGTCCGACGGCGACACCATCACCGTGCTGCGGCTGCGGAAGCAGGTGAAGGTGCGGCTGGTGGAGATCGACGCGCCGGAACGGGCGCAGCCGTACGGCAACCGATCGAAGCAGGCGCTCGCCGGACTGGTGCGGGGGCAGGAAGTCCGGGTCGTCGAGCAAGGCAAGGACCGATACCAGCGCACGCTGGGCCGGGTCTATCGCGGGGACCTCGACGTCAACGCGGAGCAGGTGCGGCAGGGCATGGCATGGGTCTTCCGGCGCTACGCCACGGACGCCTCCCTGTACCCGATCGAGGCCGAGGCCAGGGAACGCCGGCGCGGCTTGTGGCGCGACGACGCCCCCGTGCCGCCGTGGGAGTGGCGGCAGGATCCGGCTCACGAGTGAGGCCATGGCCGTCGCGAAATCCGCGGCGCAGGTCGTTCGCTGCGGTGCCTGTTTGCCGGAGCGATCGATCAATGTTTGTCTTGTGTCATGATCGACCGGCGACGGCCGCTCTAGGCTGTCGGGAAACCCTGGCCCGCAGCGCCGCCGCGCATGTCCGGGGCGCTGATCGGCGCCGACCGAGACCATGGACAAACATTACCTGACCTCCCTGCTGGCGCCCGAGTCGATCGCGGTCTTCGCCGGCCGATCCGACGACGCCGCAGGCCAGACCACGCACGCCCGCGCGCTGCACGCGGCGCTGCGCGCCCAGCGCTATGCCGGCACGCTCCACTTTCTGGACATCCACACCAGCGGCACGCTGGCCGACCTGGCGCAGTCGCGCGCCGATCTGGCCATCATCGCGCTGCCGCCCGACGACGTGGCGCCGGCGCTCGAGCTCGCGGGACGCATGGCCTGCCGCTCGGCGCTGGTGGTCTCGAGCGGCATCGGCCCGGAGAAGGCCGCCGACCTGAAGCGGATCGCGCAGCGCGAAGGCATCCACCTGCTCGGCCCGAACTGCCTCGGCTTCCAGCGTCCGCCATTGAACCTCAACGCCAGCGCGATCGGGCCGCTGGCCAGGGCGGGGCCGCTCGCGCTGGTCTCGCAATCCGGGGCGCTGACTTCGTCGATGCTCGACTGGGCGGCCGGCAATGCGGTGGGCTTTTCCTGCGTCGTCTCCCTCGGACGCGGCACGGCGGTGGACATCGCGCAGGTTCTCGACTTCCTCGCCCACGACGCGCCGACGCAGAGCATCATCGTCTACCTCGAGGGAATCACCAGCGCGCGACGCTTCATGAGCGCGCTGCGTTCGGCCGCCATCGCCAAGCCCGTGGTCGTGCTCAAGTCGGGTCGCAAGCCGGCCGGCAACGAGGCCGCGCAGACGCACAGCGGCGCCATCGTCGGCAGCGACGACGTGTTCGATGCCGCCCTGCGCCGGGCGGGCGCGGTGCGCGTGCGTTCGTTCGTCGAGCTGTTCTCGGCGGCAAAGTGCCTCGCGTCCCGCTACCGCCCGGTCGGCAGGCGCCTGGCGATCGTCACCAACGGCGGCGGGCCCGGCGTGCTCGCGGCCGACTGGGTCAGCGAGATCGACCTGCAGCTCGGCAAGCTTTCGCCCGAGTCCGTCGGCGCGTTGCGGCCCCGCGTGCCCGACTGCGCCTCGCTGTCGGATCTGATCGACCTGTCCGAAGAGGGCGGCCCGGAGCACTTCAAGGCCGCGGTCGAGACGGCCGGCAAGGACAGCCGGATCGACGGCGTGCTGGCCATCTACTCGCCCAAGGCGAGCGGCGACGTCGAGTCGGTGGCGCGCGCGCTGGTCGAGGTCAAGCCGGCGATGGGCAAGCCCCTGCTGGCCTGCATGATGGGCGACACCTCGGTCGTGGCGTCCCGCAGCATCCTCAACGACGCGGCGATCCCCAGCTTTCGCACGCCGGAGGCCGCGGTCGGCGCGTTCGGCAACATCGCCTCCTACTACCAGAACCAGCTGCTGCTGCAGCAGACCCCGCCGCCGCTGTCCACGCTGGCCAAGCCCGACATCGAGGCGGCGCGCCTGGTCATCGAAAGCGTGCTCGCCGAGCGCCGCAAGGTGTTGACGGAAATGGAGTCCAAGGCGCTGCTGTCGTCGTTCCACATTCCGGTGACCAACACCGTCCTCGCGCGCAGCGCCAACGAGGCGATGATGATCGCGACGCAGCTGGGTTTCCCGGTCGCGCTCAAGATCGACTCGCCCGACATCAGCCACAAGTCGGACGTGCAGGGCGTCGCGCTCAACATCATCAACGGCACCGGCGCGCGCGACACCTACACCGACATGGTGGAACGCGTGAAGCGCCTGCATCCGGAGGCGCGCATCAACGGCGTGACCGTGCAGAAGATGGCGGGCGCGCGGCGGGGGCGCGAGATCTACGTCGGCCTCGTGACCGACGATCCGTTCGGCCCGGTGATCGTGTTCGGCGCCGGCGGGACCATGATCGAGCTGCTGAACGACCGCGCGATGGAGCTGCCGCCGCTCAACCAGTACCTGGCGCGCCGCCTGATCGAGCGCTCCCGCGTCGCCGAGACGCTGGGCGCGTGGCGCGGCGCGGGCGCGGTCGACATGGACGCGCTCGAGCAGGTGCTGCTGCGGGTCTCCGAAATGGTGTGCGAGCTGCCCCAGCTGCGCGAGATGGACATCAACCCGATCATCGTCGACGAGCGCGGCGCGGTGGCGGTCGACGCCCGCATCGTGATCGACAACGCGCCGCAGGCCGTCAGCGGCCGCTCGAACAACTACCACCACCTGGCCATCCTGCCCTACCCGGCGCGCCACGAGCAGGTGTGGCCGCTGCGTGGCGGCGGCCAGTACATCGTCCGGCCCATCCATCCGAACGACGCGCAGATGCTGCAGGGCCTGGTGCAGCACCTTTCGCCCGAGAGCCGCTACACCCGGTTCGTGTCGTCGATGCCGGAGCTGCCGCCGTCGATGCTCGCGCGCTTCACGCTGATCGACTACGACACCGAGATGGCGCTGGTGGCGGTGCTCAAGGAGCGAAGCGCGGCCGCCGACGGCGAGATCGTGGAGACCGAGCGCATCGTCGGCGTGTCGCAGTACGTGACCAACCTCGACCAGTCCAGCTGCGAATTCTCGCTGGTGGTCGCCGACGACTTCACCGGCAAGGGCCTGGGCTCGCGCCTGATGGAGTGCATCATGGACGTTGCGCGGGAGAAGGGACTCGCCGAAATCGAGGGTCTGGTGCTGGTGAAGAATCCCGGCATGCTGAAGCTCATGAAGCGCCTGGGCTTCTCGGTCAAGTCGTTTGCGGAGGATCCCGACTTCATGCTGGTGAGTCACACCTTGTGACGGCCGCCGTGTTCGCCGGAGGCAGACGATGAATCGCAGGGAGTTCATCCGGAACGCAACAGGTCTTTCGGGGGCCATCATGGCTCCCTCGCTGGCAGGCGGCGCCGAGCCGCGACCAGGCCGCGACACCGGTCGCGCGCGTGGCCTTCGTCAAGACCACGGATCGCTCGGCGGGCGTGGCCCGCGCGATCGAGCTGCTGCAGATCGGGCGCTTCGACGGCAAGGATCTTCTCGTCAAGCCGAACCTCAACAGCGCCGACAAGCCGCCCGGCTCCACCCACGACGACACGCTGACGGCGCTCCTGCGAACGCTGCGGACCCTGGGCGCCGGTCCGCTGACCGTGGGCGATCGCAGCGGCATGGGCAACACCCGCGAGGTGATGGAGCGGAAGCAGGTCTTCCGGATCGCGAAGGAATTCGACGCGAAGGTCGTCGCCTTCGACGAGCTGGGCGCGGGCGAATGGGAGCTGATCAGGCTGCCCGACAGTCACTGGCAGCAGGGATTCGCGCTGCCTCGGATGGCGCTCGCCGCGGGGGGCATCGTCCAGACGTGCTGCCTCAAGACCCATCGCTACGGCGGCCACTTCACGCTGTCGCTGAAGAACTCGGTGGGGCTGGCGGCCAAGATCGTTCCCGGCATTGCCCACGATTTCATGCGCGAGCTGCACTCCTCGCCGCATCAGCGCCGGATGATCGCCGAGATCAACGCCGCGTATCGCCCCGCCCTGATCGTGCTCGATGGCGTGGAGGCGTTCGTGAGCGGCGGGCCCGATCAGGGCAAGCGGGTCGATGCCGGCGTCGTGCTGGCCGCCACCGATCGCATCGCCGTGGACGCGGTGGGGGTGGCCTTGCTGCGGCATTTCGGGACCACGCCCGAGGTCAGCCGCGGCGCCATCTTCGAACAGGAACAGATCGCGCGCGCGGTGCAGCTGGGGCTCGGGGTCACCGGACCGGGCCGGATCGAACTGGCGACCGGCGATCGGGAGAGCGCCGACTTCGCGAAGAAGATCCGGGCGATCCTGGACGCAGCGCCGGCCGCCTGAAGCTGCGAGACGGCCGGCGCGATCGGCGCGGCGGCGCGCGAAGCGTCAATTCGCCCGGTCGGTCCGATCGCCTGCCCGCGGCACGCGGGCGATATCCAGCATTTCCAGCGCGGCCCCGACGGTTTCCGCGCGGGCGACCTCCGCCATGCCGGGCGGCGAACTCCCGCAGAGGAATCGGCACAGGTTGTTGGTCGGCGCCTCGAAGTCGCAGTGCGACGCGCCTTCCAGCACCGTCGAGCGCAGCAGCCCCGGGATCGCCCGGCCGATCGCCCGGCCGCTGCCGTAGAGATTGCAGTTGGAACGATCGGCCAGCAACACCACCGCCGGCGCGGTCAGCTGCGCGGCAGCCGTTGACTCCGCTGCCGGTCCGGTCGACCGGATCGAGCCCGATCCACCCGGCGAGCCCGGGCAGCTTGGCGGCGGCGAGGAGCGTCGCCAGGCCACCGGCGGAAGTTCCGATCAGCAGCAATCGCGACCGTTCGATCGGCGCCAATCCCAGCGCGCCCGCTTCCAGCCTCGAGGCGAGTTCGACGATGGCATCGCCGTTGCCCCAGTGATCCACGCTGTAAGGCAGGTCGGGGATGACCGCGGTGATGCCCGCCTCGGCGAGCGCGCGCCCGAGGTCGCGGTGTCGTTGGCGCGATCGCGTGAACCCGTGGGCGACGACGGCCAACCCGCCGGAGGGGCCGACGGAGGCGCTCATAGACGTCGACGGCGGTCCTGGAGCCGGCGAGGTCCATCTGCTCGGTGCGAACGACGAAAGCCCCCGGCTGGGCCGCCGCGCCGCCGGCCAGGAGCAGGAACACGACGAGCAGTAGGCGGGAGCGGTGATCCACGATTGCAGTCAACAACGTTCGGGACCCGCGCACCGCTGACAGGCCCTTGCATGCCCGGGGCGGCAGCGCAGCCCGGGGCCGCGGCCGCGTCCTCGCCGGCCGCGGGCGTCGGCGTGCACGAATCTAGCGTGCGAGCCAGCCGCCGTCGACCGCAATCACCGAGCCGTGCACGTAGTCGGATGCAGACGAGCAGAGGAACACGACGGCACCGGCGAGATCCTCGGGCTGCCCCCAACGGTTGGCCGGGATGCGGGCGAGAATCTCGGCACTGCGAGCGGCATCGGCGCGAAGCGGCGCGGTATTCGCCGTCGCCATGTAGCCCGGCGCGATGGCGTTCACGTTGATGCCCTTCGCCGCCCACTCATTGGCGAGCAGGCGCGTCAGGCCGAGCACGCCGCTCTTCGACGCGGTGTAGGAAGGCACGCGGATGCCGCCCTGGAAGGACAGCATCGAAGCGACGTTCACGATCTTGCCGCCGCCGCCCTGCGCGAGGAACTGCCGCGCGGCGGCCTGGGCGAGAAAGAAGACGCTCTTCAGGTTGAGATCGATCACGTCGTCCCAGTCGGCCTCGGTGAAGTCGATCGAGTCGGCGCGGCGGATGATTCCGGCGTTGTTGACCAGGATGTCGAGGCGGCCCATCGCGCCGGCCGCCTGCTCGACCACACGGCGCAGCGCCGCAGGTCCGCGCAGGTCCTGGGCGATCGCCGTGAAGCGACGGCCCGCGCCCTCGACCTGCGCGCGCGTCTCGTCGACGCCGGCGATATCGACGCCCGCCACGTCCGCACCCGCTTCCGCCAGCGCGACCGCCATCGCCTGCCCCAGGCCCTGTCCCGCCCCGGTCACGAGCGCGCAGCGACCGTCCAATCGGAAGCTCGCGGGCATCAGCGCAGCTCCGCCGTGGCGACGTGATCCATGTCGTCGAACACCTGGTTCTCGCCGACCATGCCCCAGATGAACGTGTACGCCTGCGTGCCGACGCCGGAGTGGATCGACCAGCTCGGGCTTATCACGGCCTGCTCGTTGCGCACGACGATGTGGCGGGTCTCGTCCGGACGTCCGCACAGGTGGAACACCGCCGCGTCGGCCGGGAGCGCGAAGTAGAAATACACTTCCATCCGGCGCTCGTGGGTGTGCGTCGGGAACGTATTCCACACGCTGCCCGGCTCGAGCACCGTCATCCCCATCGTCAGCTGGCAGGTCTCGACCACGCCGGGCACGAGCAGTTTGTAGATCGTGCGCCGGTTCGCCGTCTTCGCATCGCCAAGCGTCGTCGAGGCGGCCTCGGCCTGCGTGACCCGGCGCGTCGGGCACGCGCGGTGCGCCGGCGCGCTGTTGAGGTAGAACTTGGCCGGGTCCGTGGCGTCCGCGCTGCGGAACCGGACGTCGCGCGCACCCATGCCGACGTAGAGCGCGTCGCGGGGCCCGATCGCGTGCGTCGCCCCGTCGACGACCACCGATCCCGGCCCGCCGACGTTGATCACGCCGAGCTCGCGCCGCTCGAGGAACGTGCCGACCGCGAACTGCTTCGCGAGGTCGGCCGTGAAACCGAGCTCGCCGCCGAGCGGCATCGCGCCGCCGACGATGATGCGGTCGATCTGGCTGTAGGTCAGCGCAAGCTGGCCGGGAACGAAGACCGTGTCGACGAGGAACTGCGTGCGCAGGCCGGCGGAGTCGAGCGTCTTCGCGTGGTCGCTGTGTATCGGTTCGCGGATGTCCATTGGGGGGCCGGTGGTGAAGGTTCTATGACGTTGAGACGGGCGACGCCGCGAAGGGAAAGTTCCTTCGCCCGGTGACAGCTCACGAAATGGTTCGGGGCGATCTCTTCCTGCACCGGCGACTTCTCCCGGCAGACGGGCTGCGCATATTGGCACCGGGGATGGAAATGACAACCCGCCGGGGCATGCGCCGGGTCGGCGACTTCGCCCTGGAGGATGATCCGCTCGGAACGCAGACGCGGGTCCGGTTTGGGGACCGCGGACAGCAGCGCCTCGGTGTACGGATGCCGCGGAGCCGCGAACAGCGCTTCGGTGGGCGCCGTCTCCACGATCCTGCCGACATACATCACCGCGACCCGCTCGCTGATGTGCTTGACGACGCTCAGGTCATGCGCGACGAAGAGATAGGGTCAGGCCGAGCTTTGCCTGAAGATCGAGGAGGAGATTCAGGATCTGCGCCTGCACCGACACGTCCAGCGCGGAGACGGGTTCATCCGCAACGATCAGCCGGGGATTCAGGGCCAGGGCGCGGGCGATGCCGATGCGCTGCCGCTGGCCGCCCGAGAAGGCATGCGGGTAGCGCCGCATGTATTCCGGCCGCAGGCCCACGAGGCTGAGGAGTTCCACGACCCGGTCGGTTCGTTCCTGGGCGTTGCCCACGCCGTGCACGAGCAGGGGCTCGCCGACGATGTCGAGCAGGGTCATGCGCGGGTTCAGCGAGGAGAACGGGTCCTGGAAGATCATCTGCATCTGGCGCCGAAGCGGCTGCAGACTGCTCTTCGGGAGCGTCGCCACGTCCAGGACTTCATCGTTGTCCGCGAGGAGAACCTGGCCGGCCGTCGGCGTGATGGCGCGCAGAATGCAACGGGCCGTCGTGGTCTTGCCGCAGCCGCTCTCGCCGACGAGCGAAAGCGTCTCACCCCGATTGAGAAAGAAGGTCACGTCGTCGACCGCCTTCACGTGGCCGATGGTCTTCTGCAGGATTCCGCGGCGAATGGGGAAGTGCTTCTTCAGCCCCCTGACATCGAGGAGCACCGACCTTCCTGAACCGGCGCTGCCGTTCGTCATGCTCGTCCGCCTCGCGTCATGGGTAGAGGAAGCAGCTGGCCCGGCGTCCCTCGCCGACCGCCTGGAGCGGCGGCTCGTCGACGTCGCAGCGACCGGGAATGGCGGACACGCAGCGAGGATGGAACGGACAGCCCTTCGGCCGGTTGAACGGGTGTGGAATCGATCCGCTGATGGTGGGAAGTTTCAACCGCGGCGTGGATTCGATGCTCGGTATCGACTGCAGCAGCGCCTTCGTGTACGGATGCCTCGGCATCGTGAAAGATGTCGTCGACCGGTCCCTGTTCGACCACCTTGCCCAGGTACATCACGACCACGTCGTCGGCCATCTCCGCGACCACGCCGAGGTTGTGGGTGATGAGCATGATGGCCATGCCCCGTTGCTGCTGAATCCTGCGCAGCAGATCGAGGATCTGCGCCTGGGTGGTGACGTCCAGCGCCGTCGTGGGCTCGTCGGCGATGAGCAGGCGCGGATCGCAGGAGAGCGCCACCGCGATCATCGCCCGCTGCCGGAGCCCGCCGCTCAGTTCGAACGAGTACTCGTCGATGCGCCGCTCCGGCTTCGGGATTCCGACGCTGCGCAGCGCTTCGATTCCGCGCAGGCGCGCCTCCTTCTTGCTGACCGCGGCGTGGAGGAGGATCGCCTCGATGATCTGCTCCCCGACCGTGTGCACGGGACTGAAGGAGGTCATCGGCTCCTGAAAGATGAGGCCGATGTCGCCGCCCCGAATCGAACGCATTTCCCGGCCGTCGGCCTTGAGCTTGACGAGGTCGGTCTGCGACCCGTCGGCGCGGGTCAGAATGATTTCCCCGTCCACGATTCGGCCGGGACCGATCGACGATGCGCAGGATCGACTGCGCCGTGACGCTCTTGCCGCAGCCGCTCTCGCCGACGATGCCCAGCGTCTTGCCCGGGAATACGTCGAAGGAAGCACCGTCGACGGCCTCTGGTCGTTCCTTCGTCCTGAAAAAAACTGGTCTTCAGGTTGCGCACCGAAAGCAGCGGCTTCGTGTCGATCGGCATGGTCAGTCTGATCGTCGAGGCGGCGTCGATGGGGCGGATGGTCGAATCGGGATCGGGCGGACGATCGCCGGAGTCGAGCCGTTCACAGGTACGGGTCCGCCGCGTCCCGTATCCCGTCGCCCATGAAATTGAACGCGAGCACGGCGACGATGACGGCAATGGACGGATAGAGAAGCCAGGGAGAAATGACCAGCGCCTGGATGTTCTGCGCATCCTGGAGCAGCACCCCCCAGCTGATCGCCGGCGGCCGCAAGCCCAGCCCGAGGAAACTCAGCGACGTCTCGCTGATGATGATCGCGGGTATCGCCAGCGTGGTCGCCGCGATGATGTGGCTGATGAACGAGGGCACCATGTGGCGGAAGATGATCCGCGACTTGCTGCAACCGAGCAGCTCGGCCGCCATGACGAAATCTTCCTGCTTGAGCGATATGAACCTTCCCCGCACGACCCGGGCGAGTTCGGTCCAGCCGATGAGCGAGATGATGATCGTGATCGCGAAATAGACCTTCACGACGTCCCAATCCGCCGGGAGGGCGGCGGCCAGGCCCATCCAGAGGGGAATCGTCGGAATCGAGCGCAGGATTTCGATGATGCGCTGGATCACCGAATCGATCCAGCCGCCGAAATAGCCGGAAATCCCGCCCAGGACGACGCCCAGCACCAGGCTCAGCGCAACGCTGACCAGGCCGATGGTCATCGACGTCCGCGTCGCGTACATGAGCCGCGACCAGAGGTCCCGCCCCTGCCCGTCGGTTCCCAGCAGGAAGAGCGACTCGCCGGCCTTGGCGCCTTCCACGCCGATCAGGTGGCGATTGGTCGGGATGAAGCCCAGGAGCATCCAGGGCTCGCCCTGGGCGAAGAAGCGTGATCGGTATCTTCCTGCCCGTATCGGGAACGTAGACCCGCTTGAACGTGAGGGGGTCGCGCGTTCCCGTCAAGCCGAAGACGTGGGGCCTGAAGCTTCCGCCGTCGAACCAGTGGATCTCCTGCGGCGCCATCAGCGAGCGCAGGGCTTCCGATTCCTGCGGATCGGCATAGGCGAAGAAGTCGGCGAACAGCGCCACCAGGTAGAACGCGATCAGGACGATGGTGCCGCCAGCGGCGAGCTTGTGCTTGCGGAAGCGCCACCACATGAGCTGCCATTGCGTGGCGACGGCGATCCTGTCCTCCGCCAGGACCCCGGTTTCCGGTGCCGTTGCGCCTTCCGCCATTACTGCCGCCCCAGCCGGATTCTCGGGTCGACCCACATCAGCAGCAGGTCCGAAATGAACGTCCCGATGACGGTCATCACGCCGAGCAGCAGGACGATGGTGCCGGCGAGGAACATGTCCTGCGCGATCAGCGCCTTGAGCAGAAGGGGGCCGACCGTCGGCAGGCTCAGGACGAGCGACACGATGATGCTTCCCGAGACCACGTAGGGAAGGAGGTAGCCGATGGTGCTCACGAACGGATTGAGGGCGACCCGGACCGGATACCGCATGATCACCCGGTATTCGGGAAGTCCCCGGGCCCGGGCCGTCATGACGTAGGGCTTGCGCAATTCATCGAGCAGGTTCGACCGCATGATGCGGATCAGCTGGGCGGTTCCGGATACGCCGAGGACGACGGCCGGGATCGGCAGGTGCTTGGTGAGATCCCACAGCTTGGCCATGCTCCAGGGGGCTTCGGCGAAGTCCGGCGAGAAGAGGCCGCCCACGTTCGCGCCGAAGTAGGCAAAGCCGACGTACATGACGACGAGCGCCAGCAGGAACCCCGGGATGGCGAGCCCGATGAAGCCGATGAACGTGAACACGTAATCGGCGAAGGAATACGGGTAGACCGCCGAGTAGATCCCGATGGGCAACGCCAGCGCCCAGGTGAAGATGATCGCCGCCACCGAAATGACCATCGTCAAGGTGAGGCGGTCGCCGATGACGTCGGAAACAGGACGCCCCCATTCCATCGCCATGCCGAAGTTGCCCTGCAGCATGAGACCCATCCACTTGGCATATTGAACCGTGATGGGCTTGTCGAGACCGAGTTGTTCGCGCAGCGCGTTCGCCTCGCCTTCCGAAACCGCACTTCCGGACGCCGACATCGAGGCGATGTACGACGTCACGTAATCGCCCGGCGGCAGGTGGATGATCATGAACGACAGGACGGAAATGGCCCACACCGTCAGCACGGCCAGCAGCAAGCGACGAACGACGTAAGCCACCATGGCGCCCCCTGAAATGCGCTATCCGCCGGAGCCGCGTCGGCGTCCGGCCGGATGCGGGCCGCCCGCTTCGAGCGGGCGGCCCCTTTCCGGTTGCCTACTTGAAGTAGAACGTGATCGGCATCGAAGTGTGCGGCGTCCGGGCATGCTGGGCGTTCACCTGGCGTTCGGGCACGTTGCCCATGTTGTTCTTCACGATGCGCACGCCCATGAAGGCCGGCGACTGACCGACCGTCCCGATGCTCCACGTCTGCTCGACGATGATCTTCCAGATTTCCTTGCCGGCCTTGACGCGATCCTCTTCCTTCATTCCGAAGGCGCCACGGAAGAGATCGAAGGCCCTGATCATCTCGGGATCGTCCGGCTTCTTGCCCGAGGCGCCCTTGGACGCATACCACTTGGCGAAGGCCATGCCCATGTGGCTCTCGGCCGCGTCCACCGGCAGCGCGTGGCGGGGGAAGAGGAACAGCATTTCCGAGCCGTCGTTCGCCCAGGTGATCATCTGGTTCTCGCTGCCGTTGTCCCGGGTGAAGGCGAGATTGCGTTCGAGTTCCTTGACGTCGAGGTCGACCCCGATCTTCTTCCATTGCTGCTTGACCATTTCGCCGACCTGCGTGTACGGAACGAATTGACCGCCGACCGTGATCATTTCGAGACGGAGGCGACCCTTGCCGTCGTTGCGCAGCCGATACCCGTCGGAATCCTTCTTGGTCAGGCCGACCTTGTCCAGCAGTTCATTGGCCTGCTTCAGGTCCAGGACACCCCATTTCTTGTTCCACTCGGGGCCCGGGCTGTAGATGGTGTCGGGGGCCGGGGCCACCGATCCGGCGCTCCCCACGCCGAGCCAGAACGCCTCGTTGAGCTGGTCCCGGTCGATGCCGAGGGCGAGCGCGTGGCGGAAATCCTTGTTCTTAAGCAGCTTCGAGATCTCGGGGTCGGCTTCGTAGGAGTTGCCGATGTGAATCGCGACGTCCGATCCGTTGAGACCCGGATCGAGGTGGACGGTGTAGTTGCCCTTCTTCGCGTTTTCCAGGAACACGGGCAGCTTGGACAGGTGCATGTGCCGTTCCTGGATGTCGTACTCGCCGGCGATCGCCCGCAGGTTCGCGACCTCCGTGTTCTCGGCCAGCGTCATCGTGATCTTGTCGATGTACGGAAGCTGGTTGCCCGCGGTGTCGACGGCCCAGAAATACGGATTCCGTTCCATCGACCAGGTGGGCGTGTTGATGGGCGACACGGCCTTCCACGGTGTCATCGTGGGCAGCTCGTTGTTCAGCGCCCAGCTGTAACGGTTCTTGAGCAGCGACACCCAGCTGTCGAATCCGAGGTCCTTGGCCTTCTTGGTCGCCGCCTCCTCGGACGAGTACTTGGGCAGGAACTGCTTCAGATAGTGGGCCGGTGCATAGGCGCCGCCGAAGTTCTGGAAGCCTCCGCGCGTCGCGAACCCGGCGCCGATGGCCGTGCTGCCCGCGAGCTGATAGACGAAGAAGGCGTACGGTTCGGGAAATTCGAAGGCGACGGTGTAGTCGTCGATCTTCCTCATCTTTCCGTCCTTGCCGTCGATCTGAAACTCGAAGAACGGCGTGGGAACGATGTTCTTGTTGAGGTAGATGTCCTCGTACCAGAACATGAAATCGTCCGCCGTGAAGGGCTTGCCGTCGGACCACTTGGCGCCTTTGCGCAGGTAGATCGTCGTCGTCTTGCCGTCGTCGCTGACCTTCCAGTCGCGCGCAAGGCTGGGGACGATCCTGGTGCCCGTGTAATCGAAGGTCAGGATCTTGTCGGCCGACACGATGCGGTTGCCGTTCTCATGGTCGGCCGGTCCGGTGAAGGCCCGGCGCCAGTTGCCGCCGTATTTCCCGATCTGGTCCAGGGGCTTCACCACGAGCAGCTGCGAAGGCTCGGGCAGGCGCTTCTCGACCGGGGGCAGCTTTCCCGCTTTCACCAGGGCGGCGAGCGTCGGGGCCTCCTTGAACGTCTTCGGAAAGGCCTTCGCGTCGCGGATGATCTCCGGCCCCTGGAGCTTGCCGATCAGGGAAGAGCCGATCTTCGCCGGCTTCGCCGGATCCGCCGGGGTCGCGGACTGGGCGACCGCCCACCCCGACGCCAGCGTCAACGTAGCGACAAGTCCAAGACCCGCCAGCACACGTACCGCGCGCTTCAATTTCATACAGCCTCCTTTTCTTTGCTTCGAAACGGGAGCCATGACGCCGGAGGCTCGACACCCATCCGTCTGCCCGATAGCGCAGACGACCGCCGGTGCGACGGCGACAAGGAACACGGAACCCCCTCCCCGTGCGGGCATTCTTGCGCTTTCGCCGTGGATGGACCTTGCCGTAGATCAAAGCAGCCTGCGGCGGGTGGCAGTCCGCCTCGACCACTCCGGACTCAGGGGCCAGAATGGCCGCTGGGCAGAACCGGTCGACGCGCGGACGCTGTCGATATCTAGGTGGTAGCGTTTCGTCAGCCCGATCAGCAACCGATATCGATGGACTTTCCCGTTCCGAGTCGATCCGTGAAATGGATTGCCTTGCCGTTAGTCCTCAGCACGTCCGTGTGCGGGTGTGGGGGGTTTGCGATCGGCGTTGTAGCGTCGATCGAGGCCCAATCCGAAGCGGCTTGCCGAACACTTGGTGACAGCGGGACAGGTGTGTCCGAGACTACCGCCGAGGCTCGACGTCCGATCGACAAGGTCGTGCAAGTCTATGAGCCGGCATACTGGACGTCGAACCCGGAAACCGTAGCCGACCCCGGAACGAAGTCCGGATCGGCAGCCCAATTGGGAAGGCTGCTCGTGGCCGCCCAGTCAGTCTCGTTCGTCCCCTTTTCGGGCGGTCGCGGAATCCATATTCCCTACCGGGCGATTTATGACGTCGAGGTCCGTGTTTGGTCCGCAACGAAAGAGCCGAGAGCCATACGCATTCGAACGTGCGGAGGCCGCGGCGATGAGTTTTCGTTCCCGCCAAAGGAAGGCTCGGGCAAATTGCTGGATCCCGAGTTGCCAACCAAGGCGGCCAAGCAGATCCGGGAACTCGGTCTGCCGTTTGCGTGGGCGCCACCAGGACCTGGTAATTGAGCGGCAACTGAGCGGCATATGAGGGCGTAGTCTCCGGCGCCTGATCTGCACCGACTTTCCGGTACTGGCTGGCCCTCTAGCTGCCGGCGGCCGCCTCGCCCTCCACGCGCGGCCTGAGCTCGCTCCAGTTGCGCTGCTCTGCCGTCGCCGGGTGAGCCACGAAGTAGTCCAGCTCGTCCCGCGCGCTGTAATGCTTTCCCTCGCCACCGTACGCGCTGCAGGACTCCCCGAACATGAAGAACTGGCTGCGCAAGCTGTCGGGATGCGGATCGGTCTCGCGGAACTCCTCGACGCTGTCCCAGGTGCGGCGACGCGCGTACTCGACCGCCTGCTCCCAGGTCGGGAACGGTCCCACCGAGTGCGCGGCATCGTCGTCCGGAACGTGATAGTTGTCGATCACCAGTACCCGGTACGCTGTCGGTCGGGCGGGAGCACTTCCCGCGGTGTTCGTGTGGTTTGCCATGCGACCTCCTTCTCGTTGAAGTTGCCTTACGCGGCAACGAAACGTCCGTGCTCCAGCACCGGCTCGCCGTCCCAGCGGTACGCGACCAGCGGGCCGTCGAGCCCGGCGCCGTAGTCGAGCACCGCCGTGTTGGCGTTCTGCGGCGCCGGCGTGCCGTTGAACCAGTAGTGCCCGACGAACACCGGTACCGGGCTGGGATTGCCCGGCAGCGTGCCGGGCGGCAGCGCGACGTCGGGCACCCGCCCGCGCTGCGCCTCGGGCACGATCGCCGCCGCGCGGAATGTGATCACGTCTTCGTCCCACCACCGCACGCGCACCTGGCGGCGCACGACGCCGCCGTGGTCGACGAAGCTCGCGCCGTCGGGCAGTTCCGCCTCGAGGCCCTTGGTCAAGCCTTCGAGCGTCGCGTACGCCGCGCAATTCTTGCCGAACGACGCGCGCAGGTAGTCCTCGGAAAGCCGGCCGGCGGTGTCGCTCCCGGCGCGTGCCGCGGCAATCAGCCGGTCGTCCCACCACGCGTGGCAGACGCGGATGCCCCCGAAGTCGACGGCGACCGGCAGCGAGCGGAACCACTCGATCGCGTCGCGGTGGCCCGGCGTGTCCCAGCCGAACTGGGCGAGGAACGCGGCGTGCTGCGCGGCGTTCTTCGGCGTGTGCCGGCGCAGCCACCCGCCATCCTCGCCACGGGTCGCGTAGCCGATCGCATTCAGCTCGTGGTTGCCCATGATCACCACGGCACTGCCCGCGGCCTGCATCCGCCGCACGATCCGCAGCACCTCGACCTGGCCCGGCCCCCGGTCGATCAGGTCACCGACGAACACGGCGACTCGTCCTTCCGGGTGCCGCCAGGTGCCGTGCCGGACCCGGTAACCCAGTATTGCCAGAAGCAGCTTCAGCTTGCCGTCCTGCCCGTGCACGTCGCCGATCACGTCGTACCCCATCGATTCGCCTCCTCGCTTGTTAGTTGCTTTACGCAACTAACTATACTTGACTTCGCCGCAATATGCAACTAACGTGCGGCATGGCCGACGCACCCGAGCAACTGCCGCCGTCCCGCACCTACCCGATGCCGTTCACGCGCGTCGAGCTCGCGGTCCTGTCGATCGTCGACGGCACGCTCGCCGTCCTGCTCGGCAAGCGCGTGCGTGCACCCCACAGGGGAAAGTGGGCGCTGCCGGGCGGCGTGCTCCGGATCGACCTCGACGCCGATCTCCCTGCCGCCGCACAGCGGGTCGCGAGCGAACGCCTGGGCGTGAGGGTGCCCTTCCTGCGCCTGCTGACCGCCGTCGGGAGCAAGTCGCGCGACCCGCGCGCGCCCTGGGGCCTCGCGATCGTCTACCGCGCGCTCGTTCCGCTCGATGCCCTGGACCCCAGGGCGGGCAAGCGGCTCGAGGAATTGCGCTGGGCGCCGGTGGACGAGGCGGCGGCGGACGAGCGCCTCGCGTTCGACCACGCCGCGCTGATACGCGCCGCCGCCGCGGCAACGCGCGCGGAGATCGAGCGCCTGGACCTGCCGTTCGGCTTTCTTCCGGACAAGTTCACCCTCGGCGAGCTGCAGGCGCTGTGCGAGGCGATGCTCGGCCGTCACCTCGACAAGTCGAGCTTCAGGCGACGGCTGGAGGACCGCGACCTGCTGAAGCCCGTGCACGGCGAAATGCGCACCGGTGCCTTCAGGCCCGCGCAGCTCTACGAACGCAATTTGGTCGTCACCAACCCGGACTTTCCCTGACGCATGCTGGCCAAGCTTCAGCAGATCGTTCAACGGGTGAACGCCGCAGCCGACCTGCACGAGGCGCTGGAGATCATCGTGCATCGGGTGAAGGCCGCGATGAACACCGACGTGTGTTCCATCTATGTTCGCGATCCGGTCGCACCGCAGTACGTTCTCATGGCGACGGAAGGGTTGAACCCGAGCGCGGTGGGCAAGGTCCGGATGGCTGCCGGCGAAGGAATCGTCGGACTGGTCGCTACACGCCAGGAGCCGGTCAATCTGGCGAATGCAGCCGACCACCCGAACTACCGTTACTTTCCGGAAACGGGAGAGCAGCGGTTTTCCGGCTTCCTCGCGGTGCCGCTCGTGCACTTCCGGCAGTCCATGGGCGTGCTCGTCGTGCAGAAAAAGACGCGGCGCGTGTTCGCCGACGAGGAGGTCGCGTTCCTGGTGACCATCGGCGCACAACTCGCTGCCGCGTTGAGCTATGCGGCCCTGGGCAGCGCCATCTCACCCCATCAACCTGGTCCCCCCGGACCCATCGGAATGATCCAGGGGTTGCCGGGAGCCCCGGGGGTGACGATCGGCAACATTGCCCTGCCCTCCCCGCTGGCGGAACTCGACGCGGTGGCCAATCGGGCGCCCGATGACGTCGCGCAGGAAGAAGCGCGCTTCAGGCAGGCCGTGCGCGAAACGCAGCACGAACTGCGCACCAGCGCCGATCGCATGGAGGGTCGGCTGTCCGACGAGACGCGCGCGATCTTCGACGTCTACATCCTGATCCTCGGTCAGGATGATCTGGTCGATGGCGTGGTCGCAAGGATTCGCGGCGGCAACTGGGCGCCCGCGGCGCTCCGGGACACGATCGCCGAGCATGCCAGGGTGTTCGAGCAGGCGGAGGATCCCTACCTGCGGGCGCGCGCGGAGGACATCAGGGGGATAGGTCGCCGCATCCTGCTGCGGCTCGTCTCCGATGCCACCGCGGCAAGGGAGTATCCGAACGAGGCGGTCCTCCTCGGCGACGAGGTCAGTCTCGCCCGCGTCGCGGACGTGCCGCCCGGACAGCTCAAAGGCATCGTGTGCCTCCGCGGCTCCGTCGTGTCGCACACGGCGGTGCTCGCCCGCGGCCTCGGGATACCGGCGGTGATGGGCCTCGGGCCGCGCGATGTCAGATCCCTCGACGGTCATCCGATCATCGTCGACGGCTATCGTGGACGCGTGTTCATCGACCCTTTGCCCGCCGTGGTCCAGGAATACCGGCGATTCGTCCAGCACGAGGGCCAGCTCTCGGCAAAGCTTGCCGACCTGCGCGATCTCGAGGCGACGACGACCGACGATGTCCACGTCGGACTGGGG
>CAWHJY010000006.1:0-25341 GCA_963829775.1 uncultured beta proteobacterium | reverse complement strand
GCGGCGGCCGGCGGCCCGGGCTTCCCGCGCGCGGGCGCGGCGGCCGGCGGCGCCGAATCCGAATTCCTGCGCGCGGGCGCGGCGAGCGGACGCGGCCGGAATAACCCGCCGGCGCCGACGTGCGCTTGCCCGCGTGCGATGCTGGTCGCCAGCGCGGTCGCGGACTCGGCGACCACGAGGCGCAGCGGAAGCTTCTGCTCGTCGGCAAAGCGACGGATGAGGTCCACGTCGAACCCCGCCGGATTGCCGTCGGGGCCGACGAACCAGGTCGCGGCGCCGGGCCGCATCAGCACCACGAGCTCGCCGGCGTCGCGCGGTGCATCGAGTGCCCGCGAAGGGATCGGCAGGCCGCGCCACGTCGCGATCAGCAACACGCCGACGGCGACGACGGCGGCGAGGGCGGCAACCAGCGAGCGCGAGCGGCGCACGCGCGGGCTCAGGCGGCCGGACGACACGACAGGTGGCGGGGTCGCGGCATGACAAACGATTATAGCCACGGCGCTGCGCGGCCCCCGGGCTTCACGCCGCGCTTGCCGGGGGCGGGCGCATCGACCATAATGCCCTTTCGCGTCGTCAGGACGCGACCGCTCAACGGCGGGTCGCCCCGCATGGCATGGTCGTGAAACTGGTCAGGTCCGGAAGGAAGCAGCCACAGCGATTCTCTGCCAGTGCCGGGGGTTCGGCTCGCCACCCTCATGCTGCCGCCGTTGCGGCCGACGCGATGCCGTCGGCCGAACGCGCGGCAGCTGCGTTTCCGGGTCACGAGCCCGCGGCACCGGGGATTCGCGCGTCTCCTGCGCAGGCGTCGCCGTGCCCGTTGCCGCACGCCGCCACCGGCGTCGTTGGCGCGCGGTAGAATCCGCCGGATGAGTTACCAGGTACTCGCGCGCAAGTGGCGGCCGCGGACGTTCGCCGAGTTGTCGGGGCAGGGGCACGTCGTCCAGGCGCTGACCAACGCACTGACGCGCGGGCGCCTGCACCACGCCTACCTGCTGACGGGCACGCGCGGGGTCGGCAAGACGACCATCGCGCGGATCCTGGCCAAGAGCCTCAACTGCGCCACCGGCGTCACCGCGACGCCCTGCGGCGCGTGCCCGGCCTGCACCGACATCGACGCCGGGCGCTTCGTCGACCTGCTCGAACTCGACGCAGCGTCGAACACCGGCGTCGACGACATGCGCGAGATTCTCGACAACGCGCGCTACGCTCCGACCGTCGGCCGGTACAAGGTCTACCTGATCGACGAAGTGCACATGTTGTCCAAGAACGCCTTCAACTCGATGTTGAAGACGCTCGAGGAGCCGCCGGAGCACGTGAAGTTCGTGCTCGCGACGACCGATCCGCAGAAGATTCCGGTGACGGTGCTGTCGCGCTGCCTGCAGTTCAACCTCAAGCCGCTGTCGCAGCAGGCGATCGTCGCGCGCCTCGCCGAGATTCTTGCGGCCGAAGGCATCGCCTTCGACGAGCCGGCGCTGGCGCTGGTCGCGCGTGGCGCCGCGGGTTCGATGCGCGACGGCCTGTCGCTGCTCGACCAGGCCATCGCGTACGGTGACGGCGAAGTGCGGGAAGCCGTGGTCCGCGAGATGCTCGGCGCGATCGACACCCGGTACGTCTACCGGATTGCCGCCGCGGTCATGGCCGGTGACGGGCCGGCGCTGCTGGCCGAGGCCGACGCGATGGCCGCACGCGCGGTCGCGTTCGAGGGCGCGCTCGACGAACTCGCGTCGCTGTGGCACCGGGTCGCCGTCGCGCAGGCGGTGCCGGCGGCGGCCGAGGCATTCGACGATGCCGAATCGGTGGCGGAACTGGCGCGCGGACTGTCGCCCGAACTGGTCCAGCTCGCCTACCAGATCGCGGTGCAGGGCCGCGCCGATCTCGCGCTCGCCCCCGACCCGGCGACCGGGTTCGCGATGACGCTGCTGCGCCTGCGGGCGTTCGCGCCGGCAGCGGGCGGGAACGACGGCGGGACCGACGGTCGGTTCGCGACCGGGCGGTCGCGGAACGGCGCCGGTGGCGGCGCCCCGGGGAGCAACGACGCCGCGTGCCGACGCCCCGCCTCGGGCCCCGGCGATCGCGGCGCCGCACGAACGGGAGGCGCGCGTGGCCGAGGTCGCGGCGGTCCCGGTCGCTCCGGTCGAGGTCGTGCCGGTGGCCACGGCCGCCGACGCCTCGTCCCTGGGGACGGCCGCCTGCGCGCCTGCCGCGGCGCCGGCTGTCGCGCCGCTCACCCTGCCGACGGCGCCCGAGAACTGGCCGGCGTTCGTGGCTGCCGCGCGCTTCCCGGGCATCGCGGGCCAGATCGCCGCGCAGAGCGAACTCATCCGCGTCGACGGTCCGCTGGTCGTGCTGGCGGTGCCGGCATCGCACAAGCATCTGGTCGACCCGAAGTACGCCGACAAGCTGCGGCTGGCGCTCGAGCAGGCCTGCGGGCGCCGGCTGAAGCTCGCGTTCGAGGTCGCCGAAACGGCCGATGCGTCGCTCGCCGCCCGGGAAAAGCGCGAACGCGCCGAGGCGAAGGCGAAGACCGAGGCCGCGTTCCGCGACGAGCCGTTCGTCCGCGACGTCGTCGCCCGTTTCGACGCGAAGGTCCGTCCCGATTCCGTCAAGCCCGTTTCGTGACCGCGCCGCGCGCGGCCCCAAGCCAAGGAGTTCCACCGATGATGAAGAACCAGCTCGCCGGCCTGATGAAGCAGGCGCAGCAGATGCAGGAAAAGCTGGCCGAGAACCAGAAGCGCGTCGAGGAGGAACTCGCGCGGACCGAGGTCGAGGGCCAGGCCGGCGCCGGGCTGGTGAAGGTCACGATGACGTGCAAGTTCGGCGTGAAGCGCGTCGCCATCGATCCGACGCTGCTCGGCGAGGAGCGCGACATGCTCGAGGACCTCGTGGCGGCCGCCTTCAACGACGCGGTGCGTCGCGCCGAGGCCACCGGCGAGGAAAAGCGCGCGGGACTCGCGGCCGGGCTCAACCTGCCGGCCGGCATGGGCCTGCCGCCCGGCTTCAAGCTGCCGTTCTGATGGCGCAGCGGGTGCTGCCGGGTCGCTGCCCGCAGTGGTGGGCGAGGCGGTGGTGACGGCGCGCGGAACGGACCCGCGCCCGGTGCCGGCGGCGGAGCCGCTGTCGAGCCTCGACGAGCTCGCGCGGTCGCTGCGCTGCCTGCCGGGGGTCGGTCCGCGCGCCGCGCAGCGGATGGCGCTCTACCTGCTGCAGCACGACCGCGATGGGGCCCGGGCGCTCGCGCAGGCGCTCGAGCACGCGGCACGCGCGGTGCGCCACTGCGAGCGCTGCAACACCTTCACCGAGGACGAGGTGTGTGCGCTGTGCCGGTCGGCCCGGCGCGACCCGGCGCAGCTTTGCGTCGTCGAGACCCCGGCCGACCTCCTGACGATGGAGCAGACGCATGCGTATGCCGGGCTCTACTTCGTGCTGATGGGCCGGCTGTCGCCGCTGGACGGCATCGGCCCGAAGGAAATCCGCCTGGACCGCCTGCTGAAGCGGGCCACCGACGGCGTCGTGCGGGAGGTCATCCTCGCGACCAACTTCACCAACGAGGGCGAGGCGACGGCGCACACCATCGGCGAGATGCTGATGGCGCGGGGCCTCAAGGTCACGCGCCTCGCGCGCGGCGTCCCGGTCGGCGGCGAACTGGAATACGTCGACGCGGGCACGCTGGCGCAGGCGCTGCGCGAGCGCCGGTCGCTGGGTTGAGCGACGGTCGCGTCCCGCGCGGAATCCGCTCGTTCGGAGTTCGCTGCCGCCGGGCGCTCCGGCCTCGGGCGAGTCTGCCGGTCCGGGTAGACGGCGCCCGGTCCGTGCGTATAATCGACGATGACTCCGGCGCCGGCCGCTTTGCCGGAGACGGGGAAGGCAAGGGGGTTATTCAAACATCGCCAGCCCCGGCAAGCGGCAGTGCCGCAGCAAACACCACTTCGGAGGATTCATGACTCGCAAGACGCCCGGACCGGCGACCGCCGGCAGCAGCACGCAGACCCGCCGCAGTTTCCTCAAGGCCGCCAGCGGTGCTGCCGCCGCCGGCGCGACGCTCGGCTTCCCCATGATCGCCAAGGGCCAGACCGGCCCGATCTCGATGCGCTGGCAGTCGACGTGGCCGTCGAAGGACATCTTCCACGAGTACGCGCTCGACTACGCCAAGAAGGTCAACGACATGACCGGCGGCGAACTGAAGATCGAGGTGCTGCCCGCCGGCGCGGTGGTGCCGGCCTTCGGCCTGCTGGACGCGGTGTCCAAGGGCACGCTGGACGGCGGACACGGCGTCCTGGGCTACAACTACGGCAAGCAGAATGCGCTGGCGCTGTGGAATTCCGGCCCGGCGTTCGGCATGGACGCCAACATGCTGCTTTCCTGGCACAAGTACGGCGGCGGCCAGGAACTGCTGACCAAGCTCTACGCCTCCATCGGCGGCAACGTGGTGTCGTTCCTCTACGGCCCGATGGCGACGCAGCCGCTGGGCTGGTTCAAGAAGCCCATCACCAAGGTCGACGACTTCAAGGGCCTGAAGTTCCGCACCAACGGCCTCGCCATCGACCTGTTCACCGCGATGGGCGCGGCGGTCAATGCGCTTCCCGGCGGCGAGATCGTGCCCGCCATGGACCGCGGCCTGCTCGACGGCGCCGAATTCAACAACGCCACCTCCGACCGCATCCTCGGCTTCCCCGACGTGTCCAAGGTGTGCATGCTGCAGAGCTATCACCAGAGCGCCGAGACGTTCGAGATCACGTTCAACAAGACCAAGTACGACGCGCTGCCGGCGAAGATGAAGTCGATCATCGGCTATGCCGTCGAAGCGTCGTCCGCCGACATGTCGTGGAAGGCGATCGATCGCTACTCCAAGGACTACATCGAGCTGCAGACCAAGGACAAGGTCAAGTTCTACAAGACCCCCGATGCCATCCTGCAGGCGCAGCTCAAGCTCTGGGACGCGATCCTGGAGAAGAAGTCCGCGGAGAACGCCCTGTTCAAGGAAATCGTCGCGTCGCAAAAGGCGTTCGCCGAGCGCGCGGTGAAATGGGACCAGGACACCATCATCAGCCGTCGCATGGCCATGACCCATTTCTTCGGAGCTCCGGCGGCTGCGCCCAAGAAGGGTTGAGGGTTCTCGCGTCATTCAACGGCCATCCGGGACGCATCCGGGTGGCCGTGTCACTTGAGCAGACCACGACATGCAGAAGCTGCTTCTGACGATCGACAAGATCAGCACCTTCATCGGCCAGGCGTTTTCCTGGCTGATCGTGGCGCTGACGTTCATGATCTCCTGGGAAGTGTTCTCGCGCTACGTGCTGGACCACCCCCACTCCTGGGCGTTCGACGTGATGATCATCATGTACGGGACCCTGTTCATGATGGCCGGCGCCTATACGCTCGCAAAGGCGCGGTCACGTGCGCGGCGACGTGCTGTACGGCTTCTTCCGGCCGCGAACGCAGGCGACGATCGACCTCATCCTGTTCATCCTGTTCTTCATTCCCGGGGTGTTCGCGCTCACGTACGCCGGCTACTACTTCGCGGCCGAGTCGTGGGCGATCCACGAGAGCTCCAACATCACGGCCGAGGGCCCGCCGATCTATCCGTTCAAGACGATATTGCCGCTGGCCGGCCTGGGCCTGCTGGTGCAGGGCATCGTCGAGATCATCCGCTGCGTCATCTGCATCAAGCAGGGCGAGTGGCCGTCGCGCGAGGAAGACGTGGAGGAAGTCGACGTCGACAAGCTGAAGGACATGGTGCACGTGAAGGACGAGGACATCGCCAAGCTCGACCAGTTCGTCGTGCAGCAGGGAAGCGCGAAATGAGGATCCGCAAGGAACTGTGGTTCGGCTTCTCGCTGATGGCGATCATCCTGGTCACGGTGGTGATCTTCACGCCGTGGGCCAATTTCGTCGACGGCCACCTGAGCCGGGACGACCTCGGGCACCTCGGACTGCTGATGCTGGCGCTGATCGTCGTGGCGATCATGCTCGGCTTTCCGACCGCGTTCACGCTGATGGGCATGGGCGTGTTCTTCGGGTGGCTCGCCTATCGAAGCGTCAATCCGGACCTGGCCGTCCAGCAGATTCTCGACCTGATGGTGCAGCGGGCCTACTCGGTCATGTCCAACGACGTGCTGATCGCCATTCCGCTGTTCGTGTTCATGGGCTACCTGGTCGAGCGCGCCAACCTGATCGAGCAGCTCTTCAGGAGCCTGCATCTGTCCATGGCGCGTTTGCCCGGGGCGCTGGCGGTGGCGACCATCGTCACCTGCGCGATCTTCGCCACGGCCACCGGCATCGTCGGCGCGGTGGTCACGCTGATGGGCCTGCTCGCGCTGCCGGCCATGCTGCGCGCCGGCTACAACATCAAGCTTGCCGCCGGCGCCATCACCGCGGGCGGCTGCCTCGGCATATTGATTCCTCCGTCGGTGCTGCTGATCGTCTACGGCGCCACCGCGGGTGTCTCCGTCGTCAAGCTCTACGCGGGCGCGTTCTTCCCCGGGATCATGCTTGCCGCCCTGTACGTCGGCTACGTGATCGTCGTCGCCAAGTGGAAACCGCATCTGGCACCGCCGTTGTCCGAAAGCGAGCGCCAGGTTCCCCTGCCGCCGCTGTCTCTAGCCCTGAGCTCGCGCAGCCGCAACGCGCCGGTGGGCCTGTTGGGAGGCTTCGGCGTTCCCACCGTGTCCAAGCGCCAGGTGGCCGGGCAATTTTTCGTTTCGCTGCTGCCCGCGATTTCGATCGCTAGCGCTGCTGCTGGTCATGTACGGCGCGACGACGGCTCCGACGGCTGCGGTCGACACGACGGGGCTGGTTCAGGCGGGCGGCGCGGTGACCGCGGCCGACGACGAGCCATCCGACTCCTCGGGACTGCAGGAGCCGCCGAAGGAGGACGGCGGGCTGCAGGAGCCGCCGAAGGAGGGCGCCGACCTGAAGGGGCCGCCGCCCGAGGTGGGCCAGGGCGCCTCAGCGGTCGCTCCCGCGCAGCCCGATGCGGCGGCCGGCGTCGCCGCTGGCAGTTCCGCGGTTCCGGCCGAGCGTCTCCCGGCACCGACCTGGTACTGGATCGTGTTCGGCCTGGGGATGATCGGCCTCGTTCTCGTCTACGGGTTGATGAGCTGGCAGCGGCTGGAGATCTTCAAGATGCTCCTCGCGTCGTTCTTCCCGCTGGCGGTGATGATCATCGCCGTGCTCGGCTCGATCGTCTTTGGCCTGGCCACGCCGACCGAGGCCGCGGCCGTGGGCGCGTTCGGAGGCTTGCTGCTGGCCGGTGTCTATCGCTATGTCGCGGCGAGGAAAGCCAAGAGCGGCAATGCCGTGGTGACGGACGATTTCGGACCTCGGCGGCATCATCAAGGAATCGTCGTTCCTGACCGCCAAGACCAGCGCCATGGTGTGCTGGCTGTTCGTCGGCTCGTCGATCTTCTCGGCCTCGTTCGCCCTGCTGGGCGGCCAGGAGATCATCGAGCGCTGGGTCCTTTCGCTCGGCCTCACCACGCTGCAGTTCATGCTCCTGAGCCAGTTCATCATCTTCATCCTGGGCTGGCCGCTGGAGTGGACCGAGATCATCGTCATCTTCATGCCGATCTTCATCCCGCTCCTGGCCAAGTTCAACGTCGATCCGCTGTTCTTCGGCCTGCTGGTGGCGCTCAACCTGCAGACGGCGTTCCTTTCGCCGCCGGTGGCGATGGCGGCGTTCTACCTCAAGGGCGTGTCGCCGAAGCACGTGACGCTGAACCAGATCTTCGCCGGCATGATGCCGTTCATGGGCATCCAGGTCGTCGCGCTGGCCCTGCTCTACGTCTTCCCGCAGATCGGCCTCTGGCTGCCGCAGATGCTCTACAAGTAGCGCTTCGGCGCACCGGCGGCGCTCGCGCCCGCCGGCGCCCGGGGTAATGCAGTCGCGAAGCGGCGGCGGGCGGCGCCGGACGAAGGAGGGCACGATGGTCGTCAGCGAAATCCTGCGGATCAAGGGCAACGCGCTCTTCACGACGCCGCCGGACGGGCAGGTGCTCGATGCGGTCGGCGTCATGGCGCAGCTGGACATCGGCTCGCTGGTGGTGATGGACCGCGGGCGCATGGCCGGGCTGATGACGTTCGCGCACGTGCTGAAGGCGCTGGCGGAGCGCGGCGGCACGCTCGGAGACCTGCGCGTCGCCGACATCTACGATCGCGACCCGCCCGTCGCCACGCCCGGTCTCGACGTGATGGACCTGCGGCGGGTGATGCTCGAGCGCCACGCGCGCTACGTCCCGGTGATGGACGACACGACGCTGCTCGGCGTCGTGTCGTTCCACGACGTCGCCAAGGCGGTCTACGAGGAGCAGAGCTTCGAAAACCGCATGCTCAAGAGCTACATCAAGAACTGGCCCGACGAGGGACAGTAGCGCCGCGGCGGCACACGGCGCCGTCCGCCGCCGCGTCACGACCGCCGCCGCATCTCCGAGCGCGCACCGCGCGGAACGGGGACGGCGTGGGCCGCACGGCCCCGCTAGGTCTGCAGCACGAACAGCGCGGGCCGGTCGGCCCAGGGCGCCGGATCGTCGCCGCGCCACGCAGCGATCGTGCGGCGACGCATTGCGCTCCGTCGGCAGGGTCAGGTCCGCCGCCAATGCCAGCCGCGTCGCGGGCCTGCACGTCGCGCAGACCGCCGCCAGCATCGCGGCGGTCCGGTACGGGGTCTCGATGAAGAGCTGCGCGTAGCCGGTGCGCGCCGGAATCCGCCTCGATCCGCCGCAGCGCCGCGGCCCGCGCGTCGGCCTTGACCGGCAGGTAGCCGTGAAAGGCGAAGCCCTGGCCGTTCATGCCCGACGCCATCAGCGCGAGCAGCAGCGACGACGGGCCCACCAGCGGCACGACGAGAATCCGTTCGTCGTGCGCGGCGGCGACGAGCCGGGCGCCGGGATCGGCGACCGCCGGGCACCCGGCGTCGGACAGGAGGCCCACGTCGTGGCCCGCGAGAGCTGGCGCAAGGAGCTCCCGGCATTGCGCCGGGGTCGCGCGCTCCGGCAGCTCGACGATCGCGATCTCCCGCAGCGGACGGGTCGCCCCGATCGCCTTCAGGAATTGCCGCGCCGGCTTCGCGTTCTCGACGACGTAATGGACGAGCCCGCGCGCGATCGCGATCGTTCGCTCCGGCAGCACCGCGTCGGGTGCACCGTCGCCGAGTCGGCTCGGCACGAGGAAGAGTCGGCCGCTCATCGCGCGGCGTCCGGCGGCGCGAGCACGTCGAAACCTTCGGCGCGCAGCATCGCGGCGACGGCGATCAACGGCAGCCCGACGAGGGCGCTGGGGTCGTCGCTGTCGATCCCGTCGAACAGGGCGATCCCGAGGCCCTCGGACTTCACCGATCCCGCGCAGTCCCAGGGCTGCTCACGGTCGAGGTAGCGCTCGATTTCCTCTCGCGTCAGCTGCCGGAAGCGGCTGCGCACATCGACCAGCCGGGTCTGGGCGCGGCCGGTGGCGGCGTCGACGAGCGCCACCGCCGTGTGGAACACGACGCTGCGCCCGGACTGGCGCTCGAGCTGCGCGATCGCGGCCGTGCGCGAGCCGGGCTTGCCGACCGCCTCCCCGTCGCAGTCGGCGACCTGGTCCGACCCGATGACCAGTGCATCGGCAAACCGGGCGGCGACCATGCGCGCCTTGGCCTCGGCCAGCCGCAGCGCGGTCGCCGCGGGCGCCTCGCCGGGATGCGGCGTCTCGTCGACCTCCGGAGCGGCCACGAGAAACGGATGGCCGAGGCGTTCGAGCAACGCCCGCCGGTAACGGGACGTCGACGCCAGCACCAGCGGGCGGCCACCGGCGGCTCCGGCCGATCCGGCGTTGAGTGTTGTTTTTGTGGACATTTTTGACAGACCTGAGTCGATGCGCTATTATCTAACGTTTTTGATCGGCCGCCCAACGGCGCGCACCGCGTTGGTCCACTCCTGCGGGGCGCCACGGCGGGCCGCCAGCGCAGGAGAGGGGAGCCGGGCCGGGGAACCGATGGTTCGCTTCGACGCATTTGACCTGATCGCGCGTGGCGCGCACCTCGAGGGCGAAGTCGACCCGTGGAGCCTGCCACGGGTGGCCGAGCAGCTTGAGGCGTGGTCGGAGGCGCCGCCGACGGACAGCGGCGCGGTCGGTGCCCGCATCCGCTGGCGCATCGACGGCGCCACCGATTCGTCGGGACATCCCGCGCTGCAGCTGGCGCTCGACGGCGAGATGCCGCTGACCTGCCAGCGCTGCCTTTCCGGGTTCGCCTTCCCGGTGGCCCAGCGCACGCGGCTGCTGGTGGCCCGGACGGAGGCGCAGCTTGCCGCGCTCGACGACTCGGGCGAGGATGAAGTCGTGCTGGGCGCGTCGCCGCTGGACGCGCTGGAGCTGGTCGAAGACGAATTGCTGCTGTCGCTGCCTTACGCGCCGCGGCATGCGGAAGGGCAATGCCCGGTGGCGGCGCAGGATGGCCCCGCTGTTGGCGAGAGTGCGTCGGCGTCGCCGTTTGCGACGCTGGCAGATCTGAAATCCGCGCGCGGGCGCGACCAGACTCGATGACCGGACGCCGCGCGTCAAAGTTCGCAACGAGGAGAATGTCATGGCTGTCCAGCAGAACAAGAAGTCGCCGTCGAAGCGCGGGATGCACCGTGCGCACGATTTCCTTACCGCGCCGGCGCTCGCCGTCGAGCCGGTCACCGGCGAAGTGCACCTGCGGCATCACGTGAGCCCCACGGGGTTCTACCGGGGCAAGAAGGTCGTCAAGACCAAGGCCGACGTCTGAGCTGCGCGCGCCTCCCCCGGCGTGCCGGGCCGGCGGTGGCCACCGCCGCCCGAAACGAAGGCGGATGCACCGAGGGGCCATGCCCGTCACGGTAGCAGTCGATGCAATGGGGGGTGACCACGGTCCCGCGGTCACGCTCCCCGCGGCCGTGGCGTTCCTCGAGGAGCACCCGGACGCCAGCGTCATCGCGGTCGGCCTGGAAGGACCGCTGAAGTCGGCCCTGGCGAAGCTCAAATCGCCGGCGGCGGCACGACTCACGCTGCGCACCGCGACCGAGGTCATCGGCATGGACGAGCCGCCGGCCGACGCGCTCCGGCGCAAGAAGGACTCGTCGATGCGGGTCGCGATCAACCTCGTCCGCGACGGCGACGCGCAGGCCTGCGTGTCCGCCGGCAACACCGGCGCGCTGATGGCCATCGCGCGGTTCGTGCTGAAGACGCTGCCCGGCGTAGACCGCCCGGCCATCGCCTCGCAGCTGCCGACGCAGAAGGGCGTGGTCACCGCGCTCGACCTCGGCGCCAACGTCAACTGCCCGCCGGAGCAGCTGGTCCAGTTCGCCGCGATGGGCTCGGCGCTGGTCACCGCCGTCGACGGCATCGAGCGGCCGACGGTGGGTCTGCTCAACATCGGCGAAGAGGACATCAAGGGCAACGACGTGGTCAAGCAGGCGGCGGAGCTGCTGAAGCGCTCCGGCCTGAACTTCTACGGCAACGTCGAGGGCACCGACCTGTTCAAGGGCACCACCGACGTCGTCGTCTGCGACGGTTTCGTCGGCAACATCGCGCTCAAGTCCTCCGAAGGGCTGGCGGCGATGCTCTACCAGTTCCTCAAGGCCGAGTTCATGCGCAACCCGCTGACCAAGATCGCCGCGCTCGTTGCCTACCCGGTGCTGCGGGCGTTCAAGCGCCGCGTGGACCCGCGCCGCTACAACGGTGCGACGCTGGTCGGGCTCAAGGGGGTCGTGGTCAAGAGCCACGGCGGCGCCGACGTGCTCGCTTTCCAGAATGCGCTGGCGAAAGCCTACACCGAAGTCACCCACGGCGTGCTCGACAAGATCGCCCAGCACATGGCGGCGATGCCCGTCGCGGCCGCTGCGGCGGCGACCGCCGACGCCGCTGCGCCCGCGGCGACACTCCCGGCGGCCCGGGTCGCGCCGACCGCGAATGCGTAGCCGCATCGTCGGCACCGGCAGCTACCTGCCGGCGCGGGTACTGACCAACGCGGAGCTTTCGCGCACGGTCGACACGACCGACGCCTGGATCCGCACCCGCACCGGCATTCGCGAACGGCGCATCGCCGCGCCGGCCGAGACGACGTCGGACCTCGCGCTGCACGCGGCCCGCAACGCGCTCGACATGGCGGGCATCGCGCCGGCGGACGTCGACCTCATCATCGTCGCGACGACGACGCCCGACATGGTGTTCCCGTCGACCGCGGCGATACTGCAGGGGAAGCTGGGCGCGGCGGGCGGCGCGGCGTTCGACCTGCAGGCCGTGTGCAGCGGGTTCGTCTACGCCCTCGCGGTCGCCGATCGCATGGTCGCGGGCGGCATGGCGCGCAACGCGCTGGTCGTCGGCGCGGAGATCTACTCGCGCATCCTCGACTGGAACGACCGGGGCACCTGCGTGCTCTTCGGCGACGGCGCCGGCGCCGTGGTGCTCGAGCCGTCGCAGGTGCCGGGGATCGTGTCCGCACACCTGCACGCCGACGGCCGCTACGGCAGCCTGCTCTGCGTCCCGGGGACGCTCGCCGACGGCGCGGTCTCCGGCTCGCCGTACGTTCACATGGACGGCGGCGCCGTGTTCAAGTTCGCGGTGCGCGTGTTGGCCGACTCGGCACAGGAGGCGCTGGTGGAGAACGGGCTCGAGCCGTCGGCGATCGACTGGCTGATCCCGCATCAGGCCAACATCCGCATCATCGACGCCACCGCGAAGAAGCTCGGCGTATCGCCGGAACGGGTGGTCGTCACCGTCGATCGCCACGCCAACACCTCGGCGGCGTCGATTCCGCTGGCGCTCGACGAGGCGGTGCGCGACGGCCGCATCGTCGCGGGACACCGGGTGCTGCTGCTCGGCGTCGGCGGCGGGTTCACATGGGGTTCGGTGCTGGTCAACTGGTGAGACGATGAAGCTCGCATTCGTATTTCCCGGACAGGGATCGCAGGCGGTCGGAATGATGGAAGGCTTTTCGGCGCATCCGGCCGTCAGGGCGACGTTCGACGAGGCTTCGGCCGCGCTGGGCGAGGATCTGTGGAAGCTGGCGGCGGAAGGGCCGGACACCGAGCTCAACCGCACGGTGAACACGCAGCCGGTGATGCTGACCGCGGGCGTGGCCGTGTGGCGCGCCTGGCAGGCGGCCGGCGGTCCGCTGCCGTCGGTCGTCGCCGGGCACTCGCTGGGCGAGTACACCGCGCTGGTCGCCGCCGGGGCCCTGGCGTTTGAAGATGCGCTGCCGCTGGTTCGTTTCCGCGCGCAAGCGATGCAGGACGCCGTTCCGGCCGGGCAGGGCGCGATGGCGGCCGTGATCGGCGCCGACGACGACGCGGTGGCCGCCGCGTGTGCCGAGGCGGCGCAGGGGCAGGTGGTCGAGCCGGTCAACTTCAATGCGCCCGGGCAGCTGGTGATTGCCGGGCACAAGGAGGCGGTCGAGCGGGCGATCGTCGCTGCCAAGGCGCGGGGCGCCAAGCGCGCGATGCTGCTGCCGGTGTCGGCGCCGTTCCACTCGTCGCTGCTGAAGCCCGCGGCGGAACGCCTCGCGGCTCGCCTGGCGGGTGTGGCCTTCGCGCCGCCGACGATGCCGGTGCTGCACAACGTCGACGTCCTGCCGCGCGCGACCGCCGAGGGCATCCGCGCGGCGCTGGCCCTGCAGGCCGCGAGCGCCGTCCGCTGGACCGACACCATTCGGGCATTTGCCGCGCAGGGCGTCACCCACGTCGTCGAGTGCGGGCCGGGCCGCGTGCTGACGGGGCTCGTCCGCCGCATCGACGCCGATCTGCAGGCCCTCGCCGTGAACGACGGCGAGACGCTGGAGCAGGCGCTGGCCGCGCTCAGGGCCTGACCGGGAGAACGCGATGGCGCAGGGAGAACTTTCCACGATGGCGCAGGGAGAACTTTCGGGGCAGGTCGCGCTGGTCACCGGCGCGACGCGCGGCATCGGCCGGGCGATCGCGCTGGAGCTCGGCCGCGCCGGCGCGATGGTCGTCGGCACGGCGACCACCGCCGACGGGGCGGAACGCATCCGCGCGGCGCTCGCCGAGGGCGGGGTCGAAGGCACGGGCATGGCGCTCGACGTCACCGACGCCGCGGCGGTCGACGCGGTCCTGGCCGCGATCGACCGGCAGCACGGGCCGATCACGATTCTGGTCAACAACGCCGGCATCACGCGCGACAACCTGCTGCTGCGGATGAAGGACGACGAGTGGGACGCGATCATGGACACCAACCTCAAGCCGGCGTTCCGGCTGGCGCGGGCGGTGCTCCGGGGCATGATGAAGGCGCGCCACGGCCGCATCATCCAGATCGGGTCGGTGGTCGGCAGCAGCGGCAACCCCGGCCAGGCCAATTACTCGGCCGCCAAGGCGGCGCTGCTGGGCTTCACCAAGTCGCTCGCGCAGGAAGTCGGCAGCCGCAACATCACCGTCAACTGCGTCGCGCCGGGCTTCATCGACACCGACATGACACGGGCGCTGGCCGACGCGCAGAAGGCGGCGCTGACCAGCCGCATTCCGCTTGGCCGCCTCGGCACGCCGGAGGACGTCGCGCACGCCGTGGCGTGGCTCGCGGGTCCGCGCGCGGCTTACGTCACGGGCGTCACGCTGCACGTCAACGGCGGCATGTACATGGTGTAAGGCGGAGGGGAGCGGGTCCCCCACCGGGCCGGCGCCACGTCGTTTGGGCGCCGCGCGGCAATCTGGTAAAATTCGACGGTTTACTCTAATTCCCCGCACCGGGAGGAGACGCATGGAAAACGTAGAGCAACGGGTCAAGAAGATCGTCGCCGAACAGCTCGGAGTCAATGAAGCCGAGATCAAGAACGAGTCGTCGTTCGTCGACGACCTCGGCGCCGACTCGCTCGACACCGTCGAGCTCGTGATGGCGCTCGAAGAGGAATTCGAAACCGAGATCCCCGACGAGGACGCCGAGAAGATCACGACGGTGCAGCAGGCGATCGATTACGTCGGCGCGCATCTCAAGAAGTAACGCCGCGGCGGCGTGTCCCCACCCATGAGTCGCCGCCGCGTCGTCGTCACCGGTCTTGGCATCGTCTCCCCCGTCGGCGTCGGCATTGCCGACTCGTGGGAGGCGATCCTGCATGCCCGCTCGGGCATCGCACCGATCACGCGCTTCGACGCCTCGACGTTCCCGGTCCGCTTTGCCGGCGAGGTGAAGGACTTCGACGTCGGCAGGTACCTGTCGGCGAAGGAGGCGCGCCGCTACGACACGTTCATCCACTACGGCCTCGTCGCCGCGATGGAGGCGATCGCCGATGCCGGCCTCGACGGCTACGCCGGCGACAAGGAGCGGATCGGCGTGTGCGTCGGCTCGGGCATCGGCGGCCTGCCGATGATCGAGGACACGCGGGACGCCTACCGTGCCGGCGGCGTGCGCAAGATCAGCCCGTTCTTCGTCCCCGGTTCCATCATCAACATGATCGCCGGGCTGGTGTCGATCCACTACGGCTACAAGGGCCCCAACCTGGGGACCGTGTCGGCGTGCTCGACCGGCAACCACAGCATCGGCGAGGCGGCCCGGCTGGTCGAATACGGCGACGCCGACATCATGATCGCCGGCGGCGCCGAGTCGACGGTGTCGCCGCTGGGCGTCGGCGGCTTCTGCGCCGCGCGCGCGCTGTCGCACCGCAACGACGATCCCGCCGGGCGCGAGCCGGCCGTGGGACCGCGACCGCGACGGTTTCGTCCTGGGCGAGGGCGCCGGCATCCTGGTCCTCGAGGAACTCGAGCACGCCCGGGCGCGCGGCGCGCGGATCTACTGCGAGCTGGCGGGCTACGGGATGAGCGCCGACGCGCATCACATCACGGCGCCGCCCGAAGACGGCGACGGCGCGCGGCGCAGCATGGTCAACGCGCTGAGGAACTCCGGCATGGCGCCGACCGACGTCGATTACATCAACGCGCACGGGACGTCGACGCCGCTGGGAGACCTCGCCGAGTGCGTCGCGGTCAAGCGCGCCTTCGGCGACCACGCGGCGAAGCTCGTCGTCTCGTCGACCAAGTCGATGACCGGGCACCTGCTGGGCGCGGCGGCCGGCATCGAGGCGGTATTCACCGTCCTCGCGCTGCGCGACCAGGTCGCGCCGCCGACCGCCAACCTGCACCACGTCGACCCGCAATGCGACCTCGACTTCGCGCCGCTCGCGGCGAAGCCGATGCGCATCCGCGGGGCGCTTTCCAACTCGTTCGGTTTCGGCGGCACCAACGCGACCATCGCGTTCCGCCAGATCTGACCGCGCGCGCACCCCTCCGGCGCCACGCCAGCCATGTCACTCATCGTCCAGAAATACGGCGGCACCTCGGTGGGAACCACCGACCGCATCAGGAACGTCGCGCGCAGGATTGCGCATTTCCACCGCCAAGGCCACCAGCTCGTGGTCGTCGTCTCCGCGATGTCGGGCGAGACCAACCGGCTGCTCGCGCTGGCGAAGGAGCTTTCGGCCAACCCGGATCCGCGCGAGCTCGACGTCGTCGCCGCGACCGGCGAGCAGGTCACCATCGGGCTCCTGGCCATCGTGCTGAAGGACATGGGCCTCGACGCCCGGAGCTACACCGGCGGCCAGGTGCGCGTGCTGACCGACAGCGCATTCACCAAGGCGCGCATCCTCGACATCGACGAGGCGCGGATGCGCGCCGACCTCGACGCCGGTCGCATCGTCATCGTCGCCGGCTTCCAGGGCGTCGACGCCGAGGGCAACATCACCACGCTCGGCCGCGGCGGTTCGGACACCTCCGGCGTCGCGCTGGCGGCGGCGCTCACGGCCGACGAGTGCCAGATCTACACCGACGTCGACGGCGTCTACACCACCGACCCGCGGATCGTTCCCGAGGCGCGACGCCTCGAGAAGGTCACCTTCGAGGAAATGCTCGAGATGGCGAGCCTGGGCTCGAAGGTGCTGCAGATCCGCTCGGTCGAGTTCGCCGGCAAGTACAAGGTCAAGCTGCGGGTGCTGTCGTCGTTCGAGGACCCCGAGTCCACGTCCCCCGGCACGCTCATCACCTTCGAGGAAGACGACCACATGGAACAGGCGATCATTTCCGGCATCGCGTTCGCGCGCGACGAAGCCAAGATCTCGGTGATGGGAGTCGAGGACCGCCCCGGCATCGCGTACAGCATTCTCGGCCCCATCGCCGACGCCAACATCGACGTCGACATGATCGTGCAGAACATCGGCGCGTCGGGGCATACCGACTTCTCGTTCACCGTCAACCGCAACGAGTACCAGAAGGCGCTCGACGTGCTGGCGCAGGAGCGCGGCAAGACGTTCAAGGCGCGCGAGATCATCGGCGACAACCGGATCTGCAAGGTGTCGGCGGTCGGCATCGGCATGCGCTCGCACGTCGGCCTCGCCAGCAGGATGTTCAAGACGCTCGCCGACGAGGGCATCAACATCCAGATGATCTCCACGTCGGAGATCAAGATCTCGGTGGTCATCGACGAGAAGTACCTCGAGCTCGCCGTGCGCGTGCTGCATCGCGCGTTCGGCCTGGACAAGGTGGAGCAGAGCGCCTAACTGCCGGATTTTCCGGCGATTTTGGCCGCGTTCGTTTGACCGGAAGCGACTGCTGCGGCTATACTTGCAAGCTTCCGGAGACGTGGCCGAGTGGTCGAAGGCACTCCCCTGCTAAGGGAGCATACGGGCCAAAACCTGTATCCAGGGTTCGAATCCCTGCGTCTCCGCCAGTGATCAAATTTGTCGCATTGGCATGACCGAACCGCACGCTGTCCGTGCGGTTTTTTCATTTGCGCACCGCAAATGAAAGCGGCCCGGCATTGCGCCGGGCCGTGTGCTGCGGCGCGCAGGCCTGCGCGCGTCGAGGCTGACCCCGGAGGGTCAGAAGCGGTAGCGCGCGCCGATGCCGATCAGCCACGGGTCGATGTCGAGCGACCCGAGCGTTGCACCGGTGCTCGTCAGCCGGACGTCGGTGTCCATCCAGACATACTTGACGTCGAGGTTGACCGACCAGTTCTTGTTGACCATGTAGTCGGCGCCGACCTGCAGCGCGCCGCCCCAACTGCTGTCCTTGATGTTGAGCGTGCCGTTCGCGAGCTCGTTCTCGTAGAAGTACGTGTAGTTGCCCCCGATACCGACGTAGGGTTTGAACGCGCCGAGGTCGGTGAAGTGATACTGGAACGTCACGGTGGGCGGCAGCACGCCGACCTTGCCGAGACTGTTGCCATTGAGCGTGACCTCATGCTTCGCCCAGCCGAGGATCAACTCGGCGGCGATGTTCTTGGTGAAGAAATAGGTGAAGTCGAGTTCGCCGGTCCACTGGTCCTTGACGTCGAGGCCCGAGATACTCGAACTGTCGTCCGGGTAGATGCCCAACGCGCGGAACCCTATGATCCACTTTGCATCCTGCGCAGCAACTGCGCCTGGCAGTGCGAGCATGACCGCCGCGAGCGCCGCGGCGATGGGGCGAAGTTTGTTAGTCGTCATGATCTGGTTCTCCATCGTAAATAGAGGGTCCTGCCGCCCAACTGCCTACGATGATCATCCTAGCGAGGGGCGTCGGCAGGGTGTTTGATCGCCGTCAACTCCACCGGCGTCGGCACCGCGGGGGGTTGCAGGAATGTTGCACTGCAAGCGGTCGCTGCGAAGCCGGTGTGGCGAACGGCCGCAAGACCGGGTGTCCCCAGCGTGAGCACCCGGGCGTAGGGCCCCTCCCACCGGTCGTGGCGCCGATGCACGCGTCCTGCGGTCAACCGTGAATTCTGTCCGCCAGGCGGAACGGCTCCGTATTCAACCCCTTGAAGATTGAGGACTCACGCGTTCGGAGTACGACGTTATTAAATGGCCGCTTTACATCGCTCCGTGCGTGCGCTCTAATCCCACACCGGTTGTCGCCCGCCAACAACGCAATCACCAACAATGGGCGGCTTCGCGTTCAGGTCAGGATTGCGGCGTGACGCTCGTCGGCGCGCGTTCGGCATCACCGAAGTCTCGAGTGCATTCAGGGAGGTCCTCGTGTCAATTGAATGGTCTTTGCGCGTCCGTCGCCTGACGGTGGCCTGTTGCATCGCCTCGCTCTCCGCGATTCCTGCGCACGCCGCCCGCCTGGGCGGGTTTTCACCTGACGACGCGTCCGGCGTCGTGCGCTCCGAGGCACGACCCTCCGCGTACCTGATCGAGCTCACCCAACCCGCTGCCGTCGTTTCATACGCCGGCGCGCTGGGTGACCGGTCGCCGGCGGCGCGGTCGTCCGCCGTCGCCGCCGCCACCCTGCAGGTCGCGCGCAACAAGGCGCAGCAGGACGTGCTCGTCGCGGCGCTGCCGGGAGCTGCACCCGGCGCCCGCATCATCTACCAGGTGACCCGGGTGATGAACGGCGTCGCCGTGCGAGTGCCCGCGTCGCAGGTGACGGCGCTGAGCAAGCTGCCCGGGGTCAAGGCCGTGCACGCGATCTACCCGTCGTACAAGAACAATGCCTATAGCGTGCCGTTCATCGGCGCGCCGACGGCCTGGGCGGGCGCCGGCGGCATCGCGTCGCCGTTCAAGGGCGAGAACATCAAGATCGGCATCATCGACACCGGCATCGACTACCTGCATGCCGGCTTCGGCAGCGCGGATTCGTCGCTTACCGCGTACCAGAACGAAGCCACCGCCACCTCGAACTTCACGACGCTCGGAACGACTTTCCCGACGGCCAAGGTCGTCGGCGGCTACGACTTCGTCGGCGACGCCTACAACGCCGATCTTGCCCCGCCGCCAATTCCGGATCCGAACCCGATGGACTGCAACGGCCACGGTTCGCACGTGGCCGGCACGGCGGCCGGCACCGGCGTCAACGCCGACGGCAGCACCTACGTTGGCCCGTACGACGCTTCGGCGCCGTTCAGCTCTCTGCGCATCGGCCCCGGCGTCGCGCCCAGGGCCAAGCTCTACGCGCTGCGCGTGTTCGGCTGCGCGGGCAGCACCGACGTAACCGTCGCGGCCATCGACTGGGCGATCGACCCGAACGGTGACGGCGACTTCGCCGATCACCTCGACGTGATCAACATGTCGCTCGGCTCGTCGTACGGCCGCCTGTCCGACCCGAGTTCGATCGCCTCCGACAACGCGTCGCTCGCCGGCGTGATCACCGTCGTTTCCGCCGGCAACAGCGGCGACTCGTACACGGTCACCGGCTCCCCCGGAAGCGCTGCGCGGGCCATCACCGTCGCCAACTCCAGCTCGTTCCGCCAGGGCGTCGCGCTCAACGTCAACGCGCCAGCCGCGATCGCCGGCATCAAGACCTCGGTGCTCGCGGCCTGGAGCGTCGACCAGACCTGGCCGCTCGGCCCGACGTTCGACACCATCAAGTTCTCGGACGGCGACCTCGCCTGCGCCGCCTATCCGCCAGGTTATTTCGCCGGCAGGGCAGCGCTGGTCAACCGCGGCACGTGCGGGTTCGCCGTGAAGTACGACAACGCGGTCGCCGCGGGTGCCACCCTCGTGATCGTCGCCCAGAATTCCCCGGCGGCGCCGATCACCATGGGCGGCGTGCCAGCCGGTCCGACGGCCGTTCCTGCGATCATGATCTCGCAGGCCGACGGCAACGCGATCAAGGCGCAGCTCAACGTGCCCACCGCGGTCACCGTCAGCCTCGCGCTGGGCGTGCAGTCGCTCGGCGATGGCCTCAGCGTCGTCGTCGTCGCGCGGTCCCACGGGCGAGGGAAGCATCATCGTCGCCAAGCCCGAGGTCACCGCGCCCGGCACGAACATCGTGTCGGTGCAGACGGGTCACACCTGCACCGCCACCGGATGCCAGCGTCCGGACCCGAGCGCCTACGTCCCGGGCAGCCAGAGGCTCACGCTCTCGGGTACGTCGATGGCCGCGCCGCACATCGCGGGCGTCATGGCGCTGCTGCGGCAGGCGCACCCGACGTATTCGGTCGAGCAGCTGAAGGCGCTGGCGGTCAACGGCTCGCTGCACGACGTGTTCGTCGGTGACGGCGGCACGGGACTGCGCTTCGGGCCGGCCCTTGCCGGCGCCGGGCGCGTCGACGTCGTCAACACGCTGACGACGCCGGTCGCCGCATTCGCCGGCGACGACCCCGGCGCGGTCAGCGTGACCTTCGACGGCGAGATCGTCGGCACGGTGACACAGACCCGCCGCGTCACCGTCCGCAACTTCGGCGCGACGCCACAGACCTACGACCTCGGGATCGACCTCGTGACCGACGCGGTCGGGGGTCAGCTTCTCCGTTCCGGCGCAGGTCACCGTCCCGGCGGGAAGCTCCGCGACGTTCAACGTGCAGATGAACGCGAACGCGGCGGCCATGAAGCGCTCCCGCGATCCGACCGCGCCTGCGGTGGTCGGCGGGCTGCCTCGGCAATGGCTGACCGAGGAGTCCGGCGTGATCACGCTGTCGCAGGGGGCCACGCTGAAGCTCCGCGTTCCGGTCTACGCGGCGGTGCATCCGGCCGCGCGGACCACGGCGTCGGCGCTGCTGCCGGCCGGTCCGGCCGGAGCGGCGAGCATCGTGCTCGGCGGCACCGGCGTCTGCACCGGAACGTTGGTCGGATCGACCTGCACGGCGACCGCGAGCGACTTCGTATCGCTGGTCACGCCGGTCGAGCTCCAGGGCGTCAACCCGATCAATCCGGCGCTCAATCCGCGCTCGAACCTGCGCTACGCCGGCGTGGTGTTCGATCCGGTCAATCAGGTGCTGAAGTTCGGCGTGGCGACCTGGGGCGACCGCACCAGCTTCACGAGACACCGAATTCGACGTCTACATCGACACCAACGGCGACGGCACCGACGACTGGGTCCTGTTCAGCGCCACGCTGACCGGCGCGCCCGACACGCCCGTCACCTACGTGCTGCCGTTGCCGACGGGTGCGGGCAGCACCCAGGATTTCCTGAACTTCATCGGGTCGAACGCCGCCGACACGGCCACTTACCTGAACAACCTGGCGGTACTGCCGCTCTATCCGGTCGACATCGGCATGAGCGCGACGGCGCCGACGTTCAGGTACAAGGTCGCCGCCTGCGACAACCACACCGGCGTGTGCGAGACCATCGGTCCGTTCACCTATACCGGCCCCGGCTTCACGGTGCCGGACGGCCCGCTGCCCGGACTTCCGGGCGCGATCTACCCGGTGACGGTGAATCCGGCGGTCGTCGCCGCGAACGGATCGCTGGGCGTCCTGCTGCTCCACCATCACAACGTCGAAGGCGAGCGCGCCGCGGTGGCGACGTTGACGGCATCGTCGACGTCGACCGGTCTGGAAACGTCCAGTGCGTCGGTCGTCGCCGGCGCCACGGTGACGCTGACGGCAACGGTGAACGGGGTCTCGCCGTCGGGCACGGTCGCCTTCAGCAACGGTCCGCAGGTCGTCGCAGGCTGCGGTGCGGTCGCACTCACCGGCAGCGGCAACACGCGCACGGCGCAATGCACGACCGCGCCGCTGACGATGGGGACCTACACCTTCACCGCGACGTACGGCGGCGATGCATTCAACGCCCCGTCGAGCGGAACCGTCGCGCAGACCGTCACCGCGGTGTCGGGTCAGGCCTGCCACGGCTTCAGCGACGTCGACTCGTCCGATCCGCTCTGCCCGAGCCTGGACTGGGTCGCCAATCGCCAGGTCACCCTGGGCTGCAGTGCGGGCAATTACTGCCCGAACCTTGCGGTCAACCGGCTGGCCCTTGCCGCCTTCATGAACCGACTCGGCACGGGCATGTCGCCGCAGGGCGTCGCGGTGGAGGCGACCTCGGGAGCGATCGTGTTGAACAGCGCGCCGGTGGTCTGCTCGACGGCCGACGTTGCGGTCAGCGACTTCCCGCGGCGCGTCTACCTCAAGAGCGTGTTCACCGCGACATCGGCCAGCACCGTCGATATCGCGGCCGACCCGGTCGTGAGCTTCGACGGCGGTGCGACGTGGCAGATGGTCGCCAACACCGCGAGTCAGGGTGTCGTCCAGGCCGCGCGCTGGGGGAATCTCGGCAGCATGACCAGCCAGGACCTGAACGTTGGCCAGACCGCGCGCTTCGGACTGCGGGTGAGCCGTGGTGACGCCCCCGGGTCCGCCGACCTTTCCGACAGCCGCTGCAACCTCCGCGCTCTGGTGAGCAATCGCAATTCGACATTCGCGCCGTTCGACGCGGCCAAGTAATCCGACCAAGGGAGATGATCATGCGAAACACGCGTATTCTGATCGCCACGATTGCGCTGCTGGCCGCGGCCCCGGCTGTCCACGCCTTGCCCTGCGCCGGCTTCACCGACGTCGACTCGACGAGCCCGTTCTGTCCGAACGTCGAATGGGTGAAGAACCGTGCCATCACGACGGGTTGCACGTCGGCCACGCTGTACTGTCCGACCGACGCGGTCAGCCGGCTGGCGATGGCGGCCTTCCTCAATCGCTTCGGGACGGCACTTACCCCGGTGAAGCTCAGCGTCGACGCCACGACGGGCGCGGTCGATCTCGACCTGCCCAACAACGTCGTTTGCCAGACCGCGAACTATGCCGTCGCCGGCTTCCCGCGCCGGGCGTACGTCGACCTGAGCTTTACTGCCACGGCGGCAACCGACGTCGACTTCGCCGCCGATCTCGTCCAGAGCACCGACAACGGTACCAACTGGACGGCGCTGACCTCGCAGAGCAATCGCGGATCGGTGTCGGCCAACCACTGGGGTGGACTCGGGAATCTCGCGCAGATCGATGTCGATGTCGGGCAGACGGTGAAGTACGGCGTGCGCCTGTCGCGCGACGGTCTGGCCGGCGCGGCGGACCTGTCCGACAGCCGCTGCAAGCTGCAGACGCTGATCTTCAGCCGCGACGGATCGACGTCGCCGTACTGATCGCAACAAAGGCGGCGGGCTCGTCCCGTCGCCGTCTTGCCGGCCGCGCGTCGATGTCGCGAGGCGCGCCGCTTCCATCATCCAGTCGCCACGGGAACGACATGAGCCGATTCGACTGCAGGTCCGCGCTTTCCATCGAAGTCGCGGGTTGGTCCGCGCGTCCCGGTTCCTCCGGACAGGCGGCGCCGGCCGGCGCCCGACCTCCCGCGATTCGGGGCTTCGCGCGGCGCACGGCCGCGGCGGTGTTCGCACTGGCGTTCGCCGCGTCGGCCGCTGCGTCCGACCGGATTCTGCTCAATGCGGAGGCGATCGACACCGCTTCGAGCTACGCGCAGACGCAGCGCGCCGGCGCCGTTCTCGGCAGCTTCACCGGCAAGCGGCTTCATCTCGTCCAGTTCACCGGCCCCGTCCGGCAACAGTGGGTCGATTCGCTCGCCGCTGACGGGTTGCGAGTCGTCAACTACATTCCCGACAACGCGTACCTCGTCTGGGGCGACGCGGCAGCCATCGGGCAGTTGCAGGCGCGCGCCCGCACCGTCGTTTCCGCCGTGCAATGGGATGGGGCCTGGAAGTCTGAGTACAAGGTGCATCCCGCCGTCTGGGCCAGCGAGAAGGATCTGAGCCGCCCCCTGGCAGCGCGCACCGCGGGCACCGACCGTTTCAGCGTGCAGCTGGTCGCCGACGCCGACGAGAATGCGAGCACGCTGAAGGAACTGGCGGCGCTGGGCGGGACGGTGTTCGCCGACCCCGGCGCCTTGCCCGGGTTCGTCAATCTCAACGTCACGCTGCCTCCCGCGGCGCTGGCCGCTTTCGCGAACCGCGCGGACATCGTTTCCATCCATCGTTACATCGAGCCGCAGCAGAACGACGAGCGGCAGTCGCTGATCCTCGCCGGCAATCTCACCGGCAACGCGCCGACCCCCGGCAACTACTTCGACCGCCTGACCGCTTGGGGTTTCAGCCAGTCGCAGTTCGACGCCTCGGGAATCGTCGTCGACGTGACCGACGACGGTGCCGACGTCAACCCGAGCGGCGGGATCCCCACCAACTCCGTCGCCGGGCCGGTGGCCGCCAACCACTTCGTCTTCTTCCAGGGCGGCAATCGGCCGATCGGCGCGGCAATCCCGTCCGGAACGAGCCGGTTCGTCTACAAGGGGCGCTTCGGCACCGCCGGCGCGACGGCGGGCTCGGCTACGGCGGCCACGGCCAGCTCAACATGAGCATCGTCGGTGGCTACGTGCCGACCGGATCGCTCGGCGGCGTCGATTTCGGCGTCTTTCCGCATTCCGACGCGAACGGCTTCCGGTTCGGCCTCGGCGTCGCGCCGTTCGTGCGGCTCGGCGAACTCGGTGGTCTTCGACCCCGGCTACACGAACCCCTCGTACCCGACGATGCTCTCCGCCGGCTACGCGGCGAACGCGCGCATCAGCACCAACAGCTGGGGCGCCGCCGTCGCCGGGGCGTACAACACCAGACTCGCAGACCTACGACGGGCTGGTGCGCGACGCGCAGGCCGGCACCGGCGGCACCCAGCAGATGGTGATCGTGTTCTCCGCCGGCAACGACGGGTTCGAGTGCCTCCACGGT
>CAWHJY010000005.1:0-47500 GCA_963829775.1 uncultured beta proteobacterium | reverse complement strand
GCCAGGATGTTGGCTTAGAAGCAGCCATCATTTAAAGAAAGCGTAATAGCTCACTGGTCGAGTCGTCCTGCGCGGAAGATGTAACGGGGCTCAAACTGTGCACCGAAGCTGTGGATTTGCACGCAAGTGCAGATGGTAGGAGAGCGTTCCGTAAGCCGTTGAAGGTGGCTCGAGAGGGCTGCTGGAGGTATCGGAAGTGCGAATGCTGACATGAGTAGCGATAAAGCGGGTGAAAGGCCCGCTCGCCGAAAGCCCAAGGTTTCCTACGCCACGTTCATCGGCGTAGGGTGAGTCGGCCCCTAAGATGAGGGCGAGAGCCGTAGTCGATGGGAAGCTGGTTAATATTCCAGCACCGACGTGGAATGCGATGGGGGGACGGAGAAGGTTAACTCAGCCGGGTGTTGGACGTCCCGGTTCAAGCGTGTAGGCGTGCCCGTTTGGCAAATCCGGCGGGCTTAGCTGAGGCGTGATAACGAGGGCTGGCTTGCCAGCCTGAAGTGAGTGATACCCTGCTCCCAGGAAAAGCCTCTAAGCTTCAGTTCCACGGCGACCGTACCGCAAACCGACACAGGTGGGCAGGATGAATATTCTAAGGCGCTTGAGAGAACTCGGGTGAAGGAACTCGGCAAATTGACACCGTAACTTCGGGATAAGGTGTGCCCCTGGTAGGTGAAGGTCCTCGCGACCGGAGCCCAGAGGGGTTGCAAAGAATCGGTGGCTGCGACTGTTTAACAAAAACACAGCACTCTGCCAAGACGAAAGTCGACGTATAGGGTGTGACGCCTGCCCGGTGCCGGAAGGTTAAGTGATGGGGTGCAAGCTCTTGATCGAAGCCCCGGTAAACGGCGGCCGTAACTATAACGGTCCTAAGGTAGCGAAATTCCTTGTCGGGTAAGTTCCGACCTGCACGAATGGCGTAACGATGGCCACGCTGTCTCCACCCGAGACTCAGCGAAGTTGAAGTGTTTGTGAAGATGCAATCTCCCCGCGGCAAGACGGAAAGACCCCGTGCACCTTTACTGTAGCTTTGCATTGGACTGTGATGAAGTTTGTGTAGGATAGCTGGGAGGCATTGAAGGGCGGTCGCCAGATCGCCTGGAGCCAACGTTGAAATACCAGCCTGACGTCATTGCGGTTCTAACCTAGGTCCATCATCTGGATCGGGGACCGTGCATGGTAGGCAGTTTGACTGGGGCGGTCTCCTCCCAAAGCGTAACGGAGGAGCTCGAAGGTTTCCTAGGTACGGTCGGACATCGTACTGATAGTGCAATGGCACAAGGAAGCTTGACTGCGAGACTGACAAGTCGAGCAGGTGCGAAAGCAGGACATAGTGATCCGGTGGTTCTGTATGGAAGGGCCATCGCTCAACGGATAAAAGGTACGCCGGGGATAACAGGCTGATACCGCCCAAGAGTTCATATCGACGGCGGTGTTTGGCACCTCGATGTCGGCTCATCACATCCTGGGGCTGTAGCCGGTCCCAAGGGTATGGCTGTTCGCCATTTAAAGTGGTACGTGAGCTGGGTTCAAAACGTCGTGAGACAGTTTGGTCCCTATCTGCCGTGGGCGTTGGAGATTTGACGGGAGCTGCTCCTAGTACGAGAGGACCGGAGTGGACGTACCGCTGGTGTACCGGTTGTGACGCCAGTCGCATTGCCGGGTAGCTATGTACGGAAGTGATAACCGCTGAAAGCATCTAAGCGGGAAACACGCCTGAAGATGAGATCTCCCGGGGCCTTGAGCCCCCTGAAGGGTCGTGGCAGACCACCACGTTGATAGGTCGGGTGTGGAAGCGCAGCAATGCGTTAAGCTAACCGATACTAATGGCCCGTGCGGCTTGACTCCATAACCGTGCGCACTCGCGCACCGGCGTCCAGCGATCCCCAGTACCATCTAACCCATCCCGCCGCCCCGGCTCACCCCGGCCCGGCCGTTTGCTTCCTCCCCCCCTCAACGCCTGACGACCATAGCCCGCCGGAACCACCCCTTCCCATCCCGAACAGGACCGTGAAACGGCAGCACGCCGATGATAGTGTGGATTACCCATGCGAAAGTAGGTCATCGTCAGGCACCCCCACCGCACAACGCCCCGCTCACCCCAGCGGGGCGTTCTGCTTTGCACCGCCGCTTCGCCGCCGATGCAGGTCCGGTGCCCGCCCGGGAGTGCGGGGCGCTGCGCCGGTGCCGCCGTACCCCCGTACCCCCGACCGCCCGCGCCGACTGCAAGGCTCGCTCTACCGCCGCTTTCCCCCGAGCAGCGATCCCAGCACGCCGCGGACGATCTCGCGGCCGACCGTCGACCCGACCGTGCGCGCGGCGCTCTTGGCCATCGCCTCGACCATGCTGTCCTTGCGCCCGCTGCCGGACATCAGCCCGCCGAGCGATCCCTTGAGCGAGTCCATCCACCCCCCGCCCGCGTTCGTGCCGGCCACGTCCGCCGGTACGGTTCCGCCGCCTGCCCGGCCCTTGAGTTTCTCGTAGGCCGACTCCCGGTCCACCGTCTGTTCGTAGACGCCAGCGACGGGAGACCCGGCGATCAGCTCCTTGCGTTCCTCCGGCGCGATCGGGCCGATCCGGCTCGCCGGCGGCAGGATGTAGACGCGCTCGACCACGCCCGGCCGGCCCTTCACGTCCAGGAAGGACACGAGCGCCTCGCCGACGCCCAGCTCGGTGATCGCGTCCTCGGTCCTGAACTTCGGGTTGGCGCGCATCGTCTCCGCGGCGGAGCGCACCGCCTTCTGGTCGCGCGGCGTGAATGCCCGGAGCGCGTGCTGCACGCGATTGCCGAGCTGGCCCAGCACCGTCTCCGGCACGTCGAGCGGATTCTGCGTGACGAAGAACACGCCGACACCCTTCGAGCGGATCAACCGGACGACCTGCTCGATCTTCTCGAGCAGCGCCTTGGGCGCGTCGGTGAACAGCAGGTGCGCCTCGTCGAAGAAGAAGACCAGCTTCGGCTTGTCGCGGTCGCCGACCTCGGGCAGCCGCTCGTAGAGTTCCGAGAGCAGCCACAGCAGCAGCGTCGAGTAGACCCTGGGCGACTGCATCAGCCGGTCGGCGGCGAGGATGCTGACCACGCCGCGGCCGTCGACAGTCTGCAGCAGGTCGTCGACGTTGAGCATCGGCTCGCCCAGAAAGCGGTCGACTCCCTGCTGCTCGAGCGTGAGCAGCCCCCGCTGGATCGCGCCGATCGACGCCGCCGAAACGTTGCCGTAACGCGTCTGGAAGTCCCGGGCGTTCTCGCCGACGTGCTGCAGCAGCGCGCGCAGGTCCTTGAGGTCCAGCAGCAGCAAGCCGTTGTCGTCGGCGATCTTGAACGCGAGCGTCAGCACGCCCTCCTGCGTCTCGTTGAGGTCGAGGATCCGTCCGAGCAGCAGGGGCCCCATGTCCGAGACCGTCGCCCGGATCGGATGGCCCTGCTCGCCGTAGAGGTCCCAGAACATCGTCGGGCATCCGACAAAGGCGGGCGCATCGGCGCCCACCAGCTTCAGCCGTTCCTCGAACTTCGGCGACGACTTGCCCGGCTGGCTCAGTCCGGCGAGGTCGCCCTTGACGTCGGCCATGAACACCGGGACCCCGATCGCCGACAGCCGCTCGGTGACGACCTGCAGCGTGACCGTCTTGCCGGTGCCGGTCGCGCCGGTGATGAGCCCGTGCCGGTTGACCAGCGCGGGAAGGAGCGAGCATTCGATGTCGCCATGCTTGGCGATCAGGAGCGGGTCCGGCATCGGCGGTTCCTCGGGACAGTTGCGGGGCGCGATGGCAAGTGTAGCCCGACCGACGCGCCGCCGGCCCGCTGCCGTGCACGCCCCTTGGGGCGCGGGCGGGTCGGCCCGGCTGCGCAGGGACGCCGCCCGTCGGCGGCACCGATTCGCTAACCCCTTCAAATTCGATGGATTTTCTGCTATCCTATTGCGGCGAAGGTAAGAAGAAATGGGCTGGGCGCAGCCCATTTTTTATTGGCGAACCGGATTCCGGAAAACGAACGACGAACGATGGACCTCAACCTGCTGCTCGAGCGCACGCTGCCGCCGCTCGGGTACGAACTCGTGGATGTGGAGTCGACCCCCAAGGGCCGCCTCATCCGCGTCTTCATCGACAAGCCCGAAGGGGTCGACGTCGAGGACTGCGCGCGCGTCAGCCAGCACCTGACGAGGCTGTTCGCCGTCGAGAACGTCGACTTCGACCGGCTCGAGGTGTCGTCGCCCGGCCTCGACCGGCCGCTGAAGAAACCGGCCGATTTCGAGCGCTTCGCGGGCCAGGAAGCCGAGCTGCGGATGGCCGCGCCCGAAGCAGGGCGGCGGCGCAAGCTCAAGGGTGTCGTCATGGGTTGCACCGACGGGGTGGTGCGGATCGAGACGGGAGAGGGCGAGCAGGCGATCGCCCTCGCCGACATCGACCGCGCGCGCCTCGTGCCGAAGATCGAGTGGAGACGAGCATGAGCAACACGAATCGGGAAATCCTGCTGCTGGTCGATGCGCTGGCGCGCGAGAAGAACGTGGGCAAGGACATCGTGTTCGCCGCCCTCGAGTCCGCCCTCGCCTCCGCGACGAAGAAGCGCTTCCCCAACGAGGAGATCGACGCCCGCGTGTCGATCGACCGCGAGACCGGCGCCTACGATTCGTTCCGCCGCTGGACCGTCGTGCCCGACGAGGAGCACGAGGAGCCGTCGCACCAGCTGGCGATCACCGACGCGATCGAGCGCGATCCGGGCCTCAAGCTCGGCGACGTCATCGAGGAGCCGCTGGAGCCGATCGAGTTCGGTCGCATCGGCGCGCAGGCCGCCAAGCAGGTGATCCTGCAGAAGATCCGCGACGCCGAGCGCGAGCAGATCCTCAACGACTTCCTGGAGCGGCAGGACAACCTGCTGACCGGCACCGTCAAGCGCATCGAGCGCGGCAGCGTGATCGTCGAGTCCGGCCGCATCGAAGGCGTGATCCCGCGCGACCAGCTGATCCCGAAGGAAATGCTTCGCGTCGGCGACCGCATCCGCGCCTACGTGATGAAGATAGACCGCACGGCGAAGGGGCCGCAGCTGATCCTGTCGCGCATCGCGCCCGAGTTCATCATGCGGCTATTCGAGCTCGAGGTGCCCGAGATCGAGGAAGGCCTCATCGAGATCAGGGCGGCCGCGCGCGATCCGGGCATCCGCGCGAAGATCGCCGTCAAGTCGAACGACCCGCGGCTCGACCCGCAGGGCACGTGCATCGGCATGCGCGGCTCGCGCGTCACCGCGGTCACCAACGAGCTCGCCGGCGAACGCGTCGACATCATCCTGTTCTCGGAGGACCCGGCGAAGTTCGTCATCAACGCGCTGGCACCCGCCGAGATCTCCTCGATCGTCGTCGACGAGGAGCGGCACGCGATGGACGTCGTCGTCGACGAGGAGAACCTCGCCATCGCGATCGGCCGGCTCGGCCAGAACGTCCGGCTTGCCTCCGAGCTGACGGGCTGGGAGCTCAACCTGATGAGCGTCGAGGAGTCGCAGCAGAAGCATCAGGCCGAAAGCGATCGCCTGCGCACGATGTTCATGGACAAGCTCGACGTCGACGAGGAAGTCGCGGAAATCCTGATCGGCGAGGGGTTCACGTCGCTGGAAGAGGTCGCGTACGTCCCCATCACCGAGATGCTCGAGATCGAGTCGTTCGACGAGGACACGGTCAACGAGCTGCGCAGCCGGGCCCGCAACGCGCTGCTGACCGAGGCGATCGTCCGCGAGGAGTCGGTCGAGAACGTCGAGGAGGCCCTGCTCAATCTCGAGGGCATGGACACCGAAATCGCGAGCACGCTCGCCGCCAATGGAATCGTGACGCGCGACGCGCTCGCCGACCTTTCCGTCGACGAGCTGACCGAACTCACTGCGCTGCCGTCCGAGCGCGCCCAGGATCTGATCATGAAGGCGCGCGCGCACTGGTTCGAAGAGCCTGCTGCCGCCGCCCCGGCGCCGGTCCAGCACTGACGCCCACGGCGAGCGACGCGACAACGCGGGAGACGCGCAACATGGCGCATACAACGATCGAACAATTCGCAACGGAACTGAAGATGCCCGCCGGGGCGCTGCTCGAGCAGCTCGCCCGCGCCGGGGTCGACGGCAAGCAGGAAGGCGACAAGCTTTCCGAGCAGGACAAGACCAAGCTGCTCGACTACCTGCGCAAGCAGCACGGAGCCGCCGGCGAGCCGAAGAAGAAGATCACGCTCACGCGCAAGCAGACGACCGAGATCAAGTCCGCCGACTCGACCGGCAAGGCGCGCACGATCCAGGTCGAGGTGCGCAAGAAGCGCGTCTTCGTGAAGCGCGACGAGCCGGAGGCCGTGCCCGTGGCCGAGGAGCTTCCGGTGGTCGAGGAAGCACCGGCGGTCGAGGAAACGGCGGTGGTCGAGGAACCGCGGGTCATCGAGCCCGTGGCCGCGGTCGAGCCCGAGCCCGTTGCCGAGGTGGTTCCCGAGACCGCTCCCGAGGCGGCGCCGACGCCCGAGCCGGCGACCGCGCGCGCGGTGCGTCCGTCGGTGCTGTCGCCCGAGGAGATCGCGGCGCGTCAGGCGGAAGAGCGCAAGGGGCAGGAGCTGCGTTCCCGGCAGCTGGCGGACATCGCCCGCAAGCAGGACGAGGAAGCCCGCCGCAAGTCGCGCAAGGAAGAGGAGGCGGCGAAGGCCGCTGCCGACGCCGCCGCTGCGGAAGCGGCGAAGGCGGCCGCGGCGAAGCCGGCGGCCCCGGCCAAGGTGGCCACCGAAGGCACGCTGCATCGGCCGGCGGTCAAGCCCGGCGAGAAGCGACCGACCAAGAAGACCAGCGCCACCGCGTTCCAGGAAGATGCGGCCCGCCGCCGCGCGCTGAAGCTTCGCGGCGACACCTCCGGCGGAACGGCCGGCGGCGGCTGGCGCCAGCCGAAGACCGGTCGCCATCGCCACGAGGACGAGGCGGGGGTCGATGCCGGTGGAGCCGGGCCGGTGGTGCGCGAAATCTCGGTTCCCGAGACGATCAGCGTCGGCGACCTCGCGCACAAGATGGCCGTGAAGGCCGCCGAAGTCATCAAGACGATGATGAAGATGGGCACGATGGTCACGATCAACCAGGTCCTCGACCAGGAGACCGCGATGATCGTCGTCGAGGAGATGGGCCACAAGGCGAAGGCGGCCAAGCTCGACGATCCGGACGCCCTGCTGGCCGAGGCGCACGGCGAAGGCGACGTCGTCGCGCTGCCGCGGCCGCCCGTCGTGACCGTCATGGGACACGTCGACCACGGCAAGACGTCGCTGCTCGACACCATCCGGCGCACGCGGGTCGCGGTCGGCGAAGCCGGCGGCATCACGCAGCACATCGGCGCGTACCACGTCGAGACCCCGAAGGGCGTGATCACGTTCCTCGACACGCCCGGCCACGAGGCGTTCACCGCGATGCGGGCACGCGGAGCGAAGGTCACCGACATCGTCGTGATCGTCGTCGCCGCCGACGACGGCGTCATGCCGCAGACGAAGGAAGCGATCGCGCACGCGAAAGCGGGCAGCGTGCCGCTGGTCGTCGCCATGAACAAGATCGACAAGCCCGAGGCGAATCCCGAGCGCGTCAAGCAGGAGCTCGTTGCCGAGGGTGTCATTCCCGAGGAATACGGCGGCGAAGTCCAGTTCATCCCGGTGTCCGCGAAGACCGGGGAGGGCATCGACACGCTGCTCGACGCGATCCTGCTGCAGGCGGAGGTGCTGGAACTCAAGGCGCCGAAGGACACGAACGCCCGTGGCATCGTCATCGAGTCGCGCCTCGACAAGGGCAAGGGTCCGGTCGCGACCATACTCGTGCAGTCGGGCACGATGAAGCGCGGCGACATCGTCCTGGCCGGCGCGGTCTTCGGCCGCGTTCGCGCGATGACCGACGAGAACGGCAAGAGCGTCCAGGCCGCGGGTCCGGCGATTCCGGTCGAGATCCAGGGCCTGTCCGACGTGCCGCTGGCCGGCGAGGACGTGCTGGTGCTGGGCGACGAGCGCAAGGCGCGCGAGATCGCGCTGTTCCGGCAGGGCAAGTTCCGCGACGTCAAGCTCGCCAAGCAGCAGGCGGCCAAGCTGGAGAACATGTTCGAGCAGATGGGCGAGAACGAATCGAAGACGCTCGCGCTCATCATCAAGGCCGACGTGCAGGGCAGCTACGAGGGCCTGTCGCACGCGCTCTCCAAGCTGTCGACCGAGGAGGTGAAGGTCAACATCGTCCATGCGGCGGTCGGCGGCATCACCGAGTCGGACGTCAACCTGGCGCTGGCGTCCAAGGCCGTGGTCATCGGGTTCAACGCCCGTGCCGACGCGCAGGCGCGCAAGCTGGCCGAGTCGAGCGGCGTGCAGATCCGCTATTACGACATCATCTACGACGCGGTCGACGACGTTAAGGCGGCGCTGTCGGGGATGCTGGCGCCGGAGAAGAAGGAGAGCCAGCTCGGCCTCGTCGAGGTGCGGGAGGTCTACAAGATCTCCAAGGTCGGCACCGTCGCCGGCTGCTACGTGCTCGAAGGCGTCGTGAAGCGCGGCGCGAAGATCCGCGTGCTGCGCGACCACGTCGTCATCCACGACGGCGAGCTCGATTCGCTCAAGCGCTTCAAGGACGACGTGCGCGAGGTGAAGGGCGGCTTCGAGTGCGGCCTGTCGGTGAAGAACTTCAACGACCTCGAGCCGAAGGACCAGCTCGAGGTGTACGAGATCGTCGAGGTGTCGCGCACGCTCTGACCGGGCGCTCGCGACCATCCCGGGAGGTGTCGCCATGAAGCGATCCAGTCCCCGCGCCCGGCGCGTGGCCGACGAGCTGCAGCGCGAGCTGGCGCAGCTCCTGCGCGACGAGGTGAAGGATCCCCGCGTCGCGCCGGTCACGATCACTGCGGTCGAGGTGTCGGCGGATCTTTCGCACGCCAAGGTGTTCGTCACGCACCTCGCCGGCCGCGACGAGGCCGCGGGCGCCGTGGCGGCGCTGCAGCACACCGCCGGGTTCCTGCGCACGTCGCTGTCCCACCGGCTCAATCTCTACTCGGTGCCGCAACTGCACTTCGCCTACGACGATTCGATCGAGTCCGGCATGCGGATGTCGCAGCTGATCGACGAAGCCATCGCCGCCGATCGCAAGCTCGGCTCGGAATGACCGCGGCGCCGTCCGTGCGCGCGCCGCGCCGGCGCGTCGACGGCGTGCTGCTGCTCGACAAGCCGCTCGGCCTCTCGTCGAACGCCGCGCTGCAGCGGGCGAGGCGCCTCTTCGCCGCCGAGAAGGCCGGCCACACCGGCACGCTCGACCCGCTCGCCTCCGGATTGCTCCCGCTCGCTTTCGGCGACGCGACCAAGTTCGCGCAGTCGCTGCTCGACGCGCGCAAGGCCTACCGGGCGACCGTGCGGTTCGGCACGGCGACGACGACCGGCGACGCCGAGGGCGGCGTCGTCCGCGAGGTCCCCGTCGCGTTTTCGGCCGCCGACCTCGTCGCCGCGCTGCTTCGCTTCACCGGCCGCATCCGGCAGGTCCCGCCGCGCCACGCGGCGCTCAAGTTCGAAGGCCGCGCCTATTACGACTACGCCCGCGCCGGCATCGACATTCCGCGCGCCGCGCGCGAGGTCGAGATCGAGTCGCTGACGCTCGTCGACTGGTCGCCGCCCGACGCGGTGATCGACGTCCGCTGCAGCAAGGGGACCTACGTGCGCGTGCTGGCCGAGGACCTGGGCGACGCGCTGGGCTCCTGCGCGCACCTCGCGGCGCTGCGGCGGACGGCGAGCGGCCCGTTCGCGCTGGACCGGGCGGTGACGCTGGACGCGCTGGAGGCGATGGCGCTGCCGGCGCGCGACGCGCTGCTGCTGCCGGTCGACGCGCCGATTGCCGATCTGCCCCGGTGCGACGTCGACGCGACCGCCGCGGCCGCCCTGCTGCAGGGGCGGGCGGTGCCGGTCCCGCCGGCCGCGACCGCCGGCGCCGCACCTTCGCCTGCCCCATGCCCCGTGGACGCCATCCGCGTCCGCGGCTACGGTCCGGACGGATTCCTGGGCCTGCTCGCCGCCGCCGACGGCTGGCTGCGCCCCGTCCGGCTCGTGCGCGGGCACTGACGGCCGCGGGTGTGCGGGCGGGGGCATGAGTGCTTGAATTTCAAGTGCTTTTCGAGCTATAATTTTCGTCTTTGCGAAACGCATAGATCAGACCAGCAAACTTCCGGCCGGCGTCACCAGACCCTGCGGCCGATGACCAGAGGAACGACAGCAATGGCAGTCACCGTGCAGGAAAAGGCGAAAGTCATCGCCGAGAATCAACGCGCCAAGGGCGACACCGGCTCGCCGGAAGTGCAGATCGCGCTGCTGACCGCGCGCATCAACGGCCTCACCGATCATTTCAAGTCCAACGTCAAGGACCACCACTCGCGGCGCGGACTGCTGCGGATGGTGTCGCGCCGGCGCAAGCTCCTCGACTACCTCAAGTCGCGGAACTCCGACAGCTACCGCGCGCTGATCGACAAACTGGGCCTGCGCAAGTAACGCGCGCGGCTCGATGACCGGCGCCGGCCCACGACGACCGCAACCGATGCCCCGCGCATCCGCGGTCGTCGCTCGTCCGTCCCGCCGTCGCGACGTCCGGCCGGTGCAGGCTGCCGTCCCCCGCTGACCCCGCCAGTGGCCGCCCTTCCGGCGGCCATTTGCATTTCAAGCATTCCGGAGACCACGTGAACCCGATCAAGAAATCGATTTCCTACGGCCGTCACACCCTGACGATCGAAACCGGCGAGATCGCCCGCCAGGCCGGCGGCGCCGCGCTGGTGAGCCTCGACGACACCGTCGTCCTCGTCACCGCCGTCGCGCGCAAGGAAGCCAAGGCCGGCCAGGACTTCTTCCCGCTGACCGTCGACTATCAGGAGAAGACCTACGCCGCGGGCAAGATCCCGGGCGGTTTCTTCAAGCGCGAGGGCCGTCCGTCCGAGAAGGAGACGCTGACCTGCCGTCTCATCGACCGGCCGGTCCGCCCGCTGTTTCCGGAAGGCTTCTTCAACGAAGTCCAGGTGATCGCGACCGTGATGTCGGTCGATCCGGAAATCGATCCCGACATCCCCGCGATGATCGGCGCGTCGGCCGCGCTCGCGCTGTCGGGCGTTCCGTTCGCGGGCCCGATCGGCGCCGCGCGCGTGGGCTACATCGACGGCCAGTACGTGCTCAACCCGACCAAGACCGAGCTCACGACGTCGCAGCTCAACCTCGTCGTCGCGGGCACCGAAGCCGCGGTGCTGATGGTCGAGTCCGAAGCGAACGAGCTGCCCGAGGAAGTGATGCTCGGCGCCGTCGTGTTCGGCCACCAGCAGCAGCAGGCGGCGATCGAGCTGATCCACGCCATCGTCGAGGAAGGCGGCAAGCCGCTGTGGGACTGGAAGGCTCCCGCCAAGAACGAGGCGATGATCGCCGCCGTCACCGCCGTCGCCGACGCGCCGCTGCGCGCGGCCTACCAGATGCGCTCGAAGCAGACGCGCCAGCAGGCGCTGAAGGACGTGTACGCCAGGGTCGCCGCCGAGTGCATCCCGGCCGACGCGCCTTCCGGCTACGCCAACCAGGTCAACGACTTCGTGTTCGAGCTGGAGAGCAAGCTGGTGCGCAACCAGATCCTCTCCGGCGAGCCCCGCATCGACGGTCGCGACACGCGCACCGTGCGGCCGATCACCATCCGCACCGGCGTGCTGCCGCGCACCCACGGCTCGGCGCTGTTCACCCGCGGCGAGACGCAGGCGATCGTCGTCGCCACGCTGGGCACCGCGCGCGACGAGCAGCGGATCGACGCGCTGATGGGCGAGTACACCGACCGGTTCATGCTGCATTACAACATGCCGCCTTACGCCACCGGCGAGACCGGCCGCGTCGGCACGCCGAAGCGCCGCGAGATCGGCCACGGGCGCCTCGCCAAGCGTTCGCTGCTGGCCGTGCTGCCGACCGCGGAGGAGTTCGCCTACTCGATGCGCGTCGTCTCCGAGATCACCGAGTCGAACGGCAGCTCGTCGATGGCCTCGGTCTGCGGCGGCAGCCTCGCGCTGATGGATGCCGGCGTGCCGACCAAGGCGCACGTCGCCGGCATCGCGATGGGCCTGATCAAGGACGGTAACCGCTTCGCCGTGCTGACCGACATCCTCGGTGACGAGGACCACCTCGGCGACATGGACTTCAAGGTCGCCGGCACCGACCGCGGCGTCACCGCGCTGCAGATGGACATCAAGATCCAGGGCATCACCAAGGAGATCATGGCGGTCGCGCTGTCGCAGGCGCGCGAGGGCCGGCTGCACATCCTGAAGCTGATGCATGAAGCGATGCCGCACGCGCGCACCGAGGTGTCGCAGCACGCGCCGCGGATGATGTCGTTCAAGATCAACCCGGAGAAGATCCGCGACGTGATCGGCAAGGGCGGCGCGGTGATCCGCGCGCTGACCGAGGAGACCGGCACGACGATCGACATCCAGGACGACGGCACGATCACCATCGCCTCGGTCAACGCCGACGCCTGCGACGTCGCGCGCAGGCGCATCGAGGACATCACGGCCGAGGTCGAAGTCGGCAAGATCTACGAGGGCGCGGTGCTGCGCCTGCTCGACTTCGGCGCGATCGTGCAGGTGCTGCCCGGCAAGGACGGCCTGCTGCACATCTCGCAGATCGCCAAGGAGCGGGTCAACCAGGTGTCCGACTACCTGAAGGAAGGCCAGGTCGTCCGCGTCAAGGTCCTCGAGGCGGACGACAAGGGCCGGCTGCGCCTGTCGATGAAGGCCGCGGCGGAGGAAGACACCAAGCCGTCGGAGACCGCGCCGACCGCGTGATTCCCGCGGCCCGGCCGGAACGTGAAAAAGGGCGCCGCGTTGGCGCCCTTTTCCTTCCTGCCGCAGCGTCGTCGGTCAGCCGCGCGTTCGACGTCACTGGGGCGCGCACATCATGACCCCCATCGGCCCGTAGCCTTCCGAGACCCAGCGCTGCTCGAGCATCTGGAGGCGGCCGCCGAGCTTGGCGGTGTAGCGATGATTGGGCGCTCCGCCCTGGCCGTCGTTGTACAGCCGGAAGATCGGGGTCGTTCCTTCGCCGCAGGTGCCGTCCGTCGAGGGCAGGCGAACGCGGAAGACCTCGCCCTCGAACTGCCAGTCCGGGTTCCGCTGCACCGTATCGCATTCCTCCGCGAGCGGCGTGTAGAAATGCGAACTCTTGGCGCCGAAGCTGGTGCTGAAGAAGCGGCAAACCGGGACGCCGCGCGTCGAGTCCTGCGCGTAGGCATTGAATTCGTAGCCGGTGCGCTGCCACCCGACGATCGTCCCGTCGTCGAGCTTCCTGATCTCGTCGTCAATCCCGGTGACGAAGTAGTGATCGAACCCCGGGTGGTAGTACTCGATCACGGAGATGACCTCCGTGGTGCCGGGAGGAGTGGTGCCGGGAGGCGGAGTGGGGGAGGCGTGGTGCCGGGAGGCGTCGTCGTCGGAATGGTCTTCGCGACGTCGTTGGAGTAGCCGGACGACCCACCCGACCAGTCGTACGCGCTCACCGCGAAGTGGAACGTCACGCCCTCGGGCAGATCGGAAACCGCCACGTACGTCGTGTTGCCGACGTCGACCATGCCGGTGTAGTAGCCCGTGGACGGGCCGAAATGCAGACGGTAGCCAGCCAGCGCGGGGCTCGAGACGGGATCCCAGGCGAGGGTGACGGTGCCTGCCAGCGCGCGGACCGGCGTCCAGGACAGCGCGAACAGCAGGACCAGCAACGCAAGGTGAGCCGCGCGCTCACGGAGGGGGGATTCGACACTGCGGACCCCCGTCGCTCCGCCATGCCGGCCGGGCAAGCGGCGTCGGAACCGACCGACGCGGTCAGGCGATCCGGCGGCGGACGAACTCCCGGCGGGTTCGGTAATGCAGGTCAATGCGATCGTCCAAAGTGTTCACTAACCATTTGTATACTATAAGCTAAAACGGCTGTTTCGACAAGGACGATATTACGTTGTCATGGTCGTCCGCGCGGCGGTTCCGCGACTCCTGCGAGCGGTGGCGCGGATGCCGGCCGCCCGGTGGTCTACCGGGCCGGCGTGCGCGCCGAATCGAGAATCGCCTCGCCGCTCACGACGACGCTGACGTCGGTGTTCCCCGCTTCGACGTTGACCGGGGGGGCGGCGCCGACGTCGGCCGACGCCATCGCGCGCATCGAAGGCATCGGCCACGGGGTGTCGCTGGTGCGCACCGTCACGTGGCCGGGCGACCAGGAGGCGAAGCCGAGCCCCTGTGCCGCCGCGGTCGCGCGCGCCTGCCACGCCTTGATCGCCTGCTGCGTCAGCGCGTCCTCGGCCTTCTGCCGCGCGTCGCCGCTGACCGAGAACGACAGTCCCGACAGCAGCAGCGCGTCGTCCCCCTGCAGCGACGAGACCAGCGTCGTCAGCGCGGCGAAGTCGCGTGATTCGAGCGCCAGCGTCTGCGCCACGCGCCACCGCACCGGCTTGCCCTTTTCGGCGATCTGCTGCGTCGAGTAGCCCGACGTGGTCGCGGTGACGGACGGCACGCCGCGGGCCCGGGCGAGGGCGCGCGCCATCCGCGTGTTCACCGCGGTCGCGGCGGCCGCCGCCGTGGACTCGTCGGCCTCGGCTCGCAGCCACGCGTGGGCACGATCGTTGGCAACCTTGGTCGTCGCCGTCGCGGCGACGGTGACCGTCGGGCGTGGCGGACCGTCGCGCGGACCATCCGCCCGCGGAGACCCGTCGCCCTGCGCGACGGCCGTCGGGGTCGCGGCCAGCGCGCACGCCGCCAGCGCGAAAGCGACGGCGCCGGCGCCTCAAACAGTTGTTCATCGATCGACTCCTTCTTTGCCATGCGTCGCGGCGCGTTGCGGCAGCGCCTCGATCGCGGTGCGGTTGGACCAGGAAAAACACTTCGGCGCGGCGTCCTGCCACGGCAGCCAGCAGTGCGCGAGATGCTCCCGCGGGGCGAGCGTCACCGGCACCGGGGCCGGGACGCACAGCGCGAAGACGTGCTCGGTGTTGTGCGTCGTGCCCGGCGGATAGCGATGCCGCCAGCGTGGGTAGATTTCGTACACGTTCGACAGGTTCCAGTCGACGACGCCGCCGTACCGGGTGGCGTCGATGCCCGTTTCCTCGGCGAGCTCGCGCGCCGCGGTCGCGGCGAGCGTTTCGCCGGGCTCCTGGCTTCCGGTGACCGATTGCCAGTAGTCCGGGAAAGTCGGCGCGCTCGAGCAGCAGCACGCGCAGATCCGGCGTGTGCACGAGCACCAGCGTCGACACCGGAATCTTGTAACGCATCGGCGGGGCGGGCGGGGTTCGCGAAGGGTGCGAAACCGGACCGGGCGGCGTCCGGGGGAAGGCGGGTCCCGTCAGGCGACGAACACCCAGAACGGCACGTGCCGCTCGCGCCAGAAATCGGCGGCCTCGGCGAAGATCTCCTCCACCGTCGCCCAGTCGTTGGGGTGGTCCTTGCGGTACGCGGCGGCGTGCGCGAATGCGATCGTGCGACCGTGCTTGCCGAGCCAGTCGCGATCCTCGAGCACGTCGGCCAGCGCGTCGAAGTTGTGGCCGAAGTGCTCGGGCAGCGCAAGCGCGCGGTCGAGCTCCGCGAACAGCGTCGCCCGGTCCCTGCGCCTTGCCCAGGTCCACGGCGCAGAACTTGAGTTGCGCGTGCGCCGCGGCGGCCTTCAGCGGCGCGGCGGCGCCGGTCCACGGATGGACGCCGGCGTCGTCGACGCTGGAGAGGTCAGGGACCTTCATTCGCGAATCCTCGAGAAAGACGAGTAATGATCGTCGGTCCAGTAACAGGCGTCCGGCGCCGTCTTCGGACCGCCGCAGACGATTCTGCGCGCGCCGCGGCTCTTGGTGCCGGGCGTGCGGACCGTGTATTCGTGGTAGAAGCCGCGGGGCGCGGCCGGCAGGATGCGTTCGCGGTTGCCGAACGTGACGCCGTCGCGCTCGTAGGCGAACGGGCCGCCGCGGCGGATCTGCGCGTAGACGTCGCGGGCCTGGGGCGGCAGGTCCGCCAGCGCGACTTCCGGCAGCGTCGAGGCGGACTGGCGGGCGTCCGCGGGCCCGACCGCCGCGGCGCCGGCGACGAGCGCGGCGGCCATCGCCAGCAGCAGCGCCGACCGGCGCACGACGGTGGCCATGGCGGTCGCGACGGTAGTCGCGGTTGGTGCGTTCGGAGCGGGCATGTCCGGCAGTTTACTGCACGCGGCCCGTCGCGCAACTTGAACGCGGCGAGCCGCATTTGCGCCGGCGCCGGCAAGCGCGGGCGCCCGCCGGGCCGACGGCCGCGGCGCCCGCGCGGCCCGCCGACGCCCGGGCCGCCTCGTCTCCCGCAGCGTCAGCCGACCTTGACCGCGTCGGTGGGCCGGACCTTGATGTGCAGGTCGCGCAGCTGCTGCTCGGTCACCGGCGTCGGCGTGTCGATCAGCAGGTCCTGTCCGCGCTGCGTCTTCGGAAATGCGATGACGTCGCGGATCGACTCGGCGCCGGTCATCAGCGTGACGATGCGGTCGAGTCCGAACGCGATGCCGCCGTGCGGCGGCGCCCCGTACGACAGCGCGTCGAGCAGAAAGCCGAACTTGCGCCGCTGGTCCTCGGGGCTGATCCTGAGCGCCGCGAACACCTTCGCCTGCACCTCGGGCTTGTGGATGCGCACCGACCCGCCGCCGATTTCCCAGCCGTTGAGCACGACGTCGTAGGCCTTGGCGATGGCGCGGCCCGGGTCGGTGACGAAGAGCTCCTCGTGGCCGTCCTTCGGCGCGGTGAACGGGTGGTGGCGCGCCGCCCACTGCTTGGTTTCGTCGTCCTGCTCGAACATCGGGAAGTCGACGACCCACAGCGGACGCAGTCCCGCCGTCGCGAATCCGCGCTCGTGGCCGATCTTGGCCCGCAGCGCGCCCAGCGCGTCGTTGACGACCTTCTCGCGGTCGGCGCCGAAGAACACGAGGTCGCCGGTCTGCGCGCCGGTGCGCGCGAGGACCTCGCGCAGCACGGCCTCGGGGAGGAACTTGACGATCGGCGACTGCAGGCCGTGCTCGTTGGGCTGCGTCGCGTCGTTGACCTTGAGGTACGCGAGCCCGCCCGCGCCGTAGATCTTGACGAAGATCGCGAGGTCGTCGATCTCCTTGCGCGTCATGCCGGTGCCGTCCTTCGCGCCGCCGGGAACGCGCAGCGCGGCGACCCGCCCGTTCGGCAGGTCGGCGGCGGCGCGGAAGACCTTGAAGTCGACCGTCTTCATCAGCTCGGTCAGGTCGGTGAGTTCCAGCGAGACGCGCAGGTCCGGCTTGTCGGAGCCGTACTTCGCCATCACCTCCGCGTAGGTCATGACCGGAAACGGATCGGGCAGGTCCGCGCCGAGCGCGTCCTTGAACATCGCCCGCACCAGGCCCTCCATGATCGCGCGGATCTCCAGGTCGTCGAGGAAGGAGGTCTCGATGTCGATCTGCGTGAACTCGGGTTGCCGGTCCGCGCGCAGGTCCTCGTCGCGGAAGCACTTGACGATCTGGTAGTAGCGGTCGAAGCCGGCCATCATCAGCATCTGCTTGAACAGCTGCGGCGACTGCGGCAGGGCGTAGAACTGGCCGTGGTGGATCCGCGACGGCACGAGGAACTCGCGGGCACCCTCGGGCGTCGACTTGTAGAGCATCGGCGTCTCGATGTCGATGAAGCCGTGGGCGTCGAGGTAGCGGCGGGCGGCCATCGCGGTGCGGTAGCGCAGCTTCAGGTTGTGCTGCATCTGCGGCCGGCGCAGGTCGAGCACGCGATTCTCGAGCCGCACGGTCTCCGACAGGTTCTGGTCATCGAGCTGGAACGGCGGCGTCGGCGACGCGTTGAGGATCTCGACGGCGTGCGCGAGCACTTCGATCTCGCCCGAGCCGAGGCTCGTGTTCTCCGAGCCCTCGGGCCGCGGCCGGACCAGTCCGTCGATGCGCACGCAGAATTCGTTGCGCAGCTTCTCCGCGGTGGCGAAGGTCTCCGCCCGATCCGGGTCGCAGACGACCTGGACCAGGCCTTCGCGGTCGCGGAGGTCGATGAAGATGATGCCGCCGTGATCGCGTCGGCGGTGAACCCAGCCGGCCAGCGTGACGGTCTGGCCGAGGAAGCGACGGTCGATGCGACCGCAATAGTCCGTGCGTTTCAAGTGTGTCTCCGGCGGATGTGCATGGCTGATTCTTCGGGAACGGGTGTCCGGGCGGGGCGCGCGAGGCGGCCGGCGCCTGCCCGCGCGCGGACCGGCGCCGGCGCGGCCCCGTCAATTTCGCGGCGGGGTGGCCGGGGGCGGGAGCGTGCCGCGCGCGGGGAGGCGATTCGGCGCCGTGGGCCGGGATCTCGGCGGGCGATCCGGCGATCTTCGGCGCGACGACGCCCATCGAGATGATGTACTTGAGCGCGTCGTCGACGCTCATGTCGAGCTCGCGCGTCCGCGAGCGCGGCACCATGATGAAGTAGCCCGACGTCGGATTCGGCGTCGTCGGCACGTAGACCGAGAGATACTCGCCTTCGAGGTGCTTGGTGACCGCCGGCGATGGCGAACCGGTGAGGAAGGCGATCGTCCAGCTGTGCTCGTGCGGGAACTCCACCAGCACCGCCTTGCGGAAGGCGTTGCCAGTGTCGGAAAACAGCGTGTCGCTGACCTGCTTGACCGCGGAGTAGATCGACTTGACGAAGGGGATCCGGCCGAGCAGGCCTTCCCAGAAGCGGATCAGGCGCGCGCCGAAGAAGTTGGCGGCGAACACGCCGGTGCCGAGCAGGATCGCGAACGCGAGCAGCACGCCGAAACCGGGGATGCGGATGCCCATCAGCCGCTCGGGGCGCACGGCTTCCGGCAGCAGCAGCAGCGTCTGGTCGAGCGTGGTCACGAGCGAGTGCAGCACCCAGATCGTGATGCCCAGCGGCACCCACACCAGCAGTCCGGCGATCAGATAGCGTTTCATCGGGCGCGCGTCCGCCTCAGGCGATCGTCAGTGGCAACTGCAACCACCGCCGCAGCCGCCGGAGGGCGTTGTCTTGGCGTCGCTCGTTGCCGACGACTTGGCCTCGCCACCCGAGCCGGCGTCGCCGCCTGCCTTGGCCTCGCCGCCCGCTTTCGCGTCGCCGCCCGTCTTGGCTTCGCCCCCCGCCTTGGCGCCGGCGGCGGGCTTGGCGGAGCCGCCGCGGAAGTCGGTCGCGTACCACCCGCTGCCCTTGAGGTGGAATCCGGCGGCGGAGACGAGCTTGACCAGCGTCTCGCCCTTGCAGGCGGGGCAGGCGGTGAGCGGGGCGTCGGCGAACTTCTGCAGGGCTTCGAGTTCGTGTCCGCAGGACGAGCAGCGATATTCGTAGATCGGCATCGGGATCCTCGAGCGGGGGCATTGGCCCCAAAAGCGCTTGATTAAAAAGAAAATTATACCCCAGAACCGCGACGCTGCGCACCCCTGCGCGGGGCGTCGGCGCCATTTTCCCCGACATGGGCACGGCACGCCGGCAATCCAAGGGGCGACGCATGCTTTATGCTTGACGTGGCGCGCGTCGCGCGCGACGCAATCGGGCCTGTCGATGAGTGCTTTCTGGATCTGGTGGATCACGGCTGTCGTGCTGATCGGCGTCGAGCTCCTGATCGGCACGTTCTACCTTCTGGCGGTGGGCGTCGCCATCGCCTCCGGGGGCGTCGCGGCCTGGCTGGGCGCCAGCGTGCCGGTGCAGTTCGCGGTCGCCGGCGTGCTCGGGCTGGTGCTGACGATCGCCACGCACCGCTGGCGTCTCGCGCGTGCCATGCCGCCGGCCGAGCCGCCGCTCGACGTCGGCCACCCGGTGCGAATCGAAAGCTGGCGGACCGACGGCACGGCGCGCGTGGCCTACCGTGGATCCGACTGGGACGCCGAACTGGCCGCCCCCGACGTGCCGCGCCGCGAGACGATGTACATCACCGCGATGCGCGGCTCGGTGCTCGTGCTGTCCGACCGGAAACCGGCACAGTGACCGGGACGCAAATGGAGACCTACACCATGTGGATCGGGTCGTCGCTGTTCACGATCGCGCTGTTCGTCGTGGCCATCATCGTCATCGCCAAGGCGATCCGGGTCGTTCCGCAGCAGCACGCGCTCGTCATCGAGCGGCTGGGGCGGTTCTACGCGGTGCTGCAACCCGGGCTCAATTTCGTGATCCCGTTCGTCGATCGCGTCGCCTACCGGCACGACCTGCGGGAAATCCCGTTCGACGTTCCCAGCCAGATCTGCATCACCAAGGACAACACCCAGCTGCAGGTCGACGGCATCCTCTACTTCCAGGTGCACCGACCCCAAGCTCGCCTCGTACGGATCGAGCAACTTCCAGGTGGCGATCACGCAGCTCGCCCAGACGACCTTGCGCAGCGTCATCGGTCGGATGGAGCTCGACCGCACGTTCGAGGAGCGCGATCACATCAACGGTCTCGTCGTCGCGGCGCTCGACCAGGCGGCGGGGAACTGGGGCGTCAAGGTGCTTCGCTACGAGATCAAGGACCTGACGCCGCCGAAGGAAATCCTCCATGCGATGCAGGCGCAGATCACCGCAGAGCGCGAGAAGCGCGCGGTGATCGCGACTTCCGAAGGCAAGCAGCAGGAGCAGATCAACCTCGCCAACGGCGCGCGCACGGCCGCGATCGCCAAGTCGGAAGGCGAGAAGCAGGCCGAGATCAACCAGGCGCAGGGCCACGCGGCGGCGATCATCGCGATCGGGGACGCGAATGCCAAGTCGATCCGCCAGGTCGCCGAGGCGATCGAGGCGCCGGGCGGAATCCAGGCGGTCAACCTCAAGGTCGCCGAGCAGTACGTCGCGGCCTTCGCGGGTCTCGCGAAAACCGGCAACACGCTGATCGTTCCGTCCAATCTGTCGGACCTGGCGGGGCTCGTTTCCGCGGCGACGACCGTGTTCAAGGCGCAGTCGAAATGAACCGGGATCGCGCCGCGTGGCGCGGCGCCCGCATCGGGGGAGCGGAATCATGCAGTTGAACGGAGGCAGCTTCGTCGTCACGGGCGGCGCGTCGGGGCTGGGCGCGGCGACGGCGCGGATGATCGCCGGCGGCGGCGGGCAGGTCGTCATCGCCGACGTCAAGGAGGCCGAGGGACACGCGCTCGCGAAGGAGCTCGGCGCCGCGGCGCGCTTCATGCGCACCGACGTGACCGACGAGGCGAGCGCGAAGGCGGCGATCGCCGTGGCGGTCGACGGCTTCGGCGCCGCCACGACGCTGCGCGGGCTGGTCAACTGCGCCGGCATCGTCCACGGCGAAAAGGTCGTCGGCAAGGACGGGCCGCACGCCCTCGCGAGCTTCGCCCGGACCATCGGCATCAATCTCGTCGGCTCGTTCAACCTTGCCCGCCTCGCCGCCGAGGCGATGACGCGCAACGAGCCGGACGCCGGAGGCGAGCGCGGCGTCATCGTCTTCACCGCGTCGGTCGCCGCGTTCGACGGCCAGGTCGGTCAGGCCGCGTACAGCGCGTCGAAGGGCGGGCTGGTCGCGATGACGCTGCCGCTGGCGCGCGAGCTCGCGCGCTTCGGCATTCGCGTGATGACGGTTGCGCCGGGCATCTTCCAGACGCCGATGATGGCGAGCCTCGCGCCGGACGTGCAGGAGGCGCTCGGCAAGATGGTGCCGTTTCCGTCGCGGCTGGGGCGACCCGAGGAGTTCGCATCGCTGGTCGGCGAGATCATGCGCAACCCGATGCTCAACGGCGAGGTGATCCGGCTCGACGGCGCCATCCGCATGGCCCCGAAGTAATCGCCTGCGCCGCCGTCGGCCGGTTGGCTCCCGTCCCGGCCGCCGCGTCGATGGCCGCCGACGCGCCGGCCAGGTCCCGCCCGCCGCCCGCGTCGCCGCCGCGCGTCAGTCGCGGCGCACGAGGGCGAGCGCCGCCACCGTCATCGCGACGAAGAACGCCAGCGTCCACGCGGGGATGCCGAGATCGAGGAACATCCACCCGCCCTCGGCGCATTCGCCGCTGCCCGCGAACACCTTGCCGATGACGTCGGTGAACGGCAGCGACTCGAGCATGTAGTCGAGGCTCATCCCGCAGGACGCCACCGTTCCCCTGGGCTGCGCCTGGATCCAGACGTGGCGCGCGGCGACCGCCACGCCGAACGCACCCGCGACGACGACGAGGCCCGCGTAGACAGCGGCGCCGATGCGACCGGGATTGTGCAGGCCGGCGATGAGGAAGATCACCCCCATCGCGATCACGACCACCCGCTGGATCACGCACAGCGGGCAGGGCTCGAGCTGGAGGCCGTATTGCAGCCAGAGCGCCCAGCCCATCAGCCCCGCGCACACGGCCGCGCCCAGCAGGTACGCCGGGCGCCGCGGGGGCAGGATCAGCAGCGTCAACGCGGTCAACGCGCCGATCGTCACGGCGATACGGTAGACGGTCTGGCCGAGCGAGGGGACTTCCCCGAAGAACCGGCCCGCGGCTTCGCCGACGAACAGTCCGACCGCGGCGGCGAGAAGCAGCCACGGCCACGGAACCGCGGAATAGCGCATCATGAATTCCTCTCCGGCGCGCGCGCCTTCCGCCGGGTCGCGGAGCGGTCGACGATGTCGATGCGCGCCACGCTACTGCTGCGTGTAGGTGTCGCCCCAGGTCGGATTCTGCTTGTACGGATAGTCGCCCGAAATGCGCCGGCCGGACGAGATCCGGTTGCTGAGTCCGCGGGGGAGGGTCGGGTAGTCGCCGGGGCCGAAGGTGCGGCACTCGCCCTGGAAGTTGGCGTCGCTGCAGAACACCCAGTAGCCGCTCTCGACGCGCAGCGACGACGCGCGATCGTTGAAGCCCGCGTTGTCCAGGTTGGCCGCCACCTGGTTGTCGATGACGAACCGGCGGCCGGTCAGGTTGGCGCCTTCGAACAGGACGGCGCGCGCAGCCCGAGCCCCAGTTGCCTCCGCCGCCGCCACCGGCCCAGCCGCCGCCACCGCCCGCCGCCGGTCAGCCGCACCGAGCTGACGCGTCGGGAGAGGCCGCCGAGGTTGGCGTAGCGACCCGGGCCGTAGACCTGGCAGCCACCGCCATAGTTGGCGTCGTTGCACAGCTCCCAGGTGCCGGAGTTGATGATCATCGACTGGGCGCGGTCGTTGAACCGGCCGTCGAGATTGCTCACGTTGCCGTTGACCGGATAGCTGGTCCCGTTGAAGTCGTACCCGTCGAAGAGCACCACCCGCCCGCCGCCCACCGCCGCCGCCACCTCCACCGTTTTCACCCTCCCACCCCAGCTCGCGAACCGACGACACGCTGTCGCTCAGGCCCATCGAGCCCAGCGAAGGATAGCTGCCCGGGCCCAGCGTGACGCAGCGCCCGCGGAAGTAGGCGTCGGTGCAGAGGCTCCAGCTGCCGCCGCGGACCACTGCCGACGAGGCGCGGTCGTTGAATCCGGAGTCGTCCGAGATTCGACACGCTGTTGGAGCTGCGGAACGTGCGACCGCCGTAGTTGTCGTTCTCGTACAGCACGATCTCGGCGGCGGCGGCGCCCGCGCCGCCGAGCGCCAGCAGGGCCAGCGCGAATTGCAGGAAACGTGTCATGGTCCAAATCCCAGTCATGGCCATCGGCGGCAGATGCTGCCGCCGCGCACGGCCCGTTTGCAGTCTAACCGAGGCACCGTGGTAGTGGCCAGACCGCTTGCCTACGACGGCGGAGCGGCGATTGCGGTGGACGGCGCCGGTGCCGCGGGCCCAGCCGACATCGCCGGAGGGGCGGGCGCCGCCGCGGTGACGGCGGGTCGAGGCAGCTTGTGCTTCGGGTGCGGCTGCCAGCCGAGCGTGAACAGCATCACGAAGAAACCGACGACGTAGGCAATCGCCACCCAGTAGCCGTGACGCACCCATAGCCGCACCGACCGCGCCTCCGGATACATGTTCGCCAGCGCGACTCCCGCCGACGAGCCGAACCACAGCATCGAGCCGCCGAACCCGACGGCGTAGGCCAGGAATCCCCAGTCGTAGCCGCCCTGCTTGAGGGCCAGCTCGGTCAGCGGGATGTTGTCGAACACGGCGGATACGAAGCCCAGGGCCATCGCGGTCGGCCACGACGCGACGGGGAGCTGTTCCACCGGCATCATCGACGCGCAGCCGACCAGCGCCAGCAGAAAGATCGCGCCCCTGATCGCGTCGGGCAGCACCTCCCAGTCGGGCCGTCGCGCCGGCAGCGACATCGCGAGCGCGATCCAGACGGCGAAGCCGATGAACGGGAAGTAGTCGGCGTACTCGGTGAAGCGCAGGTTGACCGTGACGTTGGCGATGATCGCGGACAGCAGGATCAGCAGCACGATGCCGACGCGGATCCAGTCGACGCGCGCGCGTTCGTGCGCGTGCCTGATCATCGGTTGCAGCCGGTGCTGCATGCGCGCGGCAGGGATGCCCAGGATGACGACCGCGACGACGGCGGCGACGTAAGCATGGACCACGTCGAACGGGCTGATGCCGTCGATCCACATCATCGTCGTCGTCGTGTCGCCGACCACGCTGCCCGAACCGCCGGCGTTGGACGCAGCGACGATCGCGGCGAGGTATCCGACGTGAACGTTGGCGCGGAAGAGCTGGTGCGCCATCGCGCCGCCGATCAGCGCCGCCGCGATGTTGTCGAGGAACGACGACAGCACGAACACCATCAGCAGCAGCACGAACGGACCGTACCAGTCGCCCGGGAGCACCCGCGGCAGCACCAGCGGCACGCGGCTTTTCTCGAAGTGGCGCGACAGCAGGGCGAACCCGGTCAGCAGCATGAACAGGTTGGCGAGCACGACCCATTCGTGCAGGATGTGGGTGCCGAGACCGCCGAGGCCCGGTCCGGTCTTGAAGCCGGTGAATGCGAGCTTGTAGGCGGTGATGACCGCGAGTCCGGTCACCGCGACCCGCAGCGTGTGGTGGTGAAACAGCGCCACCCCCGCCAGCGTCATCGCGAACAGGATGAAGTCGACCGGGATGCCGGCCACGGTCGGCGGATCGGCATGCGTGGCGGCCAGGGCGACCGGTGCGACGAGCGCCGCCAGGGCCGTCACGAAGGCGATGACCGCCCGCGGGCGCGAGGCGGTCGGCGGCGCGCGCCGGGAAGTTCGGGCGACGGGCATGAAATCTCCTCACTGCGGGCCGATGCAGGGCAGCCCGATCGATCCCGGGAGGTTTCTGATCGGTCGTCCGCCGCGCGGGGTCGGCCGGGCGCGTCCGCGCAGGCGTACTGGCTCGTGACGGCGGGTCCGCCCGACGTCCCTCCCGGAATGCCGCCCAGCGTAACCCTGTGCCGGCGATTGTAACCGTCCGGCCGGGCGTCACGCGGGGAGACCGCCGACGGCCTCGGCAGCCCGCCCGCGGGCCGTCCGGCGGTATGTCCGGCCCGTTCCTTGCTTTGCTCCCGGAATCGAATGCCGGTTGCGGCGCGTCGGGATCCCTCCCGGCCCGTCCGACCGGCCCCCACGATCCGGAGCGACCGCCGCCATGCCCCTGACGCGATCGCTGCACCGCCTCGACCTCGCCACGATTCAGCAGACCGTCGGCGAGTCGCTCGAGCGGGACGGCCTGCTTGCGCTTTCCCAGCGCAAGTTGAACGCGCTCGGCCTGCCGCTGGCGTACATCGACCGGCGGCAGCGCTACCGCTTCGTCAACCGGGCGTTCTGCGACTGGACCGCCAAGCGGGCCGAGGATGTGGTCGGCCGCGAGGTCATCGAGGTCGTCGGGCGCGATGTCTACGCGCTCTACGAGGCCTACATCGACGCGGCCCTCGCCGGCGAGCGCACCGGCTTCGAGCGCCAGCTCGTGTCGCCGGGCCGGCCGACGATCTGGATTCGCGTCGACTACTACCCGGAACGCAACGCCCAGGGCCAGGTGCGCGGCTTCCTGGTGACGTACAGCGACGTCGACCACCAGAAGTCGCTCGAACTCGAGGCGGGGCAGCGCGAGCACCGGCTGCGGCTGGTCACCGACAGCGTCGGTTCGCCGATTCTCTATTTCGACCGCCAGCTCAAGGTCCGCTTCGCCAACAAGCCGTTCGCGAGCGGCGTCGGCGCGGCGCCCGAGGACCTGCTCGGCCGGATGGTGCGCGAGGTGCTGACGCCGGACGCCTACGCGGAGATGCAGGGCTACATCGAGCGGGCGTTCGCCGGCGCGACGGTGGCGTGGGAGCGGCGGGACCGGCGGCAGGCGGGCGAGCCGCGCTGGACGCGGGTGACGCTGTTTCCCGACCGCGAGCCGTCGGGACGGATCGGCGGTGCGTTCGCGGTGCTCACCGACATCGAGGATGACGTCCTCGTCCGCGAGGCGCTGAAGTCGCAGCAGGCGCAGCTGCGGCTGTTCGCCGACAACATTCCCGGACCGATCGCCTACCTCGACCGCGCGCTCGAGTACAACTTCGTCAACCAGGCATTCGCGAACTGGGTCCGCCGGCCGCAGGGCGAGATCTACGGCCGCACCCCGTTCGACGTGCTGCCGGCCGACGTGGCGGCGTTCCTGCGGCCGATCCTCGGACGCGCGCAGGAAGGCGAGAACGTCGAGTACGAGCGCATCGGCGCCATGCCCGACGGCAGCCGGCGCTGGATGCACGGCCGCGTCGCGCCCGACCTCGATGCCGGCGGCCGCGTGCGCGGGCTCTACTGCACCGAATACGACATCCAGGACCTCAAGCTCACCGAGCAGGCGCTGGCGGCGCGAGAGGAGCAGCTGCGCCTGTTCACGGACAACATCCCCGAGCCGGTCGTCTACCTCGACGACGAGCGCCGCTACACCTTCGTCAACGAGGCGTTCATCGAGCTCACCGGGCTGTCCCGCGAGCGCGTCATCGGCACGCCGTCGAGCGACGAAGGCGAGGACGGCCCGCTGACGGTCGACTCCTACGTGCAGCGGGCGCTCGCGGGCGAGTCGGTGACCTACGAACGCCCGGCGGTCGACGCGCAGGGCCGCTCGCGGTGGCTGCGCGCCAAGATCGTGCCGGACTTCAGGTTCGACGGCACGATCAAGGGCGTCTACGTCGTCGGCCACGACATCACCGACCTGAAGCAGGTGCAGGACGCGCTGGCGGCGCGCGAGTCGCAGCTGCGCGTCATCATGGACGGCGTGCCGGCGCCCGTCGCCTACATCGACCGCGACGAGCACTGCCATTACGTCAACCGCACCTTCCTGCAGTACTTCGGCCTGACCGCGGAGCAGGTCGCCGAACTGCGGCTGCGCGACATCGTCGGCCACGGCATCTACCAGAGCGCGCAGGCGATGCTGGCCCGGGCGCTCGAGGGCGAGTCGACCGCCTTCGACCGGCTGGTGCCGGGCGCGGGCGGGGTGCGCCGGTGGATGACGATCCGCGTGGTCCCCGACACGGGCCCGTCGGGCGAGGTCCACGGCGCGTTCGTGCTGATGAACGACATCCACGGCCTCAAGCAGGCGCAGGAAGCGCTGCGCGCGTCCGAGGCCGAGCTGCGGCTCATCATGGACAACGTTCCGGCGCGCGTCGCCTACATCGACGGCGAGTATCGCTACCGCTTCGTCAATCGGCACGAAGAGGAGTGGATGGGGGAGAACCGCCAGGAGGTGACCGGCCGGCCGGTCGTCGAGATGACGGGACAGCCGCGATTCGCGCAGCTCGAGCCGCTGCTCGCGCGCGTGCTCGCCGGCGAGACGGTCGCCACCGAATTGCTGCTCCCCCAGCTGAACGGCGACCTGCGCTGGGAGCAGATCCACTACGCGCCCAACCGCGACACCGAGGGCAGGGTCATCGGCATCTACGCGGTGCACACCGACATCCACGAGGAGAAGCGCAACGAGGAAGCGCTGCGCCGCGCGAACTGGATGCTGTCCTCGCACATCAACAACACGCCGCTGGCGGTGCTGGAGTGGGATCCGGATTTCCAGCTTGTCCGCTGGTCGCCCCAGGCGGAGAACATCTTCGGCTGGCGCGCCGACGAGGTGCTGGGGATGCCGCTGTCCGGCAATCCGCTGATCCACGAGTCCGACCGCGAGGCGACCGCGGCGATGCTGGCCAAGCTCGTCAGCGGCGAGGAGCCGCGCGCGACCGGCCTGACGCGCAACCACCGGATCGACGGCGAGACGATCTGGTGCGAGTGGTACCACTCGTGCCTGCTCGACGACGCCGGACGCATCGTGTCGATCCTCTCCTTCGTCCAGGACGTGAGCTCGCGGATCCAGGCCGAGGAGCGCCTGCAGTACATGGCGACGCGCGACGCGCTGACGGGCCTGCCCAACCGGCTGCTGCTGCACGAGCGGCTGGCGCAGGCGATCGCGCAGGCGCGGCGCTCGGGCCGGCGCGTCGGCGTGCTGTTCATCGACCTCGACCGCTTCAAGAACGTCAACGACACGCTGGGCCACCGGATCGGCGACGAGCTGCTCAAGCACGTGACGCGCGCGCTGTCGGCGGCGCTGCGCGAGACCGACCTGCTCGCGCGGCTGGGCGGCGACGAGTTCATGGTGATCGTCGAGGACTTCGACGACCCGGACGTGCTCGGACGCATCGCGCAGAAGCTGCAGGACGCGATCGCGCAGCCTTTCCACATCGAGGACCACGACATCTACGTGACGTCGTCGATCGGCATCAGCGTCTACCCCGACGACTCGGACGACCCGGAGGAGCTGCTGAAGCACGCCGACGTCGCGATGTACCGGTCGAAGGAGCTCGGCCGCAACACGTTCCAGTATCTCGACGCCGACCTCGCGCAGCGGCGGGCGCAGCAGCACACGCTGGAGACCGCGCTGCGCGCCGCGCTGAAGGACAACGCGCTGAAGCTGCACTACCAGCCGGTGCTGCGCGTCAGCGACCGCGCCGTGATCGGGGCCGAGGCGCTGCTGCGCTGGAGCGACCCGGAGCACGGCAGCGTGCCGCCGCAGGTGTTCATTCCGCTGGCCGAGGAGTCGGGCCTCATCCATTCGCTCGGGGAATGGGTGTTGCGCACCGCGGCCGAGCAGTGCGTGGCGTGGCGGCGGGCGGGGCTGCCGCTGACGGTTTCGGTGAACCTGTCGGCGCGGCAGTTCTACCGCGAGGACCTCGCGCACCGGATCTGCGAAATCGTGCGCGCCGCGGAATGCGAGCCGTCATGGATCGAGCTCGAGGTGACCGAGACCTCGCTGATGCACGACCTCGACGCCATCCGCAAGGTGCTCCACCGGCTGCGCGACGACGGCTTCACCGTGGCGATCGACGACTTCGGCACGGGGTACTCGTCGCTGACCCACCTCAAGCACTTCCCGATCGACACGCTGAAGATCGACATCTCGTTCATCGCCGACCTGGAGACCGATCCGCAGGACGCGGCGATCACCGAGGCGATCATCGGCCTGGCGCGCGGGCTCGGCAAGAAGGTCGTCGCCGAGGGCGTGGGCACCCGCGCGCAGCTCGACTTCCTGCAGAAGCGCGGCTGCGATGCCTTCCAGGGATTCTGGATCAGCCAGCCGCTCCCGGCCGACCGCTTCGAGACCTTCGTCCGGACGTTGCCGCGGCCCTAGACGGGCGCGGCCTAGAGCTCGGACAGCCAGTCGAGCAGCGCTTCGGCGGGCCGCTGCCATTGCCGCTCGAGCATCAGCATGTGGGCGAGGCCGGGCAGCAGCACCGGCTCGCACTGGTGATGGCGGGCGGTCGCGACCACGTCGTCGGCGGTGCAGATGCGGTCGGCGTCCGCGCCCATCACCATCATCGGCGTCGTCGCGCGCTCGGGCAGGAGTCCGTGGAGCCGCAGCGACAGGTCCATCAGCGCGCGCGGCGACTCGATGCCCCAGATGGAGCGCGGCCTCGGCGAGGATGCCCGGGTCGACGTCGCGGCTGAAGTAGAACGGGCGCAGCGTGTCGAGCACGTGCGAGGTCAGCTGCGACGGATCGAACCGGCTCATCTGCATGAGGTAGTCGGGATTCTCGGCGGCCAGCCGGGCGGCCATCGGCAGCAGGCCCGCCGGCGGGACCGGCGCGATCAGCGCCGCCGCGCGCACCGGGCGCGTGCCCAGCAGCCGCTCGACCACCGCGGCGCCCATCGAGTGGCCGATGAGCACCGGGGCGACATCGAAGTCCGGCGGCGACGCGCTCGACATCGGCCGCGTAGTCGTCGAGTCCGGCGACGAAGAGCGTTTCCGCGCCTCCCGACGCGCCGTGGCCGCGCAGCGACAGCGCATACGACGGGTGGCCGCGCTGCGCGAAGTACGGCAGGAAATGCGGCTCCCAGCACCACGCGTCGCAGTAGCCGCCATGGATGAACAGCAGCGGCGGGCGACGGGCGTCGCGGCGGCCGTTGCGGCTGCGCGCCGGCAGGTGCGAGAGGACTTCGAGGCGGGATTCGGCGGGAAGCATCGGGGGCCGGTGGAGGAGTGCGCAGGCCGTCGGTCCAACGGCCTCGCGAAGAGGGATGAACGCCGGCGGCGGATCCGCCCTGCGCGGGCGGGCGGCGCCTGCGTGCTACGATTCCGCGCCTTGGCCATGCCCGCTGCGAAAAAAGACGTCATTCTGCCAGAAGCGCCCCCGGCCCGCTCGGTCTACGACGCCGGATGCCGCCGCTGCGCGCGTCTCGCGACGTTTCTCGACGACGTGCGCGCGGATCATCCGCACTACTTCTGCGCGCCGGTGCCTCCCTTCGGCGACCCGGCTGCGCGCCTGCTGATCGTCGGTCTCGCGCCGGGAATGCACGGCGCCAACGCCAGCGGCCGGCCGTTCACCGGCGACCACGCCGGGATCCTGCTCTACGCGACGCTGCACGCCTTCGGCTACGCGTTCGCGCGCCGACGCCGTCGCGCGGGACGACGGGCTCACGTTGACCGGGTGCCGCATCACCAACGCGGTGAAGTGCCTGCCGCCGCAGAACAAGCCGATGCCCGCCGAGGTCCGCCAGTGCAACGGCTTCCTCGCCGCCGACCTCGCGCTGGTGCCGGCGGGCGGCGCCGTCCTCGCGCTGGGCCGCGTCGCCCACGACGCGGTGCTGCGGGCGCTGGCCTGCCGCTCCGCCGACGCCCCGTTCGCGCACGGCCGGGTCCATCGCGCTGCCCGGCGATCGCGTGCTCTTCGACAGCTACCACTGCTCGCGCTACAACACCAACACGCGGCGGCTGACGCCGGCGATGTTCGAGTCGGTGTTCGCGGCCATCGACGCCCACTTCACGCCGGCGCCGGCGCGGGCGTGCTGGGCGGGCCCGCGCGCGGTCGCCGCGCAATCCGCCGCCGCGATGACCGACGCCGCCGTCCCCCGCCGCCGTTCGACCCGGCCGAGCTGCTGCGATCGCTGCCGCATCGGCCCGGCGTCTACCGGATGTTCGACGCCGCCGGCGACACGCTGTACGTCGGCAAGGCGCGCGACCTGAAGAAGCGGGTCGCCAGCTACTTCCAGAAGGTCGCCCACGAGACGCGGATCGCGCTGATGATCGCGCAGGTCGCGCGCGTCGAGACGACGGTCACGCGCTCGGAGGGCGAGGCGCTGCTGCTCGAGAACAACCTGATCAAGGCGGAGGAGCCGCGCTACAACATCCTCTTCCGCGACGACAAGAGCTACCCGTACGTCTGCCTCACCGGCGAGGCGTTTCCCCAGCTGCGGTTCCACCGCGGCAAGCTCGACCGCGCGCACCGCTACTTCGGGCCGTTCCCGGGGGCGGGCGCAGTGCGCGAAGGGATGGCGCTGCTGCAGAAGGTGTTCCAGCTGCGCACCTGCGAGAACGCGGTGTTCGCCAATCGGTCGCGGCCCTGCATGCTGCACCAGATCGAGCGCTGCAGCGCGCCGTGCGTCGGCCTGATCGGCGAGGCCGACTACGCCGACGACGTGCGCCGCGCCACGCTGTTCCTGCAGGGCCGGACCGACGAGGTGGTCGCCGGCCTCAAGGCGGAGATGGAGGCGGCGGCGGAAGGGCTGGCCTTCGAGCGCGCGGCGCGGCTGCGCGACCAGATCGCGCGGCTGTCGCAGCTGCAGTCGCGGCAGTTCGTCGAGAGCGCGACCGCCGGCGACGTCGACGTCGTCGCCGCCGCGGCCGACCGCGGCCTCGTCGCCGTCAACGTCGTCATGATCCGCGGCGGGCGGCACGTCGGCGACCGCACCTTCTTTCCGCAGCACGCCGACGCCGGGGCGCTCGACGAGGTGCTGCCGGCATTCGTCGCGCAGCACTACGTCGAGCGGCCGGTGCCCCCGACGATCGTCGTGTCCGGCTCGCTCGACTCCACGGCGCTGGCCGAGGTGCTGTCCGCGCAGGCGGGCCGCAAGGTCGAGATCATCGACAATCCGGGCACCGAGCGCCGCGTCTGGCTGGCGATGGCGGGGCAGAACGCCACGTTCGCGATCGGCCAGAAGCTCGCGCAGAAGGCGACGCAGGAGGACCGGCTGGCGGCGCTGCAGGAGGCGCTGGGCCTCGACGCGTCGACGCAGCGGATCGAGTGCTTCGACGTCTCGCACACGATGGGGGAGCGCGCGGTCGCGTCGTGCGTCGTGTTCGACCGGCTCGCGATGCAGTCGTCCGAGTACCGCCGCTTCAACGTGACGCCGCCGGCCGGCGGCGACGACTACGCAGCGATGCGGGAGGCGCTGGCGCGCCGCTGCGCGCGGATCGTCGCCGGCGAGTTCCCGGCGCCCGACCTGCTGGTGATCGACGGCGGCCGGGGCCAGGTCGCCGTCGCCGAGGAGGTGCTGGCGGAGCAGGGCCTGTCGGGAGTCGCGCTGATCGGCATCGCCAAGGGTCCCGAACGCAGGGCCGGCGAGGAGGACATCGTCTTCCCCGGGCGCGCGGAGGTGCTCAACCTGCGGCCGGACCATCCGGGGCTGCACCTGCTGCAGCAGATCCGCGACGAGGCGCACCGCTTCGCGATCCAGGGCCACCGCGCGCGGCGCGCCAAGGCCCGCACCTCGTCGTCGCTGCAGGAGATCGACGGCGTCGGGCCGCGCAAGCGGCAGGCGCTGCTGGCGCATTTCGGCGGGCTGAAGGGCGTGCAGGCGGCGAGCGTCGACGATCTGGCGCGCGTGCCCGGAGTCAGCCGGGCGCTGGCGGAGCGGATCTTCGCGGCGCTACATTGACGCCCTGACGCGACGGCGATCGCGGTACGTCCGCCGCGCGTGGCGAGCCGCCCCGGGGGTGGCGGCACCGGCCCACGGCAGGCTCTGGCCCTTGATGCCGATGGGTATGCAGCCCGCCAGCGGTTGGGTGAGGACGAGCGCCGCGATCGCGGCGACGGTGAGGCGGGATGATCGGTTCATGACGGCTCCGGAGGTCGCTGCGGCCGCCGGACGACCGCGTTTCCGGCCGCCTGCAACTCGCGATTCGGCCGCTCCCGGATCGGTGTCCGGTCGGCGGCGGTGTGCCGGCGATTGGACCACGTTTCGACGCCGGCTCCAAGCTTCGGCCGGCGTCGCGCGGCGACGCGGTAGAATGCCTGCAGCAGGCGTCCACGCCGCGATTCCATGTTCGCGAACATACCCACCGCGCTGACCTGGCTGCGGATCGTGCTGATCCCGGTCTTCGTCGCCGTCTACTACCTTCCCGACGCGTGGCTCGGGCCGGCGGCGAAGAACTGGACGGCGATGACGATCTTCGCGGTCGCCGCGCTCACCGACTGGCTCGACGGCTGGCTCGCGCGGCGCTGGGGCGAGACCAGCGCGTTCGGCGCGTTTCTCGACCCGGTCGCCGACAAGCTGATGGTGGCGGCGGCGTTGATCCTGCTGGTGCAGCTCGGCCGCGCCGAAGCGTGGCTCGCCATCATCATCATCGGCCGCGAGATCGCGATCTCGGCGCTGCGCGAGTGGATGGCGCAGCTCGGGCAGACCAACAGCGTGGCGGTCGCCTTCATCGGCAAGATCAAGACCGTCGCGCAGATGACCGCGATCATCGCGCTGCTGCTGTGGGAGCCGGTGCTGCCCGGCGTGTCGACGCCGTTCGTCGGGACCGTCGCCCTGTGGGTGGCGGTGGTGCTGACGCTGTGGTCGATGTTCCACTACCTGAAGCTCGCCGCGCCGCATGTCGCCGTCGCGTCGCGGGCGCCGGGCGCCGACGACTGACGCCTCCGGATCGCGATCGCGACCGCGGCGCGCGGGGACCGCGCGTGCCTCAGCCCCCGTTGACCGCTTCGAGGCGGCCGCAGCCCGCGCGGCGCACGAATGCGGCGATGTCGGCCGCGGGCACGGGCCGGCTGGTGAGGTAGCCCTGCATCTCGTCGCAGCCGCGCGCCTTCAGGAACGACAGCTGGCCGGCCTCCTCGACGCCCTCGGCGATCGACGTGAGGCGCAGGCTGGCCGCCATCGCGATCACCGCCGAGGCGATCGCCGCGTCGTCCGGGTCGGTCGCGATGTCGCGGATCAGCGCGCCGTCGATCTTGAGGCTGTCGACCGGCAGCTTGGACAGCCGCGCCAGCGACGAGTGGCCGGTGCCGAAGTCGTCGATCGAGATGCGCACCCCCATCGCCTTGAGCTGACCGAGCGTCTCGACCGCGCGGTCGGGATCCTGCATCACCAGGGTCTCGGTGATCTCGAGCTCGAGCAGGTGCGCGTCGAAGTTCGCATCGACGACCGCCTGCGCGATCTCGAACGCGAGCCGCTCGTCGTTGAACTCCCGCGCCGACAGGTTCACCGCGACGGGTATCGGCGGCAGCCCGGCGTCGCGCCACGCCTGTCCCTGCAGGCACGCGGCGCGCAGCACCCAGCGGCCGATCTGGCGGATGAACCCCGTTTCCTCGGCGACCGGGATGAACTGCTCCGGCGGCAGCAGGCCGCGCTCCGGATGCTGCCAGCGAATCAGCGCCTCGACGCCCGTCAGCGCACCGGTGGCGACGTCGACCTTCGGCTGGTAGAGCAGCACGAACTGCTGCTGCTCCAGCGCGCGCTTCAGCGCGGCGCCCAGGACCATGCGCTCGATCAGCGGCTGGTTCATCGCCTCCGAATAGAACTGGAAGTTGCTGCGGCCGGCGTCCTTGGCGCGGTACATCGCGATGTCGGCCTTCTTCAGCAGCGTCGCGGCGTCGTCGCCGTCGGCGGGGAAGGCCGCGATGCCGATCGACGCGCCGAGGTGGCACTCGGTGCCGGCCAGCGCGACCGGCTCGGCCAGCGTCTCGACCAGCCGTTGCGCCAGTTCGCTCGCGTCGGACGCGGAGGCGAGGTTCTCGGCCAGCACGATGAACTCGTCGCCGCCCAGTCGCGCCAGGGTGTCGGTCTCGCGCACCGCGCAGGCCAGCCGCTGCGCCATCGTGCGGATCACCTCGTCGCCGGTCAGGTGACCGAAGGTGTCGTTGATGTTCTTGAAGCGGTCGAGGTCGATGAACAGCAGCGCCACCGCGGTTCCGCGGCGCCGCGCGACCGCGAGCGCGTGGTCGAGCCGCTCGAAGAACATCGGGCGGTTGAACAGCCCCGTCAGCGGATCGAACCGCGCCAGCCGCTGCACCCGCTCCTCGGCGCGGGTCTCCTGCGTGACGTCGCGGCCGATGCCGCGGTACCCCTGGAAAGCGCCGTCCGGGCGCGAACACCGGCTCGCCGCTGACCGACGCGAACGCGGCGCTGCCGTCGGCCAGGCGGAACGCGAGCACCAGGTCCTGGAACGGCTGGTGCGCCTCGAGCAGCGAGCGGTGCGCCGCCCAGCCGCCCTGCGGCGGCTCGTACCCGTCGATGTCCCAGCGGGTGCGGCCGACATGGCTCTCGATGGTGTGGCCGGAGTAGAGCTCGGTGTTGCCGGCGATCGACGTGAAGCGGAAGTCCCGGTCCTGCTCCCAGTACCAGTCCGAGCCCAGCGACGTCAGGCTGCGGAAGCGCGCCTCGCTCGCCGCGAGCGCCGCGGTGCGCTCGGCGACCCGCGATTCGAGCTGGTCGCGCTCGCGCTGCAGCGCGTCGTACAGCTCCTGCATCTCGCGCGAGCTGATGTCCTGCGAGCGGTCGAGCAGGTAGCGCTCCTGGTCGGCGTCCGCGTACGTCTGCGAGACGCGCAGCAGCAGCGTGAGCCAGTCCGCCGCCTCCGGCGCGGAATCCGGATGCAGCGACAACCGCGTCAGCTGGCGGGCGAGGACGTTATGCAGCCGCTTCACGAATCGTCGTCAGCGTCATCGTCTGGTTGTGGAGGTCGCTCGGTGCGAACTCCGACGGGGAGATCTCGCCGTACGAGTAGAAGCCGATCTGCGTCGTCGATGTCGGCAGCGCATCGAGCGTCGCCTCGATCTCCTCCTCGATGCGTTGCCCCAGCACGAGGCGGCGGCCCACGCAGCTGATCGCCAGCGCCAGTGTGGGTCCGTCGTCGGATCGGGTCGCGGACGCGGCTTCGCCATGCAGCCGGCGGACCGTGGTCGCGCCCGCGGCGTCGGTGGCCGCCTGGCCAGCGCCTTCGATCAGCCGCTCGTGGCTCGAGCGCATCAGGCGCGCGCGGACGCCCCGCGGAACGTCGCCCGCAAAGGTCATCGACTGCGTCGCCTCGTCGACGGCGAGCACGGTGCGCACCAGCGTGCCGTCGTTGTCGTCGCGCGGCCGGATCGCCAGCGGAAACAGCAGCGCGGTCGCGGGGAGACCCCTGGCGAGGTCGCCGAGATAGTCCTTGTAGAGCGCCAGCGCCGGCTTGCCGTCGAGCTCGTGGAGCACGTTGCCCCGCGACCGCGTGATGCGCCGTTCGGGCCCGAAGGCGTCCCAGCCCCCGCGCGAGCCGGTGGCGATGTCGACCGGGCCGCACAACGCGACCGCGGTGACGCATCCCGCCCGCGGCTGCCGGTCGACCAGCACCCAGGTCCGCTCGAAGCGGTCGCCGTCGCCGGCGAGGCCGCCCGCGACCACCGTGCCTGCGGGGAGGGTGGAGACGAGACCCCGGACGAGTTCGCTGCCGTTGACCGCCACGCCGGCGCTGAACACCAGCACCGCGCGTGGACGGCGGGGCGCAAGCTGGCGCCCCAGTTGCGCGCCCGCGGCGGCGGAATCGTTCATCGACGGAATCGCCGCCGATGCGAACGCGAGGTCGGTCTCGGCAAAGCGCGCGATCGCGACGACCAGCGAGTCGTCGCCGACGACGTTGCCGAGGATCTCGCCCGCCGTCGAACAGCCTGCCACCACGCTGTGGCCGAACGCGCCCGCCAGCTCGTCGAGCGGCGCGGGATGGTCTGAAGAACGCGCTGGCGCCGAAGACGAGCGCCAGCGTCCGGGGCGAGTCCAGGCGGACGGGCAGCGGCACCGACCAGCCGCGATCGCGGTGGTAGCTGAGGGACGTCAGTTCCATCGTGGACTGTCGAAAAGTCCTGTCAATTCATCGTGGTGCAACGTCTGTTCGGCTGCGGCCGACGTGCCGGCGCATTGAACTTGCGACGGCGTCGTCGGGAACAGCAGAGCTTCAGCAAGGAACATGCCGTGGCGGACGGCGCCCGTCGGGCGGGGCAGCGTGCACGGGGCGGTCTGAGGCGCCGGTGCCGGCCACGGCCCGCGCGCGGCAGGTGCGGACGCCCGGATTGCCCGGACGCGCCCGCAACGCTATAATTGCGGGCTGCAATTCCTCGATAGCTCAGTTGGTAGAGCGACGGACTGTTAATCCGCAGGTCCCTGGTTCGAGCCCAGGTCGGGGAGCCAAACAAATCAAGGGGCTAGGAAGAAATTCCTGGCCTCTTTTTCATGGGTAATTGGAGCGGACCGTGGGGGCGACGGCTCCGGCGTGCCCGAAAGTCAACTGCTCGCATTTGGAATACCGCGTGGGGACTACCGCACGTTTATGCGGTATGGGCCCGATGCACGGATTGGAATTGCGGGTGGGGCGTTCGTGAGACTGCCACGGGAACGATCGACGGACTGGCGCAAACCCACATTCCAGCCATTCCCTTCGTGTTGAGCCAACGGCGGCGCAACAACATCGCCGCGACGTTCCGTTGGCGGCTAACGGGGCGCTGGCGAATGCAAGGTAAGCACCTTCAATCCCAAAGCACGACCCCCCCACAGTCCTTCACGGGTCCGCCACAGCGTGGGCACGCATCGCCTGCGGACCACACTTGGGTTGGTTTCCTGCGGCAACGCGGGCATGTACCGAGCCTCTTCTTGCTTGCCCCGTCCATGTATGCAGTGACCACGTCAACCAGTTGTTGGCACAACTTGCAGTACATGGTCTGAGTGCATGCCAGAAAGCCTGCATCGTCACCGCCGCTGACCTCGGCGGTGAAGTGGCACTGCTCGCATTCGAAACGATTCGTCTGGCCCACGGCGATCTCCCCATCGTGGTCGCCGGCCTTGGTTGGCTATGCGGCAGCCGGCACCGGGGCAACCGATTGTTTGTCGATGACCGTCCCAAGATCAGCCGGGTGCCGAACGAGGTGATAGCTCCACCGCCGGAATCGGCCGTCGTTGTAGACGGCCGCGCACCCGCGCTTGGCCGCCGTCGCCTGCTCCCACGTCTGGGTATCGTACACGGCGGTGTTGAGGTGGCACTTCTGGACCGGGTAGCGCTGGCGCCCGGTGTGGAACTCGACGTAGCGGGTTGAGCGCATGCCGGCTAGGCCGGCGGCGATGATCGGGCGCTCCTGACTGGCGCCGGACAGGTCCACGGCGTCGAGGGCGTCGCAGATCCTCTGCGAGCTGCTGGAGGCGGGCTACTTCGAGTAGCGACCGGAGTCACCCCACACGCTTTTCCAATTACCCCTTTCTTTGCCGCGACCGTCCATCGGGCCTTCAAGCGGCGCCCCGGTATCATCGCCGTGACGGTGCGCTGATGGACCTCTCCGCCTTTCTCGCCGCTCACGGAATAGCCCCCGCCTGCCACGCCCATCCTCCGGTGATGACCGTGGCCGAGTCGGAGCGGCTGGTGCCCCTTTTGCCCGGCACCAAGACCAAGAATCTGTTCCTGCGGGACCGGAAGGGTGTCCGCCACTTTCTCGTGACGGTGCCGCACGTGCTTGCCGTCGACCTCGACGCGCTGGGCGAGGCGCTCGACGCCGGGCGGCTCGGCTTCGCTTCCCCCGAAAGGCTCCTCCGACACCTCGGCATCACGCCGGGGTCCGTCAGCCTGCTGGCCCTGGTCAACGATCCGGCCCGCGCCGTCGAATTCGTCATCGACCGGACGCTGTGGGACGCCGAAGCCGTGCAGGCGCACCCGCTGCGCAACGACGCGACGATGGTCATCGCCCATGCCGATCTGGAGCGATTTTTCGCGGCGACGGGGCACGTGCCGCGCGTGATCGACGTGCCGGCCGCGCTGCCGCGATGCTGAACTATGGCGGGGCAAGGTCGTCCCTGCGTATGGTTCTGGCGCAGGGAGTGTTCCTGCGCGGCCCTATCGTTCAGTGTTAACTCACCGACCGGATTGCCACAAATTTCCTACTCAGGTCAACACGACGAAGCGCGGCGCGACCGACTCGCGGCGCTGCCGGTCGAGGCCCGCCGCTACGCGCTGGCTCAAATCGCCGGGGTGCTTGAGCGCGCGCTCGACCGGGTTCAGCAGCGTCTGCGATAGTCGGCGCGCTCATAGCCAAAGCCCTGACCCGAGTCGTGGCGCGTGCGCCCGATCCCGTCGAAGGCCTCGCGCAGCCAAATGCTCGGCTGAGCGGCCGCCTCCCGGCCGAATGGCTCAGCCGGGGCCTGCGGTGTGGCACAGCGGCCGGCGCACATGACCGCCGCCGTGCCGACTTGCGTGGCAACGGGCCCCGGTGGGCCCACGCTCGCGAAATTACGCCTTGGGTGGAATGTTCTGGTTCTGCGAGAACAGGTTCGCCGGATCGTACTTGGCCTTCAATGCCGACAGCCGCTCGAAGTTGGGGCCGTAGGCGCCGGCCGCGACTCGCTGCGCTTCGTCCTCGGGCATGAAGTTGACGTACACGCCACCGGTGGCATGCGGCGTCAACGCGTCGAACAGGCCGCGCGCCCAAGCGATGCACTTCTTGTCATCGGCGGCCTCGCGCCAGCGGGTGTGCACGTTGACGACGAATTCGACGTCCCGGTGAGGGTAGGCGGTGTCGGCCGCGCCCACACGGTTTGTCGCGCCGCCCAGCTGGCCGACGAAGGCCTCGCATTCGTCGCTCGGCAGCTTGGCGATGGCTTCGCACAGGATGTGCTCGACATCCACGCTGATGGCCTTGAAGTCGTGCGACTTCCAGTAGTTGCGTGCGCCCGGCGCCAGCAGCGGGTCGAAGGCGGTCTGCCAGCCGGCAAAGGGCATCGGCCCCGCATGCACGCCATAGGGCTTGCCGAAGTCGTGCAGCGGTCTGGTCACCTGCTCGCCCTTGCTCAGCTCGCCGAGCCAGCAGAAGGCCACGACGACCACTGGCTGGCCATGCACTTCGGTCGGCAGGAAGGGCAGCGGCGGCGCCTTGCGGAGCACCATCCACACCGTCATGTCGTCGCTGGCTGCGGCGGTGAACTGGCGATAACCTTCGAACACATGCTTCGCCTGGTCCAGCGGATACACCACCAGCCCGGCCAGCACCTGCGGGCCCAGCGGGTGCAGCTGGTATTCGAAGGAGGTGACGACGCCAAAGTTGCCGCCGCCTCCGCGCAGCGCCCAGAACAGGTCAGGGTGCTGCGTTGCGCTGGTCTGCACGAACTCGCCCGAGGCCAGCACCACGTCCGCAGCCACGAGGTTGTCGATAGTCAGCCCGCGCTTGCGGCTCTGCCAACCGAAGCCGCCGCCCAGCGTGAGGCCGGACATGCCGGTAGTGGAATTGATGCCAGTGGGCGTCGACAGGCCAAAGGCCTGGGTCTCGCGGTCGAAGTCGCCCAGCCGCGCGCCGGGCTCGACCCATGCGCGCTTTGCGGCCGGATCGATGCGCACCGATCGCATCGCGGAAAGATCGAGCATCAACCCGCCGTCGCAGGCGGCCTTGCCAGCGATGTTGTGCCCGCCGCCGCGCACGGCCAGCAGCAGTTCGTTTTCTCGCGCGAAGTTGACGGCCTGCATCACGTCGCCGGCGCCCGCGGCACGCAGGATGGCCGCGGGGTGGCGGTCGATCATGGCGTTCCACAGCGTGCGCGACACGTCGTAGCCTTCGTCCGCCGGCATCAGCAGGCTGCCGCGCAGCGCGCCGCGCAGCACTTCGAGCTTATCGTCGTCAATGCGGGTCTTGCCGCCTCGGGAAGTCTGGAAGTCAACCATGGAGCCGATCTCCTATAGAGTGCAGCCGGAAATCGCCGCATTGCATCGCACAGCGTCCGACCGCACCAGCCATACTTCGCAGGCCTGCCGAGTGGCGCGCCGGGGCCCCACATGCCCCTTCGGTGTCGCTCAGCAGGGCGAGTGCCAGCACGCGACTTTGCGCGTCTGTTGGCAGCAATGCAACGGGGCCAGTGCACATGGGCGATTCAAATGCCATCTTCCGAGCCGGTGATGGACCTCCCCGCCTTTCTCGCCGCTCACGGAATAGACCCCGCCTGCCACGCCCATCCGCCGGTGATGACGGTTGCCTAGTCGGAACGGCTGGTGCCCCCTTTGCCCGGCGCCAGGACCAAGAATCTGTTCCTGCGCGACCGGAAAGGCGTCCGCCACTTTCTCGTGACGGTGCCGAGTGTGCCTGCCGTCGACCTCGCCGCGTTGGGCGAGGCGCTCGACGGGGGACGACCCGGCTTCGCTTCCCCCGACCGGCTCCCCCGCCACCTCGGCATCACGCCGGGGTCCGTCAGCCTGCTGGCCCTGGTCAACGATCCGGCCCATGCCGTCGAATTCGTCATCGACCGGAAACTCTGGGACGCCGCGGAGGTGCAGGCGCACCCGCAATGCAGGGTGACGCCATGTAACCGCACAGCCTCAACGAGGCAGCCGGACCGCCGCCAGCGCGTCGCAGCGCGCCTGGGTCGGCGAACAGGATACGGTGCCGTCGCCATTGCGGTTGCGGATGTTGAGGTAATAGGTGCCACCGGGGGCCAGTCCCGGCGCGCCGGGCGTGGAGGACAGGATGTCGAAATAGAGGATCGGCGTCATGCCGTAGGTGCGGACGATCGGACCGCTGGCGCCGGACGGGTCGACCGCCCGGAAGTCGCAGGCGGTGGACGAGATCGTCACTTCGCGAAACGTCGGCGGGCCGTCGTACTCGGCGGCCGTCCCGAAGCCGGTCTGCCCCGCATGCGCCGTCGCGGGCACGGTGAACCGGACGACCCACGCACCGTTCCACGCGAACGCCGGCGACTCGCTGTAGGCCGAGTGCACGGTTTCGTGGGCACTTCCGACCTCCGAGTAGAGCAGGCTCGGCTCCTGGGCGCACATCCCTGGCGCCGGGACCGGCGTCGCCGTCCAGTTCACGTTGGCGGTCACGGGAACGCTGCGGCTGCCGCCATTGAGGGCGACCAGCTGGTAGGTCTGCAACCCGGCTGCGGCGCCCCAGACCCTGCAGATCCGCGTCCCGCTCTCGCAATTCGTCCACTGGTAAGCCGTGACCTCGCCGCTGCACCACGCCTCGAGCACGGCCATCGAGCCGACCATCGGCGTCGGGCCCTGCGCGGTGACCGCGATCGTGCATACGGGCGCCGCGACCGGCGGGGGCGGTAGTGGCGGCGGCGACCACGTGACCTGCACGGAGGACGGTGCGCTGGCGCCATAGGCGTTGAGGGCGACCACGGAATACGTGACGGTGCCGGCCGCAGCGCTCGTCGCCGTGCACTGCGGGCCGGCGCTCGCGCAACCGGTCCAGTTGTACGCGGTCGGATCGCCGCTGCAGTTTGCGCTGAGCAGCACCGTCCCGCCGGTTTGCGCCGCGGGACTGCTCGCCGTGAGCACGCACGACGGCGCCGCGACATTGGCGGGGATAGGCGCGCACATCGCGACCGGTCGCGGGGGCGGGCCGTATCCCTCGGCGACGAATCCCTGCGCGACCATCGCGTCGTGGACGGCCACGCTCGTCGTGTACCGGTGATTGGAATCGGACCGGGCGTTCCAGCTCCGATAGACGGGAATCGTGTTGGCCGGGCACTGCCCGGACGTGAGATCGGGCAGGTAGATTCCGAACACGTTGCCGGATTCGTGGAACCAGGCCAGCGGGAACTTGACCTTCACCTCGTCGCACTCGGTTGCGGACGCCGAATAGAAATGCGAATCGAGGCCCGCGCTCGGGAGGCCGTAGAAACGACAGACCGGTCGCGCGCCGGGCGACGTGTCGCTCGCGTCCAGGCCCGTGAACGAGAGGCCGGTGCGCTGCCAGCCCGTGGTCAGGCCGGAATCGAGCTTCCCGATTTCGACTGGATCGGCGGTGACGAAGTAGTGGTCGAACGCCGCGTGGTGGAACTCGACGATGTCGACCGGGCCGGCCGTCGCCCGCGACGCGTGGGTGCACAAGGCGAACGCCATGATGGCGAAGGTCGAACCACACATTCCGCGGGCTGACATCGGGCACTGCTCCGGTAAGGATGGGCCGTCGCGGGCCGCCCCGCCGCTTCGGGCAGGGCACCGACGGCCAGGGAAAACAGTCTGGTGCGCCAGACCGAAAGCGGGAATCCCCGCGACACCCGAACCGGCGTTCAGGATGTCCTGGGCGCGGGCCGGCAATCGTCCAGACCCATTGTTGCGCTGCGGTACATAGTATCAGGTCGCTTCACTCTCCGGGTGACCAGCGCGGCAACGTGAACCCCGTCAGCAGCGCGAGCACACGCAGGAGCCAGATTGCTCCTGGCCGGTCAGCGACGCTGCCCGAGTTCGCCGGCCGCTTCCATGCCTTCGAGCAACATGGCGAGATCGCCGCCCTTGACCCGGACGAGCTGGACGCCGCGGGGCGCCTCGAACAGGCCAGGATCGAGCGGCCCGATCCGCACATCACGAAAATTCATCAGCGTCCGACCGCGCCGGCCACGGCTCTCGCCCTCGCCGGCGAGACGCGCGATGACACCCTGGTCGGTCGCCCAGACATGGCCGGTGAAGCGGCTGCCCGAACCGGCATTGCGCTCGACGCGAATCCGCATGGTGTTCAGCCCGTTTGCCGGCTCGCGCCCTTCCCTGATCTGCCGCATGTCGCCGCCGCCGTTCAGCACCTCGAGTGGCAGATCGAGCGCGGAGAGATCGGTCTCGATCGCGAAGCGGGGCTCAGCCATCACCACCCAGCAGAGATTGCGATCGAGCCGCGCGATCACGGTCAGCGAACGACCGTGCCTCTTGCCTTCGTGGCGCAACGCCGAGCGGGTGCGCCACAGACGGCCAGGCACGGTTCGCTCATCGGTGCCGATCAGGCTCGTCGCGGTGTACTCCACCCGCAACTGGAGAATGCTCCTGCCCGCGGCCGCAAAGGCGGCTCGAGGGGAGATGAGCATGGCGGCCGAAGCGAGCAGGACCTGGCGACGCGAAGACATGATGTGATGGACATTCGAAAGACCGCTACGTTCAACCACTCGAGTCCGATCCTGGTGGGGCCGGTGGTGCGGGTCGACCGTCGATCCCGGGCGGGCGGTGGCAGTACCGTTTCGAACGACGGCCTGCCGGCTGCCGGCGCAAATCGGCTCGCGATCGCTTACCTTGTGCTATCTTCGCACCGAACGTTCGTTCGACAGGTGTTCGGACGCCCTCGACTTTCGCCTGCAAATGCCAGATTCCCTGCCGGACGCGCCCGCGTCCCCCTCGCCCGACGATCAACCGGCAGCCACGGCAGCCGATGACTTCCTGGCGCCGCTGAACGCGCAACAGAGGCTCGCGGCCGAGCATGGGACGGGGTCGCAGGCGCGGGACAACGGACCGTTGCTGGTCATTGCCGGCGCCGGTTCGGGCAAGACCAACACGCTTGCGTATCGCGTCGCGCACTTCGTCCTCAACGGCGCGGACCCGCAGCGCATCCTCCTGCTGACGTTTTCGCGCCGGGCGGCGGCGGAAATGGAGCGCCGGGCGGTCCGGCTGCTGCAGCAGCGTACCGGCGCGGCCACGAAGCAGGGTACGGCTGTCCTTCGCTGGGCCGGCACGTTCCACGGCATCGGCGCGCGGCTGCTTCGGGAATACGCCGCGCGGATCGGACTGCAGGAGTCCTTCACGATTCTCGACCGCGGAGATGCGGAGGATCTGATCGCGATCGTCCGGCACCAGCTCGGACTGGACGCCACGGCGCGCAGATTTCCGACCAAGGCGACCTGCCTCGCAATCTATTCCCGCGCCGTCAACGGCGAATCGAAGCTGGCCGAGGTGCTCGAGCGCGCCTATCCGTGGTGCGTTCCGTGGGAAGCCGAGCTGGCGAAGCTCTTCGACGCTTACGTCTGCGCGAAGCAGGCGCAGAACGTGCTCGATTATGACGATCTGCTGCTGTACTGGTCGTGCATGGTCGCAGAGCCGGCTTTGGCGCGGGAGATCGGCGATCGTTTCGACCACGTCCTCGTCGACGAGTACCAGGACACCAACCGGCTCCAGGCGTCGATCCTGCTGGCGATGAAACCGGACGGCAAGGGGCTCACCGTCGTTGGCGACGATGCGCAATCGATCTACTCATTTCGCGCGGCGACGGTCCGCAACATCCTCGACTTCCCGCGGCAGTTCACGCCACGCGCCCGGGCGGTGACGCTGGACCGCAACTACCGCTCGACCCAAGCCATACTCGACGCGTCCAACGCCGTGATCGGGCTCGCGCGCGAGCGCTTCACCAAGAATCTCTGGACCGATCGCGTCTCGTCCGCCAGGCCACAGCTCGTCACCATCCGTGACGAAGGCGATCAGGCGCGGTGCGTGGCCGAGCGCGTGCTCGAGCAGCGTGAGCGGGGCATGGCGCTGAAGTCGCAGGCGGTGCTGTTCCGAAGTTCCAGCCACAGCGCACAGCTGGAGCTCGAACTCAACCGCCGCGGCATCCCGTTCGTAAAGTATGGCGGACTGCGATTCCTCGAAGCGGCCCACGTCAAGGACGTGCTGGCAGTGCTCCGGTGGGCCGCCAACCCCCGAAACCGGATGGCCGGCTTTCGCGCCGTGCGCCTCCTTTCCGGGGTCGGGCCGGCCACCGCCACGCGACTGCTCGATACGCTCGATGAAGTACCCGAGGTCATCCCGGCCCTGCAGGCATTCAGGATTCCGGCGGCGGCCGAGGCGGACTGGAAATCGTTCCTGTCGGTCTTTCGGGCGCTGCGCGCATCGACACCGGGCTGGCCGTCCGAACTCGAGATCGTCACCCGGTGGTACGAGCCGCACCTTCAGCGACTCTACGAGGACGCACCGGTGCGCCGGGGTGACCTGGTCCAGATCCAGCAAATCGCGTCGACCTACCTTTCACGCGAGCGCTTCCTCACGGAAATGGCGCTCGACCCTCCCGATGCAACGAGCGACCACGCTGGCGCGCCCGGGCGGGACGACGACTACCTGATCCTGTCGACCATCCACTCGGCCAAGGGACAGGAATGGAAGTCGGTGCAGATCCTAAACGTCGTCGATGGCTGCATCCCTTCCGACATGGGTACCGGAACCTCCGAGGAGGTGGAAGAGGAGCGGCGTCTCCTGTACGTCGCGATGACGCGGGCCAGGGACGAACTGCAACTGCTGATGCCCCAGCGCTTTCACGTCCATCAGCAGTCCGCGCACGGCGATCGCCACGTCTACGCTTCGCGCAGCCGATTCATTCCCGACGCGCTGACGGCGTACTTCGAGTGCTCCGCGTGGCCGGTCCCCGCTCAAGTCACCGAAGAAACCGGTGCGCGGCCCGATCGATCCCCGCCGGTCGATATCGCGGCACGTATGCGCCAGTATTGGCGATGAGCGGAGACTGCCGATGCCGATGGGCGCCGTCGCCACGACGCAGGCAGCACGCGCGCGGCTGCCTGCGGTCCCGCTCGGCGCCGCGCGAACTGCGCGGTGCGCGCAGCCCGCTCACGCCAGGACGAGTTCGCCCAGTCCGGCCCGGCGCAGTTCGTCATCCAGCATCCCGCGCACGGAATCGGCGTCTTCCATCCGAAGGGCGCGGTAGAGGATCTGTTTCGCGCGCTGGCTCGAGAAGCTTCGGATCAGCCACTTGATCCTCAGGACCGCGGACGCGCTCATGCTGAACGTTTCCAGACCCATGCCGAGAAGAAGAATGGCCGAGCCGGGATCGGCGGCCATTTCGCCGCAAACGCTCACCGGCTTGCGGCAGCGCCGAGCACCACGGATCACGCCGTACAGCGCCCGGATGACTCCGGGATCCAGATGATTGTACAAGCGCGCCACGTTTGGATTGTTCCTGTCCACTGCAAGCAGGTACTGCGTGAGGTCGTTGGTGCCGATCGAGAAGAAATCCGCATAACGCGAGAGCGCCGGAATGCAAAGCAGTGCCGACGGCACCTCCACCATGGCGCCGACCTGCGGCGCGGGGCACTCGCAGCCTTCCTCGCCCAACTCGCGGCGCGCACGGTCGACCGCCTGCCGGGCCGCCTTGAACTCTTCGATCTGCCCGATCATGGGAAACATGACGCGCAGATTGCCTAACCCGGCGTTCGCACGCAGCATCGCCCGAAGCTGAGGCAGGAAGATGTCGGGTCGATCCAGGGTGAGACGGATGCCACGCCATCCCAGAAACGGATTCTCCTCCGCGGTGGGGAAATAGGAGAGCGGCTTGTCGCCGCCGATGTCGAGCGTTCGCATGGTCACCGGCTTGGGTGCGAACGCCTTGAGCACCTTGCGATAGATCTCGTACTGCTCGTGCTCCATCGGAAAGGTTTCACGCGACATGAACGGAAACTCGGAGCGATAGAGCCCGACCTCGTCGGCACCGAGGTTTGCGGCAACATCGATGTCGGTCAGCAATCCGATGTTCAAC
>CAWHJY010000004.1:0-61936 GCA_963829775.1 uncultured beta proteobacterium | reverse complement strand
CACCGGAGACCCGCGCCGCGCGACGCCCGAGCTGGGGAACCTCGCCGTCGACGCCATCGTCAAGGACACCGTGGCGGCCATCCGCGCCGCGACCGCAACGCACTGATGCCCCATCCCTCCTTATCGCCCGGCCGCCGGGCGCCCGTGATTCATCCCCCCCCCGTTCAGGAGCGCTCGTGAGGTTCGACCCCGTTGCCCGTACCTTGTCCGTCGCGTCGACGCTGCTGCTGGCGCTGACGATGTCTTCAGCCAGCCCTGCCCAGGCGCCCGCCAGGTCGCCGGCCGCGGCGGCGCCTCCGGCGGTCGCGACCGTTCCCGGAATGCCGACCGTCGCCGACCCCGCGAATCTCTACAGCGAAACGACCGCCGCGAAGCTGAGTCCGGCGGTCGCCGGCGACCTGCCGCGCGTCTACGTGCCGCACATCCAGTCCAACGACGTCTACGTGATCGACCCGGCGACGTTCAAGGTCGTCGACAAGTTCAAGGTCGGGCTGAATCCGCAGCACGTGGTGCCGTCGTGGGACCTGCGCACGCTGTGGGTCGCGAACAACGCCGAGAACACGACCAAGGGCAGCCTCACCCCGGTCGACCCGAGGACCGGCAAGCCGGGCAAGCCGATCGCCGTCGACGATCCGTACAACATGTACTTCTCGCCCGACGGCAAGTCGGCGATCGTCGTCGCGGAGGCGATGAAGCGGCTGGACTTCCGCGATCCGAAGACGATGCAGCTGCAGTACTCGATCGACGTGCCGAAGTGCGGCGGCATCAACCACGCCGACTTCTCGATCGACGGCCGCTACGCGATCTTCACCTGCGAATTCTCGGGCACGGTGGCGAAGATCGACCTCGTCAACCGCAAGGTGCTGGGCTACACGCAGGTGATCCAGCCGGGGCGGACGACGACGACAGTGAAGGGGCCGGACGGCCGCGACGAGGTGATCTGCACGACGTGGAAGGGCATGCCGCAGGACATCCGCGCGTCGCCCGACGGCAAGGTCTTTTTCGTTGCCGACATGATGGCCGACGGCGTGCACGTCGTCGATCTGGAGTCGTTCCGCCAGATCGGCTTCATCGAGACCGGCAAGGGCACGCACGGTCTCTACCCCAGCCGCGACGGCACCAAGCTGTACGTCGCCAACCGCGGCTCGAACAAGATCCACGCGCCGCCGAAGGGCAAGGGCAGCGTCTCGGTGCTCGATTTCGCGTCGCGCAAGGTCGAGGCCAACTGGCCGATTCCCGGCGGCGGCAGCCCCGACATGGGCAACGTCAGCGCCGACGGCAGATGGGTGTGGCTGTCGGGCCGCTACGACCACGTGGTGTACGCGTTCGACACGACGTCGGGCGACGTGAAGATCATTCCGGTGGGCAAGGAGCCGCACGGCCTGACGGTGTGGCCGCAGCCCGGCCGGTACTCGCTCGGGCACACCGGCAACCTGCGCTGACGCGAAGCGCGGCGGCGCCGGGACATTGCCGGCCCGCGCGCCGCGGTTGCGGGTCGCGGCTGTCGACCGCGGTCCGGGATTCCGCCGCGGGCCGCGCAGGCGGCGGCTACCTGCGGCTGATCCGCTCGAGCCCGCCCAGGTAGGGCTTCAGGACCTCCGGCACGGCGACCGAGCCGTCGGCCTGCTGGTAGTTCTCCAGCACGGCGACCAGCGTCCGGCCCACCGCCAGCCCGGAGCCGTTCAGCGTGTGGACGAGCTCGGGCTTGCCCTGCGCGTTGCGGAACCGCGCCTGCATCCGCCGCGCCTGGAACGCCTCGCAGTTGCTGCAGGAGCTGATCTCGCGGTACGCGTTCTGCCCGGGCAGCCAGACTTCGAGGTCGTAGGTCTTGGCCGAAGCGAAGCCGATGTCCCCGGTGCACAGCGCGACGACGCGATACGGCAACCCCAGTCGCTGCAGGATCGTCTCGGCGTGGCCGGTCAGTTCCTCGAGGGCCTCGTACGAGCGGTCGGGATGGACGATCTGCACCATCTCGACCTTGTCGAACTGGTGCTGGCGGATCATCCCGCGGGTGTCCTTGCCGTAGCTGCCCGCTTCCGAGCGGAAGCACGGCGTATGCGCGGTCAGCTTCACGGGCAGCGCTTCGGCGGGCAGGATCTCGTCGCGCACCGTGTTGGTCAGCGTGATCTCGGAGGTCGAGATCAGGTAGAGCTTCTCGGCGTCGCTGTCCGCCCCGCCCTTCAGGACCGCGAACATTTCCTGCTCGAACTTGGGCAGCTGGGTGGTGCCGACCAGCGTCTCCGCGTTGACGATGTAAGGGGTGTAGCACTCGGTGTACCCGTGCTCGCGCGTGTGGGTGTCGAGCATGAACTGCGCGAGCGCGCGGTGCAGCCGCGCGAGGTCGCCGCGCAGGAACGAGAAGCGAGCACCCGACACCTTGGCGGCGGTGGCGAAGTCGAGCAGCCCCAGGCCCTCGCCCACGTCGGTGTGGTCCTTCGGCGCGAAGCCGAAGGTCCGCGGCGTACCCCAGCGCCGCACTTCGGCGTTGTCGGCTTCGGACCGCCCTTCGGGCGTCGACGCATGCGTGAGGTTCGGCAGATCGAGCAGGAAGTCGCGCAGCCCGCGCTGCACGCGATCGAGCTCGCCTTCGAGACGCTTCGTCTCGTCGCCGATGCCGGCGACCTCGGCGAGGATCGCCGACGCGTCCTCGCCCCGGCCCTTCAGCGCACCGATCTGCTTCGACAGCGCATTGCGCTTGGCCTGCAGGTCCTGCGTGCGGGTCTGGATGTCCCTGCGCTCGTTGTCGAGCGCGGTGAAGCGGTCGGCGTCGAGCGTGACGCCGCGCTTGGCGAGCCCCGCGGCGACGCCGGCGAGGTCGTTGCGAAACAAGTTGATGTCGAGCATTCAGCCATTTTATCAGAGGCTTGCGCGGGGACGGTGAACGCCGACCCGGGGTCCTGCTCCGCGCCGGCTCGCGCTGGCCGGACGGTCCGCGCTGCCGTGTCGCCCGGACCGCGGGGTCGCCCGGACCGGCGAGGAACCGGCCACGGCGTCGGCCCCGACGCCGCTGGCAGCGCGCGCCGATCCCTTATCGCCGCCGCCAGCGCTTGATCTGTGTCAAGGGAATCCGGTCGTCCCCCTGACTTCGATGGCGCATCGGTCGTTTTCTTGATGCATCTCGTGGGCAGCCCGCCCGGGGAGCGCGAAGCTCCGCGGCAGCGCGACGAAGCACCGCAAATCACCGAGGAGACCCCGCATGCAAGCCACCGAGATCCTGTCGTCCGAACACCGCGTGATCGAGAGCGTGATCGCCGCCCTCGACGCCGCGGCGAACCGGCTCGAAGCGGGCGAGGCCGTGCGGCCCGGCTTTTTCCTCGACGCCACGCGCTTCATCCGCAACTTCGCGGACGGCTACCACCACGGGAAGGAGGAAGCCGTGCTGTTCACGGCGCTGGCCCGCAACGGCATGCCGATCGACGACGGCCCCGTCGGCATGATGCTCGAGGAACACGACCGGGCCCGCGAGCTCACGGCCGGCCTTGGCAAGGCGGCGGACCGGTGGGCCGACGGCGAGCGCGCCGTCGCGGAAACCCTGGCCGACTACGCGCGCGCCTACGGCGAACTCCTGACGCAGCACATCTACAAGGAGGACAACATCCTGTTCCCCATGGCCGCGCAGGCGATCCTGCCGCAGGAACAGGACGAGATGCTCCAGGATTTCGGACGGATCGAGCGCGAGCAGGAGCAGAAAGGCCCGAAGGCGTCGTATCTGGACCTCGCCAAGGCGCTGTGCGCGGAGATGGGCCTCGACCCCGAAGCCGCGCCGCGGCGGCAGGTGAATCTTCCCTGTCACTCGTTCTGAACGCGCCTTTGTGCGCCTGATGCAGCCGCTCGCGTGCCTGCGATCCGTGCGCGAGCGGGTCCGCGCAGGAGACCGACCGGAAAGCGACCGCCGCGTCAGGGACGCCGCAGCGACGACTTCCACGCGCGCGCCCGCTGCGCTGCAGTTCCGATTGATCGAGGTCAACGACCCGCGAGTGCGCCGGGAGTATGGTCGCTCGACGAATTTCGCCAATCGTGCCTGCATTCGGGAGCGCCATGTTCGATCAGCCGGTCAAAAGCGTGATGCAGCGCCAGAAGATGCTGACGGCGCCCCCGGACACCGTCGTCAGCCAGGCGGCCAAGCTGATGGCAAGCAAGAACGCAGGCGCCGTCATGGTCGTCGACGTCGAGCGCCTGATCGGCATCATCACCGAGCGCGACATCGCCTACCGTGTCGTCGCGCGGGGACTCGACGCCAGGACAACCCGCATCGCCGACGTGATGACTCCCGCGCCGGAGACCGTCGATCCGGACAAGCCCTTCGGATATGCGTTGCTGCGAATGCACGAGCGAGGATTCCGCCACCTTCCCGTCATCCGGGACGGCAAGGTGATCGGGATCGTTTCGGCGCGCAGCGCGATGGACCCTTCGCTGGAAGAGTTCGTGTCCGAAGCGCACCGGCGACGGCACTACGAGGACCAACGCTAGCCGGTTCGGTTCGCTTCGCTTCCGTTAGGACGAGGATCCCTTGGCTTTCCTCGCCGCCTGGATTCACCGGTCGGCGTGTTGCGCGGCCTTCACCCTGCCGCTGGTAGGCCAGGCCGCCGATGCGCCGCAGTGGCAGTACAGCGGCGAGCGTGACCCCGCGCACTGGGGCGAACTGCGGCCGGAGTACGCCCTGTGCGCCCGGGGGGCCGGTGGCAGTCCGAGGCGATGGGCAACCGCAAGGGCCGCCGGACTACGCGCCGCCCTCGCGGTCGCGCGCGCGCAGTTCGGCCAGGCGGTCGCGGATCCGCGACTCGAAGCCGCGGTCGGTCGGGTCGTACCAGCCGGGTCGCGCCATGCCGTCGGGCAGGTAGGTCTCGCCGGCCGCGTAGCCACCTGCCTCGTCGTGCGCGTAACGGTAGCCCTTGCCGTAGTCGAGGCTCTTCATCAGCTTGGTCGGCGCGTTGCGCAGCCGCAGCGGCACCGGCCGCGAGCCGTCGCTTGCGATGAAGGCGCGGACGGCGTTCCACGCGGTGTAGACGGCGTTGGACTTGGGCGCGACCGCGAGGTAGACGACCGCCTGCGCCAGCGCCAACTCGCCCTCGGGCGAACCCAGCCGCTCGTAGGTCTCCACGGCCGCGATCGCCAGCGGCAGCGCGCGCGGGTCCCCGAGGCCGATGTCCTCGGTCGCCATCCGGATCACCCGGCGCCCGACGTAGAGGGGATCGGCGCCACCGTCGAGCATCCGCGCCATCCAGTACAGCGCGGCATCCGGGTCGGAGCCGCGCACCGACTTGTGCAGGGCGGAAATCTGGTCGTAGAACGCCTCGCCGCCCTTGTCGAAGCGGCGCAGGCTGCGCGCGATCGTCGCCTCGACGAACGCAACGTCGATCGACGCCTTGCCACCACCCGCCACCGCCAGCTGCTCGACCAGGTTGATCAGGCGCCGTCCGTCGCCGTCGGAATAGGCGACGAGCGCGGCGCGCGCTTCCGGCGCGAGATCCGTCGCCGGCATCGCCGCCGCCCGCGCGCGCTCGCACAGCTCGGTCAGCTCGTCGGCGGTCAGCGGCTCCAGCACGTAGACCGCGGCGCGCGACAGCAGCGCCGAGTTCACCTCGAACGACGGGTTCTCAGTGGTGGCGCCGACGAAAGTGAACAGACCCGACTCGACGTGCGGCAGGAACGCATCCTGCTGGCTCTTGTTGAAGCGGTGAACCTCGTCGACGAAGAGGATCGTCGCGCGGCCCGACTGCGCGCGCGTCATCTCGGCGCGGGCGACGGCGTCGCGGATCTCCTTGACGCCCGAGAGCACCGCCGACAGTGCGACGAAATCGGCGTTGAAGGCGGCGGCCATAAGCCGCGCGATCGTCGTCTTGCCCACGCCGGGCGGTCCCCAGAGGATCATCGAGTGCGCCCGCCCCGCCGCGAACGCGACCGCCAGCGGCTTCCCCGGCGCGAGCAGGTGCCGTTGTCCTATCACCTCGTCGATGGTGTGCGGACGCAGCCGCTCGGCCAGCGGGACGGTGGCGGGCGTGGCGGCGGCGGCAGCGAAGAGGTCGGTCATGGAAATGGCGGCGGCGCCGGGGGTTCGACCGCGACGACTACCCTGCATCATAGCGAATCAGCGGGAGGCGGCCGGACGCCGGTCGTTCCGGGTCCCGTACAATCGAACCCGCCGCCCGTCACTTCCGCCGTCCGCGGCGGCGGCGTCGGTTCTCCACCGGACCGCCGGCGCACGGCGTTCCGCCACCCGGGACCCCGAACATGCCCGCCAGCCGACTTGTCGCCCCCAGCGCCGCACACGCAGACCCCGCCGCGATCGACGCGCGCGGGCCCGGCCGCGCCGCGCATCGACCCCGCGGTCTCCGCGCAACCCGTCGGCGGTCCCGCGGCGCGGTCATTCGCCTGGGCCGTCTGCTCGCGCTGCCGCTGCTGCTGGGGGCGCTCGCGCCAGCTGCGGCGTTCGATCTGCAGGGCCACCGGGGCGCGCGTGGGCTCGCCCCGGAGAACACGATGGCGGCGTTCCGCAAGGCGCTCGACATCGGCGTGACGACGCTCGAGCTCGACCTCGCGCTGACCCGCGACGGGGTGCTGGTCGTCGCGCACGATCCGTACGTCAGCGCCGACCTCGCGCGCGACCCCGACGGCCGCTGGTTGACCGCGCGCGGTCCGCTGATCCGCTCGCTGTCGCTGCAGGAACTCGGCCGCTACGACATCGGCCGCGTCGATCCCGCCTCCGCCTACGGCAGGCAGTGGCCGCAGCAGCAGAGCGCCGACGGCGAGCGCTACCCGACCTTCGCGCAGGTGCTCGAACTCGCGCGGGCCGATGCGCGGCCGGTGCGCCTCAATGTCGAGACCAAGATCTTCCCGGACCGGCCGGGCGACACGGCCGATCCGCGGACCTTCGCCACGGCAGTGATCGCGGCGATCGACGGCGCGCAGATGGCGTCGCGCACGGCGGTGCAATCCTTCGACTGGCGGACGCTGCGCGCGGTGCAGAACCTCGCCCCCGCGATCGCCACCGTCTGCCTGACCATCCGCACCGAGTCGAACGACAACGTCGCCGACCGCGACGGCAAGCCGTCGGCGTGGACCGACGGCCTGTCGCTGGCCGCACCACGGCGGCTCGGTGCCGAAGCTGGTCAAGGCGGCGGGCTGCACGGGATGGAGCCCGTTCTGGCGCAACGTCGACGCCGCGGCGGTGGCCGAAGCCCGGGCGCTGGGGCTGGTCGTGGTGCCGTGGACGGTCAACGACACGGCGGAAATGGGCCGCCTGATCGATCTTGGCGTGGACGGCCTCATCACCGACTACCCCGACCGACTGCGAACGGTGCTGGTCGACCGGAAGCAGCCGCTGCGCTGACGCCCGCCGCCCTTCCCCCGCCCGCGGTCCTGCGGTGGCGGAGCGCGGCGGAGCCGCGCTACTTCGCCTCGCCCAGCACGTCCGCACCCTTCGGCGGGACGAACCGGAAAGTCTCGGCCGGCAGCTTCGGATTGCGCTGCATCGCCGTGAAGCGGATGCTCGAGCGCTGGCCGAAGGCGTCGACGAGATCGAGCGCGACCAGGCCGCGGGCGTCGAAGCCCAACCGGATCTCGGCGAACGCCGCGTCCTTCGCCAGCGGCGTCGCGGCCAGCCAGTCGAGGCCGTCGGCCGCGGGCAGGTCCTGCCACGAGAACGCCTTCTCGACGTCCTCGCGCCCCGACAGCAGCGCCGCCGGCGTCGCGCCGAGCGCGTCGCGGCTGCCGCGGACGATGACCTGCTGCAGGTCCTCGTCGTAGAACCAGATCTTCTCCCCGTCCCCGACGATCAGCTGCTTGTACGGCTGGGCGACGGTCCAGCGGAATTTCCCGGGTCGCGACAGCAGGAACTCCCCCTGCGCGCGCTGCGTGGTGCGGCCCGCGCGATCGACCACGGTCTGCGTGAACTGGGCGCGCGCCGTCTGCGTTTCGCGGACGAACTCGCGCAGGCGGTCGAGCGTGGCGGCGGCCGCGACGCCGGCGGTGGTGGTGCTGGCGGCCACGAGCAACGCGAAAGCGAGGCTCGACGCACGGCGGATAAGGCTGGGGCGCATGGGATTGAGAGTCAGCGCGGCGCGCCGGGTTCCGTCCCTGGAATGTTGGCGAGGCAATTGCCGACGCGGTCGAGGATGACGTAGGTGTGGGTGAGGCCGCCCCAGTCCTGCACGCCGGGGCGGGAACGGTACTGATGGAGGTAGACCCGCCAGCCATCCAGCGCGAACTCGGTCTCGGCGTCGCAGCCGGCGACGAAGGTCGTCGGGCCGCAGAACCGATCCGGCAGCAGCCTGCGGGCGATCGCCTCGGCCTCGATCCCGCGTGATTGCCGGAGCATCCGCGGCGCGTCCCTGCGGACAGAAACGCGGCCCGGTCCGGTACACCTCCACCGGCCCGCCAGGCGCCACGCCGGACCCGAGCGCGGCCACGGCAGCGGTAAGCGCCAGCGCCGCGCCGCGCACCCGACGCGGACGCTTCAATTGGCGTCGCCCTTGCCCGCCGGCACCAGCACTTCGCGGTTGCCGTTCGTCTGCATCGGCGAGACGAGCCCGGCGCGCTCCATCTGCTCGATCAGCCGCGCCGCGCGGTTGTAGCCGATCCGCAGGTGCCGCTGCACCAGCGAGATCGACGGGCGGCGCGTCTGCAGCACGACCTGCACCGCCTGGTCGTACATCGGGTCGGATTCGGCGTCGCCGCCCTCGAGCGAGACACCGTCGGTCGCGTCGTCGCCTCCGCTGCCATCGAGGATGCCGTCGAGGTACTGCGAGCCGCCCTGCGCCTTCAGGTGCTCGACCACGTGGTGCACCTCGGCGTCGGACACGAACGCGCCATGGACCCGCTGCGGGTAGCCGGTGCCGGGCGGCAGGAACAGCATGTCGCCCTGCCCCAGCAGCGTCTCGGCGCCCATCTGGTCGAGGATCGTCCGCGAGTCGACCTTGCTCGCGACCTGGAACGCGATGCGCGATGGAATGTTCGCCTTGATGAGCCCGGTGATCACGTCGACGCTGGGCCGCTGGGTCGCGAGAATCAGGTGGATGCCGGACGCGCGCGCCTTCTGCGCGATGCGCGCGATGAGCTCCTCGATCTTCTTGCCCGTCACCATCATCAGGTCGGCCAGCTCGTCGATGACGACGACGATGAACGGCATCTCCTCGATCGGCTCGGGAGACTCGGGCGTCAGCGTGAACGGATTGGTCAGCGGCTTGCCCGCCTTCTTCGCCTCGATCACCCTGGCGTTGTAGCCGGCCAGGTTGCGCACGCCGAGGGTGCTCATCAGCTTGTAGCGGCGCTCCATTTCGCCCACGCACCAGTTGAGCGCGTTGCCGGCGAGCTTCATGTCGGTGACCACCGGCGCCAGCAGGTGCGGGATGCCCTCGTACACCGAAAGCTCCAGCATCTTGGGATCGACCAGTATCAGGCGCACCTGCTTCGGCTCGGCCTTGTACAGCAGCGACAGGATCATCGCGTTGACGGCGACCGACTTGCCGGAACCCGTCGTGCCCGCAACCAGCAGGTGCGGCATCCGCGCGAGGTCGGCTACGACCGGCTTGCCGGCGATGTCCTTGCCCAGCGACAGCGTCAGCATGCTGGCGTTGTCGTTGTACGTCGTCGACGCGAGGATCTCGATCAGCTTGACGATCTGGCGCTTGGGATTCGGCAGCTCGAGCCCCATGCACGACTTGCCGGGAATCGTCTCGACGACGCGGATGCTGACCACCGAGAGCGCACGCGCCAGGTCCTTCATCAGGTTCACGATCTGCGCGCCCTTGACGCCGACGGCGGGCTCGATCTCGTAGCGCGTGATCACCGGCCCCGGATAGGCGGCCAGCACCTTCACCGCGACGCCGAAATCGGCGAGCTTGCGCTCGATCAGCCGCGAGGTGAACTCGAGCGTTTCCGCCGATACGATCGCGTCGCTCGCCACCGGCGCGTCGTCGAGCAGGGCCAGCGGCGGCAGCGGCGAGTCGGGCAGCTCCTGGAACAGCGGACGCTGCCGCTCCTTCGCCGCACGCTGCGATCTTCTGCACCTCGACCACCGCCGGCACGACGATGATCGGCTCGCGCTCCGGCGTCTCGTCGCGCTGCTGCTCGACGATCGCCTCGCGGAAGGCCGCCGCCTGCTCGCCGATGATGCGATCCTGGCGCTCTTCGGCGCGGCGGCGAAGCCAGCGGATGCCGCGCTCGAGCACGGTGCCGATCCGCTCGGCAACCTTGAGCCACGAGACGCCGAAGAAGAGCGTGCAGCCGACGGCGAACAGCGCCAGCAGCACCAGCGTCGCCCCGTTGAATCCGATCGCGCGGCCGAGGCCGCGGCCGACGAGATCGCCCACAGCGCCGCCCGGCGCAAGCGGCAGGCTCACCGGCAGACCGATAGATCCGGATCGCCTCGAGCGCCGCGCTGGCGAACAGCAGCAGGACGAATCCAAGCACGGCCAGCGCGAACGGGTGGTCGGTCTCGCGCTCGGGGTCCTGCACCCGGCGGAACCCGGCAATCACCAGCACGACCCCGGCGACCACCCACCACCACGCCGAGAATCCGAACAGGTAGAGCAGGAGATCGGCGATCCACGCGCCGACGACTCCGCCCTTGTTGCCCAGCGGCAGGCCGGCGCCCGAGAACGACCAGCCCGGATCGGTCTTGGTGTAGCTCGCGAGCACCAGCGAAAGCCAGAGGATGCCCGCGACGACGAGCAGCCACCACGATTCGCGGACCAGGCGCGCGAAACGTGGGGAGAGGGGTGCGGGGACTTTGGCAGCGGTCACGGCTCGACGCCTGGACGGTGACTTTTTACGCTTGAAAAACATGAAATTGCCGCATTAACTTCATGCGGCAGATTATACCCGGATCGGGGTTGGGCGCCGCGTCCGGACGAGGTCCGGCAACGCACCGCCGAGGCCGCCCGGCGTCGCCCGGGGATGCCGGTTGCGGCGCGGAACGCCGGCCCCCATATCGGCTATGCTTCCCGCACTCAATCCAAGCGAGACACGCATGTCCACCAAGCACGCCCGCCTGTTGATCCTCGGTTCCGGCCCGGCCGGCTACACCGCCGCAGTATACGCCGCGCGCGCCAACCTGAAGCCGGTGCTGATCACCGGCCTCGCACAGGGCGGCCAGCTGATGACGACGACCGAAGTCGACAACTGGCCGGCCGATGCGATGGGCGTCCAGGGGCCCGACCTGATGGCGCGGTTCCAGCAGCACGCCGAGCGCTTCGAGACCGAGATGATCTTCGACCAGATCCACACGGTCGATTTCAAGTCGCGGCCGCTGCGGCTCATCGGCGACCAAGGCGAGTACACCTGCGACGCACTGATCATCGCCACTGGCGCGTCGGCGCGCTACCTCGGCCTGCCCTCGGAGGAAACGTTCATGGGCAGGGGCGTCTCGGCCTGCGCGACCTGCGACGGGTTCTTCTACAAGGGACGGGACGTCGTGGTCGTCGGCGGCGGCAACACCGCGGTCGAGGAGGCGCTGTACCTGTCGAACATCGCGAAGTCGGTGACGGTGCTGCACCGCCGGGACAGGTTTCGCGCCGAGGCGATCCTGATCGACAAGCTCCTCGCCAAGACCCGCGACGGCGGCAACGTCCGCGTGCTCTGGAACCATACGCTCGATGAGGTGCTCGGCGACAACAGCGGCGTGACCGGCGTCCGGGCGAAGGACGTGAAGACCGGCGCCACGCAGGACCTCACCGTCCACGGCGTCTTCGTCGCCATCGGCCACACGCCCAACACCGGCATCTTCGAAGGCCAGCTCGACATGGCCGGCGGCTACATCAGGGTGAAGAGCGGCACCGCGGGCGACGCCACGGCGACCAGCGTCCCGGGTGTATTCGCGGCGGGGGACGTCGCCGACCACGTCTACCGGCAGGCCGTGACCTCGGCGGGGACCGGCTGCATGGCGGCGCTCGACGCCGAGGCGTACCTGGAAGCCAACGGCTGAAGGAATGCCGGCCGGACCCGGACGCGCTCGCTCCGGGGACTCGCGCGGCCGGCGCCGGTGCCGCGTTGCCGCCCGCGCCGGAGCGCCGCGATCATGACGATGCCATGGCGAAACTCGATCAGCTGAGGGCCCTGCTCGACGCGGCGCGCGCCAGGGCGGTCGGCGCCGGCGCTGCGACGCCTCGCGACCCCGCCGCCACGCCACAACGTCCCGGCTCGACACCGCACCGGCCGGTCGCCGGAGTGCGCCCGACGAACCCCGGCGTGCCGGTGCCGCCGCCTGGCCGGCGCGGCATCGCCGCCGCCAAGCATGCCGACGGCGACGTCGACCTCTCGCGCGCATTCGCCGACGTCCAGCGGATGCCGCCCCCGAACAAGGCGGCGCCGCATCGTCCGCGACCCGCGCCGATCGCCCGCCAGCGCCTCGCCGACGAGGCAGATGCACTGCAGGCGTCGAAGTACGGCGCCGAGCCGGCGCCGCACAGCTGGGAAGTCGGGCAGGAACTCGAAAGCGAACAGACCTTCCTCCGGCCGGGGCTCGGCACCGACATCCTGACCAAGCTGCGCCGCAGCCACTGGTCGGTGCAGGCGGAGCTCGACCTGCACGGAATGATCACGCACGAGGCGCACGACGCGCTGGCCGATTTCCTGTTCAAGGCCCGGCAGCAGGGGCTGCGCTGCGTCCGCGTGATCCACGGCAAGGGGCTCACCTCGCCGAACCGCGAACCGGTGCTCAAGGGCAAGGTGCGCCGGTGGCTCGCGCACTGGGACGACGTGCTCGCCTACGTCGAAGCGCCGCGCCACGCGGGCGGCGGCGGCGCGCTGCTCGTCCTGCTGCGCGGCACGTAGGCGCCCCGGGTCAGCGCAGCACCCGGTGCGCGAGCGCGGGCAACTCGTCGCGCACCTCGGCGATGCGCGCCGGGTCGACGTCGCCGACGACGACGCCCGGCCCCTCCTCCGCCCGCTCGACGACGATCCGTCCCCACGGGTCGACCAGCGCGGAGTGCCCGTACGTGCGGCGGCCGGCAGGATGCGTGCCGCCCTGCGCGGCGGCGAGCACGTAGCACTGGTTCTCCACCGCGCGCGCGCGGAGCAGAAGGTGCCAGTGCGACGCGCCGGTGGTGGCGGTGAACGCCGAAGGCGCGACGATGAGCGCGCAGTCGCCCAGCGCGCGGAAGAGCTCCGGAAAGCGCAGGTCGTAGCAGATCGACAGGCCGACGCGACCGACCGGGGCGTCGAAGGTCTGCGGGGACGTTCCCGGCTCGATCGTCCGCCGCTCGTCGTAGCTCTCGTCGCCGCGGGCGAATGCGAACAGGTGCATCTTGTCGTAGCGCGCGATGCGCTCGCCGTCCGGACCGTAGACGAGCAGCGCGCTGCGCACGCGCGCCGGATCGCCGCAGGCAAGCGGCACCGTGCCCCCGACGAGGAAGATGCCGTGCGCGCGAGCGAGCCGCGACAGGAATTCCTGCTGCGGTCCGATGCCATCGGCTTCCCGCGCCGCCACCTTGTCGGTCGCCCGCGCGCCGAGAATGCCGAAGTACTCGGGCAGCAGCACCAGCCGGGCGCCCTCGGCTGCGGCCGCGGCAATCAGCGGCTCCGCCTGCGCCAGATTCTCGGCGACGTCGCCACCGGACACCATCTGCACGGCGGCGACCCGGAAGCGCGGAACGGCGGCGCTGCGGTCGTTTGCGGCGGCCATCGACACGCCGCCTACCGGGTCGCCGGCGCGACGGGCGCCGGCGCGCTGGCCGTCGACGCGAGTCCGCCGCGCGAAACGATGGGGTCCGACCAGCTGCCGGTGACGAGGTACTCGTAGGTGAACATCTGTTCGATCGGATCCTTGAGGACTTTCTGGGCCAGCAGCGAGCCGGCGCCGACCGCGACGCCGACCAGCGGGTTGGCGAAGAATAGCAGCGCCGCGCCGGCGGAGACGCCGGCCGACAGCGTCGGCTGCACGCGCACGGTCAGTCGCTGCGTCTCGCGGGCGAGATCGGCGTCGCCCGCGATCGACACCTGTGCCGCCGGACCGACCAGTCGGAAATTGTCGGTGGAAAGCACGCCGTTGCGGATGCGCACGGTGCCGTTGATGTCGTCGAACGCGAATCCTTCGCTGAAGACGTCGCGGAAATCGAGCGTGATCCGTCGCGGCAGCGCCTGCAGCGACAGCACGCCGAGCAGCCTGCCGGCGCCGGGGTCGACCTTGGTGAATCGACCGGCGCCGGTCTGCACGCGGAACGTGCCGCTGAGCGACGGGTAGTCGAACTCGTTGGGGGCTCCGGTCCAGGCGAGTTGACCGGTGATCCTGGTCGGCGCGCCGACGATCTGGCCGGGGTGACCGAGCCGGCCGAGAAAGGTGCCGGCGTCGGTCAGGTCGAGCGTCACGTCGAGTTTCGTCTGCTGCTGCGCGCCGGCGCCCGCCACGTGCCCTCGGCGTCGAGGCGACCGCCGTCGTTGGCGAGCGACATCCGCTCGATCTGCCAATCGTTGCCCTGCGGCTGCGCGACCAGCTCGAGGCGCCCGAGGTCGCGCCCCCGCGCGACGAACGCGGCGGCCTCGACGTCGAGGGTCGGCCACGGATTCCCCGCGTCGGCCTTGCGCTCGCCCCGCGCTTCGGCGACGCCCCCCCACGGCACGAGATCCCCTTCCGACGGCACGGTGAGCCGGTCGAGGCGGGCGACCAGCCGGCCGTTCGGCGCGGCGGCGGTGGCGGCAGACCAGACGCCGGTCCCGGTGATTTCCCGGGCCCGGATGTCGAGACGCCAGTCGTCGCCGGCGCGGCGGGCGGCCAGACGGGTGTCGTTGAGGCGCCGCCCGATCGCCTCGAAATGGACCGCGTCGATGTCGATGCCCTGCAGGGCAGGCAGCGCCGCGTTGCCCGCCGCGGGTCTCGCGGCTGTCCCGGCAGCCGGCTCCCGCGACAACAGGAGCCAGTCGTCGACGTTGAGCGCGGGCACCTCGGCCTTGACCCAGACCCCGGGGCGCTCGGCGCCTGGCTGCTCGCCGCGTTCGACCGGCGCACCGACCAGAACGTGCATCCGATCGATGTGGGCGTCGCCGCGCTCGTCGAGCCGGCGATGGACCGCCGCGGCGAGCTTGCTCCCGTAGGCGATCGTCAGCGCGTCTTCGTTCGCGGTGTTCGCGACGGCGCGGCGGTCGATCTTGAGCGGAACGCTCTCGGCCGCCGACTTGGCCAGCGGCGCCGGCAGGTCGAATGCCGCGCCCCGCAGCGAACTTTCGATCGTCCATGCCGAGAATCGCGGACGCACGTCGGCGCTGAACGTCCAGTCGGCGCTGCCCGCGACGCGCGCCGAAAACTCCGACGGCCACTCGCGACCGACCTGCGCGAGATTGGCGGTTCCGTCCGCGGTGACGCGCACGCGGCCTTCGGCGGACGACATGGCGACCCGGACCGGGCCGCCCAGGATTTCGGCCGTGATGTCCCGCCCGCGGAGGTCCTGCTCGGTGAAGACGAACTTGCCGTTGACTTCCCGGAGCGCCGGCACGCCGACGAGCTGAAGCTGGTTGTTCACGAGCGAGAACTCGCCGGCGACCGCGCTGGCCCTCGTCCCTGCCCAGCGGCAGTTCGAGCCGCAGCCCGAGCAGCCCCTGCCCCTGCGCCTCGATGCCGTCGGTGAAGTGGTCGATCCAGCCCGCCACCGGGCTGCGCGCGATGAAGCGCAGGAATTCCGCGGTCGGTCCGCGCGCTTCGCCGACGATCGTCAGCTGCGGATGGTCCGGATTGAGATCGGGAATGTCGCCGCGGGTCGGCCCGACCTGCGCCCCGAGCACCTCGCCGCGCTGGAGTTCGATGTGCAGGCCGGGGCCCTCGAACCGCACGTCGGCGTCCGCGCGCTGCAGGCGCGGCCAGCCGTCGGCGTAATTCAGGTCGACGCCCCGCGCCTTGACCGTGACCAGGAACTGCCCGTTCTTGCCGCCGGCGAACGGGAACTGCGCGAGGTCGCCCTTGAGCACCATGCGGGCGTCCTCGCCGGTTCCCTGCAGCAGCCCGAGACGCACCCAGTCGCGGGTCGACGCCTGCAGCCACCGCGGCAGGTACGGGTGCAGTTGGCGGACGTCGGCCCGGGGAATCGACGCGGTGAGGTCGATCTCCCCGGGTCCCTGCGGCAGCGAACGCCAGACTCCCCTGGCGCTTCCGGTCGCGTGCGGATTCGCGAACGCGAGCTTGTCCACCCGCACCTCGGTGCGCGCCGCATCGCGGGTCCAGCGGACTTCGGCGTCGAGGGTGTCGAACCCGAGCGGCTCCGCGAAGCTGCTGGGGCAGGTCGATCGCCGCGTTGCGGCTGGCGAGTTGCAGCGTGCCGCCGGCCTGCGTGGCTTCGACGGTGCCGGACGCGCCGCGCACGCCGGGCACGTCCCCCTGCGGCGCAACGCCGAGCCGCTCGAACCCGCTGGTCAGCGCAAAGGCCGAGGGCGCGTCCCAGTCGCCGTCCCAGCGCAGCCGCGTCTCTGGTCAGCGCACCCTGCGGCGCCAGCCGCGCGAGGTCGATGCGCAGCCGTTCGGGCAGCGGCAGCTGCGCGGCCAGCGTGCGCAACGGCTCGAGCTCGACCCGGTCGAAGCTCAACTCGCCGCCCGCCGCCCGGTCGCCTCCGGGCAGCGACAGCCGCAGCGCGAAGTCGACCGGCGGCTGCTCGACGCCGCTTGCCGTCGTGAATGCCAGATGGCGAAACGCGAGCTCGCGCTCGCCGCCCTCGTCCTTCCAGCCCATTCGCCCCGACAGGTGCGGCATCTCCAGCTCGGGCAGGCCTTCGGCCAGCCGCGTTCGCACGTCGGCCAGCTCGACGTCCGCGGTGAGTCCGGTGATCCGGCCTCCGCCGAAGTCGAACCAGAGCCGCAGGGCGCCCTTGCCCCGGTCGACCGGCACCGGCAGCGGCAGCCATTCGCGCCACGCGCCGACGTCGGCGTAATCGAGTCGCACGTACGCGCGGCCCTCGGTGCGCTGCCATTCCCGCAGCGGTGCGCCCGCAACCTCGACGCGGATGTCGATCGGAGCCGCGAGCTCCGCCGGCGGCGTTCCGGTCAACCCGATCCGATGGCGCCCGAAGGCCTCGTTCTCCAGCCGGAACTGCACCCGGTCGAGGACGAGTTGCGGCGCGTTGCGCAGATCGTCGTTCCAGGTGATCAGCGCATCGCGCACGATGATCCGCCGCTGCTTCAGCAGCCAGTCGGTGAGCGTCGAGTCGTCCGTCTGCTGCGCCGGATCGAACTCGAGTCCGGCGACGTGCAGCAACCCGCCGCGGTCGCGCCGGATCGCCAGCCGCGGCCGCTCGATCACGAGCTGCTTCAGTCGCAACTGCATCAGCGGCAGCGAGGTCCACGCCAGCGTGACGTCGACCTCGGGGAGCTCGACCAGCGGCGTCTCGCTCGCCTCGAGGCGGTCGCGCACCCGGAAATTGGTGAGGATCAGCTTCGGGTTCCAGCCGTCCCAGCCGGTGGCGATGGCGCCGATTTCGACCGGCTGGCCCAGTTGTTCCGACAGCATCGCCGCGATGCGCTCGCGCTGGCTCTCGACCTGCGGAAAGACGATGAACCTGATCGCGAGCAGGACGACCGCGAACGCGACCACGCTCGCGGCGCCGCTCCACGCCAACAGGCGAAGGATCCGGGTCCCGGAACGGCGGTGGGATGCGCGCTTGGCGCTTGAGGTGGCGCGCGTGGAGGGCATAATGGGCGGCCGGTGCTGCATTGTAGCCGAAGCACGGCGGCCGCCCGCCTCCGGTCCGACCGCCCTGCCGCGGGACGGGCCTTCGTCCGCCGGCCGCGCCCGCGACCCGCCCACACCTTTCGCGCCACACTTCCCCGATGGACCTGGACGCCGCCCTCGCCTACAGCCGATACGCGACGGCGGCGCTTGCCGCCCACCCGGACGAGCGCGGCTGGCTCGAGGGAGCCATGGCTTCGCCGTTCGACTGGCGCGATGCGGACGCCGCGCTGGCGGGCGCCGCCGGCGATCCCGCCGCGCTGGCGGTGGCGGTGCGCGTGCTGCGGCGACGGGTGATGCTGCACACGATCGCGCGCGATCTCGCCGCCGGATGCGGGCTGGCCGAAGTGGTCACGGCGGTGACGCGGCTCGCCGAAACGACGATCCGCGCCGTGATCGCCACGCACCACGCGGCGCTGGTCGACGCTCACGGGACGCCGCGCGACGCGAACGGGCAGGCGCAGGAGCTGGTGGTGATCGGCATGGGCAAGCTGGGCGGCGGCGAGCTCAACGTCTCCTCCGACATCGACCTCGTGTTCACGTATCCGGAGGACGGCGAGACCGACGGCGAGCGCGTCCTTTCCAACCGCGAGTTCTTCGACCGGCTGGGCCGACGGGTCATCGGCGCACTGCACGACCGCACGCCCGACGGCTACGTCTTCCGCGTCGACATGCGGCTGCGGCCGTACGGCGACAGCGGCCCGCTGACCGTCCCCTACGTCGCCCTCGAGCAGTACCTGATCACGCAGGGTCGCGCCTGGGAACGCTACGCCTGGCTCAAGGCGCGCCCGCTCACCGGCACGCAGCACGAGGGGCTCGCGGCGATCGTCACGCCGTTCGTGTTCCGCAAGTATCTGGATTACGACGCGTACGAGGGATTGCGCGACATCCACCGCCAGATCCGGGAACAGGGCAAGCGCCGCGATTACGCCGCCAACGTCAAGCTGGGCGCCGGCGGCATCCGCGAGATCGAGTTCATCGTCCAGGCGCTGCAGATCGTCCGCGGCGGCCGGGAGCCGGCGCTGCGCGCTCGCGGCACCCTGCCGGCGCTCGGTGCGATCGCCGAGCGCGGAGTGATGCCGGCGGGCGCCGCGGAGGCACTGCGAGCGGCGTACATCGTCCTGCGCGATGTCGAGCACCGACTGCAGTATCGCGACGACGCGCAGACCCAGACGCTGCCCTCCGCCGCCGACGAGCGCGCGGCGCTCGCGCGGGCGACCGGGATGCCCGACGCGACGGCGTTCGACGCGATGCTGGGCAGCCACCGCGGCGCCGTCGCATCGCACTTTGCCGCCATCTTCGGCACCGATGCTCCGCCGCAGGGTCCGGACGCCGCGGCGGCGTCGACGCCGCCGGGCCGAGCGGACGATCGCGGCGACGCGGCCCTCGAGCGGCCGGGCGTCAGCAGCGTTCGCCGCCGTCTGGCGGGGGGACGTCGCCCGGGACACGGCGCTGGCCACGCTCGCCGCCGCGGGATTCGACGATCCGGCCGAGCTCGCCGACGGCCTCGAGCGCGTCAAGCGCGGCGGCCGCTACCTCGGGCTGCCGGCGTTGTCGCAGCAGCGCTTCGACACGCTGGTGCCACAGCTCCTCGCGGTTTCGACCGCGGCCGACGGCGGGGCCGTCGTCGCCGACGAAGCCGCCGCGGCGCCGAAGGCACAGGCGATCTTCCTGCGCCTCCTCGCGCTGCTCGATACCGTCGCCCGTCGCAGCTCGTACCTCGCCCTGCTGAGCGAGCACCCCGCGGTGCTGCCGCGGCTCGCCCAGCTGACGGGCGCCTCCGCCTGGGCCGCGGCGTACCTCAACCGCCATCCGATCCTGCTCGACGAGCTGCTCGACGCCCGGGTGCTGCTGGCCGAGCCCGACTGGGACGCCTGGCGGCGCGAGCTCGCGCGCCTGATGGCCGACCAGGACGGCGACCCCGAGGAGGAGATGGATGCGCTGCGGCATTTCCAGCACGCGCAGGCCTTCCGGCTGCTCGCGCAGGACCTGACCGGAGCGCTGAGCGTCGAGCGCCTCGCGGACCACCTCACGGCCCTCGCCGACGTCGTCATCGAGGCCACCCTCGCCGCGGTCTGGCGCCACCTGTCCGGCACCGGCGCGCCACCGCCGCGGTTCGCGATCGTCGGCTACGGCAAGCTCGGCGGCAAGGAGCTGGGCTACGCCTCCGATCTCGACCTCGTGTTCCTGTTCGACGCGGATGACGACGACGACACGGCCCCGGAGCGGTACGCGCGCCTTGCCCGCCGGCTCGTGACCTGGCTCACCAGCACCACCGCCGCCGGCCAGCTCTACGACACGGACCTGCGCCTTCGGCCCGACGGCGCCGCCGGATTGATGGTGTCGTCGGTCGCCGCGTTCCGCAAGTACCAGCGCACCCAGGCCTGGCCCTGGGAGCACCAGGCGCTGACCCGGGCGCGCTTCGTCACCGGCGACCCGGCGGTCGGCGCCGCTTTCGAGGCCGAGCGCGACGCGATCCTGCGACTGCCCCGGGATCCGGTCGCGCTCGCCGCCGACGTCGTGGAAATGCGCCGGAAGATGGCCGCCGGCCATCCGAATCCCACCGACCTTTTCGACCTCAAGCACGACCCGGGCGGAATGGTCGACGTCGAGTTCACGGTGCAATTCCTGGTGCTGGCGCACGCGGCCGCGCATCCTACGCTCACGCGCAACCTCGGCAACATCGCGCTGCTGCGGATCGCCGGCGAGCTCGGGCTCGTTCCCGCGCCGATGGCGGCGGCGGCGGCGGATGCGTATCGCGTCTACCGTCGCCTCCAGCACCAGATCCGGCTCACCGACGCGCCGCACGCGCGCGTCGATCCCGCGTCGCAGCAGGTGCGGCGCGACGCCGTCGCCGCGCTGTGGCAGGCCGTGTTCGGCGCATCCTGGCGGGCGACGCCTGAGGGCAATCGTCGGGTCGCGCGGCCGCGGCGGGGCGGCGCGCCGATTTCCGCTAAAATCGACGTCTCACCCGCATCCCCTTTGGAGACCCCGCCATGTCGATGGCCGACCGCGATGGAGTGATCTGGTACGACGGCAAGATGGTGCCCTGGCGCGACGCCACGACGCACGTCCTGACCCACACGCTGCACTACGGGATGGGAGTCTTCGAGGGCGTCCGCGCGTACAAGACCGACCGCGGCCCGGCGATCTTCCGGCTGCGCGACCACACCGACCGGCTGTTCCGCTCGGCGCACATCTTCGGCATGAAGATTCCGTTCACCAAGGACGAGATCGACGCCGCGCAGCTCGCCTGCGTCCGCGACAACAAGCTCGACTCGTGCTACATCCGGCCGATCGCGTTCTACGGTTCGCAAGCGATGGGCGTCGCCGCGAAGTCGAACACGGTCCGCGTCGCGATTGCCGCATGGCCGTGGGGCGCGTACCTCGGCGCCGAGGGGCTCGAGAAGGGCATCCGCGTCAAGACCTCGTCGTTCACGCGCCATCACGTCAACATCACGATGACCGGGCGCCAAGGCCTGCGCGAACTACCTCAACTCGATCCTCGCCAACCAGGAAGCCACCCACGACGGCTACGACGAGGCGCTGCTGCTCGACCCCGCCGGCTACGTGTCCGAAGGGTCCGGCGAGAACATCTTCCTGCTTCATCGACGGCGCGCTGCACACGCCGGACATGGGCTCCGGTGCGCTCAAAGGCATCACCCGCGACACCGTGATGACGCTCGCGCGCGAACTCGGCTACGCGATCCACGAGCGGCGCATCCTCCGCGACGAGGTCTACTGCGCCGACGAGGCGTTCTTCACCGGCACCGCCGCCGAGATCACGCCGATCCGCGAACTCGACAACCGCGTCATCGGCAACGGCGGGCGCGGCCCCGTGACGGCGAAGCTCCAGGCGCTCTATTTCGACACCGTGAACGGCCGCAATCCGGCGCGCGAAGCGTGGCTCGCGCGGGTGTGACGATGGCCGACCTCAAGGCAGATGCCCGAGGTCGTCGTCACCGCGCCGGACCTGCCGGTCCACTGCCCCAACCCGGCGATGCCGCTGTGGTCGTCGCACCCCCGCGTTTTCCTCGACGTGGCCGCGTCCGGCACCGTGAGCTGCCCGTACTGCGGCACGCGGTACCGGCTCGAGGGTCCGGCCCCCAGGGGCCACTGACGACCGGCCGCGCGATGACCGGGCGCCTGCTGGTCGTCGCGCCGTCGTGGGTCGGCGACGCGATCCTCTCCGAACCGCTGATCGCGCTGCTGCGCGAGCCGTTCGGCGACCCGAACATCGACGTGCTGGCGCCGCCGTGGTGCGGCCCGGTCTATGCGCGGATGCGAGGCGTCGCGCGGGTCATCGACAATCCGCTGCCGCACGGCGCGCTCGACCTCGCCGCACGGCGCGCCGTGGCCGCCCGCCTCCGGACCGCCGGCTACCGGCGCGCGCTGGTTCTGCCCAATTCGTGGAAATCGGCGCTGATCCCGTGGCTGGCCGGGATTCCGCAACGCACCGGCTACCGCGGCGAGTTCCGGTACCTGCTCCTCAACGACGCGCGGAAGCTCGACGCCAAGGCGATGCCCCGGCTGGTCGACCGGTTCGCGGCGCTGGCCGGCAACCGCGGCGTCCGGGTGCCGACGCCGCCGGCGCCGGTGCTGGTGCCCGATGCCGCCAACCGCACCGCCGCAGTCGAGGCGCTGCGCCTGCGCACCACCGCGCCCGTCGCGGTGCTTTGCCCCGGCGCCGAGTACGGCCCCGCCAAGCGCTGGCCACCCGAGCATTTCGCGGCGCTGGCGACGCGGTTGCTCGCGGACGGATTCCAGGTCTGGATCATCGGCTCGCCGAACGACAAGGACGCCGCCGCCGAAGTGCTGCGCCGGCTGGGCGCGATTCCGGACGAGCGCCGGCTGCGCGACCTCACCGGTCGCACCGACCTCGGGACTGCCATCGACCTGCTCTCGCTCGCCCGGGTCGTCGTCAGCAACGACTCCGGCCTGATGCACGCCGCGGCCGCAGTCGGCGCACCGCTGGTCGCGCTGTTCGGCTCGTCGTCTCCCGCCTACACGCCACCGCTTGCCGCGTCGGCGCGCATCGCGCGGATCGACATCGCCTGCAGCCCGTGCTTCAAGCGCGAATGCCCGCTCGGCCACCTGCGCTGCCTCACGGACCTCGCGCCGGCCACCGTGTATGATCTGGCCCGCGCCGCCGCGGCCGATGCCGCGCCGGCGCCCTGATTGCCCTGCCCATGGCCAAGACGCGCACCCCGCCGATCTACACGACGCCGCAGGACGCCGCGCTCGCCTTCTATCGCGCGTTCGAGGCGAAGGACCTCGACGCGATGATGGGGGCATGGGCCGAGGACGAGGAAATCGTCTGCGTGCATCCCGGCGGCACGCGGCTCGTCGGCTACGACGCCGTGCGGTCGGGCTGGGAGCAGCTGTTCGCCGGCGACGCGAGCCTCACCTTTCGCCTGCAGGAGATCGTCGTCGTCGAATCGGTGGGCATGGCGATGCAGAGCGCGATCGAGCAGGTATCGCTGGGATCCGACGGCAGCACCCGCGGCTACGCGGTCGCGACCAACCTGTTCCTGCGCACGCCGGTCGGCTGGCGACTTCTGGCCCACCACGCGTCGCCGGCGCCGGCCACCGCGGCGCCCTCGGCCCCCGAAGGCCCGCTGCACTGACCGCGGACCGGTCGGCGGCCCGGGCGCGCCACGAAGCCCGGGCAGGGCTCAGCCGCGGCCGACGCTCAGGCGGTCCCGCCGACGGTGAGCCCGTCGATCTTGAGCGTCGGCTGCCCCACGCCCACCGGGACGCTCTGACCGTCCTTGCCGCAGGTGCCGACGCCCGCGTCCATCGCGAGGTCGCTGCCGACCATCGACACCCGCGTCAGCGCGTCCGGCCCGTTGCCGATCAGCGTCGCGCCCTTCACCGGGTAGGCGAGCTTGCCGTTCTCGATCTTCCACGCCTCGGCGGCGGAGAACACGAACTTGCCGCTGGTGATGTCGACCTGCCCGCCGCCGAAGTTCGCCGCGTACAGCCCGTCCTGCACCGAAGCGAGGATCTCCGCCGGATCGCGATCGCCGGCCAGCATGATGGTGTTGGTCATCCGCGGCATCGGCAGGTGCGCGAACGACTCGCGCCGGCCGTTCCCGGTCGCCGCGACGCCCATCAGCCGCGCGTTGAGCTGGTCCTGCATGTAGCCCTTCAGGATCCCGTCCTCGATCAGCACCGTCCGCTGCGTGGGGTTGCCCTCGTCGTCGACGTTGAGCGAGCCGCGTCGCTGGGCGATCGTGCCGTCGTCGACGACGGTGATGCCCTTCGCCGCGACCTGCTGGCCGACCCGGCCGGCGAACGCGCTGGTGCCCTTGCGGTTGAAGTCGCCCTCGAGACCGTGGCCGATCGCCTCGTGCAGCAGGATGCCGGGCCAGCCCGGCCCGAGCACGACGGTCATCGAGCCGGCGGGCGCGTCGCGCGCGCCGAGGTTCAGCACGGCCTGGTCGACCGCCTGCCTGGCGTACCGATCGAGCATCGCCTCGTCGAAGTAGCCGTAGTCGAAGCGGCCGCCGCCGCCGCCGTAGCCCTGCTCGCGCCGGTCGTCTTCCTCGACGATGACCGTCAGCGACACCCGCACCAGCGGCCGCACGTCGGCGGCGACGAGACCGTCGCTGCGGACGACGAGGATCGCCTCGTACTCCCCGGCGACCGACGCCATCACCTGCACGACGCGACGGTCCAGCGTGCGCGCCTTCTGCTCGAGCCGTTCGAGCAGCGCCACCTTCGCCGCCTCGGACAGCGACACGACGGGGTCCTGCGGCAGATACAGCGAACGTGCGCAGCCCAGGCGGCCCACCGGCGCGACCGCCGACTGTCCCTGCCGGCCGATCGCGCGGGCCGCGACCGCAGCCTCCTCGAGCGCTGCCAGCGAGATGTCGTCGGAGTACGCGAACGCCTGCCGCTCGCCGTGGACCGCGCGGACGCCGACGCCGCGATCGATGGAGAACGCGCCCGACTTGACGATGCCTTCCTCCAGACTCCAGCTCTCGACGCGCGAGTACTGGAAATACAGGTCGGCGAAATCGACCTCGTGCGTGTGGATCGACGCCAGCACCCGCGACAGGTGAGCGTCGTCGAGCTGGGCGGGATCGAGCAGAAGGCGGCGCGCCTCGGCGACCAGCGCGGCGCCGACGGGGGGAAGCGAAAGGTCGGTCAAGGGAAGCCCGGAAGAATGGGCCGGCGGGATGCCGGTCCAGGTGAGTAAGCCGCCATTGTCGGAGGTTCCGTGGTCCGCCGGCAAGCGGTGTCGTGGCCGCCGCCGACCCCACGGCGAACAGGGCAATGCGGCATGAACCGCTCGCCCGACCCGCTCGCCCGGGCCGCCGACCGTGCGGACGCGTGCCGGTGCCGGACGAGGCTAGGCCACCGCCGACTTCCCGAGGTACGTCGCCGCGACGCGCGGATTGGCCGCCAGCTCGGCGCTGGGGCCTTCCAGCGCCAGCTCGCCGGTCTCGAGGACGTAGCCGTAGTCGGCGACCTGGAGCGCGGCGCGGGCATTCTGCTCGACGAGCAGGATCGACACCCCGGTCGCCCGCAGCGCCGCGACGATGCTGAAGATCTCGCGAACGATCAGCGGCGCGAGGCCGAGCGATGGTTCGTCGAGCATCAGGAGCCGCGGCTTGCCCATCAGCGCGCGGCCCATCGCCAGCATCTGGCGCTCGCCGCCGGAAAGCGTGCCCGCGAACTGCGTGCGCCGTTCGGCCAGGCGCGGGAACCGCTGGTAGACCTCGTCCAGCGTGCGCCGCCAGTCGCGATCGCCCCGCCGGACCCGCTGGAAGGCGCCGAGTTCCAGGTTGTCGGCCACGCTCATGCCCGAGAACAGCTCGCGCCGCTCCGGCACGAGGATGAGACCGCGGGCGACCCGCTGCTCGACGGACAGGCGGGTCGCCGCGGCCCCGATGTACGCGATGCGCCCGCGCGACGGCAGCAGGCCCATGATCGCCCCCAGCAGCGTCGTCTTGCCGGCGCCGTTGGGGCCGATGACGGTGACGATCCGGCCCTCGCTCACCTTCAGCGACACGTCGTGCACCGCCCCGACCTTGCCGTAGGCGACGTGCAGCCGTTCGACCTCGAGGAGCGTCGTCATACGCCGCCCAGATACGCTTCGAGCACCGCCGGGTGCTTCTGGATCTCGGCCGGCAGGCCCTCGGCGATCTTCTCGCCGAAGTCCATCACCACCAGCCGGTCGGTGAGGCCCATCACGAAGTCCATGTCGTGCTCGACCAGCAGGATCGTCATTCCCTGCGCCTTGAGCTGGCGCAGCAGCGTCGCGAGCTCCTGCTTCTCGAGGTAGCGCAGGCCGGCGGCCGGCTCGTCGAGCAGCAGCAGGGTCGGATCGGCCGCCAGCGCGCGCGCGATCTCGACGATTCGCTGCTTGCCGAGCGGCAGGCTGCCCGCGGCGTCGTGCAGATGGGGCGCGAGGCCGCAGCGCTCGATCGCCCGCGCCGCTTCCGCACGCGTCCGGGCTTCCTCGGCGCGATCCAGCCGCAGGGCGGCGGCGGCAACGCCGGCCCGCCCGCGCAGGTAGGCGCCGAGCGCGACGTTGTCCAGCACCGACATGCCGGCGACCAGCCTGACGTGCTGGAAGGTGCGACCGATGCCCCGGCGCGCGATCAGGTACGGCGCGCGGCCGCCGATGGATTCGCCGCGGAACACCACCTCCCCCGACGTCAGTCGCGCGGCCCCGGAGATCAGGCTGAACGTCGTGCTCTTGCCGGCGCCGTTGGGGCCGATGAGGCCGAGGATTTCGCCGGCGCGGACGTCGAACGACAGATCGTTGACCGCGACCAGACCGCCGAACTGCTTGCGTACGGCCCTGACCTCGAGCAGCGGCCCGGCGGCGACCGCCGGCCGGTCGCGCGAGGGCATCCGCGGCGCGTCGGGCACCGGCGGCGCCGTTCCGCGAGGCAGCAGCCGTTCGAGCCACGGCCACAGGCCGTCGCGGGCGAATTGCAGCAGCAGGATCATCAGCACGCCGAACACGATGATCTCGAAGTTGCCGCTGCGGCCGAGGATGTGCGGGAGGATGTCCTGCAGCAGCTGCTTGGCGAGCGTCAGGACGGTGGCGCCGACCACGGCGCCCCAGACGCTGCCGGCACCCCCGACCACCGCCATGAAGAGGTACTCGATGCCCTGGTTGATGCCGAACGGCGAGGGATTCACGAAGCGCTGCAGGTGCGCATAGAGCCAGCCCGAGATGCACGCCAGCAGCGCCGCATAGACGAACACGATGATCTTGAGCCGCCCCGCGTCGACGCCGAAGGCCTCGGCCATTTCCAGGCCGCCCTTGAGCGCGCGGATCGCGCGCCCCGGCCGGGAATCGAGCAGGTTGTCGGTCGCCCACAGCGCGGCCAGCGTGATCGCCCAGATCAGGTAGTAGAACCAGCGCTCGTCGCGCAGCTCGAGCCCCATCAGCGACAGCGCCGGAATGCCCGTGATCCCCGTGTGGCCGCCCATCCACCCGAGATTGCCGAACAGGAAATAGAGGCTCATCCCCCACGCGATCGTCGCCAGCGGCAGATAGTGGCCCCGCATCCGCAGCGTGATGAAGCCGAGGAAGAGCGCCAGCGCCAGCGTCAGCGCGAGCCCGATCGCCAGGTTCACCCACGGCGACATCTGGTATTGGGTGCACAGCAGCGCCGTCGTGTAGGCGCCGATGCCGACGAACGCCGCCTGGCCGAACGACGTCTGCCCCGCGACACCCGTGAGCACCACCAGCCCGAGCGCGACGATGCTGTACAGGCCGATGTAGTTGGCGACGGTCACCCAGAACGGCGGCGCGAACACCGGCAACGCGACCAGCACCGCGACGAAGACGGCAAACGCGAGCGAGGCGCCGCGACGCGTCATGCCCGACCCGTCCGGCGGCCGCATTCGCGGCGCGGTGCCCGCGCCGTCACTCGTCCTCCTCGTGGTGGTGCGCGGTCAGGCTGCGCCAGAGCAGGACCGGGATGATCAGCGTGAAGACGATGACTTCCTTGAAGCCGCTGGCGAAGAACGACGCGAACGCCTCGATGAGGCCGACCAGCAGCGCCCCGGCGGCGGCGAGCGGATAGCTCGCGAGGCCGCCGATGATCGCGCCGACGAAACCCTTGAGACTGATGAGAAAGCCGGAGTCGTAATAGACGGTCGTGATCGGTCCGATCAGCACGCCGGAAAACGCGCAGAGCAGCGCGCCGAGCGTGAAGGTCAACATGCCGGTGAACGTCGGCGACACGCCGACGAGCCGCGCGCCGACGCGATTCAACGCCGTCGCCCGCAGTGCCTTGCCGTAGAGCGTGCGGCCGAAGAACAGCCCCAGCGCGGCGATCAGGACGAGGCTCGTGACCACGACGATCAGGCTCTGCAGGCTGACGGTGACGGCGCCGACGGTGAACGAGCCGGCGGCGAACGGCGGCGTGCGCGAGCCCTCGGCCCCGAAGAACAGCAGCCCGAGCCCCAGCAGCGCGAAGTGGACGGCGACCGAGACGATCAACAGCACCAGCACGCTGGCCTCGGCCAGCGGCTGATAGACGATCCGGTACAGCAGCGGACCGAGCGCGGCGACGATCGCGACCGCGAGCAGGATCTGCGCCCAGAACGGCAGGTCGAAGCGCGTCAGCACGAACGCCGCGCCGGCGATCAGCATCGGGGTGCCCATCCACTTGGCCATCTGGATCGGCACGCGGTGCCGCTCCCCTCGGCGGGAGCAGGACCAGGCCTCCATCAGCCCGGCGATCACCGCCATCCCGAGCAGCAGGGCCACCGTGCCCGGTGGCTGGGTCGGCGGCGCACCGTTGACCGGCTGCAGCGCCGCCAGCGTCAACGTGCCGAACGCGACGAACTCGCCCGACGGCACCCAGATCACGCGCGTGACCGCGAACACCAGCACCAGCGCCAGCGCCAGCAGCGCGTAGATCGCGCCGTTGGTGATGCCGTCCTGCACCAGCAGCGCGAAGATCGAGAGATCCATCGAGGACGCTTGGTCGGGCCGTGAGCCTTCGGTGCCCGGCGGCTTCGCCGGACGGTGGACATGAAAAAGCCGGCTGCGCGAAGGCAGCCGGCCTGCTCAGGGGGAGCCGATCACTTCTGCAGCACCCACTTGCCGTTTTCGATCTTCACCATCACCCGGGCCCGGTTGTCGAGGCCGTTGTGGTCGTTCACCGTCATCACGAACACGCCGTGCGTCGCCGGGACCGTCGTCGTCTCCAGCGCATCGCGCAGCGCCGCCCGGAACTCCTTCGTGCCCGGCTTGGCCTTCTTCAGCGCCTCCGGAATGGCCTTCGCCAGCAGCAGGCCCGAGTCGTAGGCATGACCCCCGAACGTCGAGCGGGTGCCGAACTTCTGCTCGTACTTGGTGACGTACTCGGCGGCGGCCTTCTTGCTCGCGTTGCTGTCGGGAAGCTGCTCCCAGACCAGCATCGGGCCCGAGGGCAGGAACGTGCCGTCGCCGTCCTTGCCGACGACGCGAAGGAAGTCGGGATTGGCCACGCCGTGCGTCTGGTAGATCTTGCCCTTGTAGCTGCGCGCCACCAGTTCCTTCTGCGGCGTCGCTCCCGGCGTGCCGGCCGCGCCGATCAGTATCGCGTCGGGATTGGCGGCGACGAGCTTCAGCACCTGCCCGGTGACCGAAGCGTCGTTGCGGTTGTATTTCTCCTCCGCCACGACCTTGATGCCGGCAGTCTGCGCCGACCGCTTCATCTCGGCCAGCCAGCCGTCGCCGTAGGCGTCGGCGAAGCCGATGTAGCCGATGGTCTTCACGCCGCCGGCCTTCATGTGCACGGCGATCGCGTCGGCCATCAGCGAGTCGCTCTGCGGCGTCTTGAACACCCACTTGGTCTTCGGGCTGGCGGGATCGACGATCCGCGCCGACGCGGCCATCGAGATCATCGGCGTCTCCGCGTCGGCGACGACATCGGCCATCGCCAGCGAGTTCGGCGTGATCGTCGAGCCGATGATGACGTCGACCTTGTTCTCGCTGAGCAGCTTCCGGGTGTTGGTGACGGCCTTGGTCGTGTCCGACCCGTCGTCGAGGATGATGTAGTTGATCTTCTCGCCGCCGATCGTCGCCGGCAACAGCTCGAAGGTGTTCTTCTCGGGAATGCCCAGCGAGGCGGCCGGGCCGGTGGCGGACAGCGTGACCCCGACGTTGATGTCGGCCTGCGCGGCGCCCGCGCCGAGGGCCAGGACGGCGACGAGCGCCGGCAGCAATTTGCGTTGAATCATGGACTCCTCCAGGAGCGGGTGAACGGGACCGCACGGGCGGAAGTCCGCTTGCGCGCGGGGCCGTCTTGTTGGCGCCCGTCGTCGCGCCGGGAGCGGCGAGGCGACAGGGGGCGGCTCTGCGCGCGATTCTGCCCACTCGACCGTCCGCGGTCAATGACGCAGATCAGGAAAAACCGATCCGACGCGCGCCGCGTCGCGCGGCTTGCCGCCGGGGCGGGCGAGGAACCCGCTCCCGGCGTCACTTCTTCAGCAGATCGCGGATCTCGCGCAGCAGCACGACATCCTCGGGCGGGGGCGCCGGCTTGGCCGGGGCCGCGTCGAACTTCGACTTCGCCGCATTGAAGCGCTTGATGATCCAGAAGATCACGAAGGCCAGGATGACGAAATTGATGACGATGGTGATCAGGTTGCCCCAGGCCAGCAGCGGGACGCCGGCCTTGGTCAGCGCCTCGTAGGTCATCGGGCCCGGATAGTTCGCCGGCGCGTTGCCGAGCATGATGAACTTGTTCGAGAAATCGAGGCCGCCGGTGACGAGCCCGATCACCGGCATGATGATGTCCCTGACCAGCGAATCGACGATCTTGCCGAACGCGGCGCCGATGATGACGCCAACGGCGAGATCGATGACGTTGCCCTTGAGTGCGAACTCGCGAAACTCCTGCATCATCGACATGCGGTGTCTCCTTGCTGCCGGGAATCAGACGGCGGCTTCGCCCGCTTCGCCCGTGCGGATGCGCACGACCTGCTCGATCGCGGTGACGAAGATCTTGCCGTCGCCGATCTTGCCGGTGTGCGCCGCCTTGATGATCGCCTCGATGGCGGCATCGACCTGGTTGTCGGCGAGCACGACCTCGACCTTCACCTTCGGCAGGAAGTCGACGACGTACTCGGCACCGCGGTAGAGCTCGGTGTGGCCCTTCTGGCGCCCGAAGCCCTTGACCTCGGTGACGGTGAGGCCGGTGACGCCGATTTCCGACAGCGCCTCGCGGACTTCGTCCAGCTTGAACGGCTTGATGATCGCTTCGACTTTTTTCATGGCGCAAACGACGGTGGGAGAAGAAGTCCCAGCTTACACGATGACCGCGACGCGGCCTAGTGGCGACGACGGTCGCGGGCGGCGATCACGTCGTGGCCCGGGCGGCCGGCAGGTCGTTCCAGTCGCTCCACGCCGAGGTGATCGGATACCGCCAGTCCTTGCCGAAGCCGCGCGGCGTGATGCGGATGCCCACGGCGGCCTGCCGTCGCTTGTACTCCGAGACCCTGATCAGCCGGACGACCTGCCGGACCGCGTCGGCCGGGTAGCCCAGCGCGACGATCTCGGCGGGACTCCGGTTCTGCTCGACGTAGGCCTCGAGGATGCCGTCGAGCACGTCGTACGGCGGCAGCGAGTCCTGGTCGGTCTGGTCCGGGCGCAGCTCGGCCGACGGCGGGCGGGTGATGATCCGCTCGGGAATGATGCGGCCGAACTCGTTGCGGTACCGCGACAGCCGGTAGACCAGCGTCTTCGACAGGTCCTTCAGCACGGCGAAGCCGCCCGCCATGTCGCCGTAGAGCGTCGCGTAGCCGACCGCCATCTCGGACTTGTTGCCGGTCGTCAGCACGATCGACCCCGACTTGTTCGACAGCGCCATCAGCAGGGTGCCGCGGATGCGCGCCTGGATGTTCTCCTCGGTCGCGTCCGGCGGCCGCCCGGCGAGCTCGGCGGCGAGGCCCTCGTCGAAGGCGCCCATCATCGGCGCGATCGGGATCTCGTCGTAGCGGACTCCCGTCAGCCCCGCCATCGTCCGCGCGTCCTCGAGGCTGATCGGCGCGTTGTACGGCGACGGCATCATCACCGCGCGCACCGCGTCGCGCCCGAGCGCGTCGACGGCGACCGCGAGCGTCAGCGCCGAATCGACGCCGCCGGAAAGCCCGACGATGACGCCGGGAAAGCGGTTCTTGCGGACGTAGTCGCGCACCCCCATCACCAGCGCCGGGTACACCTGCGCTTCGAGCCGCTCGTCGAGCCCGCCGCGCACCGGCCGCGGCACCGCGCCGTCGAAGGCGACGAGCGCGATCGTCTCGTGCCAGGCGGGGAGCTGCTGGACGACGTCGCCGCGCGCATCGGCGACGAACGACGCGCCGTCGAACACCAGCTCGTCCTGGCCGCCGACGCGGTTGACGTACACGATCGGCAGCCCGGTCTCGCGCGCGCGCGCCGACGTCTGCTCGCGCCGCAGCGCCTGCTGCCGCGTGTGGTACGGCGAGCCGTTGGCGACGATCAGGCACTGCGCGCCGGCGGCCTTCGCCTGCGCCGCGGGGCCGGCGAACCACAGGTCCTCGCAGATGACGAGCCCGCAGGCGAAGCCCGTCGACGTCGATGACGCAGGCGCGGTCGCCGGGCTCGAAGTAGCGCTCCTCGTCGAAGACGGTGTAGTTCGGCAGGCGTTGCTTGCGGTAGACGCTCGCGACGCGCCCGCCGGCGAGCACCGCCAGCGCGTTGTGGCAGCGCCCGCGGCCGGCATCCTCGGGAAAGCCGACCAGCACGGTGGCGCGCGGCGCGGCGGTCTCGAGTGCGGCGGCCAGCGTCTCGAGTTCGCGCGCGCAGGCGGCGATGAACGCCGGGCGGAGCAGCAGGTCCTCCGGCGGATAGCCGCAGAGCGAGAGTTCGGGGGTCACGACCAGCCGGGCGCCGGCGCGCGCGGCGTCGGCCGCCGCGGTCAGGATCGCCCGCGCGTTGCCGGCCAGGTCGCCGACCTGCTGGTCGAGTTGGGCAAGCGCGATCTGCACGCCGAAAATGGTAGCACGCGATCACGGCGCGCCACGGCAACGCGCCCCCCGGCCGCCCGGCGTCAGTGTCCGTCGGCGCCCCTCGCGACGGCTGGACAGGCGCTCCGACCGCTTGCGCTGCCGGCTCGTTGCCGCAAGAATCGGCGACGATGCCCGCGTTCGATCCCCCTGTCGGTCCCGCACCGACTCCGGCCGCCGCGCCCGGCGCACCCGGCGCGGACCCCGATGCCACGCCCCTCGCCGTCCGCGACGATGTCGCGCTGTCCGCGATCGCCCCGGCCGACTGGGACCGGCTGGCCGGCGGCATGCCGCTCGCCTCGCACGCGTTCCTGCACGCGCTGCACGAGACCGGCTGTGCCTCGCCGGCAACCGGCTGGACGCCGCGCTACCTGACGGCGTGGCGCGACGGCGCGCTGGTCGGCGCGATGCCGCTCTACGCCAAGACGCATTCGTACGGCGAGTACGTGTTCGACTGGGCCTGGGCCGACGCGTACCGGCGCTACGGCCGCCGCTACTACCCGAAGCTGGTCGCGGCGCTGCCGTTCACGCCGGCGTCGGGCCCGCGCCTGCTCGCCGCCGACGACGCCACCCGCGCCGCGCTGCTGGCCGCGGCGCTCGACCGCGTGCACCGGCCGGGGCCGGTCGGCACCGTCGTCGCTGCACCTGCTGTTCATCTCGCCGTCCGAGGCCGCGTTGGCGGAGCGCGCCGGCATGATGATCCGGCACGGCGTGCAGTTCCGCTGGGAGAACCGCGGCTACCGCGACTTCGGCGACTACCTCGCGGCGTTCAACCACGACAAGCGGAAGAAGGTGAAGCAGGAGCGGCGCCGCGTCGCCGACGCCGGCGTGAGCTTCGAGCGCCGGACCGGCACGGCGATCGCCGCCGACGACTGGGCATTCTTCCACCGCTGCTACGTCGCCACCTACCAGGCTCACCACAGCACGCCGTACCTGTCGCTGCCCTTCTTCCGGCGCATCGGCGCGAGCATGGGCGAGCACCTGCTGCTGGCGATCGGCCGCCGCGACGGCATTCCGGTCTGCGCGGCGCTCGACGTGTTCGACGCGTACACGCTCTGGGGCCGCTACTGGGGCGCGCTCGACTACGTGCCGGGCCTGCACTTCGAGGCCTGCTACTACCAGGCCATCGACTTCTGCATCGAGCGCGGGATCGCGGCGTTCGAGGGCGGCGCCCAGGGCGTCCACAAGCTCGCCCGCGGGCTGACGCCGGTGACGACGCACTCGGCGCACGCGCTCGCCGATCCGGACTTCGCCGCGCCGGTGGCCGAATTCTGCGCGCGCGAGCGCATCGACGTCGCGCACACGGTCGACGAGCTCGCCGAGTCGGTGCCGTTCCGCCGCGACGGCGACGGCTGAGCCGGGCGTGCGCATCTACTACGCCGACCACTTCGTCCTGCCGCTGCCGCCCGGGCACCGGTTTCCGATGGCGAAGTACGCGCGGCTGCGCGAGCGCGTCGCCACCGTCGCCGCGGATCTGCTCGCCGTGCCGCCCGCGGCGACCGACGAGGAACTCGCCCGCGCCCACGACCGCGCGTACATCGAAGCCGTCGCGAGTGGCATGCTCGACGACGCGGCACAGCGCCGGCTCGGCTTTCCCTGGTCACCGGCGATGGTGGAGCGCGCGCGGCGCTCGGCCGGCGCCACCCTCGCCGCCTGCCGGACCGCGCTGGACGAGGGCTGCGGCGTCAATCTCGCCGGCGGCACCCATCACGCCGGTCGCGACGCGGGCGCCGGCTTCTGCGTCTTCAACGATGCCGCGGTGGCCGCGCGCGCGATGCAGGCCGAGGGGCGCGTCGGCCGGGTCGTGATCATCGACCTCGACGTGCACCAGGGCGACGGCACCGCCGCGATCCTCGCCGGCGACGACACCGTGTTCACGTTCTCGCTGCACGGACGCCACAATTTTCCGTTCCGCAAGGCGGCGTCCGACCTCGACGTCGAGGTCGACGACGGCACCGGCGATGGCGCCTATCTGGCGACGCTCGCCACCGCGCTGCCGCGCGCCCTCGAGCGGGCGCAGGCGGGGCTCGCGATCTACCTCGCCGGGGCCGATCCCTACGTCGGCGACCGGCTCGGCCGACTCGCGCTCAGCAAGGACGGCCTCGCCGCGCGCGACCGCCTGGTGCTCGACGCGCTCGCGGCGCGCGGAACGCCGGTGGCGATCGCCATGGCCGGCGGCTACGCCGAGTCGATCGACGACATCGTGGACATCCACGCGGCGACGGTGACGCTGGCGCTGGCGCGGCACGGACCCTCGCGGCACGACGGCGCGCCGAAGCCGCGGGTGCGCGCGCGGCCGACGCGGCGCGCCCGCGCCGGGCGACCGCAACGCGCGTGCTAGACTTGATCCGCATCGAACGCCCCGCATCGCCATGAACGACACCGTGCTTCTCGCGCGCGACGGTTCCGTCGCGACGCTCACGCTCAACCGGCCGGACGCGCTCAACGCGCTCGACTATGCGATGGTCGAGGCGCTGGTCGAGCGCACCGCGGAGGTCGCCGCCGATGATTCGCTCCGCGTCGTCGTGCTGCGCGGCGCCGGAAGGCACTTCATGGCCGGCGGCGACATCCGCACCTTCGCCGCCGAGCTCGAGCAGCCCCCCGCTCGCCGGCAGGAAGGCTTCACGCGCATGGTCGAGCGCGTGCACGCCGCGATCGAGGCGCTGCACCGGATGCCGCATCCGGTGGTCGGCCGGCTGCACGGCGCGGTCGCCGGCTTCGGCCTGTCGCTCGCCAACGCCTGCGACCTCGTCGTCGCCAGCGACGACGCCTACTTCACCTCGGCCTACCGGCACATCGCGCTGACACCCGACGGCGGCGGTTCGTGGGCGCTGCCGCGCCTGGTCGGAATGCGGCGCGCCATGGAGATCATGCTGCTGGGCGAGCGTTTCGACGCCCGGACCGCGCAGGAGCTGGGCATCGTCAATCGCGTGGTGCCGGCGGCGGATCTCGACGCCGCCGTCGCCACGATCGTCGACTCGCTGGCGCACGGCCCCGCGTTCGCGCTGCGCGGCGCCAAGCGGCTCGTCCGCGACTCGCTTTCGCGCACGCTGTCGGAGCAGCTGCAGGCGGAGGCCGTGAGCTTCGGCCGCTGCACCGCGCACCCGGACTTCGCCGAGGGCATCAACGCCTTCCTGCAGAAGCGTGCGCCGAAGTTCGGCGCGACCTGAGCCGCGATTGCGCACCGCGCCATGACCTCGCTTGCCGGCCGCACGCTGTTCATCTCCGGCGCGTCGCGCGGCATCGGGCTCGCGATCGCGCTGCGCGCCGCCCGCGACGGCGCCAACGTCGCGATCGCGGCCAAGACCGAGTCGCCGCATCCGAAGCTGCCCGGAACCATCCACTCGGCGGCGGCCGAGATCGAGGCCGCCGGCGGCCACGCGCTGGCGCTCGCCTGCGACATCCGCGACGAGCAGGCGATCGCCGCGGCGGTGGCCCGCACCGTCGACACCTTCGGCGGCATCGACATCCTCGTCAACAACGCGAGCGCGATCAGCCTCACCGGCACGCTCGCGACGCCGATGAAGCGCTTCGACCTGATGTTCGGGGTCAACGTCCGTGGCACCTTCGCCTGCACCCAGGCCTGCCTGCCGGCGCTGCAGGCGTCGGCGCGCGCCGGCCGCAATCCGCACGTGCTGATGCTGTCGCCGCCGCCGTCGCTCGATCCGAAGTGGTTTCGCGACCACGTCGCCTACACGATCGCGAAGTACGGGATGAGCCTGTGCGTGCTGGGAATGGCCGAGGAGTTTCGCGCCGACGGCATCGCCGTCAACGCGCTGTGGCCGCGAACCGTGATTGCGACGGCTGCGGTGGCGATGATTCCGGGCGCGCAGGAGCGCGTCGAGATGATGCGCACGCCGGCGATCGTCGCCGACGCGGCGCACGCGATCTTCCTCCGGGACGCGCGGGCGACGACCGGCCGCTTCCTGCTCGACGAGGACGTGCTGCGCGAGTCCGGCGTCCGCGACTTCGATGTCTATGCGGTGAAGCCCGGATCGCCGCTGCTTCCGGACCTCTTCGTCGACTGACCCGCGGGCCGCGGCCCGCAGCCTCGCTCGTCAGCGGTTGCCGAAGTCGTCGTCGACGATCTTCGGCGGCTTGGTCGCCGGCGCCACGTTGCCGGCGTTCTCGCCGGTCGGACCGCCCCGGCGCTGCCGATTGCCGAAATCGTCGTCGACGACCTTCGGCGCCCGGGCCACCGGCGCGACGTTGCCGAGGTTCTCGGACCCCGGCCCGCCGGGGTTCTCGGCGGCGGGCCCGCCGGGACCCTTGCGGTTGCCGAAATCGTCGTCAACGACCCGAGGAGCCTTGGCCACCGGCGCCTCGTTGCCGGGGTTCTCGCCGCCCGGGCCCCCGCGCCCCTTGCGGTTGCCGCGCGAGCGCTTCTTGCCCGCGCCCGGCCCGATCGGCCCGCCCGCACCCGCGGGCGCGTTCGGATTGGCCGGCCCGTTCGGCGATGCGCCCGGCTTGCGGTGCGGTTTGCCCTTCCGTGGCCCGTTGCCCTGACCGCGGGGCCCGCGCGGGCCGCCCGATCCCGGACCCTTCGGGCGGGGACCCGTGGTGCCGGGAAGTCCCTCCGGCACGCCGCCGGGAATGGTCAGCGTGGTCATCACGTACGGCGAGCCGCCGGAACCGCCGCCACGGGGCTGCCCCTGCGGGCGGCCCTGGCCGCCCCCCCGCCGTACGGCTTGCCGCCGCCGAAGGGCTTGCCGCCGCGCCGGCCGCCGCCCTGGCCCTGCGGCCTGCCGGCGCCGCCGGGATGGCCGCCCCCGCCCTGCCTCGGGTTCGCCGGCGTGATCGTGTTGCCGAAATTGTCCTCGTCGATGCCCGGGGGCAACGGCATGTCGGACCCGCCGCGACCGGCCATCGGTCCACCGCCGTGATCATGCCGCCTGGCGTGGCCGTACCCGCCGCTGCCGTAGCCCGCGCCGACGTTGCCGTGCGCGCGCGGCGGTCCGCCCTGGGCGCCGGCCTTGCCGTGCCCGCGACCCCGCTTCGGCTTGTTGCCGCCCTGCTTCTTGCCGATGGACCCGGGCTTCTCGCTCGCCGTCGGCTTCAGGCCCGCGACGTTCAGCACGGCGTTGACCTCGTGCGCCTCGAGCTCGAGGGTCTGCCCGCGCTTGACCCGCGACGGCATCGCCACCGTGCCGTAGCGCGTGCGGATGAGGCGGCTCACGGTGAGGCCCAGCGTCTCGAACAGCCGCCGCACCTCCCGGTTGCGTCCTTCCTTCAGCACGACGTGGTACCAGTGGTTGGCGCCCTCGCCGCCGCCGTCGTCGATCTTCTCGACCTTGGCCGGACCGTCCTCGAGCGTCACGCCGGCAAGCAGCGCCTGCTGCTGCTCCGGAGTCAGCGTGCCCAGCACGCGCACCGCGTATTCGCGCTCGACCTCGAAGCTCGGGTGCATCAGCTTGTTGGCGAGATCGCCCGAATTGGTGAACAGCAGCAGGCCCTCGGTGTTGAAGTCAAGACGGCCGACGGCGATCCACTTGCCGTTGCCGATGTTGGGCAGCTGCTCGAAGACCGTCGGACGGCCTTCCGGGTCGTCGCGGGTGACGATCTCCCCGGCCGGCTTGTGATACATCAGGATCCGCGCCCGCGGCTCGGCGAAGCGCACCCTGACCAGCTCGCCGTTGATGCGCACCTCGTCGCCGGGGCCGACCTTCTGGCCGATCTCGGCGGGCTCGCGGTTGACGGTGATGCGACCGGCGAGGATCAGCTCCTCCATCGACCGGCGCGAACCGAATCCGCACGACGCCAGCACCTTGTGCAGGCGTTGCGGCTCGGTGAAGACTTCGTCAGTGGACCGTTTGAGGCGCGTCGGCGGAAGGCTGTCCGCCATCGCCTGCAGCGCCAGGTTCGACTGCTGCACCGGACCCGTCGGGGGTCGGTGCCAGGATCGGGCTCGCGAGCGCGAGTTGCGCTTCGGCGGCTTTGGTGGGTGCATCGGGCATCTCCAGCAAGTGGGAGGCGTCGAGCTCGGCCAGCGGAGGAAGCTCCGCAAGCGAACGCAGGCCGAGATCGTCGAGAAAGGTCTTCGTGGTGGCGTAGAGAGCCGGGCGTCCCGGCGTCTCGCGGTGGCCGACCGCTTCGACCCATTGGCGGTCCTCCAGCGCCTTGATGACGTTGGTGGACACGGCGACGCCGCGGATGGCTTCGATGTCGCCGCGGGTCACGGGTTGCTGATAGGCGATGATCGCCAGCGTTTCCATCGCCGCGCGCGAGTACTTCGGCGGCTTTTCCGGCGACAGCCGGTCGAGATGGGACTGGATCGAGGGCAGGCCCTGGAACCGCCAGCCCGAGGCGACCTGCACCAGCTCGACCTTGCGACCGGCCCAGTCGTTCTTCAGTTCGTCGAGCAGCTTGCGCGTCGTCTCCGCGTCGAGCGGCGGCTCGAACAGGCGCACGAGCTGCCCGACGGGCACGGCTTCGCCGGCGGTCAGCAGTGCGGCTTCGAGAATTCCCTTGATGTCGTGCAGGTCGTCCATGCGCGTTCCGGCATTGCGGGCCGTGTATCCGGACCGGCGGGCCGATCCCGCCGGCGGGTTCAGCCGGCGAAGTTGTCGTTGTCGGCGGCGAGCGCGAAGCCCGGGCCGCCGGTGAGCTGCACGTAGATCGGCGCGTACGGCTCGGCCTGCGCGATCGATACGAGTTGTTCGCGCGCCAGCTCCAGCAGCGCGAGGAAGGTCACCACCAGGTGCGGCACGTCGGCGTGCTCGTGGAACAGCGCGGTGAACGCCGCGTAACGCGACGGCTCGAGCATCTTCAGCACCCGGCTCATCTCGCCGCGCACCGACAGCTGCTCCCGGGTGACCAGATGATGCCGGTTCCCCCGGGCGCGCGCAACGAGTCCGGCCCAGGCGGCCCGCAGGTCGGCCGGCGACACCTCGGGCAGGCGCGCCGCCGCCACGCGGTCGAACCAGACGCGGACCGTCGCGAAATCGCGGTCGGCGAGCGGCAGCTCGTCCAGGTCCCGCGCCGCCTGCTTCATCCGCTCGTACTCCAGCAGCCGGCGGACCAGCTCGGCGCGCGGATCCTCGGCCTCCGCGCCGGGCGCCGCCGGCGGCTTCGGCAGCAGCAGGCGGCTCTTGATCTCGATCAGCACCGCGGCCATCAGCAGGTACTCGGCGGCGAGCTCCAGCTGCGTGCGCCGCATCATCTCGACGTAGCCCAGGTACTGCTTCGTGAGCTCGGCCATCGGGATGTCGAGCACGTTGATGTTCTGCCGCCGGATCAGGTAGAGCAGCAGATCGAGCGGCCCCTCGAAGGTCTCGAGAAACACCTCCAGCGCCTCGGGCGGAATGTACAGGTCCCGCGGCATCTCGAGCATCGGCTCGCCGTTGACCTTCGCCACCGCCGCGCCGGCCTGCGTGGCGAGGTCCGGCGCCGGGACGTCCGGATCGACGAGTTCGGGCGTGGCGCTCACGAGTAGCCCAGCCCCATCGCATCGCGGACGTCGCGCATCGTCTCCTCGGCGAGCTTGCGTGCGCGCTCGCAGCCGTCGGCGATGATGTTGCGGACGAGCTGCGGGTCGTCGATGTAGCGCTGGGCGCGCTCGCGGATCGGCTGCTGCTCCTTGACGATGCCGTCGATCACCGGCTGCTTGCAGTCGAGGCAGCCGATGCCTGCCGTCGTGCAGCCCTTGACCACCCAGTCGCGCGTGTCCTGCGACGAGTAGATCTGGTGCAGCGGCCACACCGGGCAGCGGCTCGGGTCGCCCGGGTCGGTGCGGCGCACGCGCGCCGGATCGGTCTGCATCGTCCGCACCTTGCGCGTGATCTCGTCGGGCTCCTCGCGCATCAGGATGGCGTTGCCGTAGCTCTTCGACATCTTCTGGCCGTCGAGTCCGGGCACCTTCGGCGTCGCGGTCAGCAGCGGCTGCGGCTCGGGCAGGATCACGCGGCGCGATCCCTCGAGGTAGCCGAAGAGCCGCTCGCGGTCGCCGTGCGAGAGATTCTGCGTCGCTTCGAGCAGGTCCTTGGCGCCGGCCAGCGCCTCGTCGTCGCCGCGTTCCTGGAACGCGGTGCGCAGCGACTCGTACTGCTTCGCCTTCTTGCTGCCGAGCTTCTTCACCGCGGCGCGGGCCTTGTCCTCGAAACCGGGCTCGCGTCCGTACAGGAAGTTGAAGCGGCGGGCGAGCTCGCGGACGAGCTCGAGGTGCGAGACCTGGTCCTCGCCCACCGGGACGAGGTTCGCGCGGTAGATCAGGATGTCGGCGCCCTGCATCACCGGATAGCCGAGGAACCCGTAGGTGGCGAGGTCGCGGTCCTTGAGCTTCTCCTGCTGGTCCTTGTAGGTCGGCACGCGTTCCAGCCAGCCGACGGGCGTCATCATCCCGAGCAGCAGCGTGAGTTCGGCGTGCTCGGGGACCCGCGACTGGATGAACAGCGTCGCCCGGCTCGGATCGACGCCCGCGGCCAGCCAGTCGACGACCATGTCCCAGACAGAGTCGGCGATGAGCTCGGGCGTCTCGTAATGCGTCGTCAGCGCGTGCCAGTCGGCGACGAAGTACAGGCACGGGTACTCGTCCTGCAGCCGCACCCAGTTCTTGAGCGCACCGTGGTAATGGCCGAGGTGCATCCGGCCGGTCGGGCGCATGCCCGATAAGACGCGATCAGCGAACATCAGTCGGAAGTGGAAGTGGCGACAAGGGGCGGCGGCGCGCCGGGTCAGCGACCCAGCACCGCGGAGATCAGGAAGACCGCGCCGTCGATCAGCGGACGCATCAGATTGTCCAGCACCCCGGTGGCCAGCAGGATGACGACGATGAACAGGCCGTAGGGCTCCAGCCGCGACAGCGTGTACGACGCCGGCCCCGGCAGCAGGCCCATCAGGATGCGGCCGCCGTCGAGCGGCGGAATCGGGAGGAGGTTCAATGCCATCAGCACAAGGTTCGCCATGATGCCGATCTGCGCCATTTTCGCGAGGCCGGCGCTGCCGAGGACGCCGCTGCCGGTCGCCGCGACGAACAGGATCGCCCAGAACATCGCCTGCACGAAATTGGAGCCGGGACCGGCGCCCGCCACCCAGATCATGTCGCGCTTGGGGTGGCGCAGGTTGCCGAAATTCACGGGGACGGGCTTCGCCCAGCCGAAGATGAACGGCGACCCGAGCAGCAGCATCGCCCCGGGCAGCAGCACCGTGCCGACCGGGTCGATGTGCCGGATCGGGTTCAGCGTGACACGCCCGAGCATCTCGGCGGTCCGGTCGCCGAACAGCTTGGCGACGTAGCCGTGCGCGGCCTCGTGCAACGTGATCGCAAGGACCACCGGCAGCGCACCGAGCAGGATGGTCTCGAGCGAAATTCCCATGAACCCGACAGTTTACCTGATTGCGGGCCCTTTTTTCCGGCCGACGGCCTACAGCCCCAGCCGCTCCGGCGCGCCGGCGCCCTGGCGGACGATCACCGGCGGCTCGACCGCCAGGTCGACGACCGTCGTCGGCGCCGCGGCGCAGGCGCCGGCGTCGATGACCCCGTCGACCAGCTTCTCCAGTCGCTCGCGGATGACCGACGCCTCGTTCAGGGCGGCGTCGCTGCCCGGGAGGATCAGCGTCGACGACAGGATCGGCCCGTCGAGCTCGGCAAGCAGCGCCTGGACGACCGGCGTGGTCGGGGACCCGCACGCCGACGGTGCTGCGCTTGGGATGCTGCAGTCGGCGCGGGACCTCGCGCGTCGCCGGGAGCAGGAACGTGAATGCGCCCGGCGTACCCTGGCGCACGACCTTGAACTGCCAGTTGTCGAGCCGGGCGTAGTGCCCGATCGCCGACAGGTCGCGCAGCACCAGCGTCATGAGGTGGTGGTCGTCGACGCCCCGGATCTGCCGGATGCGGCGGACGCCCTCGCCGTTTCCGACGGCGCAACCCAGCGCGTAGCTGGAGTCCGTCGGATAGGCGAGGACCCCCCCGTCGCGCAGGATCGCCGCCGCCTGCTTGATCAGCCGCGGCTGCGGGTTGGCGGGATGGACGGTGAAGAGCTGGGCCATGCGGGAGGGCAGTGTTGGCTATATAATCGGTCGCCATTCTAACGCGACGGTTATATCGCGGGCGACCCCCCCGCCGCCCTTCCGTCCCGGACCGGAGGGTCCCGCCCAACGTGAATCTCCAGCAGCTTCGCTACCTCTGCGCCATCGTCGATCACGGCCTCAACGTCTCGGACGCGGCCGAGGCGCTGTTCACCTCGCAGCCGGGCATCAGCAAGCAGGTGCGCCAGTTCGAGGACGAGATCGGCGTCCGCGTGTTCGTCCGCCAGGGCAAGCGGCTCGCGGCGCTGACGCCGGCCGGCGAGGCGGTGCTCTCGACCGCACGGCGGGCGATGCGCGAGGTCGACAACCTGAAGCGCGTCGGCGACGAGTTCCGCAACGAGAACGCGGGCACGCTGTCGGTCGCCACGACGCACACGCAGGCGCGCTACGTACTGCCGGCGGTGCTGCGCGATTTCGCCACCCGTTATCCGAAAGTGAAGCTGGTGCTGCACCAGGGCAATCCCGAACAGGTGGCCGAATTGACCGCCCGCGGCGAGGTCGACCTCGGCATCGCCACCGAAGCGCTCGCATCATGGCCGGACCTGGTCTCGCTGCCCTGCTACGAATGGAACCGCATCGTGCTGGTGCCGCGCGGGCATCCGCTGGCCAAGGTCAAGCCGGTCACGCTGGAGGCGATCGTGCGCTGGCCGATCGTCACCTACGACGCGGCGTTCACCGGCCGGTCGCAGATCAACGCGGCGTTCGACGCCGCCGGGCTCGCGCCGAACGTCGTGCTGGCGGCGCTGGACGCCGACGTCATCAAGACCTACGTGCTGATGGGGATGGGCGTCGGGATCGTCGCGCAGATGGCCTTCGACCCCGCGCGCGACGCCGGACTCGTCGGCCTGCCCGCCGCGCACCTGTTCGCCCCCTCGACGACCAGGCTCGCCCTGCGCCGCGGCGTCTTCCTGCGTCGCTACGTCTACGACTTCATCGCCGGGTTCGCGCCAGCGCTCGACCGCGCGACGGTCGACGCGGCGCTGACCCACCCGGCGGGCGGCAAGGCGAAGGCGAAGTGACGTCGCCGTTCCGCGGCGCGCCGCAGCGAACGTGGTCGCTGGCCGCGCTGATCGGCGGCCTCAGCATGCTGGGTCCGTTCGCGATCGACATGGTCCTGCCGGCCTTTCCGGCCATCGGCGGCGACCTCGACGCGCCGCCGCTGGCGGTCCAGCAGACGCTGTCGGTCTACCTCGCCGCGTACGCCTTCATGATGCTCTGGCACGGCGCGCTCGCCGACGCGCTCGGGCGACGTCCCGTCGTGCTCGCGGCGCTGACGGTCTTCGCGCTGGCGTCGTTCGGCGCCGCCATCGCGGGAAACATCGAGTCGCTGGTGCTGTTCCGGGCGCTGCAAGGTCTGTCGGCGGGCGCCGGCATGGTGGTCGGGCGGGCGGTGATCCGCGACCGGTTCCACGGCGCCGAAGCCCAGCGGATGATGTCGCAGGTCACGCTGGTGTTCAGCATCGCCCCGGCGATCGCGCCGGTGATCGGCGGCGTGCTGCTCAACCTGCTCGGATGGCGTTCGATCTTCTGGCTGATGCTGATCCAGGCGCTGGCGCTGATCGCCTGGGTGCGCAGCCGGCTGGCCGAGACGCTGCCGAAGGAGGCCCGGCAACCGCTGTCGCCGCCGGCGCTGTTCGCGAACTACCGGCGGGTGATTCTGCGGCCGGAATTCCTGCTCCTCGCGCTGGTCACGGCACTCAATTTCGCCGCCTTCTTCCTGTACATCGCCGCTGCGCCGCAGTTCCTGATCGGCCATCTCGGAGTCTCGACGTACGGCTTCGCGTGGCTGTTCGTTCCGATGATCTCGGGCGTCCTGCTCGGTGCGCTGCTGTCCGGCAGGAGTGCCGGCCGGCGCTCGCCCCGGCACACGATCCGGCTCGGCTTCGCGACGATGCTCGCGGCGTGTGCGCTCAACGTGCTGGTCACCGCGTTCGTGCCGCCCTCGGTGCCGTGGCACGTGCTGCCGATCTTCGTGTTCACGATCGGCAGCGCCACCGTGATGCCGTCGATCACGCTGCTGCTGCTCGACCTCTTTCCCTCCAACCGCGGACTCGCGTCGTCGCTGCAGGGATTCCTGCAGTTCGCGCTGTCGGCGATCAACGCGGCGGTGATTGCGCCGCTGCTCGCGACTTCGCTCGCCCTGCTCGCGACGGGAATGATCGTATTCACCCTCGCGAGCTTCTCGCTGTGGTTGATCTATCAACGCCATGCCCGTACGCTCCTGCGCGACTGGACCCCATCATGACCGCCCCTGCCATTGCCACCGGTATTTCCGTCGCCGCAATCCGCCGCGCCATCCCCCGCCACCTCGCGCTCGGCGCGCTCGTCATCGTCGCCGCGGTCGCGGCCACGCTCGCCCCGGTCACTGCCCGCGCGCAGGCGGCCGAGAAGGCGCAGTCGCTGCCGACGATCCCGCTCGTCGTCGGCGGGCGAAAAATCGTCGCCGAGGTCGCCCGCGCGCCGGCCGAGATGGCGACGGGACTCATGTGGCGCTTCAGCCTGCGCCCCGACCACGGCATGCTGTTCGTCTACGATCAGCCGCGGCACATGTCGTTCTGGATGAAGAACACGTTCATCCCGCTGTCGATCGCCTTCATCGACGCCGACGGCCGAATCCTCAACATCGAAGACATGGCACCGCAGACCGACCAGCTGCATTGGTCGCGGGCGCCGGGCGTCTACGCGCTGGAAATGCGCAAGGGCTGGTTCGCCGACCAGCGGATCGGACCCGGAGCGGTCGTCGAAGGTCTTCCGAAGCCACGTTAACTTGTGCCGGCAACTCCATGATCCGGCAAGGTCTCGCTTCAGCATTCCAACGCGTCGTCAGCCGCCGAACGGCGTTGCCGAAACAAAGGCACAATTTGTAGCATACGTTTCGAACGTTACCGCTGTTCAACGCAGGGGCCGCCAAGAGCCCGCGTGCGGGACGTCGAAGACGTCGGCCGCGCTGGGGCCGCCCGAGTCCGATCCGGGAGGAATTCGATGCCTGCCGCTGCCCCGCCGGCCGCCGTGCCGCTGTGCCCCTGCCGACCGGCGGACGCCGGCCTCGCCGCCGACTCTCCGCTGCGCCCTCTCTTCGCCGCAGTCGCGGCCGGCGCGCCGCTCGAACCCGCGATGCGCACGGTGGTCCGTTCGCTCGGCTTCGACACCTTCACCTACCGGCTCGCGGCCCCCATGCCCGCCCGGTCGCGTGGTCGGGCGCGGGCGTGGACGACCGGGCCGAGCGAATGGCTCGACGTCTACGAAACCAACGAATACGAGGACGTCGATCCACGGCTCACCCGCACGCGCGACCGCACCGCGCCCCTCGTCTGGGACGGCGCCGCGCTACCCGCAGCGGGACGCGTGGGCGGCTTCCTGCGCGACGCGGCGCATTTCGGCGTGTGCAGCGGTGTCGCGGTCTCGCTGCGCTCGCCGCGCGGCGAGCGGATCCTGGTCACGCTCGACTCGGCGGTCAGCCCCGTCGATCCGCCGCGCGCCGCCCGGGTGATGCGGCGACTGGGATCGGTGCTCCTGCTCGCCACCGGATTTCACGACGCGTTCATGGCGCCGACGCTCGATGGCGCCGCGTCGCCGGCGTGGACCGGCCAGGCGCTGTCACCGCGCGAACTGGAGTGCCTGCGCATGGCCGCGCACGGGCTGACCAGCCTCGACATCGGCGACAAGCTGGGCGTGGCCGGTCGCACCGTCCACTTCCACTTTCACAACGTCATCGCGAAACTCGGCGTCCTTAACCGGCAGGAGGCGATCGCCCGCGCGATCACCTGCGGGCTGATCCGCATCGAGACCTGAAGGCCCCGGCGCCGCGCGCGTCAGCGCAGCACCGGCGTCCGCAATCCCGCCGCGACCTCGCCGGCAAGCACGGCGCCGAGCTTGCGGGCGAACCGCTCGGACAGCGCCTCCTGCGGCGTGAAGTCGACGACTTCCTCGGCGCCGATCACGTCGCGCGCGACGCCTTCGACGCTGCCCAGCGCGTCGGCCAGCCCGAGCTCGATCGCCCGCGAACCGTTCCAGACCAGGCCCGAGAACATTTCCGGCGTTTCCTTCAGCCGCGTGCCGCGGCCATCGCGCACCGCGCCGATGAACTGCCGGTGGACGTCGTCGAGCATCGTCTGCAGGTACGCCCGCTGCTGCGGATCGACGGGAGCGAACGGATCCATGAATGCCTTGTTCGCGCCGGCAGCGACCGTCCGCGCCTCGACGCCGATCTTGTCGAGGGCGCCGACCACACCGAAGCCGTGATAGATGACGCCGATCGACCCGACGAGGCTCGCGCGGTCGACGTAGATGCGGTCGGCCGCCGCGGCGACGTAGTAGCCGCCCGACGCCGCGATTTCCTCGACCACGGCGTGCACGGGGATATCGGGGTGCTGGGCCCGCAGGCGGCGCACCTCGTCGTAGATCTGTCCGGCCTGGACGGGACTGCCGCCCGGGCTGTTGATCCGCAGCAGCACGCCCTTGGTGCCGCTGTTGCGGAACGCCGCCTGCAGCCCGCCGATCACCCGCTCGGCGCTCGCCCGGCTGGTCAGGCCCATCTCCCCGCGCAATTCGACCAGCGCCGTGCACTTGTCGAGGCAGATCCGTTCGCGCGCGCCGAACGCCGCCAGCGCGGCGGCGACGAACAGCAGCGCGATGCCGGCGAAGGTCACCTTGAAGAAGATCCCCCAGCGGCGCGCGCGGCGCCGTTCGACGAGGAGGTCCTGCGCGAGGGCCGCGAAAACGTCGCGGTCGGTGGTGGGGTCGGTCATGGGGACGGGGCGGTCGGGCCGCGGTCAGGGAGATGAGGGACGTATCGTCGCACGCGCGGGCCCCGCGCGGTCGGCCGCCGGGCCGGAACGCTGCTTCATCCGTGCACCGCAAGCCAGCGCGCGAGTTCCCGCACCGAATGGACGGTCGCGAGCGGCGCTCCGGCCGCCAGGCCCTCGTGGCCGTGCGCGCCGTACGCGACCGCCACGGCGGCCACGCCGGCGTTGCGCGCGAGGTCGAGATCGTGCGTCGTGTCGCCGATCATCAGCGTCTCCCCCGGCGCCGCGCCGACCCGGTCCATCAGGTGCAGCAGCATGTCCGGATTCGGCTTGGGGAATCCCTCGTCGGCGCATCGCGTCGCCACGAAATGATGCGCCAGCGACTGCTGCGTGAGCGAGCGGTCGAGCCCGGTCCGCGTCTTGCCGGTGGCGATGCCGAGCAGGTAGCCGGCGGCGTCGAGTCCCGCGACCAGCTCGCGGGCGCCGGCGAACAGCGGAATGTCCGGGTCGCGGGCGAGGTAGTGTTCGCGGTAGCGCGCCGACAGCTCGGGGTAGCGCGCCGGCGGCAGCTGCGGCGCCACCTGCCGCAGCGCGTCGCCGAGGCCGAGGCCGATGACGAAGCGGGCAGCGGTGTCGTCGGGCACCGGTTCGCCGATGTCGCGGCACGCCGCCTGCAGCGCGCCGGCGATGATCGCGGTCGAATCCGCCAGCGTGCCGTCCCAGTCGAAGACGACGAAGCGGTAGCGCCGCGGCGCGAACTCAGGCATCGGCGTCCCCCGTCCCCGTCCCCGTTCCCACGCCTGCCCCCGTCCCGGCGTCGAGCCGCGCGACGAAGGCCGCGAGGTCGGTGGGCAGCGGCGACTCGAGCACCAGCGGCGCTCCCGACACCGGATGCGCGAGCGCGAGCCGGTGCGCGTGCAGAAACATCCGCTTCAGCCCCTGCCGGGCCAGCGCCTTGTTCCACGCGAAATCGCCGTACTTGTCGTCCCCGGCCAGCGGAAAGCCCAGGTGCGTGAGGTGCACGCGGATCTGGTGCGTGCGGCCGGTCTCGAGCTCGGCTTCCAACAGGGCGACCGGCGGCTCCGCCCGCGGCCAGGTCCGCAGCCGTCGGAACACCGTGGCGGACGCCTTGCCCTCGCGGTCGACACGCACCCGCCGCTCGCCGTCGCCGGTGACGTAGGTTTCGAGCGCCAGGTCGACGCGGCGCCTGGCGTCGCGCCACTTGCCACGCACCAGCACGTGGTACCGCTTGTCGACGCCGCCTTCGCGCAGTGCCGCGTGCAGGGCGACCAGCGCGGGGCGTTTCTTGGCGACCAGCAGCACGCCCGACGTGTCGCGGTCCAGGCGGTGGACGAGCTCGAGGAATTTCGCGTCCGGCCGGGCGTGGCGCAATCGCTCGATGACGCCGAAGGCGATGCCGCTGCCGCCATGCACGGCCAGCCCCGCCGGCTTGTCGAGCGCGATCAGCTCATCGTCCTCGTAGAGAACCGGCGGCACCGCGCCGGCCGACACCGGCGCCCGGACCCCTGCGGCGTCCAGCCGCACCGCCCCGGCGGCCGGCTCGCCGATGCGGACCGGCGGTATCCGTACCTCGTCGCCGAAGGCCAGCCGGGCGTCCGGGCCGACCCGCTTCTTGTTGACCCGGACCTCCCCGCTGCGCAGGATCCGGTAGATGTGGCTCTTGGGCACGCCCTTGAGGATGCGGACCAGGAAATTGTCGACCCGCTGCCCGGCCGCGTCGTCGCCGATTGCAAGCCGGGTCACAGAATCCTTGCTTAAGCCGTTCATTCGCATATAATTCCGGGCTGCAACACGTCCCGACCACCGGATGTTCTCGGCGGCGCGGTCGGCGCGCTCCCAAGGGGCGTCAACGATCGTCGTTTTCGCGGGCTGCCCCCCGATCGATTCGATCCGGCGGCGTCGGCGCAAGGGTCAAGGGACGTGCGCCCCGAAAGTCGGGGCTTGGAAGTCGGCCGTGGCCCGATGGGGCGTAAACCGGTCGCCGGTTAAATCTGCTCACCGTCCGGGCGTTGCGTCCCGGAAAAGTACGGATGGTAATGGAAGAGCGCAGTCTCCGCACCCGGCTTGCGGCCGGTTCGAAGCGGATTGCTGCGCGGCGAGATCCAGCGACGATTCCCGTTCCCGACCCGCAACCCCGCCTTCGCCGCTACGGCGCGCGGGATGCATCGTGAACTCACCGCTATCCTGCGAACCCGACGAAGCCGCCCCCGAAGAGTCCGGACCCTTGACGCGATGACCATCCGCGAACGCGTTCCCGTTCTCCACCGCCCGCAGCCACCGCTGCCGGCGCGGCGCCCGTCGCCCGCAACCGCCGCGCCGTAGTCCCCGTCACCGCGCCTCTGCGCGCGGTACGTCGCTTCGCCCTCCGCACGCCCGGCCGGACCGCGCCGGGAAGACGCACATGAAGCGCATGCTGTTCAACGCCACCCAGGCGGAGGAGCTCCGGGTGGCCATCGTCGACGGCCAGAAGCTGATCGACCTCGACATCGAGTCCGCGAGCAAGGAGCAACGCAAGAGCAACATCTACAAGGCCGTCATCACCCGCGTCGAGCCGTCGCTCGAGGCGTGCTTCGTCGATTACGGCACCGATCGTCACGGCTTCCTGCCGTTCAAGGAAGTCGCCCGCCAGTACCTCAAGGGCGGCCGCAAGGGTGGCGGCGACGACGAAGGCGACGGCGAAGGCGGCCGCGCCCGCATCCAGGACCAGCTCCGCGAAGGCATGGAGCTGATCGTCCAGGTCGACAAGGACGAACGCGGCAACAAGGGCGCGGCGCTGACGACCTACATCTCGCTCGCCGGCCGCTACCTGGTCCTGATGCCCAACAACCCGCGCGGCGGCGGCGTCTCGCGCCGCATCGAGGGCGAGGACCGCAACGAGCTGCGCGACGCCATCGGCGCGCTCGAGGTGCCCGCGGGCATGAGCGTGATCGCGCGCACCGCCGGCATCGGCCGCACGACCGAAGAGCTGCAGTGGGACATGAACTACCTGCTGCAGCTGTGGCGCGCCGTCGAGGATGCGTCGAAGCTGCAGTCCGGGGCGTTCCTGATCTACCAGGAATCGAGCCTCGTCATCCGCGCCATCCGCGACTACTTCCATCCGGACATCGGCGAGCTCCTGATCGACACCGAGGCGATCTTCGAGCAGGCCCAGCAGTTCATGAGCCACGTGATGCCGGCCAACGTCAGCCGCGTCAAGCTCTACAAGGACGACGTCCCGCTGTTCTCCCGGTTCCAGATCGAGCATCAGATCGAGACCGCGTACGCGCGGCAGGTGCCGCTGCCGTCGGGCGGCGCGATCGTCATCGACCACACCGAGGCGCTGGTCGCGGTCGACGTGAACAGCGCCCGCGCCACCAAGGGCAGCGACATCGAGGAAACCGCGTTCAAGACGAACGCGGAGGCCGCCGATGAGATCGCGCGCCAGCTGCGCCTGCGCGACCTGGGCGGGCTGATCGTGATCGACTTCATCGACATGGAGAGCGCCAAGAACCAGCGCGAGGTCGAGCAGCGGCTCAAGGACGCGCTGAGGTACGACCGCGCGCGGATCCAGCTCGGCAAGATCTCCCGCTTCGGCCTGATGGAACTGTCGCGCCAGCGGCTGCGTCCGGCGCTCGCCGAGTCGGCGTACATCGCCTGCCCGCGTTGCCACGGCATCGGCCACATCCGCGGCACCGAATCGTCGGCGCTGCACATCCTGCGGATCCTGCAGGAAGAGGCGATGAAGGACAGCACCGCGCAGGTCATCGCGCAGGTGCCGGTCGACGTCGCCACGTTCCTGCTCAACGAAAAGCGCACCGACGTGCTGTCGATCGAGACGCGCTTCAAGGTCAACGTGCTGCTGGTGCCGAACCGGCACCTCGAAACGCCCAACTACTCGGTGCAGCGCCTTCGCCACGACGATCTCAACCAGAGCGAGCCGCTGCCCGCGTCGTTCAACCTGGTCCAGCAGCCCGAGGAAGTCGACCGCGCCGAGCAGCTCAAGGAAGAAGCGAAGGAGCCGCGGCAGGAGGCGATGGTCAAGGGCATCACGCCGTCGCAGCCCGCCCCGATCCCGGTCGAGCCCGCGCCCGCCGCGGCGCCCGCCACCGCAACGGTCGCGGCCGCGCACTCCGGCGCCGCGCCGTCAGGCTGGCTGGGCAAGGTGCTGGGCTGGTTCCGCCGCGAGCCGGCGATCCCCGCCCCGGCCACCGCGTCCGCGCCCGCGGCGACACGCGAGAGCCGCGACCAGCGTGACGCCCGCGGCGGGCGCGACCGCGACCGGCCGCGCGACAAGGATCGCCGCGACGGCCGTCGCGACGAGCGGCGCGGCGAGGGCCGCAATGACAACCGCGGCGACAACCGCGGCGATCGGCGCCAGGGCCAGGAAAAGCGCGAAGGCGGCCAAGGCCAGGCGCGCAGCGGCGCGCAGGGCGAAAAGCGTCAGGGCCAGCGCAACGAGCCGCGCGGCGACGCGCCGGCGCGCGAACCGCAGGTCCCGCGCGAGGGTCAACCGCGCGGCGAAGGCACGCCGCGGCCGCCGCGCGAGCCGAGGGAGCCGAGGGAGCCGCGTGAACCGCGGGACGCCCAGCGCAACGGCGCCAAGCCGCCGCGCGAGCCGCGTCCGCCGGCAGCCGCCGGTCGAGGCGCCCGCGGCATTGGAAGCCGACCTGCTGCATCCGGCGGCGGTCGGCGAGGCTGCGGCCGAATCCCGCGAAGGCGGCAATCGCCGCCGTCGCGACCGGCGTCGCCGCGGCGGCGAGCGCGACGCGCCCGCGGCCGAGGTCGGCGGCGAGGCCGGCAGCGCAGCGCTGACCCACGCGACCGCCGAAGCCACCGGCGACATGCCGGCGCAATCGCCGGCACCGATGCCGGAACGCGCGACCTTCGCGGCCCCGGCCGCCGAATCCGCGGTCGCGCCGACGGCCCGCACCGAGCCGGTGCCGGCCGCCGGGACACGCCGATCGACGTCCCGGCCATCGCCCCCGCCCCCGCGGCGGCGCCGGCCGAAGCCACTCCGCCGGCACGCCCCGCGCGCACGCCGGTCGAGACCGCCCCGGTCGTGCGACCGGCGCCGGCCCCCGTCGAGCCGGCTCCGGTGGCGCGCGAAGCACCCACGCCGGTCGACGCCGCTCCGGCGGTGCGCCCGGCGCCGCCCCCGGTCGAAGCCACGCCCGTGGCCGCGCCGCCGGCCCGGCCGCGCAACATGCCGGAGGTGCCGCCGGTCGAGCTGGAGTTGCCGCCGGATTCCGGGCTGGTGCTGGTGCAGACCACGCGTCGCGCCGAACCGGTGGTCGAAGCGCAGGAGGCCCCGCGTCCCAAGCGCGTGCGTCCGCCGCGCGTCGAGATCCCGGCCGAGCCGCTGCAGCTGGTGGAGACCGGCCGCAAGGATCCCCCGCCCGCATAGCGCGCGTACGGTGCACGGGACGAAGGCGGGCGACGTTGCCCGCCTTCGTCTTTTGCGGCGACCGTGGCCGCCCGCGGCCTCCACGCGGCAACCGCGCCGCGGCCTGCTACGATCGGCGTCGATGAAGCGGCTGCTGATCGTCTATCACACCCAGTTCGGCGGCACCGGCCAGATGGCGCGCGCCGCGCTCGCCGGCGCGCAGTCGTTCGCGGCGGGGGCGCCGGGCGTCGCGGTCGAATTGCGCCGCGCGGCGGACGACCGGGCCGGCGGAGGTCCGCGCCGCGTCGGGCCTCGTCATCGCCGCGTCGGAGAACTTCGGCGGCGTCGCCGGCGCCATCAAGGATTTCTTCGAGCGAATCTACTATCCCTGCGAAACGGAACTTGCCGGCCGGCCGTACGCGCGGCTGATCTGCTGCGGCAATGACGGCGCGGGCGCGCTGCGTGACCTCGATCGGATCGCGGCGGGACTCAAGCTCGCCCGCGTGCTGCCCGACGTCGTCTACCGCAGCGGCATCGTCGCCGCCGCGCACCCGGTGCCCGCCGACGTGCTGGCCGAATGTGCGGACCGCGGCGCGACCCTCGCCGCCGGTCTCGACGCGGGGATCTACTGACCCGACAGTCGCTGCCGCAGGCGTTCGAGCAATCCGGCGCTCGCGACCTCCACGAGGTCGAGCACCCGGTCGAAGCCCTCGAGTCCGCCGTAGTACGGATCGGGGACCTCGTCGAGACCGGCGTCCGGCGCGAAGTCGAGGAACAGGCCGAGGTGGCCGGCGTACTGCGGCGGCCGCAGCGCCTCGAGCGCGCGCAGATTGGCGCGGTCCATCGCGACGATCCAGCCGAAGCGCTCGAAATCGTCGACTCCGACCTGCCGGGCGCGCAGCGACGTGAGGTCGTAGCCGCGCCGGCGGGCCGCCTGGATCGCGCGCCGGTCCGGGGGCGAGCCGACGTGCCAGTCGCCGGTGCCGGCCGAGTCGACGCGGATCCGCGACCCCCATTCCTGCTGCGCGACCGCCGCCCGGAATACGCCCTCCGCGGTCGGCGAGCGGCAGATGTTGCCGAGGCAGACGAAGAGGACCGAGGCGTCGGCGTCGGGCGCGGTGTCGCTGTTGCGGGTCGTCGTCATTGCTTCATCATTCCGGGTTCGGCCGCCATTATCGCCGGTCGCGGATGGACGCGCGAGGTGCCGGGCGGCCATAATTCGCGCCGCACCCGATCCGCACCCGATCCGCACCCGATCAGTACCCTGTGCACCACGCCACGGAAGCCGCCGATGACCGTTTCCCGACTTGCCCGCCGCGCCCGATTCCTGCTCGCCGCCAGCGGCTGCGCCCTGGTCGTCGCCGCCGCGATGCCCGCCACGGCCGCCGACCCGGCCAAGGTCCTGCGGGTTTCCTCGAGCGACATCACCAGCCTCGACCCGCAGCAGGGCACCGACCTGATGTCGACGCGCGTCGCGACCCACATCTTCGAGGGGCTCTACCAGTTCGACTACCTCGCCTCGCCGGCGAAGGTCATCCCGAACACCGCCGAGGCGCTGCCGGTCGTCACCGACGGCGGACGGACGTGGACGATCCGGCTGAAGAAGGGCATCCGCTTCACCGACGACCCGGCGTTCAAGGGCAGGCCGCGCGAGCTCGTCGCCGACGACTACGTCTACTCGTTCAAGCGCCGGCTGGACCCCAACCTGCGCGGCGGCGGCGATCCGGCGCTGACCGACCTCGTCGTCGGCGCGCGGGCCTGGGTCGAGCCGGCCAGGAAGCCCGGCGGCAAGGTCGACTACGACGCCGCGATCGCCGGCCTGCGCGCACTCGACCCGCACACGCTGCAGCTCAGGCTGACCGCGGTCAACTACACGCTGCTCGAGCGGATGGCCGTGCTCGACCTGTACGCCGTCGCGCGCGAGGCGATCGAGGCCGCCGGCGCCGACGTGATGTCGAAGCCCGTCGGCACCGGGCCGTACCGGCTGGTCGAATGGAAACGCGCGTCGCGCGTCGTGCTGGAGGCGAACCCGCACTACCGGACGCTCGCCTTCCCGGACAGCGGCGACCCGGCCTACCGGGCGCTGGTCGCGACGATGAAGGGACGCAAGCTGCCGGCGATCGGCCGCGTCGAGATCAGCATCATCGAGGAGCCGACGCCGGAGCTGCTCTCGTTCGACCAGCAGCAGCTCGACGTCCTCGGCCTCGGCGGCGACACCGCGCGCCGCGTGCTCGACGGCGACAAGCTGAAGCCGCAGTACGCCGCCCGAGGCATCGTTCACCACCGGCGGCCCGCGCCGTATCTCACCTTCACCTATTTCAACCTCGAGGACCCGGTCGTCGGCGGCTACGAGCCCGCGCAGATCGCCCTTCGCCGCGCCATCGCGATGGGCTTCGACACGCCGGAGCTGATCCGCGTCCTGTTCGCCGGCAACGCGCTGCCGGCCAACCAGATCCTGCCCCCGGGCGTCGGCGGGCACGACCCGCAGCTGCCGTCGAAGTCCGTATACGACCCGTCGGCGGCACGCGCGCTGCTCGACCGCTTCGGCTACCGGGACCGCGACGGCGACGGCTACCGCGAGCGGCCGGACGGGTCGCCGCTGACCGTCGTGCGCGCGACGCTGCCCGAATCGTGGTACCGCGAGGTCGACGTGCTGTGGAAGAAGAACATGGACGCGATCGGCATCCGGATGCAGGTGCAGCAGCAGACCTTCGCCGAGCTGCTGAACCTCAGCCTCAACGGCAAGCTGCCGATGTTCAACCTCGGCATCCGCGCGCTGGCGCCGTCGGGGTACGAGCTGCTGCAGACGCTGTGGGGCAAGGCGCCGCACGACACCAATCGCTCGCGGTTCCGGCAGGCCGAGTACGACGCGGCCTACGAGAAGTTCATCGCCACGCCCGACGGTCCCGATCGCGTCGCGCTCGCGCGCCGGATGTCGGAGATCGTCGCCGCGTACGTGCCGATGACGCTGCACACCTTCGGCATCGCCAACGTGCTGACGCAGCCGTGGGTGCAGGGCTACGCGATCTCGCCGTTCGGGCAGTCGTGGAAGTACCTCGACATCGACCTCGCGCGCCGCGCGGGCGCCGGAGTCCGCTGACTCAGGTTTCCATCGGCAGCTGCACGCCGAACATCGCTTCCTTGAGCTTGAACAGGCGGTCGCGCAACTCGGCCGCCTTCTCGAACTCGAGGTTCTTCGCGGCGTCCTGCATCTGCCGCTCGAGGAGCTTCAGTTCGCGCTCGAGGTCCTTCTCGGCCATCGACTCGTAGCGCGCCCGCGTCTGCGCGGCCTTCAGCTCTTTCTTGCCGGCGTCCGCATCGTAGACGCCGTCGATCAGGTCCTTGATCCGCTTCTGGACGCCGATCGGTGTGATGCCCATCTTCTCGTTCCAGGCGACCTGCCGGGTGCGCCGGCGATCGGTCTCGCCGATCGCGGCCTTCATCGAGTCGGTCATCTTGTCGGCGTAGAGGATCGCCATGCCGTTGATGTGCCGCGCGGCGCGGCCGATGGTCTGGATCAGGCTCCGCTCGGCGCGCAGGAAGCCCTCCTTGTCGGCGTCGAGGATCGCGACCAGCGACACCTCGGGGATGTCGAGTCCCTCGCGCAGCAGGTTGATGCCGACCAGCACGTCGAACTCGCCCAGCCGCAGGTCGCGGATGATCTCGACGCGCTCGACGGTGTCGATGTCCGAGTGCAGGTAGCGGACCTTGACGCCGTGCTCGCCGAGGTAGTCGGTCAGGTCCTCGGCCATCCGCTTGGTCAGCGTCGTGATCAGCACGCGCTCGCCGCGCTCGACGCGCAGCTTGATCTCCGACAGCACGTCGTCGACCTGCGTCTGCGCCGGCCGCACCTCGAGCACCGGGTCGACCAGGCCCGTCGGCCGCACCAGCTGCTCGACGACCTGGCCGGCGTGCTTGTTCTCGTAGTCGGCGGGTGTCGCCGACACGAAGATCGTCTGCGGCAGCAGGCGCTCGAACTCGTCGAAGCGCAGCGGCCGGTTGTCCAGCGCCGACGGCAGCCGGAAGCCGTAGTTGACCAGGTTCTCCTTGCGCGCGCGGTCGCCCTTGTACATGCCGCCGACCTGCGGGATGGTCACGTGGCTCTCGTCGACGAAGATCAGCGAGTTGCGCGGCAGGTAGTCGATCAGCGTGGGCGGCGGCTCGCCGGCCTTGCGTCCCGACAGGTGCCGCGAGTAGTTCTCGATGCCCTTGCAGAAGCCGATCTCGGTCATCATCTCGAGGTCGAAGCGCGTGCGCTGCTCGATCCGCTGCGCCTCGATCAGCTTCATCTGGCCGACGAAGAAATCCTTCTGCGTGTGCAGCTCGACCTTGATCTTCTCGATCGCGTCGAGCACCTTGTGCCGGCCGGTCACGTAGTGCGACGACGGAAAGACGGTGAAGCGGCCGATCTTCTGCTTGACGTGGCCGGTCAGCGGGTCGAACAGCTGCAGCGACTCGACCTCGTCGTCGAACAGCGAGATGCGCACCGCGTTCTCGGCGTGCTCGGCCGGGAAGATGTCGAGCACGTCGCCGCGGACGCGAAACGTGCCGCGCTTGAAGTCCACCTCGTTGCGCGCGTACTGCATCTCGGTCAGCCGCTTGATCGCGTCGCGCTGCGTCAGCGGGTCGCGCTCGCGCAGGTGCAGGATCATGCTGTGGTACTCGGACGGGTCGCCGATGCCGTAGATCGCCGACACGGTGGCGACGATCACGCAGTCCGGCCGCTCGAGGATCGCCTTGGTCGCCGACAGCCGCATCTGCTCGATGTGCTCGTTGATCGAGCTGTCCTTCTCGATGTACAGGTCGCGCGACGGGACGTAGGCCTCGGGCTGGTAGTAGTCGTAGTAGCTGACGAAGTACTCGACGGCGTTGTTCGGCAGGAACTCGCGGAATTCCGAATAGAGCTGCGCCGCCAGCGTCTTGTTCGGCGCCAGCACCAGCGCCGGCCGGCCGGTGCGCGCGATCACGTTGGCCATGGTGAACGTCTTGCCCGACCCCGTCACGCCCAGCAGCGTCTGGAACGCGAGGCCGTCGGAGAGGCCCTCGACCAGCTTTTCGATCGCCTCCGGCTGGTCGCCGGCGGGCGCGAAGGGCTGGTGCAGTTCGTACGGGCTGTTCGGGTAGGAGATGAGCATGGCGGCGGTGCGTCCGGCGGCAGGGCAATCGGCTATTCTAGAACCGAACGATCGTTCGCCGCAATGTCCGGATCGAACTGCAGCGCCGCCAGCCGCGCGTACAGCGGGTTGTCCCGCACCAGCGCGTCGTGCGTCCCGACGGCGACCAGCCGCCCGTGCTCCAGCACCGCCAGCCGGTCGGCGTGGCGGACCGTCGCCAGCCGGTGGGCGATGATCAGCGTGGTGCGCCCCGCCATCAGCCGCGCCAGCGCCTGCTGCACCATCCGCTCGCTCTCGGCGTCGAGGGCCGAGGTGGCCTCGTCGAGCAGCAGGATCGGCCGGTCGGCGAGGATCGCCCGCGCAATCGCCAGCCGCTGCCGCTGGCCGCCGGACAGCCGCACGCCGCGCTCGCCCAGGAAGCTCGCGTAGCCTTCGGGCAGCCGGTCGACGAACTCGTCGGCGTACGCGGCGGCGCAGGCGGCGCGGACCTCGTCGTCGGTCGCCTCGGGCCGACCGTAGCGGACGTTCTCCAGCACGCTGGCGGCGAAGATCACCGGGTCCTGCGGCACGACCGCGATCCGCCGTCGCACCTCGGCCGGGTCGGCGTCGCGGACGTCGACGCCGTCGATGCGGATCGTTCCCGCCTGCGGATCGTAGAACCGCAGCAGCAGCGCGAACACCGTCGTCTTGCCGGCGCCCGACGGGCCGACCAGTGCCACGCTCTCGCCCGGCGCGACCGACAGCGAGAGCGCGTCGAGCGCCGGCGCGTCGGGGCGCGACGGGTAGTGGAAGGTCACGGAGTCGAACTCGACCGTTCCGCGCGGCGGCGTCGGCAACGCGACCGGACGGCTCGGCGCGCGGATCGTCGGCGCGGTTCCGAGCAGCTCGAACAGCCGCTCGGTCGCGCCGGCGGCGCGCTGCAGGTCGCCGAACACCTCGGACAGCGTGCCGACCGACGTCGCGACGATGACGGCGTAGAACACGAACGCCGACAGCGCGCCGCCGGACAGCCGCCCCGCGACGACGTCGTGCCCGCCGATCCACAGGATGACGCCGATCGCGCCGAACACCAGCAGGATGACCGCGGCGACCAGCAGCGCGCGCTGGCGGACCCGCTGCCGCGCGGTGGCGAACGCCGCCTCGACGCGCTCGCCGAAGCGCGCGCGATCGACGTCCTCGTGCCCGTAGGCCTGGACCGTGCGGATCTCGTGCAGCGCCTCGTCGAGATACGCGCTGACGTCGCCGACGCGATCCTGCGACGCCCGCGACAGCTTGCGCACGCGGCGCCCGAACAGGATGATCGGCAGCACCACCAGCGGCACCCCGGCCAGCACCAGCAGCGTGAGCTTGAGGCTGGTCAGCGCGAGCATCGCCAGCCCGCCGATCAGCAGCAGCACGTTGCGCGCGGCCATCGACGCCGACGAGCCGATCACCGTTTCCAGCATCGTCGTGTCGTTGGTGAGCCGCGAGATCACCTCGCCGGTGCGCGTCGTCTCGTAGAACGACGGCGGCAGCGTCAGCAGGTGGTCGAACACCGCGCGACGCAGGTCGGCCGTCACGCGCTCCCCGAGCCACGACACGAAGTAGAACCGCGTGTACGTCGCCGCGGCCATCACCCCGATCACGCCCAGCATCAGGCCCAGCGTCCGGTCGAGTTCCGCCGCGTCGCCGGCGGCGAAACCCCGGTCGATGACGCCCTTCAGCCCCTGCCCGATCGTCAGCGTCGCGGCGGCCGCAACGACCAGCGCCGCCAGCGCGATCGCCACCTGCAGCCGGTACGGCCGCAGGAAGCGGCCGACGCGCGCCAGCGTCCGCGCCGCGGTGGCCGGCGGCAGCTTGGGCAGGGATTCGAGCGCGGGGTCGCGGGGAGGCATGGGGCTTCGGTCAACGGCGGGACACAGGCACATGGGGCCGCCGACGCCGCCGGCGCAACCGCGTCGCGCCGGACGGCGGTGGCGGGGGGTCAGCGCCGGACGGGGTAAAATAGCGCGTTTTTGCCCTTTTCCCGCCAACCAGGCCCGCCCGCCCATGAACGCTCCGCAGCCCGCCCCGCTCTTCGCCGCCGTCGAACTCGCCCCGCGCGACCCCATCCTCGGCGTCACCGAAGCCTTCAACGCCGACAAGAACCCGGCCAAGGTCAACCTCGGCGTCGGCGTCTACTGCGACGACGAGGGCAAGGTTCCGCTGCTCGAGTGCGTCCGGCACGCCGAGCGCGAGCTGACCGAGAAGGCCACGCCGCGCGGCTACCTGCCCATCGACGGCCTCGCCGCGTACGACAAGGCGGTGCAGGCGCTGCTGTTCGGCGCCGACAGCGAAGTCATCGCGTCGGGCCGCGCCGTCACCGCGCAGGCGGTGGGCGGCACCGGCGCGCTCACCGTCGGCGCCGACTTCCTGAAGCGCTTCGCGCCCAGCGCGGCGGTGTGGATCAGCGACCCGTCGTGGGAGAACCATCGCGCGCTGTTCGAGGCGGCCGGATTCACCGTCCACACCTATCCGTACTACGACGCCGCGACGCGCGGCCTCGACATCGACGCGATGATCGGCGCGCTCGACCGGATGCCCGCCGGCTCGATCGTCGTGCTGCACGCCTGCTGCCACAACCCGACCGGGGTCGACCCGACACCGGCGCAGTGGGAGCGCATCGTCACCACCGTCCGCGTCCGCGGTCTGGTGCCGTTCCTCGACCTCGCCTACCAGGGTTTCGGCGACGGCCTCGACGCCGACGGCGCCGCGGTCCGCCGCTTCGCCGCCACCGCGGGCCCGATGCTGGTCGCGAGCTCGTTCTCGAAGTCGTTCTCGCTCTACGGCGAGCGCGTCGGCGCGCTGACCGTCGTCGCCGCGAACAAGGACGAGGCCGCCCGCGTGCTGTCGCAGGTCAAGCGGGTGATCCGCTCCAACTACTCGAACCCGCCGATGCACGGCGGCCAGATCGTCGCGACGATCCTCAACACGCGTGGAGCTGCGCGCGCTGTGGGAGGCCGAGCTCGCCACGATGCGCGACCGCATCAAGCTGGTGCGCGCGCGGATGGTCGAGACGCTGCACGAGCGCGCGCCCAACGCCGACTTCCGCTTCGTCCTCGCGCAGCGCGGCATGTTCTCGTATTCCGGACTGACCAAGACGCAGGTGCACCGGCTGCGCGACGAGTTCTCCGTCTACGCCGTCGACAGCGGACGCATCTGCGTCGCCGCGCTCAACTCGCGCAACGTCGACCACGTCGCCGAGGCGGTCGCCAGGGTCGTCGGCTGACCCCGGCGCGGTCGGACCGGCGCGGCCGAGGAGTCGCCATGCCTTCCCTTGCGCTCGACGACCGCACGATCCCCCGCCCCGCGCTGCTCCTCGGCGCGAGCGGCGCGGTGCCGTTCGTCGTCTTTTCGCTTGCCCTGCTGGTCGCGCCGCCGGAATTCCGCGCCTGGCTGCAGCAGGCGCTGGTAGCCTACGCCATGGTGATCCTGGCGTTCGTCGGCGCGCTGCACTGGGGCTTCACCATCAAGACCGAGGGCTTCACCGAGGCCGAGCGCTGGACCTGGATGAGCTGGTCGGTGGTCCCGGCGCTGGCGGCGTGGGCGGCGGCGATGGTGCCGTTCCGCCTCGGCATCGCGCTGATGATGATGACCTTCGCGGTCCATCTCGCGCTGGACCACGCGTTCGCCGCGCGCTCCGGCCTGCCGCCGTGGTATCTGCGGCTGCGCCGCGGGCTCACCGCGGCCGTCGTGGTCGCGCTGCTGATCGCGCTGGTCGCTCCCCGCTGAAGGCTCCCCCGCGCGGGGGGACTTGGCGGGGGCTGGAGGGACTTTGTTATAATCGCAGGCTCTTGCGGGAATAGCTCAGTTGGTAGAGCGCAACCTTGCCAAGGTTGAGGTCGGGAGTTCGAGACTCCTTTCCCGCTCCAGAATCCGCAAGGGAGGGCCATCCGGCTCTCCCTTTTTTCTTGCCGGGCCCCGCGTTCGCGGCGGCCGATGCCCCGGGCGGGGTGGCAGAGTGGTCATGCAGCGGCCTGCAAAGCCGTCTACGCCGGTTCGATTCCGACCCCCGCCTCC
>CAWHJY010000003.1:0-17198 GCA_963829775.1 uncultured beta proteobacterium | reverse complement strand
TCCCGAGCGCGTGCGCACGGCGGCGCCCTGGCAACCCGGCGGACCGTGCCTGCGGCTGGCGATCGGTCTCGAAGCGCCCGAGGACCTGATCGCCGATCTCGACGCCGGATTCGCGCGGCTTGCCGGCTGACGCGGCGGCGGTCGGCCAGGTCCCCACCCACGCGCGCCTGCGACAACACCGCGACCTTCTTCCCCGACCAATGATTCCGACGCGCTTCGCCCCCGACGTCTTCTCCGCGCTGCGCGCCCGCTTCAGAACGCTGGTCGCCGATCGCTGACCGGCGCCGGGCCGGTCTCGGCTTCCTCGCCGAGGTAGACGGCGCGCACGCGCGGATCGGCGCGGATCGCCGTCGGCGACCCCGCCGCGATCAGCTCGCCGCGATCGAGCACCAGCACGCGGTCGGCGGTTGCGAAGACGACGTCCATGTCGTGCTCGGTGAACAGCACCGCGATGCCGTCGCGCCGGGCGAGTTCGGCGGCGAGTCCCATCAGCCGCTGCCGCGAGCGCGGCGCCATCCCGGCCGTCGGCTCGTCCATCAGCAGGAGCTTCGGGGCGCCGGCAAGCGCGATTGCCAGCTCGGCGCGCTTGGCGTCGCCGTAGGCCAGCGTGCCGCAGCCCTGGTCGGCGAGTTTCATCATGCCGACGCGGCCCAGCAGCGCGTCGGCGGCCGCGCGGCGCGGCGCGTCGAGCCGGCCCGACAGCCGCCAGGTGGCGCCCGCGTGCGCGGCCAGCGCGAGTTCGACGTTCTCGCGCACCGTCATCGACGCGACCGTCGACGCCACCTGGAACGTGCGCCCGACGCCGCGGCGCGCCAGCGCGTGCGGCGGCACGCCGGCGATGCTCTTGCCGTCGAGCTCGATCCGGCCGCGGTCGGCAGGGAGCTGGCCGTGGATCAGGTTGAAGCATGTCGACTTGCCGGCGCCGTTGGGGCCGATCAGCGCGACGATCTCCCCGGGGCGCACGTCGAAGGTGACGTCGCGCACGGCGACGACGCCGCCGAAGGCCTTGGCGAGTCCGCTGACAGCGAGCACCGGGAGCGTGCCCGCTCCGCCATCGCTCGGCGCGCCCTTCGGGTTACTCACTGGATTGCCTTCGTGCTGCGCACTCCGGTATTCGCCCTCGGGGCGGCCCGGCGGACTCATGACCGCCCCCGCCGCAGCAGCGCCTGCGCCGCGCCGCCCAGTCCCATCGGGAACGCGAGCGCCAGCAGCAGGATGGTCGCGCCCATCGCCGCGCGCCAGTAGTCGGTCGCGCGCGCCAGCGCATCCTGCAGCCAGGTGAACGCCGCCGCGCCCAGCAACGGCCCGGCCAGCGCGTTGAGGCCCCCCAGCAGCACCATCACCAGTGCGTCGACCGAGCGCGGAATCGCCAGCGCTTCCGGTGAAATGCTTCCCTTCGAGAAGACGAACAGGCCGCCGGCCAGGCCCGCGAACGCGCCCGCCAGCGCAAAGGCCATCCATTGCGTGCGCCGCACGTCGATGCCGATCGCCGCCGCGCGCAGCGGCGCGTCGCGCGCGGCCCGCAGCGCGTAACCGAACGGCGAGCGCGCCATCAGCACCAGCGCGACCAGCCCGCGGCGGTCAGCGCCAGCGTCAGCGCGTAGTACGCGCCGCGGCCGGCGAGCGCTTCCGCCGGCCACACGCCGATCACCCCGTTGGAACCGCCGGTGACACGGTCCCACTGGAACGCAATCGACCAGGCGATCTGCGCGAACGCGAGCGTCAGCATCGACAGGTAGACCCCCGACAGGCGCACGCAGAACCATCCGGCAATGAGCGCGCCGGCCAGTCCCAGCAGCGGCGCCGCCGCCAGCGCGCCGGCCATCGGCACGCCGTGCTTGACGGCGATCGCGGAGGCGTAGGCACCCAGCCCGAAATACGCGGCGTGGCCGAACGACGCCATCCCGCCCGTGCCCATGATGAACTGCAGGCTCGCGGCGAAAAGGGCGAGCACGAGAATGTCGGTCGCCAGGATGGTCCGGTACTCGTCGCCGGTGAACGGCAGCAGGGCGGCGAGCGCCAGCGCGGCCAGCGCCGCCCAAGCGGTGCGCCGTCCCGGCGGGCGCACCAGCGCGCGCTGCTCGGGCAGCGTCGTCGTCGGTGGCAGCGCCGACGGCTTCCCCAGCAGCCCGTACGGGCGCACCGCCAGCACCGCCGCCATCACGATGAACTCGGCGACCAGCGTCAGCTTGGGAAACGCCACCGCGATACCGGCGATCTCGACGGTGCCGAGCGCGATGCAAAGCGCCTTGGTCACCCCGATGAGCACCGCGGCGAGAAACGCCCCCGGCAGCGAGCCCAGTCCCCCGACGACCGTGACGACAAAGGCCTCGGCGATGACCGCGAGGTCCATGCCGAGGTTCGCGGGTTCGCGCGGCAGCTGCAGCGCCCCGGCGAGTCCCGCCAGCCCGGCGCCCAGCGCGAACACCGCGGTGAACAGAAGCCTTTCGTTGATGCCCAGCGCGCTCGCGACCTCGCGGTTCTCGCTGGCGGCGCGAATCAGCATCCCGAACCGCGTGCGCCGGAGCAGCAGCCACAGCGCGGCCAGCACCAGGGGGCCGACCACCAGCAGGAAGAGGTCGTACGCCGGCACCGACCGGCCGAGCACGTCGATCGCGCCGGCGAGTCCCGGCGCGCGCGGCCCCAGCAGGTCCTCGGCGCCCCAGAGTGCCAGTACCGCGTCGCGGACGATCAGCAGCACGCCGAACGTCGCCGCGAGTTGCAGCAGTTCCGGCGCCGCGTACAGGCGCTTGAGCAGCAGCACCTCGATCAGCGCACCGAAGAGCGCCACCGCGAGCGTTGCCGCGACGACGGCGCCCCAGAATCCGAGCGGGCCGCGTCCCCACCACTCGACGCCGGACCAGCCGATGTACGCGCCAAGCATGTACAGCGAACCGTGCGCGAAGTTGACCACGCGCGTGACGCCGAAGATCAGCGTCAGCCCGGCCGCGACCAGGAACAGCGCCGAAGCGCCAGCCAGGCCGTTGAGGAGTTGGGAAAGGAAGGCGGCGAGGGTCACGCGGGACGTCGAGCGTTCGGCAACCGCCGTCCCGCCGCCGCCGTCACTCCGCCGGACGCAGCTTGCGCACCGCGTCGTCGGCGGGCAGGTGGTCGCGGCCGTCAGCATACCGCCAGTCGACCATCACGCCCTTGCCGTCCTTGACCGCCGTACGCCCGACGTAGGCGCCCATCGTCGACTGGTGGTCGAGCGCGCGGAACGTCACCGGCCCGAAGGGCGTGTCGAAGTTCAGTCCCTTCAGCGCGGCGACCAGCTTCTCCGGGTCGGTCGATCCCGCCTTGCGGATCGCGGCGGCGGCCGCGATGACGGTGCTGTAGCCGACGACCGAGCCCAGCCGCGGGTAGTCGTTGAACTTCGCCTGGTACGCGTCGCGGAAGCGCCGGTGCGCCGGCGTGTCGATGGCGTACCACGGGTAGCCGGTGACGTACCAGCCGACGGGCGCCTCGTCCTTCAGCGGATCCAGATACTCGGGCTCGCCGCCCAGCAGGTTGAACACGGGGCGATCCTTGAACAGGCCGCGCGTCTGTCCCTCGCGGACGAAGCGCGCGAGGTCGGCGCCGAACAGCGACGAGAAGATCGCGTCCGGCCTGGCGTCGATCAGCGCCTGCACGACGGGTCCCGGCTCGATCTTGCCCAGCGGCACCGCCTGCTCGATGAACTCGATGCCGCCGCCCTGCAGCGCGATCATCTGGCGCTTGAACGCCGCGGTCGCCGCCTGTCCGTACTCGTAGTTCGGGTAGACGATCGCCCAGCGCCTCTTGCCGAGCCTGGCCGCCTCGGGCGCGAGCATTGCGACCTGCATGTAGGTCGAAGCGCGCAGGCGGAAGGTGTAGCGGTTGCCGTTCTCCCAGACGATCTTGTCGGTGAGCGGCTCGGCCGCGATGAACACCGCCTTCCGCTGCCGGGCGAGATCGGACACCGCCAGCCCGACGTTCGACGGGAACGTTCCCATCAGCAGGGCGACCTTTTCGCGCGCCAGAAGCTCCTCGGCGACGCGCACCGCGTCGCCCGGCGTGCCGTTGTCGTCGCGCGAGACGATCTCCAGCGGCCGGCCGAGCACGCCTCCAGCGGCGTTGACTTCCGCCAGCGCCAGTTCCATGCCCCTCTTGTACGGCTCGAGGAACGCCGGAAAGACCTTGTAGCTGTTGAGCTCGCCCAGCTTGATCGGCTGCGCGGAGGCGGGCGCGGCCATGCCGCCGGCGAGGACCAGCCCGAGCGCGGCGGCTGCGGCGAACCGGCGCGACCGGGCGAGCGGTCGGGACGCGGGGAAGAGGGGCGTGAACATCGAGACTCCGGTTGGTGGCACGGCGACCCGGGTGGGACGCGCCGAGGCGTGGAGCCCCACAACGGCGCCCGGAACCCGCCGGTTGACCCGAAGATAGGGATTTCGGGGCGCAGGCGCAACCGTTGCCGCGGCGGACATCGCCACATCGACCTGAGCATAGGTCCGGAAGGCACAAGGCGGACGGCCCCGGGGAGGTAAAATCGTCCGTTTTTGCCCGCCGGCATCGGGTGTGCCCCCTGGCGGACGCTTCCTGCCAGGTTCGCGTCGCCTCGTGCCCGATTCCGGCCCGCTTCACGCCCCCCGATCATGATCCCGACCCCGACCCCGACCCCGACCCCGCCGACCCCGCCGACCCCGATGCCTGCCGCCCGCCCCGAACTGCGTCTCGCCCACGGCCTCTGCTTTGCCGACCTGCACTCCGTCGCCGGAGCGCAGCGCGTCGATGCACGGTTCCTCGCCCACCTCCGGCTCGCCGACGCCGCGCTGGCGGCGCGCCTCGTCGCCGGCCGCGCCGAGCCGCAGGCGCTCGCTCCGAAGGCCGAGTCCGACCTGCTGCTCGCCGTCGCGCCGCACCTGGAGGACTTCCTCGGAGAACTGTTCGGCATCGAGGCGGAGGTGCGCGCGCTGGAGGCGGCGCATCACGAGCGTGCGCCGCTGTTCGCGGTCAAGCGCCTGTTCGTCCAGCGCAAGGCGATGAACGCGCACAAGGCGGACGCCGCCGCGACGTTCGACGGGGCGGCGCTGGCGGCCGAACTCGGGCCGAAGATCGGGGCGACGCTGCCCGGACGCGACGCCGAGCTCGCCTTCGCGCAGGCCGTCACCCGCTGGCAGACCGACGAGGCGGCGCACGCAGCCGACCTCGACCTCGCGCTCCGCTACGCGGCGTGGGCGGCGCATACGCCTGCCGGGCGCGCCGCGCACCGGGGCGGCGTGCTGTTTCGCGCGCCGCGGAAGGTCGACTTCATGCGCCTCGTTCCGGTCGCCAGCGACACCACGCAGGGCGTCACGGCGTGGAAGCTCGACGGCGACCACCTGCGCCGGCGCGAGGGCTTTGCGCTGACTGATGCCGGCATGGACCTCACCGGCGGGCTCGACCAGGCGCACTACTGCATCTGGTGCCACGAGCAGGGGAAGGACTCCTGCGCCAAGGGGCTGCCCGACAAAAACCCGACGCCCGAGGCGCCGTACCGGAACAGCCCCTTCGGCGTGCCGCTGGCGGGCTGCCCGCTGGAAGAGAAGATCTCCGAGTTCCACCAGCTGCGCGCCGAGGGGTGGCCGGTGGCGGCGCTGGCGATGGTCTGCGTCGACAATCCGATGGTCGCGGGCACCGGCCACCGGATCTGCAACGACTGCATGAAGTCGTGCATCTACCAGAAGACCGACCCGGTCGACATCCCGCAGTCGGAAACGCGCCTCCTGAAGGACGTGCTGGCGCTGCCCTGGGGCTTCGAGCTCTATTCGCTGCTGACGCGCTGGAACCCGCTGAACCTGGCGCGCCCGGTGCCGCGCGCCCCGACCGGCCGCCGCGTGCTGATCGTCGGCATGGGGCCGGCCGGGATCACCCTGGCGCACCACCTGGTCAACGACGGCCACACCGTCGTCGGCGTGGACGGGCTGAAGATCGAGCCGCTCGACCCGTCGCTGTCCGGCATCGCCATCGACGGCACGCGGGTGCCGTTCCTGCCGGTGCGCGACGTCGCGACGCTGGCCGAGCCGCTGGACGACCGCGTGATGGCCGGCTTCGGCGGCGTCGCCGAGTACGGCATCACCGTGCGCTGGGACAAGAACTTCCTCAAGCTGCTGCGCCTGCTGATCGAGCGGCGCGACCGCTTCGCGCTGTACGGCGGCGTGCGCTTCGGCGGCACGCTCGACGCCGAGGACGCCTTCGCGCTCGGGTTCGATCACCTGGCGCTCGCCGCCGGCGCGGGCAAGCCAACCGTGCTGGAGCTGCCCAACGGGCTGGCGAGCGGCGTGCGCACCGCGTCGGATTTCCTGATGGCGCTGCAGCTGACCGGCGCCGCCAAGCGCGACTCGATCGCCAACATGCAGCTGCGGCTGCCGGTCGTCGTGATCGGCGGCGGCCTTACCGCGATCGACACCGCGACCGAATCGCTGGCTTACTACCCGGTACAGGTCGAGAAATTCCTCGCCCGCTTCGACACGCTCGCCGCCGAACGCGGCGAGGCGGCGGTGCGCGCCGCATGGAGCGCCGACGAGGCAGGGATCGCCGACGAGTTCCTCGCTCACGCGCGGGCGATCCGCGCCGAGCGCGCCGCGGCGTCCGCCGAGGGACGTCCGGCGCGCATCGTCGAGCTGCTGCAGGCCTGGGGCGGCGCGACCATTGCCTACCGCCGCCGGCTCGTGGACAGCCCGTCGTACACGCTCAATCACGAGGAAATCGAGAAGGCGCTGGAGGAGGGCATCCGTTTTGCCGAGGGGCTGACGCCGCTGGCCGTGGAGATCGACGAGCACGGCCGCGCCGCCGGCCTCGCCGTGTCGGTGCAGCGTGTCGTCGACGATGGCGTCTGGCACGAGACCGGACGCGCGACGCTGCCGGCGAAGAGCATCCTGGTCGCCGCGGGCACGTCGCCCAACACGGTCCTCGCCCGCGAGGACGCCGGCCACTTCGCGCTCGACGGCAAGTTTTTCCGGCTGCTCGACGAGGACGGCAAGCCGGTCAAGCCGGTGCGCGGCCTCGCCAAGCCCCCGCAGCCGGCGGTGCTGACCGGGATCCGCGCCGACGGCCGCGCGTCCAGCTTCTTCGGCGACCTGCATCCGTCGTTCTCAGGCAACGTGGTCAAGGCGATGGGCAGCGCCAAGCTCGGCTATCCGGTGGTGTCGCGGATGCTCTCCCGCGTGACCCCGGCGTCCGGCCTGACCGACGCCGCGTTCTTCGCCCGGCTCGACCGCGAGTTCCGCGCGACAGTCGAGCGCGTCGAACGGCTGACGCCCACCATCGTCGAAGTCGTCGTCCGCGCGCCCGCCGCCGCGCGCCGCTTCGCACCCGGCCAGTTCTACCGGCTGCAGAACTACGAGACGCGCGCCACCGTTGCCGCCGGCACCCGGCTGACGATGGAGGGGCTGGCGCTGACCGGCGCCTGGGTCGACCGCGACCGCGGCCTCGTGTCGACGATCGTCCTGGAAATGGGCGGCTCGTCGGATCTCTGCGCGACGCTCAAGCCGGGCGAGCCGGTGGTGCTGATGGGGCCGACTGGCGCCCCGACCGAGATCGAGCCCGGCGAGACCGTCGTCCTCGCCGGCGGGGGCCTCGGCAACGCGGTGCTGTTCTCGATCGGGCAGGCGTTCTGCGCGGCGGGCTCGAAGGTGCTGTACTTCGCCGGGTACAAGAAGATGGTCGACCGCTACAAGGTCGAGGAGATCGAAGCGGCCGCCGACGTCGTCGTCTGGTGCTGCGACGAGGGCCCGGGCTTCGCGCCGAACCGCCCGCAGGACCGTGCGTTCGTAGGCAACATCGTCATGGCCATGCAGGCCTACGCGGCCGGCGACCTGGGCAAGCAGGCGATCGCCTTCGCCGACTGCGAGCGAATCATCGCGATTGGCTCGGACCGGATGATGGCCGCCGTCGCGGCGGCGCGCCACTCGGTGCTGGCGCCCTGGCTGAAGCCGCAGCACAAGGCATTCGGCTCGATCAACAGTCCGATGCAGTGCATGATGAAGGAGATCTGCGCGCAGTGCCTGCAGCCGCACGTCGACCCGGCCACCGGCAGGCGCAGCTACGTGTTCAGCTGCTTCAATCAGGACCAGCCGCTCGACCTCGTCGACTTCGCCGGACTCGACGCGCGGCTCAGGCAGAACTCGGTGCAGGAAAAGCTGACGGCGCAGTGGATTGCGCATTGCGCGCGATCCACAGTGGCTGACCGCGGCTGAACGTGGCAGGTCCCCGCGCAGGGGGGTCGAAGCAGAATGGAGAAGGGCGGCCCGGCGGACCGCCCTCTTTTCATGTTTTGGTGCCCCAAGACGGAGTCGAACCGCCGACCTTCGCATTACGAATGCGCTGCTCTACCAACTGAGCTACTGGGGCGCTGAACCTGGCTTTGCCCGGGCAAGCGCCATGCATGCTCGCGCCGGGCGAAAACGAAAATTATAGCTTACGGGGCGCGCCGCTGCCATCACCGGCGTCACGCGGATCGCCGGTGATGGCATGCCGGCCCGGTCCGGGCGCGCATCCCCGTGCCGGGCTTCCCGCCCGGATTTGGCGTACCGACCCGCGTCGAATTGCCGCGGGTGCCGCGCGCCACGTCGGCGCCGGTATTGGTATGACAATTGCATAGTCTCTTTCCTTGGAGGTTGCGGGCCGCGAGCGGCGCATTCGACGCGGCCCGGCCACACCGCCGACCAAGCCCGGACCATGACATTTGCATAATCGGAAAATATGTGGGAAACTTTCCCACATGCCCACTTTCGACCAAGGGGCTAGGAGCGGCGATGGCGGCAGCGCAAAACGAATCGGCGGGGGTGGATGTGGGGCAGGAAGCTCCCGGTGCCGCGTCGCCTGCGCTCGTCGCGGCAATCCGTCGCATCCTGCGGCCGCTGGTACGACTTCTGGTCAGGCGGGGACTGACTTTTCCCTGGCTGGTCGACCTGCTGAAACCCCTGTTCGTCGAGGCGGCGGAGGCCGAGATCGCGGCCGAATCCGGCCGTCCGACGATCAGCCGGATATCGGTGCTGTCGGGTGTCCACCGCAAGGACGTCAGCCGCCGGGTCAGGGAACCCGATGCCGACCCGGCGCCGCCCCGCGTTCACACCGTCGGTACCGAGATCGTCGCCCGCTGGCTGTCCGAGGCGCGATACCTCGACGCGTCCGGCGCGCCGCGGCCCCTGCCGCGCACCCACCGGGGCGGCGGCGCCGAATCGTTCGCGGCGCTCGCCGAAGCGGTCAGCCGCGACGTGCGCCCGCGCACGATCCTGGACGAATTGCTCCGGCTCGGGATCGTTCGCATCGACGACGACAGCGTGCATCTGCTCGCCCAGGGCTTCGTTCCGGCCGCGGAATTCGACGCCCGGGCGTTCTATTTCGGGGAATCGCTGCACGATCACCTCGCCACGGGCGCGAACAACCTCGAGGGCCGCGCGCCGCCCATGCTCGAGCGCAGTGTCTACTACGACGAGCTGTCGCCCGCTTCCGTCGCGAAGCTCGCCGCCCGGTCCGAAGAACTCGGGATGCAGCTCCTGACCACGATCAACCGGGACGGGTTGGCGCTCGAGGCGAGCGATCCCCCGCGTCCGGGCGAGCGGCGGCGCATCCGGCTCGGCGTCTTCTTCTACTCGGCGCCCGTCCCGTCGACCGGGGCCGATGGCCTACAACCTCATTCCGATTCCGCGCGGAGCGAATCATGAACTTCAGCCGATCGATTCTTCGCACCGCTGGGGCATTGCAGCGGCACGCTCTGGCCTTCGCACTGGTCGTGCTCACGTCGGCGCTGGGCGCGTGCGGCGGCGGTGAGACGATCGCGAGCGGCGGCATCGTCGGGACCGGCGATGCCGGACTCCTTGGCTCGGGTGCGATCAGCAGCGCCGGCACCGACTCGATCACGGTCAACGGCACCGCGTACGGCATCGTCGGCGCCGCCATCACCGTCAACGGGCAGCCGGCGACCGCGGCGGCGCTGCGCGTCGGCATGGTCGTCGCCGTCGAGGCGTTCACCGCTGCGACCGGGGGCAACGTCGCGCGATCGGTAACGTACCGGGCCGAGGCTCAGGGCGTCGTGTCGGGGGTCGACAGCGCGGCGCAGTCGTTCGACGTCCTGGGCCAGCGGATACGCGTCGACCGGCAGACCATCTTCGACGGCGGAACCTTCGCCACCCTGCAGAGCCAGTTCGTCGAGGTCAGCGGTTTCCGCGTGGTGCCCGGCGAAGTGCTGGCGTCGCGGGTCGAGATCCGGCCGCAGTACGTGCCGGGCACCGTTCCGCTCGAAGTGACGGGCACGGTAGGCGCGGTCGACGCGGCGGCGCGGACGCTGCAGATCGGCGCGCTGGTCGTCGATTACTCCCGGATGCCGGCGGGCACGGTGCCGACGCCGTTGGCGGCGGGAATCACGCTTACCGCGCGCGGCATGCTCGACCCTGCGTCGGGCCGGCTGATTGCTCAGACGCTCATCGTCGCGGCGGCGGTTCCCGGTCCGGAAGCGAGCCGCATCGAGCTCGAGGGATTCGTGAGCGCCTTCTTCAATCCGGGCAGCTTCAAGGTCAATGGCCAGGCGGTCGACGCTCGCACGGCGACCTTCGAGAACGGCGGCGCGGATTCGCTGCGCGACGGCGTGAAGGTCGAGGTCAAGGGACGCGTCACGCAGGGCGTGATCGTCGCCAGCAGGATCGAATTCGAGGCGGAACCGGTCATCGCGATCGAGGGCGTGGCCGACGCGGTCGATTCGGCCGCGGGCACCCTGGTCGTCGGCGGCCAGGTGATCGTCGCCACCGCGACGACGCAGTTCGAGGACCGCAGCCCCGCGGCGGAACCGAATTTCGGCCTGGCGAAGATAAGACCCGGCGATCGGGTTTCCGTCCGTGCCACCCGCGGGGCCTCGGGATTGGCGGCGACGCGCATCCAGCGGCTCGAGCGGGGCACGCCGCCGCCGACACAGGCACCGGTGCGCGTGACGGGAAACGTGTCCTCGTTCGTGTCGCCCGCCGATTTCGTGGTCGCCGGACAGCGGGTCAACGCCGCCTCGGCGCAGTTCGTCAACGGCGGCATGTCGGCCTTGCGCGACGGCGTCCGTGTGGCGGTCGACGGCGTGCCCAACGGCGCGTTCCTCGTCGCGACGACGGTGACCTTCGACGAAACCGGCGAGGGTCCGGTCGTCGTCGAGATCGAGGGCACGGTAAGTGATTTTGCTTCGCCGGCGAACTTTCGCGTCGCCGGCCAGAGGGTCGACGCCACGGGCGCGATTTTCGTGAACGGAACCATCGGCATGCTCGCCAACGGGCTTCGGGTCGAGGTCCGGGCCGTGCCGAGCGGGGGCGTCCTTGTCGCGCAGAAGGTGACGTACAAGGGCGGCGAGACGGCCACGACGATCGAGGTGGAGGGACGGATCACCGACTACGTGTCGGTGTCGAGCTTCCGCGTGTCCGGCCAGCTGGTCGACGCGTCCGCCGCGACGATTCGCAACGGCACCCAGGCCGACCTGCGCAACGATCGCAAGGTCGAGGCGAAGGGGCCGCTCACCGGCGCGGTGCTACGCGCCACCACCGTCGAGATCGAGGACGCCCCGGCCAACGGCCAGGAAATCCACGTCCAGGGCGTGATCAGCGGCTACGCTTCGGTGGCCAGGTTCGTCGTCGCCGGGCGGACGATCGACGCCAGCGCGGCGGAGTTCAGTGACGGCAAGGCGACCGACCTGCGCGACGGTCGCGTCGTCGACGTCGAAGGCAGGCTCTACGACGGCGTCGTCCGCGCCAAGCACGTGGAGTTCAAATGATGCCGCCTGCCACGCCGGCGTCAGGCCGTCCCGAATTTCGTCTCGAATCCGACGCCCGCCCGGCGCAGGAGGTCGGTCGGCAGCACGCCGCCTGCCTGCACGATGACCGCATCGTTGGCGATCGACTCCGCCTTGCCGGCGATGTCGAGGTCGACGCGATCGGGGTTGATCCGCACGACCTCCGTTCGCGTCAGCACACGGAGACAGCGCCCCGCCTCAGCCTCTGCCAATCGCTCGCGGTTGGCCGGCTTGAGGCGATTGAACACCTCGCCGCGGTACGCGATCGTCACCTCGGTGCCGGGCTCGGCCGAGCAGGCGAGCGCGGCCTCGACGGCGCTGTCGCCGCCGCCGACCACCAGGACACGCTGGCCGCGGTACTGCTCGGCGTCGACCAGCCGGTACAGGACCTTGGGCAGCGACTCCCCGGGAACGCCGAGCGTGCGCGGCGTGCCGCGGCGGCCGATGGCCAGCACGACGGCAGTGGTTTCGTAGGCGCGGGTCGCGGTGACAACGCGGTGCCCGTTCGGGCTGGCTTCCAGCGCGTCCATCCGTTCGCCGAACCGGATCTGGACGCCGGTGCGGCCGATGATGCGCTTCCAGAATTCGAGCAGGGCCTCCTTGCTTACCTCGGTGAATTTCATCTTGCCCACGAGGGGCAGGTCCACCGGCGCGGTCATCGCGATCTTGTTGCGCGGGAAGTGGAACACGCTGCCGCCGAGATCCGGTTCCTGCTCGATGAGCACGTAGCGCAGTTTGGCCTCGACCGCCCCGAGTCCTGCCGCGATCCCCGCGGGCCCGGCGCCTACGATCACGACGTCGTACGGAGCGTTGCCGCGCTTGCGCGCCGCGATGGTGCTGACGGCCTGCCGACCCTGGAGCGCGGCCTTGCGAATGAGCCCCATGCCGCCCAGCTCGCCGACGATGAACACGCCGGGCACGTTGGTCTCGAACTGCGGGTCGACCTGCGGAATGTCGACGCCACGCCGCTCGGTGCCGAATACCAGCGTGATCGCGGACACCGGGCACGACGCGGCGCAGGCGCCGTGCCCGATGCACAGCGTCGGATTGGTCAGAACCGCCTTGCCGCCAACGACGCCGAGCGCGCCTTCCGGACAGGCGGTCTCGCATCCGCCGGAGCCGATGCAGCGCCCCGGGTCGACGACCGGATGCAGCGACGGCGGTTCCGTCAGCCCCTGTTCCGCCGCCTGGGCGAGCGCGTTGCGGTGGACGGCTTCGGCGCCGCGGCGGCGCAGTGCATAGACGGCGATCAGCAGGATCGCCGCGAGGGCATAGATGACGACAGCCAGTGTCTGGGACATCGATCGGTGGAAGAGATGATGGGGATATTCGCGCTGCACAAGTCTAACCGCAACCGGCGCGCGTCGTCGCCCGGCCGCGTATCCGGGCTCGAGACGCCATGAGCGCCCGGATTCCTGCCGGCGCGCTAGCGGCGGCGTCCTCGACGATGGTGGGGGTGATGGACCCACCCGCGTCGCCTCCGCGCCGGGCGTCCCGTTCGGCGCCGCGGCCGCGCGGCCACGACGGCTTGGTGCTCGTGGTCGTCGGACTGCTGCTCGTGGCGACCCTGGCGGGTGCGGCGTACGGACAGTGGAAGCCGGGATCGGACCTGGGCTACTGGCTCGGCGTCGCCGGCGGCATCGCGATGCTGCTGCTGCTCGCGTATCCGTTGCGCAAGCGCGTGCGCGCGTTGAGGGTCCGGGGCGACGCGCGGGGCTTCTTCATCGTGCACATGGCGATGGGAGTTGCGGGTCCGCTGCTGATCGTGCTGCATTCGCGGCTCGAGTTCGGCTCGCTCAATGCGACGGTCGCCTTCGTCTGCATGTCCCTGGTCGCGGCGAGCGGCCTGGTCGGCCGTTTCCTGTACGGCCGGATCCACCGCGGCATGAACGGCGAGCGCGAGACGCTGGCGCAATTGCGGGCGGAAGCCGGGGCCGGCACGGCGGCAGTGCGGGATCTCCAGGCGCTGGCGCCGGAAGTCGTCGCGCGACTGGACGCGTTCGCCGCGCGCGCGGAGGCGGTGGGAAAGGCGGGTCTCGCGCGGCCGATCCCGTTCGTCCTGCTGGGCTTTGCCGCCGGCCGGGAGCGCCGAGCCGGCGCGGCCGTCGTTCGGCGCGCGCTCGAGTCGGTCGCCGCGACCGAGCAGTGGAGCCCGCAGCGCCTCGCGCGCCGGGTCGCGCGTCGGGTGGCGCTCATCGACGCGCAGCTCGGAAGCGTGCAGCGTCTTGCGCAGCTGTCGGTCTTCGAACGCCTGTTCTCCTTGTGGCATGTCCTGCACGTGCCGCTGTTCTGGTTGCTGGTGGCCAGCGCGATCGCACACGTGATCGCCGTGCACATGTATTGAGGGCGCGAACGGACGATGACGTGGCTGCGATGGTCCTTCCTTCTCGCATGGATCGCTCTCGGGATGTCCGGCGCCTCGGCGCAGGCGCTCGAGGGCGTGCTGATGCCCGGCAAGGTCATCGCCGGCCATGCGAAGTACGAGGCGGAATGCGCGAACTGTCACGTCAAGTTCGACCGCGCAGCGCAGGACAAGCTGTGCCGGGATTGTCACAAGCCGGTCGGCGCCGACGTCGCGGCGAACCAGGGCTATCACGGACGCCTCGAGGGCAAGGCGTGTCGCAATTGCCACACCGACCACAAGGGGCGTGACGTGAGCATCGTGGCGCTGGACGAACGCAATTTCGATCACGCGAAGACGGACTATCCGTTGCATGGTGCGCACGTCAAGGTCGCGTGCCGCACCTGCCACGTGGCGGGCAGGAAGCACCGTGAAGCGTCGAGCGACTGCAACGACTGCCACCGCAAGGACGACAAGCACCGCGGCGCGCTGGGCCCGCGCTGCGCTGAGTGCCACACCGAGGCCAACTGGAAGGACACCCGCTTCGACCACGCGAAGACCGCCTTCACGCTGACCGGCAAGCACATTCCGGCAACCTGCAAGAGCTGCCACGCAAATAACGTGTTCAAGGGCGTGCCGCTGACCTGCGCCGGATGCCACCGCAAGGACGACAAGCAGCACCGGGGCCGCCTGGGCGACAAGTGCGAGGCCTGCCACACCACCTCCGACTGGAAGGACACCGCGGCTTTCCGGCACGAACGCGACACCAAGTTCGCCCTGCGCGGCAAGCACGTGCCGGCCAAGTGCGAGACCTGCCACACCGTCGCGCCGGGCCTGGCGAAGACGCCGACGACCTGCATCGGTTGCCACCAGAAAGACGACAAGCACAACGCGACGCTCGGCGCCGCCTGCGGCGACTGCCACACCGAGCGCAACTGGCGCGAGGCGCGGTACGACCACGACCTGTCGGTCTTCAAGCTGCGCGGCAAGCACAAGGACGTCGAGTGCAAGGACTGCCACCGCGACCCGAAGAGCTTCAAGGGAACGGCCACCGCCTGCATCGCGTGCCACCGCAAGGACGACACGCACAAGACGCGGTACGGCGACAAGTGCGACAGCTGCCACACCGACAAGTCGTGGCGCGACATCGTCTTCCGGCACGAGCGGGACACGAAGTACCCGCTGCTCGGCAAGCACGCCTCGACCAAGTGCGACAGCTGTCATACCGGCCACGCCTACAAGGACAAGCTCAGGACGGACTGCTTCTCCTGCCACGGCAAGGACGACAAGCATCGCGACCAGCTCGGCCGGCAGTGCGAGCAGTGCCACGAGACGGCCGACTGGAAGAAATCGGTGCGCTTCGACCACAACAAGTCGCGCTTCCAGCTGGTCGGGCGACATGCTCTCGTCCAGTGCCGGGAATGCCACCTGACCCCCGCGTACAAGGACGCCAGGTCGGACTGCGCGTCCTGCCACGCGAAGGACGACAAGCACAAGCTGACGCTGGGCTCGGACTGTGCCCAGTGCCACAACGCGCGCGACTGGCGGACCTGGGACTACAACCATGACCGCAAGACGCGCTTTGCGCTGGACGGGGCGCACCAGCCTCTCGCCTGCGGCGCCTGCCACCGGCTGCCCGGGGAGAAGATTCCTGCGGTCGGACGCGAATGCATCGCCTGCCACCGCGGCGACGACGTACATCACGGCGAGTACGGGGCGGCCTGCGAGCGCTGCCACACCACTCGCAACTTCCGCGAGATCAAGGGGCTCGGAGGCGCTTCGCTGCCGGCCCCGACCGAAGCGCGCCGCGGCGCGACGACCGGAGCACGTCCATGACCAGCCGCATTCGGAATTTCCCCGATGTCCCGCATTGGATTCGAGTCGCCGCGCTCGCGCTTGCAAGCGTCGTGATCATGGCGAGCGTCCTCGCCGGCGCACTCGCTCCGAACCGGGCCATCGCGCAGGCGAATCCCACGACTCCGCGGTCCTCGTCGCAGCACCTTGCGACGGGTTTCGCGCTGACCGGCGCGCACGAGCTCACGCGTTGCGAGACCTGCCACGTGCGGGGCGTGTTCAAGGGTACGCCCCGGACCTGCGTCGGCTGCCACGGGGCCGGAACGCGGGTCAGCTCGACCACGATGCCGCCGTCGCACGCGCCGACCCAGCAGGCCTGCGACGCTTGCCACAACACCGTCACCTTCACCGGCGCGCGCTTCGCCCACGTCGGGATCATCCCCGGGACCTGCGCCTCCTGCCACAACGGGGTCACGGCCGCCGGCAAGCCGGCGGGGCATCTCGCGACCACCGCGTCCTGCGACTCCTGCCACCGAACTTCGGGCTGGTCCGGAGGGACGTTCAACCATTCCGGGGTAGCCGCCGGTTCCTGCGCGAGTTGCCACAACGGCACCGCGGCGAAGGGCAAGGCCGGCAATCACGTGCCGACCACCGCCTCGTGCGACACCTGCCACCGCACGACCGGGTGGACGCCGGCGACGTTCAGTCACAGCGGCGTGACGCCGGGCGCCTGTGCGAGCTGCCACAACGGGACCGCGGCGCGCGGAAAATCGGGCAGCCACGTGCCGACGACGGCGTCGTGCGACACCTGCCACCGCACGACCGGGTGGACGCCGGCGACGTTCAGCCACGCTGGCATCACGCCGGGCACCTGTGCGAGCTGCCACAACGGGACCGCGGCGCGCGGAAAATCGGGCAGCCACGTGCCGACGACGGCGTCGTGCGACACCTGCCACCGCACGACCGGGTGGACGCCGGCGACGTTCAGTCACAGCGGCGTGACGCCGGGCACCTGCGCGAGCTGCCACAACGGGACTGCGGCGAGGGGCAAGGCCGGCAACCACGTGCCGACGACGGCGTCGTGCGACACCTGCCACCGCACGACCGGGTGGACACCGGCGACGTTCAGTCACAGCGGCGTGACGCCGGGCACCTGTGCGAGCTGCCACAACGGCACCGCGGCGAGGGGCAAGGCCGGCAACCACGTGCCGACGACGGCGTCGTGCGACACCTGCCACCGCACGACCGGGTGGACGCCGGCGACGTTCAGTCACAGCGGCGTGACGCCGGGCACCTGCGCGAGCT
>CAWHJY010000002.1:0-65088 GCA_963829775.1 uncultured beta proteobacterium | reverse complement strand
CAGCGGCACCGCGTTCTTCACCGCGGTGATCTCGGCGAGGATCGACACCGCGATCTCCGGCGGCGTGCGGCTGCCGATGTAGAGGCCGATCGGGCCGTGCAGCCGCGCGATCTCGTCGGCGGAGAGGTCGAACTCCCGCAGCCGCTCGCGGCGCTTGGCGTTGTTCGCGCGCGAACCCAGCGCGCCGACGTAGAACGCCGGCGACTTCAGCGCCTCCATCAGCGCGAGGTCGTCGAGCTTGGGGTCGTGCGTCAGCGCCACCACGGCGCAGCGCTCGTCGAGCTGCATCGCGCGCACCGTGTCGTCGGGCATCGTGCGCACCAGCGTCACGCCGGCGATGTCCCAGGTCGCCTTGTACTCGTCGCGCGGGTCGCAGACCGTGACCTGGTAATCGAGGCCGAGCGCGATCTGCGCGAGATACTTCGACAGCTGCGACGCGCCGATCATCAGCAGCCGGTAGCGCGGGCCGTGGATGGTCGTCAGCGTCGCGCCGTCGAACGCGAGGCCGTCGGTCGCGCGGGCAGGCGCCAGCGTCGAGGTGCCGGTCGCGAGCTCGAGCCGCCGCGCGACCAGCCGTCCCGCTTCGACTTCGGCGAGCAGCGCGCGGATGCCCGACGCCGCCGTCAGCGGCTCCAGCACCAGCTGGATCGTGCCGCCGCAGGGCAGGCCGAAGCGCCGCGCCTCGTCGGCGGACACGCCGTAGGTGACGGCCTCGCAGCGGGTCGCCGTCATGCCGTCGCGCCGGACGCGGTCGACGATGTCGTCCTCGATGCAGCCGCCGGACACCGAGCCCTCGACCTGGCCGTCGTCGCGGACGGCGAGCATCGCGCCTTCGGGACGCGGCGAACTGCCCCAGGTCCTGACGACGGTGACGAGCAGGACGCGCCGGCCGGCGGCGAGCCATTCGCTGCAACGTTTCAGCACTTCGTGGTCGACGCTGTCCATGGCGATGCCTCTTCGAAAGTCAGCGCGCGGCGCGCGAGTACAGGTAGCCCAGGATGATCAGCATCAGCGCGATCGCCGCGTAACGAACCCAGGGCCGAGCCGCGGGCGCCGCGGGACATCGCCGGCCCCGGCGACGCGAGCTCGGCCTCCGCGGCCGGCGGCGCGACCACGGCGGCGAAGCGCGCGAAAAAGTCGTCGGCGAGCTTCCCCGCGGCGCCGTCGACCAGGCGGGAGCCGATCTGCGCGAGCTTGCCGCCGACCTGGGCCTTGACCGCGTACGACAGGTCGGTTGCCGCACCGCCTGCCGCCGGCGCCAGCGCCACCTTCGCCTCGCCGCGGGCGAAGCCCGCCGCGCCGCCCTGCCCGTCGAACCCGAGCGTGTAGCCCTCGGGGGGACGCACGTCCGACAGCGTCATCCGGCCGGTGAAGCGCGCCGACACCGAGCCCACCTTCGCCGCCAGCACGATCTTCCAGGCGTCGGCGCCGTCGGGCACGAGCCCCTCGCAGCCGGGAACGCACTGCGTCAGGATGGCCGGATCGTTGAGCGCGGCCCACACCCTGTCGCGCGGCGCGGCGATGGTGCGGGTGCTGGTCAATTCCACGAGGCTGGCTCCTGTCGGCGCACGGGCGGGTCGAGGGTGCCGGCGACGCCTGCCCGGGCACGCGCGCCGCGGACCTGCGACGGGGGCCGCGCGAGCGTCCGGGCAAGGTCGGCGAGGCTGGCGAGATTATGCACCGGCAGGAAATCGTCGACGTGCGGCAGCATCGCGCGGATGCCCGCCGGCCGCGCCTCGAAGCCCTCGTAGCGGAGCAGCGGATTGAGCCACACCAGTCGGCGGCACGACTTCTCCAGCCGCTCCATCGCCGCGCCGAGCCCGGCGCCGCCCTCCGCGTCGAGTCCGTCGCTGATCAGCAGGACGACGGCGTTCTGGCCGAGCAGGCGCCGCGCCCAGCGCCGGTTGAATTCGTCGAGGCAGCCGCCGATTCGCGTGCCGCCCGCCCAGTCCGAAACGGCGCGCGGTCACCCGCGCGAGCGCGACGTCGACGTCGCGGTGCTTGAGGTGCCGCGTGATGTTGGTCAGCCGCGTGCCGAACAGCAGCACGTGGACCCGGTCGCGGTCGTTGGTGATCGCGTGCAGGAAGTGGAGCAGCATCCGGGCGTAGCGGTCCATCGATCCCGAGATGTCGCACAGCACGACCAGCGGCGGCGTGCGCCGCACCCGCGCGCGGAAGCGCAACGGCGTCAATGCGCCCGCGGCGCCGGTCGCGCGGCGCAGCGTCGCGCGCAGGTCGACCCGATGACCGCGGGCGCTCGGCCGGCTGCGACGCGTCGCCACCTCGGGCAGCGGCAGCCGCAGCGCCGCGAGCACGCGCTTGGCGGCGGCGAGTTCGTCGATCGTCATCGATTCGAAGTCCTTGCGCTGCAGCACCTCGCGCGCCGAGAACGTGAACGCGGCGTCGAGCCCGACCGGGTCCCCGCCGCCCTCGGGCGCCGTCCCCTGCCGCGGCGGCAGCAGTGCCTGCGCCAGCCGTGCCGGGACCTCCGGCGGCGAATCCGCCCGCTCGCCGCGCCCGTCGGCCGGCGGCAGCATCGACGCCACCAGCCGTTCCAGCACGCGCGGATTGCGCCAGTACAGGTCGAACGCCTGCTCGAACAGCGGCAGGTGGTCCTCGCGCGACACCAGCACCGCGGACAGCGCCGCGCGGAAGTCGTCGCGGCGGTCGAGGCCGACGACCGCGATCGCCTCGAGCGCCGCCAGCGTGTGCGCCGGCCCGACCGGCAAACCGGCGCCGCGCAGTACGCGGACGAAGTGGACGACGTTCTCGGCGAGCCTGCCCCCCGGCAGTGCCGCCATCGCCCCGGCGAACGGCCGCGCAGGCACGCCGGCGCGCGTCGTCACGGCCGAAGGCCTTCGGCCTGGACCTCGGCGACGAGGCGCGCGGCGACCTCGGGCGACAGCGCGCCGATGTCGTCCTGGTACTTGAGCAGCACGCCCGCGGTGTCGGCGACGGTCTGCGGATCGAGCGCGACCCGGTCCAGCGTCGTCAATGCCTCAGCCCAGTCGAGCGTCTCGGCGACGCCGGGCGCCTTGAACAGGTCCATCGACCGCAGCCGCTGCGTGAACGCGACGATCTCGCGCGCCAGCGACTCCGGCACTTGCGGACACTTGCGGCGAACGATCGCGAGCTCGCGCAGCGCGTCCGGGTAGCCGACCCAGTGATAGAGGCAGCGGCGCTTGATCGCGTCGTGGATCTCGCGCGTCCGGTTCGACGTCAGGATAGTGACCGGCGGCTCGGCGGCGCGGATCGCTCCGAGCTCGGGGATCGTCACCTGGTACTCGGCGAGCACCTCGAGCAGATACGCCTCGAACGGTTCGTCGGCGCGATCGAGCTCGTCGATCAGCAGCACCGGCGCGACCCCGTCCTGCGGCGACAGCGCCTCCAGCAGCGGCCGCTTGAGCAGGAACCTGGGCGTGAATATGTCGTGCGACAGGCGGTCGCGATCGAGGGCGCCCCCCGCCTCGGCGAGGCGGATCTCGATCATCTGCCGCGGATAATTCCACTCGTACACCGCCGCCGCCACGTCGAGCCCCTCGTAGCACTGCAGGCGGACGAGCTTCCGGTTCAGCGCGATCGCGAGGACCTTGGCGATCTCGGTCTTGCCGGTCCCGGCCTCGCCCTCGAGGAACAGCGGCCGCTTCATCCGCAGCGCGAGAAACACGCTGGTCGCCAGTCGCCGGTCGGCGACGTAGTCGTGACGATCGAGCAGCGCGACGACATCGTCGACGGTCGACGGCAGCGCGGGAAGTGGCGACATGGGCAATGGGAGCAGTGGGCCGGGCAATGCGCCGGCGCGACAGGTCGCGCGGAGCCGGGATCAACCCGCCGCGGCGACGGCGCGGGCGGCCAGCACGGAAATCAGGTGCGCGCGATACTCCGGCGACGCGTGCAGGTCGCCGTTCAGGCCCGCCGGATCGACCTTCGCGCCGCTCGCGGCGTTGGCGGTCCACTGCACCGAAAGCGCGTCCTCGATGCTCGTCGCGCGGAACACCGAGCTCGCCGCGCCGGTGACGGCGACACGGACCCCGCCGCCCGTCTGCGCGACGAACACGCCGACCAGCGCGAAGCGCGAGGCGGGGTTGGCGAACTTCGCGTACGCCGCCTTCCTCGGCACCGGAAACTCGACCGCGACGATCAGCTCGTCCGCCGCCAACGCCGTCTCGTACATGCCCTTGAAGAAGTCGGCGGCGGCGATGCGGCGGGTGCTGGTGACGACGGTCGCGTCGACGCCCAGCACGGCCGCCGGCCAGCACGCCGCCGGATCGTTGTTGGCGAGCGAGCCGCCCAGCGTGCCCATGTTGCGGACCTGCCGGTCGCCGATGCCTCCGGCCAGCGCCGCCAGCGCCGGGATCGCCGCCCTCACCTCCGTGGACGTCGCGATGTCGGCGTGGCGGGTCATCGCACCGACGACGATCCCATCGCCGTCGCGCCGGATTCCGGCGAGGCCTGGCACGCGCGACAGGTCGACCAGCGTGCCGGGCTGCGCCAGCCGCAGCTTCATCGCGCCGACGAGGCTCTGGCCGCCGGCGAGCGCGCGACCGCCGGAGCGCGCAAGGGCGGCGACGGCTTCGGCGACCGAAGACGGGCAAACGATTGCGAATGGGTACACCACCGACCTCCGTCAGGCGCGCTGCGCGGCGCCGATCGCGCCAGAATCCTGCGCCCCGATGATGCTCTCGCCGGTCGCCTGGGTGGCCATCGTCGCGGCACCAAGCCGAACCGCCCTGACGATGTTGCGGTAACCGGTGCAGCGGCACAGGTTGCCGTCCAGCTGCTCCCGGATCGTCGCTTCGTCGGCGCCCGGATGGCACTGCGCGAGTTCGATGGCGGAGAGCACCATCCCCGGCGTGCAGAAGCCGCACTGCAGGCCATGGCACTCCTTGAACGCCGCCTGCATCGGATGCAGCGTTCCGTCGGGCGCGGCGAGCCCTTCGATCGTCAGCACCCTGGCGCCGTTCGCCTGCACGGCCAGCATCGTGCACGACTTGACCGCGCGGCCGTCGAGAAGCACGGTGCAGGCGCCGCACTGGCCGGTGTCGCATCCCACGTGCGTGCCGGTGAGCCCCAGCGATTCGCGCAGGAATTCGACCAGCAGCGTGCGCGGATCGACGTCGGCGCTTACGGCGTTGCCGTTGACGGTCAGCGTCAGGGCGGCTGCGGAAGGACCTGGCATCGAACTTCCCTCGGTGAAGGACACGGTGTCCCGATTGATGGTCGCGGGAGGCGGTTGGGAATCATAGTCGCTGCCCCGCGCTACGGCAACCTGCGGCACGGGACCTGCGGCACGGGACCCTGGCCGCGCCTCCGCCCAACGCCCTTCCGCGCCAACAGGCCGTTGCGCTCGACGAGCGTGTGCTTCAGTGCGCCGGCGACGAGCGCGTTCAGCCAGTCGTTGAAGCTGTACATCGCGGCACGCAAACGGAAGGCGGGAACGCGGCATCGGATGCGATTGGGTGGCACGCGATCGGAGAACAAGTGGTGTAGCATGAATCGGACGACACGACCGGGAAACACCGCGATCCGCGTAGGGTGTCCTGCATGCCGACAATGGAAGCGATCCTGACCCGACCGTTCGCCGCGACCACGCTCGGTGCCGCGCTTGGCGGCACTGCGCTCGCCGCGACCGCGTACGTTCCCAACGAAGGCGCCGCTCGATTTCGGTCATCGCCACCGCGACCGACGACGTCACCGCAACCATCAAGGTCGGAAAGAAGCCTCCCGGCATCGACTTTCTGCCCGACGGCACCGTGCCGGTGATCGACGTCGCCACCAACGCGATCACTGCCACCATCCCGGTCGGCAAGCGACCGTGGAACATGGCGCTGACCCCGGACGGCAGGAAACTCCACGTCGCCTGCGGGCGATCGAAAACCGTCGCCGTCATCGACACCGTCACGCTGGCGAAGGTGGCCGAGATCGCGGTCGGCGAACTGCCCTGGGGCGTGGCGATCCGCCAGGCGCAAGGCCACGACCACGAGCATGAGGACGGCGGCATGATGTTCGCGTTCAGGGACGTCGCGGGATGACCGCCGTGCGGGTGCTGCTCGTCGGGGGCGGCCACAGCCACGTCGAGGTCCTGCGCCGCTTCGCGGATCGACCCGAGCCGGGCATCGCCCTCACCGTGGTGAGCCCGGACGCGCTGACGCCGTACTCCGGCATGCTGCCCGGGCTCGTCGCCGGGCATTACACCCATGCCGACGCGCACATCGACCTGCCGCCGCTCGCGCAGCGCGCCGGCGCGCGATGGCTGCGCGACGTCGTCGTCGGCCTCGATCTCGGCGGCCGGCGCGCACGGCTCGCGCGACTTCCCGCCGAGGGCTTCGACCTGGTGTCGCTGGACATCGGCTCGACGCCCGACATGAGCCTCCCGGGCGCGCAGGCAAACGCCATCGGCGTCAAGCCCGTGGCGGGCTTCCTCCGCGCATGGACGGCGATTCAGGACGACGCGGCGTTCGACCGGATCGATGCCATTGCCGTCGTCGGCGGAGGCGCCGGCGGGGTCGAGATCCTGCTTGCGATGCAGCACCGGCTCGGCGCACTGTTCGGCGCCCGCGCGCCACGCTTTTCGATCGTCACCGATTCGCCGCACCTGCTGCCGCAGCACGCGTCCCCGGTGCGCCGCCGCATCGGCCGGGTCCTGGTCAAGCGCGACGTCGTGCTGCACCTCGACGCGCGCGCGGTCGCCGTCGAGCCCGGCGCGGTGATCGTCAGCGACGGCCGGCGCGTCGGGGCCGCGCGCATCGTCTGGGCGACCGCGGCGGCCGCGCAGCCCTGGGTAGCGGCCTCCGGCCTCGCCTGCGACGCGCGGGGGTTCATGCGCATGGATGAATGCTTGCGCTCGGTGTCGCACCCGTTCGTGTTCGGCGCCGGCGACTGCGCGGCGCAGGACGCGCATCCGCGCCCGAAGTCGGGGGTGTACGCGGTGCGCCAGGGCCCCCCGCTCGCGGCCAACCTGCGGCGCGTCGCCCGGGGCGAGGCGCCGGTGGCGTTCGTGCCGCAACAGGCGGCGCTGGCGCTGATCTCGACCGGGGGCCGCCACGCCATCGCCTCGCGGGGCCGGTTCGCAGTCGCGGGCGACTGGGTGTGGCGCTGGAAGGACCGCATCGACCGCGGCTTCATGGCAAAGTACCGCGGCCACGGCGGGCAGCGATAGAATCGGCGGATGACTGCCCACTCCTGCCGCCGGCTGCTGTCCTCCACCCCCCTCGTCCTGCTGGTGCTCGCGCTGTCGATCGGCGCCGCGCGCGCGCAGGACGACATCGTGCTGGTTCCGATGCAGGTCGCGTCCAGGACGTGGTTCTTCCAGGGCGAAAGCGGGATGGCCAGCGCACAGAACAAGGGCTACATGTCCAACGCCGGCTTCGTCGTCACCGGCGACGGCGTCGTCGTCTTCGACGCGTTGGGCACGCCGGCACTCGGGCGCGCGATGCTCGCGGCGATCCGCAAGGTGACGAAGCAGCCGGTGAAGCGGGTGATCGTCAGCCATTACCACGCCGATCACTTCTACGGACTGGCGGCGTTCAAGGACGCCGGGGCGGAAATCTGGGCGCAGCGCCGGGCGCAGGCCTACCTCGCGTCGGGCCAGGCCTCCGACCGGTTGGCGCAGCGCCGGCAGGACCTCTTCCCCTGGGTCGACGAGAAGACCCGCATCGTCACCCCTGACGTCTGGCTCGACGGCGATACCGACTTCAAACTCGGCGGAATGACGTTCCAGGTGCTCTACGCCGAGGGGGCCCACTCGCCGGAGGACGTGATGATGTACGTCGTCGACGAGCGGGTGCTGTTCGCCGGCGATCTGCTGTTCGCGGGGCGGGTGCCGTTCGTCGGGACCGCCGACAGCAAGGGCTGGCTGAAGGCGATGGACAAGATGATCGCGGTCAAGCCCGCGATGGTGATTCCCGGGCACGGCGCCGCCTCCACGAACGTCGAGCGCGACCTGGTGCTTACGCGCGACTATCTCGTGTACCTGCGCGACAATATGGGCCGCGCCGTCGCCGACCTCGACAGCTTCGACGATGCCTACGCGCGGACCGACTGGTCGAAGTTCAGGGGCCTCCCGGCGTTCGAGCAGGCCAACCGCATCAACGCCTACGGGACCTACCTGCTGATGGAGCAGGAGGCGCTGAACGCGGGCCGGAAGTAGCGCGATGAAGAACGACACCGTGCTCGCCGTCGCCGTGCGCGCCGCCCGCCGTGCGGCCTCCGTGATGGAGGACGCCGCGCGCGATCTCAAGCGGCTGCCCTCGCATTCGAAGGAGCACGGCGACATCGTCACCTCCGCCGACATGGAGGCCGAGAACGCGATCGTCGCGACCATCCGCATGGCGTTTCCCGACCACGCAATCCTCGGCGAGGAATCCGGCGCGATCGAGGGCGCGCGCGAGGGCGCCGGCTTCAAGTGGATCGTCGACCCCATCGACGGCACCGCCAACTATGCGCGCGGCTATCCCTACTACGCGGTATCGATCGCGCTGGCGAAGGGGGCTGAGCTCACTCACGCGGTGGTCCTCGACCCGGTCCACGACGAACTGTTCACCGCGGTGAAGGGCAAGGGCGCCGCGCTCAACGGGGCGCCGATCCGCCCGTCGTCGTGCACCGCCCTCGACCGCGCACTCGTCGGCACGGTCTTTCCCGTGCGCGCGAGCCCGAAGATGCCGGCGTACCTGCCGATCTTCAACGCGCTGGTCACGCAGTGCGCGGGCATCCGGCGCGCCGGCGCCGGCGCGCTCGATCTCTGCTACGTCGCCGCTGGGCGTCTCGACGGCTTCTTCGTCATGAGCCTCAAGAGCTGGGACGTCGCGGCGGGCGCGCTGATCGTGCAGGAGGCCGGCGGGCGCGTCGGCGACTTCGCCGGCGGCAACGATTTCCTGCGCACCGACGAGACGATTGCCGCGACAGCGGGGCTGTTCAATCCGCTGCGCGAGGCGATCGCCGCCGCGCGGCGCTGACCGGTCGCGCGCCGGCGCCTACAGGATCGGCGTGCGCACGTTCTCGCCGCGCTCGTAGACGACGTTGGCGCGACCGACCAGCAAGGGGTCGACCGGGCCGATGCGGCTGATGTCCTTGTTCGCGTAGGGCATCGCGTGCAGCAGGTAGCGCATCCCGTTGATGCGCGCGCGCTTCTTGCAGTCCGACTTGATCACCGTCCACGGCGCGTCGGCGGTGTCGGTGTAGAAGAACATCGCCTCCTTCGCCTTCGTGTACTCGTCCCACTTGTCGAGCGAGGCGAGGTCGATCGGAGAGAGCTTCCACTGCTTCAGCGGATGCGCCTTGCGCTCCTTGAATCGCCGGCGCTGCTCGGCCCGGCTCACCGAGAACCAGAACTTGATCAGGTGCACCTTCGAGCGCGCCAGCATGCGCTCGAATTCCGGTGCCTGCCGCATGAACTCGAGGTATTCGGCGTCGGTGCAGAACCCCATGACGCGCTCGACGCCGGCGCGGTTGTAATAGGACCGGTCGAACAGTACGATCTCGCCCGCCGTCGGCAGGTGCTCGACGTAGCGCTGGAAGTACCACTGGCCGCGCTCGGCCTCGGTCGGCTTCTCGAGCGCCACGACGCGGGCGCCGCGCGGATTGAGGTGCTCCATGAAGCGCTTGATCGCCCCGCCCTTGCCGGCAGCGTCCCGTCCCTCGAACAGGATGACGACTCGCTGGCCGCTGTCCTTGACCCACGCCTGCAGCTTGAGGAGCTCGACCTGCAGCCGATACTTCTGCCGCTCGTAGCTCCGGCGCGACAGCAGGTTCCGGTACGGGTAGCCGCCGGTGCGCCAATCCGACGACAACTCCTCGTCGGGGTCCGCCGGCAGTCGCCGGGCGCGCGCCTGCTGGTCCTTCAGCAGGCCGCGCATCAGTTCCGTCGCGTCGGCGGGGGAACGACCGGCCAGGATGTCGGTGAGCGCGTTCGCCTGCGCTTCCTCGGCCGCGGCGACGCTCTCGCGCACCGCGTGCCGTTCGATCGCCGCCGGGCTGCCGGTCGGCCCGACGTCGCCGGTGCGCGTCCGCTTCGCCGCGGCCCGGGGCGCACGCGGTTTCGCCGACTTGGTCGCGGCGGGGGCTGCTTCCGTTTTGCGGGTCGAGGTCTCTTTCATCGCGCGGTCCATCCGGGGGAATCGCGAGCGCCGGCTCGCGGAGCGGAAAAGAATCGATTATGCCCCGGCCGCGGGAGCGCGGCACCTCCCCCGGCCTGCACTCGCCCGGCCTGCGACGCCTTGCCCGGGGACGATCGGGATCCGGCGCTTGCTCAGGCTTGCCTGGCGAACAGGCGCGCCTCGTCGCCGAAGGCCTTGAACTCGAGTGCGTTGCCGAAGGGGTCGAGGAAGAACATCGTCGCCTGCTCCCCCGGCAGGCCCTTGAAGCGAACGTAGGGCTCGACGATGAAACGCGTGCCGGCCGCGGTCAGCTTCGCCGCCAATGCCTCCCACGCCGGGAGACCGAGGATGACACCGAAGTGGCGGACGGGCACCTGCTGGCCGTCGACGAGGCTGGTCGCGTCGGTCATCCGCGTCGCCGCGACCTTGTGGGCGACGATCTGGTGGCCGTGAAAATCGAAGTCCACCCAGTCGTCGGAGGAGTGCCCTTCGGCGCAGCCGAGAAAGTCGCCGTAGAAGCGGCGCGCGGCGGTGAGGTCGGTCACCGGAAACGCGAGGTGGAAGCGCGGATAGGGCGTCGTGGGCAGATGGTCGGTCATGGTGGCCTTCGGGCTTGCCAGGGAAGGTGGTCGAGGTCGACGTTGCCGCCGGTGAGGATGATTCCGGTGCGCGCGCCGCGGGCGTCGAGCGTCCCCTCGAGCAGGCATGCGAGGGGGACCGCGCTGGACGGCTCGATGACGATCTTCATCCGCTCCCACACCATCCGCATCGCCCCCACGATCGCCGCTTCGCTGCACGTGCCCATCGCGTCGACGTGCGCGCGGATCGCGGCGAGCGTGCGCGGCGCGAGCGTGGTCCGCAGTCCGTCGGCGATGGTCGCGGTCGCCGGCAGCGGCTCGACGCGACCCGACGCGTAGCTACGCGCCGCGTCGTCGGCGTTGGCCGGCTCGGCGCCGCAGACGCGCGCGGACGGCGCCACGCCCTTGGTCGCGATCGCCGTCCCGGACAGCAGGCCGCCGCCGCCGCACGGCGCGATGACGATGTCGAGCCCGGGAACGTCGGCGAGCAGCTCCAGCGCCGCGGTGCCCTGCCCGGCGATCACGCGCTCGTCGTCGAAGGGATGGACGAGCGTCGCGCCGCTCTCGCGCTCGACCTCGGCGCACGCGGCCTCCCGCGCAGCGACGTTCGGCGCGCAGAAGCGGATCGTCGCGCCGAAGCGGCGGACATTCTCCTGCTTCACCCTCGGCGCGTTGTCGGGCATCACCACCCACGCGGGAATGCCGCGGCGCGCCGCGGCGTACGCCAGCGCGGCGCCGTGGTTGCCCGACGAATGCGTGACGACGCCGTGCCGCGCGACGTCATCGGCCAGCGAGTACACGGCGTTGGTCGCGCCGCGTGCCTTGAACGCGCCGACCTTCTGGAAGTTCTCGCACTTGAAGAACAGCGTCGCCCCGGTCTCGCCGTCGAGCGACCGGCAGGTCAGCACCGGCGTCCGGTGCACGTGGGGCGCGATGCGCGCGTGCGCGGCGCGGATCGCCGCCAGGTCGGGGAGTGACATGGGCATGGCAGGGTCGTCGGAAGGGATCGCCGGAATGGATCACCACTGGGTCGGGGGCCGGACCCGCGCTCGGCGGGCGCCGTGCCTCCGCTCGAGCCACCCCTCACTTTACACGCTGCTTACTGCGCAGCCACCATCAGCCCGCGGACAGCCCGCCGTCGACGCGCAAGGTCTGGCCGGTGACGAAGTCCGACGCGCGCGACGCCAGGAACAGCGCGGCGCCGCGGATGTCGTCGGGCAGCCCGTTACGGCCGATGAAGCCGCGCGCGGCGAGCGCCTCGGCCCGGCCCGGCTCCGCGCGCGCGGCGGCGGTCATCGGCGTCACGAAGAACCCCGGCGCGAGCGAATTGCAGTTCACCCCGCGCGCCGACCACGCCTCGGCCTGCGCCCGCGACAGCTGCGCGAGACCGGCCTTGGAAACGCCGTAGGCGCCGCTGCGCCCGAAGGCCCGCTCGGCCTGCATCGACGTCACGTTGATGACGCGGCCCCAGCCCCGGGCGAGCATCGCCGGCACCAGCGCCTGCGCGAGCAGGAACGGCGCGGTCAGGTTGATCGCGAGCGTGTCGTCCCACTCGGCGGGGCGAGTTCGTCGAGCGGAGGCCGTCGGTTGACGCCCGCCGCGTTGACGAGGATGTCGGGGTCGCCGAAAGGCCGCCGCGCTGCTTCCGCGCAGCGCGCCACCCCGGTCCGGTCCGCCAGGTCGGCGGGCAGCGTCGCCGCCCTGCCCCCGTGCGCCACCACCGCGGCCGCGACGGCGTCGAGCCGCGGGCGGTCGCGCGCGACCAGCACGACGGCGGCGCCGGCGGCGGCGAGCGCCTCGGCGATCGAGCGCCCGAGGCCCGAGCTCGCCCCGGTGACGACCGCGACGCGGCCGTCCAGGCCGAATAGTTGGTCGAGCAGCGCCATCGCCGGGGACCCGTCCCGCCGGTCAGGCGCTCTCGTAGAGCCGGGTCAGCACGAACTCGCGATGCCCGAGCGCCTCGGCGGCGGTCAGCCGCCCGTTGGCGGTGCGGAACATCATCGCCAGCAGCTTGTCGCCCGCCTCGCCCATCGTGATCTCGCGCTGCAGCAGCCCCGACGTGTCGACGTCGACGTGCTCGCTCATCGTGCGCACGGTGCGCGGATTGGCGCAGATCTTGATCACCGGCAGGATCGGGTTGCCGATGACGTTGCCCTGGCCCGTCGGGAAGAAGTGGACGACGTAGCCCGCCGCCGCGCACAGCGTGACCATCTCGGCCGCGGCCGACGAGCTGTCCATGAAGCACAGGCCCGGGCCGGTGGGCGCCTCGGCCTTGTCCAGCACGCCGTCGACGATGCACTTCCGGCCGATCTTCTGGATGTTGCCGAGCGCCTTCTCCTCGATCGTCGTCAGGCCGCCGGCGATGTTGCCCTTGGTCGGCTGCGAGTCGGAGAGGTCGCTGGTCTTGTGGCGATTGACGACCTCCTGGTAGCGGTCGAACACGCGCATGAACTCGGCGCGCACCTTGTCGTCGCGGCACCGGGCCGCGACGATCTGCTCGCCGCCGGTCAGCTCGGTGGTTTCGCCGAACACCAGCGTGCAGCCCGCCGCGTAGAGCTTGTCGAAGGCGTCGCCGACGGTCGGGTTGGCGCCGCAGCCCGACGTCGTGTCCGATTCGCCGCATTTGGTCGACACCCACAGCTCCCTGAGGTCGCACTCGACGCGATCCCGTTCGCTCGCCGCCTGCAGGAATTCCTTGGCCGCCTTCGACGCGCGCATGATCGTGTCGTGGTCGCCGTGCAGCTCGATGCCGAAACCGGCGACCGGCTTGCCGGTGGCGGCGATCGCGTCGACGATCTTCCGCGTCCACTGCTCCTCGATGCCGATCACGACGACCGCGGCGACGTTCGGGTTGCTGCCGGTGCCGATCAGCGTGCGGAAGTGGAGCTCGAGGTCGGCGCCGAACTGCAGGCGGCCGTAGGGGTGCGGGATCGCGAGCGTGCCCTTGATGTTGTTGGCCACCGCCTCGCAGGCGGCGTTCGACAGGTCGTCGACGGGCAGGATGACGACGTGGTTGCGCACGCCGACACGGCCGTTCTCGCGCCGGTAGCCCCGGAAGGTCTTCGGCATCGCCATGGTCACCACCGCTTGGTCTTCGGATGTTGTGCACGTGCGCGTGCTGGCCCGTGCGCGATCGGCGCGACCACCTTGCCGATGTCGACGCCGTACTTGATGCACCGTGTCGCCGACGGCCAGGTCCTTCAGCGCGACCTTGTGGCCGAGCGGAATGTCCTGCACGCAGGGGAGCGTGACGGTGCGGTTCTCGTCGAGGATCAGGCCGGTGAGCGTCATGCCCGCCTTGACGTCCTCGACGACGACCACGGCGACCGAGTCGCCCGGGTCGTGCAATACGCAGTGGATCATGGGGAAGCTCCTGGATCGGGAGGGGGCGGCAGCGCGGTCGCGGACCCGCCGGCGGGGCGGCAATCGCGCCGCGTCCGGGGAGCCCGGATACTGCCGATCGTACGGCCGGCCCGGGGCGGGGTCAAACGTCGCGCACCGTCGGGATTGCGCCGCCATCGGCGCGCCGGCCCCGGGTCCGCCGCGGCGGGCGCGTCAGAAGCCGAACCCGGCCTGCGCGACCGGCGCGAAGCTCCGCCGGTGGGCGGGACAGGGCCCGAAGCGCGCCAGCGCGGCGAGGTGATCGGGCGTCGGGTAGCCCTTGTGCCGCGCGAAGCCGTACGCCGGGTACCGGGCGTCGAGCTCGATCAGCATCGCGTCGCGGGCGGTCTTCGCCAGGATCGACGCCGCGGAGATCGACGCGACGTCGCGGTCGCCCTTGACGATCGCCCGCGCGCGGCAGGCCAGCGGCGGGCAGCGGTTGCCGTCGATCAGCGCCTCGTCCGGCGAGGGAGCCGAGCCCCTCGACCGCGCGACGCATCGCCAGCATCGTCGCGCCGAGGATGTTGAGCCCGTCGATCTCGGCGACGTCCGCCAGCGCGACGCACCAGGCGAGCGCGCGGCCGCGAATGGCGGCGGCGAGCACCTCGCGCCGCACCGCGCTGAGGACCTTCGAGTCGGCGAGCCCGTCGATCGGCGCATCCGGATTCAGGATGACCGCCGCCGCGACGACCGGCCCCGCGAGCGGGCCCCGACCGGCCTCGTCGACGCCGGCGACGAGGCGCGCCGCGACGATCACGCGACCGGTCACCGTTCGGCGCCCGGCAGCATCACGCCGCCGGCGGCGAGCTCGCCTTCCAGCGCGCGCGCGGCGAGCATCCCGGTGTCCACCGCGAGCGTGTCGCCGATGCGGGCGAACAGGGCCTCGATCCGGTGTCGCGTGGCGGTGTCGTCGAGCAGATTCAGCGTCGCCTGCGCGAGGTTCTCCGGGGTCGCGTCGTCCTGCAGCAGCTCCGGCACGACGAAACGGCCCGCGAGCACGTTGGGCAGCCCCACCCAGGGCACCTGCAGCCGCGACATGACGATGCGCGCGGTCAGCGTGTTGAGCCGATAGAAGATGACGTGCGGGCAGCGCGCCAGCGCCGCCTCGAGCGTGGCCGTGCCGGACGCGACGAGCCCCACGTCCGCCGCCCGCAGCGCGTCGGTCGCGTGGCCGTAGAGCAGCGTCAGCGGCAGCGCCTCCAGGCCCATCCGGTAGCGCGCCTCGTCGAAGCGGTCGCGCGTCGGGCGGGTGCCCAGCGGCACCAGGAACCGCACGTCGGGGCGCGCGGCGTGGATCAACTCGGCCGCGCGCAGGATCAGCGCCTCGTGCATCTCGAGCTCGGAGCGCCGGCTGCCGGGCAGCAGCGCCACCACCGGCGCCGACGCGGGCAGCTTGAGCTGGTCGCGCGCGGCGCGGCGCGACGCGTGATCGGCCGCGTGCGCGGCGAGCGGATGGCCGACGAAGGTCACCGGCACGCCGGCCGCCTCGTAGATCGGCGGCTCGAATGGAAACAGCGCCAGCACCCGGTTGACGCTGCGGCCGATCTTGCGGACCCGCTCCCGACGCCACGCCCACACCGAGGGGCTGACGAAATGGACGGTGCGGATGCCGGCCCGCTTGAGCTTGAGCTCGAGGCCCAGGTTGAAGTCCGGCGCGTCGACGCCGACGAACAGGTCGACCCGTTCGGCGACGAAGCGGCGGTAGAGCGCGCGGCGCAGCGACAGCAGCGCCGGCAGCCGCGACAGCACCTCGACCACGCCGCGGACCGCGAGCAGCTCCAGCGGAAACCAGCTCTGCGCGCCTTCGCGCTCCATCCGGGGTCCGGCGATGCCGACGAAACGTGCGTTCGGCAGCCGCTCCCGGAGCGAGCGGATGAGTGCCGCGCCGAGCGCGTCGCCGGAAGCCTCGCCGGCGACGATGCCGATCGTCACGGCGCCCGGTGCGGCGGCGGCGTCGTGCATCGGTGGCACCCGGTCAGCGGACGATGCCGCGGCCCGGCGTCGCGAGAAACGCGACCAGCGGCGCGAGCGTCGGTTCGTCGCGCGCCATTTCCGCGAGCTTGAGCTTCGCGTCCTCGAGCGACAGCCCCTCGCGGTAGAGGACCTTGTACGCGCGGCGCACCGCGAGAATCTGCTCGCTGGTGAAGCCGCGCCGGCGCAGCCCCTCGTTGTTGGTGCCGGCCGGCTTGGCCGGGTAGCCCGCGGCGGTGACGAACGGCGGGATGTCCTGCAGCACGATCGCGCCGGCGGCGGCCATCGAGTGCTCGCCGAGCCGGCAGAACTGGTGGACCCCGGAAAAGCCGCCCAGCACGACCCAGTCGCCGATGACGACGTGGCCGGCGAGCTGCGCGTTGTTGGAGAACGTCGTGTGGTTGCCGACGACGCAGTCGTGCGCGACGTGGACGTAGCCGAGGAACCAGTTGCCATTGCCGATCGAGGTGACGCCGCGATCCTGCGCCGTCCCCGCGTGGATCGACACGAACTCGCGGAACACGTTGTCGTCGCCGATCGACGTTCGCGTCGGCTCGCCGCCGTACTTGCGGTCCTGCGGAATCTCGCCGATCGACGTGAACTGGAAGACGCGATTGCGCGCACCCAGCGTCGTGTGTCCGGTGACGACCGCGTGCGGACCGATCACCGTCCCCGGACCGGCGGTGACGTGCGGGCCGACGACCGCGAACGGACCGACCTCGACATCGTCGGCAAGGCGCGCCGCCGGATCGACGACGGCCGAGGGATGAACGCGCGGCATGGTCGCGGCCGGGCTTCAGCGTACTGGCACGAGCTGCATCTCGGCCTCGACCGCGAGCTCGCCGCCGACGAGCGCCCGGCCGGCGAAGGTGCCTCCGCCGGCCTCGAGCACGATCACGTCGACCTCGAGCCGCAGCACGTCGCCGGGCAGGACCTGGCGCCGGAACTTGATCGACGGCAGCGCGTGGAAGCGCAGTGCGGGCGCCGGCACGGCGCCGGTGGCCTGCGCCACGAGCAGCGTCGCCGCCTGCGCGAGGGCCTCGACGACCAGCACGCCGGGCATCACCGGAAAGCGCGGGAAGTGCCCCTGGAAATAGGGCTCGTTGACGGTCACGTTCTTGCGCGCGCGGATCGACCGGCCCGGGTCGATCGAGTCGACGCGGTCGACCATCAGGCACGGGTAGCGCTGCGGCAGCCGCGCCAGAATTGCCGCGATGGTCATCACCGGCCCGTTGGCTGTCATGTCGTGGCACCCTCGTCTTCGGCGGCGGTTCCTGCCGCGCCCGCGGCGCGCTCGAGCCGCCGCACCCGCCGCGCGAGCCGGTCCAGCCCGCGCAGCTGCGCCGCGATCCGGCGCCACTCGGCATGCGGAAACGCCGGGAAAATTCCCGTGTACCGCCCGGGCGCGGCCGGGGATGCGGCGATCAGCGTGCCCCCCGAAACCACCGTGCCGTCGGGGATGTCGATGTGCCCGACGAGCATCGCGGCGCCGCCGATCCTGCAGTTGCGACCGACCGTCGTGCTGCCGGCCATGCCGGCGCAGCCCGCGATCGCCGTGTGGCGACCGATGCGGCAGTTGTGCGCGATCTGGATCTGGTTGTCCAGCTTGACGTCGTCCTCGATGACGGTGTCGTCGAGCGCGCCACGGTCGATCGTGGTGTTGGCGCCGACCTCGCAATCGGCGCCGATGACCACCCGGCCGATCTGCGGAATCCGCAGCCAACGGCCGTTCTCCTCGGCCATGCCGAAGCCGTCGGCCCCGATGACCGCGCCGCTGTGCACCACCGTCCGCGGCCCGATGACGCAGCGGTCGTAGACGGTGACGTTGGGATGAAGGACCGCGCCGGCCGCGATGGAAACGTTGGCGCCGATCACCGAGCCGGCGCCGACGCGCGCGCCCGGCCCGACGACCGCGCCCGCCCCGACCACGGCCCGCGGCCCGATCGAGGCGCTGGGCGCCACCTCGGCGTCGGGCGCGACGACCGCCGACGGGTCGATGCCGGGCAGCGGCGCGGGCGCCGGGTGCAGACGCGCCGCCACGTGCGCGTACGTCGCATAGGGGTTCGCGCTCACCAGCTTCGACAACGCCGTCGCGGTGGCGGCGTCCGGGCCGACGATGACCGCCGACGCGCGCGTCGACGAAAGCTGGTCCCGGTACCGCGGATTGGACAGGAAGGCGATGTCGCCGGGGCCGGCCGTGGCGAGCGTCGCGACCCGGGTGACGCGCAGCGCCGGATCGCCGTCGACCGTCGCGCCGGACAGCCCGGCGAGTTCGGCCAGCGTGGCGCCCGCCGCGGCGGCTGCGGAGCGGTCCATTGCGCGCGAGACTCGCGGCGCCCCGGTCACTTGTCCGCGAGGGCCTTGATCACCTTCTCGGTGATGTCGATCTTCTGGCTCGCGAAAACGACGGGGTCCTGCAGGATGAGGTCGAACTTCTCGGCCTCGGCGATCTGCTGGATCACCTTGTTGGCGCGCTCCTGGACACTCGCCAGCTCCTCGTTCTTGCGCAGGTTGAGGTCCTCGCGGAACTCGCGCTGCGAGCGCTGGAGGTCGCGCGACAGATTCGCGAGGTCGCGCTCCTTGTTGCGGCGGTCGTTCTCGCTCATCGTCACGCCGTCCTTCTCGAGCGCGCCCTGCAGGTCGCGCACCAGCTTGCCCACCTTCTGGATCTCGGCGTCCCGCACGGCGAACTCCTTTTCCAGCTTGGCCTGCGCGCGCTTGGCGGGTGCGGCCTCGCGGAAGAGCCGCTCGGTGTTGACGAAGCCGATCTTGTAGTCGGCGGCAAGCGCGGCCGTCGTCGCGCAGACGGCGGCGGCGGCGACGAGGACACGGAAGAACGGGCTGCGGATCACGGAAATCTCCTGCGGGTTGCCGGCGCGTCAGAATACCGTGCCAATCTGGAACTGGAAGGCCTGGAGCCGGTCGCCCGGCTTGTCGTTGAGCGGCAGCGCATAGCTGAACTTGAGCGGCCCGATCGGCGAGTTCCACGCGAGGCCGACGCCGGCGGAGTAGCGGAAACCCTGCAGGTCGGAATTCGGGGTACAGCAGCTGCTCTATCTGATTGTATCCGCTGCCGACGTAGATCTGGCCGGCGTCGGCGAAGACGCTGGCCCGCACCGACTTTCTCGCCCTTGAGGATGGGGTAGAAGAGCTCGGCGTTGGCGACGATCTTGCGCTTGCCGCCGGTGACGTTGCCGTAGATGTCGCGCGGGCCCAGCGAGCTCTGCTCGAAGCCGCGGACCGAGCCGACGCCGCCGGCGAAGAACGCCTTGTAGAAGGGCAGCGCACTCCCGCTGTAGCCGTCGCCGTAGCCGAGGTCTCCCCGCAGCATCAGCACCGTATCGACGAAAAGCGGCGTGAACCACTGCTGCACGTACTGCACCTTGTAATACTTGATGTCGCCCACCGGCAGCCCGACCTCGAGCAGCGCGCTCTGCAGCCGGCCGCGGGTCGGGTACAGGATGTCGTCGCGCGTGTCCCGCGCCCAGCCCGACGAGAAGATGAGCGCGTTGGTCGGGTTGCCGAACTGCGCGACGAACTCCTTGTAGGCCAGGGGACTGTCGTCGAACAGCGTGATGTCGGTGCGCTCGAACCGGAGTCCCATGTTGACGGTGTCGGTCTCCGTGATGGGAATGCCGAAGCTGGCCGCCGCGCCCATCGTCCGCGTCTCGTACCGCGACACCGACAGCGACGTCGGGTCGAGGAACTTGTCGTAGACCTCGAGGGTGCGCGACACGCCGTCGACGGTCCAGTACGGCTCGGTGAAGGCCAGCGAGATCGTCCGGTTGACCTTGCTCGTGTTGAGCGCCGCGATCAGCGCGTTGCCGCTGCCGAAGATGTTCTGCTGCGACACCGAGGCGTTGAACACCAGCCCGTCCGCGCTCGAATAGCCGACGCCCGCGAGCAGGTTGCCGGTCGAGCGCTCGGTCACCGAGACCTCGACGTCGACGAGGTCGGGCGCGCCCGGAACCGGCGGGGTTTCGATGTTGACGTTGTCGAAGTAGCCGAGGCGCCGCACGCGCACCTTCGACCGCTCGATGCGCGCGCCGTCGAACCACGCGGACTCGAGCTGGCGCATCTCGCGGCGGATCACCTCGTCGCGGGTGCGCACGTTGCCGTTGATGTTGATCCGGCGCACGTAGACCCGGCGGCCCGGGTCGACGTAGAACGTGAACGCCACCTGCTGCTTCTCCCGGTCGAGCTCGGGGACCGCGTTGACGTTGGCGAAGGCGTACCCTTCGGCGCCGAGACGCTCGCTCATCGCCTTCGCCGAGGCCTGCAGCCGCTCGCGCGAATAGACGTCGCCGGAGCGCACGAATATCAGTCCCTCGAGCTCCGTCGCGGCCACCGGGAGGTCGCCGGCGAGCCGGACGTCGGAGATCGTGAAGCGCGGCCCCTCGCTGATGTTCAGCGTGATGTAGATGTCCTCCTTGTCCGGCGTGATCGACACCTGCGTCGACTCGACGTTGAACTCGAGGTAGCCGCGGTTCTGGTAGAAGCTGCGCAGCGCCTCGAGGTCGGCGGCGAGCTTCTGCTTGCTGTACTGGTCGTTCTTCGTGTACCAGGTCAGCCATCCGGGCGTCGTGAGCAGCATCTCGCTGCGCAGCTCGGCCTCGGTGTACACCTTGGTGCCCACGATGTTGATGCGGGCGATCTTGGCGGCCTCGCCTTCCTCGATGGTGAAGTTGACGGCGACGCGGTTGCGGTCCTGCGGCGTGGCCGTGGTCGTGACCTTGGCGCTGTAGAGGCCGCGGCTGATGTACTGGCGCTTCATTTCCTGCTCGGCGCGGTCGAGCGCGGCGCGGTCGAAGATGCGCGCCTCGGCGAGGCCGATGTCGCGCAGCGCCTTCTTCAGCGTGTCGGTGTCGAATTCCTTGTTGCCGATGAACTCGACGCGGCTGATCGTCGGCCGCTCCTGCACGGCGACGACGAGGATGCCGTTGTCGTTCTCGATGCGGACGTCGCGGAAGAAACCGGTGGCGAACAGCGCCTTGACGGCCTGCGCCGCCTTCTCGTCGTCCATCCGCTCGCCGACCTTGACCGGCAGGTAGCTGAAGACCGTGCCGGCCTCGGTGCGCTGCGCGCCCTCGACCCGGATGTCCTTGACCACGAACGACTCGAAGGCCAGCGCGGGTGCCGCCATCGCGGCGACCAACGCCGCCACCAGCGCGGAAAGCGTGCGCATCCGGCCGCGGGCAGGCGGCGCGGCCGCAAACGGAGCGGCTGCCGCGCGCGCCGCAACCCGGGCGTGCCGGCGGAGTCTAGAGCAGGCGGGAGAGGTCATTGAAAAGAGCCAGCGCCATCAGCATCGCCAGCACGGCCATGCCGATGCGCTGGCCGACCTCGAAGGCGCGGTCGGATACAGGACTGCCTTTGATGATTTCGACGAAATAATACAGCAAATGCCCCCCATCCAACAGCGGAACCGGCAGCAGGTTGAGCACGCCGAGGCTGATGCTGATGAGCGCGAGATAGCCGACGAAGACGAGCGATCCGGCCTGTACCGACTGCCCCGCGTAATCGGCCATCGTGATCGGGCCCGAGATGTTCTTCAGCGACGCCTCGCCGACCAGCATGCGGCCGAGCATCTTCACCGTGAAGACCGAAAGTTCCCATGTCTTGCGCACGCCCTGCCCGATCGCGTCGATGACGCCGTAGCGGACGGTGACCGCGAGTGCCCCCGCCGATGCCGGATCGACCTTGAGCTGCACGCCGGCGATACCCTGGCGCCGGCCGTCGCGCTCGACGATCTCGGTCACCAGCGGAACCGCGAGAACCGCGCCGGCGCGCTCGACCCGGAACACGAGTTCGCGGCCCGGCGCGCCGTTGGTCCTGGCCGCGACGTCGGCCGGCGACCTGACCGGCGTGTCGTCGATGGCGACGATGCGGTCGCCCGGCAGCAGTCCGGCCCGCGCGGCCGGCTTGCCGGCGACCACCTGGTCGATCAGCGGCGGGCCCGAATCGAGCTTGAGTCCCAGCACCGAAACGAATGGTCCTTCCCAGTCGGTCGGGGCGAGCCCCGACAGCGGCAGCAGCCGCGTCGCCGCCGATCCGCCCGGGCGCTCGACCTCCACCACCGCATCGTCGCGTCCCGAGGCCTTGAGCAGGCGCCAGCGCAGGTCCTGCCAGCTCGATACCGGCACGCCGTCGACCGCGACGACGACATCGCCGGCAGCGAGGCCGGCGACCGCGGCGGCCGTGCCGGCCGGCGGTTGCGCCAGCAGCGCTTTCTGTCCGGGGATCCCGGCGACGAAGGTCCCCGCGAAGAGTGCGACGGCCAGCAGCAGGTTCGCGACCGGGCCGGCGGCGACGATCGCGACGCGCTTCCACACGCTCTGCCGGTTGAAGGCCCGCGCGAGATCGCCGGGCGCGACGTCGCCCTCGCGCTCGTCGGCCATCTTGACGTAGCCGCCCAGCGGCACGGCCGACAGCGCCCACTCGGTCCGGTCGCGCCCGAGCCGGCGCGACCAGACAACCCGGCCGAACCCCACGGAGAACCGGATGATCTTCACTCCGCACCAGCGGGCGACGAGGTAATGGCCCAGCTCGTGGATCACGACCAGGACGGCGAGCACGAACAGGAACGACAGAACCTTGGTGGCGAGATCCATCGGGGGCGCGTCAGGCGTTGGCGGAAAGGTGGAGGAAGGCGCGCGCGGCGGCGCGGGCCGATGCATCGGCAGCCAGGGCGTCGTCGAGCGTGCGCACCGGCACGACCGGGATGCGCGCCAGCGCGTCGGCGCAGGCGGACGCGATTTCGGTGAAGCGCGCGCTGCCGTCGAGAAATGCCGCCACGGCGACTTCGTTCGCCGCGTTCAGCACGGCGGGCGCGGTGCCGCCGGCGGCGAGCGCCGCGTACGCCAGGCCCAGGCAGGGGAAGCGGGCCGCGTCCGGCGCCGAGAAATCGAGCCCCGCCCGCGCGATGAGGTCGAGCGGCGGCACCCCGGCATCGATGCGTGCCGGATAGGCGAGCGCCTGCGCGATCGGCGTGCGCATGTCGGGGTGTCCAAGCTGGGCGAGCACGCTGCCGTCAACGTATTCGACCAGCGAGTGGATGACGCTTTGCGGATGGATGACGACCTCGATCCTGTCGGGTGACACGCCGAACAGCCAGTGTGCCTCGATCACCTCGAGACCCTTGTTCATCATCGTCGCGGAATCGACGCTGATCTTCCTCCCCATCGACCAATTGGGGTGGGCACAGGCTTCGGCCGGGGAAACGCCGGGGAGTTCCGCGGGATCGCGACTGCGGAACGGTCCGCCCGACGCGGTAAGCAGGATTCGCCGCACGCCGGCGGCGTCCGGACGGCGGTCGTAGCCCGGCGGCAGGCACTGGAATATCGCATTGTGCTCGCTGTCGATCGGCAGCAGCGTGGCGCCGCCTTCCGACACCGCCGCCATGAACACCGCCCCGCCGATGACCAGCGCCTCCTTGTTGGCGAGGAGGATCCGCTTCCCTGCGCGCGCCGCGGCCAGCGTCGGCGCGAGTCCCGCCGCGCCGACGATCGCCGCCAGCACCGTGTCCGCCGCGGGCAGCGTCGCGGCCGCGCAGACGCCCTCCTCGCCGGCGAGCACGCGGGTGGGCAGGCCGCGGCCGGCGAGCGCACGCTCGAGCGAGCGCGCCGCGTCGACGTCGAGCAGCGCGGCCACGTCGGGGCGGAATCGCTCGCACAGGACCGCGAGCTTCTCCCACTGCCGGTGCGCGGCGAGCGCGCCCACCGCGTAGCGGTCTGGATGACGGGCAATGACGTCGAGGGTCGAATCGCCGATCGAGCCGGTCGCGCCCAGCAGGCTGACGACGCGCAGCGGGCTCACTGGAATGCGTTCGTGCTTCGCACTCCGGTATTCGCCCTCGGGACGGCCCGGCAGGCTCATCGCAGCACTGCCGGTGCTGCCAGCGTCGCGGCCAGCGCGGCCGGCGGCAGCGCCGCGAGCAGCGCGTCGATGCGGTCGAGGACGCCGCCGTGGCCCGGGAGAAGCGCGCCGCTGTCCTTCACGCCTGCCTGCCGCTTCAGCATCGATTCGAAAAGGTCGCCCGCGACCGACAGCGCCGCCAGCAGCAGCATGAACGCGACGAAGGCGGCCGTGGCCACGACCCCGGGCGCTTCGGCGAATCCGGCGCGTGCGGCCAGCGGTGTCAGCGCCAGCGCGTAGAGCGCCACCGCGGCCAGCGCGCCGTAGACGCCTTCCCAGGTCTTGCCCGGACTGATCATCGGGGCGAGCTTGCGCCGGCCGAACGCGCGGCCGGCGAAGTACGCGGCGGTGTCGGCGATCCAGACGACGGCCATCGCCGCCAGCGCGAGCCACGGCGAGCGCGACTGCAGCTGGACCAGGGCGACGAACGTACCCAGCAGCACGACCAGCCCCGTCAGCAGCAGCGGCAGCGCCCCGCCGGGTTGCCAGCGGTTCGCGAGCCACGGCGGCGCGACCAGCAGCCAGAACAGCGTGGCCGCGCCGCAGACGGCGACCACGATCCCGGTGGGCCAGCCGCCGGCGAACCCCGCCGCGGGCGCGAACACCAGCGCGAGGCCGGCGCCGACGACACCCGCGATGAACAGCCATCGCCCGAGCGCGGAGCGGACCACCAGCCGCGCCCACTCCGCCGCCGCCAGCGCGACCACGACGAGCAGCGCGAGGGCCCACCAGCGCGGGGGCAGCAGGAACAGTCCGGCGAGGACCGCGGAAGCGAGAATCAGCGCGGTGACGACCCGGGTGAGCAGCATCCGGCGTCAGGACCCGGAAGCGACGGCGGGCGAGTTCGCGCGGGCCCGCTCGAGCTGCTCGCTGGTGCGGCCGAAGCGGCGCTCCCGCTGCCGGTACCAGTCGAGCGCCGCGTCGAACGCGCGCGCGTCGAAGTCCGGCCACAGCGTGTCGGTGAAGTGCAGTTCGGTGTACGCGAGCTGCCAGAGCAGGAAATTGGAGACGCGCTGCTCGCCGCCGGTGCGCACGAACAGGTCCGGCTCCGGCGCGTAGGCCATCGCCAGGAACGGCGTCAGCGCGTCGGGATCGAGCGGATGCGCGGCCGCGAGCGCGTCGGGGTTGGCCGCGTAGTAGCGGCGCGCGGCCTGCGCGATGTCCCAGCGTCCGCCGTAGTTGGCGGCGACCGTCAGCGTGAGCCGGGGATTCCCCGCGGTCAGCGCCTCGCCGGCGGCGATCAGCTCGCGGATCCGGGGATCGAAGCGCGAGGTGTCGCCGATGATGCGGAAGCGGATGCCGTTCTTGTGGAGCTTCGCGACCTGCTGCTCGAGCGCGTGCACGAACAGCTCCATCAGGATCGTCACCTCGTCGGCGGGACGTCGCCAGTTCTCGCTGGAGAATGCGAACAGCGTCAGGAACTCGATGCCGCGCTCCAGGCAGGCGCGGACGACGCCGCGCACCGCCTCGACGCCTTTCCGGTGTCCGGCCACGCGCGGCAGGAAGCGCTGCTTGGCCCAGCGCCCGTTGCCGTCCATGATGATGGCGACGTGGCGCGGCACCTCCCCGGTGTCCGGGACGTTGCGGGTGGTGCTGTCGTGCATGCGGATTCGAGGCGTACGGGAGCGGGCGGCGGACGGCGGCGGGCGTCAGATCGCCATCAGGTCCGTTTCCTTCGCCTGCAGGATCTTGTCGATCTCGGCGATGAAGCGGTCGGTGAGCTTCTGGACGTCGGTCTGCGCGTGGCGCTCGTCATCCTCGGCCACGGCATGGTCCTTCAGCAGCTTCTTCAGCTGCTCGTTCGCCTCGCGGCGCACGTTGCGGATCGCGACGCGGGCATTCTCCGCCTCGTGCCGGACGACCTTGATCAGCTCCTTGCGGCGCTCCTCGGTGAGCGCCGGCATCGGGACCCGGATGACATCGCCCGACGTCGCCGGGTTGAGGCCGAGGTCCGAATCGCGGATGGCCTTCTCGATCACCGGCACCATCTTCTTTTCCCACGGCTGCACGGCGATGGTGCGCGCGTCGGCGAGCGTGATGTTCGCGCACTGCGCGATCGGCATCGGCGTGCCGTAGTAGTCGACGTTGAGGTGGTCGAGCAGGCCGGTATGCGCGCGGCCGGTGCGGACCTTCGACAGGTCGTGCTTCAGCGCATCGACCGACTTGGTCATCTTCTGCTCGGCGGTCTTCTTGATTTCGGCGATCGTGTTCACGGTGAAGCTCCTGCGGTCGCGGTGGCAAGCGGCGGGAGGCGGCGACGCCGCACCCCCGCCGACGATGGTCGTCAGCAGTGGACGTGCGTTCCCTCGTCCTGTCCCTCGACGACCCGCTTCAGCGCGCCGGGGACGAAGATCGAAAACACCTTGAGCTGCATGTTCTGGTCGCGGCACAGCGCCAGCGCCGTCGCGTCCATCACCTTCAGGTTCCTGACGATGGCCTCGTCGAAAGTCAGGTCGGCGTAGCGCCTGGCGCCGGGATCCTTGTGCGGATCGGCGGTGTAGACGCCGTCGACCTTGGTCGCCTTCAGCACGATGTCGACGCCCATCTCGCGGCCGCGCAGCGCCGCCGCGGTGTCGGTGGTGAAGAACGGGTTCCCGGTGCCGGCGGCGAAGATCACCACCTTGTTCTCCTCGAGGTGGCGCAGCGCACGCCCGCGGATGTAGGGCTCGGCCACCTGGTCGATGCGCAGCGCGGACTGCACGCGCGACTCGACGCCGGCGCGCCGCAGCGCATCCTGCAGCGCCAGCGCGTTCATCAGCGTCGCCAGCATCCCCATGTAATCGGCGGTGGCCCGGTCCATGCCGGCCGCGCCGGGGGCCACGCCGCGGAAGATGTTGCCGCCGCCGATGACGATCGCGGTCTGCACGCCGAGGCGGACGACTTCGGCGATCTCGGCGACGATGCGGTCGATCGTCTCCCGGTTGATCCCGTACTGGTCGTCCCCCATCAGCGCCTCGCCCGACAGCTTGAGCAGTATCCGGCGGTAGACGGGCCGCCGCGCCGCGGGAGCGTCGGCGGCCGGGGCTGCGGGAAGTGGGCTGGCGGACGGCGGGGTCATGGCGGGCTCCGGGAAGATCGAGGGAACGACGGGCCCGGCGTGCGCCGGGCCGCAACGGCCGGGGCGCTACGCCTTGGCCATCGCCGCCACTTCGGCGGCGAAGTCGTCCTTCTTCCTCTCGATGCCTTCGCCGACGACGAACATCGCGAAGCTGTTCACGGTGGCGCCCTTCGACTTGAGGTACTTCTCGACGGTCTCGTCGGGATTCTTCACGAACGGCTGGCCGAGCAGCGTGACCTCGGACAGGAACTTGGCGATGCGGCCGTCGACCATCTTGGCGACGATTTCCGCCGGCTTGCCGCTGTCCGCGGCCTGCGCGGTGTAGATCGCGCGCTCCTTCTCGATCAGCTCGGCCGGCACCTCGTTGCGCGACACGCACACGGGCCGCACGGCACCCGGGGCACCCGAGGCGGCGACGTGCATCGCGATGTCCTTGCCGGTCGCGTCGTCGGCGCCGTCGAATTCGACGGTGACGCCGATGCGACCGCCGCCGTGCAGGTACTGCGCCAGCCGGCCGCCGGCCGCGAACCGCGCGAAGCGGCGGATCGACAGGTTCTCGCCCAGCTTCTGCACCAGCGCGACGCGCGCCGTCTCGACGGTCCCCGCGTCCAGCGGCAGCGCCGACAGCGCGGCGACGTCGACCGGGTTCTTCTCGGCGACGAGCTGCGCGAGGCGCTTCGCCAGCGCCACGAAGTCATCGTTGCGCGCGACGAAATCGGTCTCGCAGTTGACTTCGACCATCGCTCCCGACTTCGCGTCCGCCGCCAGGTACGCGCCGACGACGCCTTCGGCGGCGACGCGCCCCGCCGCCTTCGACGCCTTGGCGCCGCTCTTGATGCGCAGCACGTTCCTCGGCCTTGACGAGATCGCCGCCGGCTTCCGCCAGCGCCTTCTTGCATTCCATCATGCCCAGCCCGGTGCGCTGGCGCAGTTCCATCACCATGCTCGCGGAGATTTCCGCCATTTCGTGTGCTCCGTATCGCGTTGTACGTGCCCCGGCGGGTGCCGGGCATCGCGCCGGCCGGCGCCGCAATCCCGGAGGATCCCGCGCGCCGGCGGCGTCGCGCCGGCGGACGCCGCCGGAGTTTCCCCCGCCGTGCGCGACCGCCGCCGCGAGCGTGTTCGTTACTTCGCCGCTTCCCCGGACACCTCGACGAATTCCTCGCCGCCCTGGACGATCTCCTGGATCACCTGGCTGCGCCCCTCGAGGATCGCGTCGGCCGCGCCGCGGGCGTACAGCCGGATCGCGCGCGACGAGTCGTCGTTGCCCGGAATCACGTGGGCGATGCCGTCCGGCGAGTGGTTGGTGTCGACGACCGCGACGATCGGCACGCCGAGCTTCTGCGCTTCGGTCACGGCGATCTTGTGGTAGCCCACGTCGATCACGAACAGCGCGTCGGGCAGGCCGTTGAGGTCCTTGATGCCGCCGAGGCTCTTGTCGAGCTTCGTCCGCTCGCGCTCGAGCGTCAGCGCCTCGCGCTTGGTCATCTTCTCGAAGGTGCCGGCCTCGCGCATCTCCTCGAGATCCTTCAGCCGCTTGATCGAGGCCTTGACCGTCTTGAAGTTGGTCAGCATGCCGCCGAGCCAGCGGGCGTCGACGTAGGGCATGCCGGCGCGGCGGGCTTCCTCGGCGACGATCTCGCGCGCCTGGCGCTTGGTGCCGACGAACAGGATCTGGCCCTTGTTCGCCGCCAGCTGGCGGATGTACTTCATCGCCTCCTGGTACTTCTCCATCGTCTTTTCGAGGTTGACGATGTGGATCTTGTTGCGGTGGCCGAAGATGTACTCGGCCATCTTCGGGTTCCAGTAGCGGGTCTGGTGGCCGAAATGGACCCCGGCTTCCAGCATCTGACGCATCGTGACCGACATGGTGTGACTCCGTTTCAGGGTTGAGCCTCGACCCGCGGTGCGTGACGCGGTGCGGGCGGGCGGGTCGTCGAACGACCCAGTCCCGTTCCTGCCACTGCGCACCCTGAGGTTTCGCGGGTCTGCGAATTCGCCCGGCGCCGGCGGCCGGTCGCAGCGCGGACCGACTTGCGGGCCGCAACTGTTATCCTGCCTGCCGGTCGAAGATCCTGTGCGGTTATCCGAACAAGGCGCCCCGATCCGAGCTAACTTGAGATTCTAGCACGCTTTTCCCTTTTTCCGGCCGCTCGCGGCGTGCCGCCCGAGCCGCGACCCGGCTCGACCGGCGCGCGCCGGTGCATGCCGGCTCCCGTACGGCGGCGCCCGACCGTGCTCCCGAACCCTGCGCCGACCTCTCGCGCCGACTCCCGCTCCGGCCCCCGAACCGACACACCCCCTGCCCATGACCGCCATCCCGCCGCCCCTGCCCCCCGCCGTCGTCTGCGACCTGGCGCCCACGGTCCTGGTCGCGATCACCGGCCCGGACGCGGCGACCTTCCTGCAGGGGCAGCTCTCGAACGACGCCGTCGCGCTCCCCGAAGGCGCCGTCCAGTACACCAGCTACAACTCCCCCAAGGGCAGGATGCTGGCCAATTTCCCGCTTTGGCGGCGAAACGGCGATTTTTTCGCGCTCCTGCCCGGCGACCTGGCCGCGCCGGTGATCCGGCGCCTCGCGATGTTCGTGCTCCGCTCGAAGGTGAAGCTCGAGGACCTTGCCGCCGCCACCGTCCGCTTCGGGGTCGGCGGCGCCGGCGCCGCCGACGCGGTCGCCGCCGCGCTCGACCTGCCGGCCGCGCCGGGGCCGTTCACCGCCGTGACGACGGCGGGCGGCGCCACGGTCGTGGCGCTGCCGGGACCGCGCTACGTCATCGTCGCCGCGTCCGACCGGCGCGACGCGATCGCGACCCGCCTTGGCGCGCGGGCGACGCCGGCGCCGTTCGAGACCTGGCGCTGGCTCACGATCCGCGCCGGCGTGCCGGTCGTCACCGCCGCGACGCAGGACCTGTTCGTCGCCCAGACGGCCAACTGGGACGTGCTGGGCGGCATCAGCTTCGGCAAGGGGTGCTACACCGGGCAGGAGATCATCGCCCGCACGCAGTACCTTGGCCGGCTGAAGGAACGGCTGTTCCTGTTCCACGCCCCGGGGCCGGCGGCGGCCGCCGGCGCGCGCCTGTATTCCGCGGCGTTCGGCGACCAGCCGTGCGGCACCGTCGTCGATGCGGCCGGCGGCCCGGCCGGCGGCGCCGACCTTCTGGCCGTGCTGCAGCTCGCCGCGGCGGAGTCCGGCGACGTCCGCCTGGGCGCGCCCGACGGGGTGCCGCTCGAGCCGCTGCCGCTGCCCTACGCGGTGCCGGCGCCGGTGCCCCCCCGCGGTCGGACCGGCGGCTGAAGCGCATGGCCAGGATCCCCCACCCCTCCGCCGGCAACCCGCCCGCCGCCGCGACCGCGCGCGCCGCCGTTGTCGGTCTACGTCTATTACCGGGTTGCCGCCGGCGACCGCACGCGCCCGCGCGGCGGCGCGCGCGGTGATCGCCGAGCTGCAGGACCGGGTCGCCGCCGCGACCGGCGTGCGCGGAACGCTGCAGGCGCGACGGGACGATGCATCGACGTGGATGGAGATCTACGCCGGGGTGACGGCGCCGGCCGCCTTCGCGCGGGCGCTGGCGCAGGCGGTGCGCGCGAGCGGCGCGGCCGCGATCGCCGAGCGCGGCGTCCGCCACGTCGAGCGCTTCGTCGCGCTGCCCCGGCGCTGACCCCCGTCGCACGCACGCCGATGTGCCTTGCCCTGATCGCGCTGGACGCGCATCCCGACTACGCGATCGTGATCGTCGCCAACCGCGACGAGTTCCATGCCCGCCCGGCGTCCCCCGCCGGCTGGTGGGCCGAGGGCTGGCTCGGCGGGCGCGACCTCGAAGGCGGCGGCACGTGGCTGGGCCTCGCCCGCGACGGCCGCTACGCGCTGCTGACCAACGTCCGCGAGCCGCAGCGGCATTCGCCGAACGCACCGTCGCGCGGCGCGCTGGTGCCGAGCGTGCTCGCGTCCGCGGCGGCACCGGGCGAGGCACTTGCCGCGACGGTGGCGGCCGCCGCCGCGCACAACGGCTTCAACCTGCTTGCGGGCGACGCCCGCGGGGCGCACTGGGGAAGCAACCGCGCCGATCGGCCGCTTCCGCTTGCGCGCGGAATCGCCGGGCTTTCCAACGCCGCGCTGAACACGCCCTGGCCCAAGGTCGAGCGCACCAGGGCGGGATTCGCCGCCTGGTGCGCCTCCGGGACCGCCAGCACGGCGCCGCTGTTCGCCCTGCTGCGCGACGACCGGGTCGCCCCCGACGAGGCGCTGCCCGCGACCGGCGTGCCGCTCGACTGGGAGCGCCGCCTTTCGGCGCCGTTCATCGTCGGCGAGCGCTACGGCACCCGGTGCACGACGGTCGTCACCATCCGCCGCGACGGCGCGGTCTCGTTCGTCGAGCGTCGGTTCGACGCCGCGGGCGCCGCCGTCGGCGAGTCGGCGTTCGCGTTTTGCGCCGGCGGCGCCGGCGCCGCCGCGGGTCAGCCGGCGTAGCCGGACAGCACCAGCGACGCCGCGCCGTCGCGGACCGTCAGCGCCGCCTGCCCGCCGACCGGAAGCGTCAGCTTGTCCGGCACGTGACCGAACGGCAGCCCGGTGCAGACCGGGACGCCGAACCGCTCCCGCGCGTACGCGACGACGGCCGGCAGGTCGTAGCCGTCGTCCTGCGGGCCGGTGGCGTATTCGGTGAAGCTTCCGAGCAGCACCGCCCGCTGGGTTGCCAGCACGCCGGCGAAGTGGAGCTGGTGGAGCATCCGCTCGATCCGGTACGGATGCTCGCCGACGTCCTCCAGGAACAGGATGCCGCCGTCGACGCGCGGGAAGTGGCGGGTGCCGACCAGGTGCGCGACCAGCGCGAGGTTGCCGCCCCACAGCGTGCCGGCGACGTCCAGGTCCGGCCCGTCGAGCGGCAGTCGCACTTCGTGGCGATCGCCCGCCAGCATGCCCCAGAGGTGCTCGTCGGTGAATGCCGACGGCGTCTCGGCCCCGAGGTCGTACGCGGCCATCGGCCCGGCGAAGGTCACCATGCCGGCGTGGGCCAGCGCGGCGAGCTGGAATGCGGTGAAGTCCGAATGCCCGAGCCAGCGCTTCCCGGCGCGGGCGAGCGCCGGAAAGTCGATGCGGTCGAGCAGGCGCGACCAGCCGTAGCCGCCGCGCGCCGCGATCGCAAGGTCGACGCGGGGATCCGCGGCCATCCGCGCGACGGCGGCCAGCCGCTCGTCGTCCGGCGCGGAAAAGCGCTGCCAGCGCGACGCGCAGGTCGGGTCGACGACGACCTCGTGGCCCGCCGCCGCACAGGCGCGCCGCCGCGCGGGCCAGCGCCGCCGGGTCGGTGACGAGTCCGGCGGGAGCGTAGATGCCGATGCCCGGTGGTCGCATGGAAAGGTCTCGGCGTAGCCGGTGCAGCTATCCGACGGTCAGCGCCGGGACGCGAAGAAGTCCGACAGCAGCCGCCCGCACTCGTCGGCGCGGACGCCGGCGACGACCGTCGCGTGGTGATTGAGCCGGGCCTCGGCGAAGAGATCGACGATCGAGCCGCAGGCCCCCGTCTTCGGGTCGCGCGCGCCGAACACCAGCCGCGCGATCCGCGCGTGCATGATCGCCCCGGCGCACATCGCGCACGGCTCGAGGGTCACGTACAGCGTGCAGCCGGGCAGCCGGTAGTTCGCCAGCGCGCGGGCCGCGTCGCGCAGCGCGGCGATCTCGGCGTGCGCCGTCGGATCGTTGCCGGCGATCGGCGCGTTGCCGCCGCGGCCGACGATCGCGCCGTCGCGGACCACGACGGCGCCGACCGGCACCTCGCCGCGCGCGGCGGCCGCACGTGCGAGCAGCAACGCCTCGTCCATCCAGCGCGCATCGGCGGCGGCCACCGCTTCGGGAACGGTCGCGGCGCCCGGGACCGCGGCGTCGCCGGCGGAATCGGAGGCGGAGAGCAACGGTCACGGTGATCGCGGCGGGCATTCGGCGGCGCGCGTCATGGCGACGCGACGACGGCGTCCGCCTCGATCTCGACCAGCAGTTCCGGCGCGATCAGCCGCGACACCTCGACCAGCGTGCTCGCCGGCCGGATGGCGCCGAAGGCCTCGCCGTGCGCCCGGCCCACCGCCTCCCAGTGCGCGATGTCGACGACGTAGATGCGCGTGCGCACGACGTCGGCCAGCGTCGCGCCGGCGCGCGCGAGCGCCGCGGCGATGTTGGCGATCGCCTGGACCGCCTGCGCATGCGGGTCGCCGACGCCGACGACGCCGCCGCGGCCGTCGGTCGCCGTGGTGCCGGAGACGAACACCTGCGCGCCGATGCGCACCGCGCGCGAATAGCCGACGACGGGCTCCCAGGGGGCGCCCGACGCGATGTTCCGGCGCGATGCGCCCATGCTTCGCCCGGCGCTCCGCCGGCGTCGCGGCTCCGCCGGCAACGGACTCGCCGGCACGGCGTCGCCGGTCGTTCCGGTCATTCCCATTCGATCATCAACGACACTCCCGGGCCGCCGTTCCGTTGTGCTTGTCGTCCTGCGCCCGCAATCGTACCGTCATTCCTGCCGTCGTACGCAAACCGGGCCGCGTTGTCGCCGGCGGGGCTTCGGCATCTGCCGCTCGGCGCCCGCCGGCCGCGCCCCCACGATTGCAGTGCAAAGCGGGCGAAACCGCATTATCCTGCCGTTTCGTTCCTTTCGCGGAGGAGTGCCATGGTCGCGATTGTCCGCCGTCCCCCGCGCCACGGGCGTTCCCGCGGCGTTTCCTGGCCGCCGTCTGGCTCGCCGCCTTCGCCGTCACCGCGCACGCGCAGAACAAGTGTGCGGCGACCGGCGTGATGGGCGGGGAAAAGTTTACCGTGAACCATTGCGCGGCCGCGCTCCTGACCGATCAGCGCAGCGTGACGCTCTGGTTCAACGAGAGTCCGCTCACGCCGCAGGAGGTCGAGGCCTTCCAGGTCAGCGCCTATGCGCAATCGACCAAGGACGGCAAGGAGCGCACGATGCTGCTGGTCGCGTTCTGCCCGGGCGGCGGCAAGGCGACGGCTTCCGCGGTTTCGGTCAAGTCGATCGATCTCGGATTGAGCCACGCGAAGTCCGCGATGGCGAGTGCGCAGTGGGTCATCGAAGCGCCGAAGGATTTCAAGGTCGAACGGATTGCCGGCGACGTGAAACCCGGCGGAAAGCTCTCCGGCAGGATCACCGGCGGCCGCTCCAGCGACGGCCGGCCGTACACGTGGGACCTGACGTTCGACGTGACGCTGCCGGCGACGGATGCCGCGTCCGGGATCATGTGCGGGAAGTGATTACGCGTGCCGTAATCGTCGCGCCGCCCGCTCGACGAGGCCGGTGTCGACGATCGCCACGGGCACGGTGCGTACATGGTCAGAATCGGCGTCATCAAGATGCAGCCCAGGTTCGCCTATCTGGTCCGGGGCCCCGACGTCGTCGACAACAGCCGGATCATCCGCCGGCTCATCTTGTCCGCGACCGACGTCGCCCGAAAATCGCTGCCTGCAAGACGATGATGTGCACCAGCATCACCTCCTCCGCTGCATGACCGTCGATCTCGACGCCGGTCCGCGTCTCGGCTCTCGGTCGTGCTGAATGGTCGCGGGTCCCGTCACCGGGACCGCGCGGCCGCCCCGTCGCGACGACGGACACGCCGACGCGGCTGGCGGGCAAGCTCGTCCTGGACGACTCGGCGGCGGGAGGGCCGCAGGTCGACGTCGAGTTCGATGCGCAGCTGCTCGGGGAAATGAAACGGGCGCACTAGCTCGATGGCGAGTCGCCCGGGCTCGCGTTGTTCGCGGGCACGCAGGGCTCTACTGCCTGCGCGCCTTCGACTGGGCCCGCCGGCCCTGGGGCAAGAACTCGTTCGCGCGCAAGCCCTCGGCGTCACGCACCTCGCGACGCCACAGCACCGCGGTGGCGCAGAAGAGTCTGCGTGGCGTGCTGTGCTTCTGCAATTCGCCGCTGATGAACACCGTCGAGGCCTACCTCCAGTTCAAGCCCGGGCTCATCACCCCCGAAGGCGAGGTCACCGACGAGAAGACGAAGGAGTTCCTGCGCACCTACATGACGGAACTGCACGCCTTCATCGTGCGCGTGCTCACCGTCCTGCCGCGCAACGCCTGACCCCGGCCGACGAGGCCGCCGCGCTCGATCCCGACACCGCGCCGTATGCCGTGCTGTCGCTGCACCTGTCGCTGGGCGCGTTGTTCGTCGAGAGCGCGCCGCACCCGGTGCCGCAATTCCCGGGTACCATCGTCACGTTGCACGGCCATACATGGCACGGAGATGGAGTGGGCTCACTGTCGTGAACCCCGTGCGCGTTCGCGAAAACGGGCCTCCGGCATTTCGCGCGCCCGTCCCGATCAACGGCCGCGAACAGGACCTGCGGGTCACGATATGCCATTGCGCCGCCTCGAAGCACAAGCCCCTGTGCGACGGCAGCCATCGTGGCCTGTCGCACTGGATGTGAATGAGCAGCGAGAGCGCCGCCAACCCACTTCCGTCGCGGCTCGAACCTTGCGGGCGCGTCACGGCGCGAAATCCGACAGTCCCGAAGGATCCGGACGGCTGTCGAAACCTACTCCCACTCGATCGTCGCCGGCGGCTTGCCCGAGATGTCGTAGACGACGCGGTTGATGCCGCGCACCTCGTTGATGATGCGATTGCTGACGCGCCCCAGGAGCTCGTGCGGCAGCGGCGCCCAGTGCGCCGTCATGAAGTCGGTGGTCTGCACGGCGCGCAGCGCGACGACGTGCTCGTAGGTGCGGCCGTCGCCCATCACGCCGACCGAGCGCACCGGCAGGAACACGGCGAACGCCTGCGCGGTCAGGTCGTACCAGCTGCGGCCGTCGGCGTCGCGCGCGAGGCGCAGCTCGTCGATGAAGATCGCGTCGGCGCGGCGCAGCAGGTCCGCGTGCGGCGCCGTCACCTCGCCCAGGATGCGCACGCCGAGGCCCGGCCCGGGGAACGGGTGGCGGAACACCATCTCGCGCGGCAGGCCGAGCGCGAGGCCGAGCTCGCGCACCTCGTCCTTGAACAGCTCGCGCAGCGGCTCGAGGAGCTTCAGGTGCAGCGAGTCGGGCAGTCCGCCGACGTTGTGGTGCGACTTGATCGTGTGCGCCTTCTTGGTCTTGGCGCCCGCGCTCTCGATGACGTCGGGGTAGATCGTTCCCTGCGCCAGCCACTTCGCCTGCGGCAGCTTCGCCGCCTCGCGCTGGAACACGTCGACGAAGAGTTTGCCGATGACCTTTCGCTTCTGCTCGGGGTCCGCGACGCCGGCGAGCGCGGCGTACATCTCCGCGCCGGCATCCACGTGCAGCACCCGCACGCCGAGGTTGCGCGCGAAAGTGTCCATCACCTGCGTCGCCTCGTTCTGGCGCAGCAGGCCGTGGTCGACGAAAACGCAGGTCAGCTGGTCGCCGATCGCCTGGTGGATCAGCGCCGCGGCGACCGAAGAATCGACGCCGCCGGACAGCCCGAGGATCACCTCGTCGCCGCCGACCTGCGCCTTGATCGACGCGACGGCCTCCGCGACGTAGTCGGCCATGTTCCAGTCCTGGCCGCAGCCGCAGATCTCGTGGGCGAAGCGCGCGAGCATCGCCGTGCCCTGCTTCGTGTGCGTCACCTCCGGGTGGAACTGGACGGCGTAATAGCGACGCGACTCGTCGGCCATCCCGGCGATCGGGCAGGCGTCGTTGCTCGCGATGATCTTGAATCCCGGCGGCAGCGCGGTGACCTTGTCGCCGTGGCTCATCCAGACGTCGAGCAGCCCGTGGCCGTCGGCGTTGCGGCGGTCCTCGATGCCCGAGAGCAGCGCCGAGTGGCCGCGGGCGCGGATCTCGGCGTACCCGAACTCGCGGACCTTGCCGCCCTCGACCGAGCCGCCGAGCTGGGCGGCCATCGCCTGCATGCCGTAGCAGATGCCGAGCACCGGCGCCCCGCTCGCCCACACCGCCGCCGGCGCGCGCGGCGTGTCGCCTTCGGTGACGCTGTTGGGGCCGCCGGAGAGGATGATCCCCTTCGCGCCGAAAGCGCGGATGAAGTCGTCGCCGACGTCGTACGGGTGGATCTCGCAGTAGACGTGCGTCTCGCGCAGCCGGCGCGCGATGAGCTGCGTCACCTGCGAGCCGAAGTCGAGGATGAGGATGCGGGAGTGGGCGGCCGAGGCCATGCGTGCCTGCAATGGAATACGGCCGGCGACGCGCCGGCCGGACGCGGGATCGACGGTCTCACTCGACCCGGTAGTTGGGGGCTTCCTTGACGATCTGCACGTCGTGGACATGCGACTCGCGCATGCCCGCCGACGTGATTTCGACGAACTCGGCGCGCGTGCCCAGTTCGGCGACGGTCGCGCAGCCGCAGTAGCCCATCGCGGCGCGCAGCCCGCCCATCAGCTGGTGGATCACGTTGACCAGCGCGCCCTTGTACGGGACCCGGCCCTCGATGCCTTCCGGCACCAGCTTCTCGGCGGCGGCGATCGGATCCTCGCCCTCGAGCTCCTGGAAGTAGCGGTCGGAGCTGCCCTGCGCCATCGCGCCCAGCGAGCCCATCCCGCGGTAGCTCTTGTACGAGCGGCCCTGGTAGAGCTCGATCTCGCCCGGCGACTCCTCGGTGCCGGCGAACAGGCTGCCGAGCATCACCACCGACGCGCCGGCGGCGAGCGCCTTGGCGATGTCGCCGGAATAGCGGATGCCGCCGTCGGCGACCACCGGAACGCCAGCGGCGCCGATGCCCTCGAGCGCCATCTGGATCGCCGAGATCTGCGGCACGCCGACGCCGGCGACGATCCGCGTCGTGCAGATCGAACCCGGCCCGATGCCGACCTTGACGCCGTCGGCGCCGTGGTCGACCAGCGCCTTCGCGCCGGCGGCGGTGGCGACATTGCCGCCGATCACCTGCACCTGCGGAAAGCGGTTCTTCACCCAGGCGATCCGGTCGAGCACGCCCTTGCGAGTGCCCGTGCGCGGTGTCGACGACGATGACGTCGACACCGGCGGCGACCAGCAGCTCGGCCCGTTCCTCGTTGTCGGAGGCGACGCTGATCGCCGCGCCGACGCGCAGCCGGCCCATGTCGTCCTTGCACGCCAGCGGGTGCTCGGTCGACTTGAGGATGTCCTTGACGGTGATGAGGCCGCGCAATTCGCTGGCGCCGTTGACGACCAGCACGCGCTCGAGCCGGTGGCGGTGCATCAGCGCCTTCGCGGTCTCGAGGTCGGTGCCCTCGGGCACCGTGACGAGCCGGTCGGCCGGCGTCATGATCGCGCTGACCGGCTGATCGAGGTTGGTCTCGAAGCGCAGGTCGCGATTGGTGACGATCCCGACCACGCGCCCGGCTTCGACCACGGGAAGGCCGGAAATCCGGTGCTTGCGGGTGATTTCCAGCACGTCGCGGACGGTCATCGCCGGCGAGATCGTGATCGGCTCCTTGACCACGCCGCTTTCGAACCGCTTGACCTTCGCCACCTCGGCGGCCTGCCGCGCGGGCGGCAGGTTCTTGTGGATGACGCCGAGTCCGCCCTCCTGGGCGATGGCGATCGCCAGCCGGGCCTCGGTGACCGTGTCCATCGCCGCGGATACCAGCGGGACGTTGAGGGTGATGCCTCGGGTGAGGCGCGTGGCGAGGGAGACTTCGCGCGGGACGACGGTGGAGTGCGCGGGGACGAGCAGGACGTCGTCGAAGGTGAGCGCTTTGCGGACGACACGCATAGGGACAAACTCCTCGGGCGCAAAAACGAATTATACCCGCGCCGACCGTTCCCCGGCACGGACGTTTGACGCGCCCGGGGCATTGGATTACCTTGCCAATGTCATAGGAAACCGCCGGATATCCCACCATGCCCTGCCCGAGTTCGTGCCTGCGCAGTCGCCCCGGTCGCGCCGCTGCCCATCGATTCGCCCTGCGGCGCTGCCCGCGCTCGCGCTGGCGCTGCTGCTGTCCGCCGGCGTCGACGCCGCGACGCTGTACAAATGGACCGACGCGAACGGCGGCGTCGTCTATTCCGATCAGCCGCCGGCGGGGAACATCAAGTGGGAGGCGATCTCGGGGCCGCCGCCGCGGGCCAACCCGGATGCCGTGAAGGACATGGTGAACCGGGAGGCCGACCTCAAGAAAAAGCAGGTCGAACGCACGGAGACCACCCAGAAATCGCAGAAGGAAGCCGCGGACGCGCGCCTGACCCAGCAGACCTGCGTCAGGGTCCGCGATCAGATCCGCCAGCTCGGCGCGACGCAGGACGTGCTGGTCCGGATCAACGAGAAGGGCGAGCGGGTGGTGGTCAGCCCCGAAGCCCGGCAGCGCGAGCGCGAGAATCTCGAGAAGTGGGCTGGACAGAACTGCCGTCCGTGACCGCCGGTCCGGTCGCCGGACGGCGCGGGAACCCGGCGCCGCGGCGCGCTACTTCTTCTCGAGATTGGCCTGGTTGATCTTGATTTCGGACTTCGCCTTCAGCGCAGCGACGTACGCGGAGAAGAGCTCGCGTCCGAGCTGGTCGCCGACGCGCTGACCGGCGGCGGCGAGCTTCGCGGGATCGTCGAGCGGCGGATCGATGACCTTCGCCAGGCGGTAGATCGAGAAGCCGCCGCGCTCGTTTCCGGCGCCGACGTACGACGGCAGCTTGGCCGCTTCGACGCGATAGAGCTGCGCCAGCGCGTCGGGTGACACGCCGGGCTGCATCTGGTTGCGCAGCACGGTGACCGGCTTGCCGAAGCTGACGCCGGCCTCCTTGTCGCTCTTTCCCTGCTCCAGCAGCGCGAGCTTCTCGCGGCCGGCCTTGTTCGCCATTTCCGACGCGCCCTTGCGAACGAGCTGGCGGCGGATCTCGTCGGCCACCTCGGCGAGGGGCCGCGGCGTCGCCGGCTTGTACTCGACGATGCGGGCCGCGACCAGCGTGTTGGGGGCGACTTCGATCGCCTCGGTGCTGCGCTTGCCCTGGATCGATTCCGGCGCGAACAGCGCGTCCAGCAGCTTGGCGTTGCCCTGCGCGAGTCCCTGCGCCTGGGCGCGGGTGATCCACGGCGTCGTCTGCAGCGCGAGGCCGAGCGTCTTGGCCACGTTGCCGAGCGAATCCCCCTGCTCGTAGACCAGGTTCTGGAACTGGTCGGCCGACGCGGCGAACTTCTGCGTCGCCTTCTGTCGCTTGAGGTCGGCCTCGATCTGTCCCTTCACCTCGTCGAAGGCACGGGTCTTGGCGGGCGTGATGCCGGTGAGGCGGATCACGTGCCAGCCGAAGTCGGTCTGCACCGGACCGACGATCTCGCCGGGCTTCATCGCGAACACCGCGTCGTCGAACGGCTTGACCATGTTGCCGCGCGCGAAGGTGCCGAGATCGCCGCCCTGCGCGGCCGATCCGGGGTCCTGCGAGTTGGCCTTCGCGAGCTCGGCGAACTTCGCGGGGTTGGCCCTGGCCTGCGCGGCGAGCGCCTCGGCCTTCTGCTTCGCCGCCGCCTTGTCGGCGTCGCTGGCGTCGGGCTTCACCGCGATCAGGATGTGCGAGGCCTGGCGCTCCTCGGCCTGGGTGTAGACGCCGGCATCGGCGTCGTACTTGGCCCTGACCTCGGCGGCGTCGACGGCCGCCTGCGCCATCAGCGCGTCGAGCGTCAGCGTGACGAACTCGACCTTCGCCTGCTCGGGCGTCTGGAACGCGGTCGGATTGGCGTCGTAGAAGGCCTTGATCGCCGCGTCGTCGACCTTGACGTCCTTGACGAACGGCTCGGCATCGACGGTGGCGATCGCGATCTCGCGCTGCTGCTCGACCAGCGACAGGTAGCGCTCGCCGCTGCCGCGGGCGACGATGCCGCCGAGCGCGATCGGCTCCTGCAGCGGCGCCAGCGTCAGCTCGCCGCGCACGCGCGCCTCGAACATCTGCGGCGACATGTTCTGGCCGGCGAGCAGCTGTCGGTACTTGTCGGCGGAGAAGCGGCCGTTGTCCTGGAACACCGGCAGGTCGGCGATGAACTGCTGCAGCTGCGCGTCGGTGACGCGAAAGCCTTCCTGCTTCGCCTTGTGCTGCAGCAGGCGCTGGTCGACGAGCTGCCCGAGGAGCTGGTAGCGCACCTCGGGATTGCTGAAGATCGCCGGGTCGAAGTTGCGGCCGAGTTGCGCGCGCAGCCGCTCCTGCTGCTCGCGCACCGCTTCGTCGAATTCGACCTGGGTGATGCGCTCGCCGGCGACGCGGGCGACCTCGGAGACCGAACTGTCGCTGCGGAAATAGTAATCGACGCCGAAAAATGCGAATGGCAGCGCGATCAGGGCCAGGATGACCTGGGCGATGCGTTTGTGCTTGGTTACGAGATCGTACATGTCGTTGTTCGCGTGGCCTCGCCTGGCGCCGCGTCGCGGCGCGGGCAACCGGTCGGAAAAAAGGGCGAACTCGCGTTCGCCCTTGCATGTTGGCGGAGTGGACGGGACTCGAACCCGCGACCCCCGGCGTGACAGGCCGGTATTCTAACCAACTGAACTACCACTCCCCGAACGTCCGGGCCGCGAGGCCCGACCGCCAAAACAAATCTCTCCGCGCGCTGCCTGTGTCCTGGTGGGTGCTGACGGGATCGAACCGCCGACATTCGCCTTGTAAGGGCGACGCTCTACCAGCTGAGCTAAGCACCCTTTCGGCGGTCGCGGCCGGCTCGGCCGCCGGAACCGGAGGCGCCGGCTTCGCCGATCGCTCGCCGGGCGCGCCGCCGGGTTTCCCACACTGTCGGGCTTCCCGCATTCCGGACCCGCTGCGCCATCACCTGCATGCCCCGTTCCGATTGCGGAACTCCCGGAAAGGCGCATCAATCGCTCAAGCCCATCAGTTTAGCGCATCTTTGAGTGCTTTGCCAGCGCGGAACTTGGGCACCGCCGCAGCCTGGATGCTGATCGCGTCTCCGGTGCGCGGATTGCGGCCGGCCCGCGCCGTCCGTTTGCCCACGTAGAACGAGCCGAACCCCACCAGGGTGACGGCATCGCCCTTCTTCAGCGACGTCTCGATCGCCCCGAACGTGGCGTCGAGCGCACGGCCCGCGGCGGCCTTGGAAATGTCGGCATGACGCGCGATGGCGTCGATCAGATCCTGCTTGTTCACGGGCCCCCCCTTCGCTGCGAAGCGGTCCTCGCATCGCGGACCGCGGACGACTGCCCAACGGGTTTTATAGTCCCGGCACCAGGGCGGGTCAAGCGCGCGCGCGGCGGCGACCTGAACGCCTGCACGAACAGCGCGGCGCAAGTGCCGGTGGCGGCGGGAAAACACGCCCGGCAGGTCGAGGAAGCGCGACGGGCGCCCCCGGTTGCCCGAGCGCGCCCGTCGCTTCGCCGAACTGCCGGCGGGTTCAGTGCTTGAGGACCGCCGTCTCCGCGCTCTTTTCTTCCGCCGGCACCGGCGTCGCCGCGACGGCCTCGGTGGCCGCGGCGACCTCGTCGACCGGCGCGGGAGCACGCTCGAGCGCGGCGTCGAGGACCTGTTCGATCCAGCGGACCGGGCGGATCTCGAGGCGATTCTTTATCTCGTCGGGAATCTCCGCGAGGTCCTTGACGTTCTCCTCGGGGATCAGCACCGTCTTGATGCCGCCGCGGCCGGCCGCCAGCAGCTTCTCCTTCAGCCCGCCGATCGGCAGCACCTCGCCGCGCAGCGTGATCTCGCCGGTCATCGCGACGTCGGCCCGCACGGGGATGCCGGTGAGGATCGACACGATGGCGGTGACGATCGCGCCGCCCGCCGACGGCCCGTCCTTCGGCGTCGCGCCCTCGGGCAGGTGGATGTGCAGATCGGTCTTCTGGTAGAAGTCCGGCGCGATGCCGAGCGTCTTGCAGCGATGGCGGACGACCGACAGCGCGGCGGCGATCGACTCGTTCATCACGTCGCCGAGCTTGCCGGTGGTCGTCGTCTTGCCCTTGCCGGGCAGCGCCACCGCCTCGATCGTCAGCAGGTCGCCGCCGACCTCGGTCCAGGCCAGGCCGGTGACCTGGCCGATCTGGTTCTTCTTCTCGGCGATGCCGTAGGTGTAGCGGCGCACGCCGAGATACTTGTCGAGGTTCTTTGCGTTGACCTCGATCGGGCTCTTCGCCTTGCGCGCCTTGCCCTCGCTTTCCTTGAGCAGCAGCGACTTCACCGTCTTGCGGCAGATCTTGCTGATCTCCCGCTCGAGGCTGCGCACGCCGGCCTCGCGGGTGTAGTAGCGGGCGATGTCGCGCAGCGCGCTGTCGGCGACCCTCAGCTCGTCGGCCTTGAGGCCGTTGGTCTTGATCTGCTTGGGCAGCAGGTATTGCTTGGCGATCGCGATCTTCTCGTCCTCGGTGTAGCCGGACAGCCGGATCACTTCCATCCGGTCGAGCAGCGGCGGCGGGATGTTCATCGTGTTGGCGGTGGCGACGAACATCACGTCCGAGAGGTCGTACTCGACCTCGACGTAATGGTCGACGAAGGTCGAGTTCTGCTCGGGATCGAGCACCTCCAGCAGCGCCGACGACGGATCGCCGCGGAAGTCCTGCCCCATCTTGTCGACCTCGTCGAGCAGGAACAGCGGATTGCGGATCCCGACCTTGGTCATGTTCTGGAGGATCTTGCCCGGCATCGAACCGATGTACGTGCGCCGGTGGCCGCGGATCTCCGCCTCGTCGCGGACGCCGCCGAGCGACATCCGGACGAACTTGCGATTCGTCGCCTTGGCGATCGACTGGCCGAGCGAGGTCTTGCCGACGCCCGGCGGGCCGACGAGGCACAGGATCGGCGCCTTCAGGCGCTCGACGCGCTGCTGCACCGCGAGGTATTCGACGATGCGTTCCTTGACCTTCTCGAGGCCGTAATGGTCGGCGTCGAGCACCTTGACCGCGTTGGCCAGGTCCTTGTTGATCTTGCTCTTCTTGCGCCAGGGCAGCCCGGTCAGCGTGTCGATGAAATTGCGCACGACCGTGGCCTCGGCCGACATCGGCGACATCATCTTGAGCTTCTTGAGCTCGCCCATCGCCTTGGCCTCGGCCTCCTTCGACATCCGCGCGGCCTTGATCTTCTTTTCCATCTCGTCGAGGTCGGCGTTCTCGTCGCCCTCGCCGAGTTCCTTCTGGATCGCCTTGACCTGCTCGTTCAGGTAGTACTCGCGCTGGCTCTTCTCCATCTGGCGCTTGACGCGGCCGCGGATGCGCTTCTCGACCTGCAGGATGTCGACCTCGCCCTCGAGCACGCCGAGCAGGTGCTCGAGCCGCTTGCCGGGCTCGCCCATCTCCAGGATTTCCTGCTTCTGCTCGAGCTTGAGCGGCAGGTGCGCGGCGATGGCGTCGGCCAGGCGGCCGCCGTCGTCGATTCCGGACATCGACGTCAGGATCTCGGGCGGGATCTTCTTGTTGAGCTTGACGTACTGGTCGAACTGCGCGAGCAGCGCCCGGCGCATGGCCTCGATCTCGTGCGCCTCGCCGGTGGCCGCCGGCAGCGACGTCGCGCCGGCCGACAGGTACTCGCCCTCGTCGACGACCGCGCCGATGCTCGCGCGCTCGGTGCCCTCGACCAGCACCTTCACCGTGCCGTCGGGCAGCTTCAGCATCTGCAGCACCGTGGCGACGCTGCCGATCGGGTAGAGATCGTCGGCCGTGGGGTCGTCCTTGGCCGCGGACTTCTGTGCGACCAGCAGGATGTGCTTGCCCGCGTCCATCGCCACGTCCAGCGCCTTGATCGACTTGGGCCGGCCGACGAACAGCGGGATGACCATGTGCGGAAACACCACGACATCCCGCAGCGGCAGCAGCGGAAGCGACATCGAGGTGGCGGAGAGCGGGGATTCGGTGGCCATGGGGGCGCTTTCAGCGGGGAAACGGATGATATGCAACATGGGGCCGGGGACAGCCCCTGTCAAGCCGACCATCGGGATGAGGAAAAATTCCGCTTTCCCGCCAAGGACTTGGCGGGGCGGGCCGGACGTCCCGCGGCGCTGTCGCGGCCGCCGGCGGAGGGCCGGGAATCAGTGCGCGGCCCCGGCGACCTTGGCCGCCTCGGCGAACATCAGCAGCGGCTTGCCGTCGTTGGCGATGGTGGCCTCGTCGACGACGACGCGCGACAGGTTGGTCTGGGACGGCAGGTCGTACATGACGTCGAGCAGCACCTGCTCGAGGATCGAGCGCAGGCCGCGGGCGCCGGTCTTGCGAATCAGGGCCTTCTTGGCGATTGCGCGCAGCGCCCCTTCGCGGATCTCGAGCTCGACGCCCTCCATCCGGAACATCTTCTGGTACTGCTTGAGCAGCGCGTTCTTCGGCTCGACCAGGATCTCGATCAGCGCCACCTCGTCCAGCTCCTCCAGCGTGGCCGCCACCGGCAGCCGGCCGACGAATTCGGGAATCAGGCCGAACTTGATCAGGTCCTCGGGCTCGGTCTCGCGCAGCAGCACCGACAGGTTCTTGCGGTCGTCCGGGCTCGCCACCTCGGCGCCGAAGCCGATGCCGGTCTTCGCCGTGCGCTGGCGGATGATCTTCTCCAGGCCGTCGAACGCGCCGCCGCAGATGAACAGGATGTTGGTGGTGTCGACCTGCACGAACTCCTGGTTCGGGTGCTTGCGGCCGCCCTGCGGCGGCACCGACGCGATGGTGCCCTCGATCAGCTTGAGCAGCGCCTGCTGGACGCCCTCGCCCGAGACGTCGCGGGTGATCGACGGGTTGTCGCTCTTGCGCGAGATCTTGTCGATCTCGTCGATGTAGACGATGCCGCGCTGCGCCTTCTCGATGTCGTAGTCGCACTTCTGCAGCAGCTTCTGGATGATGTTCTCGACGTCCTCGCCGACGTAGCCCGCCTCGGTCAGCGTCGTCGCGTCGGCGATGACGAAGGGAACGTCGAGCAGCCGGGCCAGCGTCTGCGCGAGCAGCGTCTTGCCGGAGCCGGTCGGACCGATCAGCAGGATGTTGCTCTTGGTCAGCTCGACCTCGTCGTCCTTGCCGCCGCTGTCGAGGCGCTTGTAGTGGTTGTAGACGGCGACCGACAGGATCTTCTTGGCGAGGTCCTGCCCGATGACGTACTGGTCGAGGCTCTGGCGGATCTCGTGCGGCGTGGGCAGCTTGCTGAGGTCGGCGCGGGCGGGGTCGGCCGCGGTTCCTTCCTCGCGGATGATGTCGTTGCACAGCTCGATGCACTCGTCGCAGATGAACACCGAGGGGCCGGCGATCAGCTTGCGCACCTCGTGCTGGCTCTTGCCGCAGAACGAGCAATAGAGCAGCTTGTCGCCGGGAGACTTGTCAGCCATCGTCGCGCGTGTCCTGGAGTGAGGAACCCTTGAAAATCAGCGGCCTGGACCGGATTGCTGGACGGACTTTACCCGCCTGTGCCCCGCTTCTGCAAGACCTTGTCGACAATACCGTACTCCTGGGCCGCCTCCGCGGTCAGGAAATTGTCGCGTTCGGTGTCGCGGGCGATCTCCTCGATCGACCGGCCGGTGTGCTCGGCCATCAACCGGTTGAGCCGCTCTCGCAGGCTGAGGATGAACTTCGCGTGGATCTCGATGTCGGTCGCCTGGCCCTGGAATCCGCCCAGCGGCTGATGGATCATCACCGTCGAGTTCGGCAGCGCGTAGCGTTTGCCCTTGGCCCCCGCGCCGAGCAGGAACGCGCCCATCGACGCCGCCATGCCGACGCAGAGCGTCGACACGTCCGGCTTGATGAACTGCATCGTGTCGTAGATGGCCATCCCGGCGGCGATCGAGCCGCCCGGCGAGTTGATGTAGAAGTTGATGTCCTTGTCGGGGTTCTCCGACTCGAGGAACAGCATCTGCGCGACGACGAGATTGGCGGTCGCGTCGTTGACCGGGCCGACGAGGAAGACCACCCGCTCCTTCAGCAGCCGCGAGTAGATGTCGTACGCGCGCTCGCCGCGTCCGCTCTGCTCGATCACCATCGGGATTAGGCCCAGACCTCTCGGTTCTTCCATTGGTCGATCCTTTCATGCGCCGCAGCAGCGGCTGGTTCGAAGGCGCGGCGCGGGAGGCGCCACGCCTCTCGAGTTGGGGGCGGCGGGACGCAAATGCAAAGCGCGCCGCCGCGATCGTTGCGTAGCATAGCGCGCCGCGCGACGGGTGGCGCGTCCGCGCGGCGGACCGCCGGACCGGCGGCGCGAAGTCCGTCGCCGGAATGGGGCGGCGGGCGCGCGCCGCGCAGCGGGCGCGCTAACGGGTGTCGGCTACGTCGCGGTTCCCCGCGGGAGGTCAGCCGCGCGCAGGTCCCATCAGGTCCGCGAAGGTCGACGGCTTGTCGACGACACGGGCGCGGGCGAGGATCCAGTCGACCACGTTGCGTTCGACGGCCAGTGCCTCGAACTCGGCCAGCCGCTCCGCCTTTTCGAAGTGCCACCGCACGACGGCCTCGGGCTGCTCGTAGGTCTGCGCCGCCTCGGCCACCAGCGCCTTCACCTGGTCGGGCTTCGCGGCGAGGCCTTCAGTGCGGACGAGTTCGCCCACGGCAAGTCCGAGCGCGACGCGCTCCTCGGCGCTGGCGCGGAACAGCTCGGGCGAAAGCTTCACGTCCTCGGCCTTCATCCCCTGCCGCATCAGGTCGTCGGCCATCTTGCGCATCATGCCGTCGGCCTCGATCTCGATCAGCGATTTCGGCAACGCGAACTCCGCCTTCGAGCGAAGCGCCGCGAAAGCCTGCTCCTTCACCCTGCCCTCGATCTTGCGCTTCAGTTCCAGCGCGAGGTTCTGCCCGATCTCGGCGCGCAGCTCGTCGACGCTGCCGCTCGCCACGCCGAAGGCCTTGGCGAACTCGGAGTCGACCGAGGGCAGCTTGCCCTCGTCGACGCTTTTCACCGTCAGCGCGAACTGCGCCGCCTTGCCCGCCACTTCCTTGCCGTGATAGTCCGCGGGGAAGGTCAGCGGAAACGTCCTGCTGTCGCCGGTCGAGAGCCCGGTCAGCGCCGCCTCGAACTCGGGCAGCATCCGGTTCTCGCCCAGCACGATCGGAAAGTCCTTCGCCTGCCCGCCCGCGAACTCGACGCCGTCGATCGTGCCGCTGAAATCGACGATCACCCGGTCGCCGGCCCGAACCGGGCGCGCCACCGGCTCGTACCGGATGCGCTGCTTGCGCAGCACGTCGATGGTGTGGTCGATGTCGGCGGCGGCCACCTCCGCGACCGGGCGCTCGATCGACGCGCCGGCGAGATCGCCGATCCTGACCTCGGGGTAGACCTCGAACGTCGCCTGGAACTCGAGCTGGCCGTCGGTCGACGCCTCCTTCGGCTCGATGCGCGGGTATCCGGCGATGCGAAGATTCTGCCCGCGCATGGCTTCGGCGAACGACGACTGCACGGCGTCGCCGATGACCTCGGAGCGCACCTGCGGGCCGTATTGCTGCGCGACCATCTTCATCGGCACCTTGCCGGGACGGAAGCCGGCGACCTTGACGGTCTTCGCGAGGCGGGCGAGCCGCTTGCCGATTTCGGTTTCGATGGTCGCGACCGGCACGGCGACCGACAGCCGGCGTTCGAGCTGGCCGATGGTTTCGAGGTTGGTTTGCATGGGCGTCGAATCCTTGCTAATTTCAAAGCGTGGTGCGAAAGGGGGGACTCGAACCCCCACGGGTTGCCCCGCCGGAACCTAAATCCGGTGCGTCTACCAATTCCGCCACTTCCGCAGTCAGGATTCGCGGCACGCGCTCCGCCGACGGAACGCGACGCGGGTAACGGGTTCACGGTCCCGGGACGCGGTGCCGCGGTGGTCGGCGCGGTACCGTGCGGGGGTGTCGGCCCGAGGCCGGCACCGGGAAGAGCCGCTTTCGCCAAACCTGAAATTATAGTCGAAACCCGCTGCAGCGACCAGCAAACGGTTACCGTACGTACCCACCGGCATCCTCGCCGCACCCCGCGGCGCGGGGTCCGCGCCCCCGCCGACCGACCACGGCCATCCACCACCGACCGCCGCCCTGCCCATCCCCGTGTCCGCCGGCCACTACGAGAACTTTCCCGTCGCATCCCGCCTGCTGCCGCGCGCGACGCGCGCCGCGGTGCTCGCGATCTATCGCTTCGCGCGCAGCGCCGACGACCTCGCCGACGAGGGCGACGCCACGCCGGCCGAACGGCTCGCGGCGCTCGACCGCTACGGCGCCGCGCTGGACGCCATCGCTGCGGGTGCGACCCCGTCCGCGCCGCCATTCGCCGAGCTTGCCGCGGCGATCCGCGCCCACGATCTGCCGCTGCGGCCGTTCCACGACCTGCTGTCGGCGTTTCGCCAGGACGTGGTCACGACCCGCTACGAGACCTTCGCCGACCTCGCCGACTATGCCCGCCGGTCGGCCGATCCCGTGGGCCGGCTGCTGCTGCGCCTGTGGCGCGCCGACACGCCGGCCAACCTCGCCGCCAGCGACGCGATCTGCAGCGCGCTGCAGTACGCCAACTTCTGGCAGGACGTCGGCGTCGACTGGTCGAAGGGCCGCGTGTACCTGCCGCAGGAGGACCTGGCGCGCTTCGGCGTGACCGACGACGCGATCGCGCGCGCCGAGGCCGACGCCCGGTTCCGCGACCTGATGGCCTTCGAGACCGGCCGCACCCGCGCGCTGCTGGAATCGGGGCGGCCGCTGCTCCGGGGCCTCCCCTGGCGCGCGCGCCTCGAGATCGGCGGCGTGCTCGCCGGCGGCCATCGCGTGCTCGACCGCATCGACGCGGTCGGCGGCGACGTGTTCCGGGCGCGCCCGGCGCTGGGCGGCCTCGACTGGATGCGCGTCGCGCTGTCGGCGCTCGGCGGCCTCGTCCCGACGCGCCGCGGCCCGGCGGACGCGTCCTGACGGCGGCCCGCCCGGATGCCGTTGCCGCTGCCGCGCCGGTTCGGCCCACCCGCGCGGCCGTCCCGCAGCGTCGCCGCCGGCGTGTATCGTTCGCTCAGATGACGCCCGACGACTATTGCCAGCAGAAGGCCGCGCACAGCGGCTCGAGCTTCTACTACAGCTTCCTCTTCCTGCCGCCGGACCGGCGCCGCGGGATCGTCGCGCTGTACGCTTTCTGCCGCGAGGTCGACGACGTCGTCGACGGCGTCGGCGATCCCGAGGTCGCGCGGGCGAAGCTCGCGTGGTGGCGGCGCGAGATCGCCGCCGCGTACGACGGCACGCCGCAGCATCCGGTCGCGAAGGCGCTGCAGCCGGTGGTCGCGCGCTTCGCGCTGCCGCAGGCGCACCTGCAGACGATCATCGACGGCATGGCGATGGACCTCGAGCAGACGCGCTATCTCGACTTCGCCGGCCTCGAGCTCTATTGCCACAAGGTCGCCGGAGTCGTCGGCCTGCTGTCGGCGGAGATCTTCGGCCGGACCGAGGCGGGCACGCTCGACTACGCGCGCGATCTGGGCATCGCGTTCCAGCTCACCAACATCATCCGCGACGTCGGCGAGGACGCGCGGCGCGGCCGGATCTACCTGCCCCAGGACGAGCTGCTGCGGTTCGGCGTCGCCCCCGCGGCGCTGCTGCGGGCCGAAGGCGGCGACGCCTTCCGTGCGCTGCTCTCGTTCCAGATCGACCGCGCCCGGGCGTGGTACGACCGCGCGCTCGCCGCGCTGCCCGCCGCCGATCGCGGCACGCAGAGAACCGGCCTCATCATGGCGGCGATCTACCGGACGCTGCTCGAGGAAATCGCGCGCGACGGCGACGCGGTGCTGCGCGGACGCGTGTCGCTGACGCCGCTGCGCAAGTTGTGGATCGCGTGGAAGACGTCGCGCCGCGGCTGAACGACCCCGTGCGCAGCGTCGCGGTCGTCGGCGCCGGCTGGGCCGGATGCGCCGCCGCGGTGACGCTCGCGCGCGCCGGAGTCCGCGTGACCCTCTACGAGGCGGCCAGGAACCCGGGGGGGCGCGCCCGCCGCGTCGAACGCGACGGCCTCGCGCTGGACAACGGCCAGCATCTGCTCGTCGGCGCCTACCACGCGACGCTGGCGCTGATCGCGTCGCTGCACGGGGCGAACGCCTCGAACGCGCTGCACCGGCAGCCGCTGACGCTGGCGCCACTGGCGCCCGACGGGGTGCGGCTCGCCGCCTGGCGGCTGCCGGCCCCGCTGCATCTGGCCGGGGCGCTGGCCGGCGCGTCGGGACTGTCGTGGCGCGAGCGCCTGGCGCTGATCCGCGACTACCGTACGCTGGCGGCGCGCGGATTTCGCTGCGCCGCCGACGCGACCGTCGCCACGCTGTTCGCCGCGACGCCGCCGCGGGCATTCGCCGCGCTGTGGGAGCCGTTGACGCTCGCCGCGCTCAACACGCCGCCGGAGCGCGCGAGCGCGCAACTGTTCGCCAACGTGCTCGCGGCGGCGTTCGCCGGGTCCCGCCGGGACAGCGATTTCCTCGTTCCCGCCGTCGACCTGTCGGCGCTGCTGCCCGACCCCGCCGTCGCCGAAGTCGTCGCGCGCGGAGGCGAGTTCCGCGCCGGGACGACGGTCGAGCGCGTCGCGCCCGCCGGCACCGGCGTCGAGATCCTCGCCCGCGGCGCCGCGCCGGACCGGTTCGACGCGGTCGTGCTCGCCACCGGGCCGCACCAGGTCGCCGAGGCGCTCGGCGACGGCTACGTCGGGCACGCCGCCGTCGACGCGCTGCGGCGGATGGCCGCGGCCTTCACCTACGAGTCGATCACCACCGTCTGGCTCGGCTTTGCCGCCGACGTCGCGTGGCCCGGACGGGTGGTCCGGCTCGACGACGCGCCGGGACAGTGGCTGTTCGATCGTCGCGACGCGCTGGCGGCGGTCGGTGCTTCGCCACGGGCAGCCGCGACCGCGACCGGAAGCGCCGCGCGCGGCGCGGCCGGCGGCGCTGCGCGCGCTCGCCGCGATCGTGATCAGCGCCGGCGGTCCGCACGACGCGCTGCCCCAGGACGAGCTCGCCGCCGCCGTCGACGCCCAGTTGCGGCGACTCGCGCCGGCGCTGCCGCCGAGCGCGTGGCATCGCGTGATCGCGGAACGGCGAGCGACGTACGCCTGCACGCCGGGACTGGCGCGGCCGCGCGCCGGAGCACTCGCGCCCGGCCTGTATCTCGCCGGCGACTACGCCGACGCCGACTTCCCGGCGACGCTCGAGGCCGCGGTACGCAGCGGCATCCGTGCGGCCGAGCTGCTGCTCGCGCGGCGGCACGAATATTCCGCCCGATAGGTGCTCTTCCTCGACGTGCGCACCCGCGCCGAGGTCGTCTGCGTCGGCGCGCCGACGCAGGCCGACGCGAACGTGCCGCTCCGGCGACCGCGGCGCCAGCGCGGTGGACGCGCTGCACCAGGCCGGCTGCAGGAAGGCCTGCAGCGTCGTCGCAGGCCTCGAGGCCAACGTCGCGGCCGGACGCGGCGCCGCCTACGCCGAGCCGCGGACGCCGGTGGTGCGCTGCCGCAGCAGCCGCTGCTGCTCGCGGCTCCACTCGCGGTCCTTGATCGCCGCGCGCTTGTCGTGTTGCTTCTTGCCGCGCGCGAGCCCGATCTCCAGCTTGATCCGCCCGCGGGTGTAGTGGAGATCGAGCGGAACCATCGTGTAGCCGGCGCGCTCGACCTTGCCGACCAGCCGGTTGATCTCGTCGCGCTTGAGGAGCAGCCGGCGCGTCCGGGTCGGATCGGCGCGGACGTGCGTCGACGCCTGCGTCAGCGGCGTGATGTGCGCGCCCAGCAGCACGATGTTGCCGTCCTTGACCACGACGTAGGCTTCCTTGAGCTGGGCGCGGCCGGCGCGGATGGCCTTGACCTCCCAACCTTCGAGCGCCATCCCCGCCTCGAATTTCTCCTCGACGAAGTAGTCGTGATAGGCTTTGCGATTGTCGACGATGCTCATATAGGCGTCCGCGCGTCGGGAACCGCTCGCCGCGCCGGACGCGCATTCTAGCAACCCGCCATGCAGTCGGTGCACCGATCGGTGCTGGTGCCGTTCAGCGCCGCGCGGATGTTCGCGCTGGTCGACGACATCGAGCGCTACCCGGAATTCCTCCCCTGGTGCGGCGGCGCACAGGTGCTGGAGACGCACGCCGGCGGCAAGACCGCCCGTCTCGACATCAACTATCACGGCGTCCGCGCGCACTTCACCACCGACAACGCGAACACGCCGCCGGCGTCGATCGTCGTCACGCTGAAGGACGGGCCGTTCCGTCACCTGCACGGCGAGTGGCGGTTCTCCGCGCTCGCCGAGGACGCCTGCAAGGTCGAGTTCGTCCTTGCCTACGAGTTCACCACGCACCTGCTGGAGAAGGTCGTGGGACCCGTGTTCGGCCATATCGCGGCCACCTTCATCGACGCGTTCGTGCACCGGGCCGAGTCGCAGCCCCCCCCGGACGCGGTCGCGACGGCCGCCGCCGCCCCGCCCGCCGCGGGGCCGGGGACGCCTCCCGCCCCGGGGGCGTGACATCGTGTCGCAGGGCGAACCCGGCGGCCGCGCGGGCACCCGCCCCGGACGGACCGGGAGGCGACTCCGGGCCGGCGATCTCCGTCGCCGTGGTCTGGGCGACGCCCCGGACGCAGGACGTCGTTCCGCTGCGGCTCCCTGCCGGCTCGACCGTCGGCGATGCACTGGCCCGGTCGGGCCTTGCCGGCGCCTGGGGCTTCGACCCGGACCGGGTGACGTTCGCCGTCCACGGCCGCCGTGCCCGCCGCGACGCCGTGCTGCGCGACGGCGACCGGGTCGACGTCCTGCGCCCCCTGTCGGTCGACCCCATGGACGCCCGCCGCCGCCGCGCCGAAACGAAGCCGCTGCCGCGCGCCGCCCGGCGGGCGAGACGCGGTGCGCGCGGGCTCGCCACCGGCGGGCCGCCGGATGAGCGATAATGCGCGCCATGCCCTCACGCACCCCCACCCTGCCTTCCCGCGTGCCGACTCCCGCTCCCCGGTGTCCGCGCCGCTCCTCGTTCGTCGCGCTGGCGCTCGCCGCCAGCGTGGCCTTATCGACCACGGGCGCCCGCGGCCAGGACGCCGCCATGCCGGCGGCCGACGGCGCCGTGACGGCCCGGGCGAAGGCCGTGGCGCATTCGGCCCTGGAGGGCGCGCAGGGCCTGGCGAACCAGGCGCTGTCGCTGCTGGGCGTCCGGTACAAGTTCGGCGGCAGCACCCCGGACACCGGGCTCGACTGCAGCGGCCTGGTCCAGTACGTGTTCCAGCAGGTCACCGGGGTGACGCTGCCCCGCACGGCGAAGGAAATGAGCCAGCTGGGCGACAAGGTCGCCATGGCGGAACTCGCGCCCGGCGATCTCGTGTTCTTCAACACGCGCCGGTTCGCGTTCTCGCACGTCGGGATCTACCTCGGCGACAACCGCTTCGTCCACGCCCCGCGCCGGGGTCGCGAGGTCGAGATCGCGGAAATCGACCGGCGGTACTGGCAGACGCGCTTCGACGGCGCGCGCCGGCTGGCCGGCAGCGTCCCCGGCCTGCTGCCGTCGCTGATCGGCGAGGCCCAGGCTTCGCCGCTGGTCGCGGCGACCCCGGACGCCGGCCCGGCGCCCCGGGCGACCACCCGGGCGACCGCCCGGACGATCTTCCGCGCGACTGATCGGTCACTCGCGGGCGCCCGCCTTGCGCAGGCGCTCCGCCAGCGCCGTGTCGCCGGTGGACTGCGCGATCGCCAGCGCCGTCACGTCCCGGTCGGTGCGCCGGTTGACGTCGGCGCCGCGCTCGATCAGCAGGATGGCGGCGCCGTAGCGGCCTTCGCGCGCCGCCATCATCAATGCCGTCATTCCGTTGGGCGCGGTCGCGTCGATCGCGGCGCCCTCCGCCAGCAGCCACCGGATCAGGTCCTCGTGGCCCCCGGTCGCGGCGTAGATCAGCGGCGTCCACCCGGGTCCGTTCACCGCGGCCCCGCGCGCGCGGAGCTTCCTGGCCACGTCGGCGTGGCCGCGCAGCGCCGCGGCCATCAGCGGCGTGTCGCCGAAACGATTGCGGGCGTCGACGTTGGCCTTCGCGTCGAGCAGCACGTCGACGGTGGCCGCGTTGCCGGCGCGCGCGGCGATGAACAGCGCCGGATCGCCGGCGGCGTCGACCGAGTTGGGGTCGATCCCGCGCGCGAGCAGCGCGCGCACCTGCGGCACGCGATCGTTGGCGACGGCGACCATGAATTCGTCCAGCGTGTTCTGCGCGCGCACCGCCGCGGGCGCGAGGGCGAGGCGAACAGCAGCGGAACGAGCAGCAGGGCGGAAAGGCGGTGACGGAGGTTCATGGCGGTCGGAGTCTCAGGCAGGAGAAGGGGTGGGATTCCCGATCGGGCGATCCGCGGCGTCCGCCGCCGCCCCGCGGGATCGATGCCGAACAGGCGGAAGAAATTGGCGCTGGTGGCGGCGGCGATCGTCTCGACCGGGACGCCGCGCAGCCGGGCGATTTCCACCGCGACGTGCGGGACGAACGACGGCTCGTTGGTCTTGCCGCGGTGGGGCACCGGGGCCAGATACGGCGAATCGGTCTCGATCAGCATGCGTTCGAGCGGCACCTTCGCCGCGACGTCCTTCAGCGCGGTCGCATTGCGGAAAGTGACGATGCCGGAGAACGAGATGTGGAAGCCGAGATCCAGCGCCGCCTGCGCGACGTCCCAGGTCTCGGTGAAGCAGTGCATCACCCCGCCCGCCTCGTCCGCGCGCTCGTCGCGCATGATCGCCAGCGTGTCCTCCGCCGCCGCGCGCGTGTGGATCACCAGCGGCCGGCCGGACTCGCGCCCGGCGCGGATGTGCCGTCGAAAGCGCGCGCGCTGCCACTCGAGGTCGCCGCCGAGGCGGTAGTAGTCGAGGCCGGTCTCGCCGATGGCGACGACCCTCGGCCGCGCCGCCAGCGCGACGAGGTCGGCGACCGAAGGCTCGGGCGTGTCCTGGTAGTCGGGGTGGACGCCGGCGGTGGCGTACAGGTTCGGATGCGCGGTGGCGAGCCGATGCACCGCCGGCCAGTCCGGCAGGTTGACCGAGATGCACAGGGCGTGCGTGACCCGCGCGGCGGCCATGGCGTCGAGCAGCTCGGGCAGCCTCGCCGCGAGTTCGGGAAAGTCGAGGTGGCAGTGCGAATCGACGAACATGGCGGGCGCCGGGAGCGCGGCACCGCGCGTGCGCGGACCGGGCGCCACCGGCCGCGGCGGTCACATCGTGTGGGTGGGACGCGAACTCGCGAGGGTTTCGCCGAGGATCTTCTCGATCGTCGCGCGGGCCGCCGCGCCGGTCTCGTCCTGCGTGAACTGGACGCCGATGCCCTGCGTGCGGTTGCCCTGCACGCCGTCGGGGGTCACCCAGACGACCTTGCCCTGGACGGCGATGCGGTTGGGATCGTCCATCAGCGACAGCAGCATGAACACCTCCTCGCCCAGCGTGTAGGTGCGCGACGTCGGGATGAAGATGCCGCCGCCCCGCAGGAACGGCATGTACGCGGCGTACAGCGCGGCCTTCTCGCGGATGTTGAGCGACAGGACCCCCGGCCGCGCCATGCTGGCGGCGAGTGCGGCATTGGTTGCGACAGCGGTCGGTTTCTCGGCCATCCGGGATCGATCGGGTGCGGGTACGTGGTCGGGTCGGGCGCGACGGCGCTCGACCGGCGGGGCTAGGCCGGCGCGAACAGCGCCCGGTAGTCGAGCAGCATGGCCTCGGCGACGAGCCGCGGCTGCAGCGGGTGCGCCAGCAGCGCGCGTTGCCGCAACAGCGCCCGATGATAGCGAAACAGGGGTAAAGGCGCCACCCGCGGGGCCAGGCGGTCGAGCACGGCCACGCAATCCGGATGCACGCGCGGGGCCGCGCCGGAGGCGACCCGGGCGAGATCGGCCGCCCAGCCCAGCAGCAGGTCGAGCGCCTGGGCGAGCCGCGCCCGCCGCGCGTCCTTGCCGCCGGCGTCGATCCGCGCGGCGGTCGCGAGCACGGGAAGGCGGGTGGGGTCGGCGAGCGCGGCCAGCCAGGCGCGGCGCTCGCCCTGCCAGCCCGCATCGGCGTACGCCAGCGCCGCGAACGGTGCGCCCCCGGCCTGCGCCAGCGCCAGCGCCGGCTCCGCGAGGCCCTGCTCGGCGAGCCACGGGACCACGGCTTCGGCGGCGGGAATCGCGACCGGCAGCTTGCGGCAGCGGCTGACGATCGTCGCAGGCAGCCGGCCCGGCGCCGCGGCCACCAGCAGCAGGTAGGTCGCGGGCGGCGGCTCCTCCAGCGTCTTCAGCAGCGCGTTGGCCGCGTTCGCGTTCATCCGCTCCGCCGGAGCGATCACCACGACCTTGGCGCGCTGCCGGTGGGCGGTCAGCTGCGTGAACGCGGTCACGTCACGGATGCGGTCGACGCCGATCGTCTCCTTCCACACGGGTACGCCGTCGTCGTCGAAGCTCACCTGCGTCACGCGCATCAGGTCCGGATGCTGGCCGGCGACCGCGTAGCGGCACGACGGGCACTCGCCGCAGGCGCGCCCGTCGGCGCGCGGGGTCTCGCACAGCAGCGCCTGCGCGAACGCGAGGGCCAGCGCCTCCTTGCCGATCCCTGCCCGCCCGTGCAGCAGCAGCGCGTGCGGCCACGTCCCGCGCCGCTCGAGGGCCGCGGCAAGCGCCTCCTCGTGCCAGGGCGGCAGCGGCAGCCAGGGCAGCGGTTCGCCGGCCGGCGCGCCCGCGCGGTCGTCGTCGCTCATCCGCCGCCGCCAATCGCCTTTGCGGAGTTCCCCCGCCCTTGGGGCGCTTCCGTCCGCCCTTGGGGCGCTTCCCTCCGCCCTCGGGGCGTTCCCCTCCGCGCTTGGGGCGTTTCCCTCCGCCCTCGGGGCGTTCCCCTCCGCCCTTGGGGCGTTCCCCTGCGCCGTTGACGCGTCCCCTTGCGCCCTCGTGGCGTCGATGGGCGCCGCCAGGGCGTCGACATGCGCGGCCAGCGCCGCGCGCACCACGGCCATCGGCTGCGTGCTGTCGACGATGCGGAACCGCCGGACGTCGGCGCCGGCGCGCTCGAGGTACGCGCCGCGGACGCGATCGAAGAACGCGGCGGCCTCGCGTTCGAACTTGTCGAGGGCGCGACCTTCGTCCTGCGCCTTGGCGAGCCGCGCGCGCGACACCGCCGGCGGCACGTCGAACAGCAGCGTCAGATCGGGCTGGCAATCGCCGTGGACCCAGTCCTCGAGCATCCGGATGCGCTCGCGCGCGACACCGTGACCGCCGCCCTGGTAGGCGTACGTGGCGTCGGTGAATCGGTCGCAGAGCACCCAGGCTCCGCGGCCAAGCGCCGGCCGGATGACCTGCTCGAGGTGCTCCCGCCGCGCGGCGAACATCAGCAGCGCCTCGCTGTCGTGCGTCATCGGCGCCGTCAGCAGCAGCCGTCGCAGCTCCTCGCCCAGCGGCGTTCCGCCCGGCTCGCGCGTCGCCACGACTTCGTGCCCGGCCGCGCCGAGGTGCTCGGCGAGCCAGCCCACGTGGGTGCTCTTGCCGGCGCCGTCGATGCCTTCGAGCGTGATGAAACGTCCGGTTCGTTCGCTCATGGCAGGGAGGGTAGGACTGGTTGGAGACCGTGGAGAGGGAGAGCGCGCGACGGGGACCGCGGGCGGATGAGGCCATCGCCGGACCCGGGGAGCGCGCCGCGTCGATCGATGCCGCGGAAGACCAGGGCGGCCGGTTCGGCGATGCCCGCTTCAGCGCCCGCCCTTCTGGAATTTTGCCACGGCGCGGTTGTGGTCGGCGAGGTTCGTCGAAAACTGCGAGCTGCCGTCGCCGCGGGCGACGAAGTAGAGGTAGTCCGACGGTGGCGGATTCACGACCGCGTCGAGCGAAGCCTGCGACGGCAGCGCGATGGGCGTCGGCGGCAACCCGGCGCGCGTGTAGGTGTTGTACGGCGTGTCGGCGTCGAGGTCGCGCCGGCGCAGGTTGCCGTCGAACGTCGCGCCGATGCCGTAGATCACCGTCGGGTCGGTCTGCAGGCGCATGCCGAGCTTCAGCCGGTTGATGAAGACCGACGCGATCAGCGGCCGGTCGGCGGCGCGACCGGTTTCCTTCTCGACGATCGACGCGAGGATCAGCGCCTCGTAGGGATTCGCGAGGGGCAGGCCCGGCGCGCGCCCGGCCCACGCGGTGTCCAGGCGCGCGCGCATCAGCCGGTGGGCACGCGCGAGCAGCGCGACGTCGGCCGAGCCCGCGGCAAAGAAGTAGGTGTCGGGAAAGAACCAGCCCTCGGGCGCCGTTGCCTCGGCGCCGATCTTCTGCATCAACGCGGCGCCGTCGAGGCCGAGCACCGTGTCGCGCACGGCCGGGTTGGCCTTGAGCGCCGCCCGGAGTTCGGCGAAGGTCGTGCCCTCGACGATCGTCAGCGCCGTCTGGGTCACGTCGCCCTGCGTGAGCCGCGCCACCAGATCGCGCAGCGTGGTGCCCGCGGGCAACTCGTAGTTGCCCGCCTTGATCGCGCGGTCGACCCCGGCGAGCCGCGCGTAGGCGATCAGGATGCGCGCGTCCGGCAGCACGCCGGCGCCGGCGAGATCGCGCGCGACCGAGCCGAGGCTCGCACCCGACCGGACGTCGAACGAGTACGGCTCCGCGGGCAGCGCCAGCGGCCGCCCGGTCCACCACCACGCGCCACCGGCGGCCGCGACGATGCCGGCGACGACGAACAGCAGGAAGAAGGCGGCGCGGCGCATGGCAAGCGCGGATTATAATCGCTCGATGATCGCCCCTCCCCGCCTCCGGCACCCGCGTCGGCGCGCCGCCGGCTTCACGCTGATCGAGATCATGGTCGTCATCGTGATTCTCGGCATCCTGGCGGCGCTGGTGGTGCCGCGGGTGCTCGACCGCCCCGACGAAGCGCGCGGGATCGCGGCGAGGAACGACATCGCCGCGATCGATGCAGGCACTGAAGCTCTACCGCCTCGACAACCAGCGCTACCCGACCGCCGAGCAGGGACTGGCGGCGCTGGTCGCGCGGCCGACGCTCGCCCCGGTGCCGCCGAACTGGAAGCCGAACGGCTACCTGGAGCGGCTGCCGAAGGATCCGTGGGGACATCCGTACCAGTACCTGAACCCCGGCCTGCACAGCGAGATCGACGTGTGGAGCCAGGGCGCGGACGGCGCCACCGGCGGCGGCGGCGCCGACGCCGACATCGGGTCGTGGGAACTCTAGCCGAGCGGGCGCGCGCCCGACCGGCGGACGCGCCGGCCCGTCCGACCCGGATCGCGGCCGGGTTCACGCTGATCGAACTGCTGGTCGTGCTGGTCGTGCTCGGCATCGCCGCGCGCTCGTCACCGCCAACCTCGCCGGCGACGACCGCGGCACCGGCGCGCGGGAAGCGCGCCGGCTGGCGGGCGCGCTCGAGCACGCCGCCGCCGCGGCGCAGTGGCGGCGCGAGACGCTCGGCGTCAGCGCCGAGGGCGAACGCTACCGCTTCTGGCGGCGCGACGACGCCGAGCGCTGGGTGCCGCTCGCCGACGACGACGTGCTGGCGCCGCGCGTGCTGCCGGCCGGCCTGTCGGTGGCGCCGGCGCGGTACGCCGGCGCGCCGGCACCGGCCGACGCCGTGATCCCGCTGCGGCCATCCGGCCGCAACGAACCGTTTGCCCTCGCGCTCGCCGCTCCCGGATGGGTGTTCACCCTCGCCGCCGACCCGCTGAACCGCATCGCCACGACCGCGGCTTCACGCTGATCGAAGTCCTGGTCGCGCTGGCGATCGTCGCGGTCGCGCTCGCGGCCGGGATGCGCGCGGTCGCGCAGTCCGCCGACACCGCGACCGAGCTGAAGCAGCGCACGCTCGCGCTGTGGGTGGCGCAGAACCGTCTCGCCGTGGCGCAGCTGGCTGCCGCGTGGCCGGGCGCCGGCGAGCAGCGCGGCGACGCCGAGCAGGCGGGCGTGGCCTTCCTCTGGCGGGAGACCGTGACGGCAACGCCGAACCCGGCGTTCCGGCGCATCGAGATCGTCGTTGCCGCGCCGACGGCGCCCGACTACGCGCTGGCGCGGCTGGTCGGGTATGTCGGGCGCACGGGAGCGGCGCCTTGAGCCGCCCGCGCGTCGCCGCCCCCGGTCGCGGCTTCACCCTGCTCGAACTGCTGGTCGCGCTGGCCATCTTCTCGCTGCTGTCGGTGCTCGGCTATCGCGCCGTCGCGGCGCTGACTTCGAGCGAGGCCCAGTTGAGTGCGGAAGCGCAACGATGGCAGGCGCTGGACACGCTGTTCGCGCGACTCGAAGCCGACTTCCGCCAGGCGGTGCCGCGTCCCGCGCGCGAGGGTGCCGTCCGCGCCGCGGCGTGGAGCGGGACGCTCGACGCGCGCAACAACGCCTCCCTGCGATTCACCCGCGCGGGGCCCGAGTTCGCCGTCGAACCGGGCAGCGCGGGCCAGCGCATCGGGTACCGGCTCACCGGCGACACCATCGAGGTCCTGTACTGGCCGCGGGTCGACAATGCCCCCGGCGTGACGCCGGTCGCCTACGGCCTCGTCAGCGGCGTGGCGTCGTTCCGCCTGGGCTACCTCGGCGCCGACGGTGCGTGGCAGGACCGCTGGCCCGTCCTCGGCGCGCCCGAGGTGCCGCGCGGCGTCCGCGTCGAGCTCACGCTGGCCGGCGGTGAACGGATCGAGCGATGGGTCGCGCTGCGCTGACCCCGGCCTCCTCGCGGCGCCCTCCTCGCTCGCCCGCGCGGGGCGCCGCGGTGCTGCTGGCGATGCTGCTGGCCGCGCTGGCCGCCGCGATCGCGGCCACGGTGTTTTCCGACCAGCAGCGCTGGAGCCGCGGCGTCGAGTACCGCCGCGACCAGGTGCAGGCGCAGGCGCTCGCGCTGGCCGCGATCCAGTGGACGCGGCAGATCCTCGACGACGACGCGCGCACGTCGACGCTCGACCACCCCGGCGAGCCCTGGGCCTTCAACCTGCCGCCGGTGCCGGTGGAGAACGGCGACGTCCGCGGCGCGATCGTCGACGCGCAGTCGCGCCTCAACATCAACGCGCTGGGCGCGGGCGGCGCGGAGGAGCGCCGCGGCGGCGAGCGCATCGCGCGGCTGTTCGCGCAGCGCGGCGGCCCGGTCGCGGCGATCCCCGCGCTGGCCGACTGGATCGACCGCGACGACCTCACGCGCACCGACGGCGCCGAGGATGACGCGTACGCGCGACTGGATCCGCCGGCGGTCGCCGCCAACGCGCCGGTCGTCCGCACCGCCGAGCTCGCGGCGGTCCGCGGGGTCGCCGCGCCGGCGCTCGCCGCGGTCACGCCCTACCTGGCCGCGCTGCCTGGCGGCACGCCCGTCAACGTCAACACGGCGTCGCCCGTCGTGCTCGCCGCGCTGGTCGACGGGCTCACCCCGGACCAGTGGTCGGCGTTCGTCGACGGCCGCGCGCGCAAGCCGTTCACGACGGTCGCCGAGTTCCGCGCCCGCCTGCCGGAGGGCGCGCGGCTCGACGGGGAAGACGGACTCGCGGTCAGGAGCGACTGGTTCTACGTGACCATCGAGGCGCGGCAGGGATTGTCGGTGGCCCGCGCCCGCGCGCTGCTGTATCGCGGCGCCGGCCGCGCGAGCGCCGTGGTGTGGCAGACGGTCGAGTGACGCGCGGCCGCCGCGACGCCGACGCCGACGGCGGTGCCGTGCGCCGGCACCATCGCCCGTCCTGGCTGACCCGCGCGGCGCCAAGGGCATCGACGGGATCGCGGCCGCGCTCCGGTAAACTGCCGCCATGTCCCGCGCCAAGACTGCCGCGTCATGACGTTGCTGCGTGTCCTGCTGCCGGGTGCGCCGCAGGCAGACCGCGCCGACGCCTGGGCGCTGTTCGACGACGCCGGCGCGCTGCTGCGGCATGGGCGCGACCGACCCGACGGCTGGCCCGAAGCCGACCGCCGCGAGGCGGTGCTGGCCGCGTCCCTCGCCCGGGTCGCGGTCGTCGCGCTGCCGCCGCTGCCCCCGGGCCGCGTCGCGACCGCCGCGGCGTTCGCGCTGGAAGACGCGCTCGCGGGCGCGCCGGCGACCCAGCACCTCGTCGCGGGTCGCCAGGGCCCCGATGGCCGCGTCCCGGTCACCATCGTCGCCCGTTCGGCGCTCGAGCCGCTGGCCGCCTGTCGCCCCCCCTTCGCGCGGGTGATCGCAGAGCCGGAGCTTGCCACCCCGCCCCGCCCCGGCCATGTTGCCGGGCGGACCCGCGACGGCGCCGGTCTGGCGCTGGTGCCAGGGTGCCGGCGACGGCTTCGTGCGGACCGGCGACGGCGGCGCGTTCGCCGTTTCCCCGCTCGACGCCGGGGGTGCGCTGCCGCCGGAACTCGCGCAGGCGCTGGCGTCGGCGTTGGCGCACGGGTCCACGCCCACGGTGCGGGCCGAGGTCGACGCCGCCGCCGGCTCGACGGCGCGCTGGCAGCAGCTGACCGGGGCGACGTTCATCCCGGCCGCTCGCTGGCAGTGGCACGCTGCCGGCAACGACGCTTTCGAGTCGGCGCGCAATCTCGCCCTGCCGGTCGCGAACGCGACGGCGACGCTGCGCGCGACACCCTGGCGGCTGCTGCGCCCGGCCGCGCTCGTGGCCGGGCTCGCCCTGGCGCTGCACGTCGTCGCGACCGCGGCGGAATGGATCGCCGGGACGGTTCGCGCGTCGCGCGATCGCGCGGCGTGGGTCGAGCTCGCGCGCGACGCCGGCGCGCCGGTCGACGCCGCCGCCGATCCCGCATCCGCGCGCGCCGCAGTCGCGCGCCGCTACGCCGAGGCCCGGCACGCGCGCGGCCTGCCCGCGCCCGACGACGCCGGCCCGCTGCTCGCGCGCGCGGCGCCGGCGCTCGCGTCGCTGCCGCCGGGGACGGTGCGCCGCGCGACCTATGCGAGCGGCGCGTGGACCGTCGAGCTCGCGCCGCTCGACGCCGCGGCGCTGGCCGCGCTCGACGCGCGGCTCAAGGCCGCCGGCACGCCGGCGCTGGCCGCGAGCGGCCCCGCCGGCGTGCGCCTGCGCATCGGGGGACCGTGATGACGGCCGAAGGCCCGACCGCGCGCTGGACCGGGTGGTGGCTGGCGAAGCGCCCCGGCGAGCGACGCGCGCTGGGCGCGCTCGCGGCGATGATCGTCGTCGTGCTCGCGTGGGCGCTGGCGTGGCTTCCGCTGACCCGCGGCCTTGCCGCGCAGCGCACGGAATCCGCGCGCGCCGCGACGGCGCTGGCCGCCGGCCGCGCCACCGCCGTCGACCTCGCCGCGCTGACGCGCACCGCCGCGCCGGCGCCGCTCGACGACGCCGCTGCGCGCGGCGTGATCGAGCGCGCGCTGGGCCAGCAGCAGCTCACCGCGGCGCTGGCGAGTTTCGAATGGCGCGACGGCCGCGCGCGGCTGACGCTGACGGCGGCGCCATTGCCCGCGCTGGCGGCGACGCTCGAAGCGATCGAGCGCGACGCGCGGCTGTTCATCGTCGAGGCCACGCTGACCGCGCTGGCCAGTCCCGGTCAGGTCCGCGCCGAGCTCACGCTCGCGCGCTGACCCGCGCCCCCGCCGCGCATGCGACGCACGCTGCTGCTGACGATCGCCGGCGTCGTGCTGCTCGCGCTCACCGTCGTCGCCGTCGCGCCGGCGACGCTGCTGGCGCCGTGGCTCGCATCGGCGACGCGCGGCGCGCTGACCCTCGCGGACACCGGCGGATTCTGGTGGAACGGATACGGCACGCTGGCTGCGCGCAACGGCGCACGGATGCCGGTCGGCTGGCGGATCGACGCCGGCGCCCTGCTGACGGGCACGGTCCGGGCGCGGCTCACCGGCCCGGGCGACGACGCGGGACCCCGCGGCGAGATCGAACTCCGCGACGGCCGCGTGCGGCTCAGCGATCTCGCGCTGACCGTCCCGGCCCGGTTGGTCATCGGTGCGCTCCCTTGCGTCTCCGGTCGCGACAGGTTCGACGTCGGCGGTGACGTCTCGGTGTCGACCGCCGAATTCGTCTGGCCGCCGCCCGGCGCCCGCGGCGAGGCGACGCTGCGCTGGGACGGCGCCCGGCTTGCCCTCCCCGACGGCGGCCCCGCGGCGGCCCTCGGCAGCGTGACGCTGCGGGCGGCCGCCGCCGGTGACCGCATCGCCGGCCCGGTCACCAACGTCGGCGGCGACGTCGCGCTCGCCGGCTCCGTCGACGCCGCCGCCGACGGCGTCGTCCGCGGCTCGGTGCTCGCGACCCCGCGCGACGGCGCCGATCCGCGGATTGCCCGGCTGCTGGCCGCGGCCGGCACGCCGGAGGGCGGCGGCGTGCGCATCGTGTTTTCGTTCACCGCGCGATGAGCGAACGCGGCAAGGGTCGATCCGCTCGTCGCGCCACGGTCGCCGCCGCCGGGCCCCGCGAAGGCGGCCACGGTCGACCCGGTGTCGTTCACCCGGCCG
>CAWHJY010000001.1:0-56430 GCA_963829775.1 uncultured beta proteobacterium | reverse complement strand
GCCCAGTTGCTGGCGCGCACGGGCCGCCGCCGCCGCCTCGTTGGGTTCGCGCTGGTCCTGCGTGCGTTCGTACGCAGCGTCGGCGAAGCCCAACAGCAATGCGGCTGCCTGCGGGCGCCCGTCCAGTGCGGCCAGCAGCGACAGGTAGTCGGCCCACCAGGCCTGCATGCCGAAGCGCGCGGCCATCTTCCAGCCCAGCGCCGCCGTGCGGCAGGCCGGCTGCAGCTGGTCCAACGACAGATAGGCTGCGCACAGGTTGAGCCGCGCGTGAGCCAGTTCCTGTTCTTCGCGCGTGCCCTCCAGTTGCGCCACCAGGGCTAGCCCGGTACGCACTGCGGCTTCGGCCTGGCCGGCGGCGAGTTCGGTGTCGGCCAGCCCGCTGAGCGCCGGCACCGTGCCTGCGCCGGCGTCCTGCCGCATCAGCAGGTACTGACGCGACATCGTGAGCGACTGCTGCATGCGCCCCAGGTATTTGGCGACGCGGCGCTGGTCGTCGGTGTGGCACATGCGCAGGCGCAACGGCCAGTCCGGTCGTTCCAGGGCCTGCGCTTCCTTCAGCGCCGCATCGGCCCCGGGCGCGTCGCCCGCCTTGGCGCGGATGGTGGCCCAGGCGCCGAGGCAGCGGTACAGCAAACCGGCATGGGCGCCGGCGGCCACGGCGGCGCGGGCAGCCGCCAGACCGATCGGGACGACACGTTCGGCACGCGCCGGGTCCTGCGAACCGCGGCAGGTCCAGATCGCGAAGCAGAGCTCGGCGACCAGCGCCGGCGGTGCGTCGCTTTCCAGCAGCGCTTCGCAGGGGTCCAGCAAGGACTGCAACTCACGGTGCATGCTGAACGGCAGCACGGAGATCAGCGCCCAGCCGAGCCGCAGCGTGACCAGCGTGTCGCCCAACTCGACGGCCAGGCTGAAGGCGGCCAGGCCATTGCCGAAATCGGGCCGCAGGGCTTCGATGCGCACTTCGCGCGTCCTGGACTCCGTGCTGTAGAGGCGGGCGTTCTCGTGCTCGAAAAAGGCTGCGGTCGCCTGAAGGTGGCGCGCTCGTAGGCGGTCGGCTTCGCCGCCTGCAGCCGCTGCACCGCGTAGGCCCGGGGCGACTCCAGCAAGCGGTAGCGAGGCTCGCCGCCGGTGTCGATCAGGGCCACCAGCGACCGGTCCACCAGGCCGGCCAGCGCGTCGAGCACGGCCCAGGCGTCGAGCTCGTCGTCCATGGCCACCTCCTGCGCCGCGGCCAGGCGGGCGCTGCCGACGAAGACGGCCAGGCGCCGGAACACCTTCTGCTCGGCCGGCGACAGCAGCGCATGGGTCCAGTCCAGCATTGCGCGCAGGGCTTGCTGGCGGTCGGGCCGGTCGCGCTGGCCGTTGGTCAGCAGCACCAGGCGCTTGTCGAGCGCCGCCACCAGGCCCGCCAAGCGAGCAGCGGCAGGCGCGCCGCTGCCATCTCGATGGCCAGCGCGCTGCCGTCGAGCTGCCGGCACAGGTGCAGCACGGGCGCCAGTGTCTCGTCGTTCAACTCGAAGTGCCGCGCCGCGACCCGGGCGCGTTCAACGAACAGCGCCACGGCGCCGCAGACCGCGGCTTGCGCCACGCTGGTGCCCGCCGGCGGCAGCGCCAGGCCACCCAGGCGAAAGGGGTGCTCGGCGCTCAGGCGCAGCGGCGCCTGGCTGGTGATGACCATGCGCACATCGGGCGCGGCCCGGTGCATGGCATCGACGACACGCGCCACTTCATCCAGCAGGTGTTCGGCGTCGTCCAGCACCAGCAGCAGGCGCAGCGGCGCCACGGCTTCGCACAGGCCGGCCAGTGGGTCGCGCCGTCCGGCCGCCACGCCCAGTGCTGCCGCGACAGCGCCGGTGACAGCGGCGGCTTCCGTCACCGCGCCAGGTCGACGAGGCACACCGTGTTCGGCGAAGCTGCCTTGCCCGGCGCAGCAGGTGCTGGGGCCAGCAGCGTCTTGCCGGTGCCGCCCGCGCCAAGCAGGGTGACGATGCGGTGCGTGGCTGATGCGGCCTGCAGGTCGCGCAGTTCGGTGTCGCGACCGATCAGTGGTGGCAGGGTTGCCGGCAGGTTCGTGCGCAGCGCCAGGGCCGGGGCCGGGCTGACGTCGGGCGACAGCAGTGGTTCGGCGTCAGCCGCGCGCTCCACCCGCGCCGTGAAACGGTAGCCGCGGCCCGGTACGGTGGCGATGTGGTCGCCCCCCAGCACCTTGCGCAGCCCGCTGACCTGCGTGCACGATGTTGGTGTTCTTCGACCACCAGCCCCGGCCACACGCGATCGAGCAGCTCGTTCTCTCGCTGACAAGGCTGCCGGCACGTTCGGCAAGCACCGTCAGCACATCCAGCGTGCGCCGCCCAGCAACACGGGCTCGCCGTCGACGAGCAAGCGCCGGCCTCGCGCGGGCCGCAGCTCAAGTGGCCGAAGTGCAGGCTGTCAAGCGCGGCGGTGGGCGGCGGCGGGGAAGTGACGGGGGGCAAGGACGACACGGTGCGGCTTCCAGCTTAGCAGCACGCCCAAGCCGCACGGGCGGCGTCAGTGCAGGTGGCGAAGGCGGCAGGTCGGTAGCACGGACCGCACCAGCGTCAACACGCCCGGTTCGGCATCGACCACAGCCTCGGCCTCGGCAAAGCCGTGGCGATGCACAAATGCGCGCATGCGCTGGTTCGAGCATTCTACCTCGGCCCGCAGCCGACGACGCCCTGGCGGGCGCCGGCTGCGTCGGCCAGGGTTTGCATCAGGCGGTCAGCGACGCCTTGACCGCGGCAGTCGTCGGCCACGGCCAGCGCCATCTCGGCCTCGTCGCCGCTGGCGTCGCGGACGAAGCGCGCCTCGCCGAGCAGCCGGGGGCCGCCGGCGTGCCATGCCGACCACCACCCAGGCGACGTGGCGGCTGCCGTCAGCGCAGGTCATCAGGCGCAGCAGACCACTCGAACAGACGTTGACGACACCGTGGAAGCGATGGCGGCGCGACTCGTCGCCCAAGCCCTGCAGGAACGTCTGCATCAGCAGCGTGTCGTCCGGCCGCACCGGGCGGATGTTCATCGCGGCAAAGGTCGGGGGCTGCTCCATCGTGGCAACTCCCTCGGGGGGACGGGATGCCACCAGTTTTCAGCCTTGGGCATCGCTGCGTCCTCAAGCCGCCGTCAATTGTTGTCAAGCCGGCTGGCCTCGCGCTTGACAACATTTGAGGCCGGCTGACGACGCCGGGCGGGGCGCCCGCCGACAGTGCAGGCATCGGTGCACAGCGCACTGCCTCTGCCGGAGAACTCCATGATCCATGTCCTGCTTCTGATGACCGTCGGCCTGGCCGCCTATGCCACCGTCTGTGCCATCGTGGCGCACCGTTTCACCACGGCGCGGCGGGTTGCGCCGTTCGACGGCGCGGGTGCAGCGACGCCATCGACCGCAGTGACGCTGCCCTCGCGCGGCCGCCACGTCATCCTGCACGGCTGGTATCTGCCGGCCGCGCCTGGCGGCGCCGCGGTGGTCTTCGTGCACGGCAAGGACGCCTGCCGCGGCAGCGAACTCCGGGCGCCGACCTTCGAACTGGCACGCGCGCACGTCGCCGCCGGGATCTCGGTGCTGATGATCGACCTGCGCGGCCACGGCGCCAACAAGCGGGCGCGCATGACCTACGGTGCCGAGGAAAAGCTCGACGTGCTGGGTGCCGTGGATTGGCTGCGCGCGCAGGGCCACCGCCACGTCGGCGTGCTTGGCGCGTCGATGGGTGCGGCTTCGGCGTTGCTGGCAGCCGCTGACGACACCGTCATTGAGGCGCTGGTGGCCGACAGCGCCTTCGCCCACTTCGGCGCCATGATCGAGCGCCAGTTTCGTCACTTGTCCGGGCTGCCGTCGTTCTTTGTGCCCGGCGCGCTGGCGCTGGGCTGGTGCCTGACGGGGCAGCGACTCGCCGATGTCAGCCCGCTCGCCGCGGCGGCCAGCCTGATCGGCCGGCCCCTGCTGGTGGTGCATAGCCAAGGCGACCGCTTCGTATCGGTCGATGACGCGGTGGCTATCGCCGGCGCGGCGGCGGCCGAGTGCTGGATCACCGACAGCGAAGGCCACATCGGCAGCTTCCTATCGGCGCCGGCCGTCTACACCGAGCGGATTGTGTCCTTCTTTGCGCAGCATCTGGGCGGCACCGGGGCAGCTTGACGGCCGCGCCTCTCGCCGGGGGCAGCCGCCAGGTCCTGCGCCGCGCGACTCCGCGACCCAAACGCCCCCCGGGGTATGCCGGCATGCTGCGCTTTGGCTTCTGCCTCGGCCCTCCATCGGCCAACAAGCGCGTCCAAGACGACGACGCTGGGCAAGTCGTGCTGAAACTACCTAAGCTCGCTAGAGCGATGGCTCCACGAACCTGGCGATTCCAAGGCCCGGGTCGTCGGCCCCAAGCTGTTTGGAAGAGCTGCGATTGGCTCAGCGCCGGCCGCGCACGCCGGGAGTTCGAAGCCCGGTTCACCATCTCACGTTGGTTCAACCGAACATCTTCAGGTCGCAAGGCCCATCGCGGTCCTTGCCGACTTAATTGCTGAGCGCCCGGAGGCGGGTGTGGGTCTTTCAGACTTATTGCTGGATTTCAGACTTAATTGTTGCGGGACAGCGGGGTCGATATTCGGTCGGTTGTCGTTGCGCCATGACTTTACATAATACAAATTATGCGACATTTGAAACCGGCAGCATCCGCTCGGCATGCCATTCGGTCGATGCCGAGTTGCCCATTGCCCGTTGTCGCCCCGCGTGCGCTCGCTGGAATGCGTTGTCATGCGGCACCCGGCACGGCTCGCACCATGATCAAATCCGTCTGCTGGTCCGAACCTAGCCGGAATTTGTGGTTCCCGACCGTCTCGACTGCCACCGCTGGTAGAACGAGATGGCTCGTGCGTTGCGCTCCCACACCCCGAGCCAGAGCGTGCGGTGGCCCGCCGAACGTGCTGTGTCGAGGCTCGCCCGCATGAGCGCCGCCCCGACGCCGTGCCCAATGGCGCTCCGGCCCACATAGAACCGCTGGAGTTCAACCGGGCCCGATCCGGTCACGCTCGGGTCCGGCGTCCCGGTTCGGAGCTTGGCGTACCCGACCGGTTGCTCGTCGCCGCCCATGAACGCGAGCAGGAACGTGTTCGCGTCGTCAGCCAACTCCCCCCGGACGCGGGCGAGCGAGAATGCGTCACGGACATACGCTTCGATGTCGTCGGGCGAGTTGTCGTCGGCGAAGGTATCGCGGAACGTCCGCTCGGCGAGCGCCGCCAGCGGCTCGGCGTCGGCCGGGGTGGCGGTACGGATGCGGCATTGCTCGAACACAATCGCCAAGGAAGTGAGTCCGAATTGCAGGCAGCGGATCAACGACTGCTATTGAGTGGCGATTGGCGGGTCTGGCCGCGACCGCTGCCGGACTGCCTCAGCCGTAGCAGAACACGTCGAGCTTGTTGCCGTCGAGGTCGCGGAAGTAGGCAGCGTAGAAGCCCTCGCCGCCCTCGGCGCGCAGGCCCGGAGGGCCCTCGTCGGTGCCGCCGAGTTCAAGGGCCTTCTTGTAGACCCGGTCGACCTGGTCGCGCGTCGCGGCGGCGATGCCGGCCATCACGCCGTTGCCCACCGTGGCCGGCCGGCCGTCGTAGGGCTTCATGATGCAGAGCATCGGCTTGTCCATCGCCGCGGCCCAGGCGTAGCCGCGATCGCCGAACTCCATCAGGCGCCTGGCGCCGATCTCGGCCAGCACGGTGTCGTAGAAAGCCTTGGCGCGAGGCAGGTCGTTGGTGCCCAGGGTGACGTATCCGATCATGGCGGTTTCCTCCGAAGGTGGAGCTCGAAGCTAACACCCGGACGCCGACGCGTAAACCGCCGCGGCCCGTCCCGCCTACAGCGACCGCGCGACGATTTCCTTCATGATCTCGTTGGCGCCGCCGTAGATCTTCTGCACACGGGCGTCGGCGTACATCTTCGCGATCGGGTAGTCGAGCATGTAGCCGTAGCCGCCGAAGAGCTGCAGGCACTCGTCGATGACCTGGCACTGCATCTCGGTGGTCCACCACTTGGCCATCGATGCGGTCGCCGGGTCCAGCGTGCCGTCCATCATGCGCCCGATGCAGCTGTCGACGAACACCCGCGCGACCTGCGCGGTCGTCGCGCACTCGGCGAGCTTGAAGCGCGTGTTCTGCAGCTCGAAGAGCGCCTTGCCGAACGCCTTGCGCTCCTTGGTGTACTCGACGGTCAGTTCGACCGCCCGCTCGATCGCCGCCACCGCCGAAACTGCGATGATCGTCCGCTCCCACGGCAGCTGGTCCATCAGCTGGGCGAAGCCGCGACCCTCGACGCCGCCGAGCAGGTTCTCCGCCGGCACGCGGACGTCGTCGAAAAAGAGCTCCGCCGTGTCCTGTCCCTTCATTCCGATCTTGTCGAGGATCCGGCCGCGCCGGTAGCCCGCGAGGTCCGGCGTCTCGACCATCAGCAGCGAGGTCCCCTTCGCTCCCGCCGTCGGATCGGTCTTGACGACGAGGAGGACGAGGTCCGCCATGTAGCCGTTCGAGATGAAGGTCTTCGAGCCGTTGACCACGTAGCTGTCGCCGTCGCGGACCGCGCGGGTCCTGAGCCCCTGCAGGTCGGACCCGGCCGCCGGCTCGGACATCGCGATCGCGGCGATCCACTCGCCGCTCGCCATCTTCGGCAGCCAGCGCGCCTTCCGCGCCTCGCTCGCGTACGCGGCGATGTAGTGGGCGACGATGCTGTGGACGTGCTTGCCGAAGCTCGTGACGTTGGCGCGCTGCAGTTCCTCGAACACGACGCACTCGTGCGCGAAGGTGGCGCCCGCGCCGCCGTACTGCTCGGCGACGTCGCAGAGCAGGATGCCCATTTCGCCGGCCTTGCGCCAGGCGTCGCGGTCGACGTGCTGCTGCCGGCACCAGCGCTCCTCGTGCGGCACCAGCTCGGTCGCGACGAACCGGCGGACGGCGTCGCGGAACATCGCGAGTTCCTCGGACATCCAGGGCGATTGGTACTGCTGCATCGGTGATCTCCGCCGCGGCCTCCGTGACGCAGCGGGCACCGCGGCCTGGTGTTGGATTCGGCGGCCTTCGCGGACGTGCGCGCGACGGCCGGAACCGCTACATGACGAAGCCGCCGCCGCAGACGACCGTCTGCCCGCTGATGTAGTTGGACTCGGGGGTGCACAGCAGGTAGACGGCGCCGGCCGCCTCCTCGGGCGTGCCGCCGCGGCCGAGCGGGACCATCCGCTCGAGCGCCTGCAGCAGGTCCGGGTTGACGCCGACCTGGATCTGCCTGCCGTCGACGTCGATCGTCGCGCCCTGCCCCGCCGCCCCGTCGGTGAGGCGCGTCTGGATGAGGCCGAAGGCGACGCAGTTGACGTTGACCTTGTACCGGCCCCACTCCTTGGCCAGCGCCAGCGTCAGGCCGACGACGCCGGCCTTCGCCGCCGAGTAGTTCGCCTGGCCCGCGTTGCCGCCCACGCCCGCGAGCGACGAGATGTTCACGACCTTGCGGAAGACCTCGCGCCCCGCCTCGGCTTCGGCCTTGCTCGCCTGGCGGATGAACGCGGCGGCGGCGCGCAGGATGCGGAACGGCGCCGTCATGTGCACGTCCAGCATCGCGTACCACTGCTCGTCGGTCGTCTTCTGGATCACGTTGTCCCAGGTGTAGCCGGCGTTGTTGACGATGATGTCGAGCCCCTTGAACCGGCTCACCGCGGTGTCGACGAAGCGCTCGGCGAAATCCGGCGCCGTGACGCTGCCGATGCAGGCAACTGCCTGCGCCGCCCGCGGCCTCGATGGCCGCGACGGTCTCCTGCGCGGGATCGCGGTCGAGGTCGTTGACGACGACGCGCGCACCCTCGCTGGCGAGCTTCAGCGCGATGCTGCGACCGATGCCACGTCCCGATCCGGACACCAGCGCCACCTTGCCGTCGAGCTTCCCTGTCATGCGCCGTCTCCTTCCTTCGTCATCAGGCGAGCGCGACCAGCGCGTCGCCGACCGTCTTGCGTTCGCCGTACTGATTGGTTGCCTGCACCTCGACGCGCACGAGCTTCTCGCCGCCGCGCTCGAGCTTTTCGACCACCCTGCCGGTGCAGGTGATCGCATTGCCGAGATGGGTGATGCCGTGGAAGCGTACGCCGAACTCCCGCAACGCCGTCTGCGGCGCCCAGTTCGTCAGCAGGCGACCGAGCCACGCCATCGACAGCATGCCGTGGCCGATGACGTCCGGCAGCCCGGCCCGGCGCGCGACGTCGATGTCGATGTGGATCGGGTTGTGGTCGCCCGACGCGCCGGCGAACAGCGCCAGCGTCGTCCGGTCGAGCGGCGGCAGCGCCAGCGGCGGCAGGACGTCGCCGACCCGGACGTCGTCGTAGCGCGGCGCGCCCATGCGTTGGTCCATGGTCAGGCGCGAACGACGATGACCGAGCGCATCGTCGCGACCCGCGTGCCGTGCTGGTTGGTCACCGTCGTCTCCTTGACGATGAATTCGAGCGCGCCGTTGCGCTTGCCGTAGATGTCGCTGAACGTCGACGCGAAGGCGACGCTGTCGCCCGCGCAGACCGGCGCGTCGTACGTGAACTGCTGCTCGCCGTGGAGGATCCGTGCGACGTCGACGCCCATGTCCACCAGTGCCGCGCGGACGGTGTCCGCCTCGAGCTCGCCCGCGATCAGGAACGTCGGCGGCGCCGGCAGCGACCGGTAGCCGGCGGCCCTGGCGGCGACCTCGTCGGTGTAGATCGGGTCGGTCTCGCCGATCGCCCGGGCGAACTGCCGCAGCCTGCCCGCTTCGATCGCGAGCACCGCCACGGGCAGCTTCCTTCCGACGTGCTTCCGGTCGATCATGCGGCGCGGTAGAGCGTCGTCACGCAGGCGCCGCCGAGCCCCAGGTTGTGCTGCAGCGCGATCCGGGCGCCCGGCACCTGCCGCGCGTCCGCCCTTCCCCGCAATTGCTGCGTGAGCTCGTAGCACTGCGCCAGCCCCGTCGCGCCGAGCGGATGGCCCTTGGACAGCAGCCCGCCGGACGGGTTGGTGACGACCTTGCCGCCGTAGGTGTTGTCGCCGTCCGCGACGAAGCGCTCGGCGCCGCCTTCGGGGCACAACCCCAGCGCTTCGTAGCTGATCAGCTCGTTGTGGGCGAAACAGTCGTGCAGCTCGACCACGTCGACGTCGCCGGGGCCGATGCCGGCCGCTTCGTAGACCTGGTTCGCGGCGGCCCTGGCCATGTCGTAGCCGACCAGGCGCATCATGTCGTGCGACTCGAACGTGCTGGCGGTGTCCGTCGTCATCGCCTGGGCGTCGATCCACACCCCGGTCGCAAGTCCGTGCCGGCGCGCGAAGTCCTCGGAGACCAGCACGGCGGCGGCGGCACCGCAGGTCGGCGGGCAGGCCATCAGCCGCGTCATCACGCCGGGGATCATCACCGGCGATGCCATCACCTCTTCCGTCGTCACCACCTTGCGGAACAGCGCCAGCGGATTGTTCGCCGCGTGCCGGCTGGCCTTGGCGCGGATCTTCGCGAAGGTCTCCATCTTCGTCCCGTACCGGGCCATGTGGGCCATGCCGGCGCCGCCGAAGTAGCGCAGCGCCAGCGGAACGTCGGGCAGCCCGACCAGCGCGTCGGTCTCGGCGTCGAAGCGCTCGAACGGCGTCGGGCGGTCGTTGAAGTGCGTCCCGAGGGCGCCCGGCGCCATCTGCTCGAAGCCAAGCGCCAGCACGCAATCGGCGCCGCCGCCCTCGACCGCCTGCCGCGCGAGGAACAGCGCGGTCGAGCCGGTCGAGCAGTTGTTGTTGACGTTGACGATCGGGATGCCGGTCATCCCGACCTCGTAGAGCGTCCGCTGCCCGCTGGTCGAGTCGCCGTAGACGTAGCCGACGTACGCCTGCTGCATCATCGCGTAATCGAGGCCGGCATCGGCGAGCGCGGCGCGGGTGGCCGCCGCCCCCATGACGTTGTACGGCTCGCTCGCGCCGGGCTTGGCGAACGGGATCATCCCGACGCCGGCGACGAAGACTCTGCTTCCCATCACTGACCTCCCATTGGCGGATTGCCCGTCCGCAGCCCGGTGCGCGTGTTCATGGCGCGCCGAGCAGCAGGAAGACGCTGAAGCTCCCGTCGTTGCCGAACCCGGCGCCCAGGTACCCCGGCCCGGCGAAGGTGTCCGCCCCCAGGAACACCGATCCCGAATACAGAGTCCCCGGCGTCGGCAGTCCGTCGTAGCGGTCCGTGATGCGTCCGACCTCGGCCGAGGCGCCCGACGTACACGCCGGAGCCCAGGAGGTCCGGCATCGTGAGGACCCGGTTGTAGTACATCGCCCGACCGAAGGCGTATTCGCGGCCCGCGAACTGGTTGAGGCGGAATCCCGACAGCCGCAGGGGTCCGCCGAGCGTGAACGACTCGTACGCCGGCATCCCCGAGCCGAAATCCGTGCCTCCCGCGGCGAAGAGGTTCATGGTGTGCGGACCCCACGACTTGACGTAGTTCGCGCGCGCCTTCGAGACGCTGGTAATTCTCGGCGGACCCGAGCGCCTTCGTGGCGCCGTAGAACGAGGCGATGCCGGCGTACCCGGCACGCGCGAACCAGGCGCGGTCGCGCTGGTCGATGACGATCGACGCGCGCCCCCCGGCCGAGAGCTGCCGGACGTTGGGCAGGACGGGGTCGCCGACGTCGACGCTCGCGTCGATCTGGTTCCACAGCGCGCCGACGCGCAGCATGCCCTTGGTGCCGAGGATCGCCCCGGCGTCGATCCCCGCGCGCGCGCTGCCCACCAGGTAGTCGGCAATCTTGTTGTCGCCCGTCGAAGACGCCGCGCGTGGTCTGCCCCACGCTGACCGTGAACCGAGCCGAACCAGATCCCTGCCTCGTTCAGCGGCTGGAAGAACTCGCTGAACAGGTGCGTGTCCTGCCCCACCTGGGCCTCGGTCAGCCACTCGCCGCCCAGCCGGTTCAGCCAGGTCCGGCGATACTGGACCAGCAGGTTGAACGCGCTGTCGCCCTGGAAATCGCTCTCCAGCCCGAGGCCGAAGCGCAGGTAGTCGGGACCCCAGGATTTTTCCTGCGGCGTGATGACCATCGCGCGCGGACCGCCGTCGCCGCTGATGTGGTAGCCGACGCTCTCGAAGTCGCCGCGCCCGTAGATGCGGCGCAGGTCGGCGCTGACCTTCTGCTCCGTCAGCGGCTCGCCCGGCTTGCTCTCGACCAGTCCGCGCAGGACCTCGGGGTTGGTGCGCTCGAGTCCTTCGAAGCGGATTTCGTCGACCGTGCCGAGCGACTTGCCGGCCGGCGACCTGCGTGGCCCGCAGCGCCGCGTACTGCTCGGGTGGCAGGCTGTAGCGCGCGAGCGAAGGCGCCAGCGCGCGGGTCGCCTCCTCGCCGATGCGGATCGCGTCGGTCGAGCGCGTGAAGCTGCTCGCCGAGATGTCGCCGAGGGCGGGCTCGATCAGCACGTCGCCGCTGCCCAGGTTCTTCAACTGGTCGTCGACCGTCTGCTTGCCGAGGAAATTGATGAGCTGCCCGGCGATCGCGAGCGCCGAGGTCAGTTGCTTGCGCGTCAGCGGCGGCGTCGAGATGTTGACGGCGATCACCACGTCCGCGCACAGCCTGCGCGCCTCGTCGATCGGCAGGTTGTTGGCGATGCCGCCGTCGACCAGCAGGCGGCCGTCGATCTCGACCGGGGCGATCGCGCCGGGCACCGCCATGCTCGCGCGCATCGCCTGCGCCACGCTGCCGCGGTCCAGCACCACCGACTCGCCGGTCTCGATGTCGGTCGCCATCGCCCGGAACGGGATCGGCAGCTTGCCGAAGTCGCTGACGCCCATCGCCGGCTCGGCCAGCACCCGGAAGAACGCCTCGATCGAGACGCCGGCGATCACGCCCATCGGCAGCGCGAGTCCGCCGTCCTTCACGCCGAACTCCGGCGCGAACAGGGTCTTGTAAGTCGTCGACCTTTCGCCGCATCGAGATCTCGTCGCGCGGGGGCTGGTCGCGGAAGATCTCGTCCCAGTTGGCCGTCAGCACCAGTTCCTCCAGCTTCGCCGGCGGCGTGCCGGCGGCGAACGTCCCGCCGACGATCGACCCCATGCTGGTCCCGGTCACGCAGTGGATCGGGATGCGCATTTCCTCCAGCACCTTGAGCACGCCGACGTGCGCGATGCCGCGCGCGCCGCCGCCGGACAGCGCGAGGCCGATGCGCGGGGGCTTGCCCGCCGCGGACGCCGGCGCCGGCTCGGCCGCGAGTGCGGCGTGGTGGCCGGCGAGCGATGCGATCGTCAGCGCCGCCGCGAGACCGCGGCGCGCGACGTCCGATGATGGTGCTGCGCATGCCTGACTCCCCTGCGATTGCGTTCATCCGCGCGACGGCGCGCCCGGCCCCGTCATCGCCGCGCGAAATACACGTCGAACTTCTGCTTGGCGACGGCCTGGTAGTACGTGCCCTGCAGGCGGTCGCTTGCCGGATCGTAGCGAAGCTCGTAGGTCGACCCCGCGTAGCCGCCGGCCTGGAGGACGAGCACGACGCGCAGCACGCCACCGTCGTTCGACGCCTGCGCCTTCGCGAAGGGAAGCTGGTTCGGATTGAAGTACGTCGCATCGAGGCGGCCGTCCGCTCCGACACCCTTGACGTCGATCACGTAGCCGCCGTCGGGTCGGACCCAGGTTCCCTTCAGCACGTCGAGATTCGGCTTCGCCGTCGCCGGTGCGGCAGGCGGCGCGGTCGACGCAGGTGTCGGTCCTTGCGCTCCAGCGCCCACCGGCAACGCCAGCGCCAGCGCAAGGCCGAGCCGCAGTGCCACTCCGCAAGTGTTCAATCTCATCCTCCCCGTTCGACGCGACCCGGCGTTGCGGTCGCGGTGCAGCACACCGACGCCGCAGAGAGCAATTTTACCTTGTTGCTGCGCCGCGCCATCGGTTCACCCGCAGCACGCCTCCGCCGAGGCGATCTCGATCGACGCCGGAACTTCTTCGCGCCGAGCTCCGGTCCTATGCTGACGTCATGGGGGACGGTGTAACATGCCCCATCGACCTTCGCCCGCGTCGGCCGCGCCGATCGCGCCCTCCGGCCGGACTCGCGCGCAGCGAACGCCCGGTGCAATCGTCTTCCAGGAGACCCCGCATGAATCCACCGTCGAGTCCTCCTCCCGTCGCCCTCCCCGTCGGCGCGCCTTCGCTGGAAGAAGCCGCGACGAGCCCGTCGCTGCCGGCGATCGTCGCCGGTGCGTTCGAACGCCTCAACCTCCGGTCGCGCGCACGCATGCTCGGGCGCCTGCTGCCCTCGGTCGGCCCGCTGGCGATGGCCGCGATCGCCGGTGGCGCGTTCGCCAAGTACATCGAGAAAGCCCGTTGGCCGGAGATCCCCGTTTCGCTGCACGACAGTGCCCGCGCCACCTCGCAGCAGGTCTACGAACTGGTGCGCTACGTGCAGCAGAGCAACCCGCAGTTCATCAATCAGCTGATGGACCTGCTGACCCGCGACACCGCGACCATCGCGGCGCTGGGCGCGTCGGTGACGGCGCTCGCGATCGCGCGGCTGCAGGAGCGGCGGCGGCTTCCGGAAGATCCCGCGCGCTGACCCGTCGGGCCAGGCGGCGCTCTCGTCGGGCGCGGCGATCCGGCCCGCACGACCTCGCGTCCGGACCGCCGCGTCGGCTAGACTCGCGGTCTTCGACGCCATGGCGCGCCGGCGCGCGAATGTCGCGCAGCCCGGCGCGAGCCGGCGTGTCCACATCGTCCCCGCCCATGCCTGCCCTGCCTCCCTCCGACACACGCCGCCCAGCTCGAGGCGGCGCTCGACCTCCATCGCCGCGGCAAGTTGCGCGAAGCGATGTTCGGCTACAAGGCCCTGATCGATGCGGATCCGCAGAACGCGCCGGCGCTGCACCTGTTCGGCGTCGGATTGCTGCAGATGGGAGATGCCCACAACGCCGTGCAGCGGATCCGGGCCGCCATCGCCGTCGATCCCGGACCGGCGGAACCCTGGGCCAATCTCGGGCTCGCGCTCGACGCCTGCGCGCGGCCGGAGGCCGCTGCCAACGCGCTGAAGGAGGCGGCAAGGCGCGCCCCGCGCGACCCGGCGATCTGGACCAATCTCGCCGGCATCGAGTTGAACCTCGGGCGCCGCGACGAAGGCGAGGCATCGGCGCGGCGGGCGCTGGCCACCGATGACCGCCACGCGCCGGCGTGGTACCAGCTGGCACTGGCGCTGCAGTCGAGCGACCGCGTGCTCGAAGCGCTCGACGCGGCCAGTCGCGCCGCCGGCATCGCGCCCGACGAGCCGGCCTTCGCCGGATTCAAGGCGCAGCTCGAGGCGGCCCTCGACCGGCGCGTCGCGGCGAAATCCACGCTCGACGCCGCGCTGGCGCGCCACCCGACGTCGACGCGCCTCAGGTTCCAGCGGGCCGGCGTGCACGAAAGCCTGGGCGAGTTCGCGGCGGCCGTGCGCGACTACCAGGACGTGGTGCAACTCGACCCCGCCGACGGCGCCGCGCTGTCGCAGCTCGTGTTTCTCAAGCGGCGCCTCGCCGACTGGCGCGGGCTGCCCGCACTCGAGGCCGCATTCGCCGCGATGGTTGCCGCCGGCAAGCCGCCGGTCTCGCCCTTCGCCCTGCTGTCGGCGCCTTCGACGCGCGCGCAGCAGCGCCGCTGTGCCGAGACCTGGTCGGCGCGGCTGGCGACGGCCGACGTCCCGGCGCCGGAACTGCCGCCGGCCGATCCGGCACGGAAACTGCGCGTCGGCTACCTGTCCGCCGACTTCCACGAGCACGCCACCGCGGCGCTGGCAGCCGGCGTGTTCGAGGCGCACGACCGCTCGCGCGTGGCCGTTGCCGCGTACTCCACCGGTCCCGACGACGGCAGTCCGATGCGCGCGCGCCTCGTCCGCGCGTTCGACCGCTTCGTCGACGCGCGCCGCTGGTCGGTCGGCCAGCTCGCTGCGCAGATCCGCGCCGACGGCATCGACGTGCTCGTCGACCTCAAGGGGCACACCGCCGGCGCGGCGACCGAAGTGATGGCGCTGCGTCCGGCGCCGGTGCAGGCGCAATGGCTTGGCTATCCCGGCACGATGGGGGCGCCGTGGGTCGACTGGCTGCTGGGCGACGCCGTCGTCACGCCTGCCGCGCATGCGGCCGACTACCGCGAGGCACTGGTGCGCCTGCCGGGCAGCTACCAGCCCAACGATCGGGCGCGCCCGGTCAACGATCCCCCGCCCCGCACGGCGCTGGGACTTCCCGAGGTCGGGTTCGTCTTCGCCTGCTTCAACCAGACCTACAAGATCAACGCCGCGGTGTTCGACGCCTGGTCCCGCATCCTCGTCGCGGTTCCCGGTTCGGTGCTCTGGCTGCTCGCGCGCGGCGCATCCGATCCGGCGATCGCCAGCCTGCGACGCGAGGCGAACGGCGCGCGGCGTGGCACCCGAGCGGCTGGTGTTCGCCGAGCCGAAGGCCAACGCCGATTACCTGGGACAGTACCGGCACGTGGACCTGGCGCTGGACACCTGGCCGTACGGCGCGCACACGGTCGCCAGCGACGCGCTGTGGGCTGGCGCGCCGCTGCTGACGTGGGCGGGCGAAACCTTCGCCGGCCGCGTCGCGGCGAGCCTGCTCACCGCGATCGGGCTGCCCGAGCTCGTCGCCCGCGACGTTGCTGACTACGAGGCGCAGGCGATCGCGCTGGCCGGGGATGCGGCGCGCCGATCCCGGCTGCGGGCGCACCTCGCCGGGCCGGGCCGCGACAGCGCGCTGTTCGATCCGGCACGCTTCGCGCGGGGGCTGGAGGCGGCGTACGCGGCGATGGTCGCGCAGACCCGCGCGGGAACCCGCGCCGCGATCGACCTGCCTGCATCGGGCTAGCGGCTCAGGCCCGGTTCAGGTACGCGAGCGCGTCGGCCACGCGGGCAACGGCGACGACCTCGATGCCGTCGACCTTCTGCTTCGGCGCATTGGCCTTCGGGATCAGGATCGACTTGAACCCCAGCTTGGCCGCCTCGCGGATGCGCTCCTGGCCACGTTGAACCGGCCGCACTTCGCCCGCCAGGCCCAACTTCGCCAAATACGATAGATTTCGCCGGCAACGGTTTGTTTTTGAATGATGAATTGACCGCGAGCAGGACTGCGAGATCGGCCGCCGGCTCGGCGATCCGGACGCCGCCGACCGCGTTGACGAACACGTCGTAGCCGCCGGTCTCGACGCCGCCGTGCCGGTGCAGCACCGCGAGCAGCAGCGCCAGGCGCTGCGGATCGAGGCCGACCGACAGCCGCCGCGGCGCCGCGCCCTGAAGCGGATCGACCAGCGCCTGGATCTCGACCAGGAGCGGCCGCGAGCCCTCGAGCGTCGCGGTGATCGCCGACCCGGGCACCGACTCGGCGTGCTGCGACAGGAACAGTGCCGACGGGTTGGCGACCCCCTTCAGCCCCTTTTCGGTCATCGCGAACACGCCCAGCTCGTTGGCGGCGCCGAACCGGTTCTTGATCGCGCGGACCAGGCGGAACGACGAGTGCGTGTCGCCCTCGAAGTACAGCACCGTGTCGACGATGTGCTCGAGCACCCGCGGGCCGGCGATCGTCCCGTCCTTGGTCACGTGCCCGACGAAGATGACGACGATGCCGCGCTGCTTGGCGAGCCGGGTGAGCTGCGCCGCGCATTCGCGGACCTGCGAGACGCTGCCGGGCGCCGAGGTCAGCGCCTCGGTGTACATCGTCTGGATCGAATCCACGACGACGACCTCGGGCACCTCGGCGTCGATCGACGCCACGATCCGCTCGAGCTGCACCTCGGCGAGCATCGACACCGGCGCGTTGAAGAGCCCCAGCCTCTGCGCGCGCAGCGCGACCTGCTCGACCGACTCCTCGCCGGTCACGTACAGCGCCTTCTTCGCCGCGCCGATCGCCGCCATCGCCTGCAGCAGCAGCGTCGACTTGCCGATGCCGGGATCGCCGCCGAGCAGGATGACGCCGCCGGGGACCAGCCCGCCGCCCAGCACCCGGTCGAACTCCTCCTGCCCGGTGGGAAAGCGCGGCGTGTCCTTCGCCTCGACGCTCGCGAGCCGGCGCACCGGGCTCGCGGCGCCGGCGACCGTCTGGAAGCGCGTCGGCGCGGGGGTGGCCACCGTCTCGACCAGCGTGTTCCACTGGCCGCAGTGCGGGCACTGGCCCTGCCACTTCGGACTCTGGCCGCCGCACTCGGTGCAGCTGTGGATGGTCTTCGCCCTGGCCATGCGCGCGGCCGGCTACGCGAGCTCGGCCGGCGTGACGACCGCGGTCCCGAGCTTGCCCACCACCACGCCCGCGGCTTCGTTGGCGATGCGCACCGCGTCCGCCAGCGGCGCGCCGGCGCCCATCAGCACGCCGAGCGTGGCGATGACGGTGTCGCCGGCGCCGGACACGTCGTACACCTCGCGCGTCTGCGCCGGGAAGTGCGCCGCGCCGTCGGCGGTGAACAGGCTCATCCCCTCCTCCGAGCGCGTCACCAGCAGCGCCGCGAGGTCGAGGTCGGCGCGCAGCCGGGCGGCCTTCGCGGTGAGGTCGGCGTCGTCGCGCCAGCGGCCGACGACCTGCCGGAACTCGGCACGGTTGGGCGTGATGATGGTGGCGCCGCGGTACTTCGCCCAGTCCTCGCCCTTGGGGTCGACCAGCACCTGCTTGCCCGCCGCGCGGGCACGCTCGATCATCGACGCGATGTGCGCCAGGCCGCCCTTGCCGTAGTCGGACAGGATGACGAGGTCGCAGTCGGCGACCAGCGTGTCGTAATCGGCGAGCTTGTCCGCGAGCACCTCGTGCGAAGGCGCGGTCTCGAAGTCGATGCGCAGCAGCTGCTGCTGGCGGCCGATCACGCGCAGCTTCACCGTCGTCGGCAGCGAAGGATCGCGGTGGAACGAAGTGCGCACGTGGTCGGCTGCCAGCAGGCGCTCGAGCGCCGTGCCCGCTTCGTCCTCGCCGGTCACCGACAGCAGCGTCGTCGGCGCGCCCAGCGCCGCCGCGTTGCGCGCGACGTTGGCGGCGCCGCCGGGGCGCTCCTCGGTGCGGGCGATCTTGACCACCGGCACCGGCGCCTCGGGCGAGATGCGCTCGACGTCGCCGAACCAGTAGCGATCGAGCATGACGTCGCCGACGACCAGCACGCGGGTGCGGGCGACCGTGTCGCGGAACGAGGAAAAGCGTCTTTCGGCGGTCATCGCGTGGATCACGGGCAGCGGCGCGGCCAGGGGATCACCCGCGCCGACCTGCCACTGCGAGCAGTTCGACCTGGCGCACGGCCTGCCCAAGTTCAATCCTCTCGCCGAATGGAGCGAGGACCAGGTGTGGTCGTACCTGCGCACCCGCGAGGTGCCGGTCAACGCGCTGCATGCCCGCGGCTATCCCAGCATCGGCTGCGTGCCCTGCACCCGGCCGGTCGCCCCCGGCGAGGACAGCCGCGCCGGACGCTGGTGGTGGGAGCAGCCGGAGCATCGTGAATGCGGCCTCCACCGGCGGCCGCATGCCGCCGGGCGTTCGTCGGACAGTGCGGCGGTCGCCGCGGCGACCGCGGTTGCGGGAGCGCCGCTGTGAGCCTCGAACTCGTCGCCAACGCTGTCGCGATCGGGCGGCGCTCGGCCAGCGCGGCCGTCGACCCGGGCCTGCCGGCCGCGCCGGGGACGCCGATCGCATCCGCGGGTGCCGAGCCTCCGCCCCTTTCCCGCGCCGACGCGCATCACCTGGACTGGCTCGAGGCCGAGGCGATCTACATCCTGCGCGAAGTCGCCGGCCAGTGCGCGAATCCCGCCCTGCTCTTCTCCGGCGGCAAGGACTCGCTGGTGCTGCTGCGACTGGCCGAGAAGGCCTTCCGCCCCGGTCCGTTCCCGTTCCCGCTGCTCCACATCGACACCGGCCACAATTTTCCCGAGGTGATCGACACTCGCGACCGGCGCGCCGCCGAACTCGGCGAGCGGCTGATCGTGCGCACGCTCGACACGTCGATCGCGGAAGGGCGCGTCGTGCTGAAGCACCCCGAGGAAAGCCGCAACGCCCACCAGTCGGTGACGCTGCTCGACGCCATCGCCGAGTTCGAGTTCGACGCCTGCATCGGCGGCGCGCGCCGCGACGAGGAAAAGGCGCGGGCGAAGGAGCGGATCTTCTCGTTCCGCGACGCGTTCGGCCAGTGGGACCCGAAGAACCAGCGGCCCGAACTCTGGAACCTGTACAACGCCCGCGTGCACAAGGGGGAACACGTGCGCGTGTTCCCGATCAGCAACTGGACCGAGCTCGACGTCTGGCAGTACATCGCGCGCGAACGGCTCGTCGTCCCGTCGATCTACTACGCCCACCGGCGACCCATCGTCCGCCGCCGCGGCGCGCTGGTGCCCGTCACCGGCCTCACTCCGCCGCGCGCGGGCGAGGTGGTCGAGGAGGTGTCGGTGCGCTTCCGGACCGTCGGGGACATCACCTGCACCGCGCCCGTGGAGTCGACCGCGGCCGATGCCGAGGCGATCATCTTCGAGACGGCGGGTGCCACCATTACCGAGCGCGGCGCGACCCGCCTCGACGACCAGACCAACGACGCGTCGATGGAACTGCGCAAGAAGGCAGGCTACTTCTGATGTCCGCCCGCGAAAATCCGGAGCTGCTCGAGCACGGTGTGCTGCGGTTCCTGACCGCAGGCAGCGTCGACGACGGCAAGAGCACGCTGATCGGCCGCCTTCTCTACGACACCAAGGCGGTGCTGGCGGACCAGTTGGCGGCGGTGGCGCGGACATCGGCCAAGCGCGGCCAGGCGCTCGACCTGTCGCTGCTCACCGACGGACTGACTGCCGAACGCGAGCAGGGCATCACTATCGACGTCGCCTACCGCTACTTCGCGACCGCGGTGCGCAAGTTCATCATCGCCGACGCGCCGGGGCACGAGCAGTACACGCGCAACATGGTGACCGCCGCCAGCACCGCGCAGCTCGCGATCCTGCTGGTCGACGCGCGGACCGGCATCGTCAGGCAGACGCGCCGGCACGCCACGCTGGCGCACCTCCTGGGCATTCCGCATCTCGTCGTCGCGGTCAACAAGATGGACCTGGTCGACTTCGACCAAGCGGCCTACGACCGGATCGTCGCCGACTTCCTCGACTTCGCCACCCGCACCGGAATCGACGGGGCCGCCGTCCGCTTCGTGCCGCTGTCGGCACTGGCCGGCGACATGGTCGTCGACCGTGGCGAGCGGCTCGGCTGGTACAGCGGGCCGACGCTGCTGCAGCTGCTCGAGACCGCAGAGGTCGGCACGCGTGCCATCAGCGCCTCGCTCCGGTTTCCGGTGCAATACGTCGCGCGGCCGACCGGCAGCGCCGGCGATGGCGCCGCGGCCAGCCCCGGCGCCAGCTCGCGTCGCCGGCTGCTCGGGCGCGCGGAAGCGGGATCGGTCGCTGTCGGGGATGCGGTGACGGTGCTGCCTTCCGGCCGCACCAGCCGCATCGCCGAAATCCGCGCCGGCAACGGTCAGCGGGCGCGCGCGGAACTGCACGAATCGGTCGGCCTGACCTTGGCCGACGAGATCGACGTCTCGCGCGGCGACATCCTGGTGCCCGCGGCCGCGGCGCCGGAGCCGACGCGGCGGTTCGAGGCGACCCTGTGCTGGTTCGACGAGCGCCCGCTCGATCCCCGCCGCACCTATCTGCTGCGGCACACGACGCGCGAGGTGCGTGCCCGCGTCGATCGCCTCGATCACCGGTGGAACATCACGACGCAGCAGCGCGAGCCGGCGCCCGACGCGCTGGCGATGAACGACATCGGCGACGCGACGCTCTCGCTGGCGCAGCCGATCGTCGCCGATCGCTACGCGGACAATCACGCGACCGGCAGCTTCATCCTCATCGACGAGGCCAACAATGCGACCGTGGCCGCGGGGATGATCCGATGACCGGTAACGTCTACCTGGTCGGCGCGGTGCGACACCATGGCACTGTCGTCCGCGTGAAGGGCGGCGCCCCGATGGCGTTCGGCCGCGCGCAGGAGGAGATCGCGGTGCCGCGCGACTCCGAGCGCGAAGCCGCCTGGCGATGTTGGATCGAACCGCGCGAGGCGGCCGGCTGATTCGCGGCGCCGGCAGCTTTCCCCTGAAGCCACCGCGAGCGGCTTTGATTGGACTCTATATATACCCAGAAGTTTGTTTTGGTAATTTTGTTATATCCCACGGAGAAGTGAAATGAATCTGCGCTACTGGATCTCTGCGTCTGCACTCGCGTTTGCCGCCCTCGCCGGAACGGCGTCCGCGGCCGACGTCACACTGCTCAACGTCTCGTACGACCCGACGCGCGAGCTGTACCAGGAGTTCAACGCCGCGTTTGCGAAGCAATACCAGGCGAAAGCGGGCGACAAGGTCACGATCAAGCAGTCGCACGGCGGGTCCGGCAAGCAGGCGCGCTCGGTGATCGACGGCCTCGACGCCGACGTCGTGACTCTCGCGCTGGCGGGCGACATCGACGAAATCGCTGACAAGTCCAAGCTGCTGCCCGCCGACTGGCAGAAGCGCCTCCCGAACAACAGCTCGCCCTACACGTCGACGATCGTGTTCCTGGTGCGAAAGGGCAATCCCAAGCAGATCAAGGACTGGGATGATCTCGCCCGGCCGGGTGTTGCCGTGATCACGCCGAACCCGAAGACTTCGGGCGGCGCGCGCTGGAACTATCTTGCCGCCTGGGAGTATGGAAAGCGCAAATACGGCGGCGACGAGAAAGCGAAGGATTACGTCACCAAGCTCTACAAGAACGTGCCCGTGCTCGATTCCGGCGCGCGCGGATCCACGACGACGTTCGTAGAACGCGGCGTCGGCGACGTGTTCATTTCCTGGGAGAACGAGGCCTTCCTGGCGCTGCGCGAGTTCGGCCCGGACAAGTTCGAAATCGTGGCGCCGTCGATTTCCATTCTCGCCGAGCCGCCGGTCGCGATCGTCGACCGGAACGTCGACAAGAAGGGCACGCGCAAGACTGCCGAGGCGTACCTGCAGTACCTGTATTCGGACGAAGGCCAGGACATCGCCGGCAAGAACTACTACCGTCCGACCGGTGCGAAGGCCGCGCAGAAGTACGCGAAGCAGTTCGTCAACGTGTCGCTGTTCAACATCAACGACGCGTTCGGCGGCTGGGCCAAGGCGACGAAGACGCACTTCGCCGACGGCGGCACGTTCGACCAGATCTACGCGCCCGCGGCGAAGTGACCCGTCGATGACGTCCAAGCCAGCACCGGGCCGCAGGGCCCGGCGTCCGCCCGGCGCACGGAACCGCGCGCTCTACCCGTTCGCCCGCCGGACGCCGGTGCTCGTCGTCTCGGGCCTCGGCGACAGCGGCGCCGGCCACTGGCAGACCCTGTGGCAGGCGCGGCATCCGGAAATGTCGCGCGTGGTGCAGCACGACTTCGCGATGCCGGACCTCGAGCGCTGGTCGGGCAACGTCGCGCGAGCCATAGCCATGGCCCCCGACCCACCGATCATCGTCGCCCACAGCTTCGGTTGCCTGGCGACCGTCCGCGCGGTCCGTGACCTCGGCCTGGAGGTCGCCGGCGCGCTGCTGGTGGCGCCGGCCGACCCCGGCAAGTTCGACCTCGGCTGCGAGGCGTTCAGCAGGCCGCTGCAGTTTCCGTCCACCCTGGTCGCGAGCACCAACGATCCGTGGCTGAAGTTCGTGACCGCGGGCGCTCTGGCCGCGCAGTGGGGCAGCCACCTCGTCAGCGCAGGTCCGGCCGGCCACATCAACGCGGATTCCGGGCACGGTCACTGGGTGGCAGGCCTCGGCCTGCTGCGGGACCTTGCCGAACGCGCTGCCGCGGCGGGAACGCTGCGCGACGCCGGGCCCCGCCGTGGCGCCCCAACCCAACCGGTGCACCCCAACCAATCATGATGCGCAGATTCCTCTCCCCGTTGTTCCTCGCCGTCGCCGTATCCGCCGCGGCCCCCGCTTCGGCTGCCGATGTGGTCATCCTGAACGCGTCCTACGACGTTACCCGCGAGCTGTTCAAGGACTACAACGCCGCGTTCGCGAAGCACTGGAAGCAGAAGACCGGCGACAGCGTCACCGTGAATCAGTCCCATGGCGGCTCGAGCAAACAGGCACGCGCGGTCGTCGACGGGCTCGAGGCCGACGTCATCACGATGAACCAGGCCAACGACATCGACATCCTCGCGGAGCGCGGGCTGGTCCCGGCCAACTGGGCAACTCGCTTCCCCGACCACGCCGCGCCCTACACGTCGACGATCGTGTTCCTCGTCCGCAAGGGCAATCCGAAGGGGATCAAGGACTGGGACGACCTGGTCAAGCCGGGCACTGCGGTGATCCTGCCGCACCCGAAGACCTCGGGCAACGGGCGCTACAGCTACCTTTCTGCCTACGGGTACGCCAAGCGGAAGACTGGCAGCGACGACCAGGCGAAGGACTTCGTCGCGCGGCTGTTCGGCAACGTTCCCGTACTCGATGCCGGTGGCCGCGGTGCCACGACCACGTTCGTCCAGCGCAACATCGGCGACGTGCTGCTCACGTTCGAGAACGAGGTCCATCTCATCAGGAACGAGCTCGGCGGCGACCGTTTCGACATCGTCTACCCAAGCGTCGGCGTGCTCGCCGCATCTCCGGTCGCGGTGGTCGACCGCGTCGTCGACAAGCGCGGCACGCGCGCGGTCGCCCAGGCGTACCTCGAGTACCTGTACACGCCCGACGGTCAGGCCCTGGTGGCGAAGCACTACTTCAGGCCGCGCGACCCCGCGGTGCTGGCGCGCCACGCGGCCACGTTCAAGCCGCTGACGCTGTTCACGGTAGAGGACCAATTCGGCGGCTGGAAACAGGCGCAGAAGGTGCACTTCGACGACGGCGGTCTGTTCGACCAGATCTACGTGAAATGAGCGGCCCCGGTACCCTGGCCGTCAGCTCGGACGCCGAGGCTGCGATGGCGGACCGCGACTTCCAGGTCGCCCGGGCTTTCGACACCGACGGCGCCGCGAAACTCCGGCCGCGCCCGGCGATGCGCCGGCGCCGGCACGTGTTGCCTGGATTCGGCCTGAGTCTCGGTTTCACGCTGGTCTACCTGTCGCTGATCGTGCTGATTCCGCTATCGGCGGCCTTCATCAAGACATCGACACTGACGTGGCCGGCATTCTGGGGCATCGTGACGGCACCGCGTGTGGTGGCGAGCTACAAGCTGACCTTCGGCGCCTCGTTCGGCGCCGCGGCGATCAACACGGTGTTCGGCCTGCTGGTCGCCTGGGTGCTCGTCCGCTACCGCTTCCCGGGCCGCCGCCTGGCCGACGCGCTGGTCGACCTGCCCTTCGCCCTGCCCACCGCCGTCGCCGGCATCGCGCTGACGGGGCTCTTCGCCGGCAACGGCTGGTTCGGCTCGCTGCTGGCGCCGCTGGGCATCAAGGTGGCGTTCACGCCACTCGGCGTGCTGGTGGCGCTGACGTTTATCGGGCTGCCCTTCGTCGTGCGCACGGTGCAGCCGGTCATCGAGGAGCTGCCGCGGGAACTCGAGGAAGCAGCCGCCACGCTCGGGGCTTCGCGCGGGTCGACGTTCCGCCGCGTGGTGTTTCCGGTGGTCCTGCCGGCACTGATCACCGGCTTCGCGCTCAGCTTCGCCCGGGCCATCGGCGAGTATGGTTCGGTCATCTTCATCGCGGGCAACATGCCGATGGTGTCGGAGATCACGCCGCTGCTGATCATCACAAAGCTGGAGCAGTACGACTACACCGGCGCCACGGCCATCGCCGTCGTGATGCTGGTCACGTCGTTCGCGCTGCTCCTTGTGATCAACGTGCTCCAGGGCTGGACCCGGCGCCGCCAAGGCGCGCAGGCCTGACCGGGGGATGACCATGCCCTCCACGACCTTCAAGGGCCCCCTGCCCGCCGCCGCCGAACCTGCATGGCTGCGGCGGCTGCTGATCGGCATCGCGCTCGCCTTCCTCACCGTGTTCCTGTTCGTGCCGCTGGTCTTCGTATTCGTCGAGGCATTCAAGAAGGGCTTCGGGGTCTACCTGGCGGCGATCACGGATCCGGATGCGCTGGCGGCGATCCGGCTCACGCTGATCGCGGCCGGGATCGCCGTGCCGCTCAACCTGGCCTTCGGCGTCGCGGCGGCCTGGTCGATCGCCAAGTTCAGCTTTCCGGGCAAGAACGTGCTGATCACGTTGATCGACCTGCCGTTCTCGGTCTCGCCGGTGATCGCCGGCCTCATCTACGTGCTGATCTTCGGCCTGCAGGGCTGGTTCGGCAGCTGGCTGGTGGACCACGACGTCAAGGTGATCTTCGCGGTGCCCGGCATCGTGCTGGCGACGACCTTCGTCACGTTTCCGTTCGTTGCCCGCGAGCTGATTCCGCTGATGCAGGCGCAGGGCATCGAGCAGGAGGAGGCCGCGACCGTGCTCGGGGCCCGCGGCTGGCAGACCTTCTGGCGCGTCACGCTGCCCAACATCAAGTGGGGGCTGCTCTACGGCGTGATCCTCTGCAACGCTCGGGCGATGGGCGAATTCGGCGCCGTGTCGGTGGTGTCGGGGCACATCCGCGGGCAGACGAACACGCTGCCGCTGCACATCGAGATCGTCTACAACGAGTACCAGTTCGCGGCGGCCTTCGCAGTGGCCACGCTGCTGGCGCTGCTGGCGCTGGTCACCCTGTTGCATCAAGTACCTGGTCGAGCGGCGATACGTCGCGTCGCGCCGGCCCCCACGAGGTGCCTCCGAATGAGCATCGAACTCTCCGGCATTTCCCGCCGCTTCGGCAGCTTCACCGCCGTCGACGGCGTCGACCTCTCCATCGCCACCGGCGAGCTGCTGGCGCTGCTCGGCCCCTCGGGATCGGGCAAGACCACGTTGCTCCGCATCATCGCCGGGCTCGAGTCGGCCGATACCGGCAGCGTGTCCTTCCACGGCGAGGACGCCACCGACAAGCATGTGCGCGAGCGGCAGGTCGGCTTCGTGTTCCAGCATTACGCGCTGTTCAGCCACATGACGATCTTCGAGAACGTCGCCTTCGGGCTGCGCGTGCGCCCGCGCCACTCGCGGCTGCCGGAGGCGGCGATCCGGAAGAAGGTCGGCGACCTCCTGTCGCTGGTCCAGCTGGACTGGCTCGCCGACCGCTTCCCGCACCAGCTCTCCGGCGGGCAGCGGCAGCGCATCGCGCTGGCCCGTGCACTGGCGGTGGAGCCGAAGGTGCTGCTGCTGGACGAGCCGTTCGGCGCGCTCGACGCCCGCGTCCGGCAGGAACTGCGACGCTGGCTGCGGCGGCTGCACGACGAGGTGCATGTCACGAGCGTGTTCGTCACCCACGACCAGGAAGAGGCGCTGGAGGTGGCCGACCGCGTGGTGGTGATGAACCAGGGCCGGGTCGAGCAGGTGGGCACGCCCGACGAGGTCTACGACCACCCCGCGACGCCGTTCGTGTTCGAGTTCCTCGGCCACGTCAACCGTCTGCCCCACCCGGACGGTGGCGGCAGCGAGGGCTTCGCACGTCCGCACGAAATCACCGTGCTCGATCGGCCGGACCCGGGCGCGCTCGCCGCTCGCCTGTTGCACTGCGTGACCATCGGGCGGACTGCGCGCCTCGAATTCGCGCTGACGCACGGCGACCAGCCAGTCACGGTGGAAGTCGACCGGGAGCGCTGGCGCGGGCTGGCGCTCCATCCGGGCGCCATCGCCTACCTGCAGCCGTCACGCCTGCGGCGGTTCGGCACCACGGCCTGAGCGCGCCGGTTGCTCAGCGCCGGCCGATGGCGAAGTACTCGAGACCGGCGGCGCGGACCCGCGCCGGGTCGTAGAGGTTGCGGCCGTCGAACACCAGCCGCTCCTTCAGCGCCACGCGGATGGCGTCGAAATCCGGCGAGCGGAACTCCTTCCACTCGGTGACGACGATCAGCGCGTCGGCGCCGTCGAGCGCGCCCATCGGCGACCCCGCAAAGCGGACGTGCGGCACGGCGCCGAGCACCCGGCGGGCCTCGTCCATCGCCACCGGGTCGTAGGCGGCAACCGTCGCGCCCCGCGCGGCGAGCGCGGCGATGATGGTCAGCGAGGGCGCCTCGCGCATGTCGTCGGTGTTGGGCTTGAACGCAAGCCCCCACAGGGCGAAACGGCGTCCCGACAGGTCGGCGCCCAGGCGCCCGACGATCTTCTCGACCAGCCGCAGCTTCTGCGCGTCGTTGACGGACTCGACCGCGTCGAGGATCTTCAGCGGCCGGCGGAGCTGGGTGGCGGTGTGCTGCAGCGCCTTGACGTCCTTCGGGAAGCAGCTGCCGCCATAACCGGCGCCGGGATACAGGAATTGCCAGCCGATCCGCGGATCCGAGCCGATACCCTGACGCACCTGCTCGATGTCGGCGCCGAGATCGTCGGCGAGGTTGGCCAGCTCATTCATGAAGGAGATCCGGGTCGCCAGCATGGCGTTCGCCGCGTACTTGGTGAGCTCGGCGCTGCGCAGGTCCATCACCAGCAGCCGCTCGTGGCTGCGCATGAACGGCGCGTAGACGGCGCGCATCGCCTCGATGGCACGTTCGTCGTCGGCGCCGACGACGACGCGGTCGGGCTTCATGAAGTCGTCGACGGCGGCGCCTTCCTTCAGGAATTCCGGGTTCGAGACGACGGCGAACGGCAGGTCGACGCCGCGTGCCTCGAGCTCCTCCCCGATGGCGGCCCGCACCCGATCGGCGGTTCCGACCGGGACCGTCGACTTGTCGACGACGACCTTCCACCCGGTCATCCTGGCGCCGATGGCGCGCGCGGCGGCGATCACGTACTGCATGTCGGCGGAGCCGTCCTCGTCCGGCGGCGTGCCCACGGCGATGAACTGGGTTTCGCCGTGCGCGACCGCGGCGTCGACGTCGGTGGTGAACCTGAGGCGGCCCGCGGCGACGTTGCGCCGGATCATCTCGAGCAGTCCCGGCTCGTGGATCGGCACGCCGCCGTCGTTGAGGATGGCGATCTTGGCCGCGTCGACGTCGAGGCACAGCACGTCGTTGCCGACCTCGGCGAGGCAGGTGCCGGTGACGAGTCCGACGTAGCCCGTCCCGATCATCGTGACCTTCAAGAGCGGACTCCCAGCGACGCATTGATGGCGGCCAGCGCCGCGACGGGGTCGCCGGCCTGGGTGATCGGCCGCCCGATCACCAGGTAGTCGGCGCCGTTGGCCACCGCAGCCTCCGGCGTGATGATCCGGGCCTGGTCGTCCTTCGCGCTGCCCGCGGGCCGGATGCCCGGCGTGACGAGCTTGAAGGCCGGGCCCAGCGCCGCGCGCAGCGTGGGCGCCTCGACCGCCGAACAGACCACGCCGTCGAGCCCGCTCGCTGCGGTGGCGCGTGCGAGGCTCAGCGCGTGCCGTGCCGCGGTGTCGTGGATGCCGCCCTCGGCGAGGTCGGCGTCGGTGAGGCTGGTCAGCACCGTCACGGCGATCAGCAGCGGCGGCGCGCGGCCCCCGGCGTGGGCCGTGTCGTCGACGGCCGCGCGGGCAGCGCGCATCATCGCCGCACCGCCCGACGCGTGCACGTTGACCATCCAGACGCCCAGCCGCGTTGCCGCGGCGCAGGCCTGTGCGACGGTGTTCGGAATGTCGTGGAACTTGAGGTCGAGGAACACGCGAAAGCCGCGCTCGACCATCCAGCGCACCGGCTCCGGGCCTGCGACGACGAACATCTCCTTGCCGACCTTGAGCGCGCAATGCGCCGGATCGAGGCGATCGGCGAGCGCCAGCGCGTGCATCGGGTTGGCGAAGTCGAGCGCGACGATGACTTTGGGGTCAGACGTGGCCATCCTGGTTCTCCGTGCGCCGGGGCGAGTAGGTCTCCCACTTGCCGCAGCCGGGGCAGCGCCAGTAGTACTGCCGGGCGCGAAAGCCGCAGCTGTCGCACTTGTACATGCCGAGCCGCTTGATGTGCTGTCCGACCAGTTGCTTGACCAGCTCGAGGTCGTGGCGGCGGTCGGCGGGCGCCGTGAGGAGCTGCGCCTCGAGCAGCCGGTCGAGTCCCAGCAGCGTCGGGTTGCGCGCGAGCTCCTCCTTGATCAGCGCGGCGGCCGCCACGGGACCCTCCTCCGACACGGCGAGCGTGAACACGGCGTTGAGGAGGTCGAGCGATGGGTACTGCTGCTGGTACGTCTTCAGCACGCGCAGTCCCTGCCCGGCGCGGCCAGCCTGGCGATACGCGGCGGCCAGGCGTTCGGCCGCGAGCGCCAGGAACGCCGGATTCTGCGACTCGATGCGCTCCCAGGCCGCGATCGCCGCATCGACGTCGCCGCGCTGCAACTCGAGGTCGCCGGCCAGCAGATTGGCCCGGGCGCAGGCCCGATACTCGGCGAGCGCCGCGTCGATCTCGCTGCGGGCGGTCGCGTTGTCCGAGCGCAGCAGCGCGTCCTGCGCGAGCTCGCAGTGGAAGTGCGCGATTTCCTTGAAGTGCGGCGTCTTGGCCACGGCCTCCATCCGCCGCGTCACGGCGATCGCCTTCGGCCAGTTCTTCTCGGTCTCGTAGATCGACAGCAGGAAGCCCAGCGACTGGTGCTCGAACGGCGTGCCGTCGAGCTTCGCGAACATCTCCTCCGCGCGGTCGAGGAGTCCCGCGCGGTGGAAGTCCTGCGCAAGCTCGAAGCTTGCCGCCTGCCGCTTGTCCGCGGGGAGGTCGGCCCGGTCGAGCAGGTTCTGGTGCATCCTGATCGCGCGGTCGATCTCGCCCTGCCGCCGGAACAGGCTGCCCAGCGCGAAGTGCAGGTCGATGGTCTGCGGGTCGACCTTGACCACCTCGATGAACGACTCGATCGCCTTGTCGGGCTGCTCGTTCAGCAGGAAATTCAGGCCGCGGAAATACGACAGCGGCAGCGCGCGCGATTCACGCAGCAGGTGCTTGATGTCGATGCGCGCGGCGATCCACCCCAGCGCGAAGAAGACGGCGGGGATCGGCAGCAGCCACCAGAGGTCGAATTCCATCGCGCGGTCGGGAGCGTGGCGTTGGGGGGGCCGGCGGCGCGGCTACAGGCCGTCGATCGGACCGTTGGTGGTCGGATAGCGGACCGCCGCCGGGTCGAGCGCGGGCGCGGCGCCGCCGGCGGCCTTGCGCTGCTCGCGGCGCATGCGGTTCAGCTGGCGCTTGAGTCGCGCCGCGCGCATCGCGCCGGCGAGCAGGCCCGCGGCCACGCCCAGCGCGAAGGCGATCAGCACGACGAAGACCAGCGGCGCCTGCCAGCTCCAGAAATGGTAGAACTTGAGCGTCACCGAATCGGCGTTCTGCAGCGACAGGAAGAGCAACGCGAGGAACAGCGTGACTCCGACGATCCAGCGCACCAGCTGCATGACGACTCCGTGGTCCGGAAAATGAAGCGGGCGGCGTCACCCTCGCGGGCGGCACGCCGCCCGCGATGATAGCGCCACCCGCGACGGGTTACGGCTGCTTCTTGAAGTCAACGCGCTCGCGCAGTTCCTTGCCGGCTTTGAAGTGCGGGACGTGCTTCTCGGGCACGTGCACGCGCTCGCCGGACTTCGGGTTGCGCCCGGTTCTCGGCGGCCGGTAATTGAGGCCGAAGCTGCCGAACCCGCGGATCTCGATGCGCTCGCCCTTCGCCAGGCTTTCGCCCATGGCGTCGAGGATCATCTTCACCGCGAGCTCGGCATCCTTGGCAACCAGTTGCGGAAACTGCGCCGCCAGGCGGTCGATCAGCTCCGATTTGGTCATCATGCGGCCCGCTTACTCGGTGGTCTTGTTGTCCAGCTTCGCGCGCAGGAGGGCACCGAGGTTCGTGGTGCCGGTGTTGATGCCCGCGTTGTCCGACTTCATGGTCTGGATCGCCTCGGTCTCGTCGGCGTGGTCCTTGGCCTTGATCGACAGGTTGATGCTGCGGTTCTTCCGGTCGATGTTGATGATCATTGCCGAGACCTTGTCGCCTTCCTTCAGGTGCGTGCGGATGTCCTCGACGCGGTCGCGCGCGACTTCCGACGCGCGAAGGTAGCCCTCGACGTCGCCGTCGAGCGTGATGACCGCGCCCTTGGCGTCGGCCGACTTGACCGTGCCGTTGACCACGTTGCCCTTGTCGTGCGTGGCGACGTAGTTGTTGAACGGGTCGCCGTCGAGCTGCTTGATGCCGAGCGAGATGCGCTCGCGCTCGACGTCGATCGCCAGCACCACGGCCTCGACGTCCTGCGCCTTCTTGTAGTCGCGGACGGCGGCCTCGCCGGGGAGCGACCACGAGAGGTCGGACAGGTGGACCAGACCGTCGATGCCGCCCGGAAGCCCGACGAACACGCCGAAGTCGGTGATCGACTTGATCTGTCCGGTGACCTTGTCGCCCTTCTTGTGGTTCATCGCGAAGTCGTCCCACGGATTCGCCATGCACTGCTTCATGCCCAGCGAAATCCGGCGGCGGTCCTCGTCGATCTCGAGGATCATCACCTCGACCTCGTCGCCCAGCTGCACGACCTTGGTCGGGTGGATGTTCTTGTTGGTCCAGTCCATCTCGGACACGTGGACCAGCCCCTCGATGCCCGACTCGATCTCGACGAACGCGCCGTAGTCGGTGATGTTGGTGACCTTGCCGAACAGGCGCGTGCCCGTCGGGTAGCGGCGCGACAGGCCCACCCACGGATCCTCGCCCAGCTGCTTCAGGCCCAGCGAGACGCGGTTCTTTTCCTGGTCGAACTTGAGCACCTTGGCGGTGACCTCGTCGCCGACGTTGAGCACTTCCGACGGGTGCTTGACGCGGCGCCACGCGAGGTCGGTGATGTGCAGCAGGCCGTCGATGCCGCCGAGGTCGACGAACGCGCCGTAGTCGGTGATGTTCTTGACGATGCCCTTGACCGTCGCGCCTTCCTGCAGCGTCGACAGCAGCTTTTCGCGCTCCTCGCCGAGCGAGGCCTCGAGCACCTGGCGGCGCGAGACGACGACGTTGTTGCGCTTGCGGTCGAGCTTGATGACCTTGAAGTCGAGGATCTTGCCCTCGAACGGGGTCGTGTCCTTGACCGGGCGGACGTCGACGAGCGAGCCGGGCAGGAACGCGCGGATGCCGTTGACCATGACCGTGAGGCCGCCCTTCACCTTGCCGGTGACCAGGCCCTGCACGATGTCGCCCTGCTCCATCGCCGCTTCGAGGTCGTGCCAGGCCTTGAGGCGCTTGGCCTTGTCGCGCGACAGGCGGGTCTCGCCGTAGCCGTTCTCGAGCGACTCGATCGCGACGGTGACGAAGTCGCCGGCCTTGACCTCGATCTCGCCGGCGTCGTTCTTGAATTCCTCGATCGGGATGAAGCTTTCCGACTTCAGTCCGGCGTTGACGACGACGATGTTGAAATCGACGCGGACGACTTCGGCGGTGATGAGTTCGCCCTGACGCATTTCCTGCTGCGCGAGGGACTCCTCGAACATCGCGGCAAAATTCTCGATGGGTGCTTCGGTGATGCTCTGGGTGGCAGTCGCCATGGGGTTGGGTCCTTTGTTGGTGTCAAACCGCCGGGTCGAGAACCCTTTTTCTCGCCAGACGGGTTGGTTGGTCGTCCCGCCCCGTGCGCACCGGCTTCAGAGTGCGTTCAGGGCGGCCTCTTGCAAACGTTGGCCTACGGATTCGCGGGGCGCTGCGACCGGTCCGCGCGCCAAGTCCCGGTAGCGGGCCAGCACGAAGCCGATGGCGTCGTCGATCGTCATGTCCGTCGTATCCAGCAGCACGGCGTCGGCCGCGGGCCGCAGCGGTGCTGCCGCCCGGCCCGCGTCGCGGGCGTCGCGCTCCCGGATGTCGCGCAAAAGACTTTCAATGTTAACCGAGAATCCTTTTTCGATCAACTGCTTATGACGGCGCCCCGCGCGGGCCTCCGGGCTGGCCGTCACGAACACCTTGACCGGGGCGTCCGGGAACACGACCGTGCCCATGTCGCGCCCGTCGGCGACGAGCCCGGGCGATGCCCGGAACGCCCGCTGGCGGGCCAGCAGCGCCGTCCGCACCGGCGGGTGGACGGCGACCCGCGACGCCGCGGCGCTGACGTCCTCGCCGCGGATCGCCTCGGTCACGTCGCGGCCGGACAGCCGGACCGACGGCCCGTCGAACGTCGCCGGCAGCACCGCGGCGACGGCCGCCAGGCGCGCCTCGTCGTCGGGATCGATGCCCTGCTCCAGCGCCGACAGCGCGACCAGCCGATACAGCGCACCGCTGTCGAGCAGGTGAAACCCCAGCGCGCGCGCGACCCCCGCGGCGACCGTGCCCTTGCCGGACGCGGCGGGACCGTCGACGGTGATGACCGGCGCGTCGGTCACGGGAATGCCCCCTGTTCAGCACCGCGACCTTTGCGCTTGTGGCGGCCCGGCGCGCTCATTGGATTGCCTTCCTGCTCGCACTCCGGTATTCGCGCTTGGGGCGGCCCGGCGCGCTCATGCCGCCCCCGGGTCGGCGACCGGCCGGCCGGCGCCGGCGCCCCCGGTGATCCGGCCCAGTACGCCGAAGTATTCGGGAAAGGTCTTGGCGACGCAGCCGGGGTCGCGGATCGTCACCGGGGCGCCCAACAGCGTGGCCAGCGAAAAGCACATCGCGATCCGGTGATCGTCGTAGGTGTCGATGACCGCCGGCCGCAGCCGGTCGACTGGCGTGACGGTCAGCCGGTCGGCACCGGCCACGACCGTCGCCCCCAGCTTCGCCAGCTCGTTGGCCATCGCGGCGATGCGGTCGGTTTCCTTCACCCGCCAGCTGGCGATGCCGGTCAGCGTCGTCGGCCCGGTGGCCGCCAGCGCCGTCACCGCGAGCGTCATCGCGGCGTCGGGAATCGCCGTGCAGTCGATCGTCCCGCCGGCCAGCGGGCCGGCACGCCGCGCCTCGATCCAATCCGGACCGAACCGGACGTCGGCGCCCAGCCGGTGCAGCACGTCGGCGAACGCGACGTCACCCTGGATCGAATCGCGGCCGACCCCGGTCACCCGCACCGGTCCGCCGCCGAGCACGCCGGCGGCGAGGAAATACGAAGCCGCTGACGCGTCGCCCTCGACGCGGATCGTGCCGGGACTCGCGTAGCCGGAACCGGCCGGAACGACGAAGGTGTCGGCGTCGGGCGTGCCGACGGTGACGCCGAACCGGCGCATCAGGTTGGTCGTGATCGCGACGTACGGCCGCGAAATGAGCGGCGTCGACAGCCGCAGCGTCGTTGCTGCAGTCGCCGCGCCCCGCGCCAACGGCAGCGCCATCAGCAGCGCCGACAGGAACTGGCTGGAAACGTCGCCGCGCACGTCGATCGCGCCGCCCGCGCGCGCACCGTCGCCGTCGATGAGCAGCGGAGGGAAGCCGTCGTGGCCGAGGTACCGGACGCCGGCACCCAGGCCCCGCAGCGCGTCGACGAGGTCGCCGATCGGCCGCTCGCGCATCCGCGGCACGCCGTCGAGCTCGTAATGCCCGCCGGCGATCGCCAGCGCCGCGGTCAGCGGGCGAAAGGCGGTGCCTGCGTTGCCGAGGAACAGCCTGGCGCGGCGCACCGGGAACGCCCCGCCGCAGCCCTCGACGCGGAACGCTCGCGGCGCCGCGAGCGGCGCGACCACCACGCCCAATTCGGCCAGCGCCTCGCGCATGCGATCGATGTCGTCGGCGGCCAGCAGCGCCTCGATCGACGTCGTGCCGCGGGCCAGCGCCGCGAGCAGCAGCGTCCGGTTGGAAATGCTCTTCGAACCGGGGAGCTCGATCTCGCCCGCCGCCGACGGAATCGCCGGCAGCGCGAGTGCCGCGGGGCCGCGCGGCGCGGTCATTCGCCGTGGTCCTCGCCGGTCCCGGGGGCGTCGACCCTGACCGACCCGGCGCGGTCCGCCTCCCATTTGCGTCGCGCCGCGCTGGCGCGGGAGAACAGCGCCTCGAGTCCCGCGCCGTCGGCGGCCGCGACGCGCGCCGTCACGTCGTCGAGCGCGTCGCGGTAGGCGTGGAGCTCGGCGAGCAGCGCGTCGCGGTTGGCCAGCGCGACGTCGCGCCACATTTCCGGCGAGCTGCCCGCGATGCGCGTGAAGTCGCGGAAGCCGCTGGCGGCGTAGCGGAAGAGTTCCTCCGCCTCCGGCCGGCGCGCGAGCGCGTCGACGAGCGCGAACGCGAGCACGTGCGGCAGGTGCGACACCGCCGCGAAGATCCGGTCGTGGGTCGCGGCGTCGAGCAGGCGCACCCGCGCGCCGCAGAGTGTCCACAGGGCGGCGACGCGCGCGGTCGCGGCCGCGTCGGTCTCGTCGAGCGGCGTCAGCACGACGTTGCGGTCGCGATACAACGTGGCGAAGGCCGCTGCCGCGCCGGAATGCTCGGTGCCCGCGATCGGATGCGCCGGCACGAAGCGACCGAGCGCGGATTCGCCGAACGCCGAGCGCGCGGCGGCGACGACGTCCTGCTTGGTGCTGCCGGCATCGGTCACCAGCGTCGCGGGGCCGAGCGCGGGCGCCATCGCGGCGAACAATCCCGGCAGTTGCGCGACCGGCGCCGCGACGAGCACGACGTCGGCGGTGGCGAGCTCACGCGGCCATGGCTCGTCCTGGGTCAGCACGCGGTCGCAGACGCCGCGTTCGAGCGCCGCGCCGAGATTGGCGCGGGTGCGTCCGACGCCGACGACTTCGCCGACCGCCGCGGCGGCCTTCAGCGCCAGCGCGAAACGAGCCGCCGATCAGGCCGACACCGACGACGACGAGCTTGCCGACGGCGGGCGGCGCGACGGTCATGGGTCGGCCGCCGTCAGGCCAGCGCGACGGCGAGCGCGTCGAGGAAGCGGCGGTTCTCGGCCGGCAGCCCGACCGTCACGCGCAGGTGCCCCGGCAGGCCGTAGTTGGCGACCGGGCGCACGATCACGCCCTGCCGCAGCAGCGACGCGTAGACTGCGGCCCCGTCGCCGACTTCGACCAGCAGGAAATTGGCGTGCGAGGGCACGAACGAACGGCCCAGCGCACGGACGCCGTCTTCGAGCACCCGCCGGCCCTCGCGGTTGAGCGCGCGGCTTTCGTCGACGTACGCGGTGTCGGCGAGCGCGGCGAGCGCGGCCGCCTGCGCCAGCGCGTTGACGTTGAACGGCTGCCGGACGCGATTCAGCATCCCGGCGACGGCCGGGTGCATCAGGCCGTAGCCGATCCGCAGCGCGGCAAGCCCGTACGCCTTCGAGAACGTCCGCGAGACGATCAGGTTCGGATACCGGCCGACCCAGGCGGCCGACGGCGCGACCTGCCCCGGCTCGAGGTACTCGTTGTAAGCCTCGTCGAGCACGACGACGACGTCCTCGGGCACCGATGCGACGAACGCCTCCAGCGCCGCGGGCTCGATCCAGGTGCCGGTCGGATTGTTGGGATTGGCGACGAACACGACACGCGTCGCCGGCGGTGATCGCGGCACGCATCGCCGCCAGGTCGTGGCCCAGCTCGCGCGCCGGCACCTCGATGCCGGTGGCGCCGCGCGCCATCGTCGCCAGCGGATAGACGGCGAACGCGTGCGCGAGTAGACGGCGGCATCGCCCGGCCGCAGGAAGGCCTGGGTGACGAGCTCGAGAATGTCGTTGCTGCCGTTGCCGAGCACGACGCCGTCCGCGGGCACGCCGTGGCGCGCGGCGAGCGCGCTCTTGAGCAGGAAGCCGTTGCCGTCGGGGTAGCGCGAGAGCTCGCCGACCGCGGCGTCGATCGCCGCGCGCACCGGCGCCGAGGCGCCCCGGGGATTCTCGTTGGACGCGAGCTTGACGATGGTCGCCGGGTCGAGCCCGAACTCGCGGGCGAGTTCCTCGACCGGCTTGCCGGGCACGTAGGGCGCGATGCCCCGGACGTAGTCGGGCGCTCGGAACGAAGGGTCGTGGCGGGTGTTCGCGTTCATGTTGATCCCATTCCTAATAAACCGCTGCAGGGTACGAGCCCAATATCTTGATAAATGGTGCCTTTTCCTTCAACTCGGCGAGCGCCGTCGCGACGCGGGGGTCGCTGGCGTGGCCGTCGAGATCGACGAAGAACAGGTATTCCCACAGGCCGGTTCGCGCCGGCCGCGACTCGAGCCGCGACATCGACACGCCGTGCCTGGCGAAAGGTTCGAGCAGCGCATGCACCGCGCCGGGCCGGTTCGGCGCCGACAGCACCAGCGAGGTCTCGTCGCGTCCGGAGGGCGGAACCTGCTGGCGTCCGAGCACCCAGAATCGGGTGGTGTTGTTGGGCTCGTCCTCGATGTTCGGCGCCAGCACGGCGACCCCGTAGATCGCCGCGGCGTTCTCGCCGGCGATCGCCGCGGTGCCGGGCTCGGCCGCCGCGAGCCGGGCCGCTTCGGCATTCGACGCCACCGCGACCCGCGCGGCGGCCGGCAGGTGCCGGGCGAGCCACTGGACGCACTGCGCCAGCGACTGCGCGTGCGAGTAGACCGTCGTCACCCGATCGAGGCCGCCGGCGTTGGACAGCAGGTTCTGGCGTATCCGCAGCCGGATCTCGCCGCAGATCGACAACGGCGTCGCCAGCATCAGGTCGAGCGTGCGCCCGACGGCGCCCTCGGTGGAGTTCTCGACCGGCACCACCGCGTAGTCCGCGCGTCCGGCTTCCGCCGCGCGGAATACCTCGTCGATGGTCGCGCAGGGCTCGCCCCGCACGAACGCGCCGAAGTGCTTGTCGACCGCCGCATGCGAGTACGTGCCCGCCGGGCCCAGGTAGGCGATCGACAGCGGCTGCTCGAGCGCGAGGCAGGCCGACATCACCTGGCGGAACACGCCGGCGACCGCGTCGCCCGACAGCGGCCCCGGATTCTCGGCGATGACGCGCGCGAGCACCTGCGCCTCGCGCTCCGGCCGGTAGGCGACGCCGCCCTCCTTCAGCCGGCCGATGGCCTGCGCATGGCCCGCCCGCGCGGCCAGGCGCGCCAGGATCTCCCGGTCCAGGGCGTCGATCGCCGCGCGGTGGGCGGCGAGGTCGGCGTCGCGCTTGGCGTCGTCGGTCATTCCTCGTCGTCGTCCTCGGCCTCGACCTCGACCACGCGCGCGAGCCCGGCAAGCTTCTCGCCCCCGCCGAGATTGATCAGCGTGACGCCCTGCGTCGAGCGGCCCATCTCCCGGATCGACTTGACCCTGGTGCGGATCAGCACGCCGCCGGTGGACATCAGCATGACTTCGTCGTCGGGCCGGACCAGCGCCGCGGCGACGACGTTGCCGTTGCGCTCGCTCTGCTGGATCGCGATCATGCCCTTGGTGCCGCGGCCGTGCCGGGTGTACTCGACGATCGGCGTGCGCTTGCCGAAGCCGTTCTCGGTCGCGGTCAGGACCGACTCCGCCTCGTCCTCGGCCACCAGCAGCGAGATCACCTTCTGCCCCTTGCCGAGCATCATCCCGCGGACGCCGTGGGCGTTGCGGCCCATCGGCCGCACGTCGTTCTCGTCGAACCGCACCGCCTTGCCGCCGGAACTGAACAGCATGATGTCGTGCTGGCCGTCGGTGAGCGCGACGCCGATCAGGCGATCGCCGTCGGTCAGGTCGACGGCGATGATTCCCGACGGCCGCGGCCGCGAGAAGTCGGCCAGCGAAGTCTTCTTGACCGTCCCGAACGCCGTGGCCATGAACACGTAGCGCCCCTCGGCGAATTCCTTGACCGGCAGGACCGCGGTGATCTTCTCGTTCTCGGCGAGCGGGACGAGGTTGACGATCGGCTTGCCGCGGGACGCGCGGCTGCCCTGCGGCACGTTGTACACCTTGAGCCAGTAGACGCGCCCGCGGTTGGAGAAGCAGAGGATGAAATCGTGCGTGTTCGCCATGAACATCCGCTCGATGAAGTCGTCCTCCTTCGTCGCCGTCGCCTGCTTGCCCCGGCCGCCGCGCTTCTGCGCGCGGTACTCGTCGACCGGCTGCGCCTTCATGTAGCCGCCGTGCGACAGCGTGACGACCATCTCCTGCGGCGCGATCAGGTCCTCGAGCGACAGGTCGACGCCCTGGGCGACGATCTCGGAGCGGCGCGCGTCGCCGAACTGGTCGCGGATGCCGGTCAGCTCGTCGGTGATGATCGCCGTCACGCGCTCCGGCTTGGCCAGGATGTCGATGAGGTCGGCGATCAGCGCCATGACCTCGCGGTACTCGCCGGTGATCTTGTCCTGCTCGAGGCCGGTGAGCCGCTGCAGCCGCAGCTCGAGGATCGCCTGCGCCTGCGCGTCGGACAGCCGGTACCCCGACTTCTGCCAGCCGAATTCCGGTGCGAGACCGTCCGGGCGGGCGGCGTCGGCGGCGGCGCGGACGAGCATCTCCTCGACGATCGACGAGCGCCACAGCCTGCCCATCAGCGCGACCTTCGCTTCCGGCGGCGTCGGCGACGCCTTGATCAGCGCGATGATCTCGTCGACGTTGGACAGCGCGACGGCGAGGCCCTCGAGGATGTGGCCCCGCTCGCGCGCCTTGCGCAGCTCGAAGCGGGTGCGCCGCACCACGACTTCGCGGCGGTGCTGGATGAAGTACTCGAGGAATTGCTTGAGGTTGAGCAGGCGCGGCTGGTTGTCGACCAGCGCGACCATGTTCATGCCGAAGCTGTCCTGCAGCTGCGTCAGCTTGTACAGGTTGTTGAGGATGATCTCGGGAACTTCGCCGCGCTTCAGCTCGATGACGACGCGCATGCCGGACTTGTCCGACTCGTCGCGCAGGTCCGAGATGCCCTCGATCTTCTTTTCGCGGACGAGCTCGCCGATCCGCGACAGCAGCGTCGACTTGTTGACCTGGTAGGGGATTTCGTCGACGACGATCGCCTGCCGGTTGCCCTTGTCGAGTTCCTCGATATGGGTGCGGGCCCGGATCACGACCCGGCCGCGGCCGGTGCGGTAGCCCTCGCGCACGCCCTCGAGGCCGTAGATGATGCCCGCGGTCGGGAAGTCCGGCGCCGGCACGATGTCGATCAGGTCGTCCAGCGCGATGTCGGGCTGCCGGAGCAGCGCGAGGCAGGCGTTGGCGACCTCGGTCAGGTTGTGCGGCGGGATGTTGGTCGCCATCCCGACGGCGATGCCCGACGAGCCGTTGATCAGCAGGTTCGGCAGCCGGGTGGGCAGCACCGTCGGCTCCATCTCCTTGCCGTCGTAGTTCGGGGCGAAATCGACGGTTTCCTTGTCGATGTCGGCGAGGAGCTCGGCGGAGATCTTCTGCAGCCGGCACTCGGTGTACCGGTACGCGGCCGCGCCGTCGCCGTCGACCGAGCCGAAGTTGCCCTGGCCGTCGATCAGCGGATAGCGCAGCGAGAACTCCTGGACCATGCGGACCAGGGCCTCGTAGGTGGCGCTGTCGCCGTGCGGGTGGTACTTGCCGAGGACGTCGCCGACCACCCGGGCGCACTTGACGTACGGTCGGTTCCAGACGTTGTTCGCCTCGTACATGGCGTACAGGACACGCCGGTGGACGGGTTTCAGCCCGTCGCGGACGTCCGGCAGCGCCCGGCCCACGATCACGCTCATCGCGTAATCGAGGTACGAATGGCGCATTTCGGCTTCGAGGCTTACCGGGAGGGTTTCCTTCGCAAACTGGTCGGTGGAGGGCAGATCGGGCATCGGAGGGCGCTTAAAGGGGCGGTTTCGGGAAATTCAGGGAACCTGCGCGCGGACGCCGGAGGGGTTCGGTTTCGCTGCCATGGCAGCCGGCCGCGATCCCGCCAACGGCGCCGGCCCCGGCGCCGTTGGCGACCGGAGACCTCGCGCAAGGCCCTTGAAAAGTCAACATTTTATCACGTCGTTGCGCCGCCGCGACACTCTCCCGCCGCAACCGTGCGAAACCGCACTTTCTTTTGCAAGGGGGGGGGGGCCATGCTATAGTCGTCGCCGAAGCAAAGGACTTTGCGCGGCAGCGCTTTAACCGGTTTTTCGCTGCCACGCGCCGCAGCTGACTTCACCAAAACATCTTCAAAACCAAAGCCAAAGGGGTGTAACAATGACTCGACGTCTCGTCTCCGGTGTGCTCGTCGGCGCCATCGCCGCGGCGTTTGCCGGCAGCGCCGCCGCGCAGGCCAATCCCAACCCGGCGGGCTATGTCCCCGGCGTGGCGGGCGCCAACACGACGACCAGCGGATACTGGCTGTCGGCCACTGGCACGCCCGAAAACAACGTCGTCCGCAGCGCCACGTACAACGGCACCAAGGGCATTTCCGGCAACCTGTGTTACCGCACCGGTTACTGGGCGCCGTCGATGGCGATCGTCCAGTGCGACCCGGACCTCGTGCCGAAGCCGGCACCCGCTCCCGCTCCGGTCGTCGCCCCGCCGCCGCCCCCGCCGCCCGCCCCGGCTCCGGCCCCGGCTCCCGCCCCGGCTGTCCAGAAGATCACGCTCGCGTCGAAGGCGCTGTTCGACTTCGACAAGTACGCGCTGAAGCCCGAAGGCAAGGCGGCGATCGACACCGAGATCATCGCGAAGCTGGCGCAGGTGCAGAAGCTCGAACTGGTCCTGGTCACCGGCCACACCGACCGCATCGGCACGCAGGCTTACAACCAGAAGCTGTCGGAGCGCCGTGCCGACGCCGTCCGCGACTACCTGGTCAGCAAGGGCGTGCCGAAGGACAAGATCGAGACCCTCGGCATGGGCAAGACCCAGCCGATCCCGGGCGTCAAGTGCGAAATGAAGGCGATGAAGGAACTGATCGCCTGCCTCGCGCCGAACCGCCGCGTGGAAGTCGAGGTCAAGGGCGAAGCGGTCGTCCGCAAGTAGCCCGGTTCCGCGACGAAAGAAGCCCCGCCTCGCGCGGGGCTTTTTTTTCCCTCGCCTGCGCCGTTCCATCCTCGCGCATCCACCCGAAGCCCCGACTGCCCTCGCCGACCATGCCCGCCCCCGAACCGGTGGACCTGCGCCTCGATGCGCGCTGGATCGTCCCCGTCGAGCCCGCCGGCGCATTGCCCTCGCACGCGCTGATCATCGACGGCGGGCGCATCGTCGCCGTGCTGCCGCAGGGGGATGCCGACGCCCGGTACGCGCCGCGGCAGCGCCTCGATTTCGGCTCGCACGCGCTGCTGCCGGGGCTGGTCAACGCGCACACGCACGCGGCGATGACGCTGTTCCGCGGCATCGCCGACGACGTGCCGCTGAAGGTGTGGCTGGAGGGACACATCTGGCCGCGCGAGGCGCGCTTCGTGACGCCGGCGTTCGTCGCCGACGGCGTGAGGCTCGCCGCGGCCGAGATGCTGAAGGGCGGCATCACCTGCTGCAACGACATGTATTTCTATCCGGACGCCGCGGGACCGGCGTTCGTCGAGCTGGGCATGCGCGCGATGCTGGGCCTGCCGGTGCTCGACTTCCCGACCCCCTATGCCGCCGACCCCGACGGCTACCTGCAGGCCGGTCTCGCGGCCCGCGATGCGCTGAAGCACGAGCCGAAGCTCGCGTTCTCGCTCGCTCCGCACGCGCCGTATACCGTCGGCGACGCGACGTTCGAGCGGATCGTCATGTACGCGCGCCAGCTCGACCTGCCGATCCAGACCCACATCGCCGAGACGGCGCACGAGGTCGAGGAAAGCCGTGCCCGCCACGGTCAGTCGCCGCTGGCGCGGCTGCACCGCCTCGGCGTCACCGGGCCGTCCTTCATCGCCATTCACGGCGTCCATTTCGACGCCGCGGATCTCGACCTTCTCGTCACGCACGGCGGACACGTGGTCCACTGCCCCGCGTCGAACATGAAGCTCGCCAGCGGCGTCGCTCCGGTCGCCGAGTTGCTCGCGCGCGGCGTCGACGTCGCGCTCGGCACCGACGGCGCGGCGTCGAACAACCGACTGGACCTGTTCGCCGAGATGCGCCTCGCCACGCTGCTGGCCAAGGTCACCACCGGCGATCCTTCGGCCCTGCCGGCGATGGAGATGCTTCGCTGCGCGACGCTGGGCGGGGCGCGCGCGCTGGGCCTGGAAGCGCGGCTGGGGTCGCTCGTCGCCGGCAAGGACGCCGACGTCGTCGCGGTCGACCTCGGCCGGCTGGACGCGACCCCCTGCTACGATCCGGTGTCGCATCTCGTCCACGTCAGCGGCCGCGACGCGGTGACCGACGTATGGGTCGGCGGGGAACGAATCGTCGCCGGCCGCACTCTCACCACCGCCGACGAAGGCAACATCGTGGCCCGCGCCCGGGCCTGGCAGGAGCGACTCCAGTGACCCACCCCGCGACCCTTCCCGCCGTCCATCCGGCCTCCCTGCATCCCAACGCCGACGCCGCCGAGCTCGCCAAATTCTCCGCGCTCGCGCACCGGTGGTGGGACCCCGACAGCGAGCTCTTCGGCCCGCTGCACCGGCTCAATCCGCTGCGTCTCGACTGGATCGACCAGGTCGTCGGCGGCCTGGAAGGCAAGGACGCGCTCGACGTCGGCTGCGGCGGCGGCATCCTGTCGGAATCGATGGCGGCGCGCGGCGCCCGCGTCACCGGTATCGATCTGTCCGAGAAGGCACTGGGCGTGGCGAAGCTGCACAAGCTCGAGTCCGGCGCGAGCGTCGACTACCGGCTCATCGCCGCGGAAGATCAGGCGCGCGCGACGCCGGCGGCCTTCGACGTCGTGACGTGCATGGAAATGATCGAGCACGTCCCCGATCCCGCCTCGACGGTCGCCGCCTGCGCCGCGCTGGTCCGACCGGGCGGCACCGTCGTCTTCTCGACGATCAACCGCAACCCGAAGTCGTATCTGTTCGCCATCGTCGGCGCCGAGTACGTGCTGAATCTCCTCCCCCGCGGCACGCACGACTGGTCGAAGTTCGTGAAGCCGTCCGAGATGGCGGCGCATGCGCGACACGCGGGGCTGTCGCCCCACGCGCTGACGGGCATGACCTACAACCCGTTCACGAAGGTGTTCCGGCTCGAGCCGGATACGGCGGTCAACTATCTGGCCGCCTTCCGTCGGGGCACCGATGCCTGAGCCCCGCACCGCGCCGGCACCGATGGCGCCGTTGGCGCTTCCGCTGCCGGTCGACGCGGTGCTGTTCGACCTCGACGGCACGCTCGCCGACACCGCCCCCGATCTAGCGGCGGCGCTCAACCGGGTGCGCGTCGACCTCGGTCTCGCAGCCGCTGCCGTTCGCCCGGCTGCGCCCGCACGCGTCGCACGGCGCGCGCGGTCTCATCGGTGCCGGGTTCGGCTACGCACCCGACGATGCCGAGTTCGCGGCGTTGCGCGACGCATTCCTCGCGCACTACGAGTCGGCGCTGTGCGTCGATTCGACCCTGTTCCCCGGCGTCGACCTGATGCTCGACGCCATCGAGGCGCGGGGCCTGCGCTGGGGCATCGTCACCAACAAGGTGACCCGGTTCACGCTGCCGCTGGTGGCCGACCTGAAGCTGGCGCCGCGCGCCGGCGCCGTCGTCTGCGGCGACACGACGGCGCACGCCAAGCCGCATCCGGCGCCATTGCTGCACGCGGCGCGGACGCTGGGGGTCGCCCCCGAGCGCTGCGTCTACGTCGGCGATGCCGCGCGCGACATCGAGGCCGGCCGCGCGGCCGGAATGCGCACGCTGGTCGCGAGCTACGGCTACCTCGGCGATGCCGACGTGCCGGACGCATGGCGGGCCGACGGCGCGGTTGCGACGCCGCACGAACTGGTCTCCTGGCTGCCGGACCGCGGCTGACCCCGGCCTCGGCCCACCGCCGCCGCGCGCTCGCTATCCCGGGCACGCCCCGGCGTTGAGGAGCAGCCATTCGGCGGGTTTGCCCTCGCGCGTTCCGGATACCCGCACCGACAGGTTTGCCGTCAGCGGCTTGACCACCGCTGCCAGGACATCGTCCGGCGTGGCCAGCGGGATTCCGTTCGCCATCGTGATGCGGTCGCCGTCCTTGAGGCCGAGCATCGCGCCGAACCCGCTCTGGTCGCGCACCGCCAGCCCGGCGGGGGCGCCCGCCGCACCCGCCGGGCCCGGTGCAACGGTCAGCAAGGCACGCCACGCGTCGGGTTGCGCCCCCATGCCGGTCAGCAGTTCGGCGTTCACGCGCAGGACCGGTCCGCCGAACCCGGCCGGCGTCGCGCACGTCGCTCGCCCCGCGACGGCGCCGGCACGCGCGCCAGCCGGTCCACCGGACTGCGCTGCCCGCGGATCCGGCCCCGGACGCCGGCGGCGTCGATGCGGCCGGCGCGCGCAACGCGAGCTCGCGCGACTGGCCGTGGTCCCGGATCGCGACGCCATCGGGGCGCACGGCGGTCAGGATCACCTCCGGCGCGATCTCCTGACCGCGTCGCGCGAGCAAGGCGCCCTGGTTGCCCAGCCGGAACAGCGCCCAGCCGTCGCCGTCGGCGCCGGCCATCACCCCCAACAGGCGCGTGTCGCCGGCGAGGACGGCGGCGACGCACGCGCGCCGGTCGTCGCCGTGCCGCCCCCGGTGGCCACCCCTGCCGCGGCGCCGAACGGATTGGCGGTTGCCAGCGCGTCGGCCCACCGCGACGGCGGCGGCGCGGGCGCGACGGGCTCCGGCGCCGGCCCGAACCAGCGCCAGCCCCAGTGCGCGAGCACGACGGCGGCCAGCGCCATCGCCGCCAGCAGCGCCACCAGCGCGCCGATCCGCCACGGCCACGATGCCGGCGGGGTGGTCGACGTCATCGGCACGGCGCGTGGGCTGGCGTCGCCCGTCGCCTATAATCGCGTTGCATCGCTTCCCACCTTCCTTCCGCCGTGAATCCCCGACTCTCGCGCCTGCAGCCTTACCCGTTCGAGCGGCTGCGGTCGCTGTTCGCCGACGTGGTGCCGAACCCCGCGTTGGCGCCGATAAACCTGTCGATCGGCGAACCCAGGCATCCGACGCCGCCGCTGCTGCTCGACGCTCTGACCCGCAGCCTCGGCGGTCTCGCGAATTATCCCACGACCATCGGCGCCGTCGCGCTGCGCGAAGCGATCGCCGGATGGCTCGCCCGCCGCCATGGACTGCCGTCCCTCGACCCCGGCACCCAGGTGCTCCCGGTCCTGGGGAGTCGCGAGGCGCTGTTCGCGTTCGCGCAGACGGTCGTCGACGGCAGCCGCGCCGGTGCGACGGTCGTGATGCCGAATCCCTTCTACCAGATCTACGAAGGTGCCGCGCTGCTGGCCGGAGCCGAACCCTTCTGCGTCAATGCCGACCCGGAACGCGGGTTCGCGCCGGACTGGGACGCCGTTCCCGAAGCCGTCTGGGCACGCACGCACCTGGTCTACGTCTGCTCGCCCGACAACCCGACCGGCCGCGTCACGCGTCCGGAGGAATGGCGGCGGCTGTTCGCCCTGTCCGATCGTCACGGTTTCGTGATTGCCGCCGACGAATGCTATTCGGAGATCTATTTCGACGACGGCAAACCGCCCGCGGGGGCGCTGGCGATTGCGCATGCGCAGGGGCGCGACGGGTATCCCCGGCTGCTCGTCTTCGGCAGCCTGTCGAAGCGCTCGAATGCGCCCGGCCTGCGCTCCGGCTACGTCGCCGGCGACGCCGCGCTGGTCAAGGCGTTCCTGCTGTACCGCACCTATCACGGCTCGGCGATGTCGGGCGCGGTCGCCGCGGCCAGCATCGCCGCGTGGAACGACGAGGCGCACGTGCGCGCGAACCGCGCCGCGTACGCCGCGAAGTTCGCCGCGCTGCAGCCGCGGCTCGCGCCGGTCCTGCCGTGCCCGATGCCGGAAGCCGCGTTCTATCTGTGGGCGCGCACCGGCGGCGACGACGCGGCGTTCGCCCGCCGGCTGCTCGCCGAGAAGAACGTGACGGTGCTTCCGGGCAGCTACTTCGCCCGCGCGGCGCACGGCGTGAATCCCGGCGCCGGATACGTGCGGATCGCACTCGTCGCGCCGTTCGCCGAATGCGCGGACGCCGTCGATCGCATCGTCGCGCTGGCGGGGGCCTGACCGGGCATCGCCGCGCGCCCGCGGCCGCGCGACCGGTCCGCCGTGCTGCCGGAGCCGGTTCACGCCGCGAGCCGCCGCTTCGTCCGCCCCCGCTGCGGCCTGTCGCCCGTCCGCCCGCTCCGGCGCTTCGCTGCCTACAATCCGGGCATGACTTCCACTGGCCTCCCCATGCGCCCGCTGGCAAGGCTCGGCTCCGGGTTGCGCGCGTCCTGGCTCACGATCCTGCTGATCGCGGCCATCAACGCCGGCTTTGCCGCGGTGCTGTGGAGCGAGGATCCCCGTCCGTTCTGGCACCCGTTCGTCACGGTCCAGCTCTACGGTTTCTCGATCGCCTACTTCGTCAACCTGGCGCGGCCGTGGGACCGGCCGCGACCGCTCCCGTGGCTGGCGCTGGCGGTGGCTGCCGGCACGCTGGTCGGTGTCGTCCTCGTCATCGTGGTCAAGGGCTATTCGTGGGACTACGTGACCGGCAAGGCCAACGTGTTCGGCTGGAACATCGTCACGGCGTTCTTCAACGGCCTGTTCGTCAGCCTGTTCTTCTTCGTCAAGTTTCGTGAGGCGCGAGCGGCCACCGCGTTGCACAAGGCCGAAGCCGAGCGGCATCTGCTCGCCAAGCAGGCGATCGAGTCGGAGCTCAAGCTGATGCAGGCGCAGGTCGAGCCGCATTTCCTGTTCAACACGCTGGCGTCGGTCCAGTACCTGACCGAGACCGATCCGCCGGCGGCGTCGCGGATGCTGACCCACCTGATCGCCTACCTGCGCGCCGCGCTGCCGCAGTTGCGCGCAGCGTCGACGACGTTGGGGCAGGAACTGGCGCTCGCCGAGGCGTACCTCAACGTGCTCCGGGACCGCATCGGCGAGCGCCTCGTGATCCGCACCGACGTCGACCCGGACGTCCGCGCCCACCCGTTCCCGCCGAACATGCTGATCACGCTGGTCGAGAACGCGATCAAGCACGGCATCGAGCCCTCGGCCGACGGCGGGACCGTGACGGTCGCCGCGCATCGCGACGGCGAGCGCCTGGTGGTGGAGGTCACCGACACCGGCCGCGGCCTCGGTCCCGATGCCGCCACGGCCGGCGGCGGGGTCGGCCTCGCCAACGTGCGCGAACGGCTGGCGGCCTTGCACGGCCGGCGGGCATCGTTCACGCTGGAGCCCTTGCCGGCGCGCGGGACGATCGCGACGCTGATCGTGCCCTGGGCGCCCGGCGACTGACCCAGGCTTCCCGATGCCCACCGCCCTGATCGCCGAAGACGAGCCGCTGCTGCGCGCGCAGCTCAAGGCGCGGCTGGCCGAGGCGTGGCCCGAGCTCGACATCGTCGCCGAGGCGGCCAACGGCCGCGAGGCGCTCGAACTCGCCGCGGCGTCGAGACCCGACGTCGCCTTCCTCGACATCCGGATGCCGGAGAAGACCGGGCTGGACGTCGCGCGCGAGCTGGCCGGCGCCTGTCACATCGTGTTCGTCACGGCTTACGACGAGTACGCGGTGGCGGCGTTCGACGAGGGCGCGGTCGATTACGTGCTGAAGCCGCCGACCGCCGAGCGCATCGCCAAGGTCCGCGATCGCGTTCGCGCCAGGCTGGCGGCGCCGCCGCTCGACCTCGCCGGCGTCCTCGCGAAGCTGGCCGCCATCGAGGCCGGAGGAACGCTCCGGTGGATCCGCGCGTCGCTCGGCGCGTCGATGAAGCTGATCGACGTCGCCGAGGTGCAGTACTTCCAGGCCGAGGACAAGTACACGAAGGTGATCACCGCCGAAGGCGAGGCGCTGATCCGCAAGTCCATCAAGGAGCTGCACGACGAGCTCGACCCGGAGTCGTTCTGGCAGATCCACCGCGGCACCATCGTCAACCTGCGGGCGATCGCCCGCGTCGACCGCGACTGGCGCGGCGAGCCGGTCGTCGTTCTGCGTGCCGGCGAGCGCAAGCTTCCGGTCAGCCGGACCTTCGCGCCCCGTTTCAAGACGATGTAGAGTCCGCCGGTCCGTCGGTGGCCCCGGTTTCGGAGTAAAATTCACGGTTTTTCGCCGTGTCCCGGAATCGCCCATGACCGAACTTGCCGCCACCATCGACCAGGCCTTCGAAGCCCGGGCCGAGCTTTCCGCGCAGAACGCGCCCGCCGCCGTCCGCGACGCCGTCGCCCGGGTCATCGCGGACCTCGACGCCGGTCGCGTGCGGGTCGCCGAGAAGATCGACGGCGCGTGGACCACGCACCAGTGGCTGAAGAAGGCGGTGCTGCTGTCGTTCCGCCTTGCCGACAACGCGCCGATGCAGTTCGACGCGGCCGACGGCCACACGACGCCGTTCGCGTTCTACGACAAGGTCCCGACCAAGTTCGCCCGGTTTTCCGCAGCGGAGTTCGCCGCAGCCGGGGTGCGCGTCGTGCCGCCCGCGGTCGCGCGGCGCGGGGCCTACATCGCGCCCAACGTCGTCCTGATGCCCTCGTACGTGAACATCGGCGCCTACGTCGACAGCGGCACGATGGTGGACACCTGGGCCACCGTCGGATCGTGCGCGCAGATCGGCCGGAACGTGCACCTGTCCGGCGGCGTCGGCATCGGCGGCGTGCTGGAGCCCCTGCAGGCCAACCCGACGATCATCGAGGACAACTGCTTCATCGGCGCCCGTTCCGAGGTCGTCGAGGGCGTCATCGTCGAGGAGAACTCGGTGCTCGGCATGGGCGTGTTCATCGGCCAGAGCACGAAGATCTACAACCGCGCGACCGGCGAAGTCTCGTACGGCCGCGTTCCGGCGGGGTCGGTCGTCGTCGCCGGAAGCCTGCCCGCCGCCGACGGCAGCCACGGCCTCTACTGCGCAGTCATCGTCAAGCAGGTCGACGCGAAGACCCGCGCCAAGACCGGCATCAACGAACTGCTGCGGGCCTGACCATGTCGGTCAACATCAAGAGCCCGGCGGAAATCGACGCGATGCGCATCGCCGGGCGGCTCGCCGCCGAGGTGCTCGACTTCCTGACGCCGCACGTCAGGCCCGGCGTCACCACCGGCGAGATCGACCGGCTCGCGCACGACTACATGGTCAACGTGCAGGGCACGGTGCCGGCGACGCTCAACTACGCGCCGCCCGGGCATCCGCCGTATCCGGCCTCGCTGTGCGCATCGATCAACCACGTGGTCTGCCACGGTGTCCCCGGGGAGAAGAAGCTCAAGGCCGGTGACATCGTGAACATCGACATCACCGTGATCAAGGACGGCTTTCACGGCGACACCAGCCGCATGTTCTGCGTGGGCGCGCCGTCGATCCAGGCCCGCCGGCTCGTCGACCACACCTACGAGGCGATGTGGAAGGGCATCCGCGCGGTGCGGCCCGGCGCGCATCTCGGCGACATCGGCCACACGATCCAGAAGTTCGCCGAGGAACAGGGCTTTTCCGTCGTCCGCGAATTCTGCGGCCACGGCATCGGCCGCCAGTTCCACGAGGAGCCGCAGGTGCTCCATTACGGCCGGCCCGGCACCGGCCTCAAGCTCCAGCCGGGGATGATCTTCACCATCGAGCCGATGATCAACGCCGGCCGCGCGGGGATTCGTGCGCTCGCCGACGGCTGGACGATCGTCACCGCCGACCACTCGCTGTCGGCGCAGTGGGAGCACACGGTGCTGGTCACCGGCGATGGCCACGAAGTGCTGACGGTCTCCGCGGGCACGCCGCCGCCACCGGCGACCTGACCCTCCCCGCTTCGTGCCGGCCGCCGTGGACGCCCCCGCCGCCCCCACCCGCACCGGCACCGGCGCGCGCCTCGCCGCGCACCGTGCGGAGCTGAAGCGCGGCAGGGCGTCCCTGCGCGAAGCATTTCTCGCTGCGCCGGACACGCCCCGCCTCCTCCGCGGGCACGCGCGGCTGGTCGACATGCTGCTGCGCACCGTCTGGACCGAAGGCGGCGCCCCCGCCGGCGCCGCACTGATCGCCGTCGGCGGCTACGGTCGCGGCCAGCTCTTTCCCCATTCCGACGTCGACGTGCTGATCCTGCTGCCGCACGCGGCGGGAGCAACGGAAACCGCGTTCGTCGAGACGCTGATTTCGGAGCTGTGGGACATCGGGCTCGAGATCGGCCACGCGGTGCGCACGCCCGACGAGTGCGAGAGCGAGGCGGCCGCCGACGTCACCGTCCGCACGAGCCTGCTCGAGCACCGCTTTCTCGCCGGATCGCGGCGGCTGTACCGCGCGTTCGCCGCCCGCTACGACGCGGCGATCGACGTGCGCGCATTCTACGAAGCCAAGGTGCTGGAGCAGCAACAGCGGCACCTCAAGTACCACGACACCGCGTACAACCTCGAGCCCAACCTGAAGGAGAGCCCCGGCGGGCTGCGCGACCTGGCGACGGTGCTCTGGATCGCCCGCGCCGCGGGCCTCGGCCGCAGCTGGCGCGACCTCGCCAGGGCCGGGATGCTGACGCCCACCGAGGCGCGTACCGTCACCCGCCAGGAGCGGCTGATCGGTGGACTACGCGCGCGGCTGCACTACCTCGCCGGTCGGCGCGAGGACCGGCTGGTGTTCGACCTGCAGAACCAGCTCGCGCGCGATCTGGCGCTTGCCGACACGCCGGACCGGCGGGCGAGCGAGCAGCTGATGGAACGCTACTACCGGGCGGCGAAACTTGTCCAGCAGGCGAACGTGATCATGCTGCAGAACCTCCACGCGCGGCTGCTGCCGATCGACGTCAAGCCGCGGCCGATCGGCACCGAGTTCGTCGCCATCGACGAGCTGCTGCACCTCCGCGACGAGCAGCTGTTCGAGCGCGACCCGTCGGCCATTCTCGACGCGTTCCTCACGATGATGCGCCACCCGGAGCTCAAGGGCATGTCGGCGCGGACGCTGCGGGCGCTCGCGCGCAACCGGCACCGCGTCGACGCGGCGTTCCGGCGCGATCCGGCGAACCGCGCGAAGTTCATCCAGGTGTTCCGCGAACGGCGCGGTCTCACGCACGAGCTGCGCCGGATGAACCTGTACGGCATCCTCGGCAGCTATCTGCCGGCGTTCGGCCGCATCGTGGGACAGATGCAGCACGACCTCTTCCACGTGTACACCGTGGACGAGCACATCGTAATGGTGATCCGGAACCTGCGCCGGTTCACCGAACCGCAGCACGCGCACGAGTACCCGCTGTGCTCGCGGCTGATGGTCGACTTCGACCGCAAGGAGGTGCTGTATCTCGCCGGCCTGTTCCACGACATCGCCAAGGGACGCGGCGGCGACCATTCGGCGCTGGGCGAGCGCGATGCGCGGCGGTTCTGCCGGGCGCACGGCCTGCCGCCGGCGGACACCGAGCTCGTCGCCTGGCTCGTCGGCCAGCACCTGTCGATGTCGGCGACTGCGCAGAAGCAGGACGTCAGCGATCCCGACGTCGTCGCCGCCTTTGCCGCGCGGGTCGGGACCGAGCGCCGCCTGTCCGCGCTGTACCTGCTGACGGTGGCCGACATCCGCGGCACCAGTCCGAAGGTCTGGAACGCTTGGAAGGCGAGGCTGCTCGAGGACCTGTTCCACGCGACGCGGGCGCGCCTGATCGGGGCGCCGCGCGGCACCACGCTGGCCGACAGCCTGCAGGAGCGGCAGACCGAGGCGCGCCGGCTGCTGCGGCTGCACGCCGTGCCCGAAGACGCCGAGCGCGGCCTCTGGGCGCAACTCGACAACGTCTACTTCCAGCACCAGACCGCCGACGAGATCGCCTGGCACGGGCGGCACCTGTTCTACCGCGCCGCCGGCGCGAAACCCGTGGTCAAGGCGCGTCTCGCGCGCGACGGCGCCGGGCTGCAGGTGTTCGTCTACCTGCCGGACCAGAAGGACCTGTTCGCGCGCATCTGCGGCTTCTTCGGGCGCTCGAGCCTGTCCATCCTCGACGCCAAGATCCACACGACGCGCGACGGCTACGCGCTCGACACCTTCGCGGTGCACGATCCGACCCACGCCCATCCGCCCTACCGCGAGACGATCCAGTTCGTCGAGTTCGAGCTCGCCCGCCTGCTCGAGCTGCGTCCGCCGCTGGAGGCGCCAGTCGCGGGTCGCATCTCGCGGCACCTGAAGCACCACCCGCTGTCGCCGCAGATCGAAATCTTCCCCGACGACAAGGGCACGCACTACATCCTGGAGATCGTCGCCGGCGACCGCCCGGGCCTGCTGGCGCGGATCGCCTACACGCTGGCCCAGGCGAACGTCAACGTCGCCAGCGCGCGGATCAACACGCTGGGCGAGCGCGCCGAGGACGTGTTCCTCCTCGACGGCGCGCGGCTGCACGACGAGCACGCGCTGCTGCGGCTCGAGACGGCGCTGTTCGACCAGCTGCGCATCTGACCGGGCGCCGGTCGGCGGCGGTCAGTCTTCGGGCTCGTCGACGCCGGGAAACAGCACGTCGGTGTAGCCGAACCGCGACAAGTCGCGCATCCGCATCGGATAGAGGATGCCGGCCAGGTGGTCGCACTCGTGCTGGACGACGCGGGCGTGGAAGCCGTCGACATCGCGTCGGATCGGGCGACCCGAAGGATCGAAGCCCTCGTAGCGCAGCCGCGTCCACCGCGGCACCAGGCCGCGCAGCCCCGGCACCGAGAGGCAGCCTTCCCAGCCCTCCTCCGTCTCCTCGGCAAGTGGGGTCAGCACCGGATTGACGAGCTCCGTGTAGGGCACCGGCGGCGCGTCGGGATAGCGCGGGTTGTGCTCGATGCCGAAGATCACGACCTGCAGCGGCACGGCGATCTGCGGCGCCGCGAGGCCGGCGCCGTCGGCCGCCGCCATGGTGTCGCGGAGGTCCGCGAGCAACGCGTCGAGCTCGGGCGTGCCGAACGCCGTGACCGGCGCGGACCGCTGCAGCAGCCGCGGGTCGCCCATGCGCAGGATTTCGCGGATCATCGCAGCCCCCCCAGGGTCGTCATGCGGTCGCGGCGACGTGGTCGAGCAGTCGCCTGACCTTGGCCATTCCCGCCTCCATGACCGCGGCGATCCCCGCCATCGAGATCTCGTCGGTGGAGTTCCCGCGCCCGGCGGCATGGTTGACCACCACGCACAGCGCCACGTAGGGCAACTCGAGTTCGCGCGCGAGCGCCGCTTCCGGCATGCCGGTCATGCCGACCAGCGTCGCGCCGTCGCGCTCCATCCGGTCGATCTCGGCGGCGGTCTCGAGACGCGGGCCCGAGACCGCCCCGTAGACGCCGCCATCGGCCAGCGCGACGCCGGCGGCGGCCGCGGCGGCCAGGCAGGCCGCGCGCAACGCGGGCGTGTACGGATGCGTGAAGATCGACGTGGACGACCCTGCCGTCGCTGCCGTCGAAGAACGTGGCCGGCCGATCGTGGGTGTAGTCGATCAGCTGGTGCGGCAGGACGAGCGTCCCCGGCGCCGCCCCGCGGATGCCGCCCACCGACGCCACGGCGAGGACCGCGGTCGCGCCGCGCTCCTTCAGCGCCCAGAGATTGGCCCGGTAATTGACCCGGTGCGGCGGGATCGTGTGACCGTGGCCGTGCCGGGCGAGGAATACCGCGTCGCGGCCGGCGACCTGCCCGAACAGCAGCGCCGACGACGGCTCGCCGTACGGGGTCCGGACGACCTCCCGGTGCGCGACCGCGAGCGTGGACAGCCGCGTCAGGCCGCTGCCACCTATGATTGCGAGCATGGATATTGCTTTCGTCCTGGATATGAGCTTGTTCCGGGGGCACCCGGGTGCGGTGGCAGCGGCGACCGCGAAGATTGGCGTCCGTGGCTGGAACTTGCTGTCGATTCATGACATTATCATGCGAACGGCGGGTTCCTGTGCACCCGGAGCCGGCTTCCGACCGATTTTAGCGCGGGACGCGCCATGTACCTCGACCGACTGTTCAAGCTGATGGCGGAGAAGCAGGCTTCGGACCTGTTCATCTCCTGCGGGGCGCCGATCAACATCAAGGTCAACGGCGTGGTGTCGCCGATCTCGACGCAGCCGATGGACGTCGAGACGGTGCGCCGCATCGCCTACGAACTGATGTCCAAGGAGCAGGCGCGGGAGTTCGAGAACGAGATGGAGATGAACCTCTCCCACCTCGACCGGGCCGTCGGCAACTTCCGGATCAACATCTTCCGCCAGCGGGGGACGATTTCCCTGGTCATCCGCTTCGTGCGCAGCAACGTGCCCTCGTTCGAGCAGCTCAAGCTGCCGTCGGTGCTGCTGGACCTGGTGATGGAAAAGCGCGGCCTCGTGCTGATCTGCGGTGCCACCGGTTCCGGCAAGTCGACGACGCTGGCGGCGATGATCGATCACCGCAACGCGTCGAAGTCGGGCCACATCCTCACGCTCGAGGACCCGATCGAATACCTGTTCGAGCACCGGAAGAGCCTCGTCAACCAGCGCGAGATCGGCGTCGACACGCAGAGTTACCAGAAGGCGCTGGCCAACGCGCTGCGCGAGGCGCCGGACCTCATCATGATCGGCGAGATCCGCGACCGCGAGACGATGCAGCAGGCGCTGCTGCACACGCTGACCGGCCACCTCTGCCTGGCGACCCTGCACGCCAACAACAGCTACCACGCGATGAGCCGGATCATCAACCTGTTCCCGTACGACGCGCGCTCGGGCCTGCTGTCCGACCTGTCGATCGGCCTGCGCGCGATCGTCTGCCAGCGGCTGGTCCGCAACAAGAACGGCGAGCAGCAGCCCGCGGTCGAGATCCTGCTCAATACGGCGCTCATCGCCGAGCTGATCAAGAACGGCGAGATCACCCAGATCAAGGAAGCGATGGAGCAGTCGCTCTATCCCGGATCGCAGACCTTCGAGCAGGCGCTCTGCCGCCTGCACATGGACGACGTCCTCACCTACGACGAGGCGATGACCGCGTCCGACTCTCCGACCAACCTGGCCTGGCTCATCAACCAGCAGGCGCCGACGGCGCGCGTGGACAACATGGCGCAGAGCAACGACACGAGCGGCGCCCCGCGGTCGGCCACGCCCGGCACCGACTTCGCGTCGCTGCGCATCGACGCCGGACTCCTCGACCGCACGCACTGACCGCCCGCGCCGGGCCCCCGGGCGCCGCCGGACGCGGCGGGATTTGCTACCATCGGGTCGATGACCGCCATTGCTTCCGGCGCCCCGGCCGGCACGTCCGCCGTCGCGTCGACGAATCCTCCCGGCGCGGACCCCACCCTTGCCCTGACCCGCGCGCTGATCGCGTGCGCGTCGATCACGCCCGACGACGCCGGCTGCCAGCCGCTGCTGGCGGCCCGCCTCGCGCCGCTGGGCTTTCGCTGCGAGATCATCGCCGCCGGCGGCGTCACCAACCTGTGGGCGCGGCGCGGCGACGCGCGGCCCCTCGTCTGCTTCGCCGGCCACACCGACGTCGTGCCGACCGGCCCGCGCGAGCAGTGGACGTCGGACCCGTTCGTGGCCGTCGAGCGCGACGGGTGGCTGTACGGCCGCGGCGCGGCGGACATGAAGGCATCGCTCGCCGCCTTCGTCACGGCGACCGAGTCGTTCCTCGCCCGCCATCCGGACGCACCCGGGTCGATCGCGCTGCTCCTGACGTCCGACGAGGAAGGTCCGTCGGTCGACGGCACCGTCCGGGTGGTGGAGAAGCTCGCCGCCAGGGGCGAGGCGATCGACTACTGCATCGTCGGCGAGCCGTCGTCGGTCGAGCGGCTCGGCGACATGATCAAGAACGGGCGCCGCGGCACGCTGTCGGGGACGCTGACGGTGCGCGGCGTGCAAGGGCACGTCGCCTATCCGGACCTCGCGCGCAATCCGATCCACCTGGTGGCGCCGGCACTCGCGGAGCTGGCGGCGATCGAATGGGACCGTGGGAACGACTACTTCCCGCCGACGACGTTCCAAT